>NZ_PDUD01000019.1 GCF_002646595.1 Flavilitoribacter nigricans DSM 23189 = NBRC 102662
CAGGGCCCATTACTTTTATTAGAGGCTTAAACCGCTTCTATAACATCCTCGAAGGATATTATTTATTCAGGTAGCAATCTTGTCAAAGAACTTACACAAAATGTGTGCATACCGTAAGTTTTTGGAAACCTGGAAAGTCTCTCCCCTACTCCTACTTTTCAATGTCGAAACTATATTCCAGATTCTCAATGATCGGAATGCCCTCCGCATCTACGTTTTCCAGCATCACCGTCACATCGATGATCTCCTCGTAATCCTTTTCGGAACTGTCGAAGAGGATGTGGATTTTACCGGTTTCTCCGGGAGCTACCGGTTCGGTAGAATAATCGGTAGTGGTACATTCGCAGGCCGTAATGATCGAGATCTGCAGAGGTACCGTTCCGCGATTGGTGAAGGTGTAATCGAATTCGCGGGTTTCGCCTTTTTTCACTTTACCCAGCGCCACTTTTCGCTCCGCAAAATCCATGATAGGTACCTGCTTGAGTGATTTGCCGTAGAGCGAAGACATTTCGCTCACTTTAATGGTATCCTGTTGGGGCATGACCGGCAGTGACCGGCGATCGTTCGACGACTTGGTTGTCGGTTTCTTGCGCAGTTCGGTCCGCTTGATGGTAATGCTGGTCGGGCCTTCAATGATCTTGAATTCCGTCCGGCGATTGAGCAGGTGAGCGACTTCCTGCTCTTCTTTGGTCGGCAGGGCATCGATGTATTCGGGGGTCAGCACTTCTCCTTCGGTGAGGAAGGGATTCATCGTCGCCGCCCGGGCACTTACGGTTTGCCATTTGGTCTCTCCGTAACCCACGGCTTCGATCCGGCTGCGGGAGATCCCGTTGCGGATCAACCAACGACGGGCGGATTCGGCCCGGGATTGAGAGAGGCGCTGGTTGTAATCATCATCACCCCGGTAATCCGTATGGGCACTCAGTTCGATGCGCATATCCGGATACTGTTCCATCAAACCCTTCACTACTTCGAGGTCACTTTCCGCTTCCGGCAGAATGCGATCACTGTCGAATTCATAGAGAATATTTTCCAGTACGATCGCTTCTTCGATGGTGATGGTGTCGAATTCCGGTTCGGCCGGCGGTACCGGTTTCGCCTTTAGGAAGAAACGGTGCTCAAAGGTTTTGGATTCTTTCAGCCCGACGGTGTTCAGCCCTACCGAATCGGGATAGTATCCTTCGGCGGTAGCCACCACTTTGTAGGGAGCTTCCAGCTCCAGACCGTAGTCAAAGCGGTTCCCCTTCTCCTGGGTTTTGGCATCCGTTTCGCCCGGTGTGTCGTTAACCATTTTCACCAGCTTTACGGTAGCGCCCAGGATCGGTTTCTTTTCCTCGCTGAAAACACCGACGACCAGGTCTGCGTACAGTTGAGCGATGTTGAAGCTGTAAATATCGTCACAGCAGGTCTTGCTTTTCAGAGAGCGTCCTTCCGGCCGGTTGGACGTGAAGTAGCCGTTGTAGCCGCTTTCGTCCAGACGGAAGTACATATCGTCCACACTGGAGTTGAAACTTTTGCCCATATTCTTGGGCTGGCTCCAGGAAGAACCATCCCAGACGGAATAGAAAATATCGTAACCTCCAAGCCCCGGGTGCCCGTCCGAACTAAAGTACAGCGTACCGTCGTGGTAGTGGGGGGAGTATTCGTTGCCGATGCTGTTGATCGTCTCGCCCAGGTTGACCGGATCGGAATATTTGCCGGCACCTTCGTAGGTCGCGTAGTAGATATCGTAGTTGCCGTGTCCGCCTTCCATATTGGATACAAAGAACAGCACTTCTTTACCGAACAGTTCACCGACGGTGGGATGCAACGCCAGATAATCGCCGTTTACCCCTTCCACTTCGTTGGCGCTCAGCCAGCCGCCGTCACCGTATTCACTCCAGTAGATCTTGGTCTCTCCGGGTTTGTTACCCTGCAGTTGTACGCGGTTGAAATACATCCGGCGACCGTCTGGAGAAAGGCTCGGGTTGACGGAGTGGAATCCCGGGCGGTTGATCTTTTCGTCCAGTGCATCGGGTTTGTCCCATTCGTCATCATCTTTAGCCGACTGGTAGATCTTGGCGTAGAAATCATCACCCGCATCCTTGATGATCGTTACTTCGCGTCTTTCCTCCAAAGCGGCGAAGTAAAGGGTATTTCCGTCCGGTGACATGGTCGGAGAATATTCGGAAGTCGGGGAGTTGACATCCCGGCCGGCACTCTCGATGGTCACGCCCTGTGGGTTTTCGGGCAGCACCTGCGCCATTTCACAACCGGTCAGCTCATTCTCAACCATTTTTTTCATATCCGGGTCATCCGTCAGCAGCAGATACTCCTGGAAAGCGAGGATGGCCTCGTCGTATTTGCCCTGCATTTTGAGGGAGCGGGCGAGGTAATAGCGCTCCTCGGGATATTCCGTATCCTCCGCACGACGCAGCAGCCGGGTATACCAGCGCTCGGCGCGTCCGTAATCCCGCAGTTCGTAGTTCATTTTGGCAATGATGGGGATCAGGGCTTTATCTTCGCGCTCTTCGAAGGCTTTTTCGTACCAGTCCAGAGCGTTGTAATAATCTTTCAGATCGACCAGCTCTTCTGCCGTTTCGATCATGGTTTCGTAGGAAGCTTTGTTCAGGGGTTGTGCGTCCACCTGCAGCAGCGTTCCGATGGTTAGGATGAAAAGCGGTAACAGCCTTTTCATAATATGTGTTTTAATCGGTTCCCGGTTCAGGGTTCCGGTTTTCCGGAATTTACCGGGATTATTCATTCAATAAAGGATATGGAGCTATCAAGTATAACGAAATTTAGGCAGTTATAATGCTTAAAAAACCGTTAAAACTGCGGGCAGAAGATGGCCGGCTTCACGTTCGGTTTTTTGTAAACCTTGATGATGTAGTAAGCCGCGATCTCAAAGGCTCCGTTATAGTCGTTGATCCGGTGGCGATCCGAAAGGGTGATATCGTAACTCAAAGCCGCCCGCAGATCTTTATAATCCAGCCCTAACAGGATCTTGCCGGCATCGCCTACACGGTAACCCAGACCGAAGTTGGCCTTGGCGTCCGGATTGATCCGGTAACCGCCCCAGGCCTGGATCCCGATCTCGGACTGCCCGGCAGTGGTCTGGAAAAGGAAGGTCGGTTCAAAGCTGAATACTTCCGTCAGCTGGGTCAGCAGGCGTCCGTGCGCCACGATCTTGCGCGGACGATCGCTGCGGGTAACCGGATCGGTGGGTCCGCCCCCGGTATTGCCTCCGCCCCCTCTGAAGGAATAGTTGGGAGCAGTGATGTGCCCCATGGAAAGCCCCAGCTCCAGACGGGTCTGGTCGTTGATGGTGGAACGCAGCATCAAACCCGCGTTGATATCGCTGAAAGAGGTCTCTACATCGTCCGGATTGTTGTTGTTATTACCGTTGGGAGAAGCCAGCGGGTCGGTAGTGCTGGGGTTGCCCAGGCCGCCGAAAGCTTCGTCGAAGGTATCGGACAGGATCGCCTGGCTGGCGTCAAACCGGCGGGAGACGCTCCCCCACTGTACGCCCAGGGTCAGTACCGTATTGCGGTTCTTATCCACGGCAAAGTGGTAACTTCCCGAAAGGCCGGATATATTGGTGCGCAGCCGGGTGGTACCGGCATTATCGCTGTAGACCATGAATCCGGCGCCGATCCAGTCCTGTTTACGGAATCCCTGGATCACCGGCGCGTCGACGTAAAAACTCGGTGAGTAATATCCTCTGACATCCGTAATACCAAAATCCTGTGCCCGGTAGATACCGCCGATCCGGGCCGTGCCCTCAAACGCACCGGTCAGCGCCGGGTTGAGCGATAAGGGAGACATATTAAAAAGAGAGTTGTGAATATCCTGAGCAGCCAGGCTGCCACTGAGTAAAAGCGCGCCGAGAATAATGCGTAAAGGTTTTGGTATTTTCATAGACTGGTCCTTTCTTTAGGGCGAAAGATAATTTTTTTTGTACAAAGATGCCGCAAGTTAACTTTTAAACTATCGGACTCCAAACCAGCAAATCTATTATTTTCTTAATTACCCGACAAATCTTGATCTAAACCTACTGGCTATCGACAGGCGAAGACCGCACGGCCTGACTTTATAAATACTAACGGAAAAGACCGAAAGTTTTATTGAACCCGTTGGGGTGAAACTGGATTTATAGGTAAGATTTCCGCTAAACCCCGCTTGCGGACCGGCCAAAATGATCCGATGGTCAACGCCGGATCGCCCGTCGTCGACCGAGTACCCGGCCTGGGTGCCCGAAACCGCAATAAAATATTATCTTAGCCAATACAGCCAACACTATTGTGACCAGCTATCTTACGCCAGTCCATGTACAGGACTGTTTTAAAACCGCTCAACCGGTGGCAGCCTTCGTTTTCCCGGTAGTTCAGGTGCTAATGCAGTCTCTTAGCGTATACTTTAAGACATCCGATAAATGACCGAAATCTCTCAAGAAAACCGCAAAGACATTGCCCCCCAGCTCGATGAGGTGCTGCAAAACGGTATTCCCGAATGGCAGATCGACGCAGCGGATGCCGCATTTCTGGAACAAATGGCCCGGCAGGGGCACCAGATAGTCGAAGCCTTTGTTCGCTTCGGGAATCACTATTACGAATTGTGGGAACAAAAAAAAGCGCCGTCCATCACCGCCCGTCAGCAGGCCTTTTTCGCCACCTATTTCTGGCCGGAAGGCGCCAAGGGATTTTTGATCCTCTGGCGGGATGTGTTGTTTGAATTACAAAAGGCCTTTATTCTCCATCAGGTCAGGGCCATTCCCAAAGAAGAAGTGATCGAATTGTACGAGGCCTCGCAGGATACGGTCCGGCAGGCCGCATCCGAGTTATCGGGTTTGCTGGACAAACGCCTGCAGGACGCCCGCAAACAGAAAGGCGGCGTAGAAAAGATCCTCCGGGAATTGAAATTACAGCAAAATCCCTGGCCGGTCTACCGGGATCAGTTGCAGGAAATACTCAGCCAACTGGACCAGCTGGTGGATTCCTTCCGGGAACTCAGCGAAACCGCCGAGGCCTTTCAGGTGATCCGGGAAGCGCTTTTTGAAACGGTAGCGGCCTGCCAGGAAGAACTGGTCCAGCACCGCAAGATCGCCCAGCAGGCCATCGATTCCATCCTGCACAACGGCGAGGTGAAACCGGGAAAGATCGCCAACCAGCTCGAAGAAAAAGAGGCCGACATTCAACTGGCCAATCACCTTTCCGAATTTTCGGCCATCGCAGAAAAAAAGCTGGCCTCTCTCCAGGAAAAGATCCAGGTGCCCGTAGATACGGAAGGCGGACTGATCCTGTACAAGGAGATCAATTTCCAGCGCAGTACGCGGCAATGGATGGATTCGGAAGTCCTGCCTCTGCTCTACGAGATCTGGGAGATCACCGAACTGAATACCAACGGGCTGAAAATGTCCCTGCTCAATATCCGCAACCGGGCGCTGCTACTGGCTTCCGACGGTGCGGAAAGCAAAAATATTGAATTCGACCGGAAAGACCTCGTCTATCCGATGCAGTCGTTTATCCGCAAATCCGACGCCACCGAGCAGGATATGCTGCGCCTGAAGGAAATGGTGCAGGCCCGGATGAAGGACAGCTTCAGCCTGAGCCGCATTTACCACCATAGCGATAGTTTTCTGCCGGTACCGCTGCAGTCGACCATCAATAAACTGCGCGTGAACCAGAACGCGCTGGTCAGCCGCCTGCAGGAATGGACCGTCAACCAGAGTAAGGCCTTTAGCCGCTTCCGGAAAACGGTGGAGATCGAAGAATCCCTCTCCGTATCCGAAAAGGTAGTGCGTTATCTGCAAAGCAGGAACTGGGAAACCACCAATACCCACTACAACAGCCTATTCCTGACCAAGGGATACATCGGCGAATCTTTCTGGGTCGGCCGACAGGATGAACTCAATCATCTGGAGCGGCTCATTCAGGACTGGCGCAACGGTTACCGGGGCGCGGTAGCCCTTACCGGTCAGCGTTTGTCCGGCAAGTCGCTGATGGGCGAACTGGTCAGCAACCGGTATTTTCCGCAACGGACGATCCGGTTGGCTCCGCAGTCGAGCATTACGGTGCAGGGACGACGCATGAGTACCACCTACGATCTGGAAGAAGCCCTGAGCTTTATCCGGAAACACACCCTGAATACGCCTTACCTCATCTGGATCGATGATCTGGAACTGTGGCGGGACCACAATATCTCCCTCGGCAAAAACGTCAGCGCCCTCCGGCGGTATATCGACGATTACGGAAACCACCTGTTCTTTCTGGTGGCTATGGGCAACAGTCTGCGTCACCAACTGGAACGCTTTTTCGACATCATGAAGGTCTTCCAGGCGGAGATCAACCTGGACCGGATGCCCCTGCAGGATGTGCGGGACGCGATCATGATCCGCCACGGCGCTACGCACAAGGAGTTGCTCGATAGCAAGGAACGTGAAGTGCACCCGCAGCAATTCCAGCAAATGACGGCCAAGGTACACAAGGCGGCCAACGGCAATATCGGCGAAGCGCTGAACATCTGGGCCTTTTCCACCCACGCCATCGACGAAGACCGGGTGATGCATCACCTGAAGAACCTCTACGAGCTGCCCGATGTGATCAGTCAGGAAAGTGCACTCCTGCTATCGAGTGTGGTGCTGGCCAAAAAGACCAACGAGTACCGCCTGCGCAAACTCTTCGGTCCGGCCTTCTCCGATAAATACCGGGGCGTATTGCAGCGACTGATCAGTATTGGTCTGCTGCGTCGTGCTGCCGACGGCTGGCTGGAGATCACTGAATCCGCGGCCAATGACCTGGGTCGTATTCTCGAAAAGAAAAATTATCTGAAATTCCACCGGTAGATTATGGAAGATATCTTATCCGTTCAATTTAGCTGGGGCTACTTGTTGAGCAGCATCGTACTGTTGCTCGGCCTGTTCTTTGCCCTGCAGTTTATCGATCGGTTGCTGACCCGCGTCGTGGTGATGGGGAGTTGGATGCAACCGGTCCACCGGGTGATCCGGTTCCTCATTCTGGTTTTCGAACCCCTGGCGGTGATCTGGGTGGGCGGCATTTTTGTGCTGATCAATCCGGTATTTCACGGCTTATTGCTGGCCCTGCTCTTTCTGAGTGGCTTCACCCACTTACGCAACTACATTGCCGGCCGGGTCATTCAGATGGATCATCACATCGAGCGGGGTGCGCGGCTGCGCGCCGGCCAGGTGGAAGGCGTCGTTCTGGAGATCAGCCGACTGGGCGTAGAGTTACAGACCAAGGAAGGCTTGTATAAATTGTCCTACGGTAAGCTGCTGGATAGCGGTTATACCGTGATCGCCGGCGATGAGATCGGAGGATTTTACCACCTGCAGATCCGCCCGAAGGATAAGGATAGTAAAGTCCGCCATCTGCAACACCTGCAACACCTCTTTGTGACCACGCCCTATCTGGACTGGAGCCACAAGCCGGAGATCACCGCTCACGACGAGCGGGATCAGCAACTGGAAGCCCGGGTGCTGGTGCGGGAAGAAAACCATCTGCACGATCTCATGGCCCTCATCCGGGAATGGGGCTACGAATGTCATTTAAACGAAGCATAGCCACCGGGAACCGGCCGAAAGCGTAGGCATACCCTACTCGGCAACGGATCCCGCGCCATAAAACACACTCAAATGGATTTTTTAACTTCTTACAATCTAATTATCGAGGCTTCGGTCATCATCATCCTTTCCTTCTTCTTCGGGGAGGTATCAAGGAAGACCAACATTCCCTCGGTACTCATGCTGATCTTACTGGGGATCGGACTAAAATTCGTGCTGGATGCCGTTGGCGGCGGCGATCTGAACTTCGATCCCATCCTGGAGGTACTGGGGATCATCGGGCTGATCATGATCGTACTGGAAGCCGCACTGGAACTGAAACTGCGCAAGGATAAATACCTGCCCATTGCCAAGGCCCTCGGTATCGCGCTGATCGGGCTCATTGGGTCCACCTGGATCGCGGCGCTCATTCTGCAGGAGTTCATTCCCGGCATGGATACCAAAACGGCCTGGTTGTACGCCACGCCACTCTCGATCCTGTCCAGTGCCATCATCATTCCCAGTGTGAGCGGACTGACGGAAGTGAAAAAGGAATTCCATATTTACGAAAGTACTTTTTCGGACATTCTCGGGATCATGCTGTTCTACTTCCTGACCGGACAGATCGATGCCGCCGAACACAGCAGCGGCCTGGCCGGCTTTGCGGGTAATCTGGTACTGACCCTGGTGATCTCCTTCATTGCCAGTTACCTCATCATTCTGGTGTTTCAGAATATCCGGAGCCACGTGAAGCTCTTTCTCCTGATCGCCGTACTGCTCCTGCTCTATTCAGTAGGAAAGCAGATGCACCTGTCCTCACTGATCATCATCCTGATCTTCGGGCTGCTGATCGCCAATATGCAGTTGTTCTTCCGGGGGCCGCTGAGTAAATGGCTCAATCTGGAAAAGGCCAAGGGCATCTACGAGGGGCTGCACGTCATTACCATGGAGACCGCCTTTGTCGTCCGGACTTTCTTCTTTGTGATCTTCGGTCTGACCATTTCCCTCGCTTCACTGGCGAGCCTAAACGTCGCGCTGGTCAGCGGACTCATTATTCTGTCCATTTACCTGATCCGGTTCATCATCCTACGGATTTTTGTCGGGGCGGATATCGTTCCGCAACTCTACATTGCGCCCCGGGGCCTGATCACCATTCTGTTGTTCAATGCCATTCCGACGGAAGTGCGGGTGGAAGGTTTCGAGGCGGGTATCCTGCTGTTCATCATTATTGCCACCAGTCTGATCATGACCTTTGCCATGATCTACGACAAAAGGCGCACCAGCCGGGCGGTCAAAAAGGCCCAGGATAATCCGGTGGGTTACGTGCGATGGAAAGCGCCGAGCATCAGCGTTGGCCCGGAGGAGAAAGAGACGCATTGATCACTTCCCAATCGGCTAAAATGGGACAAATGGTTTGCTTAAAGTGTATCGCTTAGAGACTGTTTGAAAACTTCTGCTGTCGGAGAAAAACCCGGATTTTGCCGTCAATTGAAAGCTATTTTTCACTGCATAGCCCAGCTACGGAGTTAAAAATAGGTGCAAAATGGCGGTAAAAGCCGCGTTTTGTAACCCAGTGAGAGGTTTTCAAACAGTCTCTTCGGCAAACCATTTGTCTTTCCGCCCTACCCTACCCGGCCAGCTCCCGCCAATAAGGAATCGACGGTTGAGCCCCCTTGCGCGTTACGGAAATGCCGGCCGCCTCGTTCGCCAGTCGGATGGCCTTTTGGAATTCCTGCCCATCGGCCAGCAAAGCGGCCAGGTAGCCGTTGAAGACATCTCCGGCGGCGGTAGTATCGATCGCCTGGACCTCCCGGGTGGGAATGAAAGTTCCGGGCGCCGTCTGATCTTGAAAGAATACGCCCCGGGCACCCAGGGTGATCACCACGGCCTCCTGTACCTGCTCCAAGAGCAGGCCTGCGGCCCGGCGTATCGCCGCGTCATCGACCGGGTCGATGCCCGTCAGGATCCGGGTTTCCGATTCATTTGGGGTGATAATGTCCACCAGACTCAGCAGTTCATCATCCAGAGATTGGGCCGGGGCCGGATTGAGCACGGTGCGTACTCCGGCGGCTTTGGCAATTTCCAGGGCCTGCCGCACGCTTTCCGGCGGGATCTCCAATTGCACCAGCAGTACTTCCACTTCGCCAATGGACGCCGCGTGGCCTTGAATATCTTGCGGTGATAAATAGCTATTGGCCCCCGGGGCCACTACGATGGAATTCTGGCCGTTGGCGGCATCCACCACGATCATGGCCACCCCGGAAGCTACCCGGGGATCGGTCAGTATGAGGTCCGTACGAATACCGTCTTTCCGGTAATCCTCGATGGCTTTTCGACCGAAATCATCCGCGCCGGTTTTGGCGATAAAGGCCACCTCCGCGCCGGCCCGGGCAGCCGCAACGGCCTGATTGGCCCCTTTCCCTCCGGGGATCATGGAAAAATCGTTACCCAGCACAGTTTCCCCGGCCAGCGGCATTCTGGCTGAGGTCACGACCATATCCGTATTACTGCTGCCGACTACCATTACCTTTCCCATACGGCGATTTTCGTTCGGGCCCGGGCTAAGCTCGACTTTAGCGTTTAACCCCGGTCCGGTTTTTGAATTTATAGGCTAAAATTCCACTTTTGCGAAGATACCAGCCAAAATAGATTACCTTTTCAAAAAAATCTATAATGATCCACAAACACTTCCAATTGCTGCTGCTGGGCCTGATCTTTTTCGTTACCGTTCAGGCAGGTCTGAATGCCCAAAATAGTAACAGCGCCACTACCTATCTCACCCAAACGGAACTGCTGTACCTGGACAGCACCCTGACCCCACTGACCGATTACGCCCGCGAACGCTGCCGACTGGATATTTACTACCCGGAAAATAAAACGGATTTCGCCACGGTGGTCTGGTTCCACGGAGGAGGGATTACCGGTGGTAATAAATTTATCCCCGAAGGACTGAAAGAACAGGGCATTGCGGTGGTAGCTGTCAACTACCGGCTGAGCCCGCAAGTAAAAGCCCCCGTCTATATCGAAGATGCCGCCGCGGCCATCGCCTGGACGATGAAGCACATCGGGGAGTACGGCGGTGACCCGGAGGCCGTATTTGTATCGGGGCACTCGGCCGGCGGGTACCTGGCCAGCATGGTCGCCATGGACACTACTTATCTGGAAAAGCACGACCTGAATGCCAACGACCTGGCCGGCATTATTTCCTACAGCGGCCACGCCGTCACGCATTTTACCATTCGCCAGGAACGGGGCCTGGGCTGGGAAGACGTGGTGGTTGATGAGTATGCACCGCTCAGCCATATCCGCAAAAACCTTCCCCCGCTGGTGCTCATCCTGGGTGACCGGAACCTGGAAATTTACGGGCGCTACGAAGAAGTGGCCTATCTCTGGCGAATGATGCAATTGATCAAACATCCGTTTACCCGGATCTACGAACTCGACGGCTACAGTCACGGGGCGATGGCCGTACCGGCTCATCATATCCTGTTGAACAACCTGCGGGAGATCCTGGAAATGAAAAAATAAGGGCCATTCGCCGGGAGGGGGCGTTCGGTGCTGAAAGTTTGGACTGAAGAAAAATGGCAATTTCAATGGCAATAGCAATTTCAAAATCCTGGTCAGGAAAATTTGTACATGTTGGACTTCAAGGCTGCCTTTTTCAGTTCGAAGTAAAAAGTTCAGCCTGGTTCGGTTTTGGATGTAGCCTTAATGCTTTGGTGAATGGTTTTTGCCATTGATATTATGTCGGCGTTACAAACGCCTCCGAGCGGATGAAAAAGTAATGGCTACTCGCCGGGAGGGATCGTTCGGTGCTGAAAGTATGGACTGATAGAAAAATGGTAATTTCAATGGCAATAGCAATTTCAAAATCCTGGTCAGGAAAATTTGTACATGTTGGACTTCAAGGTTTCCTTTTTCAGTTCGAAGAATAAAGTTCAGCCTGGTTTGGCTCTGGATGTAGTCTTTAATGCTTTGGTGAATGGTTTTTGCCATTGATATTATGTCGGCGTTACAAACGCCTCCGAGCGTTCATGATTTTGGCTTTGATGCGAATGGTTGCTAAAGGACCGACTACCGGCAGCAAGGGGCGTTCGGTGCTGAAAGTATGGACTGATAGAAAAATGGCAATTTCAATGGCAATAGCAATTTCAAAATCCTGGTCAGGAAAATTTGTACATGTTGGACTTCAAGGCTGCCTTTTTCAGTTCGAAGTAAAAAGTTTAGCCTGGTCTGGCTTTGGATCGGGTCATTAAAACTTTGGTGAATGGTCTTTGCCTATGATATTATGTCGGCATTGCAAACGCCTCCGAGCGTTCATGATTTTGGCTTGATGCGAGTGATCGCTGCAAGACCGACTACCAGCAGGAAGGGTATTCCTTGTAGTACTCTATCTGCAAACTGCCAGCAAAAAAACGGTGGAGTTCTGCGCTTATTCCGGGAATGAAATTTTTGTCTTTTGCGACACCATTAACAAAAATTCATTTTTTTAATTATTTTGCAATCCAATTGACAAAACTAGAGAAAGAAACAAAAAAAAGTCATCCCGATCGCTCGGGATGACTGAACTAAAGGTATTGGAACTAATCTTTCTTTTTTCAGCATGGGCTGGACAATAGTTGCCCTCAAACTCTCATGTTTTCGTTTGCTTGCCATTGGATCTTCGAGTAGGCAACTATTGTCCAAACCTTGGAGTCTTCTTGCTCCTCTTTTCTTTCCTTTTTCTTTATGATCATTCGAGTAAGCTGCGGCCCGCATTCACTACGAGCCGGCTACTGTCTGTTTACTGCATCATATCCATACCCTCGTTATTCACGCGGTTGTTCTTCCGTTTGAACAGTGAGGAATCCACTTTACCGAAGCGGTAGGAGAAGTTCACTCTCACCTGTTGCGGTGCACGCAGGCGCCAACTGTCCTGGATGAAGAACTCGGATTCGGAATAGCTTCCGCTCTTGCGGGTACCGAAGATATCGTTGATACTCACGGTCAGGTTAGCCTTGCGGTTGAACAGGTCTTTCCGAACGGCTGCATCTACATAACCGCGACCGATGGTATAACCCTGAGCGGAGTTGGTCACTCCTCTCCAGCCGTGACCACCGCCGTCGGACGGGGTGAAGGCTGCCGGTCCCTGGTATTCACCGGAAAGTTGCATGGTGAAACCGGCCGGGAGGCGGATGTCAATATTTTCTTTAGCAAACCAGGTAAACCGCTCGTTGATCAGGCCGGCTTCCACGTTGGAAGCATCCACCTTAGAGTTATAGAGGTTTACGTTGGTGGTCATTTCTATAGCTTTCGTGACGGCGTTGCGGAAGGTAACTTCTACCCCGTAAGCTTCACTGTTGCTGGAGTTAGCGTAGCTGGTGATCACTACATCGCGGTTCAGGTTCGGGTCGAATTCCTGGAACTGATAGGAAGTGATCAGGTCCGAAGCCTGCTTATAGTATACGGAGATCAGCAGGTTGTTGCCATTCTCGAAGAAGTTTTGGTAAGTACCTTCCAGGGAGTTGGTGAATTCCGGTACCAGGTTGGCATTACCTCTACGCAGGTTCAGCGAGTCGGAGAAATCCGTGAACGGCAGCAGTTGGAAAAAGTTCGGACGGTTGATCCGGCGGCTGTAGGAGAACTGCAGCACATCTTTTTCGTTCAGCTTGCGGGTCAGGAAGGCACTCGGGAACAGGCTCAGCGGGAAGTTGTTCTCGAAAGTGACATCCGATTCGGGCAGCGTACCTACGTAGGTGCTGCTCTCGGCTCTCAAACCGATCTGATAGCCCCATTTACCCAGGTCGTGGGAGAATGCGGTATAAGCGGCATAGACATTATCTTCAAATTCGTACAGATCGGCAAAGTTGGAGCGTCTCACCCATTCGTTCGTATTTTGGTTGAGCACGAAGTTGGCGTTGCTGTTGTCAAAGCTGCGAACCGCAGCGCGGACACCAGCTTCCAGTTTCATCTGTGGGTTCAGCTCTTCCACGTAGTCCGCCTGCGCGGTAATGAAGTTGGTACCGCCGCCGTTTTCCTGGCGTTCGCGGCTGATCACGTTACTGGTGGTGTAGTCCGTACGGAAGTTACCCATTCCTTCGATGCTGATGCGGTTGATATTGAAATCAGCCGTCAGTTCTTTTCCTTTTTTCGGGAAGAGGTGTTTGTAGAGTACGGAAGCGCCCATGTTACGGAACTCACGCTCGGAATCGGAGATCCGGACAGCTTCACTGAAAGCCGTACGGCCGGGGAACAGTGAATCCGTGCGGATGTTGATCACGTTTTCCGGGGTGAACTTACCGCGGGTAGCCGAACCGGTAATGGTAAAGGTGTTGCGGTTATCCACAAACCAGTCGAAACCGGCCCGGGCGTTCATGAACTGCCCGATGAAATCGCTGCTACCGGTCTGGGTAACATCGGTAAGCGGACTGCCCACCAGGTTCTGGCGGTAAGTCTCCTGCTCACTCTGACTGCGGCGGCTGTTGAGGTTGAAGCTCAGGAAAGCGTTGATCTTGCCTTCGCGGGCGTTCAGGTTACCACCGACGTTGTAACCACCCTGGGTATCGCCTCCCAGGCGGATGTTACCGTTGTAGCCGAGGCTACGGTTCTTTTTCATTACGATGTTTACAATACCGGCTTGTCCACCGGAAGCATCGTATTTGGCAGAAGGGTTGGTGACCACTTCTACCGATTCAATCGCATCGGCCGGGATCTGATCCAGGCTCAGGGTTGTTGGGCGACCATCCACAAAGATCTGCGGAGCCGAGTTTCTCAGAGTGACATTACCGTCAATATCCACAGAAAGTGAAGGCACGTTCTTAAGGGCATCTTCCGCCGTACCGCCGGCGGCCATCGCATTTTTTTCTACTTTGAATACCTTTCTGTCCAGGGCCAGGGTTACGGTGGAAGCCTGTCCGGTAACAACTACCTCTTCCAGGTTCTCCGCGTCGGCGCTCAGGGTGATGTTCCCGAGGTCCATATCCATGTTACCTTTCTCGAAAGCGACTTCCTGTTCAACATCTCCCAATCCAAGGAAGGAGATCTTCAGGACATATTTTTTACCAGCCGGAACATTTTCCAGACTGAAATCACCATTATCGGCTGTGATCTGACCGGATACCAGGGTCTCCGTTGCCTGGTCGGTTTCGGGGGCCATCGTCTTTTCATACAACTGTACAGCGGCGTATCCTACTCCTTTTCCATCTTCGTCTACTACTTTACCGTAGAAACGGCCATTAGCAGCAGCTCCCCGGTTCCATCCGCCGGCTCCTGTAGGTCTCTGGGCAAAATCCAGTGTGATTACTCCAAATACCAGAATTAGCACCAATACCAATCGACCAATAAATGATCTTTCAAACGATTGCATAAATGTGTTTTATTTTTATTTCCTTAATTACAGAACAGGTATTTCGACGCAAAGATGGGCGAAAATAACACGCCATGTGGGGAAAGTCGATGCTTACGGAGAATGAGCAGATCAAAGGCGAAATGCCGGAGATTTGGCGTTTTTGGCGGTCTGATAGACACATTTCCACTTTTCGTCGCCACAATTCCCCCTTTTCATCGCCGCTGGTTTCGGTGAGTAATTGTTTCCACTTACTTTTATATAGAATTCCTAAAACAATCGAGCGGGTGATCATTTCCGAACCGGGTAGCAGTTTTCATTACTGCCGTACCGGCGAGTTTTTATCACACGTTCAAAAGCCGAAAGGTATGAATCGCATCAGTGCCAAACTGAGTTCTGGTAATTGGCTTCCCATCATTTTTCATATTGTTCTCTGGACGGTGTGGATCGGTCTGCCAATCATCAATGCCGGCGAAAACGAACGCTGGAGAAACTACGCGATCTATCTGATCCCGGGTGGGCTGGCGCACATTCCGTTGTTTTTGATCAACACGGAATTGCTGATCCCGAAGATACTCCGTAATAAAGGCGTACCGACCTATCTCCTATCCCTCGTGATACTGATCCTCGGTTTCTCTTTTGTACAATACGGATTTCGCACCTGGTGGATGCCGGAAGAACTGCGCCTCTCGCGCAATGTGATATTCTGGTCTATCGTACCGGTTTTATTCGCCACCGCGATCAGTACCGGCTACGGTTTCATTACCTACGTCAACAAACAGGAAATGGACAAACAGGAAGAACAACAGGAAAGACTGCGTTCGGAACTGTCCTTTCTGCGGTCTCAGATCAGTCCGCATTTTATGTTCAACATCCTGAATAGTATCGTATACCTCATCCGTTCCAAGTCGGACCTGGCCGAACCGGTCACGATCCAGCTGTCCGAACTCATGCGGTACATGCTTTATACCTCCAGTGAGGAGGCGGTAAGTCTTGAAAAAGAGTTAAATTACCTGCGTAATTACATTGACCTTCAGCGCATTCGCTTTGAAGAAGATGTAGATATTAAACTGTCCATTGAAGGACAGGCAGGAAATCAGCTTATCGATCCCATGCTTTTGATCCCATTCGTGGAGAATGCTTTTAAACACGGAGTCGGTCTCGTACGGGACCCCGAGATCAATATCCGCCTGAAAGTGAAGGGCAATGATCTCTACTTTTCCGTCAAAAACCGGATGGGCCCTGAATCCCAGGAAGATAAAGATCCCAGTTCGGGTATCGGGCTGCGCAACGTCTCACGGCGTTTGGAGCTGCTTTACCCACAGACGCATCAACTAGATATTCAACAAAACGAAGAATGGTACTCCATTAACCTACATTTGCAACTGTCGACCGCTCATTCCGAACTGCCTGTAATGCAAAAACAACCTGTTTATGAAGCTACGGTGCCTGGTCGTGGATGATGAACGCCTGGCGCGTAACCTGCTGGAAGAAAACATCCGGCAGTTACCGTTCCTGGAACTGGCCGGCAGTTGCAAAAATGCTTTTGAGGCCATGGATGCCCTCGCCGCCGGAGGTGTTGATCTCGTCTTTCTCGACATTCAGATGCCGGGGATGACGGGTACCAAACTACTCCGCAGCCTGCCGGAAAAACCACTGGTCATTTTTGTCACCGCCTACGACCACTACGCCGTGGAAAGCTACGATCTGGAAGTAGTCGATTATTTGATGAAGCCGGTCAGCCTCGAGCGTTTTACCAAGGCGGCTTACCGGGCGTATGAGATCTACAAGCAAAAACAGATCCTGTCCAAAATCCCGCTGCAGCCGGCCGTTGCTACCGCGCCGGCCCCGAAAGAACCAGCTCCGACTTCCTTTTTCGTGCACGTCGAATACGCGCTGGTCAAGATCAACATCCCGGATGTCTGCCACGTGGAAAGCATGAAAGACTACGTCAAGATCTATCTGGAAACGGCCAAGAAACCCGTCATCACCAAATCTACCCTCAAAGCGATCGAGGAAAAACTACCGTCGGACGGTTTCATGCGGGTACACAAATCCTTTATCGTCAATCTCGAAAAGATCGAATCTATCCGCAATCAGCAGATCCAGATCGGAGAACACGAGATCCCTTTCAGCGATACCCACCGCGAAGAACTGCTCCAACGGCTGAACTATCAGAAATAGGCCGGGCAGCGATACCGCATTTTCCTTAATTCAAGTTGAAGAGCGTATAGAGACTGCAACCGTTACATTTTAACGATAGGTAATCCCTCTACCCGCTACTTTATACCCCCTACCTAACTTGCATCGCAACTTAGTTTAATTATACAGCAACATCAGATTTTTCGACGGTACATAGATACCGAAAACACTCCAGGTGATCCGGTTGGACAGCGGAGACCCGCCGAAGATATCGTGGTAGGCCGTAGTGGAAAAAACGTAGGCCTCCCCTACTTTCGGCTGGTAGCGATAGTATTTGGCGTCCTCCATCAGTTCGGCCGGAAACTGCCAGCCATTGGCCAGGCAGTACGACTCATCTTCATCGCGGTAAAAACGATTGTAACAGTAAAGCGGGTCCGCCTGGTGCCCTCCGTCTTCCAGCAATAAATTGAAAGAGATCTGGTAATAGTGTTGCCCGCGGAGCACCTCCGGCAGGCGAAAATCCGGTTTCATCCGACCGTCGCGGACAAAATCATCCACGTGCAGCACAGAGTTCGACTTACTGACGCTGATCTGCCGCAATATGCCCGCATGGTACTTCATTCCGGTCAGCGGATCGATGAGATCCTCCACCCGATAGCCCAGCCCGGTGAGCCATTCCCGGATGCGGTCCACGAATGGATCGGAAATAGCCTGTATCCTTTCGTCTACGGACAGCCGCAGATGGGCGTCCAGGGAAGGGGCATCTACCAGCGGTTTGCCCCAGCTTTCTACCCGCTGGCCGGCATCGGTATTATCGTATCTGGCCGCCTGCATGTCGCGCAGGCTGTCCACTACCCGGCGACGGTAGCGAAAAGATGGCAGCAGCAATCCGTCCGGTAAAATGCCCAGCGGCAAATGGCCGGTAGCCAGCAGACGCATGTCTTCCCGGCTGCGCATTGGCAGGGACCGTTTGATCATCCAGGCGGGTGTCGGGCGTTGCGGGATTTCCGGCCGGTCGGCAGTTTTATCCATGGCATGGGCCTGGTCGGATACCGCTCCGGCCGTAAGGCTGGTCGAAATAGCATTAGAAGTGGTGGTCGGTTTCAGGGAGGCGAAGGTTTCCATTCCAGTTCGGGGTTTTAGGGTTTAATATTCAAATCTGCCCTGATGTGTCTGCAGTTGGAAAAATGTGACCGTACCGGATGGTCCTTCCGCGTCATTGAAGTAAATGAAATTCTTGAGCGGCCTGGGGACACAAGGCTGCCTTAATGGTATACCCAATCCGAAATTGGAAATTTTAGCAGTCTCAATATACCATTTGAGTCGACGCGACCGCTCTGGGCCGCTTTATTTGCGGTATTGTTTCATCTTCAAATCGCAAATATGAATTTATTGGATAAGCGCGACCGGAATCTTTCCGCTACTATAAAATTGGGTCGGGAGAACCCCGGCAATTTACTTCAGGTATTCCTCCTGGTAACTGCTCTATTATTTTTCGGAAGTTGCAGCAGCAACCGGGCCACTATCTACATTCCGGCAGAACAGGAATTCGTGCTGGGTGCCGATGAGAACCAAAATTTCCGCGTGGATCTTAAAAATACCAGCGGCCTTCCGGTGGCGGTAAGTGCGGTGGATAAAAATACCGAAACCCAAACCCAGGGTTTCAGGCTGGAGGCGCAGGGCAGTGCCCGGGTATTCATCGGTCGGAAAGAAAAGGTAGTACTCAAAAATTCCCATTCGGAAGAGATCCGCATAAAAGCCCGCCTGAATAAGGGCGTGGCGGGTATGAGTTACCGCCCGCTTGATCAGGATGGTCAGTAAGCGCCGGTTGGTCTCCGTATCCTTCTACCTGTCGATGATAGAAGCCATCTCAAAATATCCTTTGGCCTACAAAAGGGGGTTTTGGAGCCATATTTCGTTGCAAAAAACGTCACGTCCATACGGATGCTCCGTTTTTTCGCCTCATCTGGCTCCAAAATCCCTCTTTTTCACCATCAAAAACATTTCTGAGATGGCTTCTAGTATTTAGCGTGGAAGTACTCCTGGGCTTTTTGCACTTTATTGAGGCGGTCCGTAGCTTCGTTAGCCCGCAGTTCTACCCGCCGGATCTTGCCGCTGATGGTCTTGGGTAAGGCATCCGGAAACTCAATGATCCGTGGGACCTTGTATTTTGCGAGTTTCTGCTCGGTAAAGGCGAAAATATCGTCGGCCAGCTCCCGGCTGGGGCTCACCCCCGCCCGCAACATGATGAAGGCCTTGACGGCATAGCCACGCAGTTCGTGCGGACTGGCCACCACGGCTGCTTCCACCACAGCTTCGTGCTCGATCAGTACGCTTTCGACCTCAAAAGGACCGATCCGGTAGGCCGAGGCCTTGATCACATCGTCATTGCGACCGACAAACCAGAAATAACCGTCTTCGTCCCGGTAGGCTTTATCGCCGGTGTAATACAGATCCCCCCGGAAGACCTTGGCGGTGCGCTCCGGGTCTTCGAGGTATTCGATGAATACGCCGTTATGGCGCTTTTCGTCCAGTTTAACGCAGATCACGCCTTCTTCCAAAGGCGGTAATTCCTGACCCGAATCGTCGTAGATCCCGATATCGTACAGGAAAGTAGGTTTGCCCATAGACCCCGGCCGGATGGGCTCACCCTCCAGATTGCAGACGAGAGCGGTGGTTTCCGTCTGGCCGTAACCATCCCGGATGCTTACCCCGGTCCCCTGCTGCCATTTGGTGATCACTTCCGGATTCAGCGGCTCACCGGCCGCGCAACTAGAGCGGAGTTTCAGCCGGTAAGCGGTGAGATCCTCCTGGATCAGCATGCGGATCACCGTCGGCGAACCGCAAAAAGTAGTAACCCCGTATTTTTCCATGGCGGCCAGTTGCTCACCGGCGACAAAACTGTCTACCTGATTCGCAAAGATGGTGGCGCCCGTATTCCAGGGGGCGAAGAAACTACTCCAGGCAAATTTTGCCCAGCCGGGAGAAGAAATATTGTAATGGATATCGCCGCGGCTACAGCCCAGCCAGGAAGAGGTGGTCAGGTGGCCGAAGGGATAGGTGAAATGCGTATGCACCACGATCTTCGGCAGTCCGGTAGTGCCGGAAGTGAAAAAGTACAAAAAGGGATCATCCGCCCGGGTGGGTGCCGGGTCGGCGGTTTCGGCTTCGGACAGGATATCCTCAAAGCTATGCCAACCTTCGCGCGAGCCTTCGGTCAGGATCTTGAGTTTGATCCCGCTGCCGAACTCCCGCTCCGCCGCATCGATCAGTTCCGCATTGGCCGATTGGGCGATCATCACCTCCGGCAACAGGGAGCGAAAGCGGTATACCATATCGTCCCTAGTCAGATTGACCGCCGTCGGCATGATGATGTAACCGCCCTTGATAGTTGCCAGAAAGCTGATCCAGTTCTCGGGAATGAGGGGCAGTACGGTGTAGATGCGATCTCCCCGGTCGCAGCCGTGTTTCCGTAGAAAATTGATGAGTTGATTGGACAAAACGTACATGTCGCGAAAACTGAAGATGCGTTCCCGATCCTGGTACGTCCAGATCAGGGCCTGCCCATCACCGTTCTCGCGGACATTGAGGGGATAGAAGATATCTTCCACCCAATTGAAGGCGGCAGGTTTGTCGAGTTGGAGCTGATCTAATGCACTAAATTCCTTCCTGCGGATAGCTTCAATAGAAGCTTCAAAGAAGTGTTTGATTTCCATAATTTGGTATCTATTTGGCCAGGCTATGGAAATAAAAATATTAAAAAAAATACTATTCGGCGAACTTCACACTGATTTACCGAGTTCAAAAAATGAATATAAATAAGAATTATATTGGGGCTCTTTTGGCGGTGATCCAATTTATTGGACACTGCCTTTTTTTTGTCCTGCGCGCTTCTTTTGGACAAAAAAGTGCCCACTCCGTTCTGCCGAAGTGAGCCCAAGCAAGTAGTATATGAAACAAAATTCTTTATCGGAACGGCACCGAAGTACCGCAGACTTTTTTACTAATCAGATCCTCACAGGGAATTATTTACCCTGGAGCAATACTCCATCCCGGCGAAGAAAAATTCATCCTTCCGGATGCGATCCAGCGACAACGGGCCGCAGCGAAACCGAAAAGGAGTTGCCGCGTTCCGCCCGGACCGGGGTCCTGTTTATTGCGCTACAATTTAACGGTCTCCGCCCGAAAAATATCAATGATTTCTCCCAACGACAGGATTAAACCGGTGACCGGCATACTTTATCCCCGCAAGCGTCAAAGTGTTGTTGAAAGCTAAAACCCGGCCGCTGGGAAAATTGGATTTTGGGTTTTAGCACGATCACGTATCTTTGGCAGATGGCTAGATCAATCAGGGGAACCAACATAACTTACAGTGAGATCCTTTTCCAGATCGGATTGCACTTACTGGTGTTTAGCTTCTACTCATTCGACAAAGACAATCCGCAGATCACTCCCCAACAGATCATTTTTTTCCTGAATTACGCCGTAGCGGCCTTTATTATCAACTACGTACTGCTCCCCCGCTTTTTTTACCGGAAGCAGTATTTTGCTTTTTTCCTTTTCGTGGCCCTTATTATGGCCGGGGTCATTATCATGGAGGAACTGGTGCTGGAGAAGATCTATTTTCCCGATACCCGGGGAAGAAGTTTTCCCGGTGTATTTTATAGCCTGCTGGAAACCCTCCCGGTGATCACGATCCTGTCCGGTTTCAAATTCGCCTGGGACGCCATCGGCAAACAACGGGAAGTAGACGAGCTCAAAGCAGCGGTTAAAGAAAGTGAACTGCAGTTCCTCAAATCGCAGATCAATCCCCATTTTCTCTTCAATAATCTCAATAACCTCTATTCCTACGCCATCGAGAACTCCCCGAAGACCCCGGAGATCATCCTCGAACTGTCGTCCGTTCTGCGGTACATGCTTTATGAATGCCGGGAAGCCTACGTAATGCTGTCCAAAGAGATCGAACAACTCCATAATTTTGTCAAGCTCAGCGAATTACAGATCGAGGAGCGCGGCACGGTGCGTTTTCACGCCGAGCCGTACTCCGGCAGCTACCGCATCGCGCCCCTGATTCTCATCGTTTTTGTGGAGAATGCCTTCAAGCACAGTACCGCCAGTCAGGCCAGTAACATCGAGATCGATATCCATATACAATTATCCGATGGCGGAGAGTTGACTTTTGTGTGTAAAAATTCCTACCTGCCGCAGTCCAATCAGGACCGCGTTTCCCACGGTATCGGCATCGAGAACGTCAAAAAGCGACTGGAACTGATCTATCCGGATGACCACCAATTGCAGATTGAGCAGCGGGAAACAGAATATATAGTGGAATTGAGATGTCAGTTGGAAAGAACTACCAGAGAATGGAAATAATCCGTTTATTCGTAAATAGTGGTTGGCTTTAGCATTTTATGTTGGGTCCGGTAAATAGAATAGGAAAACGGACATTCCAGATCAATCCATAGCCAGGGCTACGCCCTTCGCGGTAAAACCCTTGCTGATCTACCAATTTTTTTTGCAGCTAGGCCGCTGATCCGGATAAGGGCATCGCCCCGATGATAAAAGGGGATTCCTCCAGCAAGTGAGACGGCGAATGCAAAGAGCGAATTTAGGACATCCGTTTTACGATAGTACGTTTCAAAAGTAGATTACAGCTTTGCGAAGGCACTGAATCCTATCCTTGAGAATGCTGAAGTCGAAGTTAGATCTTGCATCATTATTCGTTACTCCGATCCTCTCTGCTAACTCCCCAGCTTACGCGACACTAAAAAACAACTCGCCTTCCCCGGCCAGGCTTCCTGTTCCACCATTTGAAATCCCTCCTTAATAACGGCTTCTTCCAAGGCTTCCCGCTTAAAGAAGTGGAGAAACGGCATAGCACCGAATTTGATCAACGGTTGAAAAGCCAGATACAGCAGGGTATTGGTCAGGGTCCGGTTTCCCATGCAGGTCGTTAGAGAAATGAATAAACCGCCCGGTTTGAGCAGAGCATGCGTTCTCCGCAGGATAGCCCGGGTATCCGGGATCAGGTGAAGCACATTGAACGCCAGGACCAGGTCGAAAGTGCCGTGCTCCAGCCGCTGGTCGAATAAACTGGATTTTTGGAAATCTACATTTTCGATTTGAAACCGCTCCGCTTTTTCCCGGGCGAACTCGATCATTTTGGATGAGATATCAATGCCCAGCACTTTACCGACCGACGGAGCGACAGCGCAACTTACCGTACCGGTGGCACATCCGAAATCGAGCACCTGATCTCCGGGGCGAAGCCACGGTTTGGCCTTGTCGGCCGCGGCGCTATTTATACTTTCCGGGTTGCGGTCAAACCTGCCCGCCAGGCGATCCCAGAATTTTTCCTCCTTTTGGGTGATGTTCATACCTTGATCCTGATCTTTTATGGATCCACATAATGCTTCCGGTAATTGGAACCGACAAAACTTATAGATGGAAAGCCCCGGTGGATCGATAATTGATCCTGATACGCTATGCCGGTCTCGCTTCGGGTTCAAGCGCTTCGGTCAGTTCCAAAGGCGTCCGTTTACTACCAGGGAATTAAACAGGGAAACTTCATCTCCCAAACACATCCCGACGGGCGTAATGCCCCACTACATCGAAATCCAGCTTGCCTTTGGCCACTTCCCGCAGATCGAGATCGGCGTACAGGATCCCTTCCTCGTCCCAGAGCGGACCGGCAACGACCTGCCCCAGCGGATCGACGATCACACTGCCGCCCCGGCACAGCACTTCCGGCAGATCGGCAATTTCCGCCCGGTAAGGTTCCGGATAATCCGAGCGCTCCACGTACTGGTTGCAGGCCAGCACGTAGCAACGCCCCTCGCAGGCAATGTGGCGCATGCTGGCCTGCCAGGTTTCCCGTGCATCCGCCGTTGGGGCCAGATAGAGTTGCACGCCCTGTTCGTAGAGCGCCATTCGGGCCATCGGCATGTAGTTCTCCCAACAGATCAGTCCCCCCATCCGGCCAAGCGGCGTTTCCAGTACCTGCAGGTCGGTTCCGTCGCCTTCGCCCCAGATCAGCCGTTCGGCAGCCGTAGGTTTCAGCTTTCGGTGCCGATGGAGCAACCCTCCGTCCGGACCCCAGTAGGCTACGCTACAGTACAGGGTACTGCCGCTGCGGTCCCGCTCGATAATGCCGGCCACCAGATAAACCTGATGCCGGGCCGCCCAGGTACCGATCTGATCGATCTCCGGACCCGGAATTTCCAGACTGTGCTGCCAGTAATCGTACCACTGATCCCGACCACCGGGCGAGCGACTTCCAACTACCGTCCCGAAACTCAGTCCCCGCGGATACCCGCCCAGAAATGCTTCGGGAAAGAGGATCAGGCGGGCCCCGGCATTGGCTGCCTCCGCCACCAGTTTTTCCATTTTCTGCAGGCCGGACGTCAGATCAAATAATATCCCGGCAGCCTGCACTACTGCGACTTTCATTTTTTCCTGTAAATTTACCACTTGAAATCGTAAGTCTTCCGGATCGAACCGGCCGGTTATTCGTTTGCGATCTAAAATTCCGGACGATCACTGAATCCCTGCAATCTTTCGAGTAATGTATTCCATTTTTTGCAACCGCAAACCGGCACCTTAGGGAACTGCGACCGGAGGATAGACGATGGACGATTTTTTTACACCAACTTTAAATTATCTATTGTGCAACGCAACACAGCATTTTCATTAAAAAATACCATGCTCTGGTGCCTGCTGGGCCTCGCGGCACTGGCCTATACCGGCTGCCAGAACACGGAAACACCCAGCGTAGAAGAGGATGGGGACGATATCGAATTCACGCCGCACGTGGTGGAACTGGATCCGGCTGCTGCCGCAGCCCAGGCCCGCGAGATCCGGGAAAACTATCCCGCCGTTAAGATCCTCGACGGATTGGAACTGAGCCTCTGGGCTTCCGATTCGCTCTCACCGGACCCCATTGCCCTCAAGATGGACGAGCAGGGACGGGCCTACGTCACCCGCGCCGTACGGCAAAAAAATTCCGAATTTGATATCCGCGGCCATCGCGACTGGATGACGGCTTCCATCTCCCTCCAGAGTGTGGAAGATCGCCGCGAATTCCTGAGAACAACCTTCGCTCCCGAAAAGAGTGAAGAGAACGAATGGCTCGAAGACCTCAACGGTGACGGCAGTCACGACTGGAAAGACCTCACCGTGGAGCGGGACCAGATCCTGCGTCTGGAAGACCGCGACGGTGACGGCGTAGCCGACCTGTCCCGGGTATTTGTAGAGAGTCCGCACACGGAGGTGACCGACGTTGCCGGCGGTGTGCTGCCATTCGGTGGAGATGTCTACATGGCCCAGGCTCCGGATCTGTGGCGGTATACCGATACGGACGGTGACGGCATGGCGGACACCAAATTCTCCCTGGCCCATGGCTATCAGATGCACATCGGCTTTGGCGCCCACGGGATGTCCGGCGTCACCTACGGTCCCGACGGCAAGATCTACTGGGGCATCGGCGATATCGGTATGAATGTAACCGACCGGTCCGGTAAACACTGGATGTACCCCAACCAGGGGGTTATCTGCCGCGCCAATCCGGACGGCAGCGATTTTGAGGTTTTTGCGGCCGGTCTGCGGAATACCCACGAGTTCGTATTCGACGACTACGGCAACCTCATCAGTGTAGACAACGACGGGGACCACCCCGGAGAAAGCGAGCGACTGGTACACATCGTAAACGGTTCGGACACCGGCTGGCGGATCAACTGGCAGTTCGGCAAATACACCGATCCGGACAACAACAGTTATAAGGTGTGGATGGACGAAGGCCTGTATAAGCCCCGTTTTGAAGGACAGGCAGCTTACATCACGCCCTGTATCCGCAACTACCACAACGGGCCGACTGGTATGGTCTACTACCCAGGTACTGGTCTGAACGACAGCTTTAAGAAGAACTTCCTGGTCGTAGAATTCCCGGGTTCTCCGGCGCGGGCTAATATCTACGGTTTCCGTCTCGACCCCAAAGGTGCTACTTTCGATTTCAAGGACGAGCGCACCGTGATCAACGGCGTACTGGCTACCGGTATGGATATGGGCCCGGACGGCGCCCTGTATTTTTCCGACTGGATGGAAGGCTGGGGCACCAAAGGCATCGGCCGGGTCTGGAAACTGGATGATCCTACCCAGGTGGATTCGCCCATTCGTAAGGAAGTACAGCAGTTGATCGAAGCGGACTTTTCCGGGCGTACTCCGGCGGAGCTCGGTGAATTGCTGGCGCACGTAGATCGCCGGATCCGCCTGAAGGCCCAGTTCGAGCTGGCCAAACGCGGTGATGACGGCAATACCGTATTCGTTAAGGCGTCCCAGAACAGCGATGAGCAACTGGCCCGCATCCACGGGATCTGGGGTATCGGTCAACTGGCGGCCAAAAACGCCGATTACGCCGAACCGCTGCAGGGACTCCTGCAGGATGCCGATCCGGAGATCCGGGCCCAGGCCGCGAAGATCATCGGTGATGTACGTTATGCTCCTGCTGCCGAATCGCTCATTCCACTTGTGAACAACGAAGCGCCCCGGGTACGGTTCTACGCTACCGAAGCGCTGGGCCGGATCGCCCACAAACCGGCTATCCCGAGCATCATTGAAATGCTGGGCAACAATAACGACGAGGACGCTTACCTGCGCCACGCCGGAGCGCTGGCCCTGGCCCGCATCGGTGATGCCGCCCCGGTACTGGCCCTTTCCAATAATAACAGTCGCGCGCTGCGGATCGCGGCGGTAGTGGCCCTGCGCCGGATGAAAGAACCCGGTATCCGCGAATTCCTCAAGGATCAGGATGAATATATCGTAACCGAAGCGGCCCGCGCCATCAACGATGATTTCTCCATTCCGGAGGCGCTGCCCGATCTGGCCCGCCTGCTCGGTACCACCAGCTTTACCAACGAGGCGCTGATCCGCCGGGCGATCAACGCCAACCTGCGGGTAGGTAAAGAAGAGAATCTGAAGACCCTCTCCACCTACGCCACCAAGCAGGGCGTACCGGAGACCATGCGGGCCGAAGCGATCGCCACGCTGGGTGTTTGGGCCAAACCGTCGGTACTGGACCGCGTGGACGGTCGTTTGCGGGGACCCGTAGAACGGGACCTGGCGCCCGTACAGGCAGCCCTGAAGCCGATCATTCCCACGCTTTTTGCGGATAAGAACGTTGCCCTGCAGGCTGCCGGCGCCGAAGCGGCCGGTAAAGCGAAACTCGGAGAGTTTGCGCCCCAACTGTTCGACATGGTCCAGAACCACAAGGATAAAGATGTACGGATCGCGGCCCTGCAGGCCCTTGCGGACCTGGAAGCGGACCAATCCATTTCGGCTATCCGTTTCGCACTGGATGATCAGGAAAGAGATGTGCGGGTAAACGCCCTGCGCCTGGTTTCCGAGCAGGATATTCCGGCGGATGAGCTCATCGACCTTTTCAGTATCGTTCTGGAAAAAGCAACGATCCGGGAGCAGCAACAGGCCCTGCGCGGCTTGTCGGAACTGCCCATCGAAAAGACCAAACCGCTCCTCAACAGTTTGCTGGATAAACTCACGGCGGGTGATCTGCCTCCGGGCATCCAACTGGAACTGACGGAAGCTATTGAAGAAAGTGAGCTGCCGGAACTACTCGAAAAAATGGAAACCTACCGCAAAAGCCTCGATCCGGAAGATGTGGTTGCCCAGTACCGCGATGCCCTGGAAGGCGGTAATCCCTGGCGGGGACGCAATATCTTCCTCAGTCATGAAACTTCCCAGTGTGTGCGCTGTCACTCGCTGGAGCCGGGAGAAGGTAGCGACGTAGGACCGTTGCTGGCCGGTATCGGCGCCAAATACGACCGGGAGGAACTGCTCCGCTCCCTGGTGGCGCCCAGCGCCCGTATCGCGCCGGGCTACGGTGTAGTGGTACTCACACTGTCCGACGGCAAAACGGTGAGCGGTATTCTCAAAGAAGAGAACGACCAGCAGCTCGTCATTCAGGTGGGCGATGAAAGTCCGCAAAGGATCGATAAATCGAAGGTAACCGAGCGGATCGATGCCGCCTCCAGTATGCCGGCTATGGGTGCCATCATGGAACGCGAAGAACTGCGGGATCTGGTGGCCTTCCTCGTTTCGCTGGGTGATCCGACCTGATGATCGGGCCTTAGTAAGTTTAGAGATTGAAGGATCCTGAATTACGGAATTCCGAACGATTTTAGGAGGTTGGGGCGTCATTGAGTACGCCCCAACCTCCTTCCATTTTGCATAGGCCCGGGAATGCGGTAAAGTCTCACTCCGGCCCGGCGCTACCATCCCTGGTATACTCTTTTTTCCAGGCCCCTATTTTTCGAATTCCCTATTACTCAACTTGCAATCTTCCAAATTCCTACCACTTCTCTTCAAATTTCGTTCAGAATTATGCCATACATTTGCCAGGAATGAAGGTATTAATCGTAGAAGACGAAAAGGAACTATCGGAAAACGTCAATGCGTATTTGACGAACGGCGGCTTCATTTGTGAAGTAGCCTCCACATTCTGGGAAGCCAGCGATAAGATCAGCAGCTTTTCCTACGATGTGGTATTACTGGACATCATGCTGCCGGATGGTGACGGGCTTAACCTGCTCCGGATCCTGAAACAGGAAAATTCCAATACCGGCGTATTGATCCTGTCCGCGAAAAATGCTCTGGACGACCGGGTAACCGGCCTCGAACTCGGAGCGGATGACTATCTCACCAAGCCCTTTCATTTACCGGAATTGCAGGCCAGACTAAAAGCCATCTTCCGTCGCCGGATGATGGACGGACGGAACGACGTCGTTTTTAATGAGGTGCGTCTCGATCCCGATACCATGGAAGCCTGGGTGGGTGATGAACAACTGCCGCTGACGGTAAAGGAGTTTGAGTTGCTCCTCTTCTTTATTACCAATAAGAAGCGGGTGCTCACCAAGCAGAGTATCGCCGAACACCTTTGGGGAGATAATGTGGATTTTCTGGATTCTTTTGACTTCGTCTACCAACACATCAAGAATTTGCGAAAAAAGATGACCTCCGCCCAGGGTAATGATTACATTAAAACCATTTACGGCATGGGTTATAAATTTACGGATTGACGAAAAAGAGGGAGCACTCAGGGATGGATCGCGCTTTTGGCCGCCCTTTCCCCCCGCTCCAATCTTATTTTTTCGCCGGTCTTCACTCCTAAACGAATGAGATTACTGACTAAGGCTACTTTACTTTTCCTGGTTGTTGCGCTGCTGGTTTTTGGGGTCGGCGGGATCATCACTTACCAGATGGTGGTGGAGGAGGTCCAGCTGGAAACCGACTGGTATCTGGACGAAACCTTTAAAGCAACCGTAAAGGGGATCCGGGCCGGAAAATCCATCGAAGCGCTGGATAACGAAAAAGTGATCATCACCCCGCTTTTGGGCGCCAACTGGCCGGATACCATGGCCCACTATAAAGATACCATTGCCGAACATTTTAATCTGCGGCGGCTGGAACCGCACCGCAATCTGACCAAGATCAAAAAGATCGACGATACGTACTACCGCATCAGCATTACGGACGTCCTGATCGAGGTGGACGACATGTACGAGGGGGTGGTAGGGGTGCTTTCCCGCCTGTTCCTGTTTCTCACCGCCTCCGTGATCCTGGGCAGTATTCTGATCTCCCGCTGGCTCTTCAAACCGTTCACCAAATTGCTGGACCGGCTTTCGAGTTTCAACCTGAAAAACACCAGCGGATTAGAGGTACCGGAAACCAGCACCCGGGAGTTTAACCAACTGAACAGTTTCCTACGGAGCATGACGGATAAGGCCCAGCGGGATTACCGCTCGCTGAAGGAGTTCACCGAGAATGCTTCCCACGAGATGCAGACGCCGATCGCCGTAGCCAAGGGCAAGCTGGAATTGATGCTGGAAGCACCGGAACTGGACGAGGAACAGGCCGGTCTGATCCAGGGCGCCTACCAGGCGATCTCCCGGCTCTCCAGTATTGGCCACAGCCTGACGCTGCTGAGCAAGATCGAGAACCAGGAGTTTTCGGTGTCCCAGAATATCGATTTCTCCAAACTGGTGGAAAATTCCATTGAATACTACCGGGAGCTGGCCGAACTCAAAGAGATCCAACTCGAATCGAAGGTTACGCCCGGCGTACAGCTCCCCATTGAAAGCTCGCTGGCCGAAATCCTCGTTTCCAACCTGATCAAAAATGCCATTCAACACAATACGCCCGGCGGCTGGATCAGCCTGGAGCTGAGTGCCGATCATTTGTCGGTCAAAAATTCCGGTGCACCGCCCAGCATCGACCCCGGCAAATTATTCGAACGCTTCCGGAAAGGCAATCAGAGTGGCGGATCCCTGGGGCTGGGGTTATCCATCGTAAAGAAGATCACCGAGGCCAGCGACTGGTCCGTGACCTACGATTACGAAAACGAAACCCACCATTTACAGGTGACCTTCAATTAGTGCCGGCCACAGGCGGGTAAAAATGATCCCGGAACCGGGAAATCTTATTTCACTACAAAATTCAGCAAAATCGATAATCTGCTGAAAATGAGGACTGCATCCTGGATCAGTCCTCGCAATTACTTTAGAATTTATCCAAAAATCAGAATTCCTTCAAAATTCCCTCAAAGTCCCCATAGGTTTACTACTTAATTTTGCATCAAGAAATCACTGCATTAGTAACACCAAGTTTAAATCACTCAACAACGAACCCATTCCATGAAGGATTCTGTACTACGGCTTATAATAGCCTTTTTATTTTTACTCATTGGCATCCAGTTTGCTTCCGCACAGGGAAAAGTGATCGGAAGTGTTTTTGATACGGATGAAACTACTCCACTCCAGTTCGCCGCCGTTTCCATCTATTCCCAGTCCGATACCGCGATGATCACCGGAGGTACCACCGACCTCGACGGAAATTTTGAGATCCCGGTATCTTTCGGAAAATACATGATCAAGGTTGATTTCATTTCCTATCGTTCCATCTGGAGTGATGGTTTTGAAGTTTCAGCAGCCAACAGCACCGTTGACATGGGCATGGTCACGCTGAGCACGGACGCTACCGTATTACAGGAAATTGAAGTCCGGGCCGAGAAGAGTACGCTGCAAATGGCCATGGACAAAAAGGTATTCAACGTAGGTAAAGATTTGGCCAGTACCAGCGGTAGTGCCTCCGAAGTTTTAGATAACATCCCATCCGTTACCGTGGATGTAGAAGGTAATGTGAGCCTGCGCGGCAGTGAAGGTGTGCGCATTCTGGTAGACGGAAAGCCTTCCGGCCTGGTGGGTGTACGTGGAGCCAACGGCCTCCAGTCTCTGGGTGCCGATATGATCGAAAAAGTAGAGGTCATCACCAACCCCTCCGCCCGCTACGAGGCGGAAGGTATGACCGGTATCATCAATATCATCCTGAAAAAGGAACGCAAAGAAGGCCTGAACGGATCCTTTGATCTGCGTGCCGGCGCTCCAGCCAACTACGGAGCCGGTATTAACCTGAATTACCGCAAGAAAAAGATCAACTTCTTTACCAATTACGGTTTTCGCTATCGTCGCGGCCCGGGTATCAGTAACCAGTACCAGGAGTTCGTGCAGGATGGCCAGACCAATATCGTGGAAGTACTCGGAGATCGCAATCGCGGTGGGTATTCCAACAGTGTCCGGATGGGAGCGGATTACTTCCTGAACGACCGCAATACCCTGACGGCATCGTTCAATTACCGGAACGGCCGGGACAACAACGAATCCCGGATCGAATACTATGATTACCTGAACTCCTACCCGGATAACCTGACGGGCATTACCGTCCGTACTCAGGATGAACTGGAAAAAGAGCCCAATCTCGAATACGCCCTGAACTACAAGCGGACTTTCAAAAAAGATGGTCAGGAACTGCTGGCCAGTGTACAGTACCGGCAAAGCACCGAATCGGAAGATGCCGATTACCGGGAGACCTTCTTCGAGTCGGATTTCTCTCCGCTCACCACTCCCGATCTGCTGCAGCGTTCCTACAACGAAGAGGGCGAAAAAAGCTTGCTGCTGCAAACGGATTACATCCAGCCGATCGGAAGAGAAGGTAAACTCGAATTCGGTTACCGCGGTTCTTTCCGCCAGATCGACAACGACTATCTGGTGGAAGAATTTGCCGATGACGTATGGGGAACCCTGCCCAATCTGAGTAATGATTTCAATTACGACGAGAACATCCACGCTATTTACGCGATCCTCGGTAACAAACCGGGCCGTTTCTCTTACCAGTTCGGTCTGCGGATGGAGGTATCGGATGTACTCACGGAACTGTTACAGACCGGAGAGCGCAACGACCGCACCTATACCAACTTTTTCCCGAGTGCGCACTTTACCTACGAATTATCCGAAGGAAACAATGTGCAGATCAGTTACTCCCGTCGCCTGAGAAGACCACGTTTCTGGGATCTGAATCCCTTTTTCACCTTCTCCGACGCCCGGAACATTTTCCGGGGTAACCCCAATCTGAATCCGGAGTTTACGGATGTATACGAGATCGGCCACATCAAATATTTTAACAACGCCAGTCTGAGCTCCAATATTTATTACCGGCATACGAATGGTCTGATCCAACGGATCCAAACCCTGCAACAGGAGGAGAACGGGGATCTGATCACCGTACGCCAGCCGGAAAACCTGGCCACCGAAGACGCAATAGGCCTGGAATTCATCTTTTCCGCCGATCCGGCGAAATGGCTGCGCATGGATGCCAGTGTGAACGCCTTCCATTCCAGTGTAGACGGAAGTAACCTGAACCAAAGCTATGTACGGGATGCTTTCAGCTGGTTCGGACGGATCAATTCCCGGATGACAATCTGGAAAAAGCTGGATGTGCAGTTGCGCCTCAACTACCGGGCTCCGCAACAAACCGCACAGGGTGATCGCAAATCCATGTCTTACGTAGACCTGGCCCTGAGCCGGGAAGTACTGCGCGGCAAAGGAACCCTGACGCTGAGCCTTAACGATGCGTTCAACTCCCAGAAATACCGGTATTCCAACTACGGTGAAAATTTCTTCTCCGAAGGGATCCACCAGAGACGCCCCCGCTCGGTAAGTCTTAACTTCAGCTACCGCCTCAACCAAAGCCAGCGCAAGCGCGGTGACCGGGAAGGCGGCCGTGACGGACAGGACTTTGACGGCGGCGACGGTCAGTTTTAAACGAAAACAAGGGAGCCTGGATGGTTAACCGCCAGGCTCCATCACTATTAACAACTATTTCATCAATTACAACAACAACGACAAGTACTCACTCAACCCATTTATACACTTAAACTACCTGGCCCCCATTAACTAACGCAACAGTTATAGGATTGGCAATTATCCTCCGCCAATTTTATGTAAACACCTGGGGTCAAACAGCTAATTATTTTATGTTCCATACTATCTAGATTTCTAGTTTTGTCAATGATTTTTTCAGCAAGCAGTTAGCCCATAACGAAAAACCACGACTTTACAACAAAGGTAAAAACGGGTAGCTGCTTGCTATTTTTTTCTTCTTCCGGCCCTGATCCGGGGCGCATCTTTCCGAACTTTCAACGAGGCTTTCTACCTACTGTCTATCTTCTTCTCTTCACCGGCAAAGGCCAAAGCGGCATCGCCGGACGGTTTTCCACCCGCCACACCGATTCAATTCGTATTTTCGTAGCATCAAAAACTCCATTTCACTTTCCGGTGCCCGGAACCGAACGGTAAATGAGGTTCCGACCGGGTTTAAATTCGGTTAAACATGCTACAGATCACCCGAACTTTCCTCTTCCTGAGCTTTATTGGCCTGTTCACGGCCTGCTCTCCAACCACCGATACATCGGAAACGGAGACCGAAGTCACCGCAGTGGCGGCTAATGACGATCCCGCGACCGACAGTGCATACGATCCCGAACTGGCCAAAGAACTCGGTGCCGATGAATACGGTATGAAAAAATACGTCATGGCTTTTCTCAAACGGGGTCCCAATCGCGACCGTAGTCCGGAAGAGGCCCAGGCCCTGCAAAAAGCACATATGGATAACATCGGTCGCATGGCGGAAGCCGGGCAACTTATTTTGGCCGGTCCGTTTATGGACGACGGCGATATCCGCGGTATTTACATCTTCGACGTGGAAACCATCGAAGAGGCCCAGGCGCTTACGGAAACGGACCCCGCCATCCAGGCCGGTAGTCTGGTTATGGAACTGCATCCCTGGTACGGCTCGGCGGCCCTGATGAAGCTCGCGGATATCTATCCGAAACTGTCCAAAGAATCGATATAGTTGAGGAATGCGGAAGGCCCGGTAGCGTCAAGGACTTATCCCCTACCGGTCTTTCCGATCCGGCTGAGACAAAAAAAACCCGAATCTTCCAGCGAAAGATCCGGGCCAAACCTGTTTCACAAATAAACTATTCTTAATACTTTTCGTGGCTGATGTGGGTCAAACCACCGTAAGTCTTTCTAGAATTCTCTCCCTTTCAACATCCCGTGCCAGTACATTTTGGGTAAGCCGTAAGCTTTCAGCGCGTACATGCTGTAGCGTTCTTCCGCCTGGTTGAACGGGAAACTTTCCGCCGGTTGTTTGTCGTAATCGAACTCCGCCAGGATCAGACTGCCGTAGCCGGTAACGAGCGGACAGGATGTATAGCCGTCGTAGTGCTTCGGCAGGGCCTGTCCGGCGAGGAAAGCCATAATGTTCTCCGTGGTCGTCGGCGCCTGTTTGCGGATAGCGGCCCCCGTTTTGGAAGTTGGCAGATTACTGCAGTCCCCGAGGGAAAATACGTTCGGATATTTCGTATGCTGGGTGGTCTCTTTATCGACGGAGACCCAGCCGGAATCGGCGGCCAGCGGACTGTTCTTGATGAAATCCGGGGCGCTCATCCGGGGCGTCACGTGGATCATGTCGTATGCTTCCACACTTTCTTCACCCGTTTTCAGATCCTTAAAGACCGCTTCTTTTTTATCCGCTCGGATCTCGATGAGGTCTTTATTCCAGACGCGATCAATCCCGTAGCGATCGGCCACCTTGGTCAGGGACTGAGCGTACTTGGGCACCGCAAAAATGCCCGGTCCTCCCTTGATGAACTTTTTGGTAATATTATTGGCCACTCCGTTGCGACGCCAGTGATCCGAAGCCAGATAGGTGATCTTCAGCGGCGCTCCGCCGCATTTGATCGGCGTTGACGGATGAGTAAAAATGGCCGTTCCCTTTTTCAGGTTCTTGATATTTTCAAAGGTGCTGTCTACCGTTTCGAAGGCATAATTACTGCACACTCCGGTGCCGGGTTTGCCAACGCTGTCCTTCAGACCCGGAGTGGCATCCCAATCGATCTGAATACCGGCGGCCACTACCAGTACATCATACGTATGGGTGGATCCGTCGGAAAGCTGCACGCTGTTGTTATCGGGATCGAAGGTCGATACCGCCGCTTTGATCCAGTCGGCACCGGGCGGGATATAATCCGCTTCGCTGCGCTCGGAAACTTCTTTCGGGAATACGCCCGCTCCGACCAGGGTCCAGATCGGTTGGTAATAGTGCTTATCGCTGGGGTCAACGATGGTTACTGCGGGAGGATTGGGTTTATTTCTCAACATGGCGCCAACCGTAATACCGGCCGAACCGCCACCTATGATCAATACTTCGTGATGAGCCATTATGCTAATGTTTTAAATTTTTTGTCCGAAATGTTTTAGAAAATTGAGGAGGAATCCCATGCCTTTCTGGCGATCGGGGTCCTTCAGTGCACGCAGCATACTGAAGATGCCGCCGACCCGGGCGGGTGGTTCTGCGTAGGCCTCGGTCAGAGCCGAGTTTGCAGCGCCGGCTACCCTGGTCAGGGTTTGGGGATCAAATCCGCTCTCGACCGCCCGTTTCATGCCTTCGTCGACCATGTCGACCATCATTGCGACCATGCCCGGCATCTGCTGTGAGAGTTGCAGGGCATTTTCCAGTTGGGCGGCCATTTCCGGAGCGGTCAGTTGCTCGGCCATCCGGAGGGCAACCCCTAATCGCTGGTCAATGCTTACGCCCCGTGCATCCGCCTGACGGTAAGTCTCATCGGCCATATCGCCGACCATCGCCATCATACCGGGCAGCTGATCCGTCATGCTGATCAGACCGTCAATTTTTGCTACCATTTCGGGTGCAGTCAGCTTCTCGGCAATTTTCAACGCGCTTTTCAGGCGCTCATCAATACTAACACCCTGTGCGTCGGCCTGCCGGTAACCTTCGTCCACCATATCCCCGACCATCGCAACCATACCCGGCCCCTGTCGCAGGGCATCGCTGAGTTTGTCCACAGCGGTTTCGAGGGTATCAATGCGTTCGAGGAGATGATCGATGGCTTCCAGGGTACGCGGCTCGGAGAGTCTCGCCTGTACCTGTTTACCGGCTTCTGACTCCAGCCACGAGACCGAAGTACCGTTGCCACTCATTTCCATAATGTTTGATTTTTAGCTCGGTTGAAAAAAGAAAATTTTGCTCGAGAAGTTGTTGCTGAAACAAAAATATGAAAAAATGTTCATAAATAGTTATATAAATATATTGAATTGTACCTTGGATTCTGCTTTTTATACCCATTTGTGTACTACCTTAGCGGTAACGCCTTACTATGGAAAAGAAAAATTTAACCGGACAGCTGAAACGCCTGTTTCCCGTATTTCAACAGTACGAGCTGCTGACGGAGATCGTCGCTAAAAGTCAGCGCATGGAAATTCCCGCGGGCGAGCAGATCATTGGGGTCGGCAACCGGATCAACGTGGTACCGCTGGTGCTCGACGGTACCATCAAGGTGATCCGGGAAGACGACGAAGGCAATGAGATCTTTCTGTATTACATCAAATCGGGAGAGAGTTGTGCGATGACCCTCACTGCCTGTCTGCGCCGCGATCCCAGTTCCGTCAAAGCCATTGTGGAAAGCCCTACCGATCTGCTGGCCCTACCCGCGGATGTAGTTTATGACCTCGCCCACCGCTTTCCCAACTGGAATGATTTTATGACCGAAACCTACGCCCGCCGGTTTGAAGAAATGATGGAAGTGATCGACCACGTCGCTTTCCACAGCATGGATGTGCGTCTGCTGAAATACCTCATCGACCGCAGTCACCTCCTCCAATCCCGCGTGCTGACCGTCTCCCGCACCCAGATCGCCAAAGACCTGAACAGCTCCCGCGAAGTGATCTCCCGTCTGTTGAAACAGATGGAAAAGAAAAAACTGGTGCGGATTGATGGTAGTGCGGTCGAATTACTGGAGTGAAGTACTGCACGGACCGATAGCTGCCCCCGGCCTGCGTAATTACCTGTCGATACCAATAATTCCTCCAATCGTGACCTGCGTCACGGCTTCTCAGCGCGTACTCCCCTACCTTTAGAATATGAAAGGATTACCAAATTGGCAGAGAGTTCTGATCGCCTGTTTGCTATGCCTGAGCATCTTCGCCCTGCTGGGCTGGGCGATCTCCTATTTCCAAAATTAAATACACGAAAGATGAAAAAGAATGTAGGTAAAACCGACAAAATGATCCGGCTGACGGTAGCCGCCATTATCGCCATATTACTGGCTACGGGTGTGATCGCCCTGGCCACCACCATAGGTACCATTCTGGCCGTGATCGCGGTTATTTTCGTATTCACCGCTCTGGTGAACTGGTGTGCTATCTATGCCCTGGTGGGCGCTTCAACTTGTCCGGCAGAAACGAATTGAAGCCGGACCTTGGGATAAAAGAAATTGGGGCTCTTTATCCCGACCTTTGTTCATCCCCGATAAGGAGGAACTTTTTTCAGGAATTGGGGCAGGCCGGGCATTTTCGCTCTGCCTGCCCCAAAAATTTTACGGTGCTGCTCTAATGCGGTAATTTGCTCCGCACGGCTCCGTAGAAGTAAGTACCCAGTACGGAACTGAGGATCACGAGCAGGATCGCCCAGACGCCGTGCCCCAGCAGGGTAAACATCGGCCCCGGACAAGCGCCCGTCATGGCCCATCCCAAACCGAAGATGCTACCTCCGATGAGATAACGCGGAATAGACATATTCTTGGGATTGAACTTGATCGGCTCTCCCGTAATGGTTTTGCCTTTTGCTCTTTTGATCAGGGCGACAAAAATAGCGCCCAGTATAACGGCGGTACCGATGATACCGTACATATGAAAACTCTCGAATCGAAACATCTCCTGGATCCGGAACCAACTTACGGCTTCGGATTTTGTCATGACAATGCCGAATAAGATACCGGTCAGTAAGAATTTTATAAATTTCATGGTATTGGATTAATGCTGCTTAACAATTGGGGAAGGATCAACCAGGTCATGATCAAGCCTCCGATGAAAAAACCGATCACTGCGATCAGGGACGGCAGTTGCAGGTTGGATAGGCCGCTGATGGCGTGACCCGAAGTACACCCTCCGGCCCAGCGGGTACCGAAACCGATCAGGAAACCGCCGACGATCAGGAACAAGAGGTTGGAGATGGAGAACATCCGGTCGAGCCCGAAGATCTCCTCGGGTACATATCCCGTACCTTCCGCCATGGTCTGCGGCGTATTGATCCCGATAGTCTCCAGGTACGCTGAAGTACTTTCCGAGATCTGCACCGGCTCCGGACTGGCGAAAAACTGCGTGGCGATAAATCCGCCGATCACCGCGCCGCCGATGAAGACCAGGTTCCAGATCTGATTTTTCCAGTTTATTTTAAAGAAGTCATACTTATTCCCGGCTCCTCCGATCGCACACATGGTACGCAGATTGGAAGATACTCCGAATTCTCCTCCGAACCAGAGCAGGAGTACCATGACCAGGCTGATCATAGCCCCGGAAACTGCCCAGTGCCAGGGTTGACTAATAAAATCTACGATAGGACTCATGAATTCACTTTTGTGTTGAGAGAAGCTGGTTGAGCATCTCTAAGTTCAGGTTATGAAAATTGACTGCCTGCCCGGGCTGCCACAGCTTGGGAGCAGGCAAATAGTTCCCTATGGATAATTTGATCCTGGGAGTTAGTTCAGTTATAAAAATTTGGAAAATCGGGTCACCGCGGTGACCCCGTTTCATTCAGCTTACAATACACTCGATACCGCTTCATCGATCAGATCCTGGGATAGCGTTGTCGGACATACATAATCCGTCTTCGGCATATCCGTCTTTTCGATGTCTCCCCAGCCTCCGGTCACATCGACCAGATTGTCAAAACCACGGGCTTTCAAAATAGAAGCAGCGATCATCGAGCGGTATCCACCCGCACAGTGCAGATGGTAGGTATCGTAGCGATTGAGTTTTTGCATATTGCGGTTGATGTAATCCAGTGGAAAGTTGGTAGCCGCTTCCAGGTGCTGGGCCAGGTACTCACTGGGCTTGCGCACGTCGAGGATCGTTTCTACCCGACCGGCCGCCAGTTTTTCCGCCAGTTGGGGGGCAGTTACCGATTTGATCGTGGCCACCTCTTTTCCCGCTTCGGCCCAGCCGGCGACACCGCCATCCAGATAACCGAGGGTATTGTCGTAACCAACCCGCGCCAGGCGCGTCACGGCTTCTTCTTCACTACCTTCCGGCGTGATCAGCACGATCGGCTGGTTGATATCGGTGATCAGGGCACCCACCCAGGGAGCGAACTGTCCCTTCAGACCGATAAAGATAGAGCCCGGTACGTGCCCGGCCGCAAATTCCTGCGGCGTTCTGACGTCCAGCATCAGGGCTTCCTCCTGCTCTACCAGCTGTTCAAATCGATCGGGCGTGAGCGCCACTGCGCCCTTTTCCAGTACTTCGTCGAAACTCTCGTAACCCGCCTTATTCATCATGGCATTCTTGGCAAAGTACTGTGGCGGAGGGGTCAGACCGGCCGTTACCTCCTCTACAAACTCCTGCTTGGTCATATCGGCCCGCAGGGCGTAATTCGTTTTTTTCTGGTCACCCAGGTATCCCCAGGTATCTTTGCTGAGGTTCTTACCACAGGCCGATCCGGCTCCGTGGGCCGGGTATACGATGATATCGTCCGCCAGCGGCATGATCTTCTGGCGCAGGCTGTTGTAGAGCAATCCCGCCAGATCCTCTTTGGTCAGGCTTCCCTGCTTGATGGCCAGGTCCGGTCGGCCGACATCCCCCAGGAAAAGCGTATCTCCGGTGAAAAGAGCGTAATCCTTCCCTTCCTCATCCCGCAAAAGATAGGTGCTACTTTCCAGGGTATGGCCCGGGGTGTGCAGTACTTCAAAGCTGAGCTTACCGACTTTCAGGATCTCACCGTCTTTGGCCGAATGGATATCGTATTCCGTTTTCGCCATGGGTCCGTACACGATAGTAGCTCCGGTTTTCTTAGCCAGGTCGAGGTGGCCGGAAACGAAATCTGCGTGAAAGTGGGTTTCAAAAATATATTTCAGTTTAGCTCCTTCTTCCTCCAGTTTATCCAGATATGGCTGGGTTTCCCGCAATGGATCAATGATCACAGCTTCTCCTTCGCTTTCAATGTAGTAAGCGGCCTCTGCCAAACATCCGGTATATATCTGTTCTACTTTCATGTTACAATTGCTTGAAATAATTTGGTTGAAATTTGATCAGATCTGGCTTTCAGATCAATTACAGTACAAAGATGATGACTTTCGTCATTCCCATCAGTGATTTAGGTCACACAGGGGAATTTATCTTCAATTTGGTCTGGATAATGTGCTGGAAAAAGAGAAAATGCTCGGGATTACAGGCGCGGGAAAAGCGAAAAACAGGTGCGAAAATATTGGTATATCGGGGATGATCAGATCGGGCGTCGGTATAGTAACTCCCAGGGAGTTATAAATATCTTCAATTTTTATAAAAGGGAAACATTTTCAGGAACACTTTTGTTGCCTCTCCCCTTTCAGGCAGATTCGTTCAGTGGTTAAATCATCGGATAGAGAAATGGCAAATCCGATTGCAATAGCAATTTCAATCACTCAAATTCCGGCGGAAAGGTCAATGATGTACCGAACCGTCGCCGCTTATTTGCATTGTAGTTGCCATTGCGATTCACAAAATCGTATCCGAACTGAACAACCCTTCCTTACCTTCGGGGCTATTCCTGCCGCCGGAACCGGATGCTCCACATTCCGCGCAGATCCCCATCCTGATAACCGATGGCATTATCCTCGGGATAGTGCCGACGGATCAGGGCGTAGTCTTCCTCTTTGAGGGTCTCCCCCGGTGTACCGTGGCAGTTCAGGCAGAAGGCATTGGTCCGGATCGGAGCAAAAAAGACCACCTCCTGGTTTTCCAGGGCCCTGACCATCGGTTTCAGTTCCTGTCCGGCGGCATCCTCTCCGGCGTAAGTTTCCAGTATTTCCCGTTCGAGTTCCGAGGGCCGGTCGGCCGGATTGCGGGCCAGCAGGCTGGTGCGCCGGATCGTGGCCTTGTGCACTTTTGACAAACTATCCACCAGCCGGTAGGCGTTCAACTGGCAATAATTGATCGCTTCGGGTACGCCTCCCTCCCCCATCGCCTTCTGTAAGCGGGAGGAAAGTACGGCGAAGGTCGCCCCGGCAATGCTTTTGCCTTGATCCAGGTAAGCGGTGCGTTCCGCTTCACTTATTTCCGTCACCACTTCGGACTCCGTTGAAGGGCCACAGGCAGTTAGTCCGAGGGTAAAGCCCGCAAGCAGGACTAAAATTGATACAGGTTTCATGATGTCTTTATTTTTAAGGTCGAGTTGATTGATCCTGGAGCTTACCGTAAAAACGGTATTGCTCTGCATTTAAAAAAAACAGCACGCCCTGACCAAATCAAAACGTGCTGTATACTTAACAAAATCACCTGACTGATAATTCAAAATTTCTTTAGTTGAGATTGCGCTTCGCCAGATAGAAATCGACTTTTTCGTATTCGGTGCTGGCGATCCGCTCGTCCATTTCCACCAGTGTTTTGGGCGGCGGGACGATGGCCTGATCCCCCGGGCGCCAGTCAATCGGCAGGGCGCACTTGCAATCGTCGGCAGTCTGCAGGGCAACCAGCGCTCTTTTGATCTCATCCATGTTCCGTCCGACATTGAGCGGATAGTACATGATCAGACGGATCGTTCCTTTCGGATCGATAAAGAACACGGCCCGCACGGCGGCGGTGGTACTTTCTCCCGGATGCAGCATACCGTACAACTGCGCAACTTTCATATCCAGGTCGGCAATGATGGGAAAATCCATAAACACGTCGGTTTTTTCCCGTACGTTGTTGACCCAGGCCAGATGGGAATGGATGCTGTCAATACTCAGGCCGATCAGCTTGGTACTGCGTTCGGCGAACCAATCTTTCTGCTCGGCAAAAGCGGACATTTCCGTGGTACAAACCGGCGTAAAATCCGCCGGGTGGGAGAACATCAACACCCAACTCCCTTTGTTGTATTCCGACAATTTCAATGGGCCGGTTGTCGTAATCGCCGTAAAATCCGGAGCTTTTTCACCGATCCGGGGCATATTGCCAACCGTTTGATTTTCCGTGACCATATTTATCTGCTTTATTGTATTATCCTTGTTGATCATTACAGTTACAAATGTACGGGCTAACGGGGCCCTTTGTCAGTGATCCATATCACTTAGGCAAAGAAAAAAAGCATGATCCCGCAATTGGGGTCGCTCCCTACGAAGGGGATTAGGATCCGCAGCAGGCTCCACTCTTCTTTCCCTTCCCCTTGCCGGGTTTACAGGCCTGGTTCTTTACGCCGCTGCGGTTCTGACCACAATTGCCCGAGCAGGTGGATTTTCCGGCCAGAATCGTATCGTAGTCCGCAGCGCTCAGCACTTCCGGACGGTAGGTGATCCCCTGCCGGTCAAGATTGCGGGTAAAGGCGCGCAAGTGGTTCTCCGAACCGTTCAGCAAAGCCGTGTACACCTGGATCGCCCGCGCGTCATCCGTAGCGGCAATAGCCCGCTGGAGATCCCGGATATCCGTTTCTTCGATCAGCGCGCCAACTTGCAGCGCTGCGGTCAGTGACTGACGGCCTTCCTGCAATAGGCGGTCATACAGTTGCTGCAGATCCTGATTCTGGAATTTGCCCGTTTGGGCATTGACAATGCCGGTAGGCAGCTTCAAGCCACGTTCTACCGCCAGTTGTCGCATCATTTCCAGGTGTCGCTGTTCGGCATTACTGATGTTCTGAAAACTGTGGTGTCCCCATTTATCGAACAGGGCCACATAGATCTCTCCGGCGAGTTTTTCTTCTTCCAGGAGATCAAGGAGCTGCTGATCCGCCGCAGCCGCCGGACGCTGTCCGATCGCCGGCGGTAGAGCCATTCCGGCTACTACCAGGATCAATATCCATATCTTTTTCATTTGATTTTGTTTTAGGATTTGAAGATCCATCTTCAAATCAATGACCAATTCACCGGCAGGAACTACTAATTCCGGCCGTTTTCCATATCACTCAGTATAATGTCATCGTAATCTTCCTGGCTGAGGTAAGCGGGTTCGTAGGTGATACCCCGGGCGGCCAGGTTGCGCACGAAAGCGCGCAGGTGGTTCCGGGAACCGGTCTGCAGGTTGGTGTACACCAGTTCGATATCCTGATTATCCACCGTATTGGAAAGTTGATCCGCAAGATCCAGAATATCGATCTCTTCTACAACAGCGCCCACTTTGAGTGCTTCGATCTCGCTCAGATTGCCCTGAGCCAACAGGTCATCGTAGATAGCCTGCAGATCCGTATTGACAAATACGCCGACGGCATTATCCCCGACGGGGTCGGTGAGATCGTATTTTTCCAGCAGCAGTAATACGGCTTCGGTGTGGGTCTGCTCGCTGGCGGCGATGTTATCAAAAACCTGGTTGTTCCAGCTTTGGTACATTGCAGTGTACAGATCGTGCGCCAGTTTCTCTTCTTCGCGCATGAACAGGAGTCCGGCTTCTTCGTCTACACTGAGATCTTCTTTGGGTAGGGCGTTGATCTGCGTGCGCAGCGCATTGTGGTTAAATTGGGAATAACCGTTTTGGTTGACCACAAAAATGGCCTGCGGTACCACTTCATCCTTTTCACATTGCGTGAACAGAGCAACGGTTGCCAGACTTAAAATCGCCAGCAACCAGAAATTTTTCATCCTTCTCATGGTTCTATATTTTGGGTTTGATAAGACTGGTAATTTCCGTCTTCTACCCAAAATTGTCAGTAACCTGGATCACAGAGGGGAGATCTTTCGGTTTTTGTTCGGCAACAGAAGAATCAGTTGCTTAAAAGATCACCCTGACTTTTCCACCCTAATCACCGAAAATGCCGATCCATAAAGTCCAGCATCGCCGCAAAATCACCCGGTAGGACGCGATGGCCGCCCTCATGCATGTAGAAGCCCATATCCAGCAGCAGCGGTTTTTCTAATTCCGGTTCCGGGCCGCCGGTGATCCCTTCCCGGTCATAGAGGGCGTAGACGGGCGCAGCGGCCCGGGCCGCTACCCACTCTCCCATCGGATCGGACCAGGTATCCGTAGATCCGACGATCTGCAGGACCGGGCGCGGAGCGATGAGCGATAACAGCAGGTGACCGTCTACCGGGAGTTCACCCGCTGCTCCGGCATACTGCTCGTAGCGGGGAGCGAACCAATAATGGTAGCGCAACGGATTGGTCAGATCAGCGATGGTTTCACCGTAATTACGCCGGCTGATGGCGGCACCACCTTCTCCCGAAAGCATCGGGATCGCCATAGCAAAACGTTCATCCGCAGCGGCGGCCCAGATCACGGTTTTGCCCAGACGGGAAACGCCGGAGAGCGCTACCTTCCGGCTGTCCATCGCCGGATCCGTTTCCAGGTAATCCATGATCCGACTCAATCCCCAGGACCACGCGCCGATACTGCCCCATTCGTCCGGCTTCCGTTTTCCATCCGAGGGGAAGAGGGCGCGAATGCCGTATTGGCCGCCGTGATCGAAGTCCGGTTCAATATCTCCGTAGTAAACGGTAGCTAGGCCATAGCCTTTTTTGAGGAATAGTTCCGGGTGGATATCCTTCAACAGAAGCGCGTCCCGATCCGGAATGCGCATCTGCATCCGACCGCTCCAGGCCATGCCTTCGTCGATGCCGGGCTCGTCAAACAGCAGGACATTTGGGGTAAAACTGATGTGCAGCAGGATCGGTACCGGCCCCTTGGCTTCGGCGGGTACATTTATGAGCAGGCGGATCGGGGAAACTTCCGGGTGGTCGGGAAAACCGATACGTACCTGCGTGCGGCGGGAAAGCCCGCCCATGCCCGGAACGTCCTTTTCGATCACCTCCGGAACGACCCGGACGGGAGTGTCCGGCGTTTTTCCGTGCTGGTGGGTTTCGAACAGGGCAAGCAATTCCGGTCGGCGGGATTGTTCCCAATCCGTACGATCTTGTACAGGCCGTCCGTCCTCCATTCGAAGCGGATCGGGCAGGGTGTACTCCCGGACCCGGGATTCATCCGTATTGGTGGGAGGGAAATCGTCCCATTGTCTTTCGTGCCGCCACTCGCCGTAGCGTTCCAGCACCTTGGTACCGCTCGTATTGTACCAGGCGTATCCCCGGCGGCGTTCCGCTTCGATCTCGCCGACCTGGTAGCGGATGACGCCGTCCCGACCGGCAAAAATGGGCTTATTGGTACCGATCTCGTAAAAGCGGGCCCAGTGAGGCCCGGCGGCAGAATTGGCTTTCACTCGCAGATCATCCTCGGTGCGAATCACCTCCAGTCCATCGATCTGTACCTGCCGGTACCAGGCTACCCCGGCCTCGATAGCGGCCTCCACTTCCGGTGCGGGTTTGCGGATACTCATCAAAAAATGCAGTACGGCGGCGCTTTCCCCGCCGGAAATGGCGACCGGCTCAAAAGCCCGGGCGGGGCGGGGCTCCAGGCTGACCGGATCGTACTGCTGGGCCCAGGCGGTGCGTTTGCCTTCCACCCGGATCTGACTGTTGAGGATAAATTCAAGTCCACTGGCGTAGGCCGTTTTCACTGCCTGCATCTTTTCCTCCCCGATCGTTCTGAAATCAGCGGCCGTCAGTACTTCGCCCAGGAAGGTCATAAGATCGGGGATCACGTCGTCATTATAAGTCGCGTAGCGGTAATAGCCGGTTTTTTGCGAAACGGATTTGGGCCAGCCGCCCGTTTCCTGCTGGGCGTTCAGGATAAAGTCCAGTCCCCCCAGTAAGGCCGTTCGGTAACGTTCGTCCTCCACTGCGGCGTAAGCCCGGGCCAGGAACCGAAGCTCGTTGACGGTAGCTTTTACCAGAGCGGCCCGTTTGCCCCAGGGTCCCACCCGGCTGAGGTCTCCGGTAAAGGGTTCCCGTACGGTACTCATCAGGGGCCAGCCGGTTCCTTCATCCTGCCAGGATAGGATGTTTTCGGCCATTTGGAGGCCTTCCTCGGAGCGGTACCAGGAATAGGGCTTTTTACTGATCTCATCCTGCCACCATCGGAGCTGACGGCCGGGATCGGCGGAGGTGCTTTGCTTTTTAAGTGGTTGTTGCATCAGAAAACCGCCGGCCCGGGCTATCGGTGAGAAGAGTAAACTGGTCAAAAACAGGAAAAGATATCCGATCCGAATTACTTTATTCATTGTTTTGGTTTGTAGCTAGTGAATGGAGGTATCAAAACTGCCCGCACAAAAATGATGGGATCCCAACGGCTTCCTTCCGGCCGATTTTACGTCAGTATACGCCAATCCGCCGGTTTATCCTGCCTGATCAATCCTGCCTTACCAGTTAGGTTCTATTTGGATGTGAAATTAGCAGCTTTCCCGGGCCGGTCGGATCGACATTATCATTCCAAGATAAAAAATAAATCAGCGGTAATCCTTTATTTTTCGGCAGTAGAAATTCACGCTGTTTGGCGATAAAATGCGCCGGCGGATGGTAGAACTCCCCCAAAAACCGCTATTTTTCGTTGCTAATTACCGCTCCTTCCGAGACGGTATTTGTCTTTCGTAGCTCCGGCAGCCCACTGGCCCCTCCACCGGATATCCAATATTTTTTATACCTTACAAGTCTGTTTTGTAGGACAAATAGTCCGAACACCCATCCCCCATCAAAAAACAATTCCAAATTCATGACATCTAAGGATCTGAGAATAACGGATGAATCAACAACCCTGGTCGATAGAGTTGAGGAGAAACTACTGGACTATTTTCGCGAAAATAAACTGATGCCGGGGGACTCTTTGCCCAATGAAGTTGAACTGGCCAAAGCCCTGGGGGTAGCCCGAACGGTACTGCGGGAGGCCCTGAGCCGGCTGAAAATGATGGGACTGGTCAAATCCAGGACCAAAGTGGGCATGACCCTCGCCGAACCTGATATCCTCGGGGGCATGAAGCGGGTAATGGACCCGCGGATCATGAGCAAAAACCACCTGCTGGACATCCTGAACCTGCGGGTGATCATCGAGATCGGAATGAGCCCTTTCGTCTTTATGAATAAGACCGAAAAAGACATCGAGGAACTGGAACAGATCGTAGACCGCGAACGCGTACTGCGGGACAACCAGCTGAGCGTTGAAGAAGAGTCCAAATTTCATTTCAAACTCTACGAAATGACGGGCAACGACACCATTATCCAGTTGAATCAGATCTTCGCGCCCGTTTTCGGTTACATCAAGGATCACTTTTCCAAGATCCTGGATGACTACACCAAAACCACACCGGATCAGCAAAGGCCTTCCCACAAGGACCTGGTTAATATCCTGAAAGACGGCACCGCCGATCAGTTCCAAAAGGCCATGCGTAAACACCTGGAACTGTATTTTCATCTGCTACACAAGGAGTATCAGAAAGGGGACGGTTAAATAATTCCGGTCCGTTTTTTGAAAATAAACAGAAAAAATCACTAGATTCGTTTTTATAAATTTATTTGTCTGACAAATCTGTATTAATAGACTTTATGATACAGGAAGCAAGCGATACCAACTAATATGAACAAGATCAATTTGCGATTTGCCATGCCCGCCATTGTCTACTGCCTTATTTTTTTAGCGTCTGCGCTCCCCGTTTCCGCTCAGAAAATGAACGCTGCCACCTTATGGACCAAAGGAACGGGAGATTACAACAACTACCGCATTCCCGCGCTCATTGTCACTACCAGGGGAAGCGTTCTCGCTTTTTGTGAAGGCCGGGAAGCCGGAGATACCGGAGACATCAATTTGCTCCTGAAGCGCTCCACCGATCACGGCAAGACCTGGAGTGACGAACGGATCATCTGGGATGACGGCAACAATACCTGCGGCAACCCCTGCCCGGTAATTGACGAGACCACTGGCCGCATCTATCTGTTTATGACCTGGAACCTGGGCAGCGATCACGAATCGGATATCATCCTGAAGAAAAGTGAAGACACCCGCCATCCCTATGTCTGCTATTCGGACGATGACGGCCTGACCTGGTCCAGCCCGGTCGACCTGTCAGAAAGTTGTAAAGATCCCGCCTGGGGCTGGTACGCCACGGGCCCCGGTGTCGGTATTCAGATCAAGAACGGCCCCCACCGGGGACGGCTGGTCATACCGGCCAACCACAGCTACGACGATCCCAACGGAAAGATCCGCGGCGGTCCCTACGGTTACGGCGCTCATGTGCTACTCAGCGATGATCACGGCCGGAGCTGGCGAAAAAGCGCCTCCATTCGGCCCGGTTGCAACGAAAGTCAGGTAGTGGAACTGTCCGACGGTACCCTGATGATGAATATGCGCTCCTACAACGATAAGTACGCCCGGGCTTCGGCGATCAGTACGGACGGCGGGGAAAGCTGGTCGGAAATTAAACACGAACTGCAACTGGTGGAATCCAAATGCCAGGCCGGGATCCTGAATTTCGGAAAGTATAAAGGCAAAGAACTGATCCTATTTTCCAATCCGGCTGTACCAGTCGGCCGGACCCACATGACGGTAAAAAGCAGCCTGGACGACGCCCAGACCTGGACCAGTGCGAAACTGATCTTTCCCGGTCCCGCGGCCTATTCCAGTCTGACCCGGCTCGCTAACGGCCGCGTCGGTCTGTTCTTTGAAAACGGGGACAAGGGAGCTTACGATCAAATGCTTTTTATCTCTTTTCCGCCGAAACTGCTTTTTTCCGATGTCGACCTGAGTGATCTGATTACAGACCGTCAATAAGTCCTTTTACCTTCAACAAAAATCAGAGGTCATGAAAAGATTGCTCCTGCTCGCCGGGTTGCTGCTGCCGCTGCTGGTGATCGGTCGGGAAAGGCCAAATATCCTGTTTATCATTTCCGAAGATAACGGTCCGGAACTGGGCAGTTACGGAGCGCCCGTCAAAACACCTCATCTGGATCGGCTGGCGAAAAGGGGCGTACTGTTTAACCGGGCATTTGTTCCCCAGGCCGGCTGTTCCCAATCGCGGGCGGCCATTCTGTCCGGACTTTACCCCCATCAGAACGGTCAGATCGGACTGGCCACCTGGAAATACCACATGTACCGGGAAGCTACGCCGAATATTCCCCGAAGCCTGCAGACGGCCGGGTACCGAACGGGCATTATCGGCAAACTGCACGTCAACCCAGAATCGGCTTTCCCGTTCGATTTTACCGCCATCCCGGGCAGCAATTTTGCCCGCAAGGACATGGATCAATACGCCGCCCATGCCGAAAAATTCATCAATGAAAGTGATCAGCCCTTCTACCTGCAGGTCAATTATCCGGATGCACACGCGCCCTTCATTCCCCAGGTGGATAACCGCCCCAAAAAACCACTGACCGGAGACGAGGCAGCAGCGCTTCCCTATATGGCGCTGGATCACTCCAAACTGAGGAGTTCCACGGCTGATTATTACAACTGTATGATGCGACTGGATACCTACATCGGCGATCTGATCAAAGTGCTCAAAAAGAGCGGCAAATACCGGAATACGCTGATCATCTACATCGGAGACCACGGAGCGGACCTGCTGCGCGGTAAACGGACCAGCTACGAAGGTGGGCTGCGCATTCCGCTGATCGTGAGTTGGCCGGGAGTCGCCCGCCGCAACATCCGGCTGGAGCAACTGACCAGTACTATCGACCTCTATCCGACTTTCCTGGAAGTAGCCGGACTTCCCGTACCGGCTTACCTTCCCGGTCGTTCGATCCTACCGCTGTTACGCGGGGAAGAGGTCGCTTGGAGGCGATATCTGTTCACCGAGTTTCACGTACATTCTAATCACAATCCCTATCCCCAGCGCACGGTCCGCGACGATCGCTACAAGTTGATCTGGAACCCGCTGGCCGGAACCACCAACCCGGGTTACGCTTTCACACTGGCCAATACCGTGAAGATCCCCGAGGAGGAAATTCTGGAGGCCGCTAGTCCGCAGGTACGCGAAGCCTACCTGCGCATAAAATCTCCTCCGGAATTTGAACTGTACGATCTGCAGGCCGACCCCTTCGAGATCAATGATCTGTCGGAGGATCCGGACCGGGCCGAAATACTGGAGCGCTTGCGGACCGAACTGAGGAACTGGCAGCAACGGACCCGGGACCCGCTGATCGATCCCGACAAAGCCAGACGTCTTTTTGATCTGATCCGGGAAACCGGTATCGACCGACCGCGGAAAACCGTCCCGTATGCCGAATTCCTCGACCCTGGGCTTGATTTCGAAGGCTGATGCAACTGGCCACCAGGTGAGTCAGATCATTCGATTGTAGGTTATTCGGGACCTCTTTAGGCCCCGCTTGAAGCAATTTAAACGGTAGAAAATTGATCCCTAAACAACCAAAAAGATGCCACCGTAGTTGGTTGGTTCTTCCCTACCGATCACCTCTAATTCATAAACTAAGCACTTAACGGATCCTGTATACCGGTAGATTTCCGACCTGATCCTTGGACATTTCGGAAAAAGAATCTACATTAGTTTTAATAAACTTATTTGTCTGACAAATCAGAATTAAATTATAAAATGACTGATTTTGACAATAGCAAACAAAACCACCGACATGAGGTATGAAAAATTAAAAGGCTTCATTGCCGCGCCTTTTACCTGTTTCCACGAGGATGGAACCCTTAATCTAAACCCTATCCATGCCTATGCAGATTATTTGAAGCAGAATGGAGCCAGCGGAGCTTTTATTCTGGGAACTACGGGAGAAGGCATGTCCGTCACTACCGCCGAACGCAAAAAGGTAGCGGAAGAATGGATGAAAAGTGCCGATCCCGATTTTAAGATCATTGTGCACGCCGGCAGTTCCGGACTGCACGACAGCCGGGAACTGGCCGCACATGCACAGGAGATCGGCGCTTACGCCGTGGGCTGTATTGCCCCGAATTTCTTCAAACCGGCAACGGTCGATGACCTGGTCGCTTACGCATCAGACGTCGCCGCCGCCTGTCCGGACCTACCCTTTTATTACTACCACATCCCTTCCATGTCCGGCGTCTATTTATCGATGCCGGAATTCCTGCAAAAAGCCTCCGGCCGGATCCCCAACCTGGCCGGCATCAAGTTTACCCACCACGACCTGATGGAATTCAACCAGTGTACGATGACCGCCGGTGGTCGCTACGATCTGCTGCACGGCTACGACGAGATCCTGATCTGTGGTCTGTCACTCGGCGTGCAGGCGGCCGTAGGCAGCACCTACAACTATTTTTTACCGGTTTATCTGAAACTGCGGGAAGCTTTCGATGCCGGAGACCTGGAGACGGCGCGCCGGATGCAGCAGGAATCCGTCCGTCTGGTTGGCGTACTCCTGAAATACCGGGGAGGGATTGCCTGCGGAAAGGCCATCATGAACCTCGTCGGTATCCCCTGCGGACCCTGCCGCTTACCCATCAGAAGTCTGGATACCGAAGAAATGGAACGACTAAACCGGGACCTGCAAACAATGAATTTTTTCGAATTAACCGGGCAGACCATAGTCAACAGCCCGACTCAGGCGAATTGAGCCTGAGTGATTTGCGATTTCTATACCAGCTATATCTGTCCCGGTGCCCCGGTAAAAAGGGTGCCGGGCAGTATGGCTTATTCCTTCACAAAAGCGATGATTTTAAATCATTTGTACAATCAAAACTCATCATGTTATGAAACGATCCTCCAACTGTAACAAGTTCAAACAAATTTTCTTGGTGGTTCTGTTGAGTTTCGGATTTGCCGGATTCGGCTGGTCCCAGGCCGCTACGGTTAGCGGCCAGGTGACCTCCGGGGAAGGGGAGCCTCTTATCGGTGCCACCGTTCTGGAACTGGGCACCGGGAACGGAACCGTTACCGATTTCGACGGTAACTATTCCCTGCAGCTTACCGGCAATAATGCCAGCCTGCAGATCAGTTATACCGGTTACGAGCCGCAAACTGTGGCGGTAAACAACCGTACCCGGATTGACCTGAGTCTGGCGGCAAGTTCGGAAATGCTGGACGAAGTGGTGGTTATCGGCTACGGTACCCAATCCAAGGCCACCGTTACCAGTGCCATTTCTACGGTGAATACCGCCGAGATGGAAAACACCACCGCCATCAACCCGGTGCAGGCCCTGCAGGGTAAAGTCGCCGGTGTCGATATCCGGATCAATTCGGGTATGCCCGGCGCCGGAGCGGATTTCATCATCCGGGGCGGTACGTCCCTCAATCCGTCATCCGATGGGCCCCTGGTGATCGTAGACGGGGTCATCCGGTCCATGAGCGACCTGAACCCGAACGATATCGAGTCGATCCAGATCCTGAAAGATGCCGCCTCTACCGCCATTTACGGCGCCCGGGGTGCGAACGGTATCGTGCTGATCACCACCAAATCGGGCGGTGCAGGTAACGGCAACGGCCGGATCACCTTCAGTTACAATAACCAGTACGACAAGCAGATTCGGTTCTTCCCCTACACCACCGCGGAAGAGTATATTTCCGTTAGCCGGAGAGCGGCGGCCCTGAATCTCGATCACCCCAATTCCGCATCCCGGCTCACGGGCGGCTCCTACCCCTACTCTACCGGGAATATCAACAACCTGGATCACGGCGGGGGCTACGGTAACTCCCGGCATACGCTGGAATTCCTGGATGATCTGGTCAACGCCATGGGACAGGATTACGTCAACAATAAACTCAATAACGAGGGCTACCAGATCATGACCGATCCCATTACCGGTCGGGAGATGATCTTTCTGGACAACAATTACGAGGATGTCATGCGGCAGACCGGGGTCAGCAATAACTACGATCTCGGATTTTCCGGAGGCGGGGAAAACCTCAATGTGTATTCCAGTTTCGGCTACGCCGACCAGCAGGGGGCTTTCAACGGTACGTTTTACCGGCGCGCCAGTTTTCTGCTGAATGCCAACTATAAGGCCAGCGAGCGGATCATGGTTAGTGCCGGTGTCAACTACCAGTTGGCCGATTACAAAGGGGTACTGAGCGAGCAGGGTACCCTGCGGCGTTCCCGCGGATTGCCACACAGCACTCGTCTGTACTACGATGACGGCACACCGGCCATCGGCGAAGGTGCCGGTTCTCCCCGGAACCTGTTGCATGAGCTCTATTACGAGGATTACAACAACGAGCGGCACCGGACCACGGTTCGCCTCGGTCTGGACTGGGAGATCCTGGACGGACTGCATTTTCAGCCGGCGGCCTCTCTGACGAATAACGAATTTTTCTCCAACTACTTTGAGCGTTACCACGACTTCGACCGGACCCGCAGTATGTCCTCGGACCACTTACTCGACCGCGATTTCATGTTCGACGGGATCTTCAATTACTACAAATCCTTCGGCAATCACAATCTGAACGTCATGGCGGGGATGAACCTGACCGACAATTTTGATTACGACCTGCGCGGCGACGGCCGGAACGCACCGACGGATTATATCTCTACGCTCAACGCCAGTCTGACGGAGGACGAACGCGCCACTTCCTTTATCGGTACGGATCGCTTCCTGTCCTACTTCGGTCGGATCAACTATGACCTGAGTCAGAAATACCTGTTCAGTGTAAGCGCCCGCTACGACGGATCTTCCCGTTTCACCGATGAGAACCAGTTCGCCTTTTTCCCGGCCGTGTCTGCGGGTTGGAACGTGCATTATGAAGATTTCTGGAATGTCCCCTGGATGTCCAGACTCAAGCTGAGATCTTCCTGGGGTAAAGCCGGTAACAACGTCCTCAACATCCTGGATACCCAGGGCCAGTATGGATCGGGTTACAATTATACCTGGAACGCCGGTATCCTCAATACCCGCCTGGCGAACAGTTCCCTGGTTTGGGAAACGACGCAGTCTTTTGATATCGGAGCCGAAATGGGTTTTCTCGAAAACCGGTTTAGCGTCAACCTGGGCTACTATAATAAACTTACAACCGACAAACTGACCAGCATCCCGCTGGCCTATCAGACCGGATTTACCTCCATTCTCGCCAATTACGGAAAGATCCGCAACCGCGGGCTGGAGGTCGAATTGCGCTCCACGCCGATTAACAGCAACGGCTTCCGCTGGAACCTGGATTTCAATTTCAGCTTCAATCGCCTCACGGTGGTCGAATTGCCGGACAACGGTGAATTCGGCAATCGCATCTACGGCGGTGAGATCTACGACCAAGCCACTGGCCAGTACATTAAAGTGGGCGGTTACGCCGAAGGAGAGCGCATCGGCGGCATCTGGGCCTTCAATATGCTCGGCGTCTACGGCAGTGATGCCGAAGCGGCCGGCGCTCCCTGGGACACCAAAGTATCCGGCTACTGGCTGTCCGTCGATCCGGAAAATCAGAAGGTAGCCGGTGACGCCAACTGGGAAGATGTGGACGGTAACGGGATCATCGACGACCGCGATCAGATCTTCATCGGCTATGCGGCACCCGACAAAGTGGGCGGTATCGTCAATACCTTCACCTGGAAAGGATTTACCATGCGTTTCGTAATGGACTACGCGCTCGGCCACGTGATCTCCAACGGATGGAGGGCCCGCGCCAACGGCAACGCCCGGAACCGGGTCATGACTGTCGAGGATGCCGTCAACGGCAACGTCTGGTGGCAGGAAGGCGACGACGCCAAATACCCACGTTACAGCGCCGCTTCCGACTTCGACAACGGCAAGCGCAACCATGTACGCAATACCAGTTATCCGCTGGTGGGGCCGCAACATACGTATTCGTACGGCCATTCCGCCTATTTCTCCAAAGGAGATTTTCTGGCCTTTCGCCAACTCTCTCTGGCGTATCGCCTGCCGGCATCCGTCGCTTCGAAACTGCGCCTGGAAAATATCGACTTCACGGTTACCGGCAATAATCTCGGCTACCTGACGGCTTACGACGGCATCTCTCCGGAGCACTACAACGGCGGAGAATCCGGTGAATATTACCGTCCGACCCAGCTCATTTTCGGAGTAAAGGCAACTTATTGATCATCTGATCGATCGTATGAACCTAAAAATTAACAACATGAAATTCCATCTTAAAATAGCGGGCCTGCTGATCGTATCCGTAGCCGTCACGGCCTGCACCGATTATCTGGATGTTAAACCTAATTCCGACATTACCTCCGCTTCTTTCTGGAACGAAGCCGGGGACGCGGAAGCCTACCTGGTCGGCATTTACGACCGGCTGCGCGACATCACCAACAATACCGTTTACGGAGAAGATCGCGCGGATACTTTTGATCCCGGTTATATTGGCCCTACCTCTGAGGCCTGGGCCCAGAACCTTTTGGCCAATAATGCCCCCAGCTGGTCCGGCGACTACAATCTGATCTACCACCTGAACCGACTCCTGCTGGAACTAGAGCGATTAAATTTTAACGACCAGGACCGGAAAGATCAGATCCTGGCCGAAGCCCACGGCATCCGGGCGCTGCAGTATTTCCGACTGGCTCGGGTGTACGGCGGGGTACCCATCGTGCTCAACCCAATCGAAAGTGTGGACGTCGATCTGGTGGGCCGCTCATCCGTTGACCAGGTCTTCCAACAGATCAACAGTGATATCGACGCCTCCCTGGCCGCATTTCCCGAGGCGGGCTTCGAGGATAAGAACCGGCTTTCCAAACCTGCGGTTTACGCCCTGCAGGCCGACGTAAAACTGTGGACTGCCAAAGTACTCAAGGGCGGCACTGCGGATCTTGACCAGGCGCTGACCGCCATCAGTCAGGTAGAGGCTTCGGGTGTAACCCTCCTGCCGGAGTTCAGCTCCATCTTCAGCTCGGACAACAAAAAGAATGATGAGGTCATCTTCTCGCTCTATTTCAACCGCGACGAACAGGACGGTCATTACGGTCTGAGGCTGGCTACCCGTGGGGACAACATCACCCAAGCCGACAACTTCTGGGATTTCAATATGTCCAAGGCCAACCGGGCGCGGGCGGTCTACCAGCCCAGCGTGAAGCTGATGTCCCTGTTCAAGGAAAATCCCGGCGATGTGCGCGAGGATGCTTCCATCATTCACGCCGTTTATACCAATCCGGATACCGGAACGAAGGATACCCTCATCACCGTTTTCAATAAATTCCGGGGCACCTGGTGGGAGGATAACGATGACCGCTACTACGATGATGACCTGATCCTTTACCGCCTGGGGGATATCATCCTGCTCAAAGCCGAAGCGCTGGCCGCCAAAGGCGAGATCGACGCCGCCATTACCGAACTTAACAAAACGAGAAACCGCGCGGGAATTGGCGATTACGAAGGTCCCCGGGATCAGGCAAGTGTGGAGCAGGAGATCCTCCGGGAACGCTGGCGTGAACTCAACGGCGAGTTGAAACGCTGGTGGGATCTCATCCGCTTTCACGAGGGCGGTACGATCAACATCTACGATGAAATTCCCAATCTGGAGGGAAAAGACGGATATCCGCTGTACTTTCCCGTCAACCAGACCATCATCGACATTAACCCCTTGATCGACCAAACTCCCGGATATTGATCCGAAGCGGATCAGGGGCGATCTCGCCGTGCTTCGTCCGGATAATGAAATATGGCCCGAGGTGGGAAAGTATCCCACCGAAGGCCCTATTTCGATCCGGCGCTAACCGGGGCCGGCTGATTGCCTTCAACACCCTGTGCAAACTGATCAGCAGTAAGACTTTTCATCAGGAAGCCCGGTCGATCGGTCGATCGCGGCCCTTATCTTGCACAGCTTGTTGCTCAACCCATAATCCATCTCCATGAGATACCTCTTTTTGTTCCTGTTCTCTTTTCTATGCGGTGGCTTTGCACTGGCCCAGGAGTATTTCCGTTATGACCTGCTGCCCGAGCTACCGGCTAATTCGGATTATTTTGTACAAGCCGGACTGGCCGGCCCCTACACCGGTATCGATCAGGATGCATTGATCCTGGCCGGAGGCGCCAACTTTCCCGATGCCCTGCCCTGGGAAGGCGGCCAAAAAGTCTATTACGATGAGATTTTTGTGCTGACGCAAAATGCCGCCGGGGAATCAGCCTGGCAACTGATGGCTGAGCGCCTGCCGGAAAAAGCGGGTTACGGCGGAGCGGTTGCCACATCCGCGGGACTTTTCTGTTTCGGGGGAAATACCGCCGATCGCGTGCTGCAAAAGACCTGGTTCATTCAGTACCGGGCTGATGAGGACCGGGTGGAAATAACGCCCGGACCGGACCTGCCACGTCCCCTCACCAACTTCGCTTTCGCTAAAGTAAATGATGATCTGTACCTGGCCGGTGGGGTCGAAATGCCCGGTGGTCCGGCCACCAAAACGTTCTGGCGGATCCATCTCGGCGGTCCCGATCCGGCCAAAGCCGAATGGGAAGAATTGGAAAGCTGGCCCGGCCCAGCCCGTGCTTTTGCCGTGGGTGCCGGCCAAAGCAACGGCGTGCAGAATTGTTTCTATCTGTTTAGCGGCCGGAACGTACAGCCGGATCAAGCGGTGGAGATCCTGCAGGATGGGTACGTGTATAACCCTTTACTTAAAACCTGGGAACAGATCGGTACGGCGACTACCTTTCCCGTGATGGCCGGTACGGCTTTTCCGGTGGGCACATCGGGCATCGCTTTCAGCTCCGGCGCCGACGGACAGCTGATGCTGCGGGAAAACGAACTGAAAAAGGAAGTCGAACGCTGGACCGGCACCGCCGATACAATGTCGCTGCCAAGGGCCGAGCGAAACCTGCTGGCCCACCTCAATGACCATCCGGGATTCGGCAAAAAGTTATTCCTCTACAATACCGTCACCGACCGGATGGAAATAGCCGGCGAACTACCCGCAACCGGCCAGGTGACGACCACCGCCGTACCCTGGGGAAGCTCAATTATCATCCCCTCCGGCGAGATCAGACCCGGAGTTCGCACCCCTCGCATAACGCGCATATCGATCGACAAAGAGGCGGGGCAGGGACTTTCCACCTGGGACTTTCTGGTAGTGGCTGTATACTTGGGTGTACTGGGCTGGATGGGTTTCTATTTCTCCAAAAGACAAAAAAACACCGACGATTATTTCAAAGGCGGCGGCCGGGTGCCCTGGTGGGCGGCGGGCCTCAGCATCTTTGGTACCGCACTCAGCGCTATCACTTTTATGGCCATCCCGGCCAAGACCTTTGCCACGGACTGGTCGTATTTCATGCTCAATATGACCATTTTTCTGGTCGCTCCCCTGGTGATCTTACTCTTTATTCCTTTCTACCGCCGTCTTAACCTCACCACGGCCTACGAGTACCTCGAGCAAAGATTCAATCTATCGGTACGGCTACTGGGCAGCGCCTCCTTTATTCTCTACCAGATCGGCCGGATGGGTGTGGTGCTTTTCCTGCCCTCCATTGCCCTGAATGTCGTGACGGGGATCGATATTTTTCTTTGTATCGGTGTGATGGGGTTTATCAGTCTGATCTACACCATGATGGGCGGGATCGAGGCGGTGATCTGGACGGACGTAGTCCAGGTGATCGTCTTGCTCGGCGGAGCGCTGCTTTCGCTCGGGCTGATCATTTCCAAAGTAGACGGCGGCTTCGGCGGCATTGTGGAGACCGGTATCCAGGACCATAAGTTTAATTTATTCGATCTGGATCTCAGTCTGCGCCAACCGACCTTCTGGGTCATGCTGGTGGGCGGCATGTTTGCCAATATCACGACCTACGGCACCGATCAGACCATGGTGCAGCGCTACCTCACGACCAAATCCGTAAAGACGGCCAACCAGAGCGTCTGGACCAATGCTTTACTGACCATTCCCGCTACGCTCATTTTCTTTTTCCTGGGGACGGCACTCTATGCTTTTTTCCAGTCGTTCCCCGCCGAACTGAACCCTACGTTTGCGAACAATGATGCTATTTTTCCCTGGTACATCGTTTCCCAGTTGCCGACCGGGGTTTCCGGTTTATTGATCGCCGGGATCTTCGCGGCGGCGATGAGCAGTATTTCCAGTAGCATGAACTCCGCCGCTACCGCTTATTCCACAGACTTCCATTTTCGTTTCGGCTGGACGGCGGGGATCGACCGCCTGCGGCTCGCCCGGATCGCCACCCTGATCATCGGCCTTTCGGGAACGGCGTTTGCCCTCATCATGGCTACCTGGGATATTCAGTCTCTCTGGGATGAATTTCAAAAAGTACTGGGCCTGATCATTGGGGGCCTGGGCGGGGTGTTTTTGCTCGGCATTCTGTCCTCCAGAGCCACCGGTGCCGGTGCGCTGGTCGGCATTAGCTGTAGCGTGATCGTGCAGATTCTGGTTGCCTATTACCAGCCAGTCCATTTGATGCTGTATTCGGCGACGGGCGTTTTGTCCTGTTTTATCTGCGGTTGGCTGGCCAGTTTGATCCTGGGTGATCCATCGAAAGTAGATCTTAGTTTGACCTATTCCGGTCAGAAAACTTTGACGGACCAGGAGGAAAATACGAATAATTAATTCAAGTTGTGATACTTGAATTGTAGAGAGCAGATGGTAGAGCGTAAAGAGACTGCAACCGTTATAATGAGCGATTTTGCTCCATTTTAACGATAGGTAATCCCTCTACGCTATACACTCTACCTAAGTTGCATCCCAACTTAGATTAATTAAATCAGATGATAATCGAAGCATGAAGGCATTCACCCCCCCAAATCGAACCTATTACCAGCTGATCTGTCTGGCACTATTTCTATCCGGTCTGAGCGGGTTTTCCGGTTGCAAAACAGCGGGGATAAGCGATCCGTCGGTCCATTGGTTTATCCGGGACGGACAGGCGGTAGACATCGTGGACGAGACCGGTGACTGGGCAGCAAATGCAGACGGACTGACGGCCACCGGAGACCTCAGCCGTCTCCACGCCGGAAAATGTGTCGGTAGCGGTGATTTCGAACTCTTCGCCCGCCTGCGCATTGAAGATCTTTCCCAGGATAATGCTTCGCTGATGCTGGATGCGGCCGGCCCTGTCGAAACCGGAGAGCTTATTTTCTCCCGAAACGGTAACATTACCGTCCGCGGCTTTTTCTTCGGCGATCGGACCCAGCGGGTCAGGCCGGTGGCAGAACTCATCCGGCCGGGAGCGTGGTTTGATCTGAATGTCCGCCGGCGGGGAGATACCGTTGAATTTCGCATTGCCGATTCTCTGGTATGGTCGATGCAGTATGCCAACGAACGTCCTTTCGGAAAACTGACGCTCAAACCCGGGCGGGCCCAACTAAGCGTCCGGAAATTCGGGCTGTGGGGAAAGTTCACTCCCCTTTCGGAGTGGATACCGCGACTCGAACGCCATTATCCCGTAGCCGGTGATCAGCAGGTAGATGTCTTTACCCGCGGCCAGGCAGGATACCATACTTTCCGGATCCCGACCCTGGTTCGTTCCAAAGCGGGCACGCTGCTGGCCTTTGCCGAAGGCCGAAAGGATAATGCCGCCGATCACGGGAATGTCGACCTAGTACTTCGCCGGAGTACGGATGGCGGGCAATCCTGGCAGAAGTTGCAACTCGTTTACGAAGAGGGCGGGACCGCCAAGGTCACGATCGGCAATCCCGTGCCGGTAGTGGACCGGGAAACCGGAAACATCTGGTTGTTCTTTTGCCGGGACAACAAAAATGTCCTGGTCACGAAAAGCACCGACGATGGGATGCACTGGACCACTCCGACGGATCTGACCGATTCACTGAAAGAACCCGACTGGGGTTCCTGGTATGCCACCGGCCCCTGTCACGGGATCCAGTTGACCAATGGCCGATTGGTGGTGCCGGCCAATCACGGACGTCCGTCGGGAAGCGGCACCCAGCCCCATATGATCATCTCGGACGATCACGGCAAAAACTGGCGTATCGGCGGTCTGCCGGAAACCAATGCCAATGAGAATACCGTTGCCGAGATCGAAACCAACCAGCTATACGTCAACATGCGCAGCAGCAATCACAATAACCGTAAGCCCTATTGCCGGGAAGTTGCCTGGAGCCCGGACGGCGGCGACAATTTTGGCCCAACTGCGTATGATTGTAAACTTCCCGATTCCATTTGCCAGGGAAGTTTATTACGGTTTAACCGAGAGGACGGATTGCATATGCTGGTCTTTAGTAACCCGGCCTCCCAGCGCAGGGAACGATTGACCGTACGCACGAGCGCCGACGGCGGCCGCAACTGGAGCGCCGGAACCCTGATCTACGGCGGATCGGCTGCTTATTCCGATCTGGTCCAGATCGACGGGAAAACACTCGGCATCCTGTTTGAAAGAGATCTTTACCAGACCATCACCTTCGTCCGAAGCAGGCTTTCAACGCTATCAGAAGATGAAACCAAATAAGAGCTGGGATCTATAGTCATCGGCGTAATGCAAAACGAACGTAAACTATGCACCTAAACCTATTCAATCCATTCCGTTCCCATAAAACTGCCTTTGCCGGGCTATCCGCCTGGGTGATGGCGTTTTTAATGCTGATGTTTACCCCTGCATCCGGCCAGGAAGCACGGACAAATAACGCTCCCTTCAACGTCCTGCTCATCAGTGTCGATGACCTGAAAGACTGGGTAGGTTATTTAGGTGGATACGAAGGAAAAGTATACACCCCGAACCTAGACCGGCTGGCGGCCGCCGGAGTGGCGTTCACCAATGCCCATACTTCCGCTACCGTCTGCTGTCCCTCCCGCAATGCCATGATGCTCGGGAAACGCCCTTCCACTACCGGCCTGTACGATAACAATCAGTGGTGGAAAGCCACCCTTCCGGAAGAGATCTCCATGCCGCAGTATTTTAAGGAGCACGGTTATTATACCGCCGGAGCCGGGAAGGTTTTCCACCATACGCCGGGTAATAATCCCCCGTGCAGCTGGGATGAATTTCAGGACCAGGTGTTTGATGATCCGTGGAATTTTGCCGAATGGTCCGCCGAACGTTATTTCCTGACCTACGGCTACCGCGGTCCTATCGTTCCCTTTCCGGACTGGAAACCACTCAACGGTTTGTTCCCCCATAATGCCGAGCTGGACTGGGGACCAATCCCTGATAAAGCGCCGGAAGATTACGGAGATGTAGCGGCCGTCAATTTTGCCACCGACTTTTTAACCCAACCACACGAAAAACCCTGGTTCCTGGCGGTCGGCACCTATCGCCCCCATTTGCCCTGGCATGTGCCCCAGGCCTATTTTGACCGCTATCCGCTGGATGAGATCGTCCTGCCGTCAATCCGGGAAGACGACCTAAACGACGTACCCGCAGCGGGCAAAAAACTGGCGCTGGCGACCGCCCGGGAATTTGAAAAAATTGCGGCGGCCGGAAAATGGCGGGAAGCCATTCAAGCCTATCTCGCCAGCATCACCTTTGCCGACGAACAGGTGGGCGCCATTTTGAATGCACTTGAAGCGAGCAGCTACCGCGAGAATACCATCGTTGTGCTCTGGTCCGACCACGGATGGCATCTGGGCAGCAAACAGCACTGGCACAAACAAACGCTGTGGGAGGAATGTACCCGGATCCCCTTTATCGTCCGTACCCCCGGTATCACTCCGGCGGACGAGCGTTGCCCCCAGCCGGTAGATATGGTCAACGTATTTCCCACCCTGGTAGAACTCTGCGGCCTACCGGAAAAAGCTGATCTCGACGGTCATTCCCTGGCCCCGTTGCTGCGTGAGCCCACAGCAGCCTGGCCTTATCCGGCGATATCGGAGATCAAGACCGGGAACATGGCGGTGCGCAGCTCCGACTGGCGCTACATCCGCTATCATGACGGCACCGAAGAATTCTATAATCGTAAAACCGATCCCCACGAATGGACCAATCTGATCGGGGATCCCCGCTACGCCGAGATCATTGAACAGCACCGGAAATGGATACCGGATACCTTCGCCGAACCGGTCCCCGGAAAGAACAGCTTCCTTTTCGACCCCTATGCTTATTCCTTCCTACACAAGGAGACTAAAGTCTTTATCGATGGCAAAAAGTAAACCAATCCATCCGGGGAAATTTTGGAAGGCAGCCTGGTGGTTACCGGTGTTGTTAGTATTCGCCGCACTGTTTTTTGGTTGTGGTGAAACGGGTGAAGATGCCGGTAGGAAAAACATCTTATTCATCGCTGTCGACGATCTGCGTCCGGTACTGGGATGCTACGGTCACCAAACGGTTATTTCGCCCCACATGGATCAGTTGGCCCGATCCGGCACCAGATTTTCCCGGGCCTACTGCCAGGTAGCGGTTTGTAATCCGTCCCGGGCTTCGGTCCTGACCGGTCTGCGTCCGGATGCCCTGCGGTTATGGACCAACAAACCCCATTTCCGGGAACACCGCCCGGACGTCGTGACGCTACCGCAATTGTTCCGACAACAGGGCTACGCGGCCCGGGAGATCGGAAAGATCTTCCACGATCCCGCTTCGCATAAGGATTCCTTATCCTGGTCGGGGCCTTCTCAATATGCCGTTACCCGTAATGGTCAGGGCCACAAATATGCCCTGCCGGCCAACTACACACCCCAGCGAAGCAAAGGGGCAGCCAGCGAGCAGGCCGATGTGCCAGATACCGCCTATATAGATGGCAAAGTAGCTGCCGCCGCTATGGAGGTCCTGAGGGAAATACAGGACTCAGCCTTCTTTCTGGCCGTGGGATTTCGCCGGCCCCATTTGCCCTTTTCCGCTCCGAAGCGATACTGGGACCTGTACGATCCGCAGGAAATCCACCAGGAGTACAAGAGTACTCCGGCACCGGTCGGCGCGCCGGAAATCGCTTTTCACGACTCCAATGAACTGAGAGGATACGAAGATATTCCCGCGGAAGACACCATTCCCCGGGCGAAACAAGTGGAATTGCTCCACGCCTATTACGCCAGCATCAGTTATGTGGATGCCCAGATCGGGAAGCTGCTGCGGGAACTGACTGAACTGGGACTATCGGATAATACCCTCGTGGTGCTTTGGTCCGACCACGGTTTCCATCTGGGAGATTTCGGGATGTGGTGCAAAGCGACCAATTTCGAAGCAGCTACCCGCGTCCCGCTGATCCTGTCGGGCCCCGGTATCGCAAAGGGGCAGGTCGATCCCACTATTGTCGAATTAGTTGATATTTATCCGACTCTGGCCACCTGGGCAAACCTGCCGTTACCTGCGGATCTGGCCGGTGATAACCTCTTTGCTATACCGGGAAACCGGGCGGAGTTTGCCCTGAGTCAGTTCGTCCGCCCCTACCAGGCGATCAATTCACGCGAACCCGGCACCATGGGCTACTCGATCCGCACCGACGAATACCGGTATACCGAATGGAGGAATTTTCCGGATATGACCGTCCTGGAGCGGGAATTATACCAGCTGAGCGGAACAGAAACAGAAACACAAAATTTGGCGGGAAAGCAGGCATACGCAACGGTGATGAACCGGCTAGCAGATCAGATGAACGCAGCCAATCCTACAATGCCTATTTCTCAAAACAAAGACCGGTAGACTCGAAAAGTCTCAACCGGCACATCATCTAAAATTACACAAAATGAAATTACACCAACACCTGGGCACACTCTTGCTGCTGGGACTGCTTACTTCCTGCGGCATCAGTAAAAAGAACCCCTTCTGGGCCTCCGGAGAAATGGCTTTCGATGTACAGGAGCTGTTTTTTGACGAACGATTCCCCAATATTGTAGTCGGCACCGACGGAACCCTTATCGCCAGTTGGGGCCGCGAAAAATACCGGGTCCGCCGCAGTGAAGACGGTGGAAAAAGCTGGGGGCCGGAAATTATGGTCGCCAACCCGGGCTTTCAGGGCGGCGGAACGACCGTAGATGAAAATTCCGGTGATGTACTGCTCTTTGTGGAAGAACACCATCCCGTGGCACCGCTCACCGTCTACCGCAGTAAAGACCTGGGAAAGACCTGGGCAGCGGAAAAAGTAAAGATCGAACCCAATAGCCTCGGACACATCCCGTCCATGCACATGAACGAACACGGTATCACCTTACAGCACGGGCAACACGCCGGCCGGCTGATCCGTCCGACGCGTTACTACGGCGGCGGAAACGACCGGGCCTATTGGGACGACCACTATACTAATGCGATCTTCAGTGATGACGGCGGCCGGACCTGGCAGGCCAGTGAACCCTTCCCGGCCAATGGCACCGGAGAGGCGGCCATTGTGGAACTGGAGGACGGACGGCTGTATTACAATTCCCGGCGGCACAAATCCACCGACGGCCTCAATCCCCGGCGACGCTACAGCGCCTGGAGTGATGACGGAGGAAAGACCTGGGAAGATCTGGCGCTCATCGAAGCCCTGCCCGACGGAGACCAGGACCGCGACTACGGACTGATGGGTGGCTTGGTCCGATTGCCGGTGGATGGACAGGACATCCTCCTGTTCAGCAATATTGAATCCCCGAAAGGGCGCCACGGCGGTACCGTCTGGGCCAGTTTCGACGGTGGTAAGACCTGGCCGGTCAAAAAGCTGGTCGATGCGGGGAGTTTCGCTTATTCCTCCATGGTGGCCGGCCGGAAGGGAACACCCAGCGAGGGCCTGGTCTACCTGTTGTACGAAAGTGACGGGGGTGCCAAACTGGCCCGGTTCAATCTCGCCTGGCTGACCGACGGACGGGACTGGAGAGAGTTTATAAAATAATCTAAGTTGCGATGTAACTTAGGTAGCGGGTATAGAGTAGCGGGTAGAGGGATTACCTATCGTTAAAATGGAGCAAAATCGCTCATTTTAACGGTTGCAGTCTCTCTACGCTTTACCATTTACTCTCTACAATTCAAGTATCGCAACTTGAATAAAATAATAATAACTGATCAACAGCTACCGCCGGCGGGGCTGACAAGCATTAACCATGAAGTGGATCTTATACGTATTGCTGCTTACCCTGATCTGGGGAACCGAAACTCCGAAGCAGGAAACGGAGCGGCCGAATATACTGTTCATTGCCGTGGATGATCTGAACGACTGGACCAGTCTGTTCGACGCGGATCATCCCATCAAGATCCCCAACATCGAGCAGCTCGCCGCCCGCGGTGCTTTTTTTCGGCGGGCCTATTGTTCCTCCCCGGCCTGCAATCCTTCGCGCGCCTCCATCATGACGGGAACGCGGCCCCACAAAACCGGTATCTACGGTAATGCTTCGGACTGGCGCTCCGCCCTGCCGGAAGCGACTACTTTGCAAAAATTCTTTAAGGATCGTGGGTACTTCGTCGGTGGCGCCGGCAAGATCTTCCACCATCACCGGGACTGGGCCTACCACGATAATGCCTCCTTTCACGAGTACCTGATGATGAGCATCAACGAACCCTATCCGCCCCAAAAGCTCAACGGACTGGCGGATTACGGCTCGCGGAATACCGACTGGGGTCCCTGGCCGGAGCGGGTAGAGGAAACCGCGGACTTTCGGACCGCCGAATACGCGACCCAATTCCTACAGAGGCGGCACGATCAACCCTTCTTTCTAAATATCGGTATTTACAAGCCGCATTCGCCCTTTTTTGCACCCGCTGAATATTTTGCGGCCTATCCGGGAGAACAACTGGTGATGCCCAACCGCAAAGCAGACGACTGGGAAGATCTGCCAAGTGGTGCCGAAGAACTTATGCGGAACAAAAAGTGGTTTTGGAACGGTATGATGAAAGCGCTGAGGGAGAACCCCAACGCCTGGCGGGATTACGTACGGGCGTACCAGGCCTGCGCCGGATTTGCCGACGACATGATCGGCCGGGTGATCGCCGCCCTCGATGCCAGCCCTTACCGGGACAACACCATTATCGTGCTGTGGTCCGACCACGGTTTCCACCTGGGCGAAAAAGATCACTTTGAGAAGTTCGCGCTTTGGGAAAAGACCAATCACATTCCCTACATCATCATTGCACCGGGAGTGACTTCGCCCGGAATGGTCCTGGAGCAGCCGGTAGATCTCACCTCTCTCTACCCTACCCTTGTGGACCTATGTGGATTTGCGGTACCGGAAAGCCTGGACGGCATCAGTCTGGTGCCCGTGCTGAAAGACAGCACCATTACCTTGCCACCGGCCCTAATGACCTACGGCCGAGATAACCACGCCCTACGCACCGAACGCTGGCGCTACATTCGCTACCGGGACGGTAGTGAGGAGCTGTACGATCACACACGTGACCCCAACGAATGGGACAACCTCGCCGACCGGCCGGAATACCGGAAGATCATGGACGAACTGGCCCGTCAGCTGCCGACGGAAAGTGCCGAGCCGGTAGCGGATCTGTAAGCAACTTTATCCACGCTTTTAACTTAGCGATCAAAGATGCCCGTATTTCCTGCATTCCAAGTTTCCAGCAGGCGATCGACGGTTGCGGCCTGATCGGCGGCAACGTTTTTAGTTTCGTAGGGATCGCTTTGATGATCGTAGAGCTCCACGGTGGGTTCCGCTTCCCGAAAATAACGAGTCAGCCGGTAACGGTCGGTCCGTACGGAAATACCATTCCGAAAATAGCTGTAGGCCGTATTTCGCCAGCTTTGCCCGGCCTGAGGTTCCCACAGCATTTTCAGGCTGTGCCCATCGGTCTGGTGCGGCATTTCCAGCCCGCAAAGATCCACCAGCGTCGGGTAGATATCGACCGTGCTGACGATCTCATCGAAGGCTTTGGGTGCGTATTGATTACCCGGCAACTTCAGGATAAAAGCACTGCGTACGGCCCGCTCGAATATGGTGTGTTTGCCCCAGACCCGCTGGTCACCGAGATGCCAGCCGTGATCGCCCCAGACCACCACGATCGTATTTTTATCCAGATCGAGTTTTTTGAGTTCAGCCATCAATTTACCCACCTGGGCGTCGATGTAGCTGATGGCGGCGTAGTAACCGTGTTTCAATTTACGGGCGTAAGCATCCGAAACATCATGATCCAGTCCGGCCTTTTCCTCTCCCAGTTGATACTGGTTGAATTCGCCACTGCCGTGCAGACTAGCCTCATTAACATTTTCAGGAATGCCCGGCGAAGGGGACACGGGAATTTCCGATTCATCGTAGAGGTCCCAGTATTTTTTGGGTGCATTGAACGGCAGGTGCGGTTTAAAGAACCCTACCCCCAGGAAAAAAGGCTGGTCCTGCTTTTTTAGTTTTTGCAATTGCTCAATAGCCAGATTGGCCGTCAGTCCGTCCGGATATCCTTCATCTTCCACCGGTGCGGCTTCGTAGGGTTTAACCTGTTTGTCCAGATGATTGCGATCCCGGCCACCGGCATAACCGAAAAAGGCGTTCCAGCCGTTGCCCCATTCGCCGGCATCGAAGAGGAATTCATTCCAGCTGTGCGGCATCTCCTGGATATCGCTGGGCTCTTCCAGGTAACCGTACACCAGACCGTCGGCCGAGTGGGCGATCTTTCCGATCCCGGTCGTATGGTAGCCGTTTCGCCGCAGGTGGTGCACGAAAGATTCCGGCCGTTCGGTTTCCGGCTTTTCGGACAGGTATTCGGCAATGGCGCTATTCTGAATATGACTCCTCGTCAGGGGGTGCATGCCCGTGATCAGGCTGTAGCGGGAGGCCCCGCAGGTGGGTACTGTTACGTAATGATGGTTGAACAGGAAACCCGATGACGCCAATTGATCCAGATGGGGACTTTGTACCACTTCATTGCCGTACGCGCCCAATTCCGGTCGCAGATCGTCAATGGCGATAAAAAGTACGTTGGGATGTTCGGGCATAGCCGTTCCCTTCGATTGGGTACCGTTGGAACGACAGGCCGCAGCCAGCAATACAATTGCCAGCAGGTAAAAAATGCGTTTGAATAGCATACGATTCGTTTTATTCTTCAGGTTCAGGTAGCGCCATGGGCCGGATCAAACCGAACAGATATTCAGCACGACAGACCCGGCAGTATCGGATCTGCCGTGCTAAACATTCTGGCTAATAGCCCGGATTCTGGGTCATTTCCGCTTCCTGATTGGCGTCGATCTCCGATTGGGGGATCGGCCAGAGGTTGTGGAATTCCTGAATGGTTGGCGCGGATACCGGATTGTATTTTTTGATCCGGTCATCCAGCAAACCCAAACGCGCCAGGGTCAGGCGGCGCGGTTCTTCCACCAGCAGTTCCCGGGCCCGCTCATCCAGCAGATAATCAATATCTACATCGCCCGGAGCTACCGGTGTGGCGTTGGATCGGGCCCGCACCAGGTTAATGTCGGCTGCGGCATTCTCCAGATCTCCTTTACCCAGATAGGCTTCGGCGCGCAGCAGATAGGTTTCGGCCAGGCGCATGGCGTACATATCACTGTAAAGACGTCCGCTGTTGTCATAACCCTGAGGATGTCCGTGGGGATGTGACGCTTTTTTCACCCAAACAAAGTGACTGCGTACCGTATCCGCCGGCGAAGGTTCGATCAGTTCCCCAAAATGAGCCGATTCCGGATTGTTGATATAGAACTTGCGTTGCATGTTGTATTCCGAGTTGCGCATATCATTATCCCAGTCGCTTTCCCAGATCGTATATTCCATGTAGATGGAAGGGCGCATAAAGGCGACCGGCCGTCCCAGCATACCGTCTTTGAGGATCGCCCCCAGACCATCGGGCGTTTTGATGCGTTCGAGCAACGGCCCCCAGCAGCGTTCCAGTCGGTTACCGTCTCCACCACCGGGCACATTGTATTCGATCTGCCAGGCCAGAATGGTTTCCTTATTACCGGAGGAGCGATCCTGATTCCCCAGACGGTGCAGATCCCAGAACACATCACCGGGTTTATCCGTCATAGTACCGAAACGCTCGGTCATCAATTCGTACTGCGGGTCCTCGATCACGCTGGTGGCCGCCGCAATGGCTTTATCGTATTCGCCGGTGGTAATGAAGATTTCCGCCAGCAGGTGCGCCGCCGCGGCCTGGGAGAGGCGCCCCAGGTCGGGATTGTTCTGCGGCAGATACTGGATCGCAAATTCCAGATCGGCTACGATCTGATCCAGCACTTCTGCTTTGGGAGTCCGCGTAAAATCCAGGCGGGGTCCGGTGATCTCTTCCAGCAGCAAGGGAACATCTCCGTACAGGTGCACCAAAAAGCGGTAGGCGTACGCCCGGAAAAAGCGCGCGTGGGCCTGCACTTCAAACTTGTCGGCTTCATTGTCCCAAGTCACCTCCGGATACTCGGACCGGGTCACAATGATGTTCGCATTTTTAATGATGTTGTACAGCTTCCGCCAGTAACCGGTAGAGATGGCATTGAAGGAATTGATGGTGGTATAATCCCCGAAATAATTCTTTTTGTCCCAGTACCAGCCCAGGTCCGTGCCGGAACCGTAAAGCGTCTGGGTGCCCTTATCCGCTTCCGCTCCCGGCAGGTTCTCGTGCGTTCGCAGCGTACGACCCACCCGATACATGTGGTTGATGGCCGCCTCGAAGCCGGCGCGATTAGTGTAGGCATTTTCCGGACTCAGGAAGCTCTTGGGCACCTCGTCCAGGAACTCGTCATTACAGGCACTGAACCCCAGCAGGCCCAACAGCAGGAATAGAAAAAAACTTCGTGTATTTATATTGAAATGTCTCATTTGTTGTAGGATTTTTAAAATGACTACGGTTTGGTGTCAAACTGGTCTGTCGGTTAAAACCGGAGATCCGCCCCCATCGTGAAGGTTCTCAACATGGGAAATTGCCCGACGGTCGAGGCGTTTTCCGGGTCGTAGCCCGACCACTTGGTCCAGGTGTGCAGATTCTTTCCGCTGACGTAGAGCCGCAGTGATTGCACGCCCAGGCGAGTGAGCAACTCTTCATCAAAGCGATACGACAGGCTGACGTCCTGCAGGCGGATGAAACTGCGGTCTTCCAGTACCGGATGGGACCGGCTGGGCACGTAGTTCACGATCGGATACACATTGGAAGGATTGTTCGGCGTCCAGTAGGGCACGTCCTGCACATTGAAGCGTTCGGACCAGGTTGAGAAGCGGCCGTTCACATTGTACATCCGAATATTGTTGCCCACGTAGTAGTTCTCTTTGCCGCCGCCCTGAATGGAGTTGATCAGCACGTACAGGGAAAAGTTCTTGTAGCGGACCGTATTGGAAATCGCAAAAGTGTAGTTCGGCAGGGAAGATCCGAGAATGACCCGGTCATCGGCCGTCAGACCGTCGACACCATCCGTGTCCTTCAACCGGTATTCTCCGGCCTGAAATCCGTCGGGGATCTCGTCTCCGATCTGGTAGATCCCGTCCGTTTGGTAACCGAAATACACATTCACCGGATGCCCGATGAACCAGCTGTTACTGATGTCGTCATCTTCGATGCCGTCATTGTCCGCATCAATTCCGGTCAGGCCTTCGATCCGGTTGCGGTTGAGGGAAAATGTAAAGCCGGTTTCCCAGGACCAGTCCTGATGATCCGGGCGGATGTTGGTCGAGTTCAGGGCAATTTCCACACCGTGGTTATGCACCTTACCCAGGTTGGTAAAAACGGAATTGAAACCACTCGTCTCCGGAATACTGCGCTGCAGTAGCAGGTTGTAAGTATTGGAGGTGTATACGTCAATATTTCCCCTTAAGCGCCCGCTGAGGATCCCAAAATCCAGACCACCGTTGATCACCTCGGTAGTTTCCCAACCCAATGCGGTATTGGCCAGGGAGGTACTGTAGGTCGTGGGAACGGTCGTATTGCCGAATACATACTGGCTGTTGCCGATCCGGGCCAGCGACTGGTAGCGCCCTACTGCCTGGTTGCCGTTCCGACCGAAGGAAATACGCAGTTTCAGAATATCGACCGGGCTTTCCTTCATGAATTCCTCGTTGGAGATCGTCCAGCTCAGGCCCAGGGAAGGGAAGTTGGCGTATTTGTTACCACGGCCGAAACCGGAGTAACCGTCCCGCCGCATGGTAGCGGTCAGTGCGTAGCGATTATCAAAGGAATAGTTCAGGCGTCCCATGATGGCCACACTGTTCTGATCGGAATAACCGCTGTTGATGGTTTGCACCGCGGCAATATCCAGACCGTGAAAGCCCAGTTGCTGGGTGAACAAATCGTTGCCGTTCAGTTCGGAGGTCTCGATCCGTTGTGCCTCCCGGCTGTACAGTAATGTAGCGTGCACGGAATGCCTGGAGCCGAAGGTCCGCTTGTAGGTCAGGAAGTTGTCAAAAGTCCAGTCCAGCGCTTCGCTGTAGTACTTGCTGGCCCGCCCGTTGGCCGTCCTTCCAGCCAGTGAATTCCCGCTAAAGAACTGATTGAATTTTCGATTTCGCAAATTGGTGGAATAGTTGAGCGTCCAGGACAAGCCCGGAATAAACGGAAATTCAAGCTGGCTGGAAACGGTCCCCAGGAAACTGTTGCGAATATCCACATCATCGTGCAGCGTATTCAGCAACGGATGTACCCCGAGTGGGTCTTCGTGCGGCAGCTCCTGGTAGATACCGCGCGCTTCATCTTCCCAGTAAGAACCGTAAGGACTCAGGCCGTAGGTGTAATTCAACTCGGCGGCAATCCCCGAATAATCCAGGCTGGAAAATGCCGTGTTGAACTTGATCGTATACCAGTCGGTGATATCGTTCGAAAAGTTGGCCTTCAGGGCCAGACGCTGAAAATTGTCATTCGGCACAATACCGTCCTGCGAAAACAGGGTACCGGCCAGATAGTAGTTGGTTTTGTCCGTCCGACCGGAAACATCCAGATGGTAATTGTGACTCATCCCGGTCTGGATCGTTTCATCCTGCCAGTTGATCGTTTTCCCATTGAGGTAGTTTTCCGTTTCTGTCGGCGAAAGGTAATCGGTAATGTTATTGGGGTCGGCTTCCAGGCCGGAAGCTTCGCGGAAATCCAGGATTTTCTGGATGTAGCCGGGACCGTCCAGTACATCCACCAGATAAACCGGATCGGAAACGCCGTGGGAGGTATTAAAATTAAAAGTTGGTTTCTCGGAAGTTCCTCCCTTGGTCGTGATCAGGATAACGCCGTTGGCCGCCCGCGATCCGTAAATAGCGGCAGCACTGGCATCCTTGAGTACATCTACGGAAGCAATGTCGTTGTTATCAAAATGGTTAAGGGAACCGTTGAAAATGATCCCGTCCACCACGACCAGCGGACCATTGCCCGCCGACAGGGAATTGGTACCCCGGATCAGGATACCCGGATCTTCTCCCGGACGATCCGGATTTCTTACCGACAGGCCGGGTACACTGCCCTGCAGCGCCTGGAGAACATTATAGTTCGGCAGGTCCTCAAATTTATCCATCCGGGTGCTGACCAGGGATCCGGTCACATCCGACTTTTTCTGGGTACCGTATCCGACCACCACGATCTCTTCCAGACTGGCGATATCCGGTTCCAGTATCAGATCGATGATCTGGCGATTGCCCACGGGCACCTCCCGGGAAATGTATCCGGTGTAGGAGAATTGCAGAACGGCATTGCCGTTGGTCACGGTGATGGTGTAATTGCCGTCCAAGTCGGTGATGGTGCCGCGGCCGGTTCCCTTTTCCAGGATGTTCACCCCGATCAGCGGCATATCTTCATCGTCCTTCACGACGCCCCGGACTTCAAAGTCGCCGCCACCCGGCCCGTTCCCAATGGCCGTTGCGTTCTTCGGTATAGCCGGAGCCTCCATGGACCGGATCAGCTCGGCGGAAGACAATACGATCTGCCGTCCTTTAACGACATAGCGGGTGGAAGTACCGGAAAAGACCTTTTCCAGCACCGGCATGATCAGTTGATCATCGGCCGTGATCTGCACCCGCCGATCGACATCTACGATCTTCGGGCTGTACAAAAAGAAAAATTCGCTTTGGTCTTCAATTGCCTTCAGTACCTGCGCTACCGGAACATTATCCAGATCGAGGTTGAGGCGGGTCGACTGGGCGTAGGTATCCGCCGCCCAGATCTGTAAGACCGATCCCAAAATGAGTAAAGTGGTTAGTTTCATAATTCGGAAGGCTTTACTAGGCACGATAGGGTAATGTTTCCTATCTTGCCTGATAGAATTTTTTTCCATTAGTTAGTATGATTTGTAGATGATTCGAATTTGCCGTCATACGACTAAGCAATGGCAGATAGGTGTTGCCGCACTTATCTGCCTTTATTTTTGGCTAATCAGCACTTTCATTTTGCTGTAGCTTCCATCCGGTTGTTGTTCTCTTGGGATAATTTCGTAGGCGATGGGGGTCGCCAGTTCCATCAGTTCCAGGATCTGGGGTAAGGTTTCGGAACTGAAGGTGGCGGTATAGGTATACTTGGATAATTCGGGGTCTTCGAGGGTGAAATCTACATTGAACCAGCGGCTCAAACGATTGATCACTTCGTCGAAGGTATCGTTGTCAAAAATGAGCCTATTACTTCTCCAGGCGACGTATTTGTCGGGGCTTACTTTAGCGGGGATCAGCCGTTGGGCCCTTTTCTGGAAGATGAGGTGTTCATCGGGCTGCATCTGGTAAAGCGTATGGGGACCGTCGCGCAATTCCTGCCGGATATCCACCCGCCCCTCCACCAGGGTGACTTCGAGTGTGGTATCTTCCGGATAGGCCAACACGTTGAACTCGGTACCGACCGCCACGACCTGCAGTTGTCCGGATCTCACCCTAAACGGTTTTCGGGGATTGGAGGTGACCTCAAAATAGGCTTCTCCTTCCAGCTCGACCTCCCGTTGCCCGGGGCGAAATCGCCGGGGATACTTCAGGCTACTGCCGTGGTTGAGCCAGACGATACTGCCGTCCGGCAAATTGAATTGGGTCTTCGAACCGATCGGGGTTTCGATCGAGATCCACTCTGCATCCGCGCCCCCCTGAAACAGGAGTTCGCCCCGAAGGTAACTCAGCAGCAACACCGCCAGCACCGGCACAAACAGGATAGCTGCCGCCCGCATCAGTTGCCGGATGATTAACCGTTGAAAGGGCTGCTTCAATCCTTTTTCACCGGTCCGGTCGGATAAATTGATCTGGTGATGCAATCGGTCCAGCATGCGTTCAAAATCCACATCGGACGGTTCTTCCCTCCATTGAAACTGTTCCCAGCTCTCCCGCATGATCTGCTTTCCGTCGGCAGTACCGGCTTTTTCCCGAAACCAGCGGAGCACCTCCTCCAGCTCGGCCAGTTCGCATTCATTCCGGATGTATTTATTGAGTAGCTTGGAATTCATTTCCTGTTAATCGACTGTTGTGATTAGACCGTCCTGATAAGTTCGATGGTCCAATTGCTTTTAGCTGGTTCTGAATTAGGACCGTTACCCCCCATCGTGTCATCGAACTACCAGTAATACGCGCAAGCAATCGCATACCACCACCCAAACCGCATTTTTTTTTATTTTTTTTTGAAAAGCGAAATCTTGTGTGGAAATAAATGGAAAGACAAAAGAAATAGCTTCATCCCGGCGACGGCCAAAATGCTTCTATCCGGAGACTCAAAAGAACAGAGAAATGAAGAGCAATACCTTCAGGGAATGATGGTCGGTCAGGCGGGAGCGAATAAATTTCAGGGCCCGTCCCATGTGATTTTCCACCGTATTGATGGAAATGTTCAGGGCTTCGGCGATCTCCGCGTGGGTCATACCTTCTTCCCGGCTCAACCGAAAAACTTCCTGCTGGCGGGCCGGCAACTGATCCACAATGGAATTTACCTGATCCTGCAATTCCCGCCACTCCAGCTCGTCGACGGAAGAATCCGCTACCCGGGGGATCTGGATAGACTGCACATAGTCGATGTATTTCTTTTCACTCGACCGCTTGCGCAGTAAACTCACCACGGTATTGTAGGTAATCGTAAAAAGATAGGAGTCAAAAGAGGTATGGAGGTCAATCTTTTCCCGGTTTTTCCAAAGCTTCAGAAAAACCTCCTGCACAATCCCTTCGGCATCTTTTTGGCTTTTCACCAGATTCAGGGCGAAGCCGAACAAACGGGAGGCATAAGCGCGATAAATATCATCAAAGGCTGAAATGTCGCTGTTCTTCAACCTGGAAATTATCGCTCGTCTTTTTGCTTCCGTCTGATCCATATATCATTCCTGCTTCTGGCAGTAAGACTTTCTAAAATTAATGGAAAAAATTTATCCGCCACGGATTAGACGAGAAAAAAATGTGTTACCACTTGCATTACCTAGAATTTCTAAGTATCATTGTAACACACTAAGAACTTCTATGCATGAAAAGCTATTCCAAGGACCTGATCGCCGCTTCCACGATCCCCATTGTATTGTCTATTCTTCAAAGGGGGGATAACTATGGCTACCGCATTATCAAGGAAGTGCAGACGATTTCCGGAGGCGAACTGAACTGGAAAGAAGGCTCGCTCTATCCGGTGCTGGCCAAACTGGAACAGAACGGCCTGATCACTTCCTACAAGAAGAAGGAGAACGGCCGGACGCGCAAATACTACGCTATTCATCAGGACGGGATTAAGTTCCTCGCCGATGTAAAGAACGAATGGTCATCCATCAACCAAATCCTGGCAAAACTATGGAACATCCAACCGAATTTGACCTTCAGCTAGCGATCAATAACTTCATCCGGGAAATTGATCGGAGGCAGGTCTTCGATCGCGACCAACTCGATGAATTGTACGATCATTTTACCGAAGAGACCGCTTCGCTTACTGCCCTCGGGCTGAATGAGCGGGAAGCCTTTACCGTCAGTAAACTTCGCTTCGGAGAAGCCGCGGTCATCCGACGGGAATACGAGCGGGTGCAGCCCGTTGACGGTGCGGGCCAAAAGATCATTTTCGGTTTTATGGGCTTCTTTATGATCGGTTTCGGGTATTCCCTGGTCAGCGCTGCCCACCAGTTGGTTACCAGCTTATACCGGCGTTTCGGCGAGACCCGGGAAATGCTATTCCTCTTCCTGGATTATTTTTTGAGTTTCCTGATCATGGGCGGCTTGCTGACCTACATCGTCTACCGGCTGCGAACGAAGCCCTATTTTACCCGGCTGGAACTGTTTGCCATTCCTCTGCTCGGATTTTTTATGAACTTTTCCGGGAACCGGTTCCTGTTGCAACTGGCGGTGCTGCTCACGTATATCCTGATCTACCGGGAACGCAAGACCTTGATCCCGGCCTGAAGCGTCCGGAATTTATCACTAATTGCCGCCGGTGATCTCGGTATGAACAGTTCATCCGGCCTGCGCGCCTCAAAATCCACCAACTTATGCATACGCCCGATCATTTCAATTTATCGGAAGCCATTGAGCAATACCTGTCGCGGATCGATCGGTACCAATTGCTCAGCTATGGACAACGGGAAGAATTGCTCGACCACCTGCTTACAGAAACGGAGGAACTGCAGGCGGCGGGCTGGAGTGAGCAACAGGCCTTCTCGATCGCAATTGAGCAGTTCGGGTCTTCCGAGCTGATCAGTCGGGAATACGAGCAGATCAGGCCGTTCTTTAACATTCGCAAAGCGGCCATCGCTGCCTCCCTGCTCGTATTTTGTTTTATGTTTCTCGTGGGCCTCCTTTACGCGCTCTCTCTGGGATCAACACTGATTGCCAAACAGTTCTATCTGATGCCTCCATTTACCACTTATCTGGATCTTTCTCTGAAAGTCGTGATCCTGGGCACGATCGCGTGGTACGTGCGGCGGCGGTTCCGGGCACAGCAGCCGTTACGCTCCTGGGAAGCGGCATTGATCCCGGTACTTGGCCTCGTTTCTCCCTTCGTCATTTCCTACTGTCTTTTTTACCAGGGTTACGTCAATCTGAAAGTATTGCTCACGGGTCATTACACCAGTTTTTATCTGCTCATCTTTTTGATGCTGGCGGCACTCATCGGCGGCTACCGGGAAATCTTCAAATTACAACAGCCCGGGCGAGGCTTAGATCCGATGGCAAACGGCGACCGGAAGGCCCGGGCCGGGATCATTGTGACCTTCTTTTTCGCTTTCGCCATATTCAGCCTTATCAATGCCGTATCCAGTTTTTCGATGTGGCTTTCTTATCTCAGCTTGCTGGAAACCGGCTGGGTACAAATGCTGGATCTGGTCCTTAAACTGATGCTGTTGGGCGGCGTGCTGGCCGTTGTGGCTTCTCGCATACAACGACAAGCCGGATTTAAAAGGTACGAACTGCTGTTGGTGCCACTCTTGGGTGCGGCCGGTCCCTTTATTTCGGAATATTTGCTGCTGGGGGTTGCCGCGCTCGGCAAATTCGACCGGGTATTCTTCGGTACAATTAACTATAACTCGAAGATCGTACTCGGCATCGTCTTCATAGCCATAATTGCCACCACTTACCTGCTGATGTACCGGGAACGGAAACAGATCAGGACCACGGCTTAGACCGATAGACTTACATCACCAAAGATCCGGCTCTGCCGGAAACTGTAAAATATCCCAATATGCACCATCCGGATCAGTTCAACCTCCATCATGCCATCGCCCACTACATCGATGAGATCAACAATGGTGACCTGCTGCGCGGGGAGGAATACGACGAGCTTTTTGATCACCTGCTCTCGGATACAGAAGCACTGATGGAGGACGGATTGTCGGCCAGAGAAGCATTTACCCTGAGTACGGACCGGTTCGGTTCCACCGGGCTGATCCGCCAGGAATACGAGAGAGCCAAACCGTTCGCCAGCCTCAAGAGCCGGATCGTGACCGGCATGATGCTCTTTTTCACCGTACTCCTGCTTATTGGGCTGACCGAACACCTGACCATCCTCAACTTCCTCATCGGAGACCATTTTCACTGGAGCGCCCGAACCGGACGGATCTTTGATTTTGGATTGAAGGCGCTGCTGCTTGGCGGTTTTGCCGCTTATTTTACTTACCGCTTAAAAAACTACCCCTACTTCTGCCGTTTGGAACTGTGGTTACTTCCCCTGCTCGGGGGCGTGCTCCCCTACCTCCTGGCACGATTATGGCCGTTGGTGCAGGGTCCGTCGGGGTTGTACACTTACCAGAAAGATATGCTGTCCGGAATGCTTTCCAATTCGAAAATAATGGCTCCCGCCGGTGTTTTGATCCTGATTGTCGTTCATTACCTGCGCCGATACAAGGATCGTGACCGTCGGGCCGTTTCCCGAACCGGGTCCAGGCAGTCGGTTGTTTTCATGTTCTTCTTCTATTTGCTGGTAATTCAGGCGGGTATTAAAATCATGAGCTTCGTTTCCTTTTACGGTGGGCAGTGGATGGGGCTGACGGAAACCGGCATCTCCAATTTTGATCTGATCCTGAAATGTCTGTTCGTAGATGGGATGGCGATCTTTTTGTTCCTGAAACGGAAAAAGCCGCAAATGTTCGGCCGGCGGGAGAACTGGATGCTGCCGTTGCTGGCAATGATCCTTTTCCCTATCGTGGATTATATGTACGTCATTTTAAGCATCATGGATCCGATGACCCGAAAATTTATGCGCACTTTCGTAACCAATTCTTATATGATCAATGCGTTCGCTCTGCTATTACTATTGATCCTGACATTTGTGATGGTCGCCCAGGAACAGCGCCGTTTAACCAAGGGATTAGGCTGACCGGTGGGTTTTCCATTCTGAGGATATAGAACGGTGCGCTGCACCTTTTTTTGATCGTTTTATTCGTAGGAAGGATTCACCAGGCAAATCAATGTAATGAACATCGTCCCTCATGGTTTCCTCAATGTGAAAATACAGGAAGGTGCAGCGTAGCGTCCTATTTATCATGCCCAAGAACGGTGCGCTGCACCTGAATAAACGCCCGTCTGCGCCGGGCTGGAGAGAGGTCGGTGCGCTGCACCTTTTATTGATCTTTTTTTGGAAAGGAGGATTCACCAGGCAAATCAATGTAATGAACATCGTCCCTCATGGTTTCCACAATGTGAAAATACAGAAAGCTACAGCGTAGCGCCCTATTTATCATGACCAAGAACGGTGCGCTGCACCTGAAAAAACGCCCGCCTTCGCCGGGCTGGAGAGAGGTCGGTGCGCTGCACCTTTTTTTGATCTTTTTTTGGAAAGGAGGATTCACCAGGCAAATCAATGTAATGAACATCGTCCCTCATGGTTTCCACAATGTGAAAATACAGAAAGCTACAGCGTAGCGCCCTATTTATCATGACCAAGAACGGTGCGCTGCACCTGGATAAACGCCCGTCTGCGCCGGGCTGGAGAGAGGTCGGTGCGCTGCACCTTTTTTTGATCGATTTATTGGGAGGGAGAATCCACCAGGCAAACCAATGAAAAAACATCGTCCCTCATGGTTTCCACAATGTAAAAATACAGGAAGGTGCAGCGCACCGTACTATCTCCAGCCCGAAGGGATGGTGATAGAATAAGCTACAGCGTAGCGTCCTATTTATTATGCCCCAGAACGGTGCGCTGCACCTGGATAAACGCCCGTCTGCGCTGGGATGGTGATAGATGAAGCTACAGCGTAGCGCCCTATCCCTCATCCAGGCAGGAATCCTCATTGATCAGTGAATCCATTCCAAATTGGTCAATCCAGGCGTTCAGTCCGCCGTTTAGGTTGAACACCCGGGAGAAACCGCCATTCTGCATGAGCGTACAGGTACGGATACTGCGCCGACCGGAGCGGCAATACACAAAATAAGTCTGCTGGGGATCGAGGTGTTCGATCTGCTCCCAGAAATCCGGTGCCAGATAATCGACATTGATGGCCCCGGGGATCTTGCCCTGCGCCACTTCCGAAGCTTTCCGGCAATCGATCAGAATACCGTCCGACTGGTTTTCCACCGCGGTATGAAATTCCTCCGGTTCCAGATTATTCAACTGACTTTTTAGCAGCTCCCACCGGCTCATTTTATTTTTCTTTTGCATAGGGTATTCCAAAAATAGGCTCCGAATAAGGCAGGATCCGGAGATCTGCTTTGTTCGGAGCCGTATTAGCAACAACTTCAGAGCCATCCGTGCAAATTTTTATCCGCCCGGATTGCTATTTACAAATAAGCAGGTTTTATTTTGGAAAGACTGTGATCCAGGTCACGTAGGAAGCAACCTTTTTTTGTTTATCCGCATCCTTTGAAGAGAATTGTTAAGTGTAAGTGCCGCCGACTATGCAGTATCGAGAGTTTTTACCGGAACCGTTTCTGACCCGCCAGGTGGAGTCCATCTGGGAGATGCAGCTCATGCCCAATATGGTAAATAATACCTTTGAGAATCTGTCTCCGGACTGCACCTTCGATCTGATCATCTGCCCGAACCCGGTCTGGGTTCAGTTCATCCACAAAGGTCGCTGGGAAAAACTCCCGGCGGCGGCCACGCTGATCGGCCAGCGCTCCAGTGGCCTGCGTTTTCACGTATTGCAGCCCACGCGCCTGTTGGGTATCCGGTTCAAACCCTTTGCTTTCGCCAACCGGCTGACCATTCCGTTGTACAAGCTCACGGACCAGCTTGTACCGCTGAGCCGCGTATTTCCCGACACACCGGGGAATTTCGCCGATACCATTCTACAGGAAAAAGATCCGGTTGCCCGCGTGGAAAAAATGCAGACCTTCCTGTCGATCCTGTTCCGCGAGCACTGGGAGGTGGATGAGAATTTCCGGGCGCAGCTCAATTTCATTCTGAACCGAAAGGGCCTGGTCCGGATCTGTGATCTGACCACGGAGTTCGAGACCAGCAAGGTGACCTTATCCCAGCACTTTCTGAAAAAAATGGGCCTTACCCCCAAGAAAGTATCCCGTATCTGGCGACTCAACTATTTCCTGCAGGTACAGAACGAGCAAAAACTCGCCAACCTGACGGCCATGGGTCTGGAGGTTGGCTATTACGATCAGGCGCACTGCATTAAGGAATTTCAGTCCTTTTTCAATCACAGTCCACTACCCTATTTTCAGTACAACGGGAGCCTGCTCCGGATCTCCCAGGGAATTATTAACCGGCGTTTTTCCAATTACTACGATCCCAGGGCTTAACTTTTTTACAATTTTTGATCCTCTCCTAGTCTTATTTTCGCACCACACCAAAATAAGACTGTATATGATCCAAATTCGAATCCCTAACCTCCACCTTTTCTGGATACTGATCGTCGGCCTGTTTACCTATACCGCCGGCGCCCAGGACGCCAAGATCGACGCCAAGTTCAAGGCAACTACCATCGAACGCCTGAACAGCCTGATGCAGGATAATTACGTATTTCCCGACGTAGCGGAAGCTACCGCCGCCCACCTCAATAAAAAACTGAAAGCCGGTGATTTTGACGAACTGAATACCGTACAAAGCTTTGCGGAAGCGCTTACCGAATCCGTGCAGGCCATCAATAAAGACAAGCACATGCGCATCCGGCCCAATCCGCCACGCGAAGCGCCCGTCAATACACCGGAACGTCTGATTGAAGAACACCTCGATGTGATCGAATCCAGCCGGCGCAACCTGGCCGGCTTCAAAGCCGCCGAACGACTGGACGGCAACATCGGCTACCTCGATCTGCGGGGTTTTGCCGGCGTGGGTATCGGCGCGCCGACGGCCGACCACTATATGCGTTTGCTTTCCAATACCGATGCGATCATCATCGATCTGCGCAAAAACGGCGGCGGAAGCCCGGCCATGGTGCAGTATCTCTGCAGCTACTTTTTTGACGAGAAGGTACACCTCAACAGCCTCTACTGGCGACAGAGCGATGAGACGGAAGAATTCTGGACCCTCGATGAGGTAGGCGGCGAGAAAATGCCCGATGTGCCGCTATTTGTACTGACCAGCAGCCGCACCTTCTCCGGTGCCGAAGAATTTTCCTACAATATGCAAACCCGCAAGCGGGCAACCCTGGTGGGCGAAACCACGGGCGGCGGCGCCAATCCCGGCGGCGGATTTCCGATCAATGAGCAACTGGTCGTTTTTATTCCCACCGGTCGGGCCATTAATCCCGTCACGGGTACCAACTGGGAGGGTGTAGGCGTCGTGCCGGAAGTGAAGACCAGCGCCGAAGAAGCCCTGGACAAAGCGATCGAGCTGGCTACCGAGGCCGCCGAAACCTACCGGCAGGAACGGCACCAGCGGAATAAAAAACTGCTGACCGAACTGCACAGCAGTATTAATCAAATGGCCGATAAAGGGTCGGATGAAAAGGTGATCGCCGCCTTCAAACACTGCAAGGAGACCGGACTGCTGGCGGAAGACGACATCAATCAGATGGGTTACTACTTCCTGCACAACCTGGGTCGGCAAAAAGAAGCGGTGACCATTTTTAAGGCCAATACCGTTCTGTATCCCAACTCGGCTAACGTATACGACAGCTACGCCGAAGGCCTGTTGCTCACGGGCCAAAAGAAGGAAGCGGTAAAGAACTACCAGAAAGCCGTAGAAGTCGGCACCAAAAACCAGTCGCCGAACCTGGATCTGTTCAAGGAAAATCTGGCCCGGGCCAAAGAACAGCTGACCATAAAACCCTGATCGGTCCCAAAATAGAAGAAGGGGTGATTACCGTTGCGGTGGTCACCCCTTCTTGCGTTTGTGTTTATCTGTATTACCCTTGCACTCCGTTTCCGGAACTTCGGGCAACTGACGATCACTTAATAATGATCAGGACTCTACGGCTTCTTTCGCCTTGTGGACCATTCCGTTGGAGCATCGTTCGTTATCCGGATGATCCAGGTAATAGAGCTCTTCGACCGGACGGAGCGGGCGTTTGAACCAGAGCGGTCTCCGCAGACCATTCGGCCCGGGAGCCGGACGGGTCATTTTCAGCCACTCCTTATAGATCTCGTGCGAACGATTGGTGTCTACGAACAGATCACCATATTTATCGCCCGGATGCGGCGCTTCGATCCGCACCCGCTGGTGCCAGCAGTGCATACCGCTGATCGGGTCGGGATGAACCGCGTGGGTAATATTCTGGTGCACCCCGCCATCCGTCCAGAAGATCCGTTTACTGTCGGCATCGGAACTTTCAAACGGACGTATACCGGAAATGGTCTGCATTTTGTAGCCTCCGTTACCGTCCGTTTCGATGGAAACGGTATTGGTGGCCCAGCGGTTACCGGCATCCTGTTGGCGACGCCAGCGTCCGAGGTGGTGGGAACAGGCGATCACGCCGGGTTTCATACCCTGGGTAACCCAAACCTTATCCACGAAGTAGCCGATATCGGTATTGAGCCGAACCAGATCCCCCGTTTTGAAACCCCAGCGTTTGGCATCATTCGGATGCATCCAGATCGGGTTGCGGTTGGAGATCTCCGTCAGCCATTTGGCATTACCCGAACGCGAGTGGATCAGGGTGGGCAGGCGGAAAGTCGGCACCAGTACGTATTCGCCTTTTTCCTTATCCAGTTTTTCCGGATGGATGTGGCTCTTAATGTAGGTCGGAACGGCGTATTCTTCCCATCCCCAGTCGATCATCGTCTGGGAGTAGAATTCATTTTTCCGCGAGGGCGTCGGGAAACCGACCCGCGGCACCCCGTTCACCATGACCCCGATGGTTTGGCCTTTCTTGGTGATGAGGTTCGTTCCCTCTTCCACCGTGGCGCCTTCCATTTGCTCGGCGGTCAATTCCTTTAAATGCTTCTGGTAGGCGTGTCTTTCTACTTCAAAAGCACCGTATTTTTTCATATACTCCAGTTCGGTCAGCCCTTCTTTCCGGGCGGCCTCCGGCAAACCTTTGGTGTGCTCGAAGATGTACTGATAATATTCGTCGATGTTGATCTTCTCCCCTTTGCGGTAGGGAGATTCGAAGTGCTTGCGCACGCCCAGTTCGCCGGTGGGGTCGATCCGCCAACTCAGTTCGATCCAGAATTCGTCTTCTTCCCAAACTTCTCCGGGATTAACTTCGTAGGTAAATTCCACCTGCTTGCCCGCCCGGCGCGCGGCTTCCCGCAGAACCGGTTGGCGGAAGCCGATCCAGGTCCCCGAGTGCGTGGCGTAACTGTTGAGATCGTGCCGCTCCGCGGAATGCCCCATCGGAATGACGTAATCGGCGTAGAAGGCCGTTTCGTTCCAGGTGGGCGTCATGGCGATATGCAGGCCGACTTTCTCCTCATCCATCAACGCTTCGATCCAGGAGAAACCATCCGGATAGGTCCATACCGGATTGAATACCCGGGTGAAATAGACATCCATCTTACCCCGCCCCTCTTTCAGAAAATGCGGTAGCAGGAAGCTCATCTCGAAAAAGGCCAACGGATATTCATTCGGGAAATGCAGTTCATTCCAGAACCGCTGGGCCGGAGGAACATCGAAGAAAGTCGGTTTGAATTTATTCCAACTGTTCGGTGATGTTCCTCCTTTTGTACCCACGCTACCCGTGAGAACATTCAAAAAGTGGAGGCAACGGGAAACGGCCCACCCCCCCAGGTTGCCGCTCGCTGCACTCCGCCAGTTGTGGGTGGCAAACCGCTCACCGGCATCGCCGATCAGTCGGGCCACTTCCACGATCCGGTCTCCCGGCACCCCGGTTTCGCGTTCGGCGAAAGCCGGTGTATATTCTGCGTATTCTTCCCGCATCTTCAGGATGTAGTTCTCAAAAGTCACGGCTACATCCGGATGTTTTTGCTGCAGGTAATACTCCCAGTTCGTCCATTCCTTCAGGAATTTTTCGTTGTATAATCCTTCATCGAGGATCACCTTGGCCATCGCCAGCAAAGCCGCTGCTTCCGAACCCGGATAGGTCGGCAGCCAGTAATCGGACATACTCGCGGTGTTGGACAGGCGCGGGTCCATGGCCGCCAGTTTGGCCCCCTTCATTTTCGCCTCGATGATCCGCTGGGCGTGGGGATTGAAATAGTGCCCGCTTTCCAGGTGAGCGGAGATCAGGAGGATAAATTTGGCATTGGAGTGGTCCGGCGACGGCCGGTCGTACCCGTACCAGATATTGTAGCCGAAACGGGCTCCGGACGAACAGATGTTCGTATGGCTGTTGTGCCCGTCTACCCCCCAGCCCTGGATAACGCGGTTGGCGTATCCTTCGTGACCGGGCCGGCCGACGTGGTAGGTGATCTCATTATTGCGACCTTCCTGAATGGCTTTCTGCATGCGGGCGGAAACCACCTCCAGTACCTCTTCCCAGGACACGCGTTCCCATTTGCCTTCCCCGCGCTTCCCGGCCCGCTTGAGCGGATACAGGATGCGATCCGGATCGGTGATCTGGTTGATCGTAGCCGGCCCTTTCGCACAGTTGCGTCCCCGGCTGCCCGGGTGGTAGGGATTCCCTTCAAACTTGCGAATGGTCCCGGCGTCCTTATCGACATAGGCAGTGAGACCGCAAGCGCTTTCGCAGTTGAAACAGGTAGTCGGTACGATGGTATAATTCTTCTTTTCCCGCTTAGGATGCGCCTTCGCTTCGTATTCCACCCAGTGGTCCCATTTTTCCGGCGGCGGAAATTTGGTTTGGGTGCCTTCCGGCGTGAGGCGTTCCAGGTCGGGATCCCGGTCTTGGTGCAGATCCGGGATCAGCTTGAGCTTTTCGGCAATACGCTCAATGAAAGTATGTTTCTTATGTTTCATTATCGTATGATCATCAGTTGCCGGTCAGACTGCATATGCACTCCGGCCGGCAAGCAAGTTTAGGTTAATGGAATACGTTGCGGAGCTTCTACCCAAATGTGCTCCGTGAAATAAATACCCAGGATCACCGCCGCTCCCGCTAAGGCCAGCATTACCGGATTCCCGTTGGAGATAGCCAGCAGGATCACCGGCAGTACATTGCCCACCAGTAAGGACCCACCGTAGAAACGGGAAGCGTACCGGCCTTTAGTGATCATCGCTACGGTCCGTTTGGCATCCACCGTGGGGTGGGTGGTCGTCAGTTCGAACAACAGCACCAGCAGATTGAAGGCGATACTACCGTACAGCATGTACTTCAGGTAAGTCGTCCAGTCCGTACTCACTTCCGTGAACATCGCCAGGATCGCGAAAGCAGCCGCACCGGCCATCAGGCTATGGACCAGCATGTGCAGCGCCAGGGTCGGACTTTGCCAGAAATCACGTCCTTTTGCCTGACTGAACAGGAAGGAAGTATATACCGCTACCACCACGGCAAAAACCGCAGTGATACCGCCCACGAGTGGTTTTATCGCATCCCAGCCGAAGAACAATGCAACGGCCATCAGGGTCAGCAGACCGCCGTAGACCGTAATGGAATAGCCACCTTTTACCAGCCAGGAACCCCAGTGGGGGCGCAGCAAGACGTACAGGAAGCGTTTGGGTTGATCCAGGTCCATCACCAGCAGGATACCGGTTGCGGCCAGAAAAGCCAGGCCTAAACCGTAACTCCACCACTCGGTCGTCTCCCCGGGTGAGGCCCAACCGAACAGCAGGGCCAGGAACGGGATCAGAAAAGCGCCGGCGGAAATGGCTTTGGTCACCACATAACCGGAGACTTCCCAGCCCCACAGAATACCCTTATTGGGCGTATCGTAAACGCGGCGGGCTTCTTTACCCATGATCACCTCCACAGATTTGGCGGCGCCGTTCTTGGCTACCTCACCCGCAGTGGTATACTGGTTGTTGGCTTCCAGCACCGCAGCGACCACATCGCCGTTGGAGAAGGCCATTTTTTCGGCCTCTTTGGCGTAGTGTCCTACGCCCAGCGTCTGGGAATTCCAGAGGTACTCACCGGTGCTTTCGGTCGCAAACGGATCCAGGGAAGCTACATCCGCATCGATGTAGAACAGATTCGGTACCGTGCCTTTTTCCGCTTTCCGGACAGATACCGGCTGGCGGGCCAGCAATTCGGCGATCTCCGATTCGGGATCTTCCATGTCGCCGGAGATAATGGCGTGTTCCGGGCAAACGTTGACGCAGGCCGGTTCCAGGCCGACATCGATCCGGTGGGCACAGTAGTTACACTTCGCAGCCGTATTCGTCTGAGGGTCGATATACAGGGCATCGTAGGGGCAGGCCTGCATGCAGGACTTACAACCGATGCAGCGATCTTTATCGAAGTCGACAATACCGTCATCGCGAATAAACAGTGCTTCGGTCGGACAGATCTCCACGCAGGGCGCGTCCGTACAGTGGTTGCAACGCATCACGGAAAACAACCGGCGGGTGTCGGGAAATTCTCCCTTCTCCACCTGTTTGACCCAGGTGCGGTTGACCCCCACCGGAACATCGTGCTCCGATTTACAGGCCGTCGTACAGGCGTGACAACCAATGCATTTTCGATTATCAATTACAAAACCATATTTCATATCAGGCAGACACTTTTTTGGATGGACAAACGTAATCGGTGGTTGGCATACCGGCCGAGGCCATCTCCTCGAAAGTACCCAGCACATTGACTATATTTTCGAAACCTCTGGACTTCAGGATGGAAGCGGCAATCGTGGACCGGTAACCGCTGCGGCAATGCAGCGTGTAGGAATTGTCCTTCTGAATGCGGTGCATATTGCTGCTGATAAAATCCAGGGGGAAGTTGTCGCTATTTTCCAGGTGCTCACCCTCCCATTCTCCGGGTTTACGGACATCGAGTACCTTCAGATCTTCCTGCTCGTTGTAGCGTTTGGCAAATTCTTCGACCGAAATACTGTTGACCTGATCAACTTCCCGGCCATCGGCGGCCCAGGCCGCAAAACTACCTTCCAGATAGCCGATGGCATTGTCGTACCCGACCCGGGATAGTCGCTTGACGGTCTCTTCTTCCTGGCCTTCCGGCGCGACGATCAGGATCGCCTGCTGCAGGTCCGGGATCAGGGCACCAACCCAGGGAGCAAAGGTGCCGTCCAGACCGATGAATATGGAATTGGGAATGAACCCTTTCACAAAATCGTTCTTATCGCGCACGTCTAGGATGACGGCATCGGTGGCGTTGGCCGCATCCTCAAATTCTTTGGGTGATAAAGCGACCGCACCGCGCTCCATGACGGTATCGAAACTTTCGTAACCCGTTTTATTGAGCTTGGCGTTCTTGGCAAAATACTGCGGCGGCGGCTGGAGACCGTCCGTGACCTCTTTGATGAACTCCTCCTTGGTCATATCTGCGCGCAGGGCGTAGTTGGTGCGCTTCTGTTCGCCCAGCGTACTCCAGGTCTCGGAACTCATATTCTTACCGCAGGCCGATCCGGCGCCGTGGGCGGGATAGACGATCACCTCATCGGGCAGCGTCATGATCTTATTGCGTAAGCTGTCGTACAGCCATCCGGCAAGGTCTTCCTTGGTGAGACTACCTTTCTTCTGGGCCAGGTCCGGCCGACCGACATCACCGATGAACAGGGTGTCACCGGAAAAGATCGCGTGTGGTTTCCCGGCTTTATCCAGCAGGAGGTAAGTTGTACTTTCCGGCGTATGTCCCGGTGTATGCAGCACCCGGATGGTGACTTTGCCCAATTGGAATTCTTCTCCGTCTTTGGCCAGGTATTTTTCGTAGGCGGTTTCGGCATTTGGCCCGTACACGATGGTGGCGCCGGTTTTCTGCGCCAGGTCCAGGTGACCTGAAACGAAATCGGCGTGAAAGTGCGTCTCAAAAATGTATTTGATCCTGGCGCCGCGCTCCTGCATGCGATCCAGGTAAGGTTTGGTTTCACGCAGCGGGTCAATGATCGCCGCTTCACCTTCACTTTCTATGTAGTAGGCTCCCTGAGCCAGACATCCGGTATAGATCTGTTCTATCAGCATCGTACAACATATAATTTGGTTAAGTAACTATTGGCCGAACCAAAATATGAACATTCTTTCATATTTTCAAATATACATGGATTTTTCCCAACGGGACCACACAAAAATTCTGATTTAAATCACCATAATCTCAGGATAGGTGAGTGAGAAAAAGGATATTTGTCACCCGGTGGCAGGCAGTGACCGGTAACGGATCTCCGGCGCGAAAACAGCTACCCTTTTCTTTTGGTAAAAAACGGCAAACGCCCAATTTCAGCGGGGTTGCGACTTTTTCCCTACGATTTCAAAAATACACGACATGCCATCCCTCAACACCTGGATCTCTTCTGCCCACGACAGTGACTTCTCTATCTATAATCTTCCTTTTGGTATTTTTTCCACTTCCGACCGATCTCCGCGGGCCGGTATCGCGATCGGCGACGAGATCATCGACCTCTACCGTCTGGCCGGACTGGGCTTGCTCGAAGATCTTTCGGTGCACGCCTCCATCGTCGGCCAGGACCACCTCAACGACTTTATCCGGTTGGGGAAAAAATCGACCACTGCCGTGCGCAAGCGGGTACAGGACTGGCTGTGCCGGGAAAGATCGCCGCTGAAAAGACATCCCGAGTTGAGGGTAAAACAGGCCGATGCGCGTATGCATCTGCCGGTACGGATCGGCGATTACACCGATTTTTACTCCAGCCTGGAACACGCCACCAATGTGGGCAAAATGTTCCGGGACCCGGAAAATGCCCTGCTGCCCAACTGGAAACACCTACCCGTAGCCTACCACGGCCGCGCATCCTCCATCATCACCAGCGGCACGCCCGTAAGACGTCCCAAAGGGCAGATCATGCCCGGCGGTGCGGACCGCCCGGTCTATCAACCGAGCGAAAAGCTCGATTTTGAACTGGAAATGGGATTCATCATCGGGCGGGATAGCGAACTCGGGGAAAGCGTGCCGGTAAAGAAGGCGGCAGACTATATCTTCGGGCTGGTCTTGTTCAACGACTGGTCCGCCCGGGATATCCAGAAATGGGAGTACGTACCCCTGGGTCCATTCCTCGGAAAGAATTTTGCCTCTTCCATCTCCCCCTGGATCGTTACTCTGGAAGCCCTGGAAACCTTCAAAGTGAAGGGGCCGGAACCGGAAGTCCCCTTACTCCCCTATCTGAAAACCACCGGCAAAAAGAATTACGATATTGAATTGAGCGTGAGCATTCATCCGCAGGGAGGAAAAGAGGAAATCATTTGCCGGTCCAACGCGCGCCATTTGTACTGGAATATGGCGCAACAACTTGCCCACCATACGGTCAACGGCTGTAATGTGCAGGTAGGCGACCTGATGGCCTCCGGTACGATCAGCGGACCGGAGCCGGACGCTTACGGTTCAATGCTGGAATTGTCCTGGGGAGGCAGCCAGATGATCAAGTTGAGCGAAGATCAGAACCGGACCTTTCTCGAAGATCACGATACTGTCATCCTGCGCGGGCGAGCCGAGAAAGAAGGCATCCGGATCGGTTTCGGCGAAGTGCGAACCGAGATCCTGCCCGCCGTATAGGTCTGGCTCAGAAGCCGATCTTTACTTCCTCCTCCAGCAACTCCCGGTAGCGATTCCGGTTGAAGCGGTAAAGTCCCGGCGGCCGGCGGGTATTGGCCGTATTGCGTTCCCCTACCTTTTCCAGAATGTTGGTGCGTAACACCTTTTGCCGGAAATTACCGCGGTCGATCGCTCTTCCGAGAATGGCTTCGTGCAATTTTTGTAGTTCCGGTATCGTGAAGGTATCGGGTAGGAGGCTGGCGATCACGGGCAGATCGAGCAGATCGCGGGTGAGCACCGCGCGGGCTTCCCGCACGATGTTGGCGTGATCCATTGCGAGTAAATCAATCTCATCGATATCGATCCATCGGATATCCTCAAATAAACTGGAAGGCTGCGGCTCGATCTTACGAAAATCGGCACAGGCGTAGTACCCGATGGTCACAAAGCGTTTGGTCAGCCAACCGTACTTGCTTTTATCGACACCGGCTTTTTCAAAATAGTCGACCATTTGGCCGGCGAAGGAACGATCCGCCTCCCCGAAGGTACGAAACTGGCGGAGGAAGATCTCGTCGATGCCCAGTTGCTGCCGCAGCGACCGGTGAGCGGCTTCGTCAATACTTTCCGTCTGATAGACAAACTCACCGGGGATTACCCAAATTTCCGCCATCGGAGGCTGGGTAGCCAACACGACCAGCCGCTCTCCGGTAAATCCAAAGATCACGGAATTGATAGAGAGCTGCGGCATGAACTGCTTTTCACCGCCCTGAATATGCGAGCTTATTTCTTCCTGGGGTCTGGTATTGTCTTCCATAGTTCGAATCGATCGTGCAAACTAGCACCTGGCTGGTGGTAGCGCTGCAAAGTTAAGGCCTATTTCCGAAACGGAGCTTAAAGGCGGTAGTATCCAGGCCAGACGCGATAAAAAATTGCCATCTCACCGGCTTTGTCCTTTATGATCACCTGCTCTTTTTTCATCAAGCCAATGCTCAAAGTTAAAAATAAATGAGTGAAAATTACTCATAAATGAAAAGAACGCTTATTTTTGAGTGAAATTCACTCATTAATGGCTATTCCGGCCAACGGTAAGGAATAGCTTTCACAGCCCTGAGAGCAAGACATTAACCAAATACTGACTTAAGCTCAGGCTTTAAGACCTTTTCTGTACTATGAAAAAATGGCTTAAACGCATCGGTATTTTCCTGCTATCCCTCATCGTACTGGCCGCTCTGGCCATCGGTGGATTCATCTGGTACCAGAATGCTCAGAAATTCATCAGTGTACTGGTATTTTCCAAAACGGAATCGTTCCGGCACGAATCTATTGCTGCCGGAAAAACGGCTTTGCTGAAAATGGGAAAGGAGCACGGTTTCACTGTGGACACCACCGAGGATGCTTCGGTGTTCAATGAGCAACAGTTGCAGAAGTACAATGTAGTGGTGTTCCTCAACACCACCGGCGATATTCTCAATGATGCCCAGCAACTGGAATTCAATCGCTTTATCCAGGCCGGTGGCGGCTTTGTGGGCATTCACGCGGCCGCGGATACGGAATACGACTGGCCCTGGTACGGTGAACTGATGGGTGCTTACTTTAACGGCCACCCCAATGACCCCAATGTACGGGACGCCGAGATCGAACGGATAGACGTGAATCACATCTCTACCTCCATGCTCCCGGATGTCTGGCCGCGATCCGACGAGTGGTACAATTACCGGGACATTCAGCCCACGATCAATGTACTCCTAAACCTCGACGAAGACAGCTACGAAGGCGGCACCAATGGCGAAAAGCACCCCATTGCCTGGTATCACGATTTCGATGGAGGCCGCTCCTGGTATACCGGTCTGGGGCATACTGATGAGACCTTCAGCGAAGAACTGTTCCTCGAACACCTGCTGGGTGGGATCACCTACGCGGCCGGTCCACAGACGGCGGTCAACTTCAACAACGCCAACGTGGCGCCGGAAGAAAACCGCTTTACCAAAGTCGTTTTGGAGGATAATCTGCACGAACCGATGGAACTCGAGATCCTGCCAAACGGCCACCCGATCTTCATTGAGCGCATCGGCAATGTAAAAACCTACGACCCCGAGGCCGGGGAGACCCGCGTCATGCAGGAATTCAACGTATTCTCCGGACTAGAGGACGGTCTGCTGGGCATGGCGGCCGATCCGGATATGGCCGATAACCACTGGATCTATTTTTACTATTCCGATCCGGAAAGATCGGTGCAGAAATTATCCCGCTTCACCATGGCGGAAGATTTCAGTGCGATCGATATGAGTTCCGAAAAACTTCTATTGGAAGTCGCCACCCAGCGGGAAGAGTGCTGCCACTCCGGCGGTAGTATTGAATTCGGGCCGGGCGGGCTGCTGTACCTCTCCACGGGAGATAATACCAATCCGCACCAATCCGAAGGCTATGCGCCGGCGGACGAACGGGAAGGCCGCAGCCCCTGGGATGCCCAAAAATCCGCGGCCAACAGCAAGGATCTGCGCGGTAAGATCCTCCGGATCAAACCGGAAGCGGACGGTACCTATTCCATCCCCGACGGCAATCTCTTTACCGATGCCGCCGAAGGCCGTCCGGAGATCTACGTGATGGGGTGTCGCAACCCCTTCCGCATCTCCGTAGACCAGCATACGGGCTATCTGTACTGGGGGGAAGTGGGGCCGGACGCCCGCTCGGATAGCTCGGCGCGGGGACCGCGCGGTTACGATGAGGTCAATCAGGCCAAAGCGGCCGGATTCTTCGGTTGGCCGTATTTTGTCGGCAACAACTACCCTTACCACAAAGTGGATTTTGCCACTGGCGCTTCCCAGGGCCCGCATGATCCCAAAAAGCCGATGAATACCTCTCCCCACAACACGGGAACACAGCAATTGCCGCCGGCCAATCCGGCCTTCATCTGGTATCCCTACGCTGATTCGGAAGAATTCCCACTGGTGGGCAACGGGGGACGGAATGCCATGGCCGGACCGGTATTTTACCTGGACGATTATCCCGATAACGAATGGCGCTATCCGGCTTATTACAACGAAAAACTCTTCATTTACGACTGGATCCGCGGCTGGATCATGGCCGTAACACTTGATGAGGAAGGTAATTACAAACGCATGGAACCCTTCCTGCCCAATATCAAATGGAATAACCCCATCGATATCGTCTTCAGCGGGAAAGGCGATATGTACCTGCTGGAATACGGCTCTGTCTGGTTCGCCCAGAACCCGGACGCCCGGCTGGTTCATTTAGCCTACGCTTCCGGCAACCGGAAACCGGTGGCCCGCATCGAACTGGATAAAAGTGTAGGCTCGGCCCCGTTGAGCGTCCAGTTTGACGCCACGAAGTCCAAAGATTTCGACGGGGACGACCTGACTTACGAGTGGTACTTTGAAAATAATGAAACCCTCAGCTCTACCGACGGCACCACGGCCTTCACCTTTGACGAACCCGGTGAGTATCAGGTGAAACTGATCGCCCGGGATCCCGGCGGAGAAGTATCCGAAGCGACCCAAAAGATACTGGTCGGCAACGAACTGCCGCAGATCAGCTGGAAGATCCAGGGCAACCAGACCTTCTTCTGGGAGGGCAGTCCCTTTGCCTACGAGGTGGAAGTATCCGATCCGGAGGACGGCACGCTGGGCAACGGCATCGACCCATCCCGCGTGGTGGTTACCATCGACTACCTGGAGCGCGGCTACGATGCCAATGAGATCGCCATGGGCCACCAGGCGCTGATGGAAGCGTCCCAGTTCGTACTCGGAAAAAGCCTGATCGCCGGTTCGGACTGTGCGGCCTGCCACCAGCCCGACGTAAAATCGATCGGGCCTTCTTACCTGCAGATCGCCGAAAAATATAAGGGACAGGATGACGCGACTCCTTACCTGGCGAATAAGATCATTAGCGGTGGCGGTGGCGTCTGGGGAGAAACGGTTATGGCCGCGCACCCGCAACTCAGCAACAGCGAGGCGCAGCAGATGGCCAGGTATATCCTTTCGCTGAGCGGTGAGGATCTACAGGTAGGTGGTCTGTCTACCAAGGGAAGTTATGCTTTCGACCGCCATAAGGCCGGCCAGACGGAAGGACGCTATATTTTTACTGCATCCTACACCGATAAAGGCGGGAAAAAGATCGGTCCGCTCACCGCCAGGGATGTCTTCGCCCTGCGGGCACCCGTAGTCGGTGCGGCCGAGGCGGATCAGTTCAACACCATGAAGTTTGTGGTTGATCCCGACCAGGCGCAGGGAATGGTTGACGAGCCAATGACCATCATGCTGGGCTCCGATGGTAATTTCCTCTTGTTTAAGGACATTGACCTGACGGGGATTACCGCCATTAAGACCAGATTCGTGCGGGCGGGCGCCTATTTCAAGGGCGGCCGCATCGATTTCCATCTGGACAGCATGGACGGTCCCATCCTGTCGGGCTTTGATATCAAGACCTCCATTACCGATATGGGCATGGATGAGATCAGTATACCCATTCCCGCCACACCGGGCATGCATGACCTCTACATCACTTTCTCCAATGGATCGGGAGAAGCGGTTACGGCACTGATCGAACTACAGTTCGAAAGTCAGTTACAGTAAATATCAAGGATAAATTACCGGGAAGCGAATCAGGCTGCATTCGCTTCCCGGTATTATTTTGATCAACAAATTTTCGTAAATTCGATTGATCAAAAAACTATCCCGTGCAGCTTCTACTAACCCGAGTTATACGCGGAGGGCTCTGGCCCTTGCTTTGTCTGATGCTTTCTCTTCTCCTGGTACCGGAATTCCTTTCCGGGCAGTCTATGACGCTTTCCCGTCAATACGTATTTAAAAAAATAGGTGATGATTTCACCTTTACTTTCCTGGAAGATCACCATGGTTTTATTTGGATTGGAGGTAGCAACAGTCTGCTTCGCTATGACGGATACCAAATCACCAAGTATGATATGGTAGATGATACCGGTAGTATTATTAATCCGGGATGGGTACCGGCCCTATTGGAAGATCATCAGCAACGATTGTGGGTAGGTACATTTAATGGCCTTTACCGATACGATCGTAGTAGTGACCGCTTTGTGCAATACTTTCACGAGCAACAGAAGGCTACCAAATTTCGCGCTGGAAGTATACATAGCTTGTACCAAGACCGAAAACACAGAATTTGGATCGGAGATGAGGAACACCTATACGTTTTGGAAAACCCGGACGACGGTATGATCCGATTTATAGATGATATAGATGTTGGACCACGGTACCAAGCTCTAACCGGGATCACAGCTATAGCAGAAGGCCCCGACGGCGAAATTTATGCCGCTTCCAATAAAGGGCTCTGGGAAGTGCAGTCGGGCCGGCCATCTTTCTGTCGTCTGCCGACGAACCATTTATCCGATCCGGATAAATTTTCTATCCTGGACTTGGCGGTGGGACAAAATAACAATCTTTGGTTAGCGACCTCGGAAGGCATCTGGATCTTCAATACCGATCGAAAAACCTTCACTTCGTTCCAACTTCCGGTATTAATCGACCCAGTAATTACAACGTTGTTTATAGATAAAGATCAAAGTTTGTGGTTTGGTACGGCATCTAATGGACTATTTCACTTTAAAGAGGGTGTATTCACCAATTTCCCCCACGATCCGGACAATAACCATACGGTGATGAGCAATAACATCCATGCTGTTATGGTCGATCGGTTTCAAAATATTTGGGCGGGTACCATGTTCGGACTTAGCCGGGCAAACTTAAAAGCGCAAAAATTCCCTTTTTACCAGATCGATCCCGGACCCAATAATTATGATAATTACGTATATCGGTTAATGCAGGATGATTCCGGTGGTTTCTGGTTTCGTTTACTTCGGTTAGGCCTGGGCTATAGCCCGGGCCTGGAAGGAGCATGTGAGATTCTCCTTAATCCGGAAAGGACATCAGCTATTGAAGAGATCAAAGATTTTACGCAGGATGTGGACGGGAATGTCTGGGTAATTACACTAACCCACGGCTTGTTCAAATTTTCTCCCGTTAGTCGAACTCTTCAGCCCATTGATCTGGGAGAGACCATCAAACAAGCCGTTCCATTACGCATTATATCCGATCAAATTGATCCTCGTTTGCTTTGGATTTCCACCGGTCAAGGCCTATGTAGAGTGAATCGCCTAACCCAAACGGCTAAATGGTTCTCCTTTGAAGAAGACCTCGGTACCCAGGGCAGCCGGATCGGACAGATCGAACAGGCCGGAAACGGAGATATATGGATGTCCATTCTTTACCAAAAAGGGAGCAGACTGGCATATTTTGACCCGGTAAAAGAAAAATTCATCGCGGAATTTGATAACCCCGCCCACCCAAGTTCCGTGACCGGATTTAGAGGTAACAGATTAAAAAAAATAAATGACCGGGAATTATGGGTAAGCTGTGCTAAGGGAACCATTATTATCAATACGGAAAACAAAACTTTTAAACATGTACCTTCCGATTTTCCGATCAAAAATATATACAGTATAATCCCTGATCTCCGGGGAGATTTATGGTTTACCGGAGATGAGAATAAGATCTGTAAATACGACGGAACAATTTGGGAGTGCTACAGCGGCCAGAAGGACATCCAATCCTTCACTGACGGGGGTACTTTAAGTAAAGAAGGGCGAATCACCTTCGGAGGAACAAACGGCATCTATTCTTTCTTTCCCGAAGAGATCACATTTGAAAAGGATTCTCTCCGGCCGAAAGTTGTATTGACCAACTTCAACGTACTCAACGAAAAAAGGCATCTAAAAACCGCCTATGAACTGGTCAAAAACATTGAACTTCCGTACGAAGAGAATGCTTTATCTTTCGAATTCACCAGTCTCCACTACCGCCGAACCGAAGAGATCAACTATCGGTACCGCTTACTGGGTTATCAGAACTATTGGGTCACTGTAGATGGAGATGAACGCACCGCCCCATTTACCAACCTTGATCCTGGGAACTACACTTTTGAAGTGGAGGCCGAAACGGCCGACTCGCTGGTCTCCAATCAAGAGGAAAGATTACTCATCAATTTGAGGATTGCTCCGCCCTGGTACCGCACCGGCTGGGCCTACGCCACCTACATCGGCCTGTTGGTCTTTCTACTTTACACTTTTCGCAACTACGATCTCCGCCGACAGATTGCCAGATCAGAGGCTCGCCAACTGAAGGAACTCGATTCTTTTAAATCCCGCTTCTACACCAATATCACCCATGAGTTCCGGACGCCCATTACCCTGATCGAGGGAATGGCCAACCAGATCCTGCGCCAACCGGACCACAAGCTGGAAGAGGGAATTACTCTGATCAAACAGAATAATCAGCGATTGTCCCAACTTGTGGAGCAGTTACTGGATCTTTCCAAACTGGAATCCGGCACGCTGCAGCTATACCCTGTCCAGGCGGATGTGATCACGTATCTGCATAAGATCTCCCAACCTTTTCGCTTTTATGCGGAGGAGAAAGGGATCGATCTGATCTTCCGGTCCAGGCCGGAACAGCTGCAGATGGATTACGATCCGGATAAATTGATGGATGTCGTTTCCAATCTCCTGGGTAATGCCATCAAATTCACACCGGAAGGCGGTTCGGTTTATTTTTCGCTCAATACGGTTTTTAAGGATCGGGGCGAGCATTTATTGATCAGCATCCGGGATACCGGAATCGGTATTGAGCAAAAGAACCTGCCCTTTGTCTTTGACCGGTTTTACCAGGTCGACACCTCCTCTACCCGCAAGGGGGAGGGTGCCGGTATCGGCCTGGCCCTTACCCGGGAGTTGGTGCGGTTGATGCACGGTGAGATCACGGTAGAAAGCGAGATCAACCGGGGCACGCTCTTTAAGGTAGTTCTCCCCATCATCCGAGAGGCTCCCTTAGGAAATTCCGGCACCGCCAATATCACCAGACCGGATCTGCCATCCGGGGCAAATGTCCAGCCCGTAATGCCGGAATCCCAAAGTGGCCCCGTTGATAAACCGAGTTTGCTGATCGTGGAGGATACCCCGGACGTCATCTATTATCTGACGCAGCTCCTGGCCGATCAGTACCAGATCCTTACGGCCGTCAACGGGCAGGAGGGGATCGACCTGGCCATAACCTCGGTACCGGATATCATCATCAGTGACGTCATGATGCCCGAAAAGGATGGTTTTGAATTGTGCGCAACCCTTAAGGAGGATCCCAGGACGAGCCATATCCCAATCATCCTGCTGACCGCCAGGGCAGATGCCGAAGCCCGGATCACCGGATTGCAACGGGGAGCCGATGCCTATCTGGCAAAACCTTTTATCAAGGCCGAATTGATGACCCGCCTGCAAAAACTGATTGAACTCCGAGCCAGGTTGCAAGCTCGTTACGCCGCTACCGGTACGGAGACTCCCTTACCGGAGCCGGAATTCGAAATTGAAGACGAATTTATCCAAAAGGTTCGTTCGAAGGTGGAAGCCAGACTGGATGACGATAGTCTTACCATCGCCCAACTCGCCGAGCAGCTCGAAATGAACCGGGTGCAACTCTTCCGAAAGATCAAGGCGCTGACCGGTCAGTCTCCTTCCCGGCTGGTACGCAGTATTCGTTTGGGACACGCCCAGCGGATGTTGTTAGAGACGCAGCTAACGGTTGCGGAAATTGCCTACAAGGTCGGCTTTAGTGATCCGGCATTCTTTTCCCGTACCTTCCGGGAGGCGTACGGGCAGTCTCCCAGTGAGTTTCGGCAGGGATAGGATTTTGAGATGGGATGAGCAGGTGAATGGGTGAATGGGTGAATGGGTGAATGGGTAAGGTCGGCTTTTCTCCAGATATTCTGGTATCCAAGTCTACCCATTTTCTGAAAATGGTCCAGGAGGGTAATCTTGGATAACCATCCGCGATAAAAGAAAGAACAGGTGATTCCGATAGGAAAGGTGTCTTAATTCCGCCCTCCGCGGCGGCCATTAGGAATATCGCCCGGTCGCTGGTTGGAATTGGTTTCGGACTCCGGCGGCTCCGGTGCAGCGATCACTTCGCCGTAAACGACGGTGGCGTCCAGGTCCCAGTTAGCTCGTAGTTTCTCGAGTGGCCGCAGATAGATCGGTTCCGGCTGCAGGCCGGTATCGTAATTGCCCGTATCCCACCTGCCGTTACCGTTCCAGTCGGTGATCACCCGCAGGGTATAATCGCTGGGCTTGATGGTTGTCCAAGTGGTTTCGTAGGTGCTCACGCCCGTGACCTCATCCGTAAGCAGGGTCTGCTTCAGGTCTTTGGTCAGCAATTGTACGAGGTACTGCTCCGCCGTATCAAGATTACTGAGCGTGAGGACGATATTCCCGTATCGGCTCAGCGCATCGAGACTGTAATTGACGGTAAGGGTATCCGAAGTGGTCAGGCCGTAAATGTCGGTCACTGCCCCCGGCAACAGTTCGAGTTCGTACAGCATATTTTCCCGCCAGGAGTAGTCCAATTGTAGTTGCTGGAAGTTCTCCGGATCGATCTGCACGCCCGGCCGGACCGCCTGCCGCAGGGTATCGACGTAAAGTGTGATCAGACTGGTATCAAAACTGCCAACCGGATGATTGTATCGGAGCACCGGCGGCGTTCCCGGTACGATGGATTGATTCGCAGCGGTCGTTCGCACGGTCGCCATCGAATCCTGGCTCAGCATGGCCGCCCGCCTGCCCGCACGAATGGAAAAGGTATCGCGGAAAACGGTATCCTGATTAAGGTAGAGGGTCCAGGGTGTGGTCTGGGTATACCAGAGGATCAGGGAATCGCCCTGCTGTTTGATCAGCGGGGTATCGACCAGATTATCGTAGGCCAGTTCCAGATCGAAGATCGGCTGGTTGAAAATGATCTTTGCCTTTCCGGAATGACTGGTATCCAGGGTAGTCGCTAGCAGGGGCGTTGCTTCCTGGAAGAGTTTCAGTTCCAGATCGAAAGTGGTATCGGCGGTAATCGTGATCTCTTCTCCGGGAAAAGCCAGCGCCTCGTACAAGGGTTCGAAGATGTATTTCTTTCCCTGGGGGCTGTCGTTCAGCGCAAACCCTTTGTAGGTGCCCTCGCGGATGTTGTTGATCTCAAAGCGACCATCTTCACCCGTTTTGCCAAAATAAAAAGGACGCTCGGTATAGACCACCGAATCCGCCAGATTATCGTACAGCATGAACAGCACTTTCTCCACCGGTTCTCCGGTTTGTACATCTACGATGCTGCCGGAGATCCGCAGAGAATCGATATACGGGCCTGTGGAAAAAACGAAACGCAGGTCGTCCGCCGGGTTTTTCTCATTGAGGTCTTTGACGGCTTCTCCAAAATTGATGGTGTAGGTGACGTTCTCCCGCAAGTCGATCGTATCGGGAAAGATCACCTGAACCGTGCGCTTTTTCAATTTGATCTCCGGATCGGCGGGCAGAGGCGGGGAAATGATCACTTCATCCCGCACCTGTTCCAGGGTTACCCATTCATCGAAGGTGAGTTCGATGGTCTGCTTCTCGAAATTGGTCTGCAAATTGGGAGTGGATTCCTCCTCCACGATCTGCGGAGGCGTTTCATCGCGGGGACCACCCTGAGGAGCCGTCGGCGTGGCACAACTGTGCAGTAACCAGATCAGCCCGCTGATGGTCACTAACCGCAACGTCCGAATCAAATAAGTCTGAAAATATTTTTTGCCGGAAACCTCCATGTATAATTACCCTTGATTTGCTGAGTGCGCAAAGATACACGGACTTTTCCGGCTTTTGGTAGGTATGCAAGTGTCAAATTCGGGCTTTGATGGGCAGATTAACTTTTGTTTGACACTTAAGTGCAGGAACGGCCGCGCTGACCGGGACGAAATGGAATGCAGACGAAGGCTTACGGGCAAGAAGTATTAACTGCACCTACTTATCCGACCGGAATCGCAAAACTTTTCCTCCCCTACTCTTGCAAATATCATTGGACTCGCTTACCTTTGTTTTAAAATAAAACTAACTAATGACAACATCGCATCTTAGCCGGCTTTACCGCACTTCCTGGGGATTGTTTACCGATCTCTACCAGTTGACCATGGGTTATGGTTACTGGAAGAACGGCATGGCCGAAAGAAATGCCGTCTTTCACCTCTTCTACCGCAAAAACCCATTCGGCCATCCTTACGCATTGGCGGCCGGTCTGGACCTGGTGATCGACCTGATCCGGAATTTCCGTTTTTCGGTCGATGATATCCAGTATCTGGGTGCACTGCGGGCGGCCGACGGCAAACCCCTGTTCAACGAAAGCTTTCTCAATTATCTGCAACGGATGGAATTCAACTGCACCATCTCCGCCGTGCCGGAAGGGACCGTAGTTTTCCCGCACCAACCACTGTTACGGGTGGAAGGCCCTCTGATCCAGGCCCAGTTGCTGGAAACCGCTCTCCTGAATATCATCAATTTTTCCACTCTGATCACCACCAAGTCCGCCAGGATCTACCAGGCCGCGCAGGGCGAAAGTGTGCTCGAATTCGGATTGCGCCGAGCCCAGGGTATCGACGGCGGACTAACGGCCACGCGGGCCGCTTACATCGGCGGTTGTACCGGTACCAGTAATGTACTGGCGGGCCGCCTGTTCGGCATTCCCGTCAAGGGCACCCACGCCCACAGCTGGGTGATGTGTTTTGACGAGGAGATCGAAGCATTTGCGGCCTACGCCGAAGCGATGCCCAATAACTGCATTTTTCTGGTGGATACCTACGACACGGAGGAAGGCGTAAAAAATGCCATCCGGATCGGACGGGGCCTGCGGGAAAAAGGCCACGATCTGCTCGGCATCCGCCTCGATAGCGGAGACCTGGCCGAACTCAGCAAGATCGCCCGTACCTTACTCGACGAAGCCGGATTCACCCAGACGGCCATTGTGGCCAGTAATGATCTTGACGAATACCGGATCAAATCCCTCAAAGAGCAGGGCGCAAAGATCAGCGTCTGGGGAGTAGGTACCCGGCTGGCAACTGCCTACGACCAGGCGGCCCTAGGCGGGGTTTACAAGCTGGCGGCCATTGCTGACGAAGCGGGATTATGGGAATACCGGGTGAAATTATCCGAACAGGCGATCAAGATCAGTAATCCCGGATTATTGCAGGTGCGCCGGTATTCCGATCCGGACGGACATCCGATGGGAGATCAGATCTATAATCTGGAATTTGGTAATCCTCCGGCAGAAGTGATCAATTTCGGGGATGATCAGAAAGTCAGCTTCGAACAGGCCGCCGGGGAGGAAGACCTTCTGTTGCCGGTTTTTCAGGATGGGAAACTAGTCTACCAGTCGCCGGATCTCCACGCCATCCGGGAGCACTGCCTGGCCCAACAAGCCCGCTTTGCCGGCCTGTTGGATAGCCCGGAGTACACCAATGGACTGGAGCCTCAGTTATCCGTTCTCAAAAAAGGGCTGGTGGAAGAAGCTATGATCTAGACTTCTTCCCGGATAAAATTTTACCAAACCAGATACATCCTTTAGCCGTCTATAAGGACAGAATGAAAATTTCATCGTAATTTTCATTTTCAATCTATTAACTTCCGATAATGCCATATACTTACGAATATCCCAGACCCGCTCTGACCGTCGACTGTGTGATCTTTGGATTGGATGAAAGTAACAAACTCAAGATCCTGCTCATTCAGCGAGCGCTGGAACCGTTTAAAGGCGACTGGGCCCTTCCCGGTGGATTTGTGGATATGGAGGAAGACCTGGAAGCCGCAGCCCTGCGGGAACTGGAAGAGGAAACCGGGGTCCGGGATGTGTTTATCGAGCAACTGTACACCTTCGGCCAGCCCGAACGGGATCCCCGGGGGCGGGTGGTCAGTGTTGCTTATTACGCACTGGTCAATCTGGCGGAACACCCCGTACACGCTTCTTCCGACGCTGATCACGTAGAATGGTTTGAGCTGGATCAGCTTCCCCAATTGGCTTTCGATCACGATCGCATTGTCGAACTGGCGATCACCCGCCTGCGGGGTAAGGTGCGCTACCAACCCATCGGTTTCGAACTGCTACCGGAACAATTTACGCTCTCCCAGCTCCAAAAACTGTACGAGACGATTCTGGGCGTGGAAGAACTCAACAAACGCAACTTCCGCAAACGTATCCTGGACATGGGCATCCTGCAGGAAGCCGGCAAACAGGAAGGTGTGGCCCACCGGCCCGCGATCCTTTATCGTTTTGACAAAGCCAAGTACGAGCAACTGGTGCAGGAACGCTACGAGAACCTGATCAAACGGGGTGTGGATTTTGAAGTGTAGGCATTCCCCTCCCTTTAACCATCCGATTTTTTCCCGAAAGCCTAACTGGTCCTGCCGTCGATTCAATACCCAGAAAACATGAAAAAGTTCCTATTCCCTACCTTGCTGTTGGTCCTTTCCGTTAGCCTGCATTCCTGTAAGTCCGATGCCGCCACCGATGGCGGAGGGGCAGAGGGTCCGATCGAACTGCCGCCACCGGAAAGCGACTACGAAGCCGCAGATTTCAAATGGGGGTTCATTAACAAAAGTGGACAACTGGTCATCGAGACCCGCTTCGACGAAGTGCGGCCCTTTTCCGAAGGAATGGCGGTAGTCCGCCTCGGCGGGAAATGGGGCTACATTCGTCCGGATGGCCAAATAGCCATCGCTCCGGCCTTCAAAGGCGCCTGGGCCTTCCATAACGGCCTGGCCCGCGTAGAAACTTACGAATCCGGTTTTGGTTTTATTAATCCACAGGGCGAAATGGTAATCCCGGCCCAGTGGGAAGCTGCTGGGAATTTTTCCAATTTCCGGGCCTGGGTACGCAGTGGTACCCGCTACGGATATCTGGCGCCGGACGGCTCGCTTGCCATCGATACCCTATTGGAAAAAGCCAATGATTTTACCGACAAGTTAGCTGTGGCCCGGCAGGACGGCAAATATGGCCTCATCGATCCGGATGGTCAATGGGTGATCCCGGCCGAATACGATCGGATCGCGCCCTTCGCCGGCGGGCTGGCCCGCGCCCGCGTCAACGGGAAATTCGGTTTTCTTACTCCCGACAATCAATGGAAAATAGACCCGCAATACCTTGATGCGCAGGATTTTTCCGCCGGTCACGCTGTAGTCGCCAGCAACGACGGTTACGGACTGATTGATAAAAACGGGGAGGCAACTATCGCACCCGCTTACGATATGATGTTTTACGCCGGGGAGGAGCGATGGGTGGTCGGCCGGTCCGGCCTGTTCGGTCTGACAACGGCCAGCGGGGAACTGCTCACGCCTGTCCAGTACGAACAGATCTATGCCTTTTCGGAAGGTGTTGCCCCCTTTCTGAAAGACTACCTATGGGGCATGCTCGGTCCGGACGGACGGGAAGTAGCGCCGGCTATCTTCGGTTTACTGTGGCCGCAACGGGAAGGCCTTTCCCGGGCCGCGATCCGGGAGGGTTTCGCCTTCATCAACGCCAGCGGGCAGATTAAAATCCCACCTGCCTACCAGGACATGAAAGACTTTTCGGAAGGTCTTGCTCCCGTACAATCTTTTTAGAGTCTCCAGAATATCAGCCGACAGTACCTTCGTTGACGTAGTCGCGCAAGTATTCAAAATGCGGACCGAGATCCCCGTCCACCGCGATGGTGGCCCGTTCAATCAGCTTACTTTCCGGTTTGAGCAATTCCGGTAGCACATGCATCAGGAACATCTCGCCAAACGCCTGGGAAGCATCCCTCGGTAGTTCGCTGGGCAGGTTATCGATCGTCATCATGTCAATGATGCCGGACTGAAACGGCTCAACTTCTTTATTCTGCACCGGATCGTACCCGAAGATCGGATCGGCGATCGTAGAGGCCTTCAGGGTCGCCGGAATGGAAGAGACCGGGGCGATATCACAGGTCACATCGGCGATTACCCGGATCTTGAAATCCGGATGGCTCATTTCTTCGCGGGTAAAAAAAGCGGGAGCACGGTTGTTCCAATAAATACCGTTGATGAAAAGGTTTGCTACGCGGGCGAAACGGGCGAAATTGCTCTCGTAGGCGTCCGGATTGGCGTAAAAATCCTTTTTATTAAATGCACCGCCGTCTTTGCGGCGTACATAATCACCGCTGGTAAGATGGGTGAATACCGGTCCGGACCAGTGCTGTTCCAGGAATGCGTCCGGGCTCACTTCGCGTACGCCCATATCCCGCAGCACCTGATTGGCTCCCTGCCCTACCCGGCCGCTACCCGTCAGGACGATCCGGATCGGAGGCAGGATCAGCACATCGCGGTAGTAGGTCCGAACGTGTTCGTAATCCATAAAATCCTGCATCCGCGGCAGGTGGAAGGAGCGGGTACGCAGTCCGTAGGTCATCACACCGTTGTGCGCACCGACCATACCGGCGAAACGACCGAAAGCGATCAGTCGCCGCCCCTGCTCATCGGTGATCACTTCGTAATCGATCAGACGGATATTTTTGGCCAGTACGGCCTGTAACAGTTTGCGATTGTAGGCTTGTTTTTTAATCGTGTGGGAAAAGAAGAAATAGGTCTTGCCGGGAATCAGCTCGTCAACCGGGACTTCCTTCACCCCCATCAGCACATCACAATCACTCAGATCTTCCTGCATGGGGATCCCCAGATCAGCATATTCCTCATCGGTGAAACTCCGGATCGGAGAGGGTTCTACCACAATATCCACTCCCGGTATACTCAGTACCCGGGCGCACTGCTCAGGCGTAAGCGCCACCCGCTGATCCGGTGGATTCTTGCGTTCCCGAATAACGCCTATTTTCATTTAAAACTTTGGTTTGGTTAGGTAATGGATGGCAAAAATAAAAATCCAATTATAGGAAAAACTAAAAGATCGGGAACTTTTTGTTAACAAATATAGTTATTAACTTTGCAAGCACTTTTTGAAAAAGCGAAAGCGCTTTTTTGAAAGGGGCCGTACCGGAATCGACAGGAGAGTCAACTGGTAAGTAAGCATGTCGGAGCATAGTAGCTTATCTCCGTTAACAACTGGCTATTAACAACTTTTACATGGCAACAGACAGTTCGCCATGGCTGCCTAAGATTAGATCTTAGAAAGCCTTTGCGCCCCACGCTTGACGCCTGATACACAGTGTGCCGCGCATCAACCAACCCTCGGGCTAGTATACTGACCGGTCCCGATCAGTATGCGAAATTAAGGGAATAAGGCGATAGTATGGGAGGGTTTCCAATCCTTTCTATCGCTCGAAAATCTAACTGGAAACTACACATGTAGAAAGCTTATTGGTGCTTTCTCTGGACGCGGGTTCGACTCCCGCCGGCTCCACAAAGCACAAGTGAGTAACGAGGTAAATGCAGTGATCTGCACCCTGGTTACTCACTTTTTTTTGCCCTATGCCCACCCTGAGTTCGTCGGACCATTATATGGAGTTTCACCTTTACTTTTATTTGCATAGCAGCAGGACGCTCAGGTTTCCATCCTTATTTTGACCGTTTTTTTACCCTTACCCACACAATTGATCATCTTTTTGTTGATCTTGTCATGCGGACCGCCTGCAAAAAAGTGGTTCGTTCGGAACAGAATCCAAGTTTTACAGACCCAGACACCTAAAAACAACAAAGCATGGAAGCTGATACCCCAACCCGTCCGCCCGTCATTTCTTTCTATCGGATGTTGCAGAACCTGCCGGATTTTGTCCGCAATCCCATTCCGTCCCTCAACCGCTATTTATGGGCATCGGGAGATACCTTCCTGTTGTTTCTCACGCCCGGGACGAAAGCCATGGTGACGACCCGCCCCGAACTGATCCAGTATGTGCTGCAGAAAAACCACCGGAATTATAAAAAATCCTATCTACAGACGGAGCATCTGGCTCACTTTATCGGCCGTGGCCTGCTCACCAGTAACGGTGCCTACTGGCTCCAGCAGCGCCGCCTGATCCAACCGGGATTTCACCGCAAAAAGCTGGCGGGTCTGATGGGTATCATGAACCGGGAGATCGACAAGTACCTGGAGCAATGGCACGAGCGCGCCCGCAAGGGCGAGTCCGTGGAAATCGCCCACGAAATGATGCTGCTCACTTTTAATGTCGTCTCCAGGTCCCTATTCAGTACCGGCGTCGCGGTCAGTACCCTGAACCGGCTCAGTCAAAATTTTAACGCCATTCAGTCCTTTATCGTCAAACCGATCCGGCAGCCTTATTTGATCCCCTGGTACAAACTTACCGGAGAATGGAAAAAACACGAGCGGATCGCGGCGGACCTCAAAGAGATCGTACTCAGCATTATCCGCCAGCGAAAGCAGAGCGAAGAACGCCACGACGACCTGCTGGATATGCTACTGGAGGCACGTTACGAGGATACCGGAGAGGGTATGACGGATCAGCAATTGCTGGAAGAATGCTTGATCCTGCTGGTCGCCGGCCACGAAACTACCGCCAATGCCATGGCCTGGGCCTGGTATCTGCTGGGCCGGCACCCGGAAGCCGTGGACAAACTCCGTACGGAGATCGGGTCCGTATTGGGCAAGAAAGCTCCCGGCTTTGATACGCTGCCCCAACTGGAATACGTCAACTCCGTTCTGCAGGAGGTGATGCGGCTGTATCCGCCCGCCTGGATACTCGATCGCATCCCGATCGAAGATGATGAATTTGAGGGTTTATCACTGCCCAAAGGCCGCATCATCGGGCTATATATCTATGGCATTCACCACGATCCTCAATACTGGCCGGAACCCGAAAAATTCGATCCGGATCGTTTTACCAAAGATGCCACCAGGCAGCGTCCATCCTTCGCATATCTTCCCTTTGGAGGCGGTCCCCGTCTGTGTATCGGGGCCAATTTTGCCATGATGGAAATGCAAATGATGCTGGTGCGGATCCTGCAGCATTTTGAGATGACGCTCGAGCAGGATGTGCCCGTCGGTCTGGCACCCTACATATCACTGCAGCCGGACCGGGAGATCTACATCAAGTTGCGGTCCATTTAAAGTAAGGATCGTAGCAGCTGCCGAACAGCTATAAAATCCAAAAAATCTTTCCATTCATCGGCTCACCCAGATGAGTATTTCGCTCACGCGGTCTTTTCTTTAGGGCGAAAAAAAGGGCAAATTACAGCTAAATGTACGACTCAGGGTCACTCTCTCCCTGGATAGGACCCCATCTATCTTAAAGAATACCACTTAGACAGTCCTTACAAATTAAGTAACCAATACCTAACTGGCGTAAAATTGGGGTGGTGCTGACGTGTCAAACACGTCATCATAAAACCACTTTGCGTCCAAAATAACCTAACAACCCATTGCATGTAGCATAGCTATACCCACCTTTTTTTGCGGACAATAACCGTCCGACATCATGACTTTTGAGACTAATTTCTTTTACCAAACCAATGACAGACAACTTATGATGGATAGGTCAGCTATGCACGTCATTCAATCTGCTCCCTATCGGACGCAGCATTCCGTTTTCCCACTTTCCGCAGGACAGTCAGCTCCCGCTTCCGGAAAACATTTTGCGGAAAACAAGGACACCGGATTATTGGAGCCCTTGCCCCTACACACTATCGATGACGTTATTGCGGCGCTGGCCACGATCATCTGGGATTCGGAACAGCGCCACGATCCACTGGGCTATTTTGCCGTGCTGTATCAGAAAGTGACCATAAAGGTCAAGGAAGGGATTGCCAATAATTTTTTTGACGACGGCCCGCGTATGGAACAACTGGATATTGTGTTCGCAGAACGGTACCTCGCAGCTTATTTCGCCTACCAACAAGGGCAGCCCCTCTCCTACTGCTGGAAAAAAGCCTTTGATCTCGGTTCGGTCGACGAGCCGATCGTCCTGCAGCATCTATTGCTGGGCATCAATGCGCACATCAATCTCGACCTAGGCATTGCGGCGGCGGAAGTGTGCGCGGGAGAAGATATCCGTGGCTTAAAAAACGATTTTATCAAAATAAATGAGATCCTGGCTTCCCTGGTAGACGAGGTCATGTGCGGCCTCTCCGGGATCTGGCCCTTCTACGGGCTCATCCTGGAAAGGGCCGGAAAATTCGATAACCTCCTGGTGGATCTGGTTATGCGGGCGGCCCGGATAAGCGCCTGGAAGTTTGCCAAAAAGCTGGCAAAAAAACCGGCCCGTGAAAAGACGAAGCTTATCGCCAGGCGGGATCGGCAAACCGCCCGGAAAGCCAAATTTATCGGGCGGCCCGGTACCATCACCAGTATGATGCTGCGCCGGATCCGGCAGGAAGAACGGGGCTCCGTATCCGAAAAACTTTTCGAACTGAGTGTACCGGCGGTAGCCTCCTAGCAAACCACAAAGGAGGGAGGAGGAAGGGAAGAGTGCGTAGGTTTTCATAATGATCACTCTCCTTTCCTCACTCCCGCATTTTAGCAGAGAACACAGGAGTCGAACCTGTACCGGGAGCCTCCGAACCCAAAATGCCTAAGGGCGCAACCAACCGATATTTGCCTGTTCTCTGGGGACGATAGACTGCGAACGTACACCCCTTGCTGATCCTGCCGCTATCCGCGTAGCATCCCGGGAAATGTGAGGCCGTCAGCTCTCTTAATGGCCAGCCGGATCTATTCCGGCCGAACCGTCTACCGTCCGGTGCAGTAGGCGTTCGCATAATAAAAGTACCCCCGGGAAGGATCGAACTTCCACCACGCGGCTTAAAAGACCGCTGCTCTGCCGGTTAAGCTACGAGGGTATATTTGCAGAGAGTAAAGGAGTCGAACCCTCATCCCGAAGGATGGCCCGGTTTTCAAGACCAGTTACGCACCATCGCGTGCTACTCTCTGGTTCCGAAGTGATCTTCACTCCGGTCAGTGCATTGAAATTGGCGGAGAGCACAGGAATTGAACCTGCACCGGCCTCTGGGACCGGCTCCGATTAGCAGTCGGATGCAACAAACCAATATTTGCCTACTCTCCAGATATGAGGGCCGCCACTGGCTTAAATGATGGCCGCTGCGCGGGTAGCAGGATTCGAACCTACAGGTCACGGTTTTGGAGACCGCTTACCACACCAATTGGGTACCCACATAAAAAAAGCCCCTTACATCAGCATGCAAGGGGCTTTAGATTGCCTTATTCGGACATATCATAGATCTCCCCCTGCCGGACGATGCTTCGCCCAACGCTTACTACTGATGGAGATCGATATGTGGTGATTTGTATTCATACGGCTAATACTACAGGCTTTGGGAGGGATTAGTTCCGGGAGGCGGAAAAAAAGTTTTGCAGGCGCGCCAGATCATCGGCATTGATCCAGTCTATACCCAGTTTACGGTATACCTTCCAGGCGGATTCCGATTCGGGCATCGCCCACAGTCTCAACTGTTTGCCTTCCCGGTGTACCGATTTGATCAGCTTCCGCAATTGCTTTTTCTCCTTGGCGCTCAGTTTGCCGGTACCATCCCACTGCAGCACCTTACCGTAGCGTTCGCTGATCACCGGCATTTTACCGGCGGTGTAGCCCTTGCCCACATCATCCGGGCGGCCGTCCAGACGGGCAATATGGGTATCTGCTTGCAGAATGGTTTCGATGGGACGGTTGCCGGAAAGGAATACCATCACCGGACCGGCTACTTCCCGCCCGGCTTCGATCCGGGAAAAGATAGAGGCGTACTCCTGCAGTTGCCGACTGATCAGGGAATAAGTTTCCGCTGCATCAGTTTTGATGTCGATCATGAGTTGAAAATGCCCGTCGTATCCCGGATAGACCTGTCCGTTATTCTTGCTGATGCGTTCGCGCAGGGGCTCCAGGTACAACTGTTTTAAGGTTCGGGCGGGATCTACCTGATCCGGTCGGTTGTGGTAAACGTACAGGTCACCGTCAATCGCAAAGACATCCGCTTCGATACTGGTAAAACCGTGATCCAGCGCATCCAGCAGGGGCCTTTCGTGTTCGTAATCGTTGTGAGCGTGGGCGTAGGGGATCGGAGCGAAGGTCTGAGCCCGGCAGGCCAGGAGGGAAAAGGTCAGCACCATCGCGATCAGTGGCCGGTAGCATAATTTCATCGGTATCAGCTTTAGTTCACAAAAGAAAAGATCGGGCAATAGGGTACGCTGTATTGCCCATTGTGGATCTCAGGCCGGAACGGCCTGGTGTCCACCCTCTCCTGGCAAAACTAACCAATCCAATTCAAAGAAGGATGCAACTGTAATTTCGGTGGGTATTAAGCCATTTGGTAAGGGCCGGAGGCCGACCAGGAATGGACGTATTTAAGATCCCAGTTGGGAAGAAGACAGGAAAAACCATACTTCTTATACCGTTCGATCAGGGTCATCAGGCCGATGGCCGTAAACTGGCGACCGGATTGTAAAGATCGATCCATCAAACTGAGTAAAACCAGGCTCGCGCGCTGACGGGTAGAATAATCTTCGTGATTTTTTCTGATCTGCTCCAGTGTGTTTACCTCATCGGTGGGCAATAGATAAGTAATGTCCATGCTTAATGGTTTTAGTAAGGTTAAGAAGTGCAGATGGTCTCAAGCTTAAAGTACAGGACACGATGGATTGTTCGTTCCGGACCACAATTAGTCTGAACTTTTTCCGATGTTTAAGTATTTGGGAAAGGCGGAATGGATAAAGATTGGGGAATCAATCAAAGTCGCTAATAAAACGAAGCTGAAGAATAACTTATTATACGCCCCGCTAATTTGAAAGGTTGCGATCGGGGGTGAATTTTGGGTAATTCCGGCCCGGGCACCCGGTGTAAAAAACAACACCTAATCTGGCATCTAGACTGATAATCAATGCTTTAATATACGTTTTTTTTTGCGGGTAGATTTTCCTATTGCCCATTTTAGGACAGGCGTTTTTTAACAATCGATAAAATTAGACTATCTACAGATCAGCAGCTCTCTGCATTCCCGTTTAACGCAGGACTTCCACTTCCGATACCCGCTCAAAAGCTTTCACTTCCCACTCCCGGCGCCGTTGCATCGCGATCATTTTGAATCCGGCGGCTTCGACCATTGCTTCGATCTTACCGGCGGGGTGAATGAAGGACCGAAACTGGCCTCCTCTGATCTTGCGGATCTTCTCCACCACAACGTGCACCAAACGTACCCACCAGACTTCTCGGGGAATACTGTAAACGTACCAGCGACGGGCCTTGCTCAGCGAATGCCGGACGAGCCCTTCGTAATCTTCATAACAACAGATCACTTTGTCGAGCGTCACCAGATCCGCCGGGTCTACGGTGGCGTGTAATTCCGTAAAATCACCCAGTTTGGCGTCAATCTGTCCGGTCAATTCCCTGTTTGTAGCTTCCTGGAGAAAAGTTTGCCGGTACCCGGCCGCAATATCGACATAGGTAGCCGTGGCCAGTCCCCGGTTAAAGGACTCCAGGATCATCGCACCGATCCCGGCTCCGATATCGAGTTGGGTCCTTCCCCGGAGGGGCAGTTGCTGTAAGACCGCCAAAAAAGGTCGCGAACTCTTTTTCACGCCCCCCGCCAGGTAATCTTTCATCTCCTTCGCGGCGCTGGCGTCATCAAAAGTTTGTTGGTAAGCCTGATTACAGCAAGAGTCCATAGCGCAAGATGGTTTGAATAGACGTGACCAAAAAACTAACGCGAGTCCGAAACAATCCGGACTCGCGTCAATTTAGCTAATATTCTGGAAAGTCAGCAGCTCGTTCCGCGCTTACGGGCGGATCACTTTTCCTTTTGCTTTCGCTTCCTGCATCGGATTCGGGCGTTCTTCCGTTTTGTGGCTCTTGAACACCTGGAAGCGACTCGGCATTTCCATTACCGGCCAGTTGTTGTTGCTCTCATCGATGTCCGCCGTTTCCCGGAAAGGGTCCAGGCGAATGGCTTTCACTTCCTTTTCGGTCACAAAAACGCGGGAGAATTTGTCTTCATTCTTCCGCCAGACCTGTGCCGGCAGGCGCTCCACTTTGGTGGTGCCGTCTTCAAAAGTGAATTCCAGGATCACCGGCATTACCAGACCACCCTTATTGCTGAAATACAGCTCGTAGTAGTTCTTGTCGCCGAATTTTTCCGTTTTTTCCTTTTTGCTCAGGGTCTCCGCGTACAGCTCTGTTTTCACCATAGTGACGGAATCGGCCGTTTCCCAGGGCTTATATTCGGTGTAGAAATCCACCAGCTCTTCGTCTTTCTCTATGGAGAATTCCAGGCCTTCTTCGCGGTTACGCTTCTTGGAAATGTGCTCGTAAGGCTTATCCCTTTTCACCGGATAGCTTACCTCGCGGGTTTCCGGATCACTCTCCAGGTCGACCTTGTACCACTGGATGCTGTCCAGGGAAATATCAACCGCTTCGGTGGTATAGAACCAACCGCGCCAGAACCAGTCCAGATCCACCGCACTGGCATCTTCCATGCTGCGGAAGAAATCAGCCGGAGTGGGGTGTTTGAACGCCCAGCGACGGCTGTACTCCTTGAAGGCATAGTCAAACAGTTCGCGACCCATGACGGTTTCCCGCAGGATGTTCAGCGCGGTAGCCGGTTTGGCGTAGGCATTCGGTCCGAACTGTACGATGTTTTCGCTATTGGTCATGATCGGTTCCAACAGATCCTTTTCCGCTTTCATGTAATCTGTGATGGCGTAAGCCGGGCCCCGGCGGGAAGGATAGTTGTTGTCGAACTCCTGCTCGGTCAGGAACTGCAGGAAAGTATTGATCCCTTCGTCCATCCAGGTCCACTGGCGTTCGTCACTGTTGATGATCATCGGGAAATAGTTGTGCCCCACTTCGTGAATGATCACACCGATCGCGCCGTACTTGGCCCGTTCGGTGTAGGTACCGTCCTCTTCCGCACGACCGTAGTTGAAACAGATCATCGGATATTCCATACCGTTGGAAGCCTCAACGGAGATAGCTACCGGGTAGGGATAAGGAATGGTGTATTTGGAATAGGTCTTCAGCGTATGAGCGACCGTTTTGGTGGAATAGCGGTTGTAGATCGGATAAGCCTCTTTGCCGTAGTAGCTCATCGCCATCACCCGCCGGCCGTCTTCGGTGAAGTGAGGCATGGCATCCCAGACGAATTTCGGGCTGGCCGTCCAGGCAAAGTCCCTTACGTTATCCGCTTTGTAGATCCAGGTTTTGGTGTTGGTAGCCTTTTTGGCTTTTTCTGTGGCTTTGGCTTCATCCAGGGTAACGATCTCGATGGGTTCTTTAGCCGTTTTGGCCTGCTCCCAACGTTTCAACTGGGCCGGAGTCAGTACCGTGGAGTAATTCAGACACTCGCCGGTAGAGCCGACTACGTGGTCTTCCGGCACGGTCATTTTCACGATAAAGTTACCGAAAGTCAGCGCGAATTCTCCCCGTCCGGTGAACTGCTTGTTTTGCCATCCTTCCACATCACTGAACACACAGAGTCTTGGATACCACTGCGTTATCGTAAAGATATAGTCATCTTCTTCTTCAAAATGCTCGTATCCACCCCGACCGCGGAAATAAGGATTCATCCGGTCGGTGATGTAATAGTGCCAATCCACATTGAAGGCGAAAGTCTCTCCCGGCTTGAGCGGCTGTGGCAGATCCACCCGCATCATCGTCTGGTTGATGATGTATTTCAGGGGTTTTCCGTTCGCATCGGTGATGCTTTCGATCTTGTGTCCGTATTTGGAGCGATCGATATCTTCCAGGCGGCTGAGCGCACCTTCGCTCATGGTATTCCGCAGGCTGCTCGGATCGGCGTGGTGGCTGTCGGTCAGATCGGAATGTTCGTTTTCATCCAATTGCAACCACAGGTAACGCAGGGTATGTGGCGATTGATTGTAATACGTAATAAGTTCTTTCCCATCCAGTTTCAGATTATCCACGTCCAGCGTGCACTCAATGTCATAATCGGCACGCTGCTGCCAATATTCCGGTCCGGGTGCGCCGTCCGGTCCCCGGTAAATGTTGGGATCCGGCAGGGTTTCGCCGAGTTGTTCAAATTTGGTACCGTGATTGGAGCCCGGATTCTGGGCCCAGAGAAAACTGCCGGTGATCAGAAGGGTGAATACTGTAAGAAACCTTACTACATAAGGACTGTCAAGAAGGTTTTTCATCATACTAGTTTAAAATGTTAGTTGGTATCGGGCATCCCGGAGGTGCCCACGAAAGATTTGTAAAGTTACAAAGCTAATAACACGCGATCCACGAATGTGGTTGGATTTTCGACCTAAGGGAAAAAGATATACCTTAGCTCGGAAAAAGTTTATATGAATGGCAAGACCGGTATCTGGGATACGCTACCGCTCACCACCGACATGAATTCTGCTATGAAAAATATCATTACCATTTTCCTGTGCCTGCTGGCGCTGCCTATCCTGGCCCAGGACCTTTCCCTGTTTGAAAAAAGGACGTTTACGAATAAAAAAGGAGAAGTACTCCCCTACCGGATCCTCTTTCCGAAGAATTATGACGCCAGTAAAAAATACCCACTCGTGCTTTTCCTGCACGGTGGCGGCGAACGCGGAGACGATAATGAGAAGCAATTGGTGCACGGGGTAAAGGTGTTCCTGGGAGCGGAAAATCGCGAGCAATACCCGGCCATCGTCATTGCCCCGCAGTGCCCGGCCGACAGTTACTGGGGGTCGGTGAAATTCGAACGGACTAAATATCCGCTGGATATGGATTTCAACTACGACTATGATATCACCACCGGGCTGCGCCTGGCCATGGAACTCACCAAACATACCATCAAACAGGAAGGTGTAGACAAAGACCGCGTTTACATTACCGGCCTTTCGATGGGCGGAATGGGTACACTGGAGGCCGTTTACCGGTTTCCCAAACGTTTTGCCGCAGCGGTTGCCGTTTGCGGCGGGGCCGATGTTGCCGCTTACAAAAAGAAACAGGCCCGCATCCCTTTTCGCCTGTACCACGGGGAAGTGGACGGGGTAGTTGCCGTTGACCATTCCCGGGCCATGTACGCCAAACTGCAGGAACTGGGCGCTGCAGTTTCCTATAAGGAATACCCCGGCGTCAATCACAACAGCTGGGAAAATGCCTACGCCGAGCCCGATCTGCTATCCTGGTTGTTTGCGCAGGAGCGATAGGCGATACCGATCGGGACTACCGGATCAGTATAGACATAGTGCGATCAGGGAAGAGCAGGTAAGTTGCACCGATTCTCTTCGGATATTACAAAAAACTGATCTTGGTGAAGGATTTTTATACTGATGCGGTGATAGTCATCGCACCACCGCATCAGCCAGCTATTTATTTCACGATCTTTTTCAATCCTTTACGATATTCCCGCGGACTGGCACCCGTGATCGCCTTGAACTGCTTGTTGAAGTGCGAAAGGTTGTTGAAACCACTTTCGTAACTAACGGCAGCGATACTCAAGTGATCGTCGGCGAGCAGACTACTGGCGTGCGCCACCCGGAATTCGTTGACGAATTGAGTAAACGTTTTATTCGTGAGTTTTTTGAAATAACGACAAAAGGCGGGCACCGTCATATTCGCCAGACGGGCGGCCGTTTCCAACTCTACGTCCGACAGATAATTGTGCTCTACGTATTCGTAGATCTTCTCGATCCGCTCGTGATCCTGGCCGTTGACCTCCAGACCGAAACCGCTCGCATTGAGCATCTGGTATTCGGTAGAGGTAGCCATGGACTGCAGTACGCGCAGAAGCCGTAACATGCGATCAAAATTATCGAACTGCAGCATTTCCCGCAGCAAATCGCCCACCTGCTTTTTGGTCTCTCCGTTGAAACTCACGCCTACTTTGGAGCGCTCAAACAACTGCTGGATGGACTTCAGCTCCGGCCGGTTCAAAAATTCCGATCCCAGAAACTCTTCCTTCATCTGTACCACGATCTCGATGTGCCGTTCCTTCAGTCCTTCGGTAAAACCGAAGTGGGGAAGGTTGGGTCCCAGGAAGATCAGATCACCGTCTTCGTAATAAGAAATATGATCACCTATATGTCGCTTTCCTTTCCCGTTGGAGATATAAACGATCTCGTACTCGGGGTGGAAATGCCAACGGGGTGTATTGCAGTAATTCAGGTCATCGAAGTACCTCACTGTGAAAGAACTGCCAAACCCCGGTTCTATTTTTTCCAAACGTGCTTTCATAAGTCAATTCTTTATGATCTCCCGGCATAGCCTAAAGGAAATCAAGTAAGCAAAAATGACTTGCTCCGATCAATTCAGAAACTTTAGACTGATTAAATTTATTCTTAAGGATACACCTAAATCGACCAATAAGTTCGATATTAACATACCGCTGCAAATATACTACCTATCTTGGTCAATATTGTTTTATTTTGCCGGTATGTTTAGGACGTAAACTAACTTTTTTTGTCACTTTATCGCTCTATATGCACTTACTAATCGCTTCCGCAACCGGCTTTGAAATTGCTCCGCTGGAAGAATGGCTACAGGCTAACAGTCACAGAATCAACAATTTCAGTTATCGCCTCGGACACGCTCAGATCGACCTGCTCATTACCGGCGTAGGAATCCCGCTGAGTGCCTACAGCTTTGGCCGGCTCTTTGCCAAGCAGTCCTATGATCTGGCGATCCAGGCCGGGATCGCGGGTGCGCTGGACCGGAACCTGGAGATCGGAGAGGTTGTTCAGGTCACCTCCGAAAGCTTCGGTGACCTGGGAGTGGAAGAGGCGGACGGCAGTTTCACCTCAGCCATCAGCATGGGCCTGATCGATGCGAACCAGCCTCCTTTCGTGAAGGGGCTCCTCCCCTCGCCTACCGGAACGGGCACTCCGTCCTTTCTCAAATCCGTAACGGGAACTACCGTGATGAAGGTGCACGGGCAGGAAGAAAGCATCACCGCATTCCGCAATCGTACCGACGCCCAGGTGGAGAGTATGGAGGGCGCCAGCTTTGCCTACGCCTGTCTGCTCGAACAGCAGCCGTTTCTGCAGATCCGGGCAATCTCCAATTACGTGGAAAAGCGCAACCGGGATGCCTGGGATATCCCCCTGGCGATCGGGAATTTAAACCAGGTACTGATGGATATGGTGCAGATTTTGGCCGCTACCGGGAGGGCCGGCGGTTGAATCGTGGTTCTGCCACTCGAGTGGCAGGACCACGATTTACCTGCCGGCGCGGATCATCCGATCCTTTCCGCCGAGATCCTGGCGCAATTCGATGCTTTTAAAACCAATGTCTTTAAGCAATTCCACGACCCGCTCTGCATTGTACTCATTCGTCTCGAAAAACAGGTACCCATCGGGTAGCAACTGCTGAAATGCCAGCAGACCGATCTCCCGGTAAAATACCAGTGGATCGTTTTCGGGCGCGAAGAGGGCCAGTTCCGGTTCGTGGGATAAGACGTGTTCCGGCATCAGATGCCGTTGGGAAGGTGGGATATAGGGTGGGTTGCTGATGATGTAATCAAAATTGCCCAGTTCGGGCCAACCGGCGGAATTCAGGATATCCTGTTCGATCCAGGCGACTTCCACTTCGTTGCGGCGGGCGTTCGCGGCGGCCAGTTCGAGAATATCCGCGCGGACATCCAGTCCGCTTACCGTCAGGGCCGGGGCTTCGTGCTTGATCGTGATCGGGATACAGCCCGTTCCGGTGCCGATATCCAGTATTTTTTTTTCGGTGGGCTTGCCGGATTGTTTCCAGGTTTCGAGTACCCAGTGTACCAGTTCTTCCGTCTCCTGCCGCGGGATCAGTACGCGGGGATCTACCCCGAATTTTAGTCCGTAAAAATCCGCTTCGCCCAGAATATACTGTACCGGTTCTCCGCGCAGCAGTCGCTGCTGAATGTGGCGGTAGAGCATTTCTTCTTCCGAACTGGCCTCGCGGTCCGGCTGATCCGCCCGGTACTCGAATACGTCTTCCAGCACAATGCGCGTAATACTGCCGGCTTCACCGGCCTCGTAGCGGCTTTGCAGATTTTCCTGCAGGCCTCTTTTTATTTCGAGCAGGGTCAAGACAAACGGTTTTTAAAATCCTGGTGATCAAAGGTTTTTACGATCTCCAATTCACCGTCTTCCTGCAGGATGCAGATATTGGGATGTTTGACTCCATTGAATGTGGTTGTTTTCACCATCGTGTAGTGGATCATATCCTCGAAGACCATCCGGTCGCCAATCTCCAGCGGTTTTTCGAAGGAATAGGCCTCCATGTAATCACCGGCCAGGCAACTCACGCCTCCGATACGATAAGTGGGTTTCCCATCAACCGGATCCGTTGCGCCGACGATGCGCGGGCGGTAGGGCATTTCGAGCGTATCGGGCATGTGTGCGGTAAAAGACACGTCGAGGATCGCGGTCTTTACTCCGTGGTTTTCGATAATGTCGAGGACCGTAGCTACCAGCACACCGGTTTCCCAGGCAATGGCGCTGCCGGGTTCCAGGATGACCTGCAGGGTATGCCGCTGCCGGAAATCCTGCAATAGTTTCACCAGATGATCCACATCGTAATCCTTGCGCGTCATCAGGTGGCCACCGCCGAAATTCACCCATTTCAACTGGGGGAAATATTTGGCAAACCGCTTCTCAAAAGCTTGCAGCGTTTTTTCCAGCGTATAGGATGAACTCTCACAAAGGGTGTGAAAATGCAGACCTTCAATTCCCTCCGGTAGCCGGTCGCCCAGATTGGGGGCTGTTTCTCCCAGACGGGAAACCGGAGAAGCGGGATTGTACAAGTCCGTTTCCACTTCGGAATATTCCGGATTCACCCGCAGGCCCATGCTGATGGGTTCGGGATAGTTTTGCACCTGCTCATGGTAGCGGTGGAACTGGTTCAAAGAATTAAAGGTGATATGACTGCTGTAGCGCATAATATCCGCAAAATCCTCCGGCAGATAGGCCGGGGAATAAGTATAGGCCCGCACGCCCATTTCGTCGTAGATCAAACGGGCTTCATCCAGCGAACTGGCGGTTGCGCCACTCAGGTACTGGCCGACAATGGGGAATACCCGCCACATGGAAAAGCCCTTTAGCGCCAGAATGATATCCACACCGGCCTGTTCCCGGACACTGCGGATCAGTTCCAGATTTTTGCGCAGGCGGGCCATTTCGAGTACAAAAGAGGGAGAAGGTATAGCTTGGTAATTCAAGTGGTATGCTGGTTTAAAAGGTACCGCGAAGCGAGGGTTTTATCCGTCGCTTCGCGGAAAAGAGATCTTAAAATTCCAGGTCTACCCCAACTTCTTCGTGCCAGGGCAATCCGTATTCATTCATTTTATCCAGGAAGGGATCCGGGTTGAATTCCTCTACATTGAATACGCCCGTACCGGACCATTCTCCGGTGAGGACCATCATCGCACCGATCATGGCCGGTACTCCCGTAGTATAGGAAACGCCCTGGGCGCCCGTTTCGTCGAAAGCGGCCTGGTGGCTGCAATTGTTCCAGATGTAATAGGTTTGTTCCTTACCGTTCTTGATCCCGCGGATGCGGCAACCAATAGACGTCTGGCCGGTATAATTCTCCCCGAGTTCGCCGGGATCCGGCAGTACAGCCTTCAGGAATTCCAACGGAATGATATCCACGCCTTTGTATTTGACCGGATCGATCCGGGCCATGCCGATATTCTGGATCACCCGCAGGTGCGTGAGGTATTCCTGACCGAAGGTCATCCAGAAACGGGCTCTTTTCAGACTGGGAAAGTTCTTCACGAGGGATTCCAGTTCTTCGTGGTAAATGAGGTAAGAATCTTTCGGGCCGATGTCCGGATAGTTCAGCACTTTCATTTCCGAGTGCGGCGGGATCTCCACCCATTTGCCGTTTTCGTAGTAGCGACCGTTTTGGGTGATCTCCCGGATATTAATCTCCGGATTGAAGTTGGTGGCAAAAGCTTTACCGTGATCTCCGGCGTTGCAGTCCACGATATCCAGGTAATGCATCTCATCAAAGAAATGCTTCGCCGCCCGGGCGGTAAATACACTGGTAGCACCGGGATCAAAGCCACAGCCGAGTACGGCCATGATGCCTTTTTCCTTAAAGCGGTCCTGATAGGCCCACTGCCAGCTGTATTCGAATTTTGCTTCGTCTTTGGGTTCGTAGTTGGCCGTATCGAGGTAGTGCACCCCGGTTTCCAGGCAGGCTTCCATGATGGTAAGATCCTGGTAAGGCAAAGCTACGTGAATGACCAGTTTGGGGCCGAAAGAGCGGATCAATGCCGCCAGTTCGGGTACATTTTCCGCATCTACTGCGGCGGTGGTAATATGTTGATGACCGGTTGCGGCCTTGGCGTCGGCGGCAATTACATCGCACTTGGATTTGGTACGACTTGCCAGTAATATCTCCGAAAACACTTCGGGATGCTGGGCGCACTTGAAGGCGACTACCCGGCCGACACCGCCGGCACCTATGATCATAACTTTTGACATGTGTTGGTATTTTTCAAATTTCGGTCAAAAATAAAAAGGTAGCCGGTTTCTGAAAACCGGTACCTTAATTTTTTATTTTTCAGAACGGGCAGCCAGGTGCCTAAACACCACTACCGGTTCTCAGTTCTACAGCTCGGCTTTCCGGCTCCACCCGGTCGGACTCCGGGGCTACCGGAGTGGGTATACCGTATTCCTTGCGAATGAGTTCGATATTTTTTTTGTGAAATTCCTCCTGCCCCATCCGAAAATCATAACGCTCCCATAACTCCTCATCCGGAAAGCGCTGGCCCGTCGTTACGGCTTCCCGCAAACGGACAATATAATCTCTGGACTCCTGTAGACGTGAAAACATCTCGGAAGTATCGGTGCTCACATCACCGTGACCCGGAATTAAGTATTTCGGCTGGCGGTTCTTGATGATCGATTCGGCTTTATCCAGCGTTTTCAGGTAATCTTCGGCACTGTGGTAGATAAATGGAAACTCTTCATTGGACAAATAATCCCCCGCGATCCAGATCCCCAGCGGTTCGATCAACGTAAACACCCCGTCACCATTATGGCCGGGAGCCATCCAGAAGCTCAGGCGCGTATCGCCGATGGTAATAAAATCCGTCTGGTCATCCACCGCAATATCCACCCGCGGATAACACATTTTATACGGTCGGCGAACGTAGTATTCCTGATCGAATTTGCGGATGGCCCGGAGTTGTTCCTCACGGTCCGAATTGTCCTTAAAGGCCTGGCTGGCAATGGTATAAGCTTCCGGAAAAGCCCCGAAGCCCAGGATGTGATCGTAATCGGAATGGGTAAACAACAAATAAACCGGGCGGCCGTTCTTAATGGCATCCACATGATTCCGGATGGCCGTTACCTCGTGCGGCAACCAGGTGGGGTCCACCACCAAAATCAGGTCATTGGTCTCTACAACTACAGAATTGGTTCGGAAAAGTGCGCTTTCAAAAACGCTAAAATGTCTATTTTTAAATTGAATCATAATTCGTCTTGCTTAGCCTTTCAACCAGAAAAGCAGCGGTCAGGTTTACTAAATTAACACAAGATTCAAAACTTGGCCGGTTTGAGAATCATTATAACCAAAGAAATGCAGTATTTATCCAAATTGTGCCTTCCGGTTTTTCTTTTTTTCGGACTAAACCTCTGTGGCCAGAAAACCATCAGCCTGAAAAACCCTTCTTTTGAAGGCAAACCCACGATGAGTGATGTACCCGGTAATTGGAGGGACTGTGGTTTTCCCGGAGAAAGCGCACCGGATGTCCAACCCTGCGGCGCTTTTGAAGTGACGACAATCGCCAGTGACGGCGATACCTATCTCGGCATGGTTACCCGCGATAATGATACCTGGGAAAAGGTCGGCACCAAACTATCGCCCAAAATGGAGGCCGGCGTGGTGTACGAATTCAGTATTCAGTTGTGTCAGTCGGAGACCTACCAGAGCGCCAGTCGCCTGACCGGCGAGCCGACCAACTTTATCACCCCCGTCGTGCTGCGCATATTTGGCGGCAACAGCTACTGTGAAAAGGAACAGATGCTCGGTGTGTCTCCCCCAATCGACCACGCCGAGTGGGGAACTTACCGTTTTACCCTCAGCCCACAGCAGGAATATTCCCACCTCCTGCTGGAGGCCTATTACGTAACTGCCCGCGGCCTGGCCTATTGCGGTAACCTGCTGGTGGATAATGCTTCGGATCTGGTCCCGATCGGACGGTCGGAGACGATTGAGCGGGCTAGTTTGGTGGGGGAACGGGTGGAGGAGACTCGAAAATAAACAGCCTTACCGTATCATCCCCAACTTTACGTGTAAATGACTGAAATAGGTAAAAGAACGCGTTAAAAGGTCAAACTATACGATCTGGATTCCCACAATTTTGTCTTGTAAACTTTATCTAACCAAAAGAAAAGAATATGAGACTTCCAATCCAGGTTCAGCCTATCCTTCGGAATCATCTTAATTCCGTCAATCAAGACCGATTAAACTTATCCAAGGCCAGACTCCGGCTGCAGGACTGTACCGGCGTACCCAATAATATCGTAGGCTCCTGCTTTGATAGCAACGGCCCGGTGCCGGGCCGGTTTAACTGTTCTGCATGCTGTGCACTCCGCGGCGCCATCTCTTGGCAGGGCGGTGGGTATGCAGTGGCTTGTTAATTCATAGCCGCAATTATAGTCCTCACCATCTTACAGCATGCGGATTAATTCTTTCATGAGCTAATACTAATCTTGAAGTTTATCGCTGCTGGAGATGGTCAATACCGCAAAACATTTCGCGCATTATTTCTTCCTTAAACCAAAATCATTCAAAATTATGGCAAATTCAATTAATTGGGATTCCGGCCAACTGATCAATCTGAACGTCGGTGACACCGCTACTTGTAAAGGTGGATTAAACGTTGGCCAGGTCTACGGCTTGTTTTTTTACAACGCAGCAGGTAACGACGCCTCTACGACCGTCAATGTGGTTTGGTCAAATTCCAACCCTCCTGTGATGGTCAATGTTCCCGGAACGACCATGAATCAGGGGCTAGCAGCCATTTGCTTTGTAGACGGCAGCCAAACCAATACCGTTTCAGCCTCGGTTACGCACGGTAATCAGGGAGCAAATGTCCAAGCCTTCATTTGTAGCGTAAAAATGCCAGTAAATACCAGCGGGATCCAGAACACCCAACTTCCTCTGGATGGTAATCAGCATCCATTTCATAAGTTTACCCGATTTTATGCAGTACCGGCATCTCACTGGTATTCGGCTCAGATTCAAAGCGATGTTAACCAGTTTATCAGTGTCCAATTTACCGAATCGAAGGCCAACGTATATATCGTAAATAAAATAGTCGATCCGTCTAACGTAATCAAGTACGCCGGTGACGCCCAGGACTTAGTGACCGTAAAAACCTCCGACCATCAGTCTATCTCCTTTAATTTGCAAGGCAACGGCCGACAGTTCGTCTGGATGAATGCTGACAGTATTCAAAACAGTCAGGACGCCACAATTGCAGTGCAATCGCTAAGCAATTTGTTTGCGACTTTGTAAGTAAACAGTGCTAAAAATGCCGGCTCTTGTAAGCCGGCATTTGCATTTTAGAAAGTTTGGTTTTTCCTTTTCAATCCTGAATCTAAGTTCCAATATCTTTAGTTTGACCATTACCGTCTTAAAGTTCCACCTGCTATTTTTTATTATTCACCAGAGCAAATATCCAACTCCATAGTGGATTCCCCATCGGAAACCTTGCTCCGCTTCCCCAGCGATAGTTGACCGGTGGCCTCAACACCGGAAGTTTCATTCCATCTTCCCGTGCCGCAACTGCTGGAACCACCATCAACAAAGTAAAATGGAAAATCCCTACTTTCCCACTTTGCTCCTGGTCTCCCTCCTCCCTTACCCTCACTTCCTGTTCCAATATAAAGCGTCCTCCCGGCTGTGCAGGCACTCCGTGGAATAGTTCGTTATCTCCCTTATCGTTGGTTACCGGATCCTTTTCGATCACCGTTATTGTTATCTTTCGCCGGATTTCGTCCAGAGCCGGGTCGAAATCCCCTTCTGCGATCAGTTCAGGTGATTCAAATAATTTTTCTTCTCCGTTTCGGAGCAACATATCTTTTGTATAATCTGTCCGAAGGGCACGGATAGCGATAGACAGGTCTTTTCCCATATTATCTCCAGTGTATCGGATCGATTGCAGGTAAAGTTTAACCTTTGGAGTATTCATAAACGGAAGCTTTTAAATGAGGAAATGAACAGAGGGCAGAAAGACATTCCTTCTGCCCCGGGTCTGTTGAAGACTTATACACGACGTAGGGTGGAATTATCCTGATGGTATTTGACAGCTCAGGACCGAACCTGCTCCTACATCTGTATACATCTTCCCTATGCGGCCTTAGCCACAAAAACTTTTCAATACTGCAGGTATTGGAATACCGATCTTTTCTGCGCCGGATACCGCCGTACAGATCACGGTTTTGGCTCCTCCTTCAATACAATCTTCACAGTCGGATACGAAACTGGCAAAAGCTGGTAAACAGAGCGGAAGATCTTCCGGAAAACCCAGGGGGTCACAGGGGCCAACAACCAGAAGACCAAATTTGCCGGCACATTTCAATCCTTCGCCCAAACTGCAGCTGGTCTTTAGGTGACGTCGAAGCAAGGGTAGATCACGAGATTTTAGCACCGCGTGGTGTTGATTGGGAAGTTTCATAATTATTGGATTTTATGATGAGCAGAACTAGATAAATGACAATGAGGCAAGAGGAGCACCTCTTGCCTCATACCAAATTTTAAACTGAAGTGCTAGCAGACGGTTGCATTGCAGGCCGCAATACAAAGCGTTTTTGCTATACCGGTCAGCATGCTGCAGCCCGCCATACAAATATCACAAGGGATAGATGACAACTGCATTCCGTTGGAGCGGTAATTCACTTTGCTGGCCTTCTGTACAGGCACAGCTTGCTTTGGAAGATTCATAATTATGAAATTTTAAAGGTGAAAAAATGAATGGAATTAGTGGATATACCAGGAGCGCACGCTACCGATAGTAACCGGCACGACATCACTGACATCGACAGTATAGCGGTACACTTTTCTGGCCTTTTCGTAGCGTTGCAGGGGATCAAAGAAGATCAGTTGTACATCGTATCCATCGACGCCGGGACGTACGATCGGACTCTTCGTTACTTTGATATCAGTGAGTTGGAGTGAATCTGCAGCTGCTGCCTGGAAAACACTATTGGCAGTGAAAGCATTAGTAGCCGCATAGTTGAGCGCCCGTTCCTGTGGAGTAAGTCCGAAGTTGCGGAATTCGTAGTAAACACGTTCCAGGAAATTAGCCAGTGCTTCAATGGTAGAGGTATCGCCCACTGCTTCTGCCAGGGCTTGGGTGGACCATTCGGCCATTCCCCGCAGAGAAGGTACGATAGCCGGAACTACCTGCCCGTTGAGCAAAGTCACTTTACCCGCAATTATACCCGGCACAGCAACTCTTTCCACACCGTTCTCCTCTAATTGTCCTTTCAATGAATCGACCAGTCGCTCGTAGGTAAGGTGGGCGTATGCTCCCAGGGGATGAATGGCGTAAATGGGCGTTCCCTCCTGTTCCAACGTCCAGATAAGCTCCGTAGCTTCGTACATATTGCCTGATTCCAGGTGATCAATTACCACCTGAGGATCGTTCAGGTTATCATTGATATGTTGTAGGAATGAGTCGCGCCGGGATTCATTGACAAAGTCATAGCCAATGGTACCCAGAGCGTATACTTTCTGGTGAGTGGCACCGGCATTTCCTTTCTTTCCACCACAGCTACATCCTCCACTTTCTTTTTTCCCACCGCAACCACATCCGCAGGAGGGCTCGATCTCAGAGGGAGAAATACGGGGCAAATCGGTGGTAACAGTGATATCTGATATGGCCTGGCTCAAGGATTCGTTAGTTTTGGCTTCGGAAAAGTTTTCCATTGGTTGTAATTCTAATGATTCTGAAAGTTGAACCTGCACGGAAGCACCTTCATTCCGTACATCCTGGTCCAGTTCGGATAGTTTTTTATGGACATTTTCCATGGTAGAAGAATTTTTTATGTTAATTAATGGAGAATTGGTATCGATTGGAGTGGCCAGCTGTGCTGCCCCTGAGGTGAAGTCTTCCATCCGTTCTGCCGGTCTCACCTTCGCCGGAAGGATCAACTCCTGTAAAGCTGCTTGAACATTGAGCGTGCCTCGCAAAAAGCGACTGCACTCTTCGATATTTCGATCCGGACAGGGATTTGCCGTCTGAAGCAAAATATTCTTTATGCGATGGGGATCAGGTTGTTCGCCTCTTTTTATTAGCAGACTGAGTAATAAGGCCACCACCCCGGAAACGTAGGGAGTAGCAAAGCTGGTACCGGATTTTGGTCCGTACCGACCGTTGGTCAAGGCCCCGTTAATATTTCTGCCCGGAGCGAGCAGTCCGTTGGTGAGATAGGCATCGCCCCAGTTGCTGTCAGGAAGAGGTATACCGGAAATATCCATTGCTCCTACCGTTAATACGGTAGGTACAGCAGCTGGGACATGTAGGCAACGACATCCGTTATTTCCAGCGGCCGCAACGACCAGTATATTTTCTTTATCACACTGCTCTAAAGCACGCGCCAATACCTCATCCGGTTCACCAAAATCATCCAGTTCCCCGGCGCTGATATTGATTACGTGTACTTTATGTTGAATCGCTTTGTTAATTGCCCTGGCCAGATCGAGTTGAGTAGCCAACTGTACTTTCTTATCAGACGTCATCTCAAATAGCGGAATGATAATTCCGGTCACTTGGGGCGCAATCCCTTTGACCAGCGAATGATGCTGGCCAAAAATGATACTGCTGACGTGGGTTCCGTGATCGGAAGGTTCGCAGCTGGCCTCATCATCCCCGTATATGCTAACCTGGGACAATTGAGCTCCAGCCAGCGCCGGATGATCCAACTCCGCCGGACCGTCGATAATAGCTATGCGAATATCAGGTTCACCCAGGGTCAGTGCCCACAGGCGACCAATATCCTCGTGGACTTGATCGTACATCGTTAAAAATTATTTTCCTGTTTGATAAGAAGGGATACTGTAGAAAGATGACCTTACAAAGGTATAGAGCGCTACCAACTAGGATTTGTCCGTACTGTGCATCATTTTACCATTTTGGAGCGAGATTCGGATTACCCTTACCATAAATACTAGAGAATCTGGACGGCGCACAACCGAATTCCTTTTTAAAACTTCGGCAGAAACTGGTTTGATTGCTATATCCTACCTCGTCCGAAACTGCTCCCACCGAAGCTACATTGCTGAGTAATAGTTTTGCCGCGTATTGTAAACGAATAACACGGATAAGGTTTCCGGTTGAACAATTTATGATTATCCGTGTCCGCCGGTTGAGTTGTGAATTACTTAAACCAATACGATGAGCCAGAAAGGAAACATCCAGCTGAGGAGCGCTGATATACCGGAAAATCAACCGCACCAGCTTTCGAACAAAAATCTCCTCTTGAGTATCCAATGAAATAGTTAATTCAAGCCAATTGAAAGCTAAAGTCATTAAATTATCAACCCCGCATTCCCGATTATTTAAACTGCGATACCAAGCCGACTCAATATTATTCACCAAATTTCCAGATCCGGTTTCGGATAGCTCTTGGTCTTTAATGTAGATCGTTCTCCTTAGATCTTTTCGACCGTATAGCCAGCCCCTCCCACGGGGTTCTGCTTGCTGCTGAAATTTATTTTTTTCGAAAAATGCATACCGTTGGATATCCTCCCAGGACGCAACATTATGGCGTTCCAAATTTGACTTTATCATAATTTTCAGGCTTGGATGTTTGTAAGTTACCGCTGTCCAGGGCAAAGCAGCTTCTGTGAACAGATGTCCTTCCGGACCAGTCCCTTAAATGAAATCAGCGGTGAGATTAGATCTTGGATTTAAACAAAGTTAACGTTCCGTATTCAGCTGCACTTGCACATTTCACGCATCCATTTGCATTATCTGCGCAAGCTGTTTACGGGTTTAACGGGCAGCTCTCCGGCGAAACGTTGAGGGTGTACAATTGAACTGCTTCTTAAACCGGCGGCAAAAATAAGCCTGGTCCCGAAAGCCGCAGCGGTAGGCGATGTCTCCGATACTGGCCACATTGCTTTCCAGCAGACCGGCCGCGTGCCGGAGTCGAATTTCCAGGATCAGTTTTCCGGCGGATTGACCGATCAGTTTGTTGAGTTTGCGATTGAGCTGAGAAACGCTCAGGTGGATATTATCGGCCAGGTCCTGTACACTGAAATGCTCGTTCGCGAGGTTGCGTACGATGTGGTGCCGCACTTTTTCCAGAAATTGTTCATCCTGGGAGATGAGGTACCTGGTGATGCTTTGGGGCCATTGAAATTTGTCGGTAGTTAATGGTTTAAAATTGGGGGGTATTTCGTTCATGACAGGTTTAGGTTTGAGGTTTAATCAGTTGCTTTTTGCTAATGATGCTTCTAAAGTAGATCGTCTGTACCTGGAACGCAACGACAATAGTTTTTAGAAATAACCCCAATCGCCTGCACAATTTTTCAAAATTCACCGCACAAATAAATGATTTACAGTTAATTATATTTTAAAGCAAATAATATCAAAAATCAGTATATTGTAGGCTGACATCAATGAACTTTGGCTATTCTTCCCCCTTATGCACGATAGCAAACTATTCCAATTACTCAAAGTACTGAGTGAACCAGAACTCAGACGGCTGAAACTTTTCCTCAAATCACCCTTTTTCAATACCAATGCTCATATCCTGAAGTTGTACCAGGTGCTGCGGAAGGATCATCCTTACTACCAATCGAAGAACCTGAGCAAGGAAAAGGTCTACCAAAAAGTTTTTCCCGGCACCGACTACCACCATCAGAAGTTGCTCAATCTGATGTCGAATTTCACCGCCCTGCTCAAGGATTACCTGCGGAACATCCAACTGGAAAAGACCGCCCATCTGCAAGACCGGCTGCTGTTGCAATCCTTCGCCGAACGGCCCCTGGCCTATGAGACCTTCGAGCGGGAAATGTTTAAGGCCGACCGTGAACTGGATAAAGGCACGGTTCGGGACAGCATCTATTTCCAGCAGAAATTCTGGCTGGGGCAATCCTACTGCAATCACCCGGCTACGGATAAATTCAAATTATCTCCGGAGGTCTACGAAGCCTCCATGGAGCAACTGGATCAATGGTATATTCTGGAAAAGTTACTGCTGAGTTGTGAAATGAAGGCCCGGGAAAAGCCGCTTTCGGAAAATCACCGCATCTGGTTGTTGCAGGAGATTTCCGAAAAAGCGTATGACTTTCGGGAGGATGCCCCCGTCATTATGGCCTATCTGGAAATTTTGGAATTGCTGGAAACGGAAGAAACCGTTTCCTATACCCGGCTGAAAGATATTCTGTGGCGCAATTTTGCGGATTTCACCCGCCTCCAGCAACAACAGATCCTGCAGTGCCTGATCAATTTTACGATCTTACGGGGGAATCAGGGGGAACAACTGTTCCTGCAGGAAAACCTGGAATTGTATCAGTTTGGCCTGACGGCCGGTCTCTTCCTGGAACACGGTATGCTGAACGACATGCAGTTCATTAACATCGTCAACATCGCTCTGCGTACGGGCGCCACCCAATGGTGCCAGAAATTTATCCGGGAGCATAAAAAGAGGCTCGATCCGCGGGCCCGGAAGGATGCCGTTTCCCTGGCCAATGCGCTATGGCTGTATAAAACCCAGCAGGCCGAAACGGCAATTAATTTGCTGCAGGAGGTTGATTTTCTGAACGTTTACTACCAGATCCAGTCCCGGGTGCTGCTTCTCAAGATCTTCTATGAATCCTTCCAGCAAGACCTGAACTACTTCGAACTGATCAACGCCCAGGTCGAATCCTTCGAACGCTATCTCCGCCGGAATGAGCAACTCGCCGACCATAAAAAAGAAGGTCTTCTCAATTTTGCCCTCGCGGTTAAACGACTGATCCGCCTGCAAATGGAATTGCAGAATTCTGATCAGGAACGGACAAAAATGAGAAGACAACTCGAACAACAGATCCCGGTTTACAATAAATCCTGGTTACTGAACCAGATCTGAAGTCGCCGGCAGTACCGGGCCGCTAGATCTCGGGCACATCCGTGATGATTCGGCTGCGCTTCGGAACCGGTTCCGGGACCGCCCGCAGGGGTAGCATAGTCTGATTAAAATTTCTACTAAAAATGCGAAAGGGCTCAATAAGGGTCATTGGAAAAGCAATTTATTTGGGTTTAGAAAATGTACGGATTGCAGAGCGGATCAGTTGACGGATCCCGGACACCCATCGGAACCGGTTAACGCCGGATCCTCATACCTCAGTCAGCATGCCAATTTCCTTTCGGAAGCATGCAGCACACCTTACAGAAAGATCGCCTTATTAGAGTAGGAACTGTTTGAATGGTAGGAACTAATGAAAAGAGCGGGAAATCGCTTTCCGCAAATTACAAATTTTTACGTGTTTTCATTAGTACATTTTCGAGAAAAAACCGGATACATTGATGAGGCTGGTCAAAAAACTGCATTTCCGGCCCGACCGCAACGGGTCAGATCTACCGAAAGGTTGCCTAAAAAAGCCAGGACCTTTTCGGTTGCGGATCTTGCTGCCGCCCCTAATTTACGCGTTCCCGACCGGTCCGGGACAAGCTATTGATCATCCTTTTGCCCAATTATTGACGGGCTAACTTCCCCGAAGACGAGCCCCGGGATCTACATTTTATTTGGTCTGCCTTTCATTAGCTTCTTCTGATTGTTACTTTTGAGTTTGCTAAAAACCATCAAAACATTATGAAAAGAACAAAACTTCTTTACTTATTCTTTTTTTTACTGATCGCTTTTTTAACTCCGGCCTGCGATAATACGGCCGACACCGAAGAGGAATCTACCGAACAGGCGGCCACCTCGCCCAACATCATCTTCATTTACGCCGATGATCTCGGTTACGGTGATGTCAGTGCCTACGAAGTGGGCCAGCTGTCCACGCCGAATATTGACCGGCTGGCCAACGGTGGAGTGAAGTTCACCAATGGTTACGCCTCCTCGGCGACCTGTTCGCCCAGCCGCTACGCGCTGCTTACCGGCAGCTATCCGTGGCGTAACCCCCGGGCCAAAATCCTGCCCGGTACCGCTCCCCTATTAATCGATACGGCCCAGATGACCGTCCCAAAAATGCTCCGCGCTCAGGGATACCATACCGGCGTTGTCGGCAAATGGCACCTCGGACTGGGTGACGGCAATACCGACTGGAACCAACACATCGCGCCCGGCCCCAATGAGGTTGGTTTCGACTACAGCTACATCATGGCCGCTACCCAGGACCGGGTGCCGACCGTTTATATAGAGGACGGCGACGTGGTCCGGCTGGACCCGAACGATCCCATCGAAGTGGACTATCGGCAGAATTTCCCGGGAGAACCCACCGGCAAGGACAATCCGGAAATGTTGAAAATGAAGTGGCACCACGGCCACAACAGCAGCATCGTGAACGGTATTCCCCGGATCGGGTTCATGAAGGGTGGCGATGCCGCCAAATGGGTGGACGAAAATATGGCCGACACCTTCCTGGTACGGGCCCAGGACTATATACGGATGCATAAAGAGGAGCCTTTCTTCCTGTACTACGCCCTGCAGCAACCGCACGTACCGCGCACACCGCATCCGCGCTTTGTCGGCAAATCCGGCATGGGCCCCAGAGGGGACGTGATCGTGGAGGCCGACTGGTGCATCGGCGAATTGCTGAAAACGCTGGAAGCGGAAGGTTTAATGGAGAATACCCTCATCGTGTTGTCCAGTGATAACGGTCCGGTGCTTAACGATGGTTATTACGATGATGCTGTGGAAAAGCTCGGAGACCACACGCCGTGGGGGCCACTGCGGGGAGGAAAGTACAGCCTGTTCGAAGCCGGCACCCGCGTACCCTTTATCTCCTACTGGCAGGGGCACATCGAACCGACGGTATCCGACGCGGTCATCTCGCAGATCGACCTTTTTGCTTCCCTGGCCGAACTGGTCGGAAGCGATGCCCGTACGGATGACAGTGAGGAAATGCTGGATGTGCTAATGGGGGAAAGTCAGGATGGCCGCGATGAACTCATTCTGGAAGCGACCACCCGCACCGCCCTTCGCAAAGGAGACTGGATCCTGATCCCTCCTTACCAGGGACCGGCCGTCAATAAATCGGTTAATATCGAACTGGGGAATGCGGAGGACTTTCAGTTGTACAATCTGAAAGATGATCTCGGCCAGCAAAAAAATCTGGCGGAAGCCCAGCCGGAAAAGTTACAGGAAATGATCGCCGCTTTTCAGGCCATTCGCGGTACGGAATTCCAGGAAGTAGAACAACTGGAACTGAAATAACCGGCAACCGGTTTCGCTCACGGAGATTGGGAATGCAGGATTTACGTTGGAAAAGTCTCTGCATTCCCGACCTTCCTGCTTCGGGTATCCACGTATCATTCATGGCCGTGCCTGTCCTTTCACCTTATTTTAAGAGGGCCCCGCTCACCAGATCCAAATCCAGTCTATGAAACTATTACATGTTCTCCTTCCAGTACTCCTGTTGTCCCTGATCGCCTGTAAAAGCTCCCGGGATCAGGCCACTACCCAGCGCCCGCCCAATATCATCTACATTATGTCCGATGATCAGGGATACGCCGATCTCGGCTGCTACGACAGTAAATTCGTACAAACGCCCAACCTGGACCGCATGGCCGCCGAAGGCATGCGTTTTACCCAGGTATACGCCGGCAGTCCGGTCTGTGCACCTACCCGCTGCGCGCTGATGACCGGCAAACACGACGGCCACCTCACCCGCCGGGACAATCGTACCACCGATGATGCCGATAAACCCTTCATGCAACGGAAACTCGTCCCGCTGAAAGCCGAGGATTATACCATCGGCGAAATGATGCAGGATGCCGGTTACGCTACCGGAGCGATCGGCAAATGGGGACTCGGTAATCCCGGCACCACCGGTACGCCCACGCTGCAGGGCTTCGACTATTTTTACGGCTATATCGATCAGGTACACGCTCATAATTACTATACGGACTACCTGATGCGCAATACCGATACCGTGCCTATTCCGGAAAATCGCAACAACCAGCGCCAGGTGTACACCCACGATCTGATGGCCGCGGATGCTCTGGATTTTGTCCGCCAGCACCGGGAAGAACCCTTCTTCCTGTACCTCCCGTATACCACGCCGCACGGCCGCTACGAGGTGCCGGACAATTCTCAGTACGCCGGTCAGCCCTGGCCGGAGCAGGTAAAGAACTACGCGGCTATGATCACGCGCATGGATAAGGACATCGGGGAATTGTTCACCCTTCTGAAAGAACTGGGCCTGGATGAAAATACCATCGTTTTTTTTACTTCCGATCACGGTCCCAATCCTCCCTTCATCGAACCCCTGGAAAGCAACAAACCTTTCCGCGGCGTAAAACGCCAACTGCTGGAGGGTGGCCTGCGGGTACCGATGATCGTCCGCTGGCCGGGTAAGATCCGGGCGGGCACCGTCAGCGATTTTCCCTGGGCTTTCTGGGATGTGATGCCCACCATGGCCGAACTGGCCGCCACCCAAACACCGGAAAACATCGACGGTATATCCGTACTGCCTACCCTGCTGGGACAGCAACAGCAACCCCACGATTATTTTTATTGGGAGTTTTACAGTCCCTTTCAGCAGGCCGTGCGGGTGGACCACTGGAAAGGAATCCGGCTGGGTACGGAAGAACCGATCCACCTGTTTGATCTGAACAAGGATCCCGAAGAACTAAATGACCTGGCGGGACAACATCCGGACATCGTACAGAAAATGGAAAATATCATGGCCGAAGCGCACACGCCCAGCCCGTACTGGCCCACCGTGGCGACAGCCGGAGAAGAAGCGAAAAAAATACTGTCGGCGAAGGAGTGATCCGAAAACGCAACGGGCCCAGCGGGAATTGATCCCGTCGGGCCCGCATACTGGATGGCCGTTGCCGGTAAGGAAGCGCATCCGGACCGCCTGCAGGCCGCATCCGGATGAGATCAATTACCCTTCTGATCAGATCTCCGGCACGTCGGTGATGATCCGGCTCCGCCCGGTTTTGTTACCGGCGGATCGGCGATCTATGCCCGGATGGACCGGAAAGCGTTCGTGTGTGGTTTTGATCAAGCGAATGTAGTTTCTCATTGGTCATGAAAATTTTAGATGTTTAAAAAATAGTTGCGCTTTTGAAAAAATTGGACGTGCTTATTGGAGAGAAACGCTTGTGCTTTATTCATCACAAAACTGTTATAAATATCCGGCCCGTATAAGCGTAAAATTGTGGAAAGTGCAGATTGGGTAAAAGCACGGCGGTTTATAGGTATTTCTACCTGTTGGGTTATTGATTTAATGATGAACCGCTTATTTTAATCGCCACTCAATACTTCGCAAAGTCCTTTATCCTGTTTATTATTTCCAGGAATAGGATTTATCCCGCTCTATACTGACCGGCCAGCTTCCGGGTACATTTATTGGAATCCATAGGTATTTCTACCTGTTTCGGCCCGGTTATCTTGAAAAAGTGGAAATTGACCGGTAACTTTATGTACATTGGAGATATAGATAACTAGTAGAAGTGTAGCGTATTACAATATTTATATCCCTACGCGATTCTCCTGATTATTCAACTTATCCGGTATTAATACGGCCCACGGTAATTAAAAACGCTACAATCTCAAACCATGAATGATCAGGCCGTTATTCCCGGAACGCACAAAATCACCACCAGCTAATAATCATTTCGTACCATCCCGTGATTAATTAAGTCCTATTATTAATTCGGACGGTTTATCCGTCCGCGATCAACAGTCTCCTTCAGATTTAACGTATTTATCGGATCACTGACCGCTTTATTGCCGGTCAGCTTGCAGGCCATTTTTATGCCCTGAATGAACGAATGATCCAAGAAAATAAACTGAACGTTTTCAATTTCCGAATAAATTTTCACCTAAAACCCACTTAAATGAACTGGAAAATCAATTACTGGACGGTATTATTTGCCATTACGGCACTGGGATTCTTGATCTATGCTTTTACCAGGCCGGATTGTCCTCCTGTAGGATCATCTCCTTCCGTATGTTATGCTCCACCCGATACACTAACCCCGCAAGAGGCTATTAACCGGCTCTGGCCCTATACTCTGTTCATTGAGAACTACAAAAATACTATCGAGGAGATCGCAAAAGAAAACCCCAAACTTGACTCCTTGGTTTCGGACATCTCCAATTTGAACCTTCGCTACTTTCACCTACCCAGATGTGAACTCAATGAAATGCTGAGAAGAAGGCCAGACGGGGATGCTTACGGATATCTGATGCTGGAAGATGATCCGCGAAATCCCGGAAAAAAGCAGATATCGTTAATGTTCTACGATAAGGTATTACCGCCGGATATAAATCCAGAATCGCTTGATGATGATGATGGGACTTTTTATGATTTCATAAATCCATGCCCAACGATATGTGGAGGACAATAGTATAGAATGCCTTTCACAACTTTGGACACATTATCAGAATAACCTGAGTTTAAAGCTTTCCGGGGAGGCTTTCCCCGGAAAGCTAAAATCAATAGTAGGATGCAAACTATACTAAGTTGGTTAATTAATATTACACTCCTGATTTTAGCAGTAAATGTCTTTGCTTTTTTGAAGGCATTGAAATATTTGCCCTCATTTCATAAATGGTTTGCTTTTTTTCTGACAACTGGTTTAATTGTCCAGATATTTGCACAAATATTATCGATTTCAGCGATAAACAACCTTCCATTACTTCATTTCTATACCTTTTTTGAATTCATCTTTTTATCCTTATTCTATCAAAAGCTACTTCAGCAGATCCCCGCTAAAAATTTCGGCTATTTCATTATAGCGATCTGTGTCATTATTATTTTAAACACCTGCTTTATTCAGTCCTTATTTAGCTTCAACAGTATAGCGAAAACAATCACCCACGCTGCCTATATTGGCTATGCATTATTTTATTTTTTCGGACGCATAAAGTCAGGATCGGTATTTATGAATTTGATTAATTCAGCGGTGCTGATATATTATTCAGGGAGCCTGTTTATCTTTATGTTTACCAATATACTGACCTATTTTGAAGAACTCATTCCATACTATGATTATCTTTGGATTAGCAATGCATTACTCTATCTAATCTTCCAGTTAATCGTATTATACGGGCTATGGAAAACGGTTTACAGGCCAATGAAATTTTCACCATGATCATGCTAGGGATCGTGATCATGTTATGTCTGGCCGTAGCCTTTGTTTTACTGGCCAACCGATCTCAGAAAAGGATCTACCGGGAACAAATGAAGGCCAAGGCCCTGCAACTCGCCCACCAGGAACAACTGCTCTACAGTACGATCCTGACCCAGGAAGAGGAGCGCAAGCGTATCGCCAAGGACCTGCACGATGAGATCGGTTCCAAGCTTAATGTGATCAACCTCAACCTCCACCGCTTGCGCAAATTTGCTACCGAACCGACCGTGATCACCGATACCGTCCACGACCTCTTTGAGATCATTGGCAATACCATCGATACGACGCGGCGCATTTCTCACGATCTGCTGCCGCCAACCCTCGAAAATTTCGGTTTGCGGGAAGCCGTCCGTGAGCTGTGCGAAAGTTATCCCGGCGGCACCGCGCCGGAAGTAGTGTTTGATCTGCTGCAGGATCATCCACTCCGGGTGGATAAATCGATCGAACTGAATGTTTTCCGCATCCTGCAGGAGTTGATCAATAACTCTATCCGCCACGGCCGGGCAAGCCGGATCGGGATCCGATTGTGGCTGAAACCGGATGGCATTTCACTCGGTTACCAGGATAACGGCCGGGGGTTCGATCCGGAAAAGGTCCGGGAAAATCCGGGTTTGGGACTGCAAAACATCCAAAGCCGGATCAATATGATCGGAGCGGATTACCAGCTCCAGTCCCAGCCGGGCAAGGGGGTACAGGTCCAGATCGATTATCGGATCCATAAAGTACCGTAGCACCCGGAATTCTCCTTGAAAAAAGAACAAACCTATAATTGCAAATAAATACTCCGTTTAAACTTATGATCAATCTAGCCATAGCCGAAGACGAAGCCTTATTCCGCAAGGGCATGATCGCTTTGCTCGAAGGAGAACCCGATCTCCGGATCTGTTTTGAAGCCGGGGACGGACAGGAACTCCTGCAAAAACTGAAATCCGCCGACCTGCTGCCCGATATCCTGCTGCTCGATCTGAAAATGCCGAAACTCAACGGCATCGAAGTAGCCAAGATCATTCGCGAAGAGTACCCCAGTCTGCGGATCATCGTGCTGTCTACCTATTTCAGCAAAGCTTTCATCATCAATATGATCGAACTGGGAGCCGGCGCCTACCTCCCGAAAAACGCCACGCCCGACCAGGTGATCAGTAGTATTCACGAGGTGTATCAGAAAGGCTTCAGTTACGATCAGGCGGTCATGGAGGTGATCCGCGATAACATGATCCATAAAACCCGCCCCAAAGCAGACCTGCAGACCGGCTACGACATTACTGCCCGCGAAAGTGAGGTCCTTCAGTTGATCTGTGAGGAATACACCACCCCCGAAATCGCCGAACGACTCTATATCAGTCCGCGCACCGTGGACGGTCACCGGAATAACCTGCTGCAAAAACTCGGCTGCCGCAATGTTGCGGGGCTGGTGGTCTTTGCCCTGCAGCACCAGCTCGTAACGATTCGCCCTGAAACTTTTTGGTTCCGAAAGGGGTAAAATCTAAATTAAAGGGTAGATTTGGTTATTCTAATGATCGTCGACAGCCCGGCTGCGTTCCAAAATGCGAGGCCGCGCTCCCCTACCCCCGACAATCCGCTACTTCTCAGCAAATTGCAGATTGACAAAGTGCGGAAAAATGTGCAAATTAGTATTCCTACCCAACATTTGGGGACGAACGGCTGACGACATAAATTCCCTGGCATGCAGGAACTGATCAACATTCTCTTCTGGATAGGCACGATTGCCGGTGGGCTGATGGTCATTCTATTGCTCATTTCCATTTTTGCCGGCCTTGAGATCGGTGGAGACCTCGATGTTATCGGGGACGGAGATAGTCCGGCCGATGCGGCCGACGGTTCCTTCGGTATCATCAAAACCCTGCTCACTTTTGTTTCCGTCGGTTCCTTCACCGCCCGGGCCATATTTCTGAACACCTCCTGGTCCTGGCCGGTCGCTACCCTTTCCGCCCTGATATCCGGCATTGCCGCCGTTTTACTGCTGAGTTGGTTTTTCCGCTGGTTGCTCAGAAACCAGGAAGAAGGCAACTGGCACCTCTGGCAGGCCGAAGGTAAGATGGGCGTAGTGCACGTACCGATCCCTCCCGACGGCAAAGGCCGCATTATGGTCCAGATCGACGACGCCCGCCGGGAGATCAGCGCCCGCTCACAAAGCGGTCAGGCTATGGGTACCCACGATAAGGTACTGGTGGTGGAAGCCAAAGAAGATCACGTGATCGTTGCACCAATGGAATAACAAGATTTTGCCTCAATTTATACGACAATAATAAACCTGAAACCATGAAACATTTCCAGCTTCTCCTGCTCAGGAACTTAAAAAAGGCCGGCGCTTCGGGCCTCGCGCTACTATTGGCTACGCCTTTGTTGGCCCAGTTCGATGGAGGAATTACCGGTAGCGGCATGTCGGCACTACTACCCATTCTCCTGGTGGTCGCGCTGCTGTTTTTTCTGCTCTGGTTCTTTGTATCCCGCTACCGGCGTTGCCCGTCCGACAAGATCCTCGTGATCTACGGTAAAACCGGCAAAGGTAGTGCCAACTGTATCCACGGGGGTGCCGCTTTTGTCTGGCCCGTTATCCAGGACTATCAGTACCTGGATCTGCAACCCATGTCGATCGATGTGAACCTGCAGGATGCGCTTTCCAAACAAAACATCCGGGTATCCGTACCCGCCCAGTTTACCGTAGCGATCGGTAACGAGCCTACCCTCATGACTTCGGCGGCCGAACGCCTGCTGGGGATGCAAAAGGATGCCATCCGGCACCTGGCCCACGATATCATCATGGGGCAGATGCGCCTGGTAATCGCCAATATGGATATTGAAGAGTTGAATTCCGACCGCGATAAGTTTGTAACTTCCGTATACGAACACGTCGGGGACGAACTCCATAAGATCGGCCTGAGCCTGATTAACGTGAACGTCACCGATATTCACGACGAATCCGGTTATATCAAAGCCCTGGGCCAGGAAGCCGCCGCCAAAGCCATCAACGATGCCAAAGTAAAAGTGGCCAAAGAAGAACGGACCGGTGCCATCGGGCAGGCGGAAGCGGATAAGGAACGGCGTACCTCCGTAGCGGCTGCCGACTCCGCGGCTGAGATCGGAGAAAAGAACGCCCAGGCCGACGCCATCAAAGGAAAGAACCTCGCGGATATCCAGATTGCGAAGTCGGATGCCGACCGGCGCCAGCAGGTAGCCGAAGCGAATAAAACTGCAGAAGTAACGGAAAAAACCACCGAAGCTGAAGCGCAAAGAGCAGCCTACCTGGCCCAGAAAGAAGCCGAGGAAGCGCGCAAGGAACGGGAACTCGCCGCCCGCCGGGCCAATGAAGTCGTCCAATCTCAGATCGAGAAAGAAAAGACTGTGATCGCGGCCGAAGCGGAAGCAGAACACAAACGCAAAGTAGCCGAAGGGGAAGCTGCCGCCATCCTGGCCAATTACGAGGCCCAGGCGGAAGGTATCCGCAAGGTACTGGACGCACAGGCCGCCGGTTTTCAGAAACTGGTGGATGCCGCCAACGGGAATCCCCAGGCCGCTATCGGATTGTTGATGGTGGATAAGATCCCCGAACTCGCCAAACTGCAGGCGGAAGCCATTAAAAACATCAAATTCGATAAGGTCACCGTTTTTGACGGAGGCGACGGGCAGGGAGCTGCCGGTTTCATGAGTGGCCTGTTCAAGGCTATTCCCGCACTGAGCGAATTTATGAACCAGTCGGGCCTCAGCCTGCCCGAGTACCTGGCCAAAAACGGCAATGGTAATGGCCATGGCAACGGCAACGGCGAACCGGCCGAAAAAGAAGTGATCATTAAAAAAACGAAAAAAGAATAGAGCATACGGATTACCATCCGACAACGGGCTAAAGCCCGACCGTCGGATGGTGGTCCCGCCGGCTCAACTCCGGCAAGTATCTGGCCGTCTCCGCTTTACACATTAAAGACCAGATAGCGTCTGGTTGAAATGTTTCCACCCATCACCTTCCCGTATCCTCCGGAACTGTTTTCCCGCTATAAAAATTCAAGTCTTACCCCAGGGGAGTTTAGTAGATTGTGCGTCCTAATAACGTTACCACAAAATCAACAACCATTATGAATCGCAATTTACTGGTACTCTGTCTGCCCTGTCTGGCCGTACTGGCCTTATCATCCTGTAGCCCTAAAATAGCCCAATCTGCCTATCTGACCGACGATGGCGCCTGGTGCTGGTTTTCCGACCCGCGGGCGATCATCCACGATGAGGAAGTGATCACCGGCTGGGTAAAAGCGGACGGCACCATCGAAGCTGCATCGCTCAATCTGGACAACAATAAGATCACCACCAAGGATCTGTATCCGGACCTGCAATCCGACGATCACGATAACCCGGCCTTCGTGGAAACGGCCGAAGGCAATATCATCGCTACTTACACGACCCATTCCGGGCCCGACGGCTTTTTTATCAATACTACCAGTAAAGGAGGGGATGTCAGTAGCTTCAGCAAAGCGGAACAGATCTACCTCCTGGATTCCACCCAACTGGAGGAATTTCCAAAAGTGCACGTGACCTACGCCAACCCCTACCGCCTGGAAGCGGAAGATGGACGCCTGTATTGCTTCGGCCGCTGGACGGGCTACAAACCGAATGTCATGTGGTCCGATGATGATGGGGAAAGCTGGACCAAAAGCAAGGTCTTTATTACCAACTACCCCTTCGATCCGAATAACCGCCCTTACGCAAAGTACTATTCCGACGGCAAATCCCGCATCCACATCATCTTTACGGATGGGCACCCGCGGGTGGAACCGACCAACTCCGTGTATTATGCCTATTACGAAAATGGTGCATTTTACCGGGCGGACGGTACCCAGATCGCCGATATGAATACCATCCCGTTCGAACCCAAAGACGCTACGGTGATCTACCAGTCGACGGAAACGGAAGGTCGCGCCTGGATCGCCGATGTGGCCGCCGACGAGCAGGGCAATCCGGTGATCCTCTACACCCGGAGCCCCAGTGAGACGGACCACCGCTACTGGTACGCCAAATACGACGGCAGGAAATGGTTCAACACGGAAATGGTAGCGGCCGGGAAATGGTTCCCCCAGACCCAGGAGGGCAAGACGGAGCGCGAACCGCACTATTTCGGCAACCTCACCGTCAACCCGAACAACACAAATGTCGTTTACCTGTCCCGGGAGATCAATGACGTTTTTGAGATCGAAAGGTGGGAAACCAAGAACAACGGACTCACCTGGAAAAGCCAGGCGATCACCAAAGATTCACAACTGGATAATATCCGACCCTATATCCCCCGGAACGGAGACGGCGATACGGAGATCGTGCTCTGGATGGAAAATGAAAAGTATATTCACTACACGAATTACAAAACGGCGATCCGCTACTACCGGCATAAATAGTGCTAAAGATTCTACACTCCATACCGGTACGAAATTATCTTACCGGTATGGAGTGCATTTGAAAAAGAAGGGTTTAACCCCACACGCATCCGGTTATTGGTTCAGCCAATTATCCGATCATTCGGCAACCTCAATAATCCTTCCCCGCAGCGCTGTTTTCTACCGAAGCCTCCCAGCGCTCCCATTCCGACTGCAATCGCTCCAGCAATTCCGGTTTTTCCGCCGCCAGATCAAAAGTTTCGTCCGGATTATCCAGCAGGTCGAACAGTTGCCAGGCGGCAGCGGCATCTTTCCGGTAGATCTTGTAGCGGGTACCGATGTAGGCCGCCTGCTCCCGAAACAGGAAAGGCAGATATCGCTCTTCCATTTTTTCGCCGGTCCCTTCCACCAGCGGCAGGATATTCCGGCCATCAAAGGGGCGATCGTAGCGATCCAGATCCACTTGCAGCAAATGGGCGATGGTCGGGAAATAATCCGAGGTGTAGGCCGGTACATTGACCACCTGCCCGCCCGCGATCCGCTCCGGCCAGACCATAAGGCCCGGCACCCGGATCCCCCCTTCGTGCAGACTGCGCTTGCGCCCCTGCAAACCGTAAGTTTGTCCGGCGTGGCGCTGATCCGGCGCTTTGCCTTCCGGGCCGTTATCACTGGTAAAGAAAAGGAGCGTGTTATCCGCTACGCCCAGTTCCGCCAGGTGGGCCCGCAGGCGACCGATCTGCTCGTCCATCGCGGTAATGCAGCCATAAAATTCCTGCTGATCTTCGGATAGCCCTTCGTACAGTGCCCGGTAATTTTCTCCGGTCAGCACGGGTAAGTGGGGCGAATGGAACCAGATCACGCTCAAAAAAGGCCGATCGGCGGCCACGGCCCCGTCGATAAACGGGATCACGCGATCCATAATGATGCGGGAATCGTCCCCGTCCAGATTGTTGGTTTCGATCGCTCCCGGCCCCGTCCAGTAGTAGGTACCGAAGTGCGTGCCGGGTTGGCGTTTACCGGTATCCATTGCCGAAGCCGGTGGGGTGACCATCGGATCCCAGGTAGGGACTTTGGACTCCGTGACGAAAGCGACATCAAAGCCGTTATCCCAGGGCGGTGCGTAGTCTCCGGCAAATTTTGCCTTGCCTCCCCGATTCGCGTCCAGGGTGTCCCGGGTCAGGGTGCCCAGGTGCCATTTCCCGAAATGCCCGGTCGTATAGCCCCGTTCCCGGACCATTTCGGCCAGACTGATCTCTTCGGGTTTGAGGTGTCCGCAATTGGCCGTACAGATCCCAAACCGTTCGGGATGGCGACCGGTCATCACACTCGCCCGCGTGGGAGAACAAACCGCTGATGCCGCGTAAAAACGGGTAAATTCTACCCCTTCCCGGACCATCTGGTCCAAATGGGGCGTTTGCAGGTAGGGATGCCCGTTATACGCAGCGTCGCCCCACCCCTGATCATCCGTCATGATCAGAATGATGTTGGGGCGGCTGTTTTCCGGCTTCGCGTCCTGGGCGTCCACCAGGCCTCCGAACAGCATCAGACACAGGAACAGTATACTCGATTGTTTCATGTAAAAGCATTTCATTGGGAAGTGATCCGGAATATTTCCTTACCGGCAAAATGCACAATTTCGCCGGGAGTGAAAAATTTTGCGCCCATTGGGTTGAATTCATGGAAATGTCGGCAACCAAAAAAAGCCGAACTTCCCGTAATGGTATTTTTTCCGGCGGAGCCTTCCAGCAAAAAAAGTATCACTTTCGGCTGATAAATTGGTAGCCGAACCAGTTGGAGAAAATTACCTTTCCGAAAACAAGGTCCAAAATTCAATTACAGTATGGTACAGCAAGACAAGACTGGCTACAAGCTTCAAAAAAACCTTTTCCTACCGTTTCTTTTTCTTCTGCTGGGCATGTTCATCACGTCATCCGCCCGCGCCCAATCCGAAAAACGGGATGATCTCTTTTTCAAGGAACGGCTCGCAAGGGTGGATCCGGACAATATTTTCAAGACCGAGGATTACTACAACTGGGGGCCTTCCATCCTCAGGAGTGCCGACGGGCAGTACCACCTGTTTTATTCCCGCTGGAAAAAATCCTACGGTTTCACCGGCTGGCTGACCCATTCGGAAATTGCCCACGCCGTTTCCTCCTCTCCGTCCGGTCCCTGGGAATACCGGGAAACGGCACTCCGGGGAGCCGGCAAGGGCCGCTGGGACGCCATTACGGCCCACAATCCCAAGATCAAATTCTTTGAAGGTAAATACTATCTCTACTATATTTCCACCCATCTGGATGAGGAAACTTACGCGGACGATTACCTGCGGGAGATCGCCAAAACGGGGTATCAACACCCCGCCTGGAAGACCCTGCGGACCAATCAGCGTACGGGGGTAGCGGTGGCAACTTCCCTCGACGGTCCCTGGGAGCGCCTGGATGCGCCCCTGATCGAGCCGTCGGGTCCCATCACCACGCTAACCGTCAACCCCGCGATCGACCGGGGTCCGGACGGGAAATACTACCTCATCGTGAAGGGGGACAAACCCAATGAGACCCGCTTCATTCGCAATCAGGCCATTGCCATTTCCGATAGTCCGACCGGCCCTTTCCGCATGCAGGACCAACCGGTGATCGACTATCTCGATACCGAGGATGTATCCATGTGGTACGATAGCCAACGGAAACAGTTTTACGGGGTGTTCCACGCGCATTCCTTCATCGGCATGATCAATTCCCCCGACGGCATCCACTGGAAAAAGGCCACGGAATACGCGCTGACGCCCAAACGCATCCTACTCAGCAACGGTGATACCCTCCGCCCCGATCGCATGGAACGGCCCTTTGTCTACCAGGAAAACGGCGTCCCAGAAGTGTTGAGTGTAGCGGTTAAAAAAGGTAATGACTCCTACCTGGTATTTATCCCGGTAGAAAAGGCCGAACGTCCGCTGCCGAACCACCGCCAGCTCGCCTGGCAACAAGCCGAACTGGGGGCCATATTTCATTATGATCTGCACGTCTTCGACGGACAAAAATACGGGCAGGCCGGCAACCGCATTTCTCCTGTGCCGGATTATCAGATCTTCCGACCGGAGCAACTGGATACCGACCAGTGGGTCCGGGCGATCAAGGAGGCGGGTTTCACCTTTGCCCTGCTTACCGCCACCCACGAAACCGGGTTTGCGCTGTTCCAGTCCGAGGTGAATCCCTATTCTATGAAGGCGCTGAATTTTCAGGAGGGCAAAGGGGATCTGGTGCGGGATTTCGTCAACTCCTGCCGCAAATACGGCATCAAACCCGGCATCTACCTGGGTATCCGCTGGAATTCCTTTTTTGGGGTCCACAACTTTCAGGTCCAGGGTGAAGGGGAGTTCCGGGAACAGCGCCAACGGTATTACAACCAGATGGTGGAAGGCATGCTACGGGAGATCTGTACTAATTACGGGGAGCTGTTCGAGATCTGGTTTGACGGTGGTGCGGATCATCCCGATAACGGCGTTCCGGACGTCCTGCCCATCGCGCAGCAGTACCAGCCGAACTGCCTGTTCTACCACAATCTCCAACTGGCCGAAGTACGCTGGGGTGGATCCGAAAGCGGTGCTATGGATTATCCCTGCTGGGCGACCTTTCCGAATCCCTACTCCCACGGCGGCGATACCCACGCCGAACGCATGCGCCTGCTCAAACAGGGTGATCCGGACGGCGCCTACTGGATGCCCGCCATGGCCGACGCGCCTCTGCGGGGTTATAACGGACGCCACGAATGGTTCTGGGAACCGGACGATGAGGCCCACATTTTCCCCGTGGAGAATCTGATGAATATGTACGAAAAATCCGTAGGCCGCAATGCTACCCTCATCGTAGGACTTACTCCCGATCCGAAGGGACTGATGCCCGAGGCCGATGTGAAACGTTTGCAGGAATGGGGCAATGCCATTAAGGAAAAATACGGAACGCCCCTCGCCCAAACCGGCGGTAAGGGTCGGGAAATCCAACTACAACTGGAAACCGCCACGCCCATCGGACACGTCATCATTCAGGAAGACATTGCCCAGGGCGAACGCGTTCGCAATTACCGCATTGAAATAAAGAACCGGGGCAAATGGCAGGAAGTGGCCAGCGGTATTTCCGTCGGCCACAAGCGTATTCAGGCCTTCGAACCGGTTACGGCCAAGCGGATCCGGCTGATCATTTCCGAAGCGACGGACGAGGCGCTGATCACGAACTTCTCCGTTTTTAAGCCCTGACCGAGGCGCCGTCAACAAATTGTTACATTACATTGAACTATTCGGTGAGTTAACTTCAGAAAATGAAACGACATGTATAGGATCAACTATTCACTACTACTGGTACTGCTCCTTCTGACCGGCTGTACCGCAGAAGAGGATGTCTCCAACCACCCCAACATCGTCTACATTCTGGCCGATGACCTCGGCTACGGAGATCTGAGTTTTCTCAATGCTGACTCCAAGATCCAAACGCCGCATCTGGATCAGCTCGCTGCGGGTGGGCTCCATTTTACGGATGCGCACTCGGGCTCGGCCGTCTGCACGCCCACGCGCTACGGGATATTAACCGGTCGGTACGCCTGGCGTACGCCGCTGAAACAGGGCGTGCTCTGGCCCTACGATCCGCCACTTATCCAAGGAGAAAGAATAACGGTGGCCGAAATGCTGCGCGAGCAGGGTTACGCGACCGCCTGTATCGGCAAATGGCACCTGGGCTGGGACTGGCCGCTCACCGGTGGCGGTTACGCCCGGGATTCGCTGCAGGGCTTCGGATTCGACCGGGCGGCACGCCTACGGATCGAAGCATCCGTCGATTTCAATAAACCCGTAAATAATGGCCCGCTGAGCCACGGGTTCGATTATTACTTCGGTGATGATGTACCGAACTTCCCACCCTATTCCTTCATCGAGAACGATCGTCTGCTGGCTTTTCCCGATCAGGAAAAGCCCGATTCCCTGTTCGGCAATCCGGGCAAAATGAGCGCCGGTTGGGAACTGGAAGCCGTCATGCCGGCGATCACGGAAAGAGCTGTTTCCTACATTGACGAACAAAGTACGGGCGACCAGCCTTTCTTTCTCTATTTCACCCTGACCGCCCCGCATACGCCCATCGCTCCGGCGGATGCCTTCAAAGGGAGCAGTCAGGCCGGTGCCTACGGTGATTATGTGCAACAGGTAGACTGGACGGTGGGGCAGATCATGCAGGCTCTGCAGGAGGCCGGTATCCGGGAGGAAACGCTCGTCATCTTTACCAGCGATAACGGATCGCCGGCCCGGGAAGGAGTGAACTGGTCCGGAGCGGTCAGTTCGGTTCTCAAATACGACCATCATCCCAGCTATCATTTTCGCGGTACCAAAGCGGATATCTGGGAAGGCGGCCACCGGGTGCCCTTCATTGTGCACTGGCCCGCGAAAATAGCCGCGGGTAAGCACTCGGACCAAACGATCTGCCATACGGACTTTATGGCTACCTGCGCCGCGATTACCGGACAGTCTTTACCGGAACGCACGGCAGAAGATAGTTACAATCTGCTCCCGCTGTTACTCGATCCCCAACGGCAAACTCCCATCCGGGAAGCCACCGTCCATCATTCGGGCAACGGTTCTTTTGCCATCCGCAAAGGCAAATGGAAACTCATCCTGGATGCCGGCTCCGGCGGTTGGAGTGATCCGAAAAATGCCCGGGCGCTGGAGGATGGCCTTCCCGCGGTACAATTGTACGAGATGGATACGGATTTCGGAGAACAAAACAATGTGGAAGGCGATCATCCGGAAGTAGTGCAGGAACTGCGGGCCCTGTTGGAATCCTACCAATCCAGTGGTCGCAGTGTGCCGGTAGGCGATCACGATGGGAAGTGAGTCGGGTCCCTTACTTGAACAGGCGACCGACACTAAATCCCGGCCAGAACCCCAGGGATGGTTTCTTTTCCGACAGACGGGTCGGGGTCGGATCCAGCCGAATGTAGGGGAAACCGCCGACGCTCACATGGAAGCGGCCACGGGCGGGTTGAAAGCGATAACAAAGGCCCAGCACCAGGTCCACTTTAAAGTCGGACTGATCACGATCCCAAAATCGTAGGCCTTCGGAAACGGGCGTAATGGCCATTGTCAACTCGGGGTGATGGTCTTTTCTGCCGCCCAGTAAGGTGAATCCCAGCGGTACGGCCAGAGTTTGTTCCAGCACGCCCGCTCCGACCCGGAATTGCCCGGACCAGTACCGGCCGGTGAATACCGTACGGGCGTAGTTAAGCGAATAATAGGGTGCCGCCCCACCAACTTCCAGAAAAACGGAAGACGTAGTGAATTGGGCGCTGGCCGGGGTTCCAAATAGCATTGCGGCAAAAATGCTCAACAGTCGGATTTTCATAGTCTTGGTTCTGCGAGGGACGAATATACGCAGGTATTTGGTGAAACTATCGGAATGGGCTATTTTACCCTTTCAAAACGAAACCAACTCTACATGAAAGATCTTTTTCTCCTTTTCCTGCTCGTGCTGCAGGTATTTTGCGGATTTGCCCAATCCACCCAATGGTGGGATCCCACCGATCAGGATTTTCACACCATAGAAGGACAAGCCTGGCCCGATGAGGTTAAAGCGCCCTACGACCGGCTACCGGCCCGGGCGGAAGGTGTAGTGCGAGATGCCGTCTGGAACCTTTCCCGGCATGCCGCCGGGCAGTTGATCCGCTTTCGTTCGAATGCGGAAAAGATTACCGTGCGCTACGGCGTCGGCAGTAAAAATTTCGGCAAGACCCACATGCCGGCAACCGGGGTCAGCGGAGTGGATCTCTACGCCATCAGTAGTGACGGCCAGTGGCTCTGGACCAAAGGTAACCGCAGTTTCGGCGACACGGTCGTTTACCGCTTCAACGGTTTGAAACCCAACGACGGCTACCACAAATTCGGACGGGAGTACCGACTGTACCTTCCGCTTTACAACAGTGTGGAATGGCTGGAGATCGGGGTCGAAGAAGGCGATTTTTTCCGGCCGCTGCCGGTACGTCCGGAAAAACCGATCGTTGTTTACGGAACGTCCATTGCCCACGGTGCCTGTGCCTCCCGGCCCGGAATGGCCTGGACGAATATACTGGGTCGCAAAATGGACCGACCGATGATCAACCTCGCCTTTTCGGGCAACGGCCGGCTGGAGGAGGAAGTCGTCTCTTTTTTGACCGAGATCGACCCGGAGATCTACATTGTGGATTGTCTGCCCAACCTGTGGAACGCCGAACTGTACGACGACGCGGAACTGTCCCGGCGGATCCTGGAATCCGTGCGGCAACTGAAAAAAGCGCATCCCGAAGTGCCGGTCCTACTCACCGAGCACGCCGGCTACACGGATGGCTCTATGGTGCCGGAGCGGCAGGGACTGTTTACCCGGGTGAATGATATTCAGGAAAAGGCCTTCGAGCAGCTTCGAAAAGAAGGTCTGACGGAGATCCACTACCTGCCCTACGAAGACCTGAACCTGGGACTGGACGATATGGTAGACGGCACCCACCCCAACGATCTGGGGATGATGCACTACGCCGAAGCCTACGAGAAAGCCCTGCGGACCATTCTGCAGGAACCCACGGGAGCCATCTCCACCACCCAGCCCTGTATTCAGTACCGGGAGCCGGGCAATTACGACTGGGAAGACCGTCACCACGAAATACTGGAGCGCAACCGCACCCATCCGCCGAAAATGGTGATTCTCGCCAATTCCATCGTGCATTTCTGGGGCGGCGAACCGAAAGCAAAACTCGCCCGGGAAACGGAGAGTTGGGAAAAGGGCTTTACGCCTATGGGACTGGCCAATTACGCCTACGGCTGGGATCGGATCGAAAATGTGCTCTGGCGGGTCTACCACGGCGAACTGGACGGCTTTAGCGCCGAGAAAGTCCTGATTATGATCGGCACCAACAATATGCACCTGAATACCAATCAGGAGATCATGGACGGCCTGAAACTACTGGTCCGGGCCGTACAGGCCCGCCAGCCCGATGCGGAGATCGTGCTGATGGGGATCCTGCCCCGCCGGGATTACGAAGAACGCATCCGCCAACTCAATACGGGCATCGAATGGCTGGCCCGCACCAATGGCATCCGGTACAACTTTATTGGAGATGTCTTCCTGCAAGGAGACGGCAAGATCAACGAAGCTTTGTTCTCGGACGGGCTCCATCCGAATAAGGCCGGTTACCTGAAGATGCGCGGCCCGCTGGAAGAGATCCTTAAACGTCCTTAAATCCTTCCGGGGATAGAGACCTGAAGAAACCATAAATAAAATTCACCGCCAGGGCCCGAAGATTTTTGAAAAAAGCGGCTAACAAGCCTTACGGCTCAGCGGCCCTGGCGGTGAAAAAAATAAAAATTTCAGTAGTGAGGTTTTACACCACTCCGCCCTTTAACCGGTCGAATTGGACAGGGTCGAATACTTGGTGTTTTCGGTATTTACGTAAGTGGATTCACGCACAAACCACCCTACTACCGCCAGCGATATAAGCAGTTCAGCGGCGACCACCCACCGCAAAGCGGGCAGAGCGAACCAGTCCGCCGTATACCAGATGATGGCCAGTCCAAACAGGCAGCGCAAGCCTTCTATCCAAAAGGCGTTTTTATCCTTATCCATCAGCGCTGTGTAGGCGTAGATCGTCAGGAACAGAAAGGCCCCGTAGATGAAAAGGTCCGGGAAACCGATCTCCTTGAAGTAGAGCAGCAGATGCATCAGCATCAGAGTGGTCAGTACACACTGAAACCACGACCAGGCGTGCAGCGCCGGAGAAGCCCGGGTATCGAACTTCACCAGGCTGTGCTGGTCTACCGATCTTACGGGGAAGCGCGACTGCACATCCTCCGGTCGCCAGCCCGTAGGCATAAACCAGATCCGCAGTTTATCCCACCAGCTATTCGTATACCAGGCATCCCGGATCAGCATGAGCAGATGGGCAAAATTCTGCTTGATGGGATTCCAGGTGTCCAGCGGCCGGGTGCTGCCGTAGACCGGCGGCTCCTCGTCCAGTTCCTCCTGGAAAGTGCCGAACAGGCGATCCCAGATGCAGAATACGCCCGACAGGTTCTTATCGATGTAGATGTCGTTCAAAGCGTGGTGCACCCGGTGCTGGGAAGGTGTAACGATGATGTATTCCAGCACCCCCAGTTTGCCGATATGCGGCGTGTGGATCCAAAATTGCAGCAGGAAATGAACAGGCGTAAGTATGGCAACGACTTCCGGTGGCACCCCCAGGAGCGCGGCCGGAAACATAAAAATGAAAAACAGGCTGACAAATTCGGAAATAGGCTGCCGCAGGGCTACGGCCAGATTGTATTCTTCACTGGTATGGTGCACCACGTGTTTATTCCAGAAAAAGTTGACTTCATGGGATAGCCGGTGACTCCAGTAAGTGGCAAAATCGAGGGATAGAAACGCGATCAGGTAGGTTTGCCAGCTCGCCTGCACCTCGTAAATGGCCAGATGGGTCTCCATCTTCTCGTAGCCGATGATAAATACCGTAAGTCCCAGCACACTTTTCAGGGTGTTGGCTACACCGCTGCTGATACTGGAGATGGTATCCAGACTGCGAAAGACCCTGGTCCCCTTGCACCAGGAATACCCCGCCTCAAGGATCACAAAAGAAAAAAGCATCGGAATAGCGTACAACAGCACATTGGCGTAAGCCTCCATTGGAGTATCCATAATTGCAAAATTTCTGGGTTTACGGCTTTTCGGCCACTACAAAATCACTTACCCCGCGGAAACAGGTTTTACTGTGCCGGATACGGAAACCGGCCGCCTCAATGGCTTCACAAAATTCTCCGTGACTGTGCGTCCAGTAGCCTCCCTGGCGTTGTATCTCGCGGATATAGGCGTTTTGCCGACTCACTTCCTTCCCCTCGCGCATGATCTCCAGCGTTTTTTTGAATCCGTATTTCCGCAGCAGGTGCCAGCCGATCGCCAGTTGCCAGTCCAGCACATTGACAATACGGCCGGCGTTGACCAGTACGGCCGGGCGGCCCGGCTCCAGCCATTCGTACATGTTTTGCAGCACCTTTGCGGGATCCGGAAAAGTGTAAAGGGCGTGGATGCTGATCAGGCCCTGCAGTGAGTCGGGGGCCAGCTTAATTTCATCCACCCCCAGGGAACGGATCTGGTGATTCGACAGTTCCAGCCGGTACTTCTTTTGGGCCGCCTGTTCGTTCATACCTTCATCCTTATCGATGTGCAGGACGGTCGCCTGGGGAAAGTTTTGGGCCATGGCCAGAGAGTAGTTACCGGTACCGGCGCCGATGTCGGCCAGAACCGCACCGGAGGGTACCGACCATTTTCCGACCTCCTGCATCACCTGTCGGTGCAGTTTTTGGTAGAATGGGTTGTAGTCAAATAAGATATCGTATTTCTGGGCGTAGGTTCCCCAGCTTAGCGTTTGGGCCGTAGGCATAATGGTCTGGTTTTAATAGGGTGTCTGGAGTTTGAGATCTGAAATGTTTTGGGTGAAAGCTTGCCGCACAGGACGATCTGCCGGTAATGGAAACCGGGTCTACCTGCGTCTTTCCTCTACCGGCATCGACGGACCGTTCCGGTCGCGATCAGGCTACCTTGCGTTGATGATCGATGAGGGAAAGCTTTGCCTGTTCGGCAAACCGGGCTACATCCTCCTCGTTGTATTCCGGCATACCGCGTTTCAGGATCGCGCCCAGGCAGGATTCGGACCGATTGATCAACAGAGAGATCTCCGCATCAATCCAGTCATACTGACGAGGCGTATCCGAAATGGGATTCAGTCCCAGGAAGCGCTGGTAAAAAGCGATGTGATTGGACTGCACGGAGGTAATGATGTACTCGCACTGGTGAAAAGCGGAGTTCAGGCCGTGCGCCCGGAACAGCAGGAACTGGGCAAAGATGGAATGACGGCCCTGGAAGTCCGGATCGATCGCAAAACGATTAGATTCCAGCAGGGGTACTTTTTCGCCCAATTTAGCGGTCAGTTCTTTTTCGAAGAAGTGGACGCCTTCGGTGGGTAGCCAGTTATAAGCTTCGGAGTAAACGCAGCTTCGGATGGTGGCTACCGGTTTGCCGGCGTTCCAGACCAGGAAGATGCGAACGTTCGGCGCAAAATCGTAATCGTCGTAGAGCATGCCTTCTTCGTTTACGGGAATCATTCCGGCCTGGAGATAGGAGCGGTAGCGGATCTGGAAAGCGAGCTGGCGACTTTCCGGGCTTAAGCATACTTCCAAGGTGAAATCGCCGTGTACGCTTACAATTTGACTTTCAGACGGTTGGGTTGCAACCTGACAAGCGGATACCTGTTTCATAACGGTTTAGTTTTTAAATAATTCGTTTATATTTGATCGAATGGGTTAGAGCGAAATCTGGATGAGATGAGAATGAAAAAGCAAGAAATGATCTATTACAAAGGTAGGCGGGAAAGCGGTTGCCGGCTTATCAGCTATGTTGCATAAACCTTCAATTTTTCTTCATCAAATGTTGCATAATTCACTTATGTCGCATGAAATATTTCATAATTAACAATACGTCTTCTGCCTTCGCCGGGACAAAAAAAGGAGCTCGTCCCCGCGTGGCTTTTCCGGTAAAGACGAACGGAAACAGGCCGCGGAAGCAGTGAATTTCTCCAAGAATCCTACAACACTTTAATGCTTAAAAACACCAATGACAAAGATCCGAATCTACTACCCTGTAGCCGGTTTACTGGCTGCGATCCTTCTCTTCTTTTCCTGCGGGGAAAGCAACGATGCGCCCGCTTATGACCTGGTCATTTACGGCGGCACTTCCGCCGGTATCGCGGCCGCCATTCAGGCTAAACGCATGGACAGATCGGTCATCCTCATCGAGCCGAGTACACGCATCGGAGGTCTGACCACCGGCGGACTCGGCCAGACCGACATCGGCAACAAATCCGCCATCGGCGGCATCTCCCGCGAGTTTTATTCCGCCATCAAAGAGTACTACGATCAGAACGAGCACTGGAAATGGCAGGAAAAGGCCGAGTATAAGGACGGGGGCCAGACGCGCACCGCCGCCGGAGAGGCCTCCATGTGGACTTTTGAACCTTCCGCCGCCCTGAGTGTCTACGAGGATTTTATCGAACAGAACGGTATCGAGCTGGTAATGAACCAGAAACTGGACCGCAGTACCGGTGTCCAAAAGGAAGGCACCGATATACAATCCATCCGGATGCTTTCCGGCGAAACCTACCGGGGAAAAATATTCATCGACGCCACCTACGAAGGCGACCTCCTGGCCACGGCCGGCGTCTCCTACACGGTGGGCCGGGAAAGCAACGATCAGTACCGGGAAACCCTCAACGGGGTACACACCAAACTCCGGGATACGACCATGACCGGACAACGGTCCAACAACGCGGTAAACCACAACTTTGTGGACGGCGTGGATCCCTACGTAGTACCGGGAGATGCTACCAGCGGCCTGCTGCCCTACATCAACCCGGACGGTCCGGGTACCGAGGGTGCCGGTGATGATCATTTGCAGGCCTACTGTTTCCGCATGTGCCTGACCGATCATCCGGACAACCGCATTCCCTTCGAAAAACCGGCAGATTACGATGAAAAGAACTACGAATTGCTACTGCGCAATTACGAAGCCGGGGAGGAAGGTTTTCCCTGGATCAACTCCCAGATGCCCAACCGCAAAACGGATACCAATAACCGCGCCGGATTCTCTACCGACTTTATCGGCCAGAATTATAATTATCCCGAAGCCAGCTACGAAGAGCGGGAAGTCATTCGCGAGCAACACCGCAACTACCAGAAAGGCCTGATGTGGACCCTCGCCTACCACCCGCGCATGCCGGATCACATCCGGGAAGGAGTGTCCCGCTGGGGTACCTGTAAGGATGAATTCGCCCGGGAAGATGGCTGGCAGGAGCAATTATATGTACGCGAAGCCCGCCGGATGGTCGGCCCCTACGTCATGACGCAGTACAATTGCGAAGGCATCGAAGTGGCCGAGGATCCCGTCGGCATGGGCGCTTACGGGATGGATTCCCATCATACCCAGCGCTACGTCACGGCTGAAGGCTGGGTAAAAAATGAAGGTAACGTAGAGGCGCACGTAAAAGCCCCCTACCCGATCAGCTACCGCTCGATCGTGCCGAAATCCGAGGAATGCACCAATCTGCTGGTACCGGTTTGCCTAAGCGCCACCCATATTGCCTTCGGTTCCATCCGGATGGAGCCGGTGTTTATGGTACTCGGTCAGTCGGCCGCTACGGCCGCCAGTCTGGCCATCGACCGGGAGATCGCCGTGCAGGATCTGCCGTACGCCGAATTGCAAAAAGTTTTACTGGCTGATAAACAGGTGCTGGAGAATTAAGCCGGCACGTAAGCGGGAACAGGTCATCGAATCCTGGCCTGTTCCCGATCAATCATGTACTACTGCTCCGTCAGTACATTCTCGTACCAGATCACGCCGAGGCCACCGCTATCCGGTCCGTAGTTTTCCTCGCAAATCAATACATCCAGATCGCCGTCCAAGTCGATATCCAGCAACTCCACCTTGTCGTATTTGGCATTGTGGGCTCCGGAAATGGCTTTAAAATCCTGGGGTTGCGCCTGATCTAAATGTTTCCCGTCCAGCCAGATCAGGCCGTTCTTCTCGGCGCCGTTGGTGTTGGTACTGATCACTAAATCGGGCGTTCCGTCGCGATTGATATCTCCAGCCGTGACCGATTTGGCCCGTCCCGTAAAGTCCGGCAGTGCAATGATCCGTTCTTCCCAGTTTTTGCCGAAAGTATCATGGCGGGTATAGACCCGTACACTTTCCTCACTACGTTCGGCTACGATGATTTCCTCTACCCCATCACCGTCCAGATCCGCAATATCCATAAACATCACCTCCAGACTCTGACCGCCGATCAAATGACTGTTCCAGGCCTGGGTTTGGGCGGTTCCCGGTCCCGGATTTTCCAGCCAGCGGCACCCCCGCAATGCTCCATTGCGATCTGTGATCACCAGATCAAGATCCCCATCGCCATCCATATCGCGGGTAAAAAGGCCCATGAGCCACCCCAGAGGAGTGATCGGATGCCAGACCCATTTTTTCAGATTCCGGGTCCGGCGGGGAGCTGCAAACCAGCCGAGCGCGGCTCCATGTCCCTTGCCGCCCGCCACCAGATCGAGGCCGCCACGACCGTCCACCTCCATCGGCTCAGCGTACATCCACATCATGCGCTGATCAGAGGCAGGCAGTACTTTTTGCCGCCATTTTTCCGCGTCCAGCCAATTTCTTTTGGGTGCAAAATGCAGCATGATCTGCTCCGCATTTTTTTCCGAGCAGCTGAAGACTACCCAACGACCACGCTGGTTCGTAGGAGCAAAAACGGCATCTTCTACCGCCGGTGTCTGACCTACAGTTACCGCGGGCCAGAGCGACCGAACGCCGGCTGGCCCCGGATGAAGATAGACCCGGGTGAGCGCTCCTTCCTCCCAGCCGGTGGTGATGTCCGGCAGGCCGTCGGCATTGATATCGGCCAGCTTTACCCCGTCCGCCCCGGTTGAGGAAGCATCAATGGTATGACGGGGCCATTCCTGGGCGGACAGCGCCAGCCCGAACAGACAGCAACAACCCCAAATGATCGTTCTGAACATATATCCGGCGTTTTGATGATGTGTTTTATTTCTCCTGCACCCGCAGCAGCCATTCCTCGCCGCCGGCCAGTTCGACCGGGATCCCTGCCAGCAGTTCCGCTGCGCTGTATTCTTTTATCGGTTGATCCCGTCCGGTCTGCAGCAGATAGGTAGCTCCCTCGCGAACGGTAAACCATTCCGGGAATTGATTGATCCGGGGATAATCGGCGGGAAGGTGTAACACCGTTTGGTGCCGCGGCTGATCGAAATAAAGTGTGCCGACCCAGTCCGAGTCCGCTTTTACGGATACGATGATACCTCCATCCGCCGTGGGTTCGGCGCCCCACAGAACGTCTTCCCGCCAATTCGAAAGATAGGTTCCCTGCGTCTTCCACAAACAATACATGATGGAAGTACGGGCAAAATTGCCGTCGCCGTGCCAGCCCTCGATGATGCCATTCCCCCGATAAGCTTCGGTATCGGAACGGTGACTGGAATCCTGCATGGACCACATCACCTGGATCTCGCTGTCGAGCCATTCCTGCGCTACCTGCCCGGGCAGGCGGTTGTAAAGGTTCAGACCGCCTTCCACCGCATCCGCGTATCCGTCCTGACTGCCGTTCTCCCAGTCGAAATTGCGATAAAAGAGCAGATTATTCAGTGCCCGCTCGATGGCTTCGCGGTATCGCTCGGTTGCGTCGACCAGATAAACCGTATAGAAACCGTTGTAATTATATCCCCAGTTATCGGCGATGCGGTCCCGGACGATCGCTCCGTCCTGCGGATTGACCACATCGTACATCAGGCCATGCTCATTGAGTCCGACTTCCAAAATGCGATCCAGTAACTGATGGATCCGGGGGGAATAGGCGATCTTCTTTTCGGGGCGGGCGTGGGCTACCGTAAAGTACAGTTCACACAGACCGGATACGATCTCACAACCGTGGTCCCGCAGGCGCAGGCTGGTCTGGTCCCGGCTGGGGTGTTGGTCTCCCAGTAAATAATAATCTCCCAGGCGAACGGCCCAATCCAGGTATTTTTCGTCGCCGGTCATCCAGTAGATGCGCGACAGGGTTTGCAGCAACTCTCCGTTCACCTCTACGTTGGTGCCCGGAATGTTGCCGAAAGGCGTAGTGTACTCAGCTTCCGCCCAGATATCGTCCAGAATGCCGATCATGCGTTCACTCCAGGGAGAAGCGCCCAGCCATTCCGTCAGCGGCAGTAGTCCGTCTTTAACGTATTCGGAAGCTCCGAAGATGATTCGGTCCAGTTGCGGCTCTTTATCCTGGAAAGCCTGTTTGGAGAACGAATAGGTATCCGGCAGCCGGCCCAGCCGGGAGGTCAGTTTGGTTTCACTGGCCAGCATATCGCGCATGTCTTTTTCGAAAACCGGTCGGTCCAGCAGGGCCGCCGTCAGCACCATAAAGGGATAATTGTCCGCCGCTGCATCCTGAGCGTTCCAAAAATCCCGGGAGCTACCGAGGTTGCGGGGGATCAAACCGCTCTTGGGGTCCCGCTCCTGCATCCAGGCGTGCAGAAAATTGTAGCTGCGGCGAAAACCTTCGTTGGCCACCCGGGCGTTCCGCCGGGCGGCGCCCGCACCACCCCAATCCTGCCGCTTTACCATCTTCAGCATGGCCTCCGCGTAACGTTCTCCCAGCAGGATCTGACTCGGTGAATCAAAATGAGTACTATCGGTAGTGGCCGTACCCTCCGAACTGATCACCGCGGTATGCGGGATGAGGTCCGGTAACTGCGCCAGGATTTCGTTGAAGGGGATGCGTTGTTCCCGGGCCTCCGAGACCTTACCGGCTACGAAGGGCAGGTCCGGATCGTCGAATGCTTCCCGGAAAGCATTGATCAGCACTTCCATGCGTCCCAGATAGAGGTCGCGCCGGAAAGGCCCCGAATCACTTTCGCCCTGATGCCAGATGATCCCTTTGAGCGTTCCGTAGGCCATTGCTTCCCGGGTACGACGTACGGCATCGGCAAAAAATTGGGTACCCGGCAACCACTGCACGATACCCGATCCGCCTTTGGCATTGACGATCAATCCGATGTTTCGCCCACCAACGGCCGTCATATCCCGGGCGAAAGCATAGGCGGGACTCAGACGCTGCATATCGATCACTTTGCGAATGGTGGAAAAACGATTCAACGGATTGGTAGCGGTAACCCAGGGATTAAGTTGATCGCCGGTATAGAGCAATGCGCCGTTAATGGGAGCTTTGTCCTCATCGCGAATAGGTGCCCGGCCGGCCATATTGGACTGCCCGATGACCAGATAAAGATCCAGGTTCCGGGGAACGGCCTGATGGGTTTCCGTCGATAGGGATTGTGCGAAAATACCGCCGGGTAAAATACCCGCGAGGATCAGGAGGAATAGGGCAAAAACAAATCGCTGCATAATACTGGAAATAGCTTTGGTGTCGGTCCATTGACGAAGAATATGCCTACCGAACACTACATCCGGATTCATTAGCTAATATTCAAACCCCGGTTTAATGGAAACTTGCCTTTCGGACGTCTTACCATCTACAGGCAACTGGTACAGAGCGGGATAGCCCTCCCCGGCAGAAGCAGTACATTCACTGCTGGCCTTTTTTTCGATAGCGACAGAAGGCTCCATCTTTTCTACCGCTTTTTAATTTTTAACTATTTTGAGCAACCAACCCTTTCCAGGTAAATTGAAAAACATCATGAGCAAATACCTATTCCTTTTCCTTGCCATTGCCATTCTCTCTTCCTGCAAGCAACAAAGCGCGCCGGCGGATGAATCTACCAAGACATTTTACGCTGAAAAAGACGGGAACAGCATTTACGTTTTTGAAAAAGGGCAGAGCAAGCCGGTGGTTACCCAAAACGCCGCGCCGGATTTCCGCCCCTATCTGCATCCTATTCTGGCACCGGGTTCCGAAGCGGAACTGACCCAGTACAGCCCCGGTCACCACAAACACCAGACGGGCCTGTACTGGGGATTCACCAGGGTGAACGGTACGGGTATCGAGCCCGACAGTCTCAGTAAATGGTTTTACCGCCCCGATAAACCGGAAGCCATCCGTCAACAGATCGGCCGCGACTTTTTCCACCATCCGGAAGGTACCCACTGGCAACGCAAGTCGCTGGACCTGCTCATCGACGAAGGCAGCCAGCTTAAATGGCAAACCGTCTACAATATGCTCGACGAGCAGGGGCAACCCATTTTAGAAGAAACCCAGATCTGGACCTTTTCCGAGTCCAACGGCCACCACCTGCTGGAACTGGAATGGAAAGGGAAGGCCCTGACCGATATCACTATCAATGAATTTGATTACGGCGGCCTCTTCCTGCGCATGCCCTGGCACGAAGGCATCGAGGGCGAAGTGATCAATGCCGCCCGGCAGCGTAATGAAAAAGCCGAAGGTCAGCGCGCCCAGTGGGTCGATGTGGGGATGGCCATCGAGGGCCTCGACGAATGGGGGCATATTGCCATCTTCGACCATCCGGATAATGACGGGTTTCCGCAAACCTGGCGCGTGGACGGACAACTGGGCGTCGGTCCCGTCCGGGCCCGGCAGGGAGACTGGCAGATCAAAGCGGGTGAAACCGCTACCTTCCGCCATCAGATCGTGGCCTATGAGGGAGAGCTGAGCGACATTAGCCTGAATAAACTCTGGGGCGATTTCATCGGAGATCAGGGGATGTACAACGGTACCGCGCTCTGGGGGCTGGCCCAGGAGGAAGGATACAGTGCCAAATTCCTGACGCCGGAGGAAGCTATTGCCGAAATGACCATCAAAGAAGGCTACACCGTGAATGCTTTTGCCGCCGAACCCATGATCACCCAACCCATGGCTTTTTGCTGGGATGACCGGGGTCGCATGTGGATCGCCGAAAACCGGGATTACGAGTCCCGCGGTTCCGGGTTTTCCAATTCCGGGGATAGCCGGATCCTTATCCTGGAAGATACCGATCGCGACGGCGTGGCCGATAAAAAGACCGTTTTCCTGGAAAATATTCCCTTCCCTTCTGCCATTGCCGTCGGCTTCGACGGTCTTTATCTGGGAGCACCGCCCAACCTGCTGTTCGTTCCCGATAAGAACCACGATGACCGGGCCGACGAGGCGGATATCGAAGTATTGCTGACCGGCTGGGGCATCCGCGACCGGCACGAGACCATCAATAGTTTTCACTGGGGGCCCGACGGCTGGTTGTACGGGCTGGAAGGCTTCGCCACTCCTTCGGTGATCCGCAAGCCTACGGGCAAAGGCAAGATCTACCGGGCCGGAGAGCCCTTCCCCGAAAATCTGCTGGATGCGGACGGCGTGGATATCAACGGCGGGGTATGGCGCTACCACCCGACCAAAAAGCGCTTCGAAGTGGTCGCCCACGGTTTCAGTAATCCCTGGGGTATCGATTACGATGCCAAGGGGCAGTTATTCATTTCGGCCTGTGTGATCCCCCACATGTTCCACGTCATTCCGGGCGGGATCTACCACCGTCAGGGCGGACGGCACTTCAATCCCTACGTATACAAAGACATTCAGACCATTGTGGATCATCGCCACCGTTCGGCCCACGGCGGCGCCCGCATTTACCAGTCGGATGCGTTCCCGGAAGAACAGCGGGGCCGCCTGTTTATGGCCAATATCCACGAACATGCGGTGCTTTCCGATATTCTGCAGCCGAATGGTTCGGGTTTTACCGCCAGCCACGGGGAGGATTTTATGCTGGCCAACAATGCCCAGTGGATCGGATTCAGTATGGAGATCGGTCCGGAAGGCGGCCTGTACGTGCTGGACTGGCACGATGCCGACATCTGCGGCAAGGAGGTCAAACACAAAGAGACTGGTCGGGTGTTCCGCATCACCCCGGAAAACTCCCGGGCCGAAAACTGGTCGGGGCGCTACGATGACCTCATTACGTTCTCGGATGAGCAACTGGTCGCCCTACAGTGGCAGGGCAGTGACTGGCACGCCCGCCGCGCCCGGGTGATCCTGCAGTTCCGGGCTTCCAAAGGAGCACTCTCTTCGGAAGCTACCCACGAGTTGTCCGATCACTTCAATAATGATACCAATGCCGATTACCGCCTGCGGGCGCTTTGGGCCTTATACATCACCGGCAACATCAGTGAAGACCTGCTGATCAGCTCCCTGGATGATCGCGATCCCTACGTGCGGGCCTGGGCGATACAGTTCCTGTGTGAGGATAAAACTGCCGACCGCAAATCCCTGCTCCGGATGACCGAACTGGCCCGCAAGGAACAATCACCGGTAGTCCGTTTATACCTGGCCAAAGCGCTGCAACGGATCGATGCGGAAAGTCGCTGGGCCCTGGCCGAAAATCTGGTTACCTACGCGGACGATGCGGACGATCCAAATATTCCCTTTATGCTGTGGTTCGGTATAGAATCGCTGGTGCCCGAACAAGCGGAGCGGGCCCTGGCCCTCGCCGGAAAAAGCAAGATCCCCATGGTAACCAATCACATTGCCCGCCGACTGGTGGATGCCGGTGAACTGGAACCGCTCACCGCCGCCCTCAGCCGTAAGTCCGCCAATCGGCAGCAATTGCTGGAAGGTATGCTCGCCGGCCTCGAAGGCCGCGTCGATATCGATGCGCCCAAAAACTGGGAAAAAGTATACCAGGGGCTGTCGGCTGATAAGGTAAGTGCCGCAACGGCGCTGCGCATTTCTCAGTATTTCGGTAATGCCGCCGCCGCGGAAGCTATGCTGGCCAGCCTGAAAGATCCGAAAGCCGGTAATGACCAAAAAGAAAATGCAATAACCGTTCTCGCCGCCCAGCAACGTCCGGAATTACCGGCGGAACTGCCCCGCCTGCTCGAAGTTCCCGAACTCCGCATTCCGGTGATCCGGGCGGTGGCCAGCTACGACCGGCGCGATCTGGGGACCTTGTTATTGGATAAATATTCCCAATTGCCGCTCGATGCCAAACAGGAAGCGATCCTGGCCCTGTCCTCCCGACCGGTATACGGACGCCTGCTTGCCGATGCCATCAAAAACGAAAAAATTGCCAAAAAAGAGATCCCTCCCTACGTTGCTTTACAACTTCGGCGGGTTGTGGGTAATGGTTTTGTGGAAATTTGGGGTCCTATCGATGAGCTGTCTTCGGATAAAAGGTCCGAATACGCCAAATACCAACGGCTACTGCAACCCGGAGCTATCGCCCAGTCCGATCCGGTACAGGGAAAAGGGGTATATCTGCGCACCTGCGGAGCCTGCCACAAGATGTACGGTGAAGGGGGCAATCTGGGTCCGGACCTGACCGGTTCCAATCGCACCAATACGGCCTACCTGCTGGGAAATATCCTGGAACCCAGCAGCGAGATCCAGGACGATTACAAAATGGTAGTGATCACCACGCAGGACGGCCGGACGTTCAGCGGCAATATCGTCGCGGAAAACGACCAGCAGCTGACCATGCGGGTAGTCGGCCAGGATGAGATCCAGATCAGTCAGTCCAATATTCAGTCGCGGGAAGTCACCCCGAAATCGATGATGCCGGAAGGCCTGCTACAGTACCTGACGGACAAAGAGATATTGGACCTGGTCGCCTTTTTACAAACCAAAGAACCAATCGTAGAAATGGACTAACCCCCTGACACCTGACACCTAAAAACCCTGATGCCTGAAATCTGACACCCGACACCTGATACACTGACACCTAAAAACCTGACACCTGATCAAAACAAAACAATGAAATACCAAACCTCCATTTTCTGCCTCATCCTGTGCATCGCCGCCGGCTGCCGGTCTGCAGATAAAAGTACGCCAATGGTTGACCTGATAACGATCGACGACGAACAAAAGATAGATATCCGATTTGGCGATCAGTTATTCACCACCTATCATTTTTCCAGCGACCTGGAAAAGCCCGTACTGTGGCCGGTTATTTCGGCCAACGGTCACGAACTGACCCGCGGGTATCCACTGAAGCCGAAAGTTGGCGAACGGGTCGATCACCCGCACCACCTGGGGGTCTGGCTCAATTACGGTGATGTGAACGGTTTGGATTTCTGGAACAATTCGAAGGCGATCGCTCCCGAGCGGGCACCGCACTACGGCACCATCCGCCACCAGGAGATCACGGACACGAAAACCGGAGATAAATCGGCATCTATCACCGCAACTGCCAGCTGGAATGACCACAGCGGGCACAGCCTGCTGCGGGAAGTCACCCAGTTGGAATTCCGCGCGCAGGACAGTGTCCGGATCATCGACCGGACGACAACCCTGACCGCCCTGGAAGATACCGTAGCGCTAACGGACAATAAGGAGGGCATGTTCGCCATCCGGGTTACCCGCGAACTCGAACTTCCCAGCGACGGCAAACAAAAGCTCTGGGGCGCGAACGGAGAGGTGGAGGAAATTGAAAACCCCGATAATTCCCAGGTTCGCGGAGACTACCTCAGCAGCGAGGGCATCACCGGTGGTAAGGTATGGGGCACCCGGGCCAAATGGATGAAACTATCGGGTGAACTGGAAGGCGATCCGGTGGCGCTGGTGATCTATGATCATCCCGATAATGTGGGCTACCCCACCTACTGGCACGCCCGCTCTTACGGCCTGTTTGCAGCCAATCCGCTGGGACAAAAAGTATTTTCTGAAGGAGAAAAGAAGCTCAACTTTAAGCTCATGCCCGGAGAATCGGTTACTTTTAAGTACCGGCTGGCGGTTTTCTCCAGCGATCCTTCGGTGGCGGAGATCGAACAAATGGACTATTAATTCCCATTCGGTAAAGCATTAAAAACGCATTGTAAGGACACATTACAATGGGTCTCTCCATAATTTTAAAATAAAAGCATGACTAATCGAAGACGTTTTATCAAAAAAGCCGCAGCCGGTGCCGCCGGGATGGCGCTGGGCACTTCGGCATTTTCCGCAAAATCCTATCGCAATATCATAGGGGCCAACGACCGGGTGATCCTGGCTTCCATCGGAGTTCGCGGCCGTGGTAAAGGCCTGCTGGAGAACTTCACCCGCATGTACAAGGACGGCGTCATGGTGAAAACCGTTTGTGATGTGGATTCTTCTTTCCTGGGCGAACGGGTCAAAATGGCCGCCGACAATCAGGATGGCAATAAACCCGGCACGGAAACCGATATGCGAAAGGTTTTTGATGACCAGGAAGTAGATGCCGTCATAGTCGCTACGCCCAACCACTGGCACGCACTGGCCACCATCTGGGCCTGCCAGGCGGGTAAGAACGTATACGTGGAAAAACCGAGCTCACACAATGTATGGGAAGGCCGCAAGATGATCGAAGCGGCCCGCAAATACGACCGCATCGTGCAGGTAGGTTTTCAGAACCGCTCCATCAGCAATGTGATGCAGGCCATGGCTTTCCTGCACGACGGAGGTATCGGCGATGTATACATGTCGCGCGGGATGTGCTTCAAACCACGGGATTCCTTCGGTATTGCCGAAGACAGTGCTCCCCCCGCTTCCCTGAATTACGATCTCTGGCTCGGCCCGGCCAACTGGCGCCCCTACAACGAGAAGAGAGGGCACTACAACTGGCACTGGCACTGGGATACCGGCAACGGTGACACCGGCAACCAGGGGCCGCACCAGTTCGATATTGCCCGCTGGGGACTGGGCAAAAAAGTGCATCCCGTCAAGGTGCAGTCCATGGGTGGTATCTTCGGTATCTCTCCGAAGGAATGCTCCCAGGAAACTCCGAATACGCAAACCTCCGTTTTCGAATACGATGACGGTAAGATCCTCGAGTTTGAAACCCGCGGCCGTTACACGAATGCCGAAGCGCCCGCCGGCGTTAAGATCGGTAACCTCTTTTACGGCACCGAAGGCTGGCTGGAACTGAACGGCAGCACCTGGAAAGCTTACCGCGAACGTGAGAACAAACCATTCGCCGGATCGGATATGGCAGAAACGGCTGCCGTTGGCGGCGACCAGTCTTTCCGCACCGCTCCGGACAGTAAAGGGCATTTCGCCAACTTCATCGACGCCGTGAAAGCCGGTAACCGCAGTATCCTGAATTGCGATGTGGAAGTCGGCCATATGTCCACCGTACTGCCCCTGATCGCGAACATTGCCTACCGCACGGGAGATACGCTGGAATTTAACGGTGAATTCGAACAGTTCATTGATAATGAGGCAGCAGACCTGTACCTGAAGCGCCGCTACCGTTATCCTTACGTGGTGCCGGAGAAGGTGTAATTCCTTTTTTATCAAGGATTTAACTAAAATTTGAGACTTTCTAAGTTTGGCAAACTTAGAAAGTCTTTATATTACATTTATTACCAAAGCGAAAAACACCGCCCACATGGGTAAATATGTCTTGGTGCTCTGCACCTTTTTCCTCTCCTCTACCTTTCTCTTCGGTCAAAGGGATCTGGACCTTTACTACCACCAAACCCGCGGCGGACTCCAAAATGCTCAGCTCCGTTTTGAACGGGAAAAGACCGGCCGCGTCGCATTCCTGGGCGGTTCCATCACCCACAACCCCGGCTGGCGGGATAGTGTCTGTGTATATCTGCAGCGGCGTTTTCCGGAAACAACTTTTGAGTTCATCGCCGCGGGTATTCCCTCCATGGGCAGTACGCCGGGGGCTTTCCGCCTGGACCGCGATGTGCTTTCCAAAGGCCGGATCGATCTGCTGTTCGAGGAAGCCGCCGTCAATGACGCCACGAACGGGCGTAGCCGGGAGGAACAGATCAAGGCTATGGAAGGTATCGTCCGCCACGTCCGATACCGGAATCCAGCTGCCGACATCCTGCTGATGTACTTTGTGGATCCGGATAAAATGGCCGACTACCGGGCCGGACGAGTACCGGAAGTTATTCAGCACCACGAAGTGGTCGCACTGCACTACGGATTACCCAGTATCAATCTGGCCCGCGAGGTGACCGAACGGATCGATCGCGGAGAATTTTCGTGGGAGCAGGATTTTAAGGACCTGCACCCCTCCCCTTTCGGCCAGGGGGTCTACGCCCGCTCCATGATCCACTTTCTGGACCGGGCCTTTGACCATAATCTCACCGCCGAAACTCAGGTAACACCGCATTCACTTCCAGAAAAACTGGAACCTTTCTGCTACGATGACGGCCGTCTGATCGACATCGGGGCCGCCGGGCTGGCCGATGGCTGGCAGCTGGAATCCAACTGGTCTCCCGGTGACGGAACCGGTACCCGGAAAAATTACACCCAGGTACCTATGCTCATCGGCACCTCGCCGGGTGGGGCCTTACGGTTGAAGTTCCGCGGGCACACGGTAGGGATTGCCGTTGCTGCCGGACAGGATGCCGGCATGATCGAATACCGTATTGACAAAGGGGACTGGCAACGGCTCAACCTGTTTACCCAATGGAGTAAATCGTTGCATTTGCCCTGGTATTACACGCTGGCCGGCGGCCTGAAGGATAAAAAACACCGGCTCGAAATCCGGGTGATCGGAGAGAAAGATGAGCGAAGTAATGGAAATGCCTGCCGGATACGGTACTTTTACGCTAACTGATAGGATCCCGCACGCTACTTTTGGCACCTCAATCTGAACTATTAACCGCCGTATGATAAGCTTTCGTTCTGCCTGTTCCATACTTTTCGTTGCCCTCTTGCCGGCCTGCAATACCGCCAGGAAAGCCGCTCATTCTTCCCGTCCTAATATCCTGTTCGTCATCGCGGATGACCTCTCCGCCGAAGCGCTGAGCACTTACGGCAATCAGCAATGCCGTACGCCCAATATCGACCGGCTGGCCAGCCGGGGATTTCGCTTCACCCGGGCCTATTGTCAATATCCCGTTTGCGGCCCTTCCCGGGCAGCGCTGATGTCGGGTATGTATCCCACAAAAATGGGCATCATGAATAACGGCGGCAGTGATAAGATCGATGAGATCCTGCAGGATAAGGCCTCCATGCCCCAGTTGTTTAAAGAAAATGGCTATCATACGACCCGCCTCAGTAAGATCTACCACATGCGGGTACCGGGCGACATCACCGCCGGCGTGAACGGCCCGGACCACGCGCCCTCCTGGAGCGAACGTTTCAATTTTCAGGGAGCCGAATGGATGACCGAGGGCGAACGTACCCACCTGTCCAACGAAAAGCTGCAATTCAAACCGGACGTCCACTACAATCTTGGATTTGGCACGGCTTTTTATGTTGTCAAGGGGGAAGGCAAGGGAGCAGAACAGCCCGACTACCGGGCAACCAGCAAAGCCATCGATATCATGCAGCAACACCGGAAACAGTCCGACCAGCCGTTTTTCCTGGCGGTGGGCTATATCCGCCCCCACGTTCCCCTGGTAGCGCCGGCGAGTGCCTATGAGCCCTTTCCGCCGCAGGAAATGGAATTGCCGGAAAAAGTGGACAATGACCAGCGGGATGTCCCCCAGTTGGGTAAGCCACGCACCTCGGAAAGTTTCGGCATCAGCGCGCCCGAAAAACAACGGGAAGTGCTCAGCGCCTACTACGCTTCGGTCGCGTTCATGGATCAGCAGTTTGGCCGCCTGCTGGATGCCCTGGAGGCGGAAGGGCTGGCGGAAAACACCATCGTGGTCTTCACCAGCGACCACGGCTATCATCTCGGAGAACACGATTTCTGGCAAAAATGGAGTCTGCACGAAGAATCCGTCCGCATCCCGCTGATCATTGCGGGACCCGGTGTGGAATTTTCCGAATCGGATGCCCTTGCCGAGCAGATCGACCTCTACCCTACCCTGGCCGGGCTGGTCGGTTTATCTGCCCCGGACCATGTCCAGGGAAAAAGTCTGTTGCCCGTACTGCGGGAGCCGAAAACACAGGTGCGGGAGGCCGTTTACAGTGTAACCAGCAACGGCGCACTGCTTCGAACCAATGACTGGGCCTACATGCAATATAAGGACGGTTCCGAGGAATTATACGATATGAACCGGGACCCCCAACAATATAGTAACCTGGCGAAAATTCCGAATTATCAATCCAAGCGGGAGGAAATGGCCCGACTGTTAAAGGAAAAACAGGCAATGGTAGTTGGCAACCCATAAATTTTATTAGATAATCTTTTATTTTTTATCTTTAGCGCGTCTTAGTATTAAATTTCTCCCCCAAATTTCCATTGAGAATAAAGTTCTGTATTTTATTAATAGCATTCAAAGACTTATCCCATGTTGGTATTGCCTGATACTGAGGGCAATGGAAGACATGGTCGATATCTACACTCAAAACGAAATTCAAACAGGAAATGACGAACGAAAAAAGACTTTTTTATGGTAGCTGTTTTGCCTTGATCACAACAGCACTGTCCTTCAGTATCCGGGCGGGGATCTTACCACAGTTGGGGGAAGAACTAAGTTTATCCGCGGAGCAACTTGGATTTATCAACTCCATGTGGTTTCTCGGTTTCCCCATTTCCATGGTGATCGGCGGTTTGGTCTACCACACCGTTGGTGGTAAAAAGATCATGCAATTCGCCTTCGTTGCCCACGCAATTGGTATCCTGATGACGATCTACTCCGGAAGTTATACCGGACTGCTGATCTCTACCCTGCTGATCGGCTTGGGTAACGGTTGTACCGAAGCGGCCTGTAACCCGATGATCGCCGATGCCTATAAGGGGGTACAAATGAGTAAGATGATGAACCGCTTTCACATGTGGTTCCCGGGCGGTATCGTGATCGGTAGTCTTATATCCAAGTTTATGACCGATGCCGGTTTTGGCTGGGAAGCACAGATCTGGGTGATCCTCATCCCGACGCTGATCTACGCTTACCTATTCTTCGGTCAGGACTGGCCCAAGGCCAAATCCGAAGCGGCAACTACCGTTTCCGGCAACTTCCAGGCAATGCTTACCCCGCTGTTCATTTTCATGTTCTGCTGTATGGCCCTGACGGCTATCTCCGAATTCGGTCCGCAGCAGTGGGTGGGTCTGATCCTGGCTAAGAGTGGAGCGCAACCGATGTTGATCCTGGCGCTGGTTACCGGTTTGATGGCCGTGGCTCGTTATTTTGGTGGCGAAGCGGTACACGCGCTCAACACTACCGGGGTACTCCTCGGATCGGCCATACTCGCTACGATCGGGGTTTATCTGTTCAGTACCCAGACCGGTGGCATGGCTTACGTGGCCGCGATCATCTACGCGATGGGTATCGCTTACTTCTGGCCGAACATGATCGGTTTCATTGCCGAATACATTCCTAAGAGTGGTGCACTCGGGATGTCCATTATCGGTGCGGTAGGGATGTTCTCTACTTCAATCTTCCAACCGATCATCGGTGGCTGGATCGATTCCGATCGTGCCGAAGCTGCGGCAACCGGCCTCACAGGTGACGAACTCGATCTCGTAGCCGGCCAGGCTACACTGGGTACCATGGTCCTCTTCCCGTTGATCCTGGTGGTACTTTTCACCGTCCTGTTCTTCTGGATGAGAAATCGTCAGCCAAAAGGAAACGAGGAAGCTGCCGAATTGGTAACGGATTATTAAGTGCCACCGCACTGATAAAACTGTGCTTTACTTACTTAAAACTCCAATTGGAAACACCTTCCAATTGGAGTTTTTTGTTTATTTTTTCCAAAAGTTCTCAAAAGATCATACTCAAAAAACGAAAAATCCTACCTATCATGAAAAAACAACCATCCAATCTGGATCGTCGCCAATTTTTAAAAAAAGCCGGACTTGGGATCGGCCTGAGCACTCTGGCCACTTCGGCCTATCCTTTTGCTGACCTTTACGGTACGCCCCGGTCCGAAGAAGATAAATTGGGCATCGCGCTGGTTGGCCTCGGGGGATACTCGAAAGGGAAGCTGGCTCCGGCCTTTGAATTTACGAAGTTCTGCAAATTGAGCGGCATCGTTACCGGTTCACCGGACAAAGCCAAGGAGTGGATGGAACAACACAATATCCCGGAAAAAAACGTCTACAACTACGACAACTTCGATACGATCGCGGATAATCCCGATATCGATATCGTCTACGTAGTACTTCCCAACGCCATGCACGCCGATTACGTGATCCGGGCCGCTAAAGCCGGCAAGCACGTCATTTGCGAAAAGCCGTTCGATATATCCGTCAAGAAAGCCCAGGCCGCCGTGGATGCCTGTAAAGCAGCCGGGAAACTGCTCCAGATCGGTTATCGGTGCCAGTACGATCCTTTCCACCAGGAGATCATGCGGATCGGCCGGGAAAAAGTCCTCGGTGACATTAAAGTGATCCGCACCTCCGATTCGTTTTTCGGCGTCAACAGCAGCAATTGGCGCTTTACCGACCGCGAGCTGGCGGGTGGCGGTGCCCTGATGGACATCGGCGTGTACTGCATTCAGGGAGCGCGGTATTCCTCGGGCGAAGAACCGGTAGCCGTCTGGGCCAATACCTTCAACACCTATCCCGGTAAAATGGACGGTATGGAAGAGACCATCACCTTTACGATGGAATTCCCCAGCGGCGCGATCGCCAATTGCACGGCCAGCTATGTCGCCCGGGCCGATGAATTACACATCTCAGCGGAAAAAGGCAATTACGGGCTTGAACCCGGCTACGGTTACGCACCGCCCCAGGGCTACATGCAAAACGAAAAAATGGACTTTGAACGCCACAACCAACAGGCGGTACAAATGGATGCTTTCGCCCGGAATATCCTGGACGGGACGCCGGTGATCGCTGACGGCGAAGAAGGCGTGCAGGATATGCGGGTCATTGAGGCGATCTATAAATCGGCGAAAAAAGGTGGGAAACGGGTGAAGTTGTAGCCATTTAGCCGATATTTATTAAAAATTGGCAGTTCCCTATGCCCCAGTTCAATAAACACTGCTCATGGATCAGGAAAAATATTCAGCTATAGAGCAAGCCCTACAGGAAGGCAGTCTTTCCGAAGCTTTGTCGTTATTGGTGAAAGCCACCCGGGACGAGGAAAAAAGCATTCGGGAAGACGCAGCCCTACTCCAGTCCAAATTCGAATATAATCGCAATCAGTATGAAATAAAAGGCGTCCTTACGGATCAGGAATTCAATATCCATTATTCCAAAACAACTTTGGCTATACAGGATATCCTGGATCGGGTACGGCGCGGGCCGGGAGCTTCGGGGAGCGCCAAGTCAGTCCAAAAGTCCAACCTCCGGCCCCTGTTGTGGCTGGCCGGTATAGCAGCCTTGATCATTGCAGGATGGTTGCTTTGGCCGACCCCTCCCGAACCAACAGCGGAATCGGATCAACTGGCAGACAGCACCACCGTTGAGCTCCCCACTGAACAGAACGCGGAAGCCGGTACGATCAAGGAACCGATCCTGGAACCGGAAACGGATAACACGCCAAGCAAACCGGCCACCCAACCGCCCCAAATGAGTACGGAGGTCGCTTCGGAAGTCGATAAAGCCGCAGCTGCCGTCGTGAAGGAAACGGAAAAAGCCGCCGCTCCTCCTCCCGCCAAAACGTTTAAGGTTAATATTACCCGCAACAGCAACATGAGTGATGCCGCTATCTATGTGGATGGTGAACGGGCAACTATTCTAAACAGTACGCTGGTTGTCACCACCATCAGGGTCACGGAAAAAAGCGGGATGCATGTTTTCGAACTGAGAAAGGCCGGAGGAAATAACGATTGTAAAAAAGAATTGCTCATTACCGAGGATAACCAGCGGATTAATTTTACCTGTCAGTAAGCCCGATTTCCAGTTAGGTTTTCTCCGACCCGCAATTGGGATTTTTTCTCCGAGTGGAAGTGCCGAACATTGAAAATTAATAATGCTTGTCTTCACCGCGAAGGCCGCGAAGCCGCGAAGGTTTAAAATGACTTATTTCGAGAAAATTTGCCTCGGCAAATTTATCGAAGCTCTTTGCGGTCTCTATAATCAAGATCGCGAAGGTTTGAGAATTTGCCTGCGGCAAAATCACAAAAACTTAGTGTCTTTGCGCCTCGGCGGTGAAATTCAGTCATTTCTGGTTTTAAATTATTAATGTTCCTCACTGGAAGTCGGAGTAACGTATACTTCAATAACTAAACCAATCAAAATGAAATCACTATCTCCAGTCTTATTCTTTTTTTCTCTATTGATCAGCATTAGTGCGTTTTCGCAAAAAGAGGTCTGCAAAGACATTTATGTCTGGGATTTCACCGATGAAAACGGCCAGAAAACCCAGCATACCAAAATGCTTACCCAGGAAGTGGAAGATGCGCTAACGGCAACCAGTTGCCGGGTCTTACAAAGGCGCAACTACGCCAGCCTTTCCGAACAGATCGACAACGAAAATGCCATACAGACCATCGAAGGAATGTCCGGTACGATCAGCAATGAACTGCAATCCATTAAAGCGGAAACCGTCCTTTTCGGGAAGGTGCAAATGGACTTTTCGGGAAACATTATGCTGGCGGTTTCCTTCCAGAGTCTGCTCACCAAGGAGATCCTCAAATCGGAATCGGTAATGCTCGCCGGGGAGGATGCCCATAATATCGGTAAGCGGAAGCAAAAGATCGCGGCCTTCATCTCCCACTGCGTAGGCCCCAAAATAATTACCAATGAGGAAACCAATTACTGGCGACAGGCCCAGCAGTTAGATACGCCCGAAGCCTATCGGAAATATCTGGCCACTTATCCCGGTGGTCAGTACCGCAGCGAAGCGGAAGCCATCCTTGCTGATCTGGAAGTCTGGCAGGAAATTCAGAACAGTAAGAACACCAGACGCAAGATCAAGGCGCTGACGGAATACACCGAAAACCAGCAGGTCTACCATTACCAGGAAGCCCGGGATCAGTTGGAAGATCTACTTTGGAGCAATGCCAGTTACGATGACTATATGCGACTTTACCCGGATGGGAAATATGCCGACAACGTAAAAGGAAAATACGAAGAACAGTTGTACAGTGGGGTACTGGACCGGCCCGGCTATTATGCGGAAAAATACCTCGGAGCTTTCCCCAATGGAAAATACGTTGAGCAGGTGAAAGCCAAATATGAGGATTATCTCTACGCCGAAGCCGTGAAAAATCCTAAATTTCGGATTGCCGATTACATCGAGGAATTTCCTCAGGGAAAATACATCAGCAAACTGGATGAGATCTATTGGAATACGGAGATAACTTCCTCCACCTCCACCATTGTTTCCCGCTATTCCTATCGGCAATACCTGGCGCTATTTCCCAACGGCAAATACGCCAAAGAAGCCAAGAGTAAGTCGGGGAAAAATTAACCAAGCCTAATAATGCTTAAAACATACCAATGAAAAGAAACGCGCTCCAACTTTTGTTCCTACTGGCCACCCCGTTCTTGCTGTTTACAAATTGCAATGAAGCCCCGACCGAAACCAATTCGGATACCGCTTCGGGACCTCCGAACATCATCGTGCTACTCGCCGATGACCTCGGCTACGGGGACCTGTCCGCCTACGGCAGTCAGTCGATCCACACGCCGAATATTGATGCGCTGGCCGCGGCCGGTATGAAATTCACCCGTTTCTACGCCGGATCGGCGGTGTGCTCCCCCTCGCGGGCCAGTCTGCTGACGGGAAAGTTCCCGCTGCGTTTTGATATCCGCCAACACTTTGACGACCGAGAAATGCACCTGCCGGCCGGGACCCTGACGTTCCCCCGGGTACTGCAGCAGAACGGATACCGGACAGCCCACATCGGCAAGTGGCACCTGGGCGGCATTCGCATTCAGGACTTTACGGCCCGCACCGCCGGGGAAGCCGCCAATCCGGGGCCGCTGCAACACGGCTTCGATCATTACCTCTGCAATATCGAGGACCCGTTGGTTCGGCCGGAACTGATCCGTGAACGCAAATTGTACCGCGAAGGAGGCAAAACCCTGGTGCGTAACGACCGACGGATCGACGAGATCCCCAAACACTGGACGGAGATCAAGGTGGACGAAGCGATCAATGTCATCGAGGAAAGCCGGAAGGCCGATCAGCCGTTCTTTGTCAACCTCTGGTTTGATGTGCCGCACACCCCCTACGAACCGGCGCCGGAACGCCACCTGTCCGTTTACGAAAAAATGGGTGTGAAGGGGGATCAGCTCTGGTTCCGGTCCATGGTCTCCCATCTGGATGAACAGATCGGGCGCCTGATCGATCATCTGGAAACCTCCGGTCTATTGGAGAATACCATCATCGTTTTCACTTCGGATAACGGTCCGGCCTATCAGGGAAGTCCGGGACCGTTTAAAGGAGGAAAGACCGACCTGCACGAAGGTGGCATCCGGGTGCCGATGATCGCCGTCTGGCCCAACCGTATCCCGGCCAATACGTATTCTTTCCAGACCGCCCATATGACGGACCTGTTTCCCACACTCTCCGCGCTGGCCGGTATTGAGGTCGAAGCTTCCGATCTCGACGGGATGGATCTGTCCCAACACCTGCTGGAGCAAACACCCCTCGAGCGCGGGGTATTACTCTGGCAAATGGACCTGTATAAACACTTCCAGAACCAGGGCCCCAAACCCACGCCCTACGCTACGACCGTGGCGATGAACGAAAATTGGAAACTCCTGGCCGACAGCCTCCAGACTACCGAATTATTCGATCTGGAAGCCGATCACCGGGAATTATACAATCAGCTGGGACAACAGGATTCCATCGAACAATTGCTGCATACCGAAATGAGATCCTTCCTCGCCGCACCGAGAAAGTCCTGGAAAAAGTGACCGATAATTGGAATCGGTTACGATTTTAAATATATTGTGTGTTATTTTACAAGATAAAACATAAAATTACATCCAATAAATTTCCATGAAGGTCTGTATTGCCGAAAAGCCAAGTGTTGCCCGTGAGATCGCCTACATTCTGGGGGCCCGGTCCCGTCAGGACGGATACCTGGAAGGCAACGGCTATTGCGTCACCTGGACGTTCGGGCACCTCTGTACGCTCAAAGAACCGGATGACTATCAGGCCGACTGGAAAAAATGGAATCTGCAGACCCTGCCCATTCTACCGGACAATTTCGGGATCAAACTCATCGGCAACAAAGGCGGGAAAAAACAATTCGGCGTCATCAAAAAACTGCTGAAACAGGCCAGCCTGGTGATCAATTGCGGGGATGCCGGACAGGAGGGGGAACTGATCCAGCGCTGGGTGCTCGAACAGGCCAAATACCGGGGCAAAGTGCAACGCCTCTGGATCTCCTCCCTGACACCGGAAGCGATCCGCGACGGGTTTCAGCAATTGAAAGACGCCGGCGAATTCGATAACCTCTACCACGCGGGCCGCTCCCGGGCCATCGGCGACTGGCTGCTGGGCATGAACGCCACCCGGCTCTACACCCTGAAGTACGGCGGATACAAACAGGTACTGTCCGTCGGGCGGGTCCAGACCCCTACCCTGGCTATGCTGGTAGAACGGCACAAAGAGATCGAGAACTTCGTACCGACCACTTACTGGGAACTCGAAACGCTCTACCGGGAAACGGTGTTTCAGTGCGAAAAGGGACGCTTTCTTAAAAAGGAAGATGGAGAGGCTCTGTTGAAGCAGGTAAACGGACAGGTCTTCACGATACTTTCCTCCGAACGAAAAAAAGGCAAGGAGTATCCTCCGAATCTTTTCGACCTGACCAGCCTGCAGGTGAACGCCAACAAGCGTTTCGGGTTCACGGCGGACAAGACCCTCAAGATCGTACAGAAACTCTACGAGCAAAAACTGGTGACCTACCCGCGGGTGGATACCGTTTATCTGCCCAACGATCAATATCCCAAGATCGCGGGTATTCTCGGTAAACTGAGCCAGTACGCCCAGTTTACCCAGCCCCTCCTGGGCAAAACGATCCGTAAATCAGCCAAGGTATTTAATGATAAAAAAGTAACCGATCACCACGCTATCATTCCTACCGGACAGGAAAAATCCCTGCCGATCGATGAGCAGCGGATCTACGATGCCATCACCCGCCGCTTCATTGCGGCCTTCTATCCGGACTGTATCGTGGCGAAAACTACGGTGATCGGCGAAGCAGCTGAAATCCGGTTTAAGGCTACCGGCAAGGAGATCCTGGAACAGGGATGGCGGGTACTCTACCCCAAGCCTCCCGCTAAAGCCGGAGATAAAAAAGGAAAAACCGATAGCAAAAAGGAAGACGAAAAGATATTGCCCAATTTCACGGAAGGAGAACAGGGACCCCACCAACCGAACCTGGCGGAAAAACAAACGACTCCGCCCAAGAACTACACCGAAGCGACCCTTTTGCGGGCCATGGAAACCGCCGGTAAAAAAATTGACGATGCCGATCTGCGGGAACTGATGAAGGCCAACGGGATCGGCCGACCCTCCACCCGGGCGAATATCATTGAGACCCTCTTTCGCCGAAAATATATCGAGCGCCGGAAAAAACTCATTCTACCGACGGAAATGGGTATCCAACTCATTGATACCATTCAACACGAACTGTTGAAATCAGCCGAGCTGACCGGCCAGTGGGAAAAGCAATTACGGGACATCGAGGACGGCAGTCATACCGCCGAGCGCTTCATCGGCGATATGGAAGCGATGGTCACCGGACTGGTCAAGGAGGTAAAGCAGGACGAAGCTGCCACCCGACTGGCCATGCCCCAGCGCCGGGGAGCGAATAAATGGCAGAAGCAAAAAAGTACCACGGAAAAACCGGCCGGTAAAACTCGCCCGAAGGCCGGTCCGGCCAGCAATAAACTCACGGAACAGTCCTGCCCGAAATGTCGTAAAGGTAAACTCCTGCGGGGTAAAACGGCCTACGGCTGCAGCCGCTGGCAGGAAGGCTGTGACTTTCGATTGCCCTTTGTGTATGCCGGGAAAACGATCTCCGAAAAGCAGTTGTCCCGCTTGCTCGCTAAAGGCAGTACCGTACAATTGAAAGGATTTAAGATGGCGGGCAGCAAGGAGGACGGCCGTTTGCATTTTGACGATAATTACAAACTTTGGTTCGAGCCGAAAGACGCCCAGAGCGCTCTGGCAAAAGCGGCTTATCCGCCTCCCACCAAAACCAAGGTCAAACCTAAAGTGAACGGGGCCAAACCGCCCTGCCCGAAGTGTGGGATCGGCCATATCATCCGGGGAAAAACCGCCTACGGTTGCAGCAATTGGCAGACCGGTTGCAGTTTCCGTTTTTCTTTCGATGAACTGCGCCGCATTGCTAACGGCCGGGCACTGACTAAAGAGCTGGTGCTCCAGATCCTCAATGGGGACTAATACCCACACCTCCGATTACTCCGGCTTAGCAGCTAATTTTCCGCTTATTGACCACCAATATCACCTACTGAACCTAAAACCATCCGTATGGCACTGACACCCATTCAGCAAGCGCTCAAAAGTCAATACCACTCGGCGCTTTTCACGTTGGAACAAACGATCCGGACTTGTCCGCCCGATCTGTGGACGGATCCGAAATACCCCAATCCCTACTGGCAGGTGGCCTACCACGCCCTGCATTATGCCCATCTCTATCTGGAGCAGCACCTGGAAGATTTCCAGGATTGGGAAAAACACCGGGAGGAACACCAGTGGTTTTCCAGTGAGAAAATGCTGACGCCCTATACGCCGGAAGAACTGTTGGAATATTGCCGGTTTTGTCGCGAAAAAGTGGATCGCGCTATGGAAAACCTGGATCTGGATCATCCGGAAAGCGGTTTTTCCTGGTACCAGATGCCGAAACTCGAACACCAGATCGTCAATATCCGGCATATTCAGCACCACGCGGCCCAGTTGACCGACCGACTGCGCAGCGGCCACGGACTGGGTACACCCTGGATACAGGGGGCGGATAAAATACCGGTTTGAAACGCGATGGGAAAGAAGTACAGCACCTACCAAGCGCTTCCATCCCGAACATCAATTCTGAGGGCGTGTTCTTAAAGGGATAGTTCAATATTTATTATCTGCATTAGTAAACTTCAAAAAGCCATGAAAAAATTATCCGTTAAGGACCTCGCTAAAAAAATGAAAGAGCTGGATTTTTGCATGATGACCACCGCGGACGGTCGCGGCAGCATGCACAGCCGCCCCATGAGTAACAACCGGGAAGTAGAATACGACGGTAATTCCTATTTCTTTTCCTACGAGGATACCGGCAAGATCCGTCAACTCCGCGAAAGCCCCCTGGTTTCTCTTACTTTCCAGGGAAAGGACATGCTGTTCATCCAGCTCTACGGGCACGCATCGATCATCACCCAGAAAGGCCGGATGAAAGAACACTGGTCAGACGATCTAAACCGCTGGTTCCCCGAAGGACTGGAAACGGAGGGCGTAGTGATGATCCACGTCGAAGGCAAGCGGGCTCACTACTGGGCTAAAGAAAATGAAGGAATGCTGCGACTGGATGAATAGGAGATTCCGGTAGTAATTCCCCATAGATCGGATGGCTTAGGAATTGTCTTAAAGCCCGCTCACTTTGATGTACAGCGTGGCTTCACTGATAGTAGAACTTTCGGGACAATTTCTAAGCCTATGATGCAAGTTTTCTCCAATCGAAATTAACCACAGAGAGCACTCCAACCCTCAACCATACCCATTCGTCAACAAAATATACAACGAGTCATCGAGCAGAAAGGCTAACGCCAGATCGCGGCCCCGGCCTTCAAAATATCCGAGTTTGATGTATGCGGAATCGTAGTAATCGTCCACCTCATTGAGGAAATTGGTGGCTATACGGTAAGCCCGCCAGTCCGGGTCCGTTAATTGGAGCATTTCCAGTACCTCTTCGACCAGGATGGAAGCCGATTCCCAGTCCAGAGTCGTTCCCGCCGTGCTTTTGGTGAAGTACTTTTTTTGCCCGGTGAGCAGATCCATCAGCAGCGCCTCGACCTCGTCCGCAGCGAGCGCCTGGCTACTGATCGTTTCGGTGCCGTTCCAGGTATTTCCGGGTTTTGGTAAGAGTACGGGCAGGTCGGCATTTTGGGGAAAGATCACTTCGACGTAATTGTTCCATTCCCTCCGAACGTCCTGCTTAACGAGTTCGAAATGAAAGTTTCCGGTCCGTAGATGCTGGAGTAGTAATTTTTCCAGATCAAAAGTCGACTGGGGCGTCCCCAGCTCCAACCAGAAAGCATTGGCGTTGGCGGCCGTATCCAGAGCATCCAGCAAACTATTGATCAGCGCCCAATTCATAGGTATTTGCAGTAATTATTGCGGTTGTCCGAACGAACCTAAACGGAGGGTACTTCACTCAGATCCGGAGTACCACATTTCCCGTTTTTTGTCCGCTCTCGACGTATCGAAACGCTTCGGCCGTAGCCTCCAGCGGATAGGTCCGGTCGATCACCGGTTTAAATTTCCCCGCTTCCGTCAAGGATCGGACCTCCCGGATGGTAGCCTGGATGTCCGATGGGACGGGGAAAATAACTTTTTTTCCGCCCAAAACCGGTGTTGACAGGGCATAAAAAATATTCTGGGCCATCCAGCCCAGTTCGGAAGAAATATAAGTGCCACCGGGAAGCAGAACCGGTTTGCAGCGATTGAAGGAACTTTTCCCTACCGCGTCGAAAACAAAATGATACTGCTCCGGATCCCGGGTAAAATCCTCCTGCTCGTAATCGATCACCCGATCAGCCCCCAGGGATCGCATCAGCTCTACATTTTTGGTATTACAGACGGCCGTGGCATAAGCTCCACGGGATTTTACCATTTGCAGGGCAGCCGATCCGATGGCCCCGCTGGCTCCGTTCACCAGTACCTTATTTTCGGGGCGCAGATCAATTTTATTGATAAAGTTGCGGGCGTAATGTGCCCCTTCCAGGCAGGCTACTGCATCTTCGTAGCTGGTATTTTCGGGCATGAGTCCGATGCCTTTGTCGGCCGGAAAGGTCAGATACTCCGCGTGGGAGTTCAAACCGCTGTCGTCAAAACCGAATACCCGGTCCCCAACCGCAAAGTCTTTCACGCCCGCACCGACCGCCTCGATCTCACCGGCAAAATCCGTTCCGGTGGCCAGGAGTTTTGGCCGGGAAAGGCCGGTGATTAAGCGCAGCACAAAAGGCTCCGCGCGCAGGATACCGCAATCGGTACGATTGACGGTAGCGGCGTGCACCCGTATCAGGACTTCATTTTCTTTGGGAACCGGTCTGGCAACTTCCTGATAGATCAATACATCCGGCGAGCCGTAACGGGGATGGAGGATGGCGTGCATAGGTTTAAGGTGTCAGTTGATTAATGAGCCCCAAACTAAATGCACCCCTGACGGATAGACTATTCTTTTCGACGAACAACGCGGATGTAAGGCCGGAGGTTTTCCGCGTGATCCGACGAATTGGGTTCACCCCAAAAAAATCCCGGATGCTGGCCGTAACCAACATCCGGGAATGAATAAGTTCACCTAATCAATTAAAGTGGTCGGTCCGCTACGCTTCGCAGCCGGCCGACGGACCACTTTTGTAAATTTTATCGTTTACCGGCCTTCACAAATTTGGTAGTGATGTTCAGATCCGGAATACGAACGAAGTACATACCACCTGGCAGGTCGTTAACGTCAAAGGAACTCAGGTTTTCACCTATATTCAGATCCACCCGTTTCTGCGTCAACAGTTTGCCACTGACATCGAAGATACCGATGGTCACTTCCTGCTCTACATTGCTGTTCAGGCTGACGTTTAGTTCAGAAATGGCCGGAACCGGATACACTTTTTCAAGCAGCACCGTGTTCTCCCGGTTGATTTCACTGCTAAAGGCATCGGTCGATCCGATACTTGCCTGGGGAGCAATCCGGTTTACCGTCAGAAAGTTGCTGGAAAGTTCAAAGCAACCATCGCTGATCATCAGACCATCTTCCAGTAGATCATCTCCCATTGCAATTTGTAAACTACCTGTATAGGAAAGTCCGTATACCAGACAGGCACCAAGACCGGCCGGATCAAAGTCTACCATGTCCCCGGGAGGAATACCCAGGATCATTCCATCCGCATCGGTTACCACGTAAGTGAACATAGCGCCCGTAGTGAGGGGCATTGAAATGGAGTCGAAAGCGATCACATCGGCCATACCATCCACGATGATAGTGGTTTCCGTACCACCTTCTTCCAGACTTACGGTTCCTCCATCTACACTGGCAACACATTCGTCCGTTGAGAAATGGACGGCAGAAGCACCGGCAAAAGGTTGTACGTAGATCGGTGCAATACCTCCCGTCAGGATAGGCATTTTAAACACCAGGATCTTTCCTCCGTCACGAGCTCTTTCGGCTACAAATACTCTTCTGCTTACTTTATCCATGGCTACATCCACCGGATTACCCAACTGGCTTGCTCCACCGGAAGCTCTTCCTTGTTCGGCCATCGTTACCAGGTCGTCCGCACTGGCCATCATGAAGTTGGGGATCATCACCAAAGCACCGTCCTTGTCACTAGCGGCATCGCCCACATCAGTCAGCAACATCATATCGGATGGTGCGTCGTAGGTTAAACCGTGCGTTCTTACCATACCTTCAATCGTAATGACCTGATCCGGATCAATAGAGCTGCCCATCGGCAAGCTGAAAAAGTCATTAAATACCGCCAGATCACTGGAATTGTCTACGATAGCGTACAGTACATCTCCTTCAGCATGGACGCCCCAGAGGTTAATGCTTACGTCGTAAGCGGTCTCAAAGGTGATGGAACTCGGAGTGATGGTATACACCACCAGACGGTTTTGCATGCCGTTACCTTCGTTGGCATCCTGAGCCACCACCAGTTTATCACCGGATACGGCAATTTCCCGACCGTTACTGAAATCCGAAGATGAAGTTGCGATCAGCATCGGACTGGTACTAACATCACCGTATAGATTGATCACATTGTCCGTGCGGTTCAGTTGGTACAGCACATCATTGACGCGATCGTAATAAATACCGTCCGCATCCGCGGCTACACTTTCGAAAGAACCGGGTACAATACTACCATCTTCCAGGATATCGAGCGTTGCAATGGTGGACTGAGTATTGGAAGAAAAGAATACATCACCAAGGACGTCCTGATCCATCACCCGGTTCACGGTGATCCAGTTGCTGGACAACTCAAAACATCCGTCGCTGATCATCAGATCTTCCATCAGCAGGTTATCGCCCATTGCGATCTGCAGGTTACCGGTGTAGGAAAGACCATACACGAGGCAGGCGCCAAGGCCGGCCGGATCAAAATCAACCATATCTCCCGGAGGAATCCCCAGGATCATGCCGTCCGCATCAGTTACCACGTAGGTAAAGGCTGCGTCCATCGACATCGGATTGGAAGTAGAATCGAAAGCGAGTACATCGGCTTCGCCGTCAACAATGATCGTCGTTTGGGTACCGCCACCCATCAGGCTAACCGTACCGCCATCTACGATCGCATCGCAGTCTTCCGCCATACCACCGCCATCGGCGGAGAAATAGATCGCGGAAGCACCGCTGAAATTATTGCTGTAGACCGGAGCAATACCGCCCGTAAGGATCGGTAGTTTAAACGCGAGTACTTTCCCGCCGCCGTTAGCTCTTTCCGCTACGTATACTCTGCTGTTCTCTTTATCCAGGGCAACATCCACCGGATTACCCAGCTGGCTGGCACCACCGAATGCTCTTCCCTGCTCGTTGCGGCTGACTACTCCGTCGGCACTGGCCGTCATCCAGTCGGCCACCATCACCAGGGCACCATCTTTGGCGCTGGCTGCATCGCCAACATCCGTCAGCAACATCATATCCATATCGGCATTGTAGGTGATCCCATGGGTTCTCACCAGACCTTCTACCGATACAACCGCATCGGGGGTCAGCGAGCTGCCCATCTGGTCAAAAAAGTCGTTGAAGGTAGCCACCTGGTTGGAATTATCCACGATTGCGTACAGGGTAGAACCTTCCGCGTGGATGCCCCAGAGGTTGATATCAACATCGAAAGCCTTATCGAAAGTGATCTCGGTCGGACTAAAAGTATAGACCACCAGGCGATTCTGTTGCCCGTTGGCGTCACTGGCATCCTGAGCTACGACCAGTTTATCACCGGATACGGCAATTTCCCGACCGTTGGTAAAGTCGGAAGTAGAAGTAGCCGTCAGCATCGGAGTCGTACTCACATTGCTGTAGGCATTGATCACATTATCCGTACGGTTGAGCTGATACAGTACATCGGCGGCAGCATCGTAGTAGATACCGTCCGCATCGTCCGCTTCGCTCGAGATAGTCCCCATCTGGAAAGACAGATCGGATGTGATATTGTACACCCCGATCACCGGCTGGGTATTGGAAGAAACAAACAATTGTCCGATGATATCGCCGTCGGGAGCGACGCGATTAACGGTGATCTTGTTGTCGGAAAGCTCAAAGCATTCGTCGCTGATCATCAGACCGTCCGCGAAAAGGTCATCGCCAACTTCAATGTTCAACTCACCGGTATAAGAAAGACCGTAAACCAGGCAGGCGCCGAGGCCGGCCGGATCGAAGTCAACGCTGTTCCCGGGAGGAATGCCCAGGATGATGCCGTCTGCATCGGTTACCACGTAGGTAAATTCCGCCTCATCCAGTACCGGATCAGCAGTGGATTCGAAGGAAAGCATATCCGGCATACCGTCTACGATAATGGTCGTTTCCGTATTGCCGTCCATGAGGCTGACGGAACCGCCGTCCACCAGCAGTTCGCAAAAATCGGTCATGTCGTCCGTATCGGAGAAATATACGGCCGAAGCGCCGGGGAACAACTGACTGTAAACCGGGGCGATACCGCCGGTCAGGATCGGTAATTTAAAGGCCAGGAATTTACCGCCTTCGCTCGCTCTTTCCGCTACGTATACGCGGCGGCGATCCTTGTCCAGCGCTACATCCACCGGATTGCCCAACTGGCTGGCACCACCGGATGCCCGGCCCTGCTCATCCATGGTGATCATACCGTCGGCACTGGCTGCGGTCCAGTTGGGGATCATCACCAGAGCACCGTCCGTTGCACTGGCGGCATCACCAACATCCGTCAGCAGCATCATATCCATTTCGGCATCATAAGTGATACCGTGCGTTCTCACCAGACCTTCTACAGCTACCATAGCATCCGCTTTCAGTAAGCCGGGGCCCTGGTTGAAGAAATCATTGTAAACGGCGATCATATTGGAGTTGTCCACCACCGCGAAGAGTACTTCGGGTGTGGCGTGGATGCCCCAGAGGTTGATATCGACCACGAAAACTTTGTCCAGCGAAATGCCGGTAGTCGGAAAAAGGTTGTAAACGGCCAGCTTGTTCTGCATGCCGTTGTTGTTGTTGGCATCCTGGGCCGCTACCAGTTTGTTGCCTACTACGGATATTTCGCGTCCGTTGCGAAATCCGGAAGTAGAGGTGGCGGTCAGGGTCGGTGTGGTACAGACATCGCTGTAGGCATTGATCACATTATCGGTTCGGTTGAGCTGATACAGAACATCAGCCGTGCGGTTGTAGTAAATACCATCAGCATCAGCCGCTTCACTCATAAAGCTGCTCATGGTGATGTTACTTACATCGGTAACGTCAAATACGCCGATGGTGGGCTGCGTATTGGAGGAGACAAAAACCAGAGGTGCTTCGGAAGTCATTTCCTTCAGCATCCCTTTTTCAAGAGACTCGGTATTATTCTTTGCATTTGGGAAGGGTTTGTCCGGATTGTTATCCGGGAAGGCAACTAACAGGGTAGTCGACAGCGCGAGAAAAAGTAGGGTTGATAAAAAATTTCGCATAGATTTGAATTAAAGGTGATTAAAAGATGATGACCAATTTTCATTTGGAATACATTAGACATACGAGTCAATTATTAAAATTGGATTTCCACTTTCGCAATAAGATTTTATTTTTTTCAAAAAATTATCACAGATCGTATTTTCAGGGTGGGCATAAGGCGGGTTTAACTAAAAAATTGAAGGCGAGTCGGTAAAGGCGTCAGCTCAGGATAGTTAAGATCATAAACTTTCGTAATTTAATGGCCACATAATTCATTACGAATACATCCGATGCCAACTTTGATCAATCGCCTGGTTTTCATTTCCTTTTGTATCCTATTGTTCGCTGCCTGCCGGTCGGAACAAGAGGCTGCTGCGCTGCCCAGAGAGGTAGATTTTAATTTCCACATCCGTCCGATCCTTTCCAATCACTGTTTCACCTGCCACGGACCGGACGAAAGCAGCCGTCAGGCCGGTCTGCGCCTCGACACCTACGAAGGAGCGACCGCGCTGCTGGAAAGCGGCAAGCAGGCCATCGTACCCGGCCACTGGAAGCGCAGTGAAGCCATCCGGCGGATCGCTAGCGAAGAAGCCGAAGTGATCATGCCGCCACCGGATGCCAACAATCCGGTGAGTGAACGGGATCTGGCGTTATTAAAAAAATGGATCAGGCAGGGCGCGGAATGGAAGGATTACTGGGCTTTTCTGCCGCCGGATACCGCCGTATACGATCCGGAGCTTTCCATCGATCACTTTATCAATGCTCAATTGGAACTTCAGGGGCTGGAAGCGGCCCCGGAGGCCGACAAGCGCCAGCTGGCCCGACGTTTGAGTTACCTGCTTACCGGCCTGCCGCCGAAATCAGACCTGATCGAGCATTATGTAAATGATGACGCTCCCGATGCCTACGAACAGCTCGTCGATCAGTTGCTCGCCTCGCCCGATTTCGGTGAGCGCTGGGCCCGGCACTGGATGGATCTGGTGCGCTACGCCGAAACCAAAGGACACGAATTTGACTACCCGGTGATCGGCGCCTGGCGTTATCGCGATTACCTCATTCGCGCCTTCAACCAGGATCTCCCCTACGATCAGCTGATCCGGGAGCATCTGGCCGGAGACCTTCTGGAGCAGCAACGTTACGACCCGGAAACCGGCCACAACGAATCCCTGATCGGTACGGTCTTTTACAATATGGGGGAGGGAAAACACAGCCCGGTGGACATCCGCAAAGAAGAAGCCGACCGGATCGACAACATCATCGATGTCACCACCAAAACTTTCCAGGGGCTCACGCTGGCCTGCGCCCGTTGCCACGATCATAAGTTTGATCCGCTGCCGACCGCGGACTACTACGCGCTCTATGGTATTTTCGAGAGTGCGCGTTTTACCTATTATCCGACCAATTCCGGTCTGCAGGCACAGGCTCGTGTCGATAGTATCGAAACCCACAAACAGGCCATAAGATCCCTGATCGCGGGAGCTATGCCCGCGCACGAAGGTCCCCAGGTACTGGCCACCAGTCAACAGTTTAACGAACCGGAAGGTCCGGCCGCCGGAGCGGTGCGGGTGCTGGCCGATTTCCGAAAGGGAGATCACCAGGGCTGGATGGTCCGGGGAGAAGCTTTTGCTGCGGGTAATGCGCTGGGGGAACCGGAATTCGATCCGGACACCGATCAGCTGCGCGGGTTTGCTGCGGCTAAGGCCTCCAGCCGCTTCGGCGGCATCGGCGTACAGGGCACCCTGCGATCGCCGACCTTCACGATCGACCACGACTATCTGACGGCCCGGGTAGCCGGACAAAACACAACCGTAAGACTCATCATCGATAATTTCCAACTGATCCAGGCCCCCATCCACGGCGAATTGACCCAGGAGCTGAACTCGCCGGACATGACCACCATCCGGATGAATCTGAGCATGTGGCGCGGCAGCAAAGCGTACCTCGAACTGCTCAATGGTAAGATGTGGAAAAACCGACAGCGCCACGACCACAGTGTGGAACCCGACGCCTGGCTGGAGGCCGAATACGCCTTCCTGCACGATTCGGCTTCCGTACAGGAATTGCCGAAACTGAATGCCCTAAAGAATACCCCACTCCGAAAAAAAGACCTCGACCAGTGGGCCAAAGGTCAGACGGACCGGGAAACGGCAGCCGCTCTGAACCGCGAACTGCCACGGGCCAACCTGGGACCGGTGCGGGGTCCAATCTCGGGACACCGGGACAGCATCCGGGCTATTCGGGATCGCCTCTACGCCTTTACCTCTTTCGGTGGAGTCAGCGAAGGTGATGCCGTATTCAGTCCGGTCTTCATCCGGGGCAATCACCTGCAGGTTTCCGAAGAACGGCTGCCCCACCGCTACCTCACCGCATTTAAAGAACTGTATCCGAACTTCTCCGAACAGGGCAGCGGCCGCCTGGAACTGGCCAATGCGATTGCCGATCCCGATAATCCACTTACCGCGCGGGTGATGGTCAACCGGCTCTGGCATCATCTTTTCGGTCGTGGTCTGGTAGAAACGGTTGATAATTTCGGTCTCCAGGGCAAGATCCCCACCCATCCGGCCCTGCTGGATCATCTGGCGCTGCGCTTTATTGAAGAAGACTGGTCGATCAAGGCCATGATCCGGGAGATCGCCCTTTCGGATGCCTTCCGGCGCAGTACGGCACCCTCCGAAATGAGTAAAAAGAAAGATCCGCAAAACCTTTGGTTGCAGCATTTCCCGATCCGGCGCCTGGAAGCGGAAGCGATCCGGGACGGCATCCTGGCGGTTTCCGGACGGTTGGACACCAGTCGATTTGGGCCTTCCGTAGCGGTACACCTCACGCCCTTTATGCAGGGTCGGGGCCGGCCGTGGGAATCCGGACCACTGGACGGCGACGGCCGCCGCAGTATCTATCAGGCCGTGCGCCGCAATTTTTTACCGCCCATGATGCTGACCTTTGACTTCCCGGTCCCCTTCAGCACCTTCGGTAATCGCAATGTCTCCAATGTACCCGCCCAGTCCCTCAACCTGATGAACGATCCTTTCGTACAGGAGCAGGCCGAAGTATGGGCCCAACAGATCCTCGATCGGGAGGCTACCTTCGAAGAACGACTGGACGGCATTTACCGCAAAGCATTTGCCCGGCCACCTACGGAAGCGGAAATTGAAAAAGCGAGATCATTTTTTGCCGAGCAGGCAGCCCTGTACCAGGAGGTGGAGACCCAGGAAAGGTCCGACTCCACCGGACTGGCAAGCCAGGAAGTAGCGCCCGATACAGAACCCAAAGATCCTCAGCTGCAAACCTGGGCCGATTTCTGCCAGGTTATCTTTAACATCAAGGAGTTCATTTTCCTGCTGTAGTGGCCGCAGACTACGAAGCCCTTTTACCAGCATTATTCAAATCGAAAAGCAGTAAAATCATCATGTCTCATAAAAATTGTTATACCCGTCGCGAAATGCTCAGCCTCTGTAAGAACGGCTTCGGTGGCCTCGCCCTGTTCGGCCTGCTGGGCGCTCAGGGCTGCCGTCCGGAAACCGATCTGGTCCAAAAGACCGGTGGGCTAACCCTCCCCCACTATCCGGCCCGGGCCAAAAGTGTGATCTTTTTGTATATGGACGGCGGCGTATCCCAGGTGGACTCCTTTGATCCCAAGCCCCGCCTGGCCCGCGAGAACGGTCAGGACCCCTACCGCAAGTTCAAGGTGGATGCCACCCAGTTCAACAACATCGGTAAGATCCTGAAAAGCCCCTGGGATTTCAAGCAGTACGGCGAAAGCGGGATGTGGGTCAGTGATCTGTTTCCCAACATTGCGAAATGCGTGGATGATCTTGCGCTGGTGCGTTCCATGGTATCGGATTTCCCCGAACACACCAACGCCAACTATTTCCTGCATACGGGGATCGGCATCCAGGGGCGGCCGAGTATGGGTGCCTGGGTCAATTACGGCCTGGGCTCCGAAAACCAGGACCTCCCCGGATACGTTGTGCTGGACGGCGGACTCATTCCGCCCGGCGGCATGGACAATTTCAAGAACGGTTTTCTACCCGCCAGTTATCAGGCCTCCATCCTGCGGGCCGGCGACCAACCTCTGGCTAACATCAACCCCCTGGAAGTCTCCCCGGAGATCCAACAGAAGAAACTGGCTTTGGCCCGCAAAATGGACGACAGCCTGATCGGTAAGATCGGGCACGAGGATCAGGTGGCTGCCGCCATCAACAATTACGAACTCGCCTTCCGCATGCAGTCGGCGGTACCCGAACTGACGGATCTTGCCGGTGAGTCTAAATCCACCCACCGATTATACGGTACGGATTCCCCCGACCCGCATACCCGCGGTTACGCGGCACAGTGCCTGCTGGCCCGCCGGCTGGTGGAGCGCGGGGTCCGCTTTATCGAACTCACCTGTCCGCGGGTAGCGGCCGATCGCTGGGATCAGCACAATGACCTCAAGAACGGTCACGAACGCAATGCCCACGCCGTAGACCAGCCCATCGCCGGGTTGCTGCAGGATCTCAAACAACGCGGCCTGCTCGAAACGACCCTCGTGGTCTTTGCCGGCGAATTCGGGCGTACGCCCTTCGCCCAGGGTGATAATGGCCGGGATCACAACCCTTCCGCTTTTTCCATCTGGATGGCCGGCGGTGGGGTTCGCGGTGGTACGGTGTACGGACAGACCGATGAGTACGGCTACCGGGTAGTGGACAAACCGACCACCATCCACGATCTGCACGCTACCATGCTGCACTTGCTGGGCATTCACCACGAACAGCTCACCTTCCGCTTTAGCGGCCGGGACATCCGGCTTACGGACGTTGCCGGCAATGTGATCCGGGATATTCTGGTGTAAAGCTTAAGGGGAAGCGGATCCGATTACCGTATCCACTTCCCTTTCCATTATTCCACAGTCACTTCCCGCTCACTGACTGCCGATACCCCGAAGAAACCCAATACCGGTTTCCCGGCAGGATCCAGGTTTTCGAGGTTGCCGTGCAGAGCCGATGGCGGGGTATCAAAAAGCGAACCGATAAAGGCGGTCTGATCCTGGAGATTGGTAAAAAAATCATAAGCCGCTTCGGAGATGGACAGTTGCTGCACTCGGAAGTGATCGCCGACCGCCAGTGGATCTACGTTTACCTCCAGGCCCAGGATCGGATTACCGTCTACCAGCTCGTCGCTGGCGTACAGCAGATCAAAAGGCGTATTCAGGTATTCGTCATTCAAGAATTGTTTCCAGCGGTAATGATCGCCCTTACCCTCCGGTTCCTGAGTATCGATCTTAACGTAATAGCCTTCTTCGAAAAGTGCACTTTCCTCCTTGTATTCCGTATAGATCTGGCTGATTTCCGGTACAGGCCGGAGTAATTCCGATAGAGAAACGTATTCGTTGCCGTCGGCAGTCCGGATGTAGAGGGAATAGCTGACGCCCACTTCCCCAATCGCCATGGTGGTGTAAACACCGGACGTTTTTTCGGTTAAGGTATCGGCGAGTTCGTCGTCCGCGTACAGCAGTACCAGTGCGCCCTGTACCGGCGGAGTAGCGGTATTGTTGAAATAATTGGCGGTGGAAGTCAGGCGTACCGACTTTTCCCCGGGCTGATCGGTCAGCCAGCCGTCTACAACTAATAGGGTATCTCCGTCGGGAACTTCCAGTTCGATAACGTCCTGGCAGGCGGTCAATACGGCCAGCATGGCAATGACGGGAAAAATGATCTTGATCTTCATGTTGATTTAATTTACAAATGAGTGAATGGGGAGGAGTTGGAGACGAGGTGACTTGGAGACGGGGAGACTTGGAGACTGGGAGAGGGGGAGACGGGGAGCATTGGGTGCTCACGCCTTCTCCCGATCTCCCGGTCACCTTGTCACTTTGTCTTTCTCATCTCGTTCAGCAATTTGGGTGATCGATTAATTATTCCGGCAGTATGGACGAGCCGGATTTAAAAGGAAAAATTATAGGTTACATAAGGCAGGACCGATCCGAATACCGAAAAGCGCACCGCCTCGGTTTGCAGGGGATTGTCCTCGTTCTGGCGGAAAAAGATGGAATAGGCATTGCGCCGGGCGTAAACATTGTAGGCGCCGAATTCCCAGGTCCCTTTCCAGCGTTTGTCCGGATCTTTATTGGGCGTGTACTGGACGCCGATATCCATCCGGTGGTAGCTGGGAATGCGATGGGCATTCCGTTCGCCGTAGTGCGGCACCGTGATCCCGTCGTACTCGTAGCGCGAAGCGGGATAGGTAACCGGCCGACCGGTAGCGAAGGCAAAACTGGAAGAGAGGTTCCACTTTTCATTGACTTTCCAGGAAGCCGTCACGGACAGATCGTGCGTTTTATCGTAGTTGGACGGATAGTACTCATCCTCATTGATCCCCGGCACTTTGCGTTCCGAGCGCGACAGGGTATAACTGATCCAGCCGCTTACCGCCCCGGCGGTCTTGCGCAGCGAGAGTTCCAAACCGTAGGCCCGACCGTCACCGCTCAGCAGTTCCGTTTCCAGGTGGTCACTCAGCAGGAGTTCCGCACCATCTTTGTAATCCATCAGGTTTCTGAATTTTTTATAGAATACTTCCGCGGATACCTCGTAGACATTCTGACCAAAATTCCGAAAATACCCCAGCGCCACCTGATCCACGGTAGCCGGATCGATGTACGGATCACTGGGCGTCCAGATGTCGATGGGCGTAGCGGCCGTGGTATTGGACACCAGTTGAATGTACTGCTGCATCCGGTTGTAGCTCAGCTTGACCGAATTCTGGTCATTGATCAGGTAGTTGGCCGAGAAACGTGGCTCGGGAGCGGAAAAAGAAATGATCTTCTCCCAGGAGTCGTAAGTGACCGTATCAATGACCGCTTCCGGACTGCTGGGCACTCCATTCTCATACAGCAGGATATCCCCTTTGCCCAGTCGGGTAAAGGCCGAAAAGCGCAGGCCGTACTGGAGGGTGAGATTGCGGAGGGGTTGGTGTTCGAAGCTGGCGTACAGCGCCGTTTCGAGTGCGTATTTATGTGGGATCTCTATTTCGTTGAAGATTGATCCCTGCCCCAGTCCGCTCGCCCGGCCGGGATGGAAACGATAGAAATTGGCTTCCCCACCGAAATCCAGCTGACTTTTCGGGCTGAGGTAATAACTGAAATCGCCCTTAACGAGATAATTGTTGATCCGGGCATTCCAGTCAAAAGCCTGGGCGCCTTCCGGCACCCCGAAGGCATAATCGTAATCGCTGTAAATGGCGGTAAAGTTGGAGAACAGCTTGTCGGAAAAGAGATGGTTCCAGCGTAGGGAAGCACTGGCATTCCCCCAGTCGGACGCAAAATCATCGGAAAAGTTAAAGACATCTCGTCCGAAATATCCCGATAGGTAGAGTCGGTCCTTTTCGCCCAGGGTGAAATTAGCCTTGGCATTGAGATCATAAAAGTAGACGATATTATCCCGCAGGTTCGGATTGAACTTCAGGAATAAGTGTCCGTAAGAACTCCGGCCGGCGATCATATAGGAGCTTTTATCCTTTTGGATCGGCCCCTCCAGAGTCAGGCGGCTGGCGATCGCTCCGATCCCGCCGGTAGCGGCAAATTTTTTCCGGTTGCCGTCGCGTTGCCGGACATCGAGCACCGATGACAAACGACCGCCGTATTTAGCCGGGATCCCCCCTTTGTACAGTTTGGAATCCTTGATGGCATCGACGTTAAAAACGGAGAACAGTCCAAAAAGGTGGGAAGAATTATAGACGGTAGCCTCGTCGAGCAGGATCAGGTTCTGATCGATATTACCGCCGCGAACGTTAAATCCGGTGGCACCCTCCCCCACCGTACTCACTCCGGGCAATAGCTGGATGCTGCGGATCAGGTCGGCTTCGCCCAATACCTGGGGAATCCGCCTGATCTGCTCGGCATTGAGTTTGTCCACGCTCATTTCAATGCTTTCTACCTGTCGGTCTTCGGCCGTTGCCTTTACTTCCACTTCCGACATCAGGACACCTTCCGGTTCCAGTTCCAGGTCAAATGTCCGGCTCTCTCCGAGACTGAGCGGAACGGTTTGCGAACGGTATCCCAGGTAACTGAACACGACCCGGTAGTTTCCGGGATCCAGCGAAAGGGAATAAAAACCGTAGGCATTCGTGGAGGCCCCGGTTTCCGCTTCCAGCACGTAAATATTGGCGCCGATCAGCTCCTCTCCACTTACGGCATCGCGAATATGGCCGCTGAGCGTCGCTTCTTCCTGGGCCGAAGCTGCCGAGGTTAACAGCAAGAATAAAAACAGTACGGATGATCTGATAATGGGTAACATCTTGTTGGTTGTGTGATTTTAGAATTGGAAGTATACGTTTCACTTTCCAATGAATAAATTGACCCCACAAAGATCCAGTTCATCCCACGCGCATTCGCCCGGGATTATAAATCCGTGCTTTTGGGTGAGAATCCGTACATTTTCGTTGAAAGACTCAGGGTAAGCCGCTTTCGCGGGGTATTAGGGATACCGGATCGTGCCGACTGCGGATGGATCCGGAACGCCCGGTGCCAATGGAAACCTCTTTTTACCAAACCGTAAAACAAATTCAAATGAAGAAAAACCTACTCATCGGACTGCTGATCCTGGGACCGCTCGGCCTGGTGTCCGCCCAGATCACTCCTTTTACCGAAAAACTCTGGTTGAATGCCGAGCTGAACAGCCAGGGACTTTCCACTGGTTCGGAAAACGAGGGCACCGACCGCGGCGGTGGACTGGGCCTGCGGGTGGGATACGGATTTACGCCAACCTTCTCCCTCTATCTGGGTTTCACCGGAGCCGACATGAGGCCCGGCAATGATCGCAACCAAACTTACGGACTCGGTATTGCCGAACTCGGTACCCGGCTGCATTTCGGCAAAAAGCTGAAATCACCAACCTTTTATCTGGACATCAGTTTCCAAAGCACCGAAACCCGGGCGGACGAACCCGAAATTTCCTTTGCCGGTGGCGGTCTCGGTATTGGCGGCGGCCTGCTGGTGTACGTCGGGCGAAAACTGGCCCTTGATCTGGGCCTGCGCGGCACGGGAGGTAATTTTTCGGAATTCCATATTGGGGATCAGTCGGTGAACATTGACGAAGAAAATATCCGCTACGGGGTCGGTAGGCTGTCGGTGGGTTTGACTTGGTTCCCATTCCGGGATTGACCAGGCAGCCCTTTCCCGGCCTGCCCGTTAACGAATGTTTAACAGCGGGGTTTATCACAAAAGGCGGAAAAAAGCTGTTAAAAGATAAACCATCCGGTACTCCCCCCGACCGGAAAAACTATCTCTACATAATGAATATAGCAACCAGAAACTTTCCGCTTGTCCCGGGTTTCTTCCTGGGATGTTTATTGCTGCTTTCCACAAATTTGCTTTACAGCCAGACCGAATTGAGCTGGGAGACTTCCTGGGCAACCGCCAAAGAACAGGCCGCTGCTTCGGACAAGGTCATCCTGCTCAATTTTTCCGGTTCCGACTGGTGTGCCCCCTGCATCAAGATGAAGCAGGAGATCTTCGGTACAGAAGTCTTCCGTGCTTTTGCCGCCGACCATCTGGTGCTGCTGAATGCAGATTTTCCGCGAAGGCGAAAAAATCAGCTCAGTGCCGAACAGCAGGCCCAAAATGAGCAACTGGCCGAGCAGTATAACCGTAAGGGTAGCTTCCCGATGACGGTTTTACTCCGGGCCAACGGCAGCGTACTCACGAGTTGGGAAGGGCTCCCCAGCGTGAGCGCCGAAGATTTTGTGAAAGCCATCCGGCCCCACGAGCCGGAAACCAAAGCGCCGACCACCGGGCAGACGCAGGTATTCAAACGAACACTGCTACTGATGGGTAGCCGCTTTGTCATCAGCGTTGTCGGCCAGGATCAGACGGTAGCGGAGCAGCAGATCGACGCCGCAGTAGCGGAGATCCAACGGATCGAACACCTTATTTCCAGTTGGGACGAGACCAGCCAGACCTCCGAGATCAACCGGCAGGCCGGTATTGCTCCCGTAAAGGTTGATACCGAATTACTGGAACTGATCCGGCGCTCCCAGAAGATATCCGAAATCACCCAGGGTGCCTTTGATATCTCTTTCGGCTCTATCGATAAAGAGATCTGGCATTTTGACGGGACGATGACCGCCCTGCCCGCACCGGATGTGGCCAAACAATCCGTTCGACTGATCAACTACCGTAACATTATCCTCGACGAGGCGGCGCAAACAATCTTCCTCAAGGATGCGGGTATGCGGATCGGCTTCGGTGCCATCGGTAAGGGCTACGCCGCGGAAAAGGCCAAAGCTGTTCTGGTAGACGCCGGTGTAACGGACGGCATCGTCAATGCCGGTGGTGACCTGACCGTTTGGGGCCACCAGCCGGATGGATCACCCTGGACGATCGGCATTGCCAATCCCGAAAATAAGCTGGATGCTTTTTCCTACCTGGAGATCTCCAATTCGGCCGTCGTCACTTCCGGTAACTACGAAAAATTCGTAGAGATCGACGGGAAACGCTATACCCACATCATCGATCCCCGAACCGGATATCCGGTTTCCGGCCTGAAGAGTGTGACCATTATCTGCCCCAATGCCGAAATGGCCGATGCGCTGGCCACCTCGGTCTTCGTTTTAGGCAAAGAGATCGGTCTGGATCTGATCAACCAGATGCAGGGTGTTCACGCTATCCTGGTGGACGACACCGGCGAGATCAGTACTTCGACGCAGATCGAACTGCACTAACTGAATGTTGGCCGTAAAGAAGCGCTGAGTTTGCAATAGCGCCAACCATTTCCCCCTCACACCACTAGCCAGCAGAAAATTCATTCAACCTTTAATACAGGTAGCATGCTCCTGCTCCCACATCGACTATTTTTCGCAGACTGCGATTAGGGAGTCGGGCTGTTCCTGTCAAATCAGCAACCAGATATGAGAGGATTATTTTTTAAAGGGCTCGCCATCTTCGCCCTTTTGGCCTCCTTTTCCTGCACTTCGGTGAAGGAATACCAGAAGGCCTATCTCAACGATGCGGAAATGAATCTCGCCAATCGACCGGCGGAGCAATTCGAATCCTATTTCCAGTTCTACCGGGAAGGCGCTGCCGGCGCCAACGGTGGCAAGACCGGCGGCGGTTGTGGATGTAACTGATCCGACGGAAATACCATTTCTCCATTAACATCCAGACATACTCATTATGAACAGATATATGCTCGCACTGATCGTCCTGGCCGGCCTGTGGCAACTAGCTTCGGCCCAGTCGGATACCAGTGCCTACCAAAAGAAAAAGCTGCAGGTGGAAGAAGTCAACCTGCTCTTCAGTTTTTACCAGCAGGACGGCGATAATTCGGCCGTTACCGGCGGGATCGGCAGCGAACAGCTCACCGACGCCGCTTCGGTGATCAAGGTGAAACTGAGTAAAGAGGACCGGCAAAACCGGGCTCACGAATTTAATGTAGATCTCGGGATAGATTATTATACCTCCGCATCCTCGGATAAGATCGATCCGGCCACCATTTCTTCCGCTTCCTCCGCGGATACGCGGGTGTACCCGACCCTGTCCTGGCTCATGACCGATGAGCAAAAACGGTACCGGATCGGGGCCAGTACTTCTTTTTCGCACGAATACGATTACAATTCCTTCGGGCTGGGTTTTAATATTGCCAAATTCTCCGCGGATCACAACCGTGAACTTGGATTGAATCTCCAGGCCTATTTTGACCAGTGGCAGGTCATTTACCCGATCGAAGTGCGCCGCAGATATCAGACGGAAAATATTTTGGGACTCACGGGTTCCGGCCGGAATTCCTTTTCGGCCTCACTGGTCTATTCGCAGGTCATCAACCGGCGGCTGCAGGTAGCGCTGATGGCGGACGGGGTCTACCAGCAGGGATTGTTATCCACCCCCTTCAACCGGGTCTACTTTGAGGGTCAGGAACAGGCCGAAGTGGAAAAACTGCCGGACAGCCGCTGGAAGTTGCCCTTGGGTATCCGGGCCAATTATTTCCTGAGCGATTTTCTGGTCGCCCGGGCGTACTACCGCTACTACGTGGATCAATGGGGGATCAAGGCACATACCGCCAGTCTGGAATTGCCGGTTAAGATCAATTCCTTCTTTTCCGTTTATCCGTTCTACCGGTATTACACCCAGACGCAGGCCGATTACTTTGCGCCCTACGGAGCACACCAGCTAACGGACACCTACTATACCAGCGATTACGATATTTCCGCGTTCAATAGCCATTTTTACGGAGCCGGTCTCCGCTACGGACCGCCCAACGGCATCTTTGACGTGAAGGCCGGAGCCGCCAGCTACGGACTGAAAATGATCGAATTCCGTTACGGACACTACGAACGGAGCACCCAGCTGCAATCGGACATTTTTTCGATCCAGCTGAAGTTCGGCCGCAATTGATCCGGCGCGGGAAAGGGATGTCCTACTGATCCTGTTTTTTCAGCAGGGCATTCGTTTCCCGCATCTGATCCCGGATATCCGCCAGCAATGCAATATCTTTGGGAGTAGGTACTTTTGGATTTTTCTCATCTTCTGCGTCCCGCCGCAGGCTGTTGATGGCTTTTACTACGAGGAAGATCGTCAGAGCAATGATCAGGAAGTCGATACAGGCCTCCAGAAAAATTCCGTATTCGATCACCACTCCGGGATCCTGCACTTTCCCCGCCGCGTCCAGCGTCGGTTCGCGTAGTACAAGTTTGAGATCCGAGATGTCCGATCCGCTGGTCAGATACCCCAGAGGCGGGGTCACTACGTATTTCACCAGGGTGTCAACGATCTTATTAAATGCAGCGCCGATCACTACCCCGATCGCCAGATCGATCATGTTGCCCTTAACGGCAAATTCCTTAAATTCCTGAATAAACTTCATGCGTGTATTTTAGTCGTGGATGCGGTCTGCCGGCCATCAATGACGGATAGCCCGATGCTCAGAATCAGCGGCAAACAGCTGCTTAAGTACCCAATAAACAACAGTTTTTCAAATTTGCTCGGTAAGCAGGTAATTTTTGAGGGCCGCACGGCTGGTTTCCGGCTGGAACAGCCAGTTGATGTAGGGTAATGCAAAAACCGGCACTCCTACCCGGCTCAGGATTTTCCAGTGCTCGATGGGGATCAGTCCGGTGAACGGCCCCGGGAATCCCATGAGATCAATTCCGAGAGAACGACCTTCGTGTACGACTACCAGATCGAGTTCCACTCCGCCGATGGAGTAATGGGTGTGGACCTGATCGATGCCCCATTCGGACAGCTGCTGCAGCACTTCTCCCATAAACTGATCCGAACCGGGACCGGACTCCGGTGACCGGGCGGCCGCTTCGCGCCGAAATTCCAGGAAATCCAAATAGGCACGCAGCATATTGCCATCGGGAAAATCTTTCGGTGCGCCGGAAAGGAACAGGTACTGCTCCGCGCGGGCCCGCGTGATGCTCACGTTGAACACATCCTCCCGGTTGAGGTAGGTCCATACCCCGCCGGGGCTACCGGGATGAACGGCAAATGAGATCAGCATTACATCCCGTTCTTCCCCCTGGAAGGCAAAGGGCGAACCGATCAGCACGCGGTGGCGCAGCAACTGATCCGCGGAAAAGGTCTCCGCGATCGCATTTTGTATCGCCTCCACCTGGCCCCGAAAGGGCGAAAGCACCCCGATGCTCTGGCACAGCGCCGCATCCAGCTCTTTTTCCTTCTGCAGAATGGAATCGATCATCTCGACAACGGCTTTTACTTCTTCCGCGTTATCGCCCCGGCCGGTACGCTGTCCGGCAACGACGCGAAGGTGTACATTTTTTTCTCCAAACCGGTCGGGCGTGGCGGTCATGACCCGCAGCTGGTTGCTGTAAAAGTGCCGGTTACTGAACGCAATGATGTCCGGCAGAGAACGGAAGTGCTCATCAAGCAGTTTAACCTGATCCTGCGTGGTGAGTTGATCCTCCACCAGATCCAGCAGACTTTGGTTGCGGTAATCGAGCCAGTGCCCGGGTGCTTTTTCCAGACCGTATTGCTCCCGGAAGATCTGCTGCTGCCGCTGGGGAACAAATGAGATATGCCGCAACTGCTTAGGATCGCCCACGATGACGGCCCGTTTGGCCCGCTGCAGTACGGGCAATGCGCTGGCGATATCGCACTGGCTGGCCTCATCGATGATCACGACGTCGAACATTTCGGTATAGGCCGGCAACATCTGATGAATATCCGCCGTATTGGTGATCCAGATCGGAAGGCACTGCAGGATGACCGATACGTCCATTTCATCGAAGATGTTGGCTTGTTTGTTGCCGGTACGGGCACTCAGGGCAGCGATCAGGTTGCGCACTTCTTTCCGCCGGTTGCGCAGTACCTGGACCAGCCGGTAGAAAAAGTTGATCCGCAGGTATTCGATCATGAATTTCCGGCGCAACCAGAACATGCGTTCCAGTTTCATTACGGATTTCCAGAAGGGTACACTCCGCCCCAGACTATTCCGGATAAACCATCTTTTCACGTTACTCCAGAGACCGTTGGTTCCTCCCGCCACGAATGCCCCCCAGTCCATGATCTTGTGTTCCCACCTCAGGAGATGCTCCACCAGTTCCTGGATGCGGCGATCCCGCTGCATCACTTCCTGCCGGGCGATGCGCACGTCGGACTTCCGGTATTCTTCCAGTCCGAAACCCCGGTACCATTCCTTCAGCCGGTCCTTTACCGCTTTCCGGTAATTGCCGCTGGTGGCCTTAACTACGATCTGTGGCAGCCCGAGGTCCGCTTCGATCTTTTCCGCAACCACTTTTACCGCCTGATTGTTCCGGGAAGCGATGAGCACGGACTGCCCCTTACTCATCAGGTCGACGGCCAGACTGGCGATCGTAAAGGTCTTGCCGGTACCGGGCGGTCCGATCACCAGGCTCAGGGGGTAACGATAGGCATTTCGCACGACCTCTTCCTGAGCTTCACTCAATACGGCCGGCGCCCAGATACTTTCGGTACCGGCTTTAGACGCCACAACGGGTTGCTCACTGAACAGCGTTTGCAGAGGACGGGACCAGTCATTACCCTGCGCCAGCATTTCCAGTTCATTGAGTACCCCGCGGGCTCCCTTCCCCTTGTCGACGATACCGATGCCAATGGCCGAGAGGATCTGGAAGCCCCGCTTCGTTTTTTTCAGCAGGGAGCGAACGTCATCCTCCAATAACAATTCGGGGAATTCGGCCAGCGTAGAAACTTCCACATTGGGAAACAGATCGGTAAAAGCTCTTTCCAGCTGATAGCACTGATCAAAATCCAGGGGACCTATCGGCAGGTGTTTAGCCAGCTCTTCCTGGGTAGCGGAAGCATTGTTGTCCGAGCGATTGAGCACTTCGATCACTGCCGGATTGAGGGTCGGGTTGGTGGTATCGGCTTTAAGGTAGTAGACTTCATCCTCCAGTTCGAGGGTGAGCGGGTAGATCAGCAAGGGCGCACAGACGGAATGGTTGCGCCCCAGCACCCGGCTCCGTCCGCACAGGAAGAAAGCACCGGCGTACAGGGCCTTTTCGCGGGAGTAGATATCCAGATAAGCATCGGCCTGCCGGGCCCACTCACTATCGATCGGTACCCGGAACAGTTGGCCGGTCAGCAAATCCGCTTCCGAGAGGAAGAGGGGATATTCTACCTTCTTGCTGAAAAAATTCAATAGGTGAATGGCCCGGAAATCCGCCTGGTAGCAGGCCCGAAAATAAGCGGCAATAGCAGGAAGCATCTCATTCGGCATAGGCATGGCAGTTGCTGAGTGGGCCGGGCTTACGAACCCCGGTCGCATCATAGTGTCGGACCAGACTCCGAAAAGTACCCAACTCAGATTAAAAATCTACTTCCTGTAGATATTATTTTTTTCCTGCTTTTTCGATTTTCCTGGACTTATGCTGGGATTTATTGGATCATCCCAGGGCGATCTTCCGGGAGCGATCCTTCCAAACCTCCCGGAACTAGGATCACTCCACCCGCTCGTAGCAACCCGCATCCGGTAGATCATCCCGGGTGACACCATCCAGATCGACATCCAGACCTTGGAGCGGCACGCCTACGTCTTTGGCGATGGACAGCGTATCCAGGTGGTAATCATCATCCTGGGTACTGATGAACAGCGGATCCATAGTCGTGCCGTTCACACAATCCTGGCAGTAAGATTCGAAGAAGTCTGCATACAGCCCATCGTTATCCGTCAGCAGGCGCTCCGTCCGTACGACGCAGTTGCGGAAACTAACGTCGAACATATCCGGTTCCATTCGGGCGCTGTAGTCCGAGAGCAATACCTGATCCCGTCGCGATCCGAAGAAAATGCTGTTCCGGAAAATGGCCCGTAATCGATTGACCGCAGCCTGATTACAGGAAAGCGGATCATCGTCGTAGCAAAAGAAATTGCTCATACTGATCGCGGCGGCGTTCACGCCGTAGGAAGCGATGGTACAGTGATCGAAGAAATAATCGCCGCCCAGGGTGAGCTGTACGGAATTGGAGGCATTGTTATAGATCAGGCAATTGCGGGCCACTACCCTACTGTGGAAGGCCGCAATGCCGTTGCCGGCCGTATTGGCGATCTCGGTATTGAGCGCCGTGACGTCCGCCAGGGAATCCACAAATATGCCAATATTGGAATTTTTGATCACGGTGTGTTCGAAGCGGTTGCCGTTGCTGCCCCGGCCGAGAACGATGCCGAACCACTGGCCGGGTTCTTCGGCAAATTCCTCTTCCAGCCGGTCGCCCTGGATCACCACGGGATTTTCCTCGGTGCCCAAAAAGCGGAGCCGTCCGTTCTGTAGCGTGTAGAGGATGCCATCGTTGAAAATGCCGAACAGGTCATTGCGCGCAATACCGCCGTGCACGTGGATCCGGGTACCCGCCATCACTTCCAGGGCACAACTGTCGATCAGCAATTCCCCGTAGATCACGTAGGGTTTGGGATCATCCCAGACGACGGTGCCGTTATCACAGGTCAGCAAGGTAGGTACGCCCCGATTGAAGCGACTGGGAAAATAATTAGCATTTTGCCCCCAGGCTTCCAGCCGTACCGACTGGCGACGGTCATTGGTCTCGAAAATGATGTGGTCATCGATCACGAAAGGACTGATGGACAGCGGCTGGTCCGGATCAATGGTCACTTCCACAAATACGTATATACTATCCTGCCCCCAGATCTCGATATCTTCCACCACATCCCCGGCAATGCCATCCACATTCATACGGAAAAAGGAAGCGTCTCCACCTTCGATGTACGCCCGTCCCAAACGCACCGGCTGTTTGTTCGGATTGATCACTTTGAAAGAACGGGTGGCGGATCCCACTTCGGTAAATACGGTATCGAAGCGGAGGGTATCGAGGCTAAATTGTAATTCTACACTTCCATCGGTAATAAAGTCGTCTTCGCGCTTGCTACAGGCCAGCATCATTACGATCATCATCAGCGCGGCGACAGTCCAGAGGATTGGTCTCATATACGATTTTCATTTGTGGCTGCAAAAATAGGGTGAATTATTGGGGAGTACGGTGTATCGGGGTGTTAAAAAGTAAGAAACGGCGGATTGGTCGGGGCGGCTCCGGCCTCCGGCGTACATGCGATCATGACGTGGTCCACCGATATCGGCCTGAAGCCCCGGTGACTAAGCTTTTGACCGTATTTTGCTCAGGCTTTCCCTATTTGTTTCAACAACCATTCTTTTTCGGTCAGGATCTTTTCCTGGCTGATCCTTTGTCGTAAATTTTCCCGGGCCTGACTATCGCCGGGTATCAATCCCAACATCTTGCGGGTATAATGGATCAGGTGGCGGTAATTGGCGCGGTGGTAACCCAGTTCGGGTTTGCGCACCAAATAGGTCTGAAAGGCATCCAGGTGACTATGCAGGGCTTCGAACTCTTCGAGCTCAAAGTAAATTTTGAGCAAAAGCGTCCGGGCGCCTAAATTGAGTAAGGGGTCATGGTAATTGGAACGTTGCAGCAGGGGGATGGCGTCCTGGTATTGTTGCCGGTAATAAGCGATCTTTGCCTGATTAAAACTTTCCATTCTTTCCCGGTAGGCTCTTTCGATAAATGGAGTCCACTCCGCAATGAATTGTTCGGCCCAATCGGCCTGATCGATCTGTAAGGCTACCGATACGATATTGTGATAGGTGAAGCGGGATAATTTACCATTGTCCAGCAAATAGCCGTGCCGGATACCGTCCTTGTAAAAATCCATGATATCGTAAAAGAAATTGGGCCTGCCGTCATTGACCTGGCGGATACCATAATTGATCGCCAGCAGATACAGGTCGCGCACTTCATCTTCGGGGAATTGGTTGCTGGCCTCCAGCAGCAGCTTTTTAAAGGATTGAAAATGCTGTTCCTGCGCGGGATTCTGCAGCATCTGAATACCGTGCCAGTAGATGGCCGTGCAGGGAATCTCCAGTAAGCCGTATTCCCGGATGTACGCAAAAAGCGGCTCCAGTAAAGTGCTGGTATAGCCCCGTTCGTACACCTGCTCGTGGGCCAGCAGCAGGCAGCTTTGCCGAAGTTTCATCGCAATGAACGCCACGTTAAAATCCCAGTCTACCGATTGCTGTTCCTTGCCGGCCTCCGGTCGCTGCCGGTAATTGAGCCGGTAGCGCTCCGCACTGAGGCGATAGCGGCTAAGGTAATAATCCGCATTCCTGACCGTCCCTTTGGCCAGACTCCGTTCTGCCCGTAGCAAAGCCTTTTGGTGCAAGTCTCCATTTCCCTTTTGGCTCCAGAACTCTACCAGTTTTTGCCGGCCCGAGCCAGATTCGGCCAGGCTGGCCTCTACAATAATAAATTGCTCCAGCAATCGCTGTAAATAGGTCATCAACAGACGGAATTGGGTTTGCTGAAAGTCCTGATCGGGGAACAGTATCGACCAGATTGCAGCCTGATCCGGAATTTGGCCCTTATCCATGAACGCCAGTAAAGTATCCAAAAGCAATTGAAGATCAGCCCTTTGATTGAAATATGGAGAAGCGACAAATTTTCGCAAGGCATTTTTTTCCCTGGCGGATAAGTCATCGAGGCTTTGCCAGAGGCGGGTGTTTTCCATAAAATACGTTTTTACAGGCCCTTAATCCGGATAATTCAGGTTAACATTTCGAATTAATTGATCAACTACATTTTATATAAACCTCTTATTATCAATCTATTCATCATAAAATACTACTTTTTTTATGCTATAAAACTAATTAATTGTTTTTGTACCTCCCCTATAAAGACAGCACTTTTGTACCGTACTACTAACAGATTTATCCATCAATTAAAAAAACATGAAGGCTCAAAAACTAACTTACCTCTGTTTGCTTTGGCTAGCCCTGTTCTTCCTTCCCACCATCCCGGGGCAGGCTCAGGCCGGTTGCACCGATGACCAGCAAAGGCCCACTCCTTTTTGCCAAACGAGTAACCTCAATATCCCGGCCCATCCCACCCAGGGAGCGATTGTCACGCCCTCCATAATCGATCTGGGTTCCCTTGATGATTGTACGGCGGCCGATCAATTGATCTTCCGTTTAGAGTTTGCAGCAGACTTTAGCGGTATGCCGCCCGAAAGTGAGACCTTGGTACTGCCCGATCTGGCGATCCATTCGGTGAATATGTGGGTTGGTGACCGGGCCGGTAACTGGGACTGGTGTACCACGGTCGTACAGGCAGATGATGTAGTCAGCGCAGTAGACGGCCAGGTTTTTATCGATAATAATCAGAATTGCCTACTGGATGAAGAAGAGGGTCATACGCCCCTGTCTTCCTGGACCATTCAGGCAACTAACCTCAATACCGGCGCTACTTACTCTACCCAAACCCAGGCCAATGGTTCCTACAGTTTACTCATTGCGGATCTGCCCGTGGGTGAAAGCGCCGATATTTCCGTCGAAGTTCTTTTGCCGCCGGGGCTTTCCTCCGCCTGCCCCAGTACACAGGTGCTTTCCAATAACATCGATGGCTTAAATGAATTGAATTTCCCGATCAACTTACGCACGGATTGCCAATTGCTGACGGTGGATATAGGTACGGCCCTGCTGCGCCGGTGTTTTTCCAACAGCTACACGATCAATTATTGCAATTATTCCAGTGAGCCGGTATACGACGCAGAGATCATAGTGCAACTCGATGAGCTGCTACTTTTTGAAAGTGCATCCGAAGACTACGAAGCGCTGGGAGGTCAACAATACAGATTCCGATTGGATAGCATACCGGCCGGTGGCTGCGGGCGTTTTACGATCCAGGCATTGGCCAGTTGCGAACTGATGCTGGGGCAAAGCCAGTGTGTGAGCGCAACCATCTCCCCCGCCGATTGTCAGACGCCGGGCGAGGAATGGTCCGGGGCCAGCCTCACCGTCAGCGGATCCTGTGATGAAGACGAGGGTAAGGTTCGCTTTGAAATCAGGAATGTGGGTGACAATCCACTTATCACTCCCTTAGCCTATACGGTCGTTGAAGACGTCGTCATGTACCGGAGTGGTACGCTCGAAGGATTGGGACCCGCGGAAAGTAGAGTTTACGAATTTCCGGCAAACGGCGCTACCTGGCTTTTTTCCATCGATCAGCCCAAAGGCCACCCGGGGAAAAGCGCCCCGATCGCCTTTGTAGAAGGTTGCGGCGGGTTCAGTCCGGGTATTGTCAATCAATTCCGGCAGAATGATGCTGATCCCTATGTATCCATCGATTGCCAGACCGTAGTCGGATCATTCGATCCCAATGACAAACAGGCTTTCCCGGTGGGCGTGACCGATGCTCACTACATCGAACCCAATCGGGAGATCGAATACCTGATCCGTTTTCAAAATACGGGCACTGATACCGCCTTTACAGTGGTGATCGAAGACCAGCTCAGCCCAGCTTTGGACCATTCCACTTTTCTGGCCGGGAGCAGCAGTCATGCTTATCGAACCGAGTTGTCGGAAACCGGCTTACTGCGGATTTACTTTGAGAACATCTTATTACCGGATAGCCTAGTCAACGAACCGGCTTCGCACGGTTTTATCAAGTTCAAGGTCAATCAACTCCCGGATAACCCTCCGGGTACCCTGATCGATAATACGGCGAGTATCTACTTCGATTTTAACGAAGCGATTATCACCAATCGAGTGAGGCATCAGGTGGAGATTAATTTTTTGGAGGTCAGAACGGCAACGGTCGATCTGCCGCCCCGGGCCAGTCTGCAGATCAGCCCCAATCCGATGACCCATACCGGGCGATTTCAGTTCCTAAACTACGAAGTGGAAAAGGGGCAATTCCTTTTACTGAACGCCCAGGGGCAAATAGTTATCCAGGAGGCCGTTCGGGGAAATAATTTTGAACTGAACGGGCGGGACCTGCCCGCCGGCCTGTACCTCTACCAAATACTGGATAAACAGCAACTCATTGCTAATGGTAAACTGGTAATCAAATAGCCCTTACGGCAATTTGCGTCAGCACCCCGCCATTTAGACCATATATGACCGGAAGGCTATTTTCAGGAACATAGCCTTCCGTTTTTTTCCTTTCGCAGACCGGAGCGGTATCACCCTAAGAATGTGTCATACGCTTCTAATCGGTCAGAGCTTTCTCCAATTTGTTCTACACACTGTTCCCACCAGGACAACTTCCTTACTAATAATTCTCCTACCTTTGCAGGATCGGGTGATTGATCGCCTCTTAGCATTTACGAAATAGACAGATTCTGTTGAAAAGACCAATAATCGACGTCATCATACCGGCTTACAATGAGGAGAAAAGTATTGGGCTGGTAATTGCCGACATACCGGGAGAGCTGGTCCGAGAGATCATTGTTTGCAATAACAACAGCAGTGATCAGACTGCGATGGTGGCCCGGCAGGCTGGAGCCACGGTAGTCGACCAGCCGCAAAAAGGATACGGCAGCGCCTGTCTGAAAGGCATGGAGCACATCAGCCGGAAAAATGAACAAGATCAGCCGGATATCGTTGTTTTCCTCGACGGTGATTATTCCGACCATCCCGAAGAAATGACGGAACTCATCCGTCCGATCCTGGAAGATGAGGTCGATCTGGTCATCGGTTCCCGGGCACTGGGTGATATGGAGAGAGGCGCGATGATGCCCCAGCAGGTATTCGGCAACTGGCTGGCGACCAATCTGATCCGTTTATTTTACAATTATAACTTCACCGATCTGGGTCCCTTCCGGGCTATCCGCTGGGACCAACTCCAGGCACTCCGGATGGAAGACCCCGATTTCGGATGGACCGTAGAGATGCAAGTCAAAGCAGCTAAGTATAAACTCAAATGCACCGAAATTCCCGTGAGTTACCGGAAGCGGGTCGGTGTGTCCAAAGTATCCGGCACCATCCGGGGCACCGTCCTGGCCGGCCATAAAATACTCTGGACCATTTTTAAGTTGTGGTAAAATTTAGCATGATGTCTGTAATCGCTTACCTGGTATTCTGTATCTATACGCTGGCGCTGGTGTACATCACCGTTTACTGCCTCATGCAGTTCAATTTGTTGTACCACTACAAGCGCCACAAAAACCGGGAAGCCGTTCCTCTCCGTCCGGCTCCATCGCCCGAGAACGAACTGGTACTGGCCGGCAACGCGGCGGATGATCACTACCTTGCAGCCACCGACCTGTCCGCAGCCGCTCCCGAAGAATGGCCGTTCGTAACGGTCCAACTCCCGATCTACAACGAGATGTATGTGATCGAGCGGCTCATTGACAACATCACCAGTTTCGACTACCCCAAAGATCGTTTTGAGATCCATATCCTGGATGATTCTACCGATGAAACCGTAGAGATCACCCGGCGCAAAGTGGAGGAATACCGGGCCAAGGGCTTCAATATCGAACAGATCATCCGGAAGGACCGGCAGGGATTTAAAGCGGGTGCACTCCGGGATGCGATGCCCTACGCCAAGGGAGATTTTATGGCCATTTTCGACGCCGACTTTTTACCGCGACCGGATTTCCTCAAAAATACCATGCCTTATTTTCAGGATGAGGAGATCGGCGTGGTGCAAACCCGCTGGGAACACATCAACGAAGGCTACTCGCTCATCACCAAACTGCAGGCCATACAGCTCAATGTCCATTTTACGGTGGAACAGGCCGGCCGCATGCGCGGCGACTACCTCCTGCAATTCAACGGTACGGCCGGCGTCTGGCGCCGTCAGACCATCGAAGATGCCGGTGGCTGGGAGGCCGATACGCTGACCGAAGACCTGGACCTCAGCATCCGGGCTCAACTCAAGGGCTGGAAGATCCGTTTCCTGGAACAGATTGGTTCCCCCGCCGAACTACCGGCGGAAATGAACAGTCTGAAATCCCAGCAATTCCGCTGGATGAAGGGTGGTGCCGAAACTGCCCGTAAAATGTTGCCTACGGTGTGGCGTTCGGACCTGAGTTTGCGGCAAAAAATTCAGGCGACCAGCCATTTGCTGTCCAGCTCGGTATTTTTGTTCGTATTCATTACCGGGGTATTCAGTGTGCCGCTGCTTTTCCTGTTTGGAGAGCTGATGGAAGTCGGCGTGGACAGCAAATACTTTGCGGTCTTTCTGATCGGATTGTTGTCCATTATCGCTGTGTACTACGTGGCCAATGTCGAGGCCATTCCCCAGGGAGAATCCTTTGCCAAAAGCTTTTTCAAATTCCTGTTCCTCTTTCCGCTCTTTCTGGCCCTTTCCATGGGACTTTCGCTGCACAACAGTGTGGCGGTGATCCAGGGATTCCTGGGCAAACAATCGCCCTTTGTGCGCACGCCAAAGTTCAATATCAAAAATCTGCGGGACAGTTTCAGCCGCAATAAATATGTGATCCGGAAACTCTCCTGGACGACGGTATTTGAAGGATTGCTGGCCCTCTATTTCGCCGGTGCGGTGATCGGGGGGATCTATCTGGAAAATACCATGTTCATCTTTTTCCACCTGATGCTAGCTCTCGGTTACGGGACGATCTTTTATTTTAGCCTGCGCCACCTTAGTCTGAAATAAAGGAAACTGTAAGCATGTAGTTTACCCTACGCAAGGGTGTATTCTGTTCCCGCTTCGATAACCAAAATGCAACCGCCGACTTGGATAAGGGACCTTCCATTTTTCCGCGATCTCCGGCCATGTGGCTGTCTGCCGTACTGTTCCTGGCCGGTATTGTCTTCCTGGGTTTTGTACCGGGCCAGTCGGATTTCGGCTGGATATTGGCCGGCTACATCCCGGCTTTCGTTGCCTACGCACTAATGCTCCGGCAATCGGACCGGGCACCCCTACCCTTTTTGCTTGGACTAGCGGTTCTCGCCCGGCTGATCCTCTTTTTCAGTTTTCCCAATCTGTCGGATGATGTGTATCGCTTCATTTGGGACGGACGGCTGCTGATCCAGGGCTATAATCCCTTTGACCACTTACCGGCATATTACATGGAGGCCGGCCAGGAAGTACCCGGACTGACCGCAGCGCTGTTCCGGGAGCTCAACTCTCCGGAATATTTCACGATCTATCCACCCGTGGCCCAGGCGACCTTTGCGCTGGCCTGCTGGCTATTCCCGACCAGTATTATCGGCAGTGCCCTGGTCATGAAACTGTTCCTGCTGGCGTGTGAGCTCGGTACGCTCTGGCTGCTGCCCCGTTTGCTGCGCACCTTTGGTTTACCGGCCGGCCGGGCGCTGATCTATGCCCTCAACCCGCTGGTAGTAGTGGAGATCATGGGTAATCTGCACTACGAAGGAGCCATGATCTTTTTTCTGTTGCTGGGAATTTACTGGCTACAAAAAGATAGGATCTACGCGGCGGCGGTGGCCATTGCGCTGTCTATTGCGGCCAAACTGCTGCCCTTACTCTTCCTGCCTTTTCTGATCCGGCGGCTGGGCTGGCCAAAAAGTTTCCGCTTTTTTGCGGTGCTGGGCGGTACGCTGCTCCTGCTTTTCGCCCCCTTGCTGAGTGGGGTATTCCTGGAGAATTTTGGGAATAGCCTGGATCTTTATTTTCGAAAATTCGAATTCAATGCCAGCGTGTATTATGTATTGCGGTGGCTGGGCTATCTGCAGAAAGGTTATAATCAGATCGCCCAGATCGGCCCGATGCTCGCGCTGGGCACCTTTATCGGTATTACCGCTATGGCCTTTCGGAACAGATCATCCGACTGGCGGAGCTTTCCGCCCCTGGCGCTTTTTGCCATTAGTCTCTATCTGTTCTTTACCACCACCGTCCATCCGTGGTACGTGGCCATGCCGGTTGCGCTTTGCCTGTTTACTAACTGGCGTTTCCCGGTGGTGTGGTCCGGACTGATCCTGCTGACCTACATCAACTACAGTTATCCGGAATACCGGGAAAACCTGTGGATCGTAGCCCTGGAATACAGTCTGGTCTTCGCTTTCCTCATCTGGGAATTCTTAAAACGCAGAGCTCCTTCCACCACGGGAAAAGAACCAAAATCTTAGCTCGACTTAAGCATTTTAGATTGCATCCGGTAAATTGAATAGGAAAACGGACATTCCGGATCAATACCTGGTCAAGGCTACGCCCTTCGATGAAGAGCACTTTACTGATCTACAGAGTTATTCGCAACTACGCCGCTGAAATGGATAAGGGCATAGCCCTGAAATATTTGTAGCTATATGATTGAGATCAGATCATAGAAGGGCATAGCCCTGGTGATAAAAGGGGATTCCTCCATCCAGTGAGACGTCAAATTCAAAGAGTGATTTTAAAACATCCGGTTTACGAGAGTACGTTTTAAAATTAGCTTACAGCTTTGCGAGGGCACTGAAGCTAATCATTGAATTTGCTAAAGTCGGACTTAGTCACTGCGCTCTATCTATTTTCGAACGTTACTCACCTTAAAGGAATAATACTGCTGCCCATCCGTAGAGACCACAAAAATGTATACGCCGGTACTCAAGCGATCCAGCTCGAAATTGTGAATATTGGTTTCCTGCAGGATCCGTTGGCCGACCACCGAATAGACATGACAGGACACCGGCTGATCGAAGGTGATGACCCCGTCAGCGATCCTGGGCACGAAACGTTCCTCACTGATCTTTTCTTTGACCCCGGTAATGAAGATCGGCGAATCGATAACTTCATTAATGCCCGCTACGGTAAAATCCTCACTTTCCCCGTTCGGCGCACTGAGGTTACCGTGCGGCCCTACCGCCCGTACACGGTACACCGGCGGCAAAGCGTAGGCCAGCGTATCGAGGTAATGCTCCCCGTCATTATAACCGATAGCCGATCCGTCGGCGTATACCACGTAGCCGACTGCATCCGCTACCGGCGGCCACTCCAGATAGTTTTCCTCTACCCGCAGCCAGGCGGGGGCGTCGGTTGCCACAACTTTGGAGACCGCATCGAAAGGTGTGTTTGACACCTTGGCGTAGATCTTCGACAACAACATATGATTATTGATATCTCCGGCGGTTAGTTGGGTACTCCAGTCCACCCGTTGGGACACATCGACCAGTTCGCTACCATCGGCATTCAGATTATTGAACTCGGCGAAGAAAGCCGTTTGCTCATTACCGGCCCCAAAGGTCGTCCACCCACGGGGATTGATGTGATCACCGAGGCGACACTCCAGAAAAGCGGAACCGCATTCCGGTTGCCACGGTCTACCGAGAAAAACACTGCCGTCGGCCACCCCCTCAGTTGCGGTAATGTCGCAATCCCGGAAAAAGAAACCATAGCGCATTTTCTTACCGGAGCTAAGGGTAGCCTGGTAGATCACGTCTTCCGGAGCCGTGATGAAGCCGTCTCGATTGCTGACGATCTCACACTGGTAAAAGTAACAGGTGCCCCCGGCGTAAATAAAATCCACACCGCCCTCGATCACCGTGCGGAAGTAGAAATACCGGCGGCCTTTTTTGGTGCGATGGGTATCCTGATGTCCCAGGATCTTACAGTTTTTCAGTACCTGCCGGTCCCCGCTCTGGTAGAGGGCCACGGCCTGCGCTACGGTAGACGGATTCCGAACGGTAATGTTCTCCATATAGAAATCGGGAGCGGTCACCGTCATGGTCGGGCAGGTCGTGCCATCGGCGGTAATGGTACCTTCGCGCCCCGGATAGGTGATCTCTTTTCCCAGATAATCATCCCAGATGACGACTACGCTATCGACCTGTTCTCCGATCAGGCTGATTACTTTGTCCGAATCCTGCCAGCGATTACCGATGAATACCTTTTCCTCGTAGATGCCCTTTTTAATAAAGATGGTATTGCGTACTCCGTCATCCGAAGCGGCCTCGATGGCTTCGTTGATGCTGGTGAAATCACCGCTTCCATCCTGGGCCACCACGAAATCGTGCACTTTAGCGCTGGAAATGGTAAAGTCCAGATCGATAGGCTCGCCCACCAGGCTATTCAGGTAAACTTCCAGAGTGGTATAGCCGGAATTGACCACGCGGTTCCGGTCGTCGGGATTCGTCGGATCCAGGCCGTTCGCCGTTTCCCACTCATCGGCCATCCCGTCGTGATCCGCATCCACGATCAGATCGTAGGTTTCGTATTCCGGATAACCACCGGCGTCAGAAGGTTTATCGATGATCCCCAGGCCTTCTCCTAAACTCCCGCCGTAGGTCGGGATCCCGGTGCGTACTTCCTGAATGATCCGCCGGTCGACGGTATCGAGAGGATACGCCCCCGCTCCGGCCAGTACGCTTTCGTAAGCTTCCGGTGCCGTTTCAATAGTTAGCTCATAAGGAACTTCGAATGGTTCCGGCGCGATCAGTGCGGCCTTATCGATCCCTCTGTCAGTATAATACCCGGCGTCGAGGCCGAGGTAGTTGTCTTCATTTTTATCCGCATTAGCCGGTCCTTCCATGTAATTTCCGGCCATATACCAGCGGGCGATCTTGTCATTGGTCTGCTGGGAATGGAAAGAGGATTGCACGAAAAAAGAGGAGGAAGTGCCCGGCCGAGCCGGTCCCGGCTTGTAGTAATTATTGATCATGTTGCAGTGGTGCGACTGCCCCTCCCGGTCCATATCTCCACCGTAGGCCGAATTGGGTTTCCCCCAGTTGAAGTTGACGTTGTTGACATAGTCCAGCAAAACCTGGTGGTCATTGCTTCGGGCACCGTTCACCCGCGGCGTGCGGTTGTAGTTGTTGGCGAGCAGATTGTGGTGATAGGTAGCCGTCTGTCCTCCCCACTGGCTGCCGTATCCCCGTTGCCCCTTGCCGTGCCCGGCATCGTACAATCCTTCGTGGATGATGCACCATTGCACGGTGGTGAGGGTATTATCGTAAATGGTCATATTCTCTTCGCCCGACCAGCCGAAGGTACAATGGTCGATGATCCAGTTGCTCGCATTCTCGATACCGATGGAACCACCTTCGATGAATTCCGTACCGCCGCCTTCCAACTCCCGCAGGCCGATCCGAAAGCGGATATGCCGGATGATCAGATTTTTGCTGCCGCCGAAATTACATTTTGCCCCGCGGATGCAAATACCGTCGCCGGGTGCGGTCTGGCCGGCAATGGTCAATCCCTGGGTGCGGCTGCTCCGCAGCTGGGTCACCAGATCGATCACCCCCGAAACCCGAAAAACCACCGTCAGCGGCTCGGAAGGATATTGTTTCAGCGCCCACCGGAAGCTGCCCTCGATGATACCATTGGCATCGTCTTCCAGGTTGGTTACTTCCACCACCTGACCGCCACGGCCTCCTTTAGCCCACATCCCGAAACCTTCGGCGGTGGGAAAGGCCGGGGTCTGGGCAACGGCCGGCAGCCCCATTCCCAGCAGGAATAGGGTGCAGATTAAACCATGCACCAATTTGAAAAAACTGGACTTTTTCATTCCGATCATCATGCTCACGAATTTTTATCTCTAAACCATCCGAACGACGGACGCCGTTTCACGAAGGTATCCATAAAATTCAAAAGCGGATCGGATCGGACCGAAATTGTCGGCCGTTAACGCTACGGTCTGTTTAGCCGTTACGGCGAAAAAAAACACTAATAACTCGTATCATCCAGTTTCACTTTCCCCGCAAAAGTTTTGTAAACGAAGATGGTGTAAATGGCCACCAGAGGTCCGCCGATAGCGGCGATCGTCAGCATAATGCCCAGCGATTTGTCCGAAGAGGCCGCATTGTAAATCGTGATATTATTGGCCGGATCTACCGTGGAGAGGATCAGTACCGGATACAATTCGATCGCCACCAGAATGAGCAGTAAACTCACCGTCAGGGAACTGAACAGAAAGGCCTGCCGGTACTTCCGTTTACTGGCTAGCCGGGGCAGGTTGGCGATACTGAGAAAAGCAAGGACCGGAATAAAGAACAATTCCGGATGGCTTTTGAAATCATCCGACAGGTGCGGAATATAGATCAGGGTATAGAACGAGGTGATCACGAAGGTCAAAATAAAAAAGATGATCCCCCGCTTCAGCAGAATCGTCAGTTTGGCGAAAAGCCGACCTTCCGTTTTCAGCAGCAGATAGATAGCGCCGTGCATCATAAACAGGGCCACTGTGGTAATTCCGACCATGATAGCGTAAGGATTGATAAAATCCAGCCAGCTACTCTGAAATTCGAGATCCGGTCCGATGGCCGCGCCCTGCAGCACATTCCCCAAAACAACGCCCAGCAAAAAAGCGAGCATGATGCTGGCCACGGAGTAACTCACGTCCCACATCTGTCGCCACCATTTCATCGGTTCTTTACTGCGAAATTCGATGGAAACGGCGCGAAAGATCAGGAAGGCCAGAAACAGCATGAACGGAATGTACATCGCCGAGAACATCGTGGCGTAAACTACCGGGAATCCGGCAAACAGGGCTCCGCCCCCGATCACCAGCCAGACTTCATTGCCGTCCCAGACCGGACCGACGGCATTGAGCGCGATGCGGCGACTCTGCTCTTTGCGGAAAAATAAATGCCAGGCGCCCGCCCCCAGATCGAAACCGTCCAGGATCGCGTAGCCCGAAAAAAGCCCGCCTACTACCAAAAACCACCAGGTGGGATAATCTATACCTAAGAATGTTGACATGTTTAAGTTTTTTCAATCTTCAGTCAATGGATCGACAGTTGTTTGCTGCATATTGTGTTGAACTTATTTAAAGATCTCGGCCATTTCCCGCTGCTGCGGCCGGTCATCTTCCATCTCTTCGTCGTAGGGTCCGTGCTGGATCTTTTTGGTCAGCAAATAGATGAATAAGGCAAAAAGGATCAGGTAAATAAAAAAGAACATGATCAGCGAGAAAAGTACCTGATTAGCCGTTACGACCTTGGATAAGGCATCCGAGGTGCGCAACAGTCCGTAGACCACCCAGGGCTGACGCCCCATTTCCGCCGAGAACCAGCCCACCTGATTGGCGATCTGCGGCAGCAGTACCGCAAAAACGAAGATCCACAGCAGCCATTTCTGATCGAATAACTTACCCCGCCACCACTGAAAACTGGCGTACACCGTGAGCAGGATCAGGATCATGCCGATAGCCACCATGAGGTGATAGAACTGGAAAATGGCGTTGAGGGCAGTGGGGCGCTCATCCTCCGGGAACGAATTCAGCCCGCGCACCGGGGTATCGAAATCCCAGTGGGTGAGAAAACTCAGTCCGCCCGGTATTTTCAGGCCCGTCACTTCCTGCTCTTCCTTGTCCACCCAACCGAACAGGTACATATCCGCTACCGCCAGGCTATCGAAATGGCCCTCCAGGGCCGCCAGTTTGGCGGGTTGGTTTACCGCTACCCCGTCGGCAGATTTATGCCCCGTAGCCAGCTGGCTCAGGGAAAATACCGTGGCCGCCACCAAAGCGATCTTGAACGCCTGTTTGGACAATTCCACGTACCGCCCCTTCAGGATGTAGTAGGCGTGTACACTCAGCACCAGAAAAGCGCCGGCCAGAAAAGCCCCCACCCAGACGTGCATCAGGCGATCCATACTGGAGGGATTGAAGACCATGGCCCAGAAATCGGTAATTTCCGCCCGGGCCTGCATGCCTTCGCCCACGATCTGAAATCCGGCCGGGGTTTGCTGCCAGCTGTTGGCCACTACGATCCATACCGCTGAGAACATTGATCCCAGGAAAACGCCCAGAGTAGCGATGAAGTGCACGCGGGGGCTGACGCGGTTCCAGCCGAAAAGCAGAATACCCAGGAAACCGCTCTCCAGCGCAAAGGCAAAGATCCCCTCGGCCGCCAGAGCACTACCGAACACATCGCCGACGTAGCGGGAATAGGTAGCCCAGTTGGTACCGAACTCGAATTCCATCACGATCCCCGTAGCCACTCCGATCCCGAAAGTCAGAGCGAATATTTTGGTCCAGAAGCGGGTCATTTTTTCGTAGACCGGATCTTTCGTACGGAGATAAAGTCCCTCCATGATCACCATCAGCAAACCCAGACCGATGCTCAGCGGCGGGTAGATGTAGTGGAAGGAAACCGTAAAGGCAAATTGTATGCGGGAAAGTATTTCAACATCCATAAGCGGATTGATTTAGGTCCTGGTGACAAATTGTTTTCGAAAATTATCCGGACTCAGCCCCTCGTATTTTTTGAAAAACCGACAGAAATACGATGGGTCCTTGAAATTGAGATCGTGGCTGATCTCCGCTACCGTGCGTCCGTTATGCGTCAGTTCTCTTTTGGCTTCCAGCATGATCCGTTCGCGGATCATCTCCCCGGCCGATCTGCCGGTGATTTCCTTGACCACTACGTTGAGATAATTCGGGCTGATGAGGAGCAGTTGGGCGTATTCGCGCACCAGTCGTTTTTGCTGATAATGTCCTTCCACCAGTTGCTCAAAATCCTTGAGCAGTGTCATCCGTTTTTTCTCCTCGGTATCGAAGCAGTGTTGCTGATCGTACTCCCGGGACGCCTGGATCAGCACCACGTTCAGCAGGGAACGCAGCACACTTTCGGACCTTTCCCCGCCGGCCTCGTATTCGCTGAGCATGAGTTCCATTAGTTTCGTCTGGCTCCCAAGCGCACCGGCATCCAGCGGTACGAATGGTCTTTTGGAATTGTTGTTGAAAAAGGGGAAACTCAGCAGGCTGTTGTAGTGATAGCGCTGGGCAAAAAAATCCGCCGTGAAAAATATGAGATAACCCCGCAGGTGCTCATCGGATTCCCAGGCGTGGATCATTCCGGGGTACATGAAGAACATCATGCCCGGGCGGATAGCGAAGGACTTGAAATCGATCAGTTGTCGGCCGCTTCCGGAAGTGGCCAGGAAAAGCATGTAATAATTGTGACGGTGGGGCGCGGCAAAACCGTGGGTTTCCCGCATAAAGTCCTCATAGCGCACCATATCAAAAGCCTTTCCCTGAGTGGTAAAGGCGTTACACCTTAGATCTTCAATATTGTAGGACTTGGGTGTCAATGTTTTTTGTTTTGGTTCGCCCGGGACACGGAGCCGGCAAACGCCTGATCGCCGGGCATAATTGCCCCGGATCAGCACAGTCATTCTTCCAGCATCACATCCTTTACAAAAGAACAAATTCAGGCCGAGACGGCTTAGAACTATTTATCCAAAAAATAGTACTTTTTATTTATTTCGGGAAAGATCAGGCGGCTTAACATAGACCGCGGCAAATGCCTCGGGGCTATCCAGCGGCGTCCGGCAGGTCGCATCCTCACAGACATAGATCAGCGTAGCGTCTCCGGCGTCCTTGCCCGCCAGTAAGGGTAAGCTATCATCCGGCTCTTCGGCGGCGATCAGGACCCGAAAAGGCTGATATTCCCGCTCTATCTGCCGTTTCCACGCCCCGGCCTGCTCGCCGATCACCGCAATCTCCAGTATTCCCCGATCATCCGCCAGCAGGGCATTCGCCCAGGCCGCGTAGGCCAAAGGATGGGTCTGTACGGACTTTGACATAGCCGCCAGTAGGGCTCCCGCCCGGTCACGGTATTTTTTATCACCGGTCAGAATACCCAGCTCCTGCAAATTGCGCAGCATGGCCGCATTCCCGGATGGCATTTCATCGTCCTCCAGATCTAGCTGCTGTCGGATGAGATCCGTCAGATCACGCCGGGCGTAGCTGAAAAAGACCGTCTCCGGAGCGGTAAAAATATCCTGCACGGCATCGATCATTTTTACCGCTCGTTCCAGGTAAGACCGGACATTGGTGATCTGAAAAAGATCCAGATACGCCCGGATGAGAAAGGCATAATCCCGGAGCGTAGCCGGGTTCGCCGCTTTGCCGTTGGTGTAGGTCCGGTAACAGGTGATACCGTCTGCCTGGAGGAAATGCCGTTCCAGAAAAGACAACAGACTTTCCGCCGATTCCAGTAAGTTCGTTTCTCCCGTGGCCAGATAGGCCTCCGTGTAGGTCGACACCATCAGGGCGTTCCAGGACAAGATGATCTTTTCATCGCGGTGTAAAGGCATTCGCTCGTTACGGACCGCCAGCATTTTGCGGCGCGCGGCGTGCATACTTTCCAGCAGCTCTTCGCGGTCGCGCTTCAGCTTATCGGCATAGTGGAAGCGATCCAACGGTTGGTAAAGAATATTGGTCCCGTCCCAGTTACCGGCCTCCGTAATGCCGAAATACCGGCAAAACAATTCCGCATCATCGCCCAGTACGGCTTCGATCTCCGCCTTGTCCCAGGTGTAGTATCGCCCCTCCCCCGCCGGGCTGTCGGCATCCAGGGCGGAGAAAAAGCCACCGCCCGGCGCCCGCAGGTCCCGTTCCAGGAAACTAATGGTCTGCAGCAGCGCGGTTTTGTATTTGCGCCGGCCGATCAGTCGGTAAGCTCTGGCCAGAAGCCGGGCAAACAGTGTATTATCGTACAGCATTTTTTCAAAATGGGGGATCCGCCACTCCCGATCTACCGTGTAGCGGGCGATCCCGCCGCCGATCTGGTCGTACAGACCGGATTTCAGCATGGTGCTCAGCGTAAACCGGAAATGCCGCAGGGCCTCCTGGTCTCTATAATAGTAGAAGTAGTTCAGCAGATACTCCAGCGCCATCGTATTCGGGAATTTTTTTCCCGTACCGAATCCACCGGATTCCGGATCGAAGCGTTGCTGCAATCCCCTGAACAGGACATTGGGTAAGTCTTCCGTTTTGGCCGGATCTATGGTCCCGATCGGACCCGGCTGCCCCGGGGTATCCGCAAGCCGGGCCATCACCCGATCGGCCTGTCGTTCGACGGCTATTCGTTGTTCCTGGAAATTGTAATGGACGTACTGCAGGACCTGCAACCAGGACATGCGCTTGTGCCCGGGATCGGGAGGAAAGTAAGTACCCGCAAAAAATGGCTTGAGATCGGGGGTAAGAAATACGTTGAGGGGCCAACCGGCCGTACCCGCCAGGATCTGGCAGGCATCCATATAGAGCGCATCCAGATCGGGCCGCTCTTCCCGGTCTACTTTGACGTTGATAAAATAAGCGTTCATGAAGTCGGCGATCTCCACATCTTCAAAACTCTCGCGCTCCATCACGTGACACCAGTGGCAGGTAGAATAACCGATACTGACGAGAATGGGTTTGTCCTCGGCTTTGGCCCGGGCCAGCGTTTCGGCCCGCCAGGGATGCCATTGCACCGGGTTATTCGCATGTTGTAAGAGGTACGGACTGGTTTCGTGTTGCAGCTGATTCATGAACAGTGTTATCGGTAATACAAGCGGGCCATTTCGGGGCATCGTCCGGAAAACAATGCCAAAACTAGCTAATTCTCCGGTCTTTTGGGAGCGCTTCGGAGCCGTTGCTTACTGGTGCTCGGCCGTCCACGCATTGAAGCCTCCCTCCAGATTGATCAAATGGGAAAAGCCTTCGGTTGCCATGATCTCTACCGCCCGGGTGCTCCGCCGTCCGCTTCGGCAATAGACCAGATAGGTTTTATCTTTATCCAGCCGGCGCACCCGTTCCGTAAAGTCGGCGGCGAGTACGTCAATCTCCATCGCTCCGACGATCTTACCGGCTGCGGTCTCTTCCGGCGTACGTACGTCAAGCAGGACAGTATTCTTTTTACCGATCAGCTTTTCAAATTCCGTTACCGAAACGTTTACAGATGCCTCGGCCGGATCGGCGGCAGCCACCGCACTGACTTCGGTGGAAGTTACTTCCGGAGTAGCCTGGTGGCGTGGAGCGTTGGTATGACAAGCAGCAAAAAATACGGCGAGTACGACGGGGATGATCCATTTCATAATTAGCTCATTTAAAAAAGTGTGCTGCACCACCCAACTTAACGGGCGGTGCAGCATCCACCACAAGAAAACCCTTTTTCCTATTTTAACTTTCGTTGTAATCAGAACATGTTTAAAATTCGTTTTTGATGGCGAAAATGACCAGATAGTGGTTCTCACGAAGGCATTTTTAAGTCTCATAGCAGCGCTATGGGGCGAAAAAATGGTAAAGTGAGGTTCATTAGATGGTTATTTGCAGGCCAAAGGATGAAATTTAAACATGTTCTTAATTGAACAATACAAAGAACGGCGTATTCCAGGCGGCAGTCAGTGATCCGGATCACACGGTATTTATTTAATTCAAGAATATAGAATTCGATACTTGAATTGTAGAGAGAAGATGGTAGAGCGTAGAGAAACTGAGATCAGGTGAATTCCTTGACATCCTCACTAAGATCGAAAACCGATACCTCATCGCCGATGGCCCGGTCTACGATACTCGTACCCGCCGCGGAACGGTATCCACCGGCACAGTGCACAACGATTGGCTTTTCGGTAGGGATCTCTGCGGTCCGTTCCCGCAGCTCGTGTAAGGGGATATTGATGGCGTGCTCGAAAAACTTGCCGTCTTCCACTTCGCTTTCGTTCCGGATATCCACTACGGTATACTTTTCCGGATCTGTCTTAAAGGCTTCCAGGTCGAATTCGTCGCTTTCAGTTCCATCCAGGGCACCGGTGTAGATAATGGTCCCTTTAATGAACGGTTCGTAACCGATCTTGGCCGCCTTGTTCAATACGCTGTCCAGGGTAGTTTCGTCGCCGGCAACCAGATAGAATTTTTCACCCGGTTCGATAATGGAACCCAGCCAGGTCTCAAATTTATTGCCTTCCATGATGTTGATGGCTCCGGGATAGTGGCCCCGCTGGAATTCGGTTTGGGGCCGGGTATCGACGATCAGCACGCCGGCTTCCAGCTTGGGAACATCTTTGCCCATGCGGGAAACAGCCTGGATGCTTTCGTCCAGATCGGGTGCCCCCTGCTTATTGAGGTCCACATTATAGCCGAAATACTTGGGTATGAAGGGTTGCCCTTCGAGCAGCCAATCCACGAATTCATCTTCACCCATCGACTGCAATGCGGGGTTTTCGCGCAACTGTTTGCCGAGGGTACTGGTCAGTTCATCGCTCATACCCTTGCCGCATAAGGAACCGGCACCGTGGGCCGGATAGACCATCACGTTTTCATTGAGCGTCATTAGTTTTTCCCGGGTGGAATGGTACATCTGTCGGGCCAAGCTTTCTCTTTTGGCCTGCATCCTGCCGGTATTCTCCCGCAGGTCCGGACGACCGACATCGCCGATAAAGAGCGTGTCTCCGGTAAAGACGGCCTGCTGCTTTCCGGCTTCGTCTTCCAACAGAATGCTGATGCTATCCGGAGAATGCCCCGGGGTATTCAGAGCCTTGAGGGTAATGCCGTTCAGCTGGATCTCCTGCCCTTCGTCAAAACCGACGTGGGGGTAATCCGCGCCGACCTTCCGGCTCACATAAATAGAGGCCCCGGTATCTTCGGCAATTTCCAGGTGGCTACTGACAAAGTCGGCGTGCGGATGGGTTTCGATCACCCCAACAATCTCCGCTCCTTTCTCTTTTGCGTACTCGTAATAGGGTTCGGGATCGCGTCCCGGATCGATCAGTATCGCTTTTCCATCCGAAAGCACCACATAAGATGCGTGGGCCAGTCCTTCGTCATATATCCGTTTTACTTCCATCTTCAAAAATTTTCTCCTTAGTAATGGTTCCTACATAAAAAGAAATACATGAAGAAACATTCATGTATTTACCTATGGAACACTTCCGGAAGGGCAGAAGTTTTCTTACCCGTCCGGAGTTGGCCGGCGAACAGGACTTACTGGATGGAAGAAAAAAGTGCCCGAGGGATCGGGCACCGGATAGAATATGCTACACTACAAATCGAAATGTGCGTGTGTATCGACTTGTTCCTGGTGAAAAAAATCAGCTCTAAACCCTGAATGTCAGAACAGGCTGCATCAGATGGTTCACTATATCTTCGGAAACGCTGTGCTTGAACAGGCGGTCAAAACCTTTCCGCTGGTGGGTGCCGATGGCTACGATATCCACGCGGTTTTCCAGGCTGAAATTCGTGATACCCTGTTCAATGGATTCTTCGTCGTAAATGTGGAAACGCACCTTATCCAGACCATTGAGCTCCACAAATCGTTCCATATTGCGTTTTACCTGGCGGGTAGTGGCAAAATGTTTCGGCGTATTCACGCGGAGCAGGTGCAGCTCGGCGTCAAAAGCGTACAGCAGGTCTTTCAGGATCCCCAGATCAAGTTGTTCGACTTCCTCAAAATCACTCAGCAGCAAGATATCGTGGATCAGCATGCCCGAACGATCACACTTCAGACAGAGGACCGGTACCGGCGATGCATTCACAATATGGCCCGTATGCGATCCCCGGATGAACTCATTCATACCGTGGGCTCCCTTGGTTCCCATTACCACCAGATCGACCTGGTTATTTTTTACGTATTGCAGGATATCTTCTTCGATATGTCCGATCCGGACATTGGTATAACGGATATCGGGTTTGTCTTCGATCCAACGTTCCAGCCGCTCTTCCACGGCGACTTTTTCTTCGTAGAAATCGGAAAAATCTTCTCCTTCGTCATTGCGCAGCCTTCCGTCCGGATCAAATATGGCGCCGGCCGGTGCGGGCACTACGGTGAGTACTTCAATACTCGCTTTGGTCTTTTGTGCGATCTTGTGGGCCAGTTCGTAGGCATAATCGCCCAATTCGGTTCCATCGGTGGGCAAAAGTATTTTTTTCATGATCTGTAGTGTTTAAATGTTGGAAATCGTAAGCCGACGTCTGCACGTCGACCTACGATCTGATTGGCTACCAACTTGTTTACAATTCCGTTATCTGCTCAATGTATTCCGTACGTTTGAGATCCGTTTGGCTCAACGCTTTGTAACCACCGCGGATATTAACGACATCTTCAAATCCACGTGCTTTCAGAATGGAAGCGGCGATCACGGAGCGATAACCTCCGGCACAGTGCACGTAGTATCTTTTATCCCGGCTGATCTGGTTCATATTCCGGTTGATGAAATCCAACGGGAAGTTGACCGCACCGTACAGGTGTTCGGCCGCATATTCACTTTCCCGGCGGACGTCCAGCAGATTTACATCCCCTTTGGTAAAGACCGGCGCAAACGCTTCGGCGGTAATCTCTTCCAGGGTATCGACTTCCTCACCGGCTTTTTCCCAGCTCGCAAATCCGCCTTTCAGATAGCCGATGGCATTGTCGTAACCGACGCGGGCCAGACGGGTCACTATCTCTTCTTCCCGGCCGGATTCACTAACGAAAAGGATGGGCTGCTTCAGATCCGTGATCAGGGCACCGACCCACATCGCGAAATTGTCGTCAATACCGATAAAGATCGATCCCGGAATGAACCCTTTGGCGAATACATCCTGGTGGCGGGTATCAATCACCAGCGCTTCCTCTCCTTCCCAGGCGGCTTTGAAAGCGCCTACGCTCAGGGCCTGCACGCCGCGTTCGCGTACGGTATCGATACTCTCGTATCCCATCTTGTTCATCATGGCGTTTTTCGGGAAATATTGCGGCGGCTCTACGAGGCCGGTGGTCACTTCTTTTACAAATTCGGCCCGGGTCATATCGGCCCGCAGGGCGTAGTTGGTCTTCTTCTGGTCTCCGAGATAACCCCAGGTATCCTTACTCATTTTTTTACCGCAGGCGGAGCCGGCACCGTGTCCGGGATAGACGATCACATCGTCGTTCAGCGGCATAATGCGGTTGCGCAGACTGTCGAAAAGGAATCCGGCCAGATCCTCGCGGGTGATCTCTCCCTGCTTGATGGCCAGGTCCGGGCGACCGACATCCCCGAGGAAGAGGGTATCACCGGTAAAGATGGCGTAGTCGTTGCCCTTTTCGTCCCGAAGCAGATAGGTGGTACTTTCCATGGTATGCCCCGGAGTATGCAGTACCTTAATGGTGATATCACCGACTTTCAGTACTTCGTTATCCCTGGCTATATGGGCGGCAAAGTTGGGCTGAGCGGTAGGTCCGTAAACGATGGTGGCTCCGGTCTTCTGGGCAAGGTCGAGGTGACCGGATACGAAGTCAGCGTGGAAGTGCGTCTCCAGTACGTATTTAATCTTGGCGCCGTCGGCTTTCGCTCTTTCCAGGTAAGGTTCGGTTTCCCGCAGCGGGTCGATCACCACTGCTTCCCCTTTACTTTCGATATAATAAGCGGCTTCCGCCAGACAACCGGTATAGATTTGTTCTACTTTCATGATTTGATGTTTTTTTGATTAGTTGGCCCGATCCGGAGGTATCTCTCACCTTGCGGAAGATCCTCCGTCGTCGGCAATTTTTTGTAATAAGTTCAGCTTGAATAAATTGCAAAAGCAAATGAGCAATTTGGGCAGGTGCTTCGTTTACGGACATTTATTACAACACATAAGATCTTCTGATTTAAAGGTTTAGGAATCTTTAAGAACAGTCCAAAGATAGCGGCAAAAGCAGGCGGGTATTTGTGAAGAAGATCACATTGGCGGGGTGATTGTCATCACCGTGGAGGGTGATGAGGATCATTGGGCAAGCGGGAAAAAAGTTGTATAGAAAAAGGCAATTTCGGAGTAAAACGGGCTGCAATTTAAAGGCAGGGTTAACTGGCCGGTCAATAAAGCGGGTAACGTAAATCCAGTATTAATTTTTTGCAACTCCGGCCGGCTGCCGGCTGATTATAAAAGCCATTGGTTACTTTTGGAGATCACCTAAAGTCCATTGTCCTATCCTATGCCATCCTATTACATCATCAACGGTCAGCGCTACGATCGTCAGTTACTGGAAACCGCTCAACAACTCACCGAAGGCCGCGGCGACGGCCGGATCTCCCGGCAGGACGCCGAGATCATCTGGGAGCAAGTACAGGACGGCAGCAGCATCACCGCTACCGAAAGACGTACCATCCTTTACCTGCTGGAAAAATTGAACTGGTCGGACCGGGCCAGTGCCTGGAGCGAACAACTGGTGGAACTCCAGGAAGACCCCGAGGAGGAAAACGGCATCGATCACATCGTTCGTGTAGAGTTCGACCTTGAAAGCCTGCGTTACGATTTCCCTCCGGCTTACATCCGGGACCAGGAAGCATTGGAACACAATCGGCTTAGTTTCAGCCAGGCGCTCCGCACGGCGCTGCAGGTGATCCTGCACAGCGATTCGGAGCGGGAAAGTCCGCGGCAGGTGATCGGCCAGGTATTCGGCTGGTTCCCGGCAGCAGAACCGGAAGCCCGGCAAAAGATCAGCCTCAAGTTGTACGAGGTGCTCCGGAACGGTCAGATGAGTTTACTCCCGGCTATTGACTGGAACGCAGACACAGAGCTGGACTTTAATCCGCCGGAAGGTGGCGAAAGTGCCACCGACAATTGGATCTTCACTCTCTACCTGCCAACTCTTTCGGATCATCTCTACTGGGTGATCGTTCCCAGAGACGGGAAGCGGGAAGCTTTTATTTACGGTTTTAACTGATCCGTGCGGATGCGGCATCTTCAGCCGATAGCTTTTCAATCCTGTCAGAAAAGGTTTGGGAAAGCAGCAGGACGGAACACAGTCAAAGTAAAGGCGCCCCACTTACGGACCGCCTACTCTACCTCAGCTAATCCTGCTGCTATCCCTCTGGCCGCTTAGCGCACCTTGATCACCTTCAACATGCGGCCTCCAAGACCCGGAACCAGCAGATGCAGGTAATAACTTCCCGGCGCCCAGTTTTCGGAAGGAAGATCGTACAGCCCCGTTCCGGCCGGGATCTCCAGGTTCAGAAGTTGCTGACCGAGCTGATTAAAAGCCCGCAATTGTACGGCAGCCGGCTCCGTCAGATCGCGCAGGTCCAGACTGATCTGTTCGCGGAAAGGATTGGGAAAAGCCCGGACCGGTAGAACCATAAGTTCCGGCTCATCGGTACTGTTGATCAGATCCAGCTCCCGGACGCGCACAAAATCCAGGGCTGCTTCCACGAGGTGCCCCTGCTCCACATCATCCGCAGTGGTGAGGATCAAGCGCATGGAATTCGTTAATTCGAGATAATCCTTAAGGTGGAAGAAAGTTTCCGGACGCCACGCGCCCATCGATTCTTCGCTGGTGATATTTTCCAGCACTACGGTATCCGTGCCATTGGTGATCTGGATCAACAAGGAATCGTTCGGCGGGGTAGAGCCTCCGGCATTCAGGAACCAGGCGTAGTAGGTCAGCACCGGATCTTCGTATTCACTCAGGTCCATCCAGGGAGAGATCAGGGTGGAAACGCCATTGTCCACATCATCCGTTCCGGCAGCGCCTCCGACATTGCCCGTAACGTAACACTCATCACCGATATCCCCCTCGATATCAAATTCCGGATTCGAGCTCTGGCCGTTAAAATAAGTGCCGGTGGGTTCATCCCGCGTCCACGGTCCACGGGCTCCGTTTCCGGTCAATGTATGCTGCCAGCCGAAATCGAAGAAAAATTCGTCCTGATAGCCCCGCTGCAGGTTGATGGTAAAAGCCGTATCCTTTCTGATCTGTACGGTTCCGAGATCCTTAGCGATGTAACCCCATTTTCCGGCATAGACCGAGTAAGTGCCTTCGTATACATCTTCGATAGCGAACAGGCCGTCGCCGGCCGTTGTGCCCCGGAAAGTACCCTGTTCACCTTCGAGAACTACCTGCGCTCCTTCGATCGTGGCACCGCCCGCTTCCTGTAAGGTGATCCCGCTGATCTGGTTCAGAGAAGCCGGGGTCAGTTCTACGTCCAGCACCGTAAGCAAGCCGTTGTCCAGCGTTGCCGAAACGGTTTTGGGTAAATACCCTTCTTTAAAAAAGTGGACATCAAAAGTACCGGCCAGCGCCTGACCGGTTTTGTACTCACCACTCAGATCGGTATTTTCAATATTAGCTTGTTCGGAAAGAATGGTGACACTCACTCCATTGAGCCGGGTGCCGGTGCCGGCTTCCGTCACGGTGCCTTCCAGCCAGGCGGCCCGCACATAGTTTGGTTCGAGCACAAACAGACCATTTTCGATATCGGTAACCAGTACCAGTCCGGACGGCAAATAAGGGTAAGCACCCCAGGCACCCACCGTACCGATGCCCCCGAGAAAGGTATCAAAATTCCCGACTTCCACCAGATTGGTTGGGCGGGAAGCATCCACGATGATACCCCCGTCTCCGTAATAGGAAAGGATGAGCCAGTCCTCCCACACGTGTACGTTGTGCGGTATGTTCCCCTGGGCGAGCGTGGCCGCCGGACGGAACTGATCCAGTTCCCGGATATTGGTCGGATCGCTCACATCGTAGGAAGCCACCGGAGCCGTAAATCGCTCATCGGTGGTAAAAGCTACGGTGCCGTCGTCGGACAGCCAGATGTTGTGCGTGAAATTAAAAGGTGTCGGCTGGGTGCCCAGCAGCAAGGGCATTTTTTTATCGCTGATATCGTAAATGGCCATCCGCCCTTGGTACAGCTCGGAAGAATAAGCCAGATCACCGCGAACGTAGATATCGTGGGCGTAGATAGAAGCGATCGGTCCCACAAATTCCGGATCCCAGGGATTGTCATTCAAATCTACGATAAAAGGGCCGCCCCGGAAGAGATTGGAACCGGCAACGTAGGCAAAGCCCAGGGAATCGACATACAGGTTGTGGATATTATCCAGCGTTTCTTCTCCCACAGTGACCGTCCAGAAGGTATCCCGCACCGTACCCGGTAGGCCGCTGAGATCAACGATCTGAATACCGCCGCTGGTCTCATTGGATACGTAGGCGTAATTGCCCCAGGATTTCACATCCCGCCAGATGGAATTCGGACCATTGACGAAGGCTACTTCCGTAGGATTGGCGGGGTCCTGCAGGCTCACGATGGACAAACCGGTGACGGTGCCTACCAGTGCGTATTCCGTGCCATCGGGAGCCACCCAGCCCCAGATGTCATTGGTTTCTACATTGTAGCTTTCGGTACCGACCAGCTGCATATTCAACTGTGCAAAAGCCAGTCCACCGATGAGCAATAAACTAAATACTAAGATTGTTCTTTTCATTTGTTTTGGTTGTGACAATGCCCGTTCTAATCTCCGTCGCCGGGCAGGACTGTTCAATTCTATTTTTTTTAATCGCAATGCCAACCCCAATCACAATGGCAAGGTAAAGGCAGCTTTGGGGTCCAATAAGGAACTTCCTGACTGATCCCGGATTGTTAAAATTACTTATCTAATGAAAGTTGCTATTTTTCCCATCCTATACTGAACGCCCCCGTCCGTAGCCGGGTTATTCCAGGCACCGGAAAATTTGGAGGCCATTTGAAAATAGATCGTAAGGGTTTTACTGGTAGATGTAGAATACCGGACAAAATAAGAAAAACGGACTGACGAAAAACAGGAAAAGGTATTACTTTTCGCCCTATCTACCCTTCTCCTTTTCTCCAGGTCTTCCAGGCCCCCTCCGCCCATTTTGAAAATATCCAGTAGGATGTCCTGGGAGGTTTCAGGGAAAGCAAAGGTAGGTATTATTGGAGTTTATCGACGTTCAACTATGGCAATTGTTATACGGCTGACACAGACCGGGCGATCCCGCTCATCCCGGATGTCGATCTGCCACACGTGTAACCGGCGGCCGATCTTAATGGGCGTGCACCGACCGGTTACCTTACCGGAACGCACCGAGTTGAGGTGGTTGGCATTAATCTCTACTCCTACCGGCACCTGTTCGTCGAGGTTTTCGATACAAAGCAGAGCCGCCACACTACCGAGAGTTTCCGCCAGGGCAACCGATGCGCCCCCGTGCAGCAAGCCAAAAGGCTGCCGGGTCCGCTCGTCAACGGGCATGGTCGCTTCGAGATAATCGGGCCCTACCTCGGTAAATTCCATTCCGAGATGTACACTTAAAGACGCTTTGGAGATTTGCGCTATCTGACTCAGGTCCAACTTTTGTTTCCAGATCATAAAATTGGGATGCCGGGGAAATCGAGGCCGCTGACCGTCCGCTTCCCCACTAATTAATTATACGATACCTAATTCCACTTGCCCGTGTCCACCAGCGCGGCGGGATAATCCCTACCGAGTTGAAAATGAAAATCGCGCTGTTCCATTTCCGACAGGCTATCGGGCTGGTGTATCTTATCCTGCGGCACTTCGGCCAGTTCGGGCAGCCACAAACGTACAAAATCTCCCTGGGGATCGTAGCGTTTGGCCTGCGCCAAAATATTCAGCTCCCGGTGTTCCCGGGAATCACTGCCGACACCGGCCACAAATTGCCAGTTGCCGTAGTTGCTGCAAACGTCGTAATCGATCAGGACGGATTCAAAATAATCGGCGCCCATCTGCCAGTTGACTTTCAGGTCATTGACGAGAAAACTGGCGGTATTCAGGCGACCCCGGTTGGACATGTACCCCGTCTGCTTGATCTCCCGCATATTGGCATCGATAAAGGGGATGCCCGTCTGGCCGTTAACCCAGCTCTGCAGCAGGTCCTCGTCGTTCTTCCAGTCCGGATCCGTCTTTTCCTGGATGCCACCTTCCTGGAAGACCTTATTACCGTGTTTTTTGGCCATGAAGCGGAAGAAGTCCCGCCACAGCAGTTCGAACAGCAGACCGTAGGTAGACTCGGACTGGCCGTAAGTCTTTTCGAAAGTTTTGACTTCGTAATATACCGTCTTCGGAGAAATACATCCCTGGGCCAGCCAGGGAGAAAGTTTGGAAGAATAATCCGTTCCCATCAGGTTGTCCCGGGTATCCTTGTAGTGACGGATGTGTTCCGTATCCCAGACATACTCCTTCAGTCGTTTTAAACCTTCCAGCTCGCCTCCCTTGAAATCGAGTACGGCCCGGCTATCCGCCGGATCGTCTTCGTGACCGAAATCTTCCAGGCGGGGTATTTCACCGGGTTCCAGCAAAACAAAAACGGGTTCGAAAGTTTCCGGGCGGGGAAGCGGGTGGCGGATGGCCACAAAGCGTTCTACTTCCTTGCGAAACTGGGTAAACACATCCGGCGTATGGGTCACCGGGAACGGCAGGTCCGCCGTGTAGTAGAGCATCTTCCCGCGGGAATAGCGGATCTCCTGTCCGATGGACCAGAGATTTTGCTCCAGCGCATCCTGGACGGCGACTTCTTCCTCAGTCCGTTCGCGATTACAAAACACCCAACTCGACTTGGCTTTATTGGCCAGATCGTAGATGATCTCCTCGGGTTTACCGACCCGGACGATCAGTTCACTACCCAGTGCTCTCAGCGAAGTCCGCAGATCGTGTACGGATTCGATGATAAAGCGGGCCCGGTACTTTCCAGTCTTCGGAAATCCATAGCGGGTCTTCCCTTTGAATACGCGTTCGTCAAATACATAAACCGGTATTATTTCATCAGCGCTGGCGATGGCATCGAGCAGCGCTTCATTATCGTGGAGGCGCAGATCCTGTCGAAACCATACTATCGCCCTCTTATTTCGCATAGGCTTCAAATTTTCCTTACTAATACAACCAACCTGAAGGAGAGCGGTTCAAAGTTTAAGTGTATTTCGGTGTACATTTCGGGTACCCGGTGAAAGTTTACCGGACTGCGGCAATAGCCGGCAGTTTTGCAAAATTATTGTATCATTGTGTAGTATCAGATCCCGGACGCAAGCTGATTTGCAGGAAGGTTCCGGTGGAAAACCGTTTTCACCGTCTGGAAAGGATAAAACCGGGATCATCTACTAAACAGTATTGTCCATGAACTATCGTTTTGTTCGTATGGCGTTATTGCTCCTGCTTCCCCTGATAGGTGTGATGATCAATAGCAGCTGCAATAGCGAACCTTATCCGCAGGGGAAGATCTTATACGAAAATTTTTGTCAGAACTGCCACATGGAAAACGGCAGCGGACTGGAGGGCCTGATCCCTCCGGTGGTGGGCTCGGATTACGTGCGGGATAATATTGCCGGAGTGGCCTGCATCATCCGATACGGCGAGGAAGAACCCATGGTAGTGAACGGACGCCGCTATACCCAGCCCATGCCGGCCAGCCCCCAGCTCAGCGATTTCGAGATTACCAATATCATCAATTATGTGCGTCATGCCTGGAGCAATGATTACGGGTACGTCACCCTGGAGGAAGTAAGAGAGGCATTGGAAGCTTGCAAACCGGAAAGATAGGCCCTAAATTCAACAAAAATAAGTATGTTCAGAATACTTGGTACCAGCGCTCTTCTATTATTGTGTAGCCTGCTCCCGGCACAATCTGATGTAGTAAATGATGATTGCGATGGTCTGATCGACCTGGGCCTGGCACCGGCCTGCAACAATACCGTATACGATAACCGGGGTGCCGGTCCGAGCGATATCGGATTCGGGAACATCCCGAGCTGCTTTGCCGACAGTACCGTTACCAGCGATGTCTGGTTTTCCTTTACCACCTCCGATACGGTTTTCAACTACGTAATTAATGTGACCGGTTCGGAACAGGGTGCCAACGGGATCGTCCAGCCCCAAATTGCCGTCTACCGCGGCGGCTGTGAGGAGAACGGGCTCGCCCAGTTGCTTTGCGGCACGGCCGAGGAAGGCAGTTCCGATCTTACCCTGAACGCGATCGGCCTGACCCCCAATATCACTTACTTTATCCGCGTGGACCACGCGCCCTCCGGGCAGGCCGGCACTTTTCAACTTTGCGTGGAAGAACTGTTGCCCAGCAATACCATCGACCAGGGAGGCAGCACCGCCTGCTCCGGCCGGCTGTTCGACTCCGGTGGCGCGGACGGCAATTACCAGAACGATGAGGATTACACCTTCACCATCTGCCCGGATGAACCCCACGAGTGCATTAACTTCAACCTGGAATACTACAACATTGATCCTTCGGAAGGAGATCAGCTCATATTTTACGACGGCAGCACGCCAAGTTTTACCAATATCATTGCTCAGTTCGGCGGGTTTGAACTGGAACCCGGCGGTGGGGTGTGCTTTGACATCCAATCGGCCAGTGACTGTATCACGGTACGTTTCCGGAGTAATAATGCCGTTACGATGGAGGGATTCGCCGGTTCCTGGAGTTGTTCGCTGACACCCTGCAAAACGGACAAGCCCATTAGTGTGGCCGGCAATATTTCCAACGACCAGATCGTGGATTTCATTTCCACGCCACAGACGGTAGTGAATATTACGGATATCAACTGCAATCAGAATGCCTACGGGACCTTCCTGGCCGGCGACAGCACCAACCTCGGGCTGGAACGCGGCCTGCTCCTCACTACCGGGGATATCAATATCGCTCCGGGCCCGAATACCATAGTGGATGCCGGATTTGAACACGGCACCGCGGGGGATAAAGACCTGGATTACCTGTCCGAGATCCAGGGCGAAGGCAGCCTTTCCGGGGATGCCTGTATCGTGGAACTGGATGTCTTTGCCGCCACCAACGAACTCACCTTTGAGTACATCTTTGCCTCGGAAGAGTATCCGGAATTCGTCAATACCGAGTTTAATGACATATTTGCCTTCTTCATTTCGGGGCCGGGCATCGAGGGGGACCCTAATATCGGCAACCAACAAAATATAGCCGTACTGCCCGGTACGGATACTCCGGTGCAGATCAATAGTGTCAGCCATCTGGAGAACTGGCAGTATTTTCGGAATAACGAACTGGGCCGCAGCCTGGAATACGACGGCATGATCGCCGATTTCTTTGGGGTTAAGAAAAGTCTGACCGCCCGGGCCCAGGTGGAACCCTGCCAGACCTATCACCTCAAACTGGCGATCGCCGACCGGCGGGATTTTGCCTACGATTCCGGCGTATTCATTTCCGAATTGCGCGGTGGCGCCCCCAGTTTTCGGGTCGCTTACCAATCCGGGATCGACTTTCTGATCGAAGAATGCACCACGGTGAGCGATACGCTGTACGTGGGCCTGAACAGCCCGTTGCGGGATACCGTTTCTTACCAGCTCCGGATCGAAGGCACCGCTACCCTGGGTACCGATTACACGCTGGATGCCCCCGCTACCATCACCTTCCTGCCGGGGCAGACCAGTATCGGATTTCCCATCAGCGCCATCACCGACGGTGCGGTGGAGGGAACCGAGACCATCGAACTTTCCCTGACCAATAACTTCGGCTGCGGGGAGGTGACCTATACCACCATTACGATCGATATTCAGGATGAACTAGACGTACAGATCCAAGCTACGGGCGACTCGATCCTGCAGTGCCGCGACAGTACGCTACAACTGATTGCCACCGGGGCCGCCGATTATTTCTGGACGCCCGCCGGTATTTTTGAGAACCCCGAAGATGCCGAGCAAACCTTCACCCCCATAGGCTCCGGCTGGATTACCGTTGAAGGACAGGTCGGAACTTTTTGTCGCGATCGCGATTCTGTGTTTGTCAGCTTACTGAATGTTGAACTGGACATCGAGGCGCTCGATCCGACGGCCATCTGTCAGGGAGACAGCGTTCGGCTGGAAGCGGTGAATAATATCGGCAGCTCCAATTTGCGATGGCTGCCGGCAGCCTCGGTAAGTAATGATACGACTACGGTCACCATCGCCAAACCAGAATTTTCAACAGATTATGTCGCCCGGGTAAGCGCAGAAGGCTGCGTGATCACGGATACGATCCGGATTGATGTGGATCAGTTTGCCATACCCGAATTACGCAGCGATACCACCATATGCCAGAATACCAGTCTGGATCTGGTCGTAACGCCTTTCGATACCAGCGGGCTGAACGTAGTATACCAGTGGAGCCCGGTCGCCGGCCTCGACGATCCGGGCAGTCCGACTCCCGAAGCACGTCCGGCCGAAACGACCACCTACACCCTGTTAGCCGTCAGCGAAAACGGCGGTTGCCAGGACAGCCGATCGGTCCGGATCGACGTATTGCCCGCCAATGTAGATATTCTGGAAGCGGATACCACTTATCTCTGTCTCGGCGATGCTGTTCAGCTGAATGCGATGACAACCACTGGCAGTCCCGAGAATGTCGTCTGGACCGCCAGTGACGGTAGCCTTCTACGATCGGATGTCGGGCAGATAAGCGTACAGCCGCAACGGACAACGACTTATTACACCACTTTTGAAGTGGGTATCTGTCGGGTCTACGATTCGGTGCGGGTACAGGTGGATTCCCTGCCCGCAGAGCTATCGATCACGGCGGATGTTGAAAAAGAACTCTACTGTCAGGGGGAGACCATTGTTCTCTCCTCCCCTATTTACGAGCCGGCCATTTACCCCGAGCTGACCAACCGCTGGTTGTTCGGCTTAGGCTACGAAACGGGAGATTCACTCTATAATATGGTAGTCACGCTGCAGGATACTTTCTATTACCAGCGCATTACCGCCAATAATGCCTGTATCGACACCCAGGCCATACTGATCCCTGTATTCCCGCCGCCGGATCTTGCGATCCTGCCCGCGGATACCACGGTCTGTGTCGGTGAAAGCGTGCAATTGCAGGCCGTTTACGCCGGTAACGGTCCCCTGAGCTGGTCGGCTTTCCCCGGGCTTTCCTGTACGGATTGTCCCAATCCCGTGGTTACGCCCCCGCTGGGTACCAGCAGTATTTCCCTGACAGTAACCGAAATGGACTGTGAGAGCAGCGTATCCGCCAGTTTTACCGCCATCGAACCGCCCAATATCCAACTCAACATCCAGAGTAGTCCGGGAGATACCGTTTTTGCCGGTGAGCCCTTTACCCTGACAGCCACCGCCGACGGCATGTCTTTTGCGGAATACGAATGGCTGATCGGAGACGACATCCAGATCACCAATACTGGGGAACTAAGCAGCATCGCGCCGGAGCTCGGAGCGAACGAAGATTTCGTCACTCTGCCCGTCTCACTAACCGTCATGACGGAAGACGGCTGCTTCCTGAGCACAGGCATCACGCTGATCATTCAGAAAGGCCGGGTGCAGATCCCGAATGCGTTCACCCCGAATAACGACGGCATCAATGATGTGTTCCGGGTGTATTACAATACGCCGATGATCACGATCAGCCAGTTTACCGTTTACAATCGCTGGGGGAAAACCGTATTCCAGAGTAACGACAATCAGGGCTGGGACGGCAACTACCAGGGCCAACCGGCACCGAGTGATGTATACCTCTACCACATCGTCTTCCGCCTGGGCAGCCTCGGGGAAGAACAGGTGATGCGGGGCGATCTAACGCTGGTACGTTAGAGTTTTGGCGGGATATTTAAAGCGGAAAATCGGCTAAATGATTTTGTTTGGTTAATTTTCCATGTGTCAAAAAGCAAGCAACATGCGAGATCTCGTTCTTTTACTTTTTTGCCTGGCCCTGGGTACGGGGCTAAGCGCACAGGATCAATACCAAAGAATGGCCATTGAATCGTCCCGGGCCTGGCTGGACATCGACTATGTCGGCGACCGGCACATCGGTCACCGACTGGATATTCACCTCCCCGCCGAAGGTGAGGGGCCTTTTCCCATCGTTATTTCAGTCTACGGTAGTGCCTGGTTTTCCAATAATTCCAAAGCCACTACCTTTTCTACCGGGCTGGGTCAAAAACTGCTGGCGGGTGGTTTTGCCGTTGTCAGTATCAATCACCGGGCCAGCAGCGACGCCTTGTTCCCGGCCCAGATCCAGGATGTGAAGGCGGCCGTGCGTTTCGTCCGGGCCAATGCCCCATCATTTGATCTGGATCCCGCTTTTATCGGCATTACCGGCTGGTCCTCCGGTGGTCACTTGTCGGCGCTGACGGGCAATACGAACGGCATTGATAGCGTAAGCACAGAAGGGGAAACGGTAAATATTGAAGGCAGCCTCGGGAAATTCACCGATACCGACAGCCAGGTGGATGCCGTAGTAGACTGGTATGGCCCCACGGATTTTTTGATCATGGATACCTGCGGCAGCTCCTTTTCCCACGATAAACCCAAATCTCCGGAATCCTCGCTTATCGGCGGCCCTATCCAGGAAAACCCACTGAAATGCCTCCTGGCGAATCCGATCCATTACGCAACCGCCAACCCGCCGCCTTTTCTAATTTTCCACGGGGATCAGGATCCGCTGGTGCCGCTTTGCCAGAGCGAAAAACTACACGATCAAATACAACGTCGACAGGCCCCGAGTGAACTGGTGATCGTCGAGGGTGGTAAACACGGGCCGGGTGTGATGATCGAGCCGTATTATGATCAGATGGTGGCTTTTTTTCAAAAGCACGCTATGGGAAAGTGAGGTGGATCGGGCAAAAAGTGTGTTTAAGTTTTGGGGTGTTAATGTGTTGATGTTGGATGTCTCCGTTAAAGATCAAGTGATTAATATTCGATGGATTAGGATTGGGTACAGTTTACCGGGTATTCAAAAGCTTGATCTCGATCAGAGTTGTAAATCTTGGCTCCCGGTCTGCCCGTGTTATTCTATTTTTTCATTATTATACTTGACAACATGTGATTTTGTGCAAATGAAGATCCCCCTCGACCTTCGGCCAGTTCCCCCAGCCATACGGCCCGTATCGGGGTGGATCACAACCATCCATTAAGCAAGGTGCTATCCTCCTCGGGAGGAGGTGCCCGCCCAGAACGGGCCCTTACGGGCAGGGCGGAGGAGGAATATTAAATGCACAAAACCTGACGTTGTGCAGTATAGCCCCGATCACTTTTTACCGACCTCCAAGAGTTTACTCAGACACCCTGCTTAGAAAAATGTATGACTTCTCTGAGGTCAAAACTAACCTTTCGTCCATTTCCAACGCATATTTAACCTTTCCGAGGTCATTTGGGTACCCTGTGAAAATCAGCGACAACTCATGTGAATCAGGCACAAATTTGGAAGGAATGTGCCTTTAGGCACGAAATGTAGGTGCAAAATGACCGTTTCCCAGCTTAGCGTGCTGTAGGTACGCCATGTAAAACCATATTGCGTACCTACGGCACGCTGAACCTATCGAATATTGGAAAGGCTACCCGGATTTCGTCCCTACAGGACTTTTACCCCCTTGATTCGCGACTCATATTGATCTCGATCCCGCTTTCATTAGACGTCTTTTGATGGAATTGATGGTTCGATTACCTAAATCGATTGCTGTTAGTCTTTGGGGTATCTATGAAAACCTGAGACAACTCATGTGAATCAGGAATAAATTTGGAAGGAATGTGCCTTTAGGCACGAAATGTAGGTAGCAAAATGACCGTTTCCTGGCTTAGCGTGCCGTAGGTACGCCATGTAAATCCATATTGCGTACCTACGGCACGCTGCACCTATCGAATATTGGAAAGGCTACCCGGATTTCGTCCCTACAGGACTTTTAAACCCTAATTCGCTTCATATTGATCTCGAGCCCGCTTTCATCAGACGCCTTTTGATGGAATTGATGGTGCGATTACCTAAATCGAGTTCTGTTAGTCATTTGGGTATCCTGTGGAAATCTGAGACAACTTAGGTGAATCAGGGATAAATTTGGATGGAATGTGCCTTTAGGCACGAAATGTAGGCAGCAAAAATGACCGTTTCCCGGCTTAGCGTGCCGTAGGTACGCCATGTAAAACCATATTGCGTACCTACCGCACGCTGCACCTATCGAATATTGGAAAGGCTACCCAGATTTCGTCCCTACAGGACTTTTAAACCCTAATTCGCTTCATATTGATCTCGAGCCCGCTTTCATCAGACGCCTTTTGATGGAATTGATGGTGCGATTACCTAAATCGAGTTCTGTTAGTCATTTGGGTATCCTGTGGAAATCTGAGACAACTCATGTGAATCAGGGACAAATTTGGATGCAATGTGCCTTTAGGCACGAAATGTAGGTAGCAAAATGACCGTTTCCCAGCTTAGCGTGCCGTAGGTACGCCATGTAAAACCATATTGCGTACCTACGGCACACTGCACCTTTCGAATATTGGAAAGGCTACCCGGATTTCGTCCCTACAGGACTTTTACCCCCTGATTCGCGACTCCTATTGATCTGGATCTTACTTTCGTTGGCCACCTTTTTATGGACAAATGGTTCGATCGCCTTAATCGAGTGCTGCTGGTAGGATCACTTACAGATAATCAACCTACTCCTTCCCTTCCCACTTCGCCCACATCATCTCCAGTATTTCCCGGTGATCGAAACCCGCGCAGTGCCCCTGCATCGGTTCAAAGACGATGGTGGCATCAGACTTCGGGTTAGTCGTTCGCTGGATGAAATCGTCAAAAGCCCGGGTAGCGGGATTGAGGTAAAAGTTATCCATATCCCCCATCCAGATGTAGATCTTTCCCTGGAGCTTGGGACCCAGCTCGGGCCAATTTTCCTGCAGCAGGATCTTCATGTCATATTTCTTCCAGTGCTCGGCCACTTCCCGGTCAATCACGCCGGTATGCGGATCGAACATCGGGGCCGGTAGGCCGTCCGCACCTTTCGGACTGTACAGGGCCGTATGCGCACTGAACTGGCTACCGGAAGTGACGTAGGTATCCGACCAGCCAAGTACATTCTCAAACTGCAGAAAATCCTTGACCGTCATCCGCGGATCACCGTAGATGTCCCGGGCCAGCGGGCGCAGATTGCCCCATTCGTTGACGTATTCATTCTCATCTTTGTAAATATTCACCAACTGATAATTCTCAAATTCGATAGCGTCCGGACTGTAAGACCAGACCCCGTTGAAAAAGTCCGGATAGTACAATTGCAGCGCCAGCGAAACCCAACCACCGGTGGAACAGCCGTCCACAAAACGAGATTCCGGCGTACCGAGACCGCGAAAATCCCGCTCGATCAGCGGGATCAGTTCTTCCACCAGATTAGTCCCGTACGGACCGCTATTATCCGAATCCATCTGGTAACTGTCGCCGAAAGGGCCCTCTCCGTCCAGGAAGACCTGGATCATCTGGGGAGCATCATCCGACATCCACCAGTCGAAGAATTCCTCACTGTTAACCAGGCGATTCACCCGGGTGTAACGGCCGCCGTATCCGGCGATGTTGTAGCGTACCGGATACTTCCGGTCGGGTTCATCGTACCAACTGGCCGGCAGGAGGACCGATGCTTTCACGTGTACTTCTTTATCCCAGAATTGCGAAAGCGACTCGCTGACCTGATCCACTTCCCGCACGAATTTATGATCCACCACTTCCAACGGCCCGAATTGTTCCGACAGCTCGATCTCGAATACATCTGTATCGCCCACTTCAATCCGGGTCACCGGGCTGTACATATTGCCCGTGGCCCCGATCCGCGATTCTTCCCGATCGTGATCCCAAACCACCTGTACGTACCAGATACCTTCCGGTACGCCGCTTAGTATGAAATCCGCCTTCTGGGTCCACACCTGGGTGTCATCCAGCAGCAGTGGTTCCGCACCCGTCCAGTCTTCCACATTCCGCGCGAAGACCTGCAGCCCGGGAGAGGGCCAGGAGGTGATCAAAGAACGCCGATTGCTGTTATTCAAAAAAATGAAAACCCGCCCGTCTTCCGGAAAATCGGCCTGCAGATCGTCCGCTACCCGGACCTCAAAACCGAGCGTAGTGGTGGGCTGCGCCGGCATGCGGCAACTCAGGAATTGGATCAGAAAAAAGCAATAAAAAATGTAGCTGGTTTTCGACATATTTGTAGGGTTTTTCGTGCCCATCCTGGAAGCACGCCTCCAAAATAGCTATTCTCATGACACCGGAAGAATTTGTCAAATGTTTTTACCTGGAAAGGCAGTCCCTCATTGACCTGTACTTTGCGCCCGGCGGTAACACCCAGGTCGCCTCCCTGATCAGGAACATGCAATTGGACGAAGTCGGCACCGAACGACTACGAGAACTCTTACTGACCGTATTGGACGACGCTTTTTACACCGTACTCCTGGGCCTGGACGGGGAAGCCCAAATCGGTAACCGGCAGGAAGCCTATACCCTATTGGATGAGGAGCAGCGGGAACTGACCGGCGGAGAGATCGAAGGCTTTGCCTGGGAATACTTTCACGGCTTTAAATACGAAGCCGATCAAAACCGCTCGGATTTCATTGCCGAACTCCGGTACCGGACCACGGAGGAAGGTGGCCGACAGCGCCCGGTCCGATCCGGTTATCGCCCCCATATCCGCTTTCCGGTAGACGACATGCTGACGTCCGGCCAGCAAACCTTCATCAACCGAACGGTGGTGTACCCCGGTGATCGGGTCTACGCTGAGATCGAAATCCTGGCGAAAGATTATTTTGCCGGAAAATTGCGGGAGGGTATGAGGTTTGAATTTTCTGAAGGATCCCGCCTGATGGGAACCGGTAAGATTCTTCGGATGGTCAACTTAAAATTGATGGCTGGGGGTTGAGGGTAGTTTAAATTTAATTTCCAGGAATTTTTTCCCCCAGTGTAGACTAGCGCCAAAAGACATAGAAAAATCACCGCAAAGTCGCCAAGCCGCAAAGATCTAGAGCTACTTTTTTCGGTTAAATTTGCCGGGGGCAAATTTTCCGAAGCACTTCGCGGCCTCTAAATTTGAGAACGCGAAGTATTGTGAATTTGCCTCCGGCAAATTCACAAAAACTTAGCGCCTTGGCGACTTTGCGGTGAAAATAAACACATACCGTCCGGCAGGACTAAAAAATGCCTTCTTGGGTGTACTTAGGTTGTGCTAAAGTGGTTCAAAATCATATGGTGTAAATTTATGTATACTCCCTAGCCCGTGCCGGCGAGGAAAAATCCCCTGCAATTTACGGGAAATCAGATCTTTATACTTCCAAAGAATTGCCGTGGCATTTTATTCAATCGTGAGGTCAATATCAATTCCAATAAAAAGGCAAAGGCAAGATTACACTTCAAAATTTATCTTTCCGGCTGATTTTGAAGTATTGAATTTGCCATTGCAATTGCCATTGAAAATCAAACCATCCTACCCCAGCACCAGCGGCGTATGCTTACGCATCGTATAGTGTTTTTTCAAAAACTTCCGTCCTACCTTTTTATCCGAGATCACGATCGCCGCTCCCAGCGCGGAACCCAACGGCGATTTGGTCGTCCGGAGCTTGTAGCCCGGAAAGGCCATGGACAGTAGGTGGACGAAGATCTCATTATCCGCAAAGCCGCCGTCGATGTAGATCTTGCGGACCGGCGTGGTACCGATCGCGAGTTTAGCGGAGGCGATCTGCAGTTCCACCAGTTCCAGCATCAATTGATGGTAGGCTTCCTCGAAGGAAGCAAAGGCATCGTAGCGGTTCTCCGCCGGCTGATCCCGGGGGATGTTGATACTTTCCAGATGGTAATAATGGGTCTCCTTTTCGGACAGCTTCCGGTAGATCTCCGGATCAAAGGTTACCACCTTGTGCGCCCCGTAGGGCTTGCCGAAATGCTCGCACAGTTTTTCCGCCTGCAATTTGTATTCATTGCCCAGGAAGAGGCGAGAGGCTTTCACGGGATTGCCGTCAATACGCATGTAGTTGAGACAATCCTGCTGCAGGTCCGCTTCCGACAGGATCTCTTCGCTGAAGGGATTGAGCGCGATGCTCCAGGTACCGGTGGATAACAGCAGGAAAGGTTTGGAATCCGCCAGGATGTAGGGCAGCAATGCCGAAGAGCTGTCGTGAATACCCGTTCCGATCTTCATGTGCTTGCCCTCGTAATCCATGTTGATGCTGGTATTGGTCGCCACTACCGGCGGCAGGATCTTGTTGATACCTTCGGCGTATACCCAATCGTGATAATCCCCCTTTTCGTAGTTCCAAAGGCTGGTATGGCAGCCGATACTCGTATAATCACTCACCGGAATCCCCGTAAACAGGAAGCTGATGTACTGCGGTAAATGTAGCGACCAGCGGATGCGGGCAAAAACTTCCGGCTTGGCGTATTTCAGCCAGTAGAGCTGCAGGCCCGAGTTGAGCATGCCGAGTGCCGGGGAAGCCGTTTCCTGCGCGATGGTCAACGCATCTCCGTACTTCTCGTGAAACGACTTCAGGAGTTCCTCCGGATAAGGTTTCAGGTAATTGTACAGCGGAGCCACCGGATTGCCGTACTGATCCACGTGTACAAAGCTGGCCCCGTAGGTGGAGAAATTGATATCCCGGATATCGTACTGCTCACTTTCCAGGATCCGTTTGAACAGGCCCTGCACCCAGTCCTTGATGGCGTGCAAATCATCCGCGGGGAAACCATCGTCATCCTCTACTTCCGTAAAGCGACTGTATTCCTGGAAGACTTCTTTACGGTCCTGATCAAAAAGAAAAAATTTCTTGTTGGTTTTACCAATATCAAAAATTGCCGTCACCTTCATATTACAAACCCGTTGCTACCGTTTTGGAACCTCTTTCCCGGATCAGGCTGTTGCGCACCTCCAGATCCCGGAACAATTTGAGCGGTTGCAGCGCTCCACCGTTGCGATGCCGGGCTTCGGCCACCAGGGCGCGCACATCCGTGCGGTAGGCGTCCTGCAGGATCTCCTGGCAGCTAACGGTATCGTTGCTTAGTTGGGCTTCATTCAGCGCTTTGCGGTCCACCAGCAGCGCCTGCGCGTAGGCGATCAGGATGGCCTCTACGGATTGTAAGAGATCTTCCAGTGGATCTTTGACGTTATGAGAAGCATCAATCATCCAGCCCAAGTCGGTGGTATGATCCATGCCGCGGGCGTCCATGCCTTCGATCAACTCGTTGAAGATCAGGAACAACTGGTAGGGTTTGATGCAGCCCACCGTTAGATCGTCGTCGCCGTATTTGCTGTCGTTGAAGTGGAAACCGCCGAGTTTGCCTTCCATCAACAGGAGCGCCACGATCTGCTCGATATTGGCGTTCGGCAAATGGTGACCGAGATCGACCAGGGTGTAGGCCTGATCACCGAGTTTGTTGGCGTACAGCAGGGACTGACCCCAGTCGCCGACCGTCATGGAATAGAAATTGGGTTCGAATGCTTTGTACTCCACGAACATTTTCCACTGTTCAGGCAAAGCTCCATAGATCTCCTGCAGACTTTCGTAGGTATTCTGGAATGCCCGGCGGAAATTCAGTTGCCCCGGAAAGCTGGAACCATCGGATAGCCAGACCGTGATGGCATCCGATCCCAGCGCTTCGCCGTATTTGATCACGTCAATATTGTGAGCGATCGCCTGCTCCCGGACGGACTTGTCCACATGCTGCAGACTACCGAATTTGTAGGACAGTTTCTGATCGGCCTGATCCTGGAAGGTATTGGAATTGACCGCATCGAAACGCAGGTCCAGCGAATCGGCCAGTTGCTTGATGGCCTGAGCATCTTTGGGAATATCCCAGGGAATGTGCAGGGAAATGGCCCCGCTGGCCCGGTTGAGGGCGTGCAGCATGCCCACGTCCTCGATCTTTTCCTCCAGACTGCGGGGTTCGCCGCCGCCGGGGAAGCGACCGAAACGGGTGCCGCCGGTACCGAGTGCCCAGGATGGGATAGCGACCTGAAATGCGCCGATCTTCTGGATCAGGGCATCGGTATCGATGTCTTTTTTGTCCAGTTGCAATTGCTGGAAGGCAAAAGCTTCCCGGTGTTCCTGTTGCAACTGTTCGTGTTGCTTTGCTATATCTTGTTGTTGGATCTTCATCTTGCTCGTTTTAAAAAAGGGGCTGAAAAACGGGACATACGGCATCCCTTATTCCAGGACCGTTACAGGATTGTAAAAAGTAGGCGTGTATTACCGGGGCCGGCGGAGTAGTACGCCCGCCGGCCCGGTATGGAATTTATTATCGTACAAAGGCAGTCGCCATACCTCCGTCAACATTCAGCGTATTTCCGGTACTTTTATCCAGGATACCGACAAAAGCGAAAACGCCGTTGGCGATATCGTCCGGATAGATGATCTCGTTGAGCAGGTTGCGCTTGGCGTAGAATGCCGGCAGTTCCTCCACGGTGATCCCGTAAGCTTTGGCGCGTCCTTCGGCCCATTCGCCTTCCCAAATCTTACTGCCCACGATCACACCGTCCGGATTGACGGTATTCACCCGTATCTTGTCCGCAGCCACTTCGGCCGCCAGCAAACGGGTCATGTGTTGCTGGGCCGCTTTGGCCGTACCGTAGCCGATGTTGTTCGGACCGGCTACCAGACCGTTCTTACTGGCGATATTGATGATATCCCCGCCGATGCCCTGCTTGCGCATGACGGCCACTCCGGCCTGACTCATCAGGAATTGTCCCTTCACCAGTACATTTTGCAGAATGTCCCAGTCCTTCAGTGTGGTGGATTCAATCGGCTTGGAGATGGCCAGACCGGCGCTGTGCACCACGATATCTACCCCACCGAAAGCCAGGCAGGCCTTGGCAAAGGCGCTCGCTACGGATTCCGCATCCGTCACGTCACAAACGGCGTAGGCGGAAACGTCCCGTCCGAAAGTTGCGTCGGCTTCCTGCAGGCGGTCTTCGGCAATGTCGGTCAACACTACACAGGCGCCTTCCGCCGCCAGTTTGTCGGCGATCGCTTTACCAATACCCCCTCCCGCGCCGGTGATGATGGCTACCCGGCGAGACAGTGGTTTCTCTTTCGGCATCCGCTGCAGTTTTGCTTCTTCCAGCAGCCAGTATTCGATATTGAAGGCCTCCTGCCGCGGCAGGGCGGTATATTCGGAGATGGCCTCCGCACCGCGCATCACATTGATGGCGTTGATGTAAAATTCGGCCGATACCCGAGCCGTCTGTTTGTTCTTGGAGAAGGTGAACATGCCCACTCCCGGATAAAGGATCACTACCGGGTTGGGATCGCGCATAGCCGGGCTGTTCGGGTGTTTGCAGGTCTCGTAGTATTCGGCGTATTCCTTGCGGTACTGGGCAAAAGCCGGTTCGATCTGTTCTTTCACTTTATCGGGATCGGACAGATCCGCGTCGGGAGCAATGTTCAGTACCAGCGGCTGGATCTTGGTCCGCAGGAAGTGATCCGGACAGGACGTACCGAGCGGAGCGAGTTTGGAGAGGTCGTTGCTGTTGATGAACTGCAACACGCGCTCATCGTCGGTAAAATGGCCGACCATCCGGGCGTGGCTGGAACACAGCCCACGCAGTACCGGCGCCAGCAATGCCGCCTGATCCTTGCGGGCAGCGCCGCCCAGGCTTTCGATCTTCTGACCGCCGAATACCGGTCCACCTTCTGCCATCTTATCTTCGATGTACTGAGCGGCCGTTTCGATCACCTGCAGGCTGTTCATGTAGCATTCGTAGGCAGTGTCGCCCCAGGTGAACAGACCGTGGCTACCGAGCACGATGCCCCGAATACCCGGATTTTCATTTAGACATTTTTCCAGTTGCAGCCCCAGGTCAAAGCCCGGACGCTGCCAGGGCACCCAACCCATGGTATCGCCCCAGATCTCTTTGGTAACCGCTTCGCTGTCCTTAGCGGCGGCGATTGCGATCAGGGCATCCGGGTGCAGGTGGTCAATATGTTTGAACGGCAACAGGCCGTGTAAAGGCGTATCAATGGACGGAGCCGCGCTATCCAGATCATAGAGGGTGTGCAACTGCAGGGCCACCATTTCGTCCTCGTGCTCGATCCCCCGGTAACGGTTTTTCAGATCGTGCAGCTTGTTCACGTGCAGAGCCGCTACGCCCTTGCGGGTGAGCGTGCCGATGTCGCCACCGGAGCCCTTGATCCACATCACTTCGGTATCTTCACCGGTGAGCGGGTCTTTTTCAATGGTCTTGCAGGAAGTGTTTCCACCGCCGTAGTTGGTTATGCGAAGGTCAGCACCCAGAATATTGGAGCGATATAGGAACAAACCGACTTCATCCCCTTCCAGGGCAGCGGCTTTCTTTTCATCCCATAGGTAATCTACATGGCTAAAGGTTTGGACGGTACTACTCATCGTTTTGTTTTTTATTTTTCCCAAAGATAGGACCTTCCGGAGGGAAAAGAATTCTGTACCGTTATGCTTTCCGGCATTTTTTTATTTCCGGCGGTTTGCTAGTCTTCCTTCCCGTTAGGCAAAAAACGCATGTGGGATAAGAAATCCAGCACTTTCCGTTCGGGCATTTCGCAGGGTTTCAGATAAGTATGATCACTGGTCAGATAATAGTTGAAACTGATGAAGTCCGTGCCGCCCAGTTCGCGGGCGAATACTTTGATGCTTTTGCCTCCGGCCAGGTTTTCCCGGGTGAGGCTGTAGCGACGCTCCCGGTACACTACTTCGGAGTAGCCCGTCGGGATCTCCCGAATGATTGCTGCAAGGTCCAAATAATCTGTCTTTAGATCATCAATTTAGGTTCTTTGGTCCAAACCTTCCAAATTTGCCAACTGAATTTTCCTATTTTGCATGAAAACTCCACCATCATGAAGCATACGATTACCACCTTACTCTTTTTACTTATTCTGGTTCAATGGACGGCGCTCGGCGCTCAGGAGAACCGTTTTTTTATGCCCAGTGAGATCGCTGCAGCCTACGAGAACGGAACCCGCTCGTACGACGGCAAACCCGGCCAGAAATACTGGCAGAATACCGTAGACTACGACATCGACGTAGCGGTAACCCCATCGGAAAAGAAACTGGAGGGATCCGAAAAAGTAGTTTATTACAATAATAGTCCGGATGCCCTGAACCGCATTGTGATCCGATTGTACCACGATCTTTTCCGGGAAGCCAATCCCCGGGCCTATCGCGTCAGTCCCGACGACATCACCCAGGGCGTGGAACTGACCAAAATTACGATCGACGGTACGGACTACGATCCGGCGAACGGCCGGCAGGTCCGGCGCAGCGGTACCAATACCATCATTCAGCTGCAGGAGCCGCTCGCAGCGGGCGCCAGCCTGGAAATGAACATTGACTGGGCCCAGCAGGTACCCGAAACGACCATCCGCACCGGTGCCTACGACAGTACCAGTTTCTTTATGGCTTACTGGTATCCCCAGGTAGCAGTATACGACGATGTATTCGGCTGGGATGATCTGACTTATGATTTCTCGGCGGAATTCTATAATAACCTCGGCAATTACGATGTCCGCATCACCGTACCGGACAACTTTACAGTTTTGTCTACGGGAGTACTGCAAAACGCCGGGGAGGTACTGGCCGAGGACAGTTACGAACGTTACCAGCAGGCCAAGACCAGCACGGATCCGGTTGTGATCGTGAGCCCGGAAGACGTAGCCGGTGATTTTCACCACCGCTCCGGCACCTGGCATTACAAGGCCGAAGAAGTATCCGATTTCTCCTTCGCGCTCAGCGATCATTTTAGTTGGGATGCCGCCAGTCAGGAAGTAGACGGCCGGCAGGTACTGATCAGTTCCTTTTATCCCGCCGATGGAGCGGAAGCCTGTAAAATGGTGACGCCGAACCAGCAGAAAACCATGAAATATTTCTCGGAGAGCATGCCCGGCATTCCCTATCCCTATCCGGAATTTACCACCTTTGTTTCCTCCATCCGCGGCGGTGGCGGTATGGAAACCCCGATGATGGCCAATAACGGCGGTCCGGGGCTCGGCGTTACCGTCCACGAGATGTTCCATACCTACTTTCCCATGTACGTGCGGACCAACGAAAAACGCTACGCCTGGATGGATGAAGGATGGGCTGATTTCAATACTTCCTATGTGGTCAAACGGTATTTCCAGGAAGATCAGGGCCTGCTGTTCGGTGACGTCAGTGGCGGCGTGGTCAGTACGCTCGGTACCATCAGTGATCTGCCATTGATCACTTCCACGCAGTTTACCGACGGCACCAACTACGGCTACTCGGCCTATCCGCTGCCGGCCTTCCTCTACACCACCCTGCACCATCATCTGGGCGAGGAAGTGTTCCTGCGTTGCTACCGGGAATACATCCGGCGCTGGGCGAAAAAATCACCGACACCCTACGACTTCTTCTATACCTTCGAGAATGTTTCCGGGCAGGATCTTTCCTGGTTCTGGAAGCCCTGGTTTTTCGAATTCGGCACCGTGGATGTGGAACTGACGTCCTATAAGAACGGTAAACTGAGTATTAAAAATAACGGCAATCGCCCCGTTCCGATCGTGGTCAATGTAAAATACCAGGACGGTAGCACCGAAGAAATAACCGCCGGCGCCGGTGCCTGGAAAGCCGATCGTACCTACCAGATGAAAATCCCGAGAAAGAAGGAAGTAACGGATATTACGGTTGGCAACGGCATTCCGGACGCAAAGCCACTTGATAATATTTATCCCAGTCTCCGGCAGCAGTACGCCGATTTCAGTATCCCCGCCGATATTACGGGTACCTACCACATCGCTGCCTTCCAGGCCGATATTTTTGTGGAAAAGAAGGATAATTTCCTCTATCTGCGGGTACCGGGAGCGGGACTGCGCATGTACCTGAAGCCCAAATCCGCTACCGAGTTCAGCAGCCTGGACGGCAGTGTCGATTTTAAATTTGATGCCGAAGCGGGCAAGTACCGGGCCGTCAATTTTCAGTACTACGGATACGATATCACAGGCGAGAAAAGGTAATTGTTCCCGCCTGCCGCAGCTATAGGTCCTATATTTAGATCTCCAGGTAAAGACGGAATACGTCTTTATCTGGAGATCTTTAGGATCTGCAGATCACTATCCCGGTCCGCCAGTTTGACCAACACCTTCCCGGTGGCATCCACCGCCAGACTTTGACCGCCGTAAACATAACCGGCCCAGGGTCCTTTGGATATCTCTCCTACCAGATCCGTTCCCACTACGGTCGTTTTTACTTTTTTCCCGGTATTGACCACCACTGCTTCCAGTTCATTCGCGTGTTTCGGCCAGCGATCTTCGTGCTCGGCCCAGCCGTAGGGAATGAGCAGCAGGTCGGGTGCCAGTTCTGCCATTTCAGCGACCAGCTCTTCCAGGAAGGTATCCGCACAGATCATCATCCCGATCCGCCCGAATTTCGTATCTACTACCTGCACTCCCGAACCCGGCGTGTAGGGCGGGTCCATCAATTCCGACAGGATATTGTTCTTGCGGTGCTTGAGTAGTATTTCCCCCTGATCATCGATCAGAACGGCCGAATCATATAGCTGATCACCATCTTTTTCACCCAGGCCGATTGCGATGAATACGCCGTATTGCCGGGCTAATTCTCCTAATCTTTCCGTATCCGATCCGGGGATGGGAAAGGCCCTTTCGTGGGCATCGGGGTTTACCCAGCCGAGGATGGCCATTTCCGGAAAGCAAACGATATCCGCGCCCTCCGTTTTGGCCCGGATCAGGGCGTTTTCAATACGACGAAAATTCCCGGAACGGTCTCCGTCGAGGCAAAAGATCTGGGCAATGGCAATACGCAGCGACATGTTTTCAGCAGTATCGGTTTGGGTGGCAGGCCCCGTCTGGCAGGCCAAAAAGGCAAACAGCAAAAGTAAGGTGCAGGGCTTCCGGTACATAATCTGGATTTAATTCCCAAAATAATAAAGCTGTATCAGATTTCGCAGCCTGCCCCTTTTTTACTTAACTCAAGTTGCGAACTTGAATTGTAGAGAGCAGATGGGAGAGCGTAGAAAGACTGCAACCGTTAAAATGAGCGATTTTGTTCCATTCTAACGATAGTTAATCCCTCTACTCTATACCCTCTACCTAAGTTGCTTCGCAACTTAGATTACTTAACTAATCCCACTTACGGTATCTGATAGGTTCCCGCTTTTATTGCCTCCATGATCTGCCCAATGCGATCTTTCATGTAGGACGGAGTATTCGCTCGTTCCCGAATGGCATTCAGGCCGGTGATTGCTGAGTCGAGATCCCCCAGGAAATAATCCGCTACCGGGATATTGAGGGCCAGAAACCAGGCATCCGGGTGTTTTTTCTGGCCGTGGCGAAGGAAGTTCTTGCAGGCAGTATAGGCTCCCGCTTTCAGCAAGGTCCGTCCAAAGTTGAAGATCTGACCCGCATCGGTAGTCGCCAGGGTCTTCGCTTCCTCCAGCAGAGGTTCGATCTCGTCCGTACGGCCCAGGGCGGCCAGGAGTTCTACTTTAGTGCCGAGATTGCTTAGGTTCTTATTGGCCGCAAAACCGCCGAAACCACCGTTGATCGAACGATCCGCCCAGCTGAGCGCTTCTTCCAGGTTGTATTGATGATCCAGACACCAGCGCGCCGCGTCGTTCCAGGCTTCCCAGCGGTTGGTGTTCTCGCCGCGGAGTTCGTAATGCAGTTGGGCCAGAACGGTACTGTTCAGATCCACCGTCACGGTGAAGGGCACCTTGAGCTCGCCCCATTCCAGCGCAACCACGATGGTGGAATCCGTCCGTTCCCCGAATTCATAACTCAGATATTCGCGAAACGCCCCTTTCCCGACCGTCAGGTCAATCCGTTGAAAAACATCCTCATCCTGGAGGTAATAACTTCCCCAGAGGTTATCCTGTTGGGCCAGGATGAGCGTCCATTTCCCGTCCCGGTGGGGAATGAAATGCAGGCCGTAACTCCCGGCCGGGATCGCATTCCCCTCCACCTCCACATCGGTAGAGAACTGAATGCGGGTATTGAGATTGGCCCCGGCGCGCCAGGCTACCGGCTCTCCCTCGAAGGGGATCACCTGCGTAAGCAGATCCCGGCCCCGGACGGCCGGTGCGGAATACTCCATAGTGATCTCTGTAATTCCCAGGGTTTGGGTTTCCACTACTTTCGGACTGGGCTGCGGCAGCGTCAGGGTGTGAAACTGCGCCGGAAGCGTAATGGTATGCAGGAAGAGCCCCGCGAGTAATAAATATCTGAGCATTTGTTGTTATTTTTGTTCTGCTTCAAAAAACGGTGATTTTCAAGACGAGCCACGCAAAAAATACCTTTCGAACATCCGGATTCGAGGAATCCGAATAAATTTGAGCGTATGGAAGTCTGGAAAATGGCCATTGCCTTAGGCTGTGGGATCGCCGTTGCCCAATCTCTTTTTCTTGGAATCTATCTCTTGCACCGGGACCGCAATCCCGGCGTTCCCAATTTTTTTCTAGGCCTGCTGCTGACCGGTCTTGCCTTTCGGATCGGAAAATCCCTGTTTTACTACCTGGCCCGTCCGCTGGCTATTTATGGTGTAGCTCTGGGCGCTGCGGGTCTGTGGGCAATCGGGCCGGCCTTGTGGCTGTACGTTAAATCCGGAAAAGAGCAGGGCGTTAGCAAATGGGATTATCTGCACTTCTTGCCCAGTCTGATCCTGCTTATTTTAGGTTGGTCATTCAACATGCACATGCTCGTACCGGCTTACCACTGGGGCACCTATCTGCTGGGCGTTTATCTACTGGCCAGCTGGTTGCTTTCCCGTAGCGGGCAGTGGGCCGGGCATCCGCAACGTTTCCAGGTGTTTTTCGGGGCGGTCATCGTGGTGTGGAGTACGTTTCTGTGGCAGGTTCGGGGTGGGTCAATCCAGCAATACGCGCTGGGCGGGCTGATCGCCTGCATCGTCCTCTATGTAATCAATTTTCTGATCCTTACCGATCAATCGCTGCTGAAATGGCCGGCCTCCCCCCGAAAATCCATTCGGGAGCCGGCAGCCGAAGAGATCACAATGGCCCTGGACCGTCTTTTCCGGGAAGAAAAGATCTATCGCCGCAAGGGGCTCACCCTGGCCCAGGTAGCCGAAGCGCTGGATAAACCTGCCTATCTTATTTCCCAGACCATCAACCAGCACCACGGTCTGAAATTCAATGAATTTGTCAATCAATACCGGATCGGAGAAGTAAAAGAACTGTTGCAGGATACGGAGTTGAACTATACGATCGAAGCCCTGGCCGATGAAGTGGGCTTTTCCAGTACGTCCTCTTTTTATACGGCCTTTAAAAAGGTGGTTCGGCTCACGCCGCAGCAATTCCGCCGGTTGGAAATGGAAATTTAACCTACGTTCTCAGCGCCGGCTAGGGCTTCCGGTACTCGCGGGGAGCCATGCCTTTTTTGCGCAGGAACATACGGTTGAAATGCGTGGTGCTGTTGAAACCCGCCGCAAAGGCGATCTCGCTGATGTTCTTTCGGGTCTCGGTCAGCAACTGGCAAGCCCGGGCGATCCGCAGGTCCGTCAGATAATCTGACAGGGAACGCCCGACCATTTTTTTGAAAAAGCGGGAGCAGGAACTCTCGGTCATGTGGGCCAGTTTGGCCACCTCCTGCAGACTGATCGGCCGGGTAAATTCGCGGTGTAGCAACTGAAAGATCCGGTCCAGGCGGGCTTCGTTTTCGCGGCTGTAGGAAGGTGCATACAGAGGTGAGGCCAGTAAGGTAAATTCCGGGATTGTGGCCAGCCGGTCCAGAATGAGCAACAGGCGAGCCAGCCGTTGCATGCCGGAAAAGCGTAAGAGGTCATCCATCGCAGCCCCGATCTCACTGGCCGGTTCGTAAGGAAAATAGATACCGCGTCCGGCCTTTTTCAACAGGCGGTGCAGGTTCTGATATTCCGGCAATTGGTCGGATCCGTTACCGAGTAAACCGGCATTAAACTGGATGACAATAGCACTGGCAAGTCGCTCCGTACCATCAACCGGATTCCGCGTGGCCCAGGTGTGCGGCAGATTAGGGCCCAGCAGGACCAGGTCTCCGGCCCCGAATTCGGATAAGCGATCGCCCACCAGACGGGTACCACTCCCCTGCCGGATGTAAGTCAATTCCACTTCCGGATGGTAATGCCAGTTGAAGGCAAATTCGGGTTCTTCCCGCCGGTAGGCCAGAAAGGAAGCATCGGACGCTTTAGGTATGGATTCAAAAGCCGCTTTCATAGGAAGTGAATTCGCTGTCCTAAAATTACACGATATGCCTCAAAATTCCACCAAGTGTCGCAATTAGAGACAAAATACGGGCAATTTCAGCGAAAATACGTTTAGGTACTCCTGGCACTGACTGGTAAATTTGTTCTATCTTTCAACAAAACGGCCCGCTCCATTTTAGAGAAGGCCAAAATGCACCCAAATATGGCAACCACAGCGATCAATCTGGAAGTACTCGATCAAACCTACCAACTTAATGAGGATCAGATCGACTTTTACCGCGAAAATCAGTTTATAAAACTTAAACAGGTACTGCCCGCCGAGATCCTGGAATATTTCGGCACGGTGATCTCCGAAAAAGTGCAGGAGCTGAATACCATGCACGTCCCGCTGGAGGAACGTGATACCTACAACAAGGCCTTCCTCCAGATTATGAACCTCTGGACGAAAGACGAAACGGTAAAACAACTGGTGTTCAGCAAACGGCTGGCCGGGATCGCTACCCAATTGATGGGCGTTGAAGGCGTGCGTTTGTACCACGATCAGGCACTGTTCAAAGAACCCGGCGGCGGTTTCACGCCGTGGCACGCGGATCAATATTACTGGCCACTCTCCAATGACAACACGGTTACCGCCTGGATCCCGATGCAGGAAACTCCGCTGGAAATGGGGCCACTCGAATTCAGTGCAAAAAGTTACCTCCTGCAGGGTGGTCGCGATCTCAAGATCAGCGATGACAGCGAGCGCGTCATTTCCAAAAAACTGCGCCTTAACGATTTTCAACAGGTCGTTGAACCTTTCGATATCGGCGAGGTCAGCTTTCATTCCGGCTGGGTTTTCCACCGGGCCGGCGCCAACACCACCGACCGGATGCGACAGGTGATGACCGTGATCTATATGGACCGGGACATGCGCCTGAAAGCCCCCGAAAATAACAACCAACAACTGGATTGGGATACCTGGTGCCCGGGCGCCACGATCGGTGAAGTGATCGATACGCCGATCAATCCCGTACTATATTCCAAATCTTAAAGCTTTTTTACCAAACTCCGTTCACAACCATCACCTATGCAGACCCAAGCCGCGGTAACCACCGGAGACGGTGCTTTTTCCATCACGACCATTGAGGTTGGCCGGCCCCAGCCCCACGAAGTTCTCGTAGCCGTTAAGGCCGCCGGGATTTGCCATACCGACTGGGATTCCATCCGCTGGGGAAGGACCATGGTGCTGGGCCACGAAGGCGCGGGCGTAGTGGAAGCCGTCGGTGAGGCGGTTACCCACGTCAAGGCCGGCGATCCCGTATTACTGAACTGGGCAATACCCTGTGGCGACTGCTTCCAATGCCGACACGGCAACTATTCGATTTGCGAAGATGACCACAATCCCCATTCCGGCAGTACCCGCTGGCAGGGTAAGCCCATCGATCGTTCTTTTGCCCTGGGTACCATGTCCGGACATACCATTGTCAAAAAGGAGGCGGTAATCCCCATCGAGGTGCCTATCGATTTTGCGGCAGCCGCTATTGTGGGTTGTGGCGTCATGACCGGCTACGGTTCGGTGGTCAATGCGGCCGGGGTCCGGGCGGGATCTGCGGTGGTGGTGATCGGCTGCGGCGGGGTCGGGCTCAACGTGATCCAGGGTTCTCGCATCGCCGGAGCGGAAAAGATCATCGCCATCGATCTGAAACCCGGACGGCTGGAGATGGCCCGGCAGTTTGGGGCCACCCACCTCATCCAGGCCGAAAAAACGGACCGCGACCTTTCCGGGGCGCATACCCAGGTGAAGGCCCTGACGGAGGACAGAGGTGCCGATTATGCCTTTGAATGTACCGGCGTCCCCGCTTTGGGCGCTACGCCCCTGCTGATGGTCCGCAATGCCGGAACGGCGATTCAGGTCAGCGGCATCGAGGAAGACCTCACGATTGATATGAACCTCTTCGAATGGGACAAGGTCTACCTCAACCCACTTTACGGAAAATGTAATCCCACCATTGATTTCCCCCGCCTTTTCCGGCTTTACCAGAAAGGAGACCTGCTCCTGGACGAACTCGTCACCCAAACCTATCCACTGGATCAACTGGAACAGGCTTTCCAGGATATGCTGGATGGAAAAAATGCTAAAGGGGTACTCGTGTTTTAACTGCGGCCGACCTAACCTGCCGTCCAATCACGGTACAATACTCCTGACGATCAATTTCCACCCTGGTGCGGCGGAACCCACCAGTCATCCACCAGCTTTTTGATGCGAGTAACCTCTTCCGACCGCTCTTCCGCCAGATTCTCCCGTTCGAACGGATCTTGGGACAGATCGAATAATTCCACCGGGCTATCCGGCATATTGGTCGTGTCCGGTAGCAGAAGTTTCCAGGGGTATTCAAGACCGATCCGGTACTGAAGGCTTTGCGTGGGGCGGTCCGTATTCTGGATATCGTGCTCGTAGGCCTCGGCAAACAATGCCCGGCGGGCGGTAAGCGCGGCCCGGTCCAGTACGTTTACGCCCGGCAATTTTTCGTCCGGTGCCAGTTCACAGGCCGCCAGGATGGTCGGTACAATATCGATACTGCTCGCCTGCGTGACCGTATCCATAAGCGGCTCAATTTTACCCGGCCACTTGAACATCAGCGGGGTGCGGATCCCCCCTTCGTAGGGCGACCTTTTGGAACGGGCGGCGTAGCGATTGGGCTGATCCGGTTCCTGGATCCAGCCGTTGTCACAAACGTAGACCACCAGGGTCTCTTCGGATATATTCTGCTCGTCCAGATAATTGATCAGATCACCACAGGTCTGATCGAACCATTCGCACATGGCCCAGTAGCGAGCAATGGCCGGCGTGGGCGCCAGTGCCAGGTATTTTTCCTCCAGCTCCTGTGGGGGCGTATGGGGAGCGTGGGGCAAAAAGGGCGCGTACCATACGAAAAACGGCTGATCCAGCGAATCGGCTTCTTCGATGAAGTTATAGATCGGCTCCAAGCCTTCCCGGCCAATCGTAAGGCCTTCATCACCGTGTCGGCCGCCTCTGGCCGGATCCCCGTGCGTCATGCCCCGGGAGAAATGCCCATCTTCGTAAGAGCCCATCCACCATTTGCCGGTTTGCAGGCTGAGGTAATTCAGTTCTTCCAGGCGCTGGGTAAGTAAAGGATGGCTTTTAAACGATTCGATGATCTGATCGAATCGGGCGCGGCGATCGGCCTGCCATTCCGGGCTATAGCGTTTGCCCTCAAATTCAAACAGGGGATCATTGCCCGTCACCCCGTGCTGGTGCGGATAGAGGCCGGTGATAATGGACGCCAGCGACGGACAACAGAGAGGCGCCGTCACATAACCACGGGTAAAAGTGAGCGATTCGGCGGCGAGACGATCCAGGTGCGGCGTTTCGATCTGTTCGTGGCCGGTGAAACCATAATCATTCCAGGCCTGATCGTCGGAGATGATCAACAGGATGTTGGGAGGCCGGCTAGCCTGTTCCTCTTTCTCTTCGGTTTGACAGGCAGTGCAGAAACAGAGACCCAGGAATGCCAGTGCCAGGGTGCGAAAAATGTTTACGGAAACCATACGATAGTTTTGCTGGATTGAAAATAGCTGATCTGACTTACAAAAATGGGACGAAAATTGTAACGCCCCGCCTGACAATCATCCATTTGCCTGTGAATTGAGTATGCCCGCTAAAATTCACGATATTAGGCCGAAAATTACCACTTATGAGCGTCCAGCTTCGTCGACATGCTATCTGTACCCTACTACTTTTACTTTGCCTTAGCCCGTTTCTCCAGGCCCAACACGGCCACGGAGATCACGGATCGGAAGGAATGCCGGATGGATACGAATCCCCGATCAAACTGTTCCGGAGTGCACTGGGCGAGCACAACTGGCAGATTACGACCAGCGATACCCTGGCGCAGGCCTATTTCAAACAGGGTCTGCAGTGGAAATATGCCTTTGCCGTAAACGAAGCCGCCCGCTCTTTCCGCGAGGCCCGCACCATCGATACCCTTTGTGCGCCCTGTTACTGGGGCGAAGCCTGGGCCCTGGGTTCCTACCTCAACGAACCCATGAATGAAGCCAAAGCGCCCATGGCCCTGCACGCGATCCGCAAGGCGGTCGAACTGGCGCCACAGCACGCCAATGCTACGGAGCAGGCCCTCATCCAGGCGCTGAGCCAGCGGTACATCGAAAATTTCGTACCCGATGAACGCGGAGCCCAGGATACCGCCTACGCCGAAGCCATGGCCCGGGTATACGAACAATTTCCGGATCAGCACGAAGTGGCGACGGTTTACGCCGAAGCGCTTTTCCTGCTGGAACCCCGCCGGGGTACCCGGGACATCGAAGATCCCGATGTCAAAAAGATCCACCGCATTCTGGAAAAGGTACTGGACGAAAACCTGCAGCACCCGGGGGCCTGTCACCTGTACATCCACGCTACCGAGTCGACCGAACGGCCGGATCTGGGGGAAAGTTGTGCCGCTTTCATCAGCAGTGCCATTCCCGGGGCCAGTCATATTAATCACATGCCCTCGCATACCTACAACGAAGTGGGTCGCTGGGGCGAATCCGTCCGCGCCAATCTGGAAGCCTGGCATACGGATCAAAAAGCCAAGATCGATTAGGGCGTGGCCATCTATCCTTCCCATAATCTGCAAATGTTGTATTATTCGGCCTCTTTTGATGGCCAGGGAGCCATTGCCATTCAGGCTGCAAAAGATTTTGCACGCCTTACCGGCAACACCATGCACCAGGTGCTGGCGCTGGTCCGCTTCGGGCGTTTTGACGAGATCCTCGAGATCGATAATCGGCCTGGAGGGGATATTCCCGGCGGGATGTGGGATTTTGCTCAGGGCTACGCCCACCTGCGCAAGCATGAGGCTGATTTTGCCGAACTCTACCTGCGGCGCGTCCGGGTCGTTGCGGACACCTCCGAGGCCAAATACCGCGGACACCCGGCCGCCCACATCCTGGGAGTGCTGGCCGGCATCCTGGAAAGTGAGATCCAAAGGGACAGCGGCGATCTGGACGGCGCGATCACTACCCTACGCGCCACCGTCGAACTGGAAGACCAGATGCAGTACGATGAACCCGAACCAATGCCTTTCGACTCCCGTCACTGGCTGGGAGCCGCCCTGATCGAGGCGGAGCAATACGCGGAAGCCGAGACCGTTTACCGCGCAGAATTGGAAGATCATCCCCGCAACGGCTGGTCTCATTTCGGTCTGATACAGGCCCTCAGTAAGCAAGGCAAAGACACTACGGAAGTCCGGCAGCAGTACGCAGAAAGCTGGGCCCGGGCGGATCACTGGATCCAGTCTTCCCGCTTTTAGGGAAAACCAGCGGTGAACCGCCGAAGTCAACCATCATTATCTTTTGTAAATCGACAAACAGTGAGAAAAAACATGAAAAGAATATTGTTTAGCCTTTTGGTCCTGAGCACCGTTTTTGCCTGCAACCCAACCGAAACCGAAGATCAGGCGCTGCCGCGTATCGCTATTGCCGGTCTGGCCATTGAGTCCAGTACCTTTTCTCCGGCCCAGAGCACCGAGGAAGCGTTTCACGCCCGGGTGGGTGAGGATGTATTTTCCTTTTATCCCTTTTTGTCTCCCGATTCACTGAACCGGGACCGGGCGGAGTGGGTGCCTACCATCCGGGGGCACGCGCTGCCGGGTGGTATTGTTACCCGCGAAGCCTACGAATCTCTGGTGACGAAAACCCTCGATATGCTGCGGGAAAACGGTCCGTACGACGGCCTCTTTTTTGACATCCACGGCGCTATGAGCGTAGTCGGACTGGACGATCCGGAAGGAGATTTCATTGTCCGGGTGCGGGAAGTGATCGGTACGGAACCGCTTATTTCCACCTCCATGGACCTGCACGGCAACGTTTCACCGCGCCTGGCCCGGCATTCCGACCTGATCACCTGCTACCGGATGGCGCCGCACGAAGATGCCATTGAATCGAAAAAGCGGGCGGTCGACAATCTGCTAGAACGACTGGAAAGCGGTAAAGACAAACCGCCTTACAAAGCCTGGATTCCCGTTCCGATCCTGCTGCCCGGAGAAAAGACCAGTACACGGGTAGATCCCGGTAAAAGCCTTTACGCCAAAGTCGCTCCGGCCGCCGATCAGGAAGGAGTGGTGGACGCCGCCATCTGGGTGGGCTACGCCTGGGCGGATGAGCCGCGCAACCACGCCGTGGTAATGGTCACCGGCGACGATCAGGAAAAAGTGAGCAGCACGGCGGAAGATCTGGCCAGGAGTTTCTGGGAAGTTCGTAATGAATTCGAGTTTGTAGCACCGACCGCAACTTTGGAGGAAAGTCTGGCCATGGCCCTGGCCAGCGACAAACGTCCGTTCATGATCAGCGATATGGGCGACAACCCCACGGCCGGTGGTGCGGGAGATGTAACCTGGACCCTGACGGAAATTCTGGCCCGGCCGGAATTTAAATCGGCCGACGGTCCATCGTTGATCTATGCTTCTATCCCCGGTCCGGAACTGGTCGAAAAGGCAGTGGCTGCCGGTGTAGGCGGTCAGGTAGACGGACTGGCCGGTGCCGCCATTGATGATCGCTTTGCTCCCCCGGTTCGCTTAACGGGTAAGGTAGAAGCGATCGAGCACGGAGATCAGCACGCCGAAACGGAGGTGGTGGTCAAAGTGGGCAGCGTGCACGTCATTGTGACCAAAAAACGCAAACCTTACCACAAGGAAGCTGATTTTACCCGTTTGGGACTCAATCCACGGGAAACCGATATCGTGGTGGTGAAGATCGGCTACCTGGTGCCCGAGCTGTTCGATATGCGCGCGGACTGGATCATGGCCCTCACCCCGGGTGGTGTCGATCAGGATCTGGAACGACTGGGGTACAAGCGCATCAAACGCCCGATGTTCCCGCTGGATAAGGACATGGAAGATCCCGATCTGAGCGCACAGATGATCCCTCTGTCGGATGCGGAATAAGGCCTAACGGCCAGCCGGCGGCACTACCTTTTCAATCTTAGAAATACGTAGTGCCGCCGGCTTTTACCAGCTGAGTTGTACACTACTGCCCGCGAGTTCGCCGGTGGGTAGCGTAATCTGTTCGGCAAACAACGCTTTCCCTTTTTTCCCTTTGATGATTAGGTTGATGGCCGATAGTTTCGCCGTAGGGTCACTGATGGAAATGGTTCGCTTCCGGTGGTTGATCAATAACAAACAGGGGTGATCCACCCGCACTTCCAGTTTTCGGCCCAAATTTAGTTTCCCTTCTGTGTGGAAAGCGATGGCGGTCAGGCCCAGTTTATCGTGGGTAACGGCCTGTAACTCATCCGTATTAAAGTGTATGGTGAGCGGCAGCTTACGGCTGTACGTCTCTACCTGTTTTGCCGAAATACCGGGCACGACGATGTAAGCATATCGATCCTTTTCCGGTTGCACCCCGTGATCGACCCACAGTGAGAATACCGACTCGCGGAAGATCGTATCGGCGCCCAAACCGAATATTTTCTGCAACGGGGCGCTTTGCTCATGGGCTTGTACCATTACTTCCTTCCCTTTGGGAAAAATGTAGGCGACCTCATCGTGCCAGACCCAGCGGGTATTTGACATTGCCTGTTCTGCACCGGCAAAAGCCCGTCCGTCTACCAGTACATCGCCCCGCATTAGAGCCTGGTTAACTCCGGTTACAATAGGAACCTCCTCCTCGGACCGAATACCGGCGCCCAGGGCAACCCATTCCCGATCGAACCAGAACCAGGATTTTTTGGCCCGGGTATTTTTTACATCCAGATCCATGCTGGAGAGACCGTAGGTACCGTCGCTCACACCACCGACAAATTGCGTTTGCTGGGTGCTTTTACCGCTACTGCTGAATTCCCGGTGCGGACTGGTCACCCCCGGCAGCCTTGCCCAGTCCCAGACCGGGAAAATTGCTTTGTACTCGTCGCCCCGCCGGTAGATATAAGTGAGGCCGTACGGCAGGTAATATCCATACAGGTTTTCAGAATTGACGTCCATTTCCATGCCCACGGTGCGTTCCGAACACATTTTCAGCGAAGTGAAGTAGGCCGGTCGGTGGTGAACAGTATAGTCTGACCGCCAGAAGTGCCGGTTACCGCTTAATTCCTGGGGCTGATTTTCCATAATTTTTTCCTTCGCTTCCGAATACTGATCGCGGTGCTCCGGATCGGCCAGCATCATGCGGTCGAGCTGAGTGGTGATCTTCAGGGCTCCCAGATCCAGATTGGCCGAACGTCCGACCTGCCGGCCGCGAACGTTGTAATCCAGCAATCGCCCCCGCACCATCCAGCGGGTACCCTCCATAAAATAATCCCGCAGGATTTTGATCTGGTCTTGGGAGAAAGCGTAATCCGTACCCCGTACAATGGAGGCGAGCCAGGAGGTTTCCCGCAAAAAGTTGTGTCCGTAGCTGCCGTTGTAGATAAACGCGCCGTGCTGGTGGAAGCTGTAGTCCGGCTGGATGCCCTCCGCGGTCGTAATCGCTACCGGCTCCTTGACGCCCTGGACGCCCGCTCGGATCCGCTCTTTATTCCCTTCGATCACACCCCGGTAGAAAACGGATATGGAAAGCAATGTCTTATTCGAGCCCGTCATGCGGGGCGCTTCGGTCAGGTCATTAACGATTTTACCCAGCAGTTCTGGAGCAATATCCCCCTGCAATAAGAGGGCAATGACGTTGAAGTAGAATTGCTTGGCGATCTCGTTTTTGTACCAGTTCCGGCACCGGGGATTTACGGTGTACCAATAATTCAGGGCTTGTTTTATGCCATCCAGTATTGCCGGATCCTGATAAGCAGCAGTACCCTCCCGGTAATAGTCATAGGTCATGACCAGGATCCGGTCCAGTGCCCGAAGCGGGTCCCACTCGTTATCCGTGTCCCCGTAGTCGACGTCCGGCCAGCGCCCGCTTTCATCCATTTGGGCGAGGTAGGCCTCACCACTACCAAAGTCGGAGATAATGTACTGCTGGGTACTCACCGTAAAGCCGCGCTGCTCCAGCGCATCTTCGATCAACCGCTCGCGCAGCAACTCGATCTCCGTATCCGGAAGCGCACCTTCTGCGGCCCGGGCGGGGTTGCCGGGAAAAGCCAGGCAAAGAGCAAAAAATATCATTTGAAGTACCGTGGCAATGCGACTAGGCATATCTTTGGGATAATTTGATTTTCAAATACCGTTATTTAGGGCTGAGTTCTTAGGGCCGATCCGGGATCACCGACCACTGACGGATGGCCCCTAAGAGATCAGCATTCCCGTTAATTCATCCTGCAACGCAACCATCCGGCCATGTCCAGTTTTCGAACCATTGAAGTATCCGATCCCCGTTTTGAGCGGGACGGCTTGCGCCATATTACCGTAAAAAGCCCGCATCTGAAAAGTCGGGGAGACATCAGTCTGTTTGTACCTTCCGGCCTCTCCAAACCAACGACCCTGCCGACCCTCATCCTGCTGCACGGCGTCTACGGCAGCCACTGGGCCTGGTCGCTGAAGGGCGGAGCTCACCTCACTGCACAGGCCCTGATCGACAGCGGAAAGATCCCTCCCCTACTCCTAGCCATGCCCTCCGACGGCCTTTGGGGGGACGGTAGCGGATACCTCCCGCACTTACAAGCGGATTTTGAAAAATGGATCATGGATGACGTACCGGCGGCAGTAGCAGCGGCCTGCCCACACGTGGGGCCCGATTCGCCCCTGTATATCGCCGGCCTGTCCATGGGCGGTTGGGGTGCCCTGCGGCTGGGCGCGCGCTATCCCGACCGTTTTGAAGCCATCTCCGCCCATTCGGCCATTACCCGCTGGTCGGAAATGAAGGATTTCGTGGAAGAAGATATCGATCGCATCCCAATCCCGGATACGGAGCGTACCGCTTTTCAACTTTTGCAGGCCAGTCGCGCCCAACTCCCACCCCTGCGTTTCGATTGCGGCCGGGAAGATCCCCTCCTCCCCGGCAACCGCCTGCTGCACCAGCAACTAACGCAAGCCGGCATTCCCCATCACTACGAAGAATACCCGGGCGGTCACGAATGGCCCTACTGGGAAAAGCATTTGGAAGAATCCCTGATTTTTTGTACTAGTGGCAGAACCACTTAAGCGGCAGAACCACTAAACAATCTTCCCGGCTCGTAGTTGTTATTGTAAGCTTAATCCATAATGATATGTCCTCGACCATAACTGATATTCATAAGGTCCGCTCCCATACGAAAACGCTGCTGGAAAGTCTCTGCAAGGGGCTCTACGAACGGGAGGAAGCCATGCGGCTGTCGCTGCTCAGTGCGGTAGCCGGCGAAAGCATTTTCCTGCTGGGCCCTCCGGGCGTGGGCAAAAGTCTGATCGCCCGGCGGCTGAAGTATGCTTTCCGGGATGGGACTTCTTTTGAATACCTGATGAGTAAATTCAGTACGCCGGACGAGATCTTCGGGCCGGTATCCATCAAAAAGCTGAAGGAGGAGGATAAATACGAGCGCCTGACGGACCGCTATCTGCCCAGCGCCAATATCGTTTTCCTGGATGAGATCTGGAAGGCCGGGCCGGCCATACAGAATGCACTGCTGACCATTCTGAATGAGAAGATCTACCGCAACGGTGGTGAAGATATTAAAGTGGATATTCGCGGGATCATTACGGCATCTAATGAATTGCCGCCGAAAAATTCGAGCCTGGATCCCATTTGGGATCGATTTCTGCTCCGGCTGGAGGTGGGTAACATCCGAAAGTTCCGCAACTTCCTGGATATGATCACGGATGTGAGTGATGTGTACGAAGATGATGTGCCGGATACCGTGAAACTAACCCAGCAGCAACTCGACGACTGGAGTCGCGAGATCGATGCCGTCGAACTACCGGCTGAGGTGCTCAACACCATTCAGGTGACTAAACTCAAACTGGATGAACACAATACCCGCACCGCCGGGGGCAGCCATCCCGTTATTGTGCACGACCGGCGTTGGAAGAAGATCGTTCGTCTAATGCGAACGTCGGCTTTTCTCAACGGTCGCAAAGCCGTCAATCTGATGGACTGCTTCCTGATGATCCACTGTCTGTGGAGCCATCCGGAACAGAAGGATAAGGTGCAGGAGATCATCACCGAGGCCGTGCGCCAACATAGCTACACGATGGCGGTCAACCTACAGATGGTCAAACAGGAGGCGGAAGATTTTGAGAACGATGTGGATCGGGAGATCAAGATCCGCCATACGGTCAGCGAGGAACAACTGATGCCCATCGATGACGAGTACTTTCAGCTGAATAAGGATGATAATCGCTTCGAAGGCATTTACGTACCGATCAAACAGTACCGCAATCTGAAGATCGGGGAAGCGGAAGTCGTCAACTTCTACGATAAGGACAAAAACCTTGTCAATCGCCTCAAAGCGGAAAAGAGTACCGAAGAGCACACCATCGAGGTCTATTACAATTCGGTGCGCTTCACCTACCCGCTGCGCACCCGCAAGGCCGAACGCACGGAGGTGATCATGAAGCCGCCCCACGAGATCGTACAAAAACACTGGGACGAAAGGCACCAGCGACTGATGTCCTACATCGACGCCCAACTGGCCAAAATGGAAGAAGGGAAACCCGCCGAAATGAGTGATCTGCAGGATAACCTGTTTGTGAACCAGGATTTCAGTGAAGTGGTTCTCAGTAATTTCCGGGAGGTAGCGGAAAGTTTGCAAAGCATCCGGCTGCGTTTGGAGCAGTTGCAGTATACTTATACGAATGTTTAAAAGTGTTTGTATGTGTTGAAGTGTTGAGGTGGGAATGTGTTAAGGTTGTAAGGCGCTAAACGTTGGTTGGTAATACAATTCGAAGATTATGTTCATAGCCAGGTTTTCCTCATCTTGTTAATGTTATCAACCTTTGGACCATTACATATCACAATAAGCCAATTAATCCAAGAATACATCCATGACCAAACCGGATATCCAGGAACAGCTCGATCAGGAATACCAGCGCTTTATCGAATTCAGCACGCTGCTGGATCGCAAAATGCGTAAGTATCTGGTCCACTACCTGCAAAATAAACTGGAACCCGGCCTGCACGTATTACCGGAGCTCAACGATCGATATTTCCGATTTTTTCAGAAGGCTCTGGATGGGATCTTTTCTATTCAGGGATTGCTGGGTCTGGCCGGCTACAACGAAAAGATCCGGCGGCAGATCGTTCTGGACATCCTGCACTGGTTACGTAAGTCCTACGACAAAGTGCGCTCAAAAAACCCGTACGAGGATGAATTGCAACGGCTGGAAAGCTGGGCGGTCACGCCTCTGCATATCTTCGTAAAACGCTGGTCTTATCTGCCCAATTACCTCCTCCAGATCTATCCGCGGTCTTCGCTGGACAGCTACTTTTTCCGGGATCGTTTTCGCGAACTGATCGGTAGTAAAACGATCGAGGATATTCCTGCGGACGATCGGCAACAAATTGAACTACTCTTTCGGGATCTACTCGCCCAGTGGGACGCCCTGCTGCACGCCAGGATCCTGGATTATCAGTTACAGAAATTTGAAGAGGAGCAGGAGTATTTCACTGAGCTGGTCAGCAAAAAAGTAGAGCAATACCAAAAGATCCAGCAGATCGTAGCGCCCTTTTCGGAATACCTTGGCTGGGATATGTCGCGCGAACTGTGGCAGGAAACCTCCTTTGATCTTTTGCAACACTACGCCGACCTGCTGGAAGACGAGCAGTCGATCAAAGAACTGGCCGACCTGCTGGGCCGAATGCGAGAAGCGGAGATCGAGATTGAGGAAGAAACCTTCGAAAAGACCATCATCCGGCAGGAATGGGTGGTGGATGACCAAAGCCGGGCGGAGATCGTTGGGGTGCACGAAAGTGACGACCTGACGAATATGCTGAGCTCGGAAGCCGGCTTGCTGGGAGATGAAACGACCGAACTGCTTTTTCTGAAAAAATACGCCGACAAAAACCTGATGACCTTCCGCTACGAGGATCGCCGCCTAATCAAGAGCGAAGACCACCTGACGGAGATCAATCAGCGGGTCCGGCAGAAAGAAAAAGGGCCCTTTATCATTTGCGTGGATACGAGCGAGAGTATGTACGGCCGGCCCGAAAAGATCGCCAAGGTGCTCTGTATGGGCATCCTGAAGATGGCGATGCACGAAAACCGGCGGGCCTACCTCATCAACTTTTCCCGCGGCATCCAGACGCTCGACCTCTACGACATTGCCAATTCCGTCGATGATATCGCACAGTTCCTGCGGATCTCATTTTACGGCGGCACCAACGCCTCCCTGGCGCTGTACGAAGCCATCCGACAATTGCAGGGAAATGATTACGAAGATGCGGATGTATTGATGGTTTCTGACTTTATCATGTACAAACTGGAAGATGACGTGCTGCGCCAGATCCGCTATTTCCAGCAAAACAAAGGCACGCAGTTCCACAGTCTGACCCTGAGTGACGAGGCCAATCCCGAAGTGCTCGAGTATTTCGATACCAATTGGGTGTATCATCCTAAAGAAAAAGGCATAATACGGTCGCTCACCGCGGGGTTGCATTCCATTCACCGAAACTACTAGTCCGAAAGACTGACGAAGGGTTCGCCCACAAACGGGAAAGGCCACAAAAACCGGCTGTTCGTAGATCAATAAAACAGCTTCGGTCCTTGCGGCCCTTCGTCATTGCTTATCGCAAAAGATCTCTCCCTTACGGATTCTGCTCCATCAGCGGATTGGCATCCATTTCATCCTGCGGGATCTGCCATTGCCATCTCGGATCGCCGGCCGGTACTTCCAGCAGGTTGCCGAGCAGCGGCGCGTTGTGATTGGCACCGGTGCGATCCAACGCCAAATCCAGACGCTTCAGATCGGTGAACCGGAAACCTTCTCCCCACAGTTCCCAACGTCTTTGCAGCAGGATCTCGTCGATCAATGCCTGTCCGGTATTAGTGGACAGTACATAAGCCGGATCACGATTTACCGCCAGTGTGTACAGCACATCGGCCGCTTCCGCATCCATTCCCAGACGAGCCTTGGCTTCCGCCTCGATCAGGTACATTTCCGCTGAACGCATGTAAGGTACATCGCCCCGGCTGTCACCCGTGCCGTAAGACAGGAACTTCTGACTGGTGTACGGGAAACGCTGGTGGGCCGAGCTGATCTCGATGCCGGCCGGCAGGTTCAGGTGCTCCCCGGTAGGGTCAAACACTTTGGACCGTACGTCCGTCTCCGGGATCATATCGTACAGCGTGCTGTTGATCGACTTGGGATTCCCGCGGATATTCGAAGAACTGAAGTTACGGGACATCCAGGCACCAAAGTTGGTAAAGGCCGAGCCCTGCTCTTCGTTGTAGTGACTCCCCCAGATCCATTCGCTGTTGTCGTAATCGTTGAAACCCAACTGATAATCGTCGTTGTCCATCAGATCAAAACCTTCGCGGGCTGCGATGGCGTACTGAATGGCATCATTGTAGTTACCCGTTACCAGTGCGACCCGGGCTTTGAGGCCCTGGGCTACATTTTGGTTAATGTGGGAAGGGTTCGGCCGTGCGTAGCCTTCCAGCAGGGTGATCGCCTCGTCCAGATCCGCGTTGATCTGAGCGTAAACTTCCTCTACCGTCGCCCGCGCCTGCGGATCGGTGGTCGGCGTTACCATCAAGGGTACACCGGGCTGGGAGTTGTTGCCGCCGGGTACATAGCGCATCGCGTAGCGCTGCACCAGATGAAAATGGGCAAAAGCGCGGTAGGTCAAAGCTTGTCCCAGCGCGGCATTGCGCTGCGATTCCGGTCCTTCGGCCGCTTCGGCACCATCAATGACGATATTGGCGTTGTTGATCACTTTGTACATGACGCGCCAGTTGTGACGGTTGTCGCTGTCATTGGGATTGGTGTGATCATTCCAGGCGGCAGCATTGATCCACCAGCCGTTTGCCCGGGCGTTCATGACCAGGTCTTCTCCCTGAGCATCCGTCTGGATCATCATGGCCGAATATCCCCCGCGACCGTTGGAACCCTGGCGGGTGTACAGCAGGCGGTGAATACCGTTGATGACCAAAAATAAGTTGTCCGTGGTTGCGGTAGCCGAACCGGCAGATACGCCTTCCGTAGGCGTCTGGTCCAGAAAGTCTTCGCTACAGCCGATGAAGGAGATCATCACTAATAGCGCCAGACCGCAACTGATTATAGATTTATACATCTTTTTTATGTTTTTATACGTTGCTCCGACCTCTGGTCGGAGATATGCCGACTACAAATCGGCATTACTAGAGAATGTCGCGAATACAAGCCGGCTGTTGTGCGCCGACTGGAATTCGGCGTTACTAGAACCCAACATTTGCTCCCAGCGTCAGAATACGCGAGGGCGTGAAACGGTTCTGTGTGGTACCGTTGAAGTTCTGATTAACGTCCATACCTTTCCGGGCCGTTTTCAGGAACAGGTTCTCGCCGTTGGCGAAGATGCGCAGGTGACGCAGTCCCAGATTGTTGATCACACCCTGCGGCAGATCGTAGGACAGATTCAACTGACGCAGTGCGATGTAGCTGGAGCTCACCAGCCAGCGATCGGAAGCGCCGTTGAAGTTGTTCGACTGGCTATCGTCCAGACGGGGTACATCCGTGATATCTCCCGGCTGCTGCCAGCGGTTCAGGATCTCCGTGCTCAGGGCACCACCGTAGTTGTTGACTGACATCAGACCGGCAAAGTTGCTGTCGTAAGTCTGTCCGCCCAACTGGTAAGTGAACAGGAAGCCCAGACGGAAATCTCCAACGGTAAAGGTATTCTGGAAGCTACCGAACAGATCGGGAATAGCGGTACCTACGAAGTCGAATTTAGCATCATTGATATTCGTCGTTACCAGCGTACCGTCAATTTCGCGCACATTCACATCATCGCGATCGGCATCATCGGCCAGAACATACAGTGACGCTCCATCCGCCGGATCCACGCCGTACCAGTCTCTCAGCCAGTAGTCATAGATAGAACCGCCAACCACCAGTTTCTTGGTACCGTTGATGATCTCTTCCTGCGGCAATTCCGTAAATTCATTCTTAATGGTAGAAGCGTTGGCATCCAGGCGCCAGGAGAAATTCCGGCTGCGGATGACATCCACACCCAAATTGACCTCTATACCGCGGTTGAACATCGAACCGATATTGGCATTAAAGGCATCCAGTCCGGAAGACAGCGGTAGCGGTACTTCGAACAGGAGGTTATCCGTAATCCGGTTGTAGTACTCAATGCTACCGTCTACTCGATAATCAAACAGGGCAAATTCCACGGCTACGTCCGCCTGGGCGTTCGATTCCCATTCGAGCGTGGTGGATCCCAGAGTGCTCAGCAGAATACCCGGTTCCAGGTCGTTGTTGAACCCAAGGCTGAAGAGCGGCTGGCTGGCAAAAAAGCTCAGGGCCGTATTGTCGAGGTTGGAGTCGTTACCCACTTCCCCGTAAGAGGCTCTCAGTTTCAGCAAGTCGATCCAGCCGGCAGACTGAATGAAAGCCTCCTGATCCAAACGCCAGGCACCACCGACGGACCAGAAGTTACCCCAACGTACATCCTCGTAGAAACGGGAAGATCCGTCGCGACGGAAAGAGCCGGAAATAAAGTATTTATCGTCATAATCGTATTCGATCCGTCCCAGGTAACCTTCCGTGCTGTATTTCCGGGTATTGGAAGACAGGTTGGAGGTTTGGGTGAAGTTGATCAGTTCGGTGTTTCCGTCGGCGATGATGCCTAAGCGGAAGCCGGTGAGGAAATTGCGCTCGTATTCAAAGCTTTCGTGACCGGCCAGAATGCCGATGCTGTGCTGACCGAAGTCCTTGTTATAATTCAGCAACTGGTTGTAGGTTACCGAAGAGATCGTGATAGCGTCCCGGCCGGCACGACCAGCGGGTGCACCGTCACCCACGATGGGGTTATCGAAATCTTCATTGCTGAAGAAACGGCGATCCAGACTGGCATTGGCCGTAAACTTAAATCCGTCCAGGAAGAACAGATCAACGTAGGCTCTGGCTCCCAGCGAGGTATTGCGGTTGTTGTCCACATTCAGGATGGTTTCCTGGATAACGTGGCGGCCGTTGGTATTACCCACGCGGTTCACACCCAGATCGTAGATGCGATTACCCGCATCGTCCAGCAGGAACTCACCCGTGACGGGATCGTGTTCGTACACCGGATAGATCGGTGCAATACGACGGGTAGAGAAGAACGGATTGACAAATGAGGTACTACCACCGTCGGCGGCCTGATTGGAAACCGAAGAGCTACCCGACAGGTTAAAACCCGTGCTGATCCAGTCGCGGGGAGAAGTATTCACATTCACCCGGCCGGAGATCCGCTGGAAATCGGAATTCAGGATCCAGCCCTTGTCGTCCAGGTATCCCACGGAAGCGAAATAGTTCGTTTTATCGGTTGCTCCCTGGTAAGAAAGATCCACCGTACTGCGGGCACTGGAGCGGGTCAGTTCTTCCTGCCAGTCCAGATCATCCGGATACAGCAAGCGAGCGGATGGGTTCAATTGCCCATCCGTACCGACAATCTGATCGTTGCCTACGTTGAAAGGGTTGGTACCCAGTTCGTCGAAGATCCCGGCGGTTGCCATTTGATTGGCCTCATCGAGCGGCGTATCACCGGAGATCGCCAGGCTGTTGCGATAACCCTCCCACATCAGAGGATAGTACTGCTCGGCGTTGACCCGTTCGTATTCGGGAATAGCGCGACCGGTAACGCCCTGACTGACATTCAGGGTAAACTTATCGTTGCCCTTGGAACCCTGCTTGGTCGTGATCAGCACCACCCCGTTGGCAGCTTTGCTACCGTACAGCGCCGTGGAAGCGGCATCCTTCAGTACCGTAATACTTTCCACGTCATTCGGGTTGATGCTAGATAAAGCACCGGAAAAAATAATCCCGTCCACTACATAAAGCGGAGCGCTGGAGGCATTTACCGAGCCAAATCCGCGCACCCGGATGGGCGAACTGGATCCCGGCTGGCCGTTACCCGGAGCGTACTGAATACCGGCGGCACCTTCGATGGCGGAACTGATGTTGGTCAGCGCCCGGCCTTCCAGAGATTCCGCATTGATCTGCGTGGCGGAACCGGTAAAAGCTCCTTTTTTGGAAGTACCGTAGGCCACTACGAGTACCTCATTTAACAAATTGGAGCCGGCCAGAGTTACGTCGATCGTAGTCTGGTTGCCCACGGTGATCCGCTGCTCTTCCATACCCGTGTAGGAAAAAAGCAGCACATCTTCCGGACTAGCCTGAATGGTATAGCGACCATCCAGATCGGTCACCCCGCCGGTGGTCGTTCCTTCCACCAGAACCGTGGCGCCGATGAGCGGTTCACCATCTCCGGTAACGGTACCGGAAATAGTCCGTTGCGCTTCCACAGAGTAGGCCGTCAGCAAAAACAGCATCAGGAAACTCCATGAAAATCGTTGCAAAAACTTCATACTAACAGTATTTGAGTGATAAAATGAATAAACATGCCAGCTCAACCCGGTAGCATTACCGGATTGCAGTAAAGCGTCAAAGTGACGATACCATCGGAAGTCGGGGCGTTCGGACACAGGGCTACCTGGATCCGCGGACCTGAAATAGTGGTCCGGAATCTTTCATAGCTAAACCCGGTCATCCTGGTCACCTGCGACCAATGGATTTTCCGTAAAATGTTGTTAACCAACGGATATACCTATCCCACCTCTGCTCCGAAACGGGCAAAAGAAGGAAATGCAATCCACTGGATCACCTGACAATGATGTAAATAAACACTGAGGAACTACCGGACGGACACTATAGTGCGTCTATCCGAATGTTAAGTTTGATAGGCAAAAAATAATGATGGCTTAGGGGTAATTTTTCAGTACTAATCCTATGATGATAATGTATATCTCGAAACGTAAGCCACGTTCCGTTCTAGGGGGCACAAAATAGGGAAATATGATAGCAAAACTTTTAAATTTTTCTCTTTGGTAAGGGGGGAGACAATTAATCGGGTTCGAGGGATTAATGGTGAACAATGTAGAAGATGCTGCCAATTTTTTCCGCCCACGTTTCTGTGTTGAATGGTTTATCGCCATAAGATTCTAAACGTCCGCAGTATTAGCATATATCATCTCCATATCACTTTTATGGGATATTCCATCCACGAAAAGCTGACCGGACTGATGGAAAAAGGTTTGTAATCCAGCAAAACATCAAACGGGCGTTGTTCTACTTTCAACTCCCAGTATTTTTCCTTACGCATTAATTTACCTTCCCGCCAAAGCCAGGATTCCCGAAAACCCTCAGCAGAACTGTTCTTGATCAGTTCCCAATGGCTGATGATCGCCTGGAGCATTTGTTCGGAGATTTCCTTCTCCGACTCCGAGGGAGTAAATGCTTCACTTATTATCGTTTCTACAGGTATTCCGCACAATATTTTATTCAAAACCAAATCTTCCTCCTTCTGCCGATTTTCGCCAACTACCACGTATTGAAGTAATTGAGCCGCTCTCTCGGCAGCATCCTGCGATTTGAAACCACTATCCTCCGTCAGGCCACAGCGGTCAAAAAAAGAAGAGAGGTAGGCATTTAAAATCACCAAACCGGCATTTTGAATATAGATCTCTTCACTAATCATTTCTTCCTGCATCTTGCTTATGTTTTAAATATTCCGGAGGGGGGCCACTGTCGCTGTATTTCGTAATTCATTCATCTCGAACCTCCACCAAAAAAACGAACCTATCATCGATCTAATCCACCGTATATCGATGGCTATACGTATCAGGATCCAGTATTATCCGGCATCCAATCTGGGTGCTCAGCTATTCTTTTTGGTCTCAAAATAATTATAAGCGAATTCGATGCTTTCTACCGCGTAGGCATTTTCCATAGATTTGAATTCCGATACACTCCACTTAACCGGATAGGCATCTTGGAAGACCCAGGAAATGAGGATATTTTGTTTGTCATCCAATAAGGCTACGGTGATCGTCTTCGTCTGGATCGGTTCGGCCAGTCCCTGGTTCAGGGTCTGGTCACACCAGGTGAAAAGAGGGGAGTTTTTGGGAATTACCCCTCTTTTCAATACCAGGTTACTGTATTTGGTCTTCCCCGGCAGGCGGTACTTAAACCGGTTCTCTCCTTCGGAGCCCATTTCTTCCGTGTTCATATCCACGTTGATACCCGATGCCTCCTGGAAGGCAGCATCTGATGGTTCGCTGCTTCCCGAAAATGAAAGACTAAAACTGAAGGATACAGGAGGATAAGCAGCAGGGTCTGCCATAACTTGCCAAATTTTAATTAGTGAAATTAGTAAGTAGTTTTAATCGTCAGCTCTATATGGGCCATGATTTCAGATCAGTGGCAGGTATCATTTATGGCCAGGTATTTTTCAGGGACCAGATAACCGCTACCTAATACTTTTCATCCAGCAGTCTGATGGTTATGATTTTGCCAACTCCTGTTCCACCGTCACTACGATGAATTCTGCGGGATGGGAGACCGCCAGCAACACGGAAACCCGGATCATGCCATCCAAAATATCCTGCGCGGTCATAGTTGTACCTAAGCCTACCCGCACGGAAAAAGCGTCCCCTGGTTGAGCTCCCTGCAGTGCTCCTTCCTTCCATATATTGGTGAGAAAGTTTTCCAGCATACTCTGGATGGAAGTCCAGGTATTTTGGGTATTCGGAGCGAATACGAAGCTACGGAGCGCCAGTTTAATGGATTGCTCGATCATGGTGGCGGTACGGCGTACGTTGACGTAACGCCAGTCCTGGCTATTGCCATCCAGGGTACGTGCGCCCCAAACAAGCACGCCCAGACCGGGGAAAAACCGGATCGCATTAACGGATTTTCCGGAAACCGCATCCACATTAAGTCCCTGCTGGTCCTGGTCGTTCAGCCTGATCGTGATGTCGGACACCCCGATGGGCGTTACATTAGCCGGTGCCTTCCATACGCCCTGGGTGTTGTCGACCAGCGAATAGACGCCGGCCATGACGCCACTGGGTGGTAGCGTATTGATCTTTTCCTGAATGATCGAGAGGATTTGCTTATAGGTTGCACTGGCCACCGCCAGCGCTGCACTATTCTGGCTTACTGTTTGTTCGTTGCCTTTGGCGATGCTATCCAGGATCTTCTTGGCATTGGGATTAGGAGCAGCCGGAGGATTGAGAATGGGGTCTAAAACGCTGACATCACCACCGTTTATATTCTGGTAGGTGACCTCATCGATGGGAACAGCCGTAGTTTTGAGATAGGGATAATAGGCCACCCCGTATTTAAGGGAATTGTTTCCAGTACTGTTCCGAAAGTTCTCAATATCTTTTGTCCACCCGATGGGATCCGGTTCCCGGCCGCCGATCACATCGAAAATAGCCACGGCGGTTTGCATGCTTCCACACTGGACCAGGCTCTGCTCCATCAGGCTGCCGTTTTCCGCTAGTCCGAGCAGTGTGGCTTCGGGAAAAATGTACATGGTTACCTCCGGAACCTTCTTGAGCATATCCAGACCTCTTATCAGATCGGACAACCGCACATTGGGGTTGATGATCTGGCTTCCGGGATCAATGGGAGCACCGCTGGCCGGCCCGTAGGTACCAACGGAAACGATATACGCCTGACTGCCGCCATTCTGGAAGAATAGCTTGATCATGTTGTACAAATAGTAGATCGTATTCGGATCCGGCTCGATCGTGTAGATATCTCCGTTGAAGTGGTAAAAATTCCCTTTCTCGGGTGCTTTCTTTTGTTTGGTAAGATAATAGGAAGGACTGTACTGCGCTGGTGCTTTTTTCGTAACCGGCTCGGCGGGATAGGCAAAATAATCCATGAATTCAGCCATCGAGTTGATCGCTACCGGCTTGAATAAATAAGATTTCCCTTCGTACTCCGCCTGCGGGGTATAGCCGATGAAAGCCGGGACTGCCGTCGCTACCTGCACCACCGAATTGGGAAAGGCATTTACTTCTTCAATATATACTCCGGGTTGCTGAACAGGTTGATTACTCATCTTGGTTTAGTTTTGGAAGAGAGAAATTTCAGGCATGCCCTACCCCACCGATCCTATTTCAGTTTTTTGTCCAATCCCTGATCCTGGACTTTTAGGCTATTTTCCGAAGCGTAAATGCGGAGTTGATCAGATCAACTCTTCCAAAGCCCCCACCAGCATATTCACATGATTTTTGGTGCAACTCTCGCCCATAATGCCGATCCGCCAGATCTTACCGGCGAAAGCACCGAGGCCGCCACCCACTTCGATATTGTAATCGTCCAGCAGTTGCCGGCGCAATTTGGCTTCGTCCAGTCCTTCGGGCAGGAATACGGAATTCAGGTTTGGCAGGCGATGCGCTTCGTCCACCAGATAGCGGAAGCCTAGGTTCTCCAGTTTGCCGCGCAGGTAGAGGTGCACTTCCCGGTGGCGGGCCCACCGCTTTTCGAGTCCTTCTTCCAGTACCAGGCTCAGGGCCTGGTGGATGGCGTAAACGGAAGATACCGGTGCCGTATGGTGGTAGGCCCTTTTCGCTCCCGCCCAGTAGTTCTTGACCATACTCAGATCCAGGAACCAGCTCTGTACTTTGGTCTTACGGTTTTCCAGCGTTTTAACGGCAGCATCCGAAAAGGTGACCGGCGACAGTCCCGGAGGGGCGCTCAGACACTTTTGGGTGCCGGAATAGAGGGCATCGATCTTCCACTCGTCCACTTTCAGGGGGACCCCGCAGTAGGACGTGACGGCATCAACCACCAGCAGTGCGCCGGCGTCGTGCACCATTTCGCTGATCTCCTCCATGGGTTGCAGCGCACCGGTAGATGTTTCGGCGTGTACCAGGGCTACCAGCTTCGGAGCGGGGCACTTATCCAGGGCCTTTTTCAGATCCGCCGGTTCGATGATCTGCCCCCATTCTACTTCTACTTTGTGAACAGTAGCGCCGCAGCGATCGGCAATATCGGCCATCCGACCGCCAAAAACCCCATTTATACAGATGATACATTCATCACCCGGTTCCAGCAGGTTGACCAGGCAGGTCTCCATGCCGGCGCTTCCCGGAGCCGAAACGACGAAAGTGAGGTGATTCTCGGTAAGCAGCGTCTGCTGCGTCATGGCTTTCACTTCATCCATCATCCGGACAAATTCGGGATCCAGGTGCCCCATCAGTGGGGCGGCCATGGCGCGTAGTACCCGGGGATGGGCGTCGGAAGGGCCGGGGCCCATGAGGATTCTGGCGGTAGGATTAAAATTCATATTTTTTAATGGTCAGCGTTCAAAAATTAAGGTTGTTAATGGCCGGATCACCGGCTACTTAAAAGGCGCGATAGGTTCCCCCCAGCAAGGCATTCGGTTCCGTTTCCGCGAAAGAGGAGGAAGCATTGTTCCAGTGCAGTTTTTTATTCGGGAAGCGATTCGCGACCACGCCCAGCAGAATTGCTTCCGTCAAACGGGCAGCGTAGGAGAACGGAGCGCTCGTTTCGGTTTTGCCCATACAGGCATCCACGAACTGGTGATAATGATCAACTTCTTCCAGCTCCGGATACGATACGGATTCGTACTTTTTGCCGACGATCAGTTTGGGAAAAGCCCAGTGCGGTAACAGCAGCCGACCTTTTTTGCCGATGAACATGGCGCCCTGTTCCGGCAGCTGATCGCCATTGGGCAGTTTCAGATCCCGGTGCATTTTTGGAGCTTCGGGGCCGTCGTACCACACCCACTTCAAGGTATCGGTAGTGTAGGCCGTACCGGGGAATTCGTAGGTTACGGTATTTTTTTCGGGATGCCCGAATCCGGTTGGTTTCCGACACTTGGTCTTTACCGTTTTGGGTACATCCAGGGCCAGCGCGGTGTAAGGGGTATCAAAAATATGAACTCCCATATCGCCCAGCGTTCCGCAGCCGTAGTCCAGCAATTTACGCCACTGTCCCGGATGGTACACCTTGTCTTTGTAATTTCTTTTTGGAGCAGTACCCAGCCACAAATTCCAGTCCAGGTAATCTGGCACCGGATCGCTGCCTACGGGAGCCGCGCCGTTGTATCCCCAGTTTTTGGGTGACCAGGCCCGCACGGTATGTACCTTACCGATGATGCCGTCCTGAATTAGTTGTACGGCCGAACGGTATTCTTTGAAAGAGTGGATCTGAATGCCCATTTGGGTCACCAGTCCTTTTTCCTCCGCCATTTTGCGCACGGCTCTGGCTTCGGTTACGTGGTGCGTGAGCGGTTTCTGGCAGTACACCGGCTTGTCCATTTCCATGGCCAGCAGGGAAGCCGGCGCGTGGGTGTGATCCGGAGTGGAAACGATCACTGCATCAATATTTTTACCGATCTCGTCAAATAATTTCCGGTAGTCCGCAAAAGTACTGGCGTGGGCATGCAGTTTTTTCGCATCCGCCAGTCGGTTGGCGTCGACATCACACAATGCGGTTACTTCCACCATGCTGTGGGAGGAAATTGATTTCAGATCGGCACCTCCCATTCCCCCGACCCCGATGTGGGCCGTTCTCAATTTGGCGTTCCGGGTACGGGCCCAGACGGCCGACGGCAAAAAGGTAAGGGAGGCGAAGGAGGCGGTATCCTTTATGAACTTTCTTCTTTTCATCAAAATTGGTTGTTGGTCTGTTTTGTAAGTATTTTATGGTCACCCGGCTAAGATAAACAATCTGCTAAAACTTCATCATTGGGTCCGGGTTTACCGGAAAATTGGTTGAAAATTATTCGCTCACCTCGTCCAGCAGACGGAGCACGGACTCGTAATCCTGGCCCACTGCCTCGCTTAGCGCCAATTCACAGGTTTTGGAGGTGGAATAGTATCCATCGTACGTTTCTTGCCGTACTTCCGCGGCTTCCGTTTTGGTAGCGGCGGCCGTCAGTTCCGGGTACAGGAATCCGCGATCACCGGCCATACCGCAGCAAGCCGCAAAGACCGGCAGATCAGCGCGGGCGGAACAGGCCGCTCCGATGGCCTGCAATTTGGCGACCGTCCCCATTTTCTGCACCGAACATACCGGATGAAAGACCACCTTTTCTTTCGGTTGGGTGATCCGTAGCCGCCCGATCAGGTGATCTGCCGCAAAATCGACGATATCCAGGATCTGCAGTTTATCGAACCGCGCCTGATTTTCTTCCGACAGATAATTCCGGGAGCCCAACAGGGTCTGCGTACAACTGCTGACATCCGCAACCACCAGCAACCGGCCCACATCGGAAGCCGCCCAGAGGCGCTCCATCGCTTCGTTGGCTTTGTAGCGGTAGGCATCGGCAAATCCCTTAGAAGAAAAGATCTGCCCGCAGCAACCACCCGTTACGGGTTTCGGAAAGGAAACGGCCACGTCCGCCTTGCGGCAAACGGACTGGAAAGCATCGATCATCTCTCCGCCCATCATCCGGGAGATACAGGATGGGAAATATAGAACCTCCAAAGCCGTTTTTTTCTTTTTACCGGTCCGTTTGGACTTACCATTCAGGTGGTAATTCAGTTGTAGTTTTTCAAACTGGCCGGACCAATTCGGCAGAACTGGCAGGATCTTCCGGGCCATACCCGTCAGCCCCGGCATAAAGCCGGTACCCAGCAGCCGGTTAAGTCCCGTCCCGGTTTTTAAACCCAGTCGGGCAGTTCTTTCGAACCAGCCGAATCGCTTAGCCACCTGCAGGGCCAGTTTGTTCTGCCGGGGCGAATGGTTTTCCCGTCGCAGTCGTTTCACCAGATCTCCGGTATTGATATCCACCGGGCATTTGGTGGCGCACATCCCATCGGTCGCACAGGTTTCCAGCCCTTCGTAAGTATAATCTTCCAGTAAAGCTTTCTGGGTGGCGATATCTCCGGCCATTTCCGCCCGTTTAATGGCGCGGCGAACTCCGATCCGGCGCCGGGGGGTAAGGGTCAGATCCCGGCTCGGGCAGGCGCTTTCGCAGAAACCGCATTCGATACAGCGATCCACTTCCTCTTCCACCACGGGCATGACTTTCAGGTGGTGCACATGGGTCAGCGGATCTTCCGTGATGACGATCCCCGGGTTAAGCAGATTTTCCGGATCTACCAGGCGTTTCACCCACTTCATGATCTCGTAGGCTTCGGTACCCCACTCCCGAGAGATATAGGCCGATACGGCCCGTCCGGAACTGTGCTCGCCCTTCAGCGCACCGTCGTATTTATTGAGTACCAGATCGAACAGATCATCGTTGAACAGTTGGTAGGCCGCAATGTCTTCCTCCGTAGCGTAACTCTGGGATACGACAAAATGCAGGTTACCATCTTTAGCATGCCCGAAGATGATCCCGTTTTCGTAAGCGTGTTTATCGAACAGTTTTTGCACGTCCACCACGGCCTCCCCCAAACGCTCTACCGGGAAGGTGAAATCTTCCATCAGAGCCGATGTTCCTTTGGCGCGCATACCCGCCACAGAAGGATACATGCCCTTGCGGATCTTCCACATCAGGGCCTGTTCCGCGGGATCCTGCGTAAAGTCCGGCGGGAATAGCAGCGGCAATTCCGCAAACATGGACTTCGCCGCTTCGTAGCGGGCGGCCAGTTCTTCCGGCGTGCTTTCCTGAAATTCGATCAGAATGGCCGAGGCCGCTCCGGGTAAAGTCCGCAGGAAGTCCGGCACACCCGGCATATCTTCCACCGAACGCAGGGAGGCCCGATCCATAAATTCCAGGGCCCGCGCACCGGTTGTTTTCAGATCGTAGATGGCGTTGCAGGCTACCTCGGGACTATCGAAATACAGCATAGCCGTCATCTTGTAGGGATAATCGGGGATGGTATCCAACACTGCCTCGGCGATAAAGGCCAGCGTACCTTCGCCGCCGATGATCAGGTGAGCCAGTATATCCAGCGGATGCTCGTAGTCCACAAAGGCATTCATACAGTAACCCACCGTGTTTTTCTGTTTGTATTTCTTTCGAATGCGGGCCATTAGCTCCTGGTTACGGAATATGTCCAGCCGCATTTGTTTCAGGCCGGCAAACAGGTTCGGTTCTTCTTTTTCAAAACGCTCGTAGTCGTCCGGATTTTCGGTGTTGAATACCTGTCCGTTGGGTAGCACAAACGTAATGGCCCGCAGCGTATGGTAGGAATTGAACTCCACCCCGCAACACATCCCGCTGGAATTGTTGGACAGGATACCGCCCATCATGGCCGCATTGATGGAGGCCGGATCGGGTCCCATCTTTTTGCCGTACTTTTTGAGGGCCAGATTGACGTAGGAACCGATCACGGCGGGTTGGACGCGCACCTGCTGTCCGTCCGCCTCGGGAGTCACCTTACGCCAGTAATTACTCAGATCCACCAGAATGCCGTCGGTGACGGACTGCCCGGAAAGGCTGGTACCGCCGGCGCGGAAAGTGAGATGGATCTTTTCTTCGTGCGCCAGCGCAAACAAACGACGAATTTCTTCTATGGTATTGGGCTGCACCACGGCCTGCGGCACCAGGTAAAAATGGCTGGCGTCACTGGCGTAGGCGTAGCGATCGATCAGACGAGTCTTCACCCGCTCGGCGGGAAGTATTCGAAGAAGGGCTTTTTCTAATGACATATATTGAAGGACGTTAGACTGGGGCCAATTTACGAATTTTCGGAAGTAGGTGGCCGGAAGTATCCGAAGGCCGAACTTTTGTAGGTTAACGTAATGCAGGTAGTCCGCCACTTACTCCGGGGCGGAAAAATTTTCGGTGTTTTCCCTTTTTAGTCAGCGCTGTTCCAGGATCTGTTTAATAAGAGCCAGGTCCTTCCGGTTGGCTCTGCGCATCATCATTTCCATGACCGGTTTAAACAGGCGGGAAAACCCGGACGGTTGACCGGCATTGCGGAGGGTCATCAGCGTTTTCCCGGATTCCACGGCTTTCCAAGTATAAATCGTTTCCATGGGAAACGGCCCTTCTGCCGTCCGCATTACCAGTTTTGATCCCGGGTCATATTCCACAACCTCGTAGGTATATTCCATCTGACGACCGAGAAACTGCGCTTTAAAGGCCAGCTTTGATCCCAGTTGCAGCGGTTTGCTGGTTACCCAGTTCACAGAGGTAATGTTTTGATACCACTCGGTGGCATGGTCCGGATCGGCGGCATAAGCGGCAACTACAGATACCGGACGGTTTATCTGGATGGAGGTTAGTACGTCTACCATGATTTGCACTTTGGTAAATCCACAATTAACGGTTTTTAGTGCCAAGGCGCAAGGGATCGGGCCTATAAACGGATATTTGAGGTAACCCGAACCAGACTTACAATCCGAGTCGGGGGAGGTGCTTCACCTTATGATAGGTCAGGCCGGCGCTAATACAATTTTTCAGTTCCGCTTCCGGGATCTCCTCTTCCAGTCCAAAAACGATAGCCCTTGTACCTTCGTAGCGGAACCGGTCCGGATATACCGCTTTGAAGGTCGGGACCAGTTTGCTGGTGCATTTAAAATAGACCGCATACTGTTCCGGATTTTTTTCTTTCCAGTCGATGCGGATGGTGCTTCCGTGCCGGGTAAGGTAGCTCGGTTCGCCCCATTTTAAGGTTTCTTCCAGTTTGGTGACCAGCTCCACCTCCCGGGCCGTTTCGAGGATCAGTCTTCGTAGCTGCAGCATCTTCTCCCGGACCGCTGCGGGATAGCGTTCAAAAACTGCTTCGACCTCGGGGCTGGTAGTAATTTGCAAAGGATCCATGTTTATCAGCTTGTGAAACGCAGGCGTTCCAGCTTAATTATTTTGTGGTTCATTGATCTTCTTTCGGAGAAAGCGATTGACCGATCGGATGACCTGTTCCACATCGTGTCGATAAAAACCGGTACCATTGAAACAGTTGCACTCGATCAGTTTGTAAGCATTTCCCAATCGGGCAATGTCCATAACGTAGACATCATCCAAACGGTAAGCATCGATCCGGGCCCGGGCAAATTGCAATAGTTCCGGCGGTTGATCCGTAGCGCTTTCGTCCAACTCCCCCCGATGCATATAGCGGGAGACGGAAACGATCTCATCGTCCACTATGAATAATCGCCATTCCTTATCGATCGTTTTCGGCGGAGAGATCCATACTTCGGTATCGGCATTAAGATCCGGCAGATCGAGTGCGCAGATCTGCTCGCTCCAGTTCACTAATTCCGCATACGATAACACCTTTCCGGCAAATTCTTTACCATCACTATCCGGTCGGATAAACCAATTGGTTTCGGGTGTACTGTTCAGTTCCCGGATCCGGTCGAAGGCCAACAATGTACCATCCGCATTCAGCATCTCCTTTCCCCATTGACTAACGTAGTGACTCATTCGAAATTTCCGGGGATCAAAAAAGACGCCCGCCCGCAGGTCTTTGTCCTGGTAGGCATTGAGCATAAAAGTGGTGGAGCCATACACAATATTTCGGGAAGCCCGGTGGCTGATCTCCGGCACCTCATTAGAAAAAGGCACGACTTCAACTTCCTCCCACATTTCATCCGGCCCGGTCAGAGCGGATTTAATCCGCTCCAGCACTTCGGGTTTGGTGAGATTTTTCTGAAGTATCCAGTTGATCATATCGGGTTCTCTTTTGCCAGAAGGAATATCGCCAAGTATAACGGTGGGGCCCTATGTTATACTAAATTGTAACAGGTATTAAAGCCCAGATGCAAAACCGGATATTGCGGGGCATAAGTTCCCCAGCTCCATCACTAATCTTCCAGTTAGTCGAATTCCACGTTCATGGCCCACCGGCTACAGATCAACTGAATACTCGTCGCCCATGCGACGCTGCAATTCCCGCAGGTCGGTCAGCATCAGTTGCAGGCGTTCCTGCTGATCCGGATCGCCCGAGAGATCGTTCATTTCTTCGGGATCTTCCTCCATATTGAACAGCAGGGCCTTGTCCGCTTTCGGATATACGATCAGTTTGTAGCCGTCTTTGCGGATCATTCGCTGGGAGGATTTCTCGTACGCGCCATAGATGGCCGAATAGCTGCTTTCTGTCTGCGTTCCTTTCGCCAGCGGGAGCAGACTGTTAAATTCCACGTATTCGGGCTTGGGCACTCCGGCGAGTTCCAGACTGGACGCCATCACGTCCTGCAGGTAGACCGCCGCATCCACTTTTTTACCGGCCGGGATGTCGGGTCCGACCACCATCATGGGCGGGCGAATACTGTGATCGAACATACTCTGTTTACCGATCAGACCGTGCCGTCCGACGGAAAGCCCATGATCCGCCGTAAAGAAAATATAGGTGTTATCTGCCTTTCCGGAAGCTTCCAACGCATCCAGGATCTCTCCGATCTGGGCGTCCAGATGGGTGATGATAGCGTAATATTCTTTCAGGTGAGTTTTGACGGCCAGTTCGGTGCGCGGATAAGGCGCCAGGTCTTCGTCCCGCAAGCCGGGGCCACTGCCCATTTCCCGCATATAAGGATATTCCGGCAGCCAGCTTTCCGGCAAAGAGATATCGTCCAGATCGTACATATCCTGGTACTCCTGCGGCGCCTGCCGCGGATCGTGCGGGGCATTGAAAGCAAGATACATAAAGAAGGGATCCTCCTGCTGCCCGGCATCGGCCAGGTAATCCAGTGCATCGTCCTTCACCACTTCACTCCAATGGCGCCCGCCTTCCCAGAAACCGCCGAACAGCGAATCGGCCGGAGACCAGGAGGTATCATCTTCATCCAGCGGCCGGTTATAGCCCAGTGGCATGCGATCTTCCAGGTCCAGACCTTCTTCTTTCCAGCGGGCAGCTACCCGTTCGCGGATTGCCTTGTTGTTGCGCACGTCGGGCGGCATACCGGGTCGAATGTGCCGGGCCGTCTGAAAGATGGAATCGGCCGGCGCGGCAACGTGCCATTTCCCGGACATATAGGTGCGGTAGCCCTGTTGCTCCATCAGTTTCGGCCAGCTCTTATCCAGCGAGTCTCCCTTGGCCCAAAAATCCCGGCTAAAAGCGTGGGCGCGCCAAAGGTGCCGACCGGAAACGATCATAGCCCGGGATGCCAGACAGATCGCACCGTTCCAGCCGCCCATATTGTAAGTATGGGTAAAAGTGGTACCATTCGCTACCAGTCGATTCAGATTGGGCGTAATGATCTCATCGTTACCCAGTGCCTGGATCGAAGTATAAGTCTGATCATCCGTAAATAGGAAAAGGATATTGGGTGGTGTGGCTTCGGCGGTTTCCGTTTGAGTTTCGCCACAGGCAATAGCGCCCAGCAGGAAAACCAAAAGGGAGAGGTGGAGGTAAGAGGTGTTCTTCATCTTAATAATTAGGTTATTAAGATAGCAAATGTAAGTAAAAAAATTTCGAATGCTAACTTTCCATTCTCCGTTTCTCCCCTTTGCCTGATCCCCTTGTCTCGTAGTCTCCCACTCCCTACCGATTTACTTCCAGGCGATTGACGCCCGACCGAACGGGCAACTCCTGCCCCCCGTATGCAAAGGTACCATTCAGGCCCGGCGGCAGCTCAATGTTTGCTTCCAGCTGATCGTCCCGCACCCGGTAGTTAATCTTGATGCGGCCCAAAGGATGCGGCATGCTGATCTCCAGATCCTTTAAATCCCCGAGGTGTGGTTTAATCTCTACCGTACGAAATCCAATATCCGCCGGTTTGACCCCTGCGACCAGGCTCAGCAGAAAATAGGAAGGATGGGCACTCCAGGCGTGACAGTCCGAACGATCGTGGGAGGCAAAACCGGTTTCGCCGAAGGTCGTATGTCCGCGCTCCAAAAAGGTATTCCAGAAATCGAGATGCTCCAGGAACAGCTCTTCCCGCCCCGTTTTTTCCATAGCTTTAAACAGAAAAAAGGAAAAATAAGAACTGGCCACCTCATCGAAATGCTCGTAGGTCAATATTTTATCCAGTAAAGCCGACTGAGCGGCGGGAGCCACGGCGTCACAGAGGATCGCCAGGATATTGGTGTGTTGAGAAAACTGCTGTTTATCCGGATAATCGGCCATCAGTTGTTTGTCTTCGTCCCAGCAATGGGCGTAGACGGCGGTTTTTATCCGGGCGGACAAAGCCTCCCAGCGAGTCGCCTTCGCCGTTTCGCCTAACTGTCGATAAAGGCGGGCGGTGCAATCCAGCGTATGCACAAAGTACAAAGACAACATGGCGGACTGGGAGATCACGATCCGCGGTCGCTTCTGCGGTACGCTGCCTTCGTGAATACTCCAATCGATAAAATTGCGGGTATGGATGGGGCCCAATAATCCGGTGGATTCATCCAGATGGTACAAATGGAATTCCAGTACCCCTTCGATGGGCGCAATGAACTGCTGTAAAAAGGCAGTATCTCCCCGTACCTGGTAGTAATCCCACAATCCCTGTATCCAGGCCATGCTCCAGGTGCCCATATCGAAATTGAACCGGGACGGGTAGGCCGATTTGAACAGATTGGTCTCAATGTTAGCCGATTGCGGGAGCAGTCGGAAAACTTCCCGCAGCAGGCGATCATCAGTGGTGTTGTACAGATAGATCCCGCTGATCGGCCGGTTGTCCCCACCGTAGCTAAGCTGCTCGTAAAAGGGCGTATCGTAAAAGGTTTCCCCCGAACACATGCGGAGGGTCCGCAGGCCGGTCTCGAAGATCTCGTTCAGGCGCGCATCATCACTTACAAAAGTCCCCATTTCCGGGTAGGGGTAGCCCGAATAGGTGCTTTCCAGCCGGAGGAGTTCCAGGGGTTCGCCGGAGGTTTCAATTTCCAGTTCGAGGTAGCGGTAGGCCCTTTTCCAGAGCGGCCGAAAAGTCCTCTGCTCTCCGTCGGTATGATAAATATCGAAAACGCCGTACATCGTCAATGTGCCGACCGAATCGCGGTGGGCCTTGAGGTCCGGTTGTTCGTAGAGCGCTTCGGCGTAGCGGGCCGTGATGCGGGCGTCTTTGCCACCCGTTACGGTGATCTCCGGATAACCCATGGTGAAAATGCCGTAGTCAAACAGCACTTTTGCCGTCGTATTTGCGGCAACCCTTATACGCTGCTCCGAGCGGAGGAAATCCGATACGCCCGCCACTCCTTCCGAGCGGCGAATGGCAGCCGGTCGTTCGGTATGCGTATCCATAAACGCAATATTCCGGGGCACCAGATTCCAGGGAGGCCGCCGTTCAAAAGTGAGCACCTGCGGGGCTACCCAACTGCCGTCATCAAATCCCGGACTTTCCCAACCCCAGGGGTAACGATCGGCGAATACTTCATCGCCGGGTCCGCAGGCATAATAACCACGTACCCAGGCGCGGGTGTTCAGTTCCCGGTAACCGATGGGATCGTAGGCCGGGTTTTCGTAGGTTTTCCAGTCCCGGTCCGAGTTCAAATAAGCATAGTTTTCGGATGCCGCCCGTAGTAAAAAAGCCGTTTGGGCGGAAATAAACGCCATGGGTTTTTCCGCACCCATATTGAAGACTAAAGCCGCCAGTACATTTTCTCCTGCCTGCAAATAGGCTGCAATATCGATCACATCGTATTTATAGGTCATCAGGTCTCCTTTGGCCGGACCAAAACAGACCCGCTCACCGTTGACAAACAGTTCGTAACGGTTATCGGCCGAAACGTGAACGATCAATTCCTCCGGCGGAACGGACAACTCGAAAGTCTTGCGGAAGTGATATACCCCGTAGGCCTCCGAATTAGCGGTCGGATAACTCACCCAGGGTTCCGGCAGTGGTTCCTGAGCCGATAACGGATTCGCAAAAAATAACATCAGCAGGATCAGCGTCCCCGGGAAAAATTGCTTTACCATATATGGATCGTTTGTGCACTTGATCTGAAATATACCAACTAAGAGCCTATCCAGAAACCGTTTTTGCTGTCGAAAATGACCAGATTTGGGTGCTCACGAAGTCATTTTCGAGTTTCGTAGCAGCGATACGGAAGGAGGAAATGACGAAATGAGGTTCCATAGATGGTTATTTTAAGACCAAAGGATGGTTTTTGGATAGACTCTAAACTAAGTACGCTACGGGAAACCGTCATCCTGTGGTAACCGGGTATTTTGACTCCTTCCGGTTTGTCCGGAAAAAGCAAGGCAACCGCATTAAGCGTGTCTAAATTAGAGGGCGATAAAAACTTATCTAGAATAGTGGGAATAATAGTGCTGCATTTTCCCTTGCCCCGAATTTAGTGAAAGGATTTCTCGGAAGGCGGGCTTGGAAACGGGCAAAATGGAGGGCGAAGGAGCCGGGTGAGCGGGAAGGATAATTTTGCCCGGCATTTTGGGTACTTTTTTGCGCAAAAAGTACTAAAAGGATTTAATGCAATTGCCCTGTGAAAAAGCCGGCGAATTTTGGGAACGACATATATTTGACTAATTTTCTCCGTATAAACTGACCTGCACAAGCCTTGTAAATTATGAGTGAATCCAAACGACTTAAGATCAAAGTATCGGAGGAGATCGGTTCGGTTTCCGCCATCCTGATCCAACCGGCCGATGCCCGGGCACTGCTGGTACTGAGCCACGGTGCCGGTGCGGGCATGGAACATACGTTTATGGAACAACTGGCCCAGCAGCTGGCCGTGCACCGGATCGGCACCCTGCGTTTCAATTTCGCCTACATGGAAAGAGGCGGCGGACCGGACCGCCCTCCCAAAGCCCACCTGGCCATCCGGGCGGCAGTACAAGAAGCCGAAAAATACGCCGAGGGACTACCGCTACTGGCCGGAGGGAAATCCTTCGGTGGCCGGATGACCTCCCTCTTGGCCGCCACGGGTGGACTCGAATCAATTCAGGGGATTGTGTATTTCGGTTTTCCACTGCACGCGGCCGGTAAACCCGGCACCGAGCGGGCAGCTCATCTTTCCGACATTCCACAACCCCAGCTTTTCCTGCAGGGTACCCGCGACAACCTCGCCCGCTACGATCTAATCGAATCGGTATGCTCACAATTGGAGCGCGCCCGGCTGGTCCGGATGGAGGGCGGTGATCACTCCTTTAAGACCTTGAAACGATCGGGAGTTACGCAGGAGGAAATGATCGACCAACTGGCGCGGGAGACCGCGGCCTTCGCACAATCTCTCTAAAAAACGGTAGTCAACCTACGCCCTAATTTAGAAAACATGGAAAAGAACAGACTGGAAGCATTCAGCGACTGTGTACTGGCCATTGTGATCACCATCATGGTCCTGGAGATTAAAGTACCGCACGGTCACGAACTGGCCGATCTTCAGCCCCTGGTACCCGTATTTTTAAGCTATGTACTCAGCTTTATTTACCTGGGAATTTACTGGAACAATCACCACCACATGATGCATACCGTCCGGCAGGTCACCGGTGGTATTCTCTGGGCGAACCTACACCTGCTATTCTGGTTGTCCCTCATTCCCTTCGTTACCGGTTGGATGGGCGAAAATCATTTCAGCCCGCTACCGATGGCCCTGTACGGCATCATCCTACTGATGTGCGCTATTGCTTACTTCATCCTGCAATACCTGATCATTCGCGCCCAGGGAGAAGATTCCATCCTGGCGCGGGCCATCGGACGCGACCTGAAAGGCAAGATATCGCCGGTCATTTACCTGATCGCTATTTTTTCCAGTTGGGTGAGTAGTTGGATTGCCGGGGCACTGTACGTACTGGTGGCCCTGATGTGGCTCATCCCCGATAAGCGGATCGAACGGGTGATCGAAAAATGAGCGGGACCGGCTTTTTATTCCGGTCCCGATAGGTTGTTTGGGAAAGATTATTTCTCTACGACCTTGCCGTCGGCGTATTTCGCAAAACGCCCCCGATCCGGACCGTGCGTCTGGTCGGCGCGGGACCAGGGCCAGCCACCAAACTGATCCTGCTGGTAATTCCGAAAGGCCTGCTGAATATCGCCCTGACTATTGCCTACAAACGGCCCGTGCTGTACGACCGGTTCGTCGATCGGCCGCCCCTGCAGGAACAACATAAAAGAAGGTTCGGAACCGTTTATCAGAGTGGTCGCTTCCCCTGCCTTTAACTGGATCGTATGTTGGGAACGAACGGCCTGTCCGTCCACCTGCAGTTGATCCCCACGATAATAGTGTAGATCCCTTTTGAGGGCGGGGTCACCCGCCGGGATGGTCCACTCCGCTCCGGGAGCAAGTTCGATCGTCCAGATATTCACCTGGTTTTCGGGATCAGCTGCCCAGGAATTCGGCGAAACCACCGGTGCCTCCAGATCGCCGAGGCGACCGGAAATGATCTTAACCGAAATGGCATTACCTTGTGCGTCTTCCGCCTGGTAGTGCGGCACCTGATCCGACCAGAGCATGGCAAAGTGGGGTTCTACCTTTTTGCTGGCCCGGGGTAGGTTCAGCCAGATCTGGAACAATTCCAGCTGATTGCCGCCATCCCGGTTCAGCAGCGGGAACATCTCCGAGTGCTGCACCCCTTTTCCGGCGGTCATCCACTGCACGTCGCCGTTGCCGAATCGACCGGCGGCGCCCAATGAATCGGCGTGATCGACCAGTCCTTTGGTCACGATGGTAACCGTTTCAAAACCAACGTGGGGATGCGCGGGAAAACCCGGAACCGTTTGCCCGTGGTACATGCGCCATTCCTGATTGGGATTGAAATCCTGCCCGATACTGCGACCGGCCAGCGAAGCAGCGGGTCCGAGCTGTTCATTACCCGCCGGAAAGGTATCATTATGGTAGGCACAAAAAAGAAAAGGGTCGCTGGTTTGCCAGGGAAAGCCCAATGGTTTTATATTGAGGACGGAATTATTGCTCATTTTTATACTATAGCTCTGACCTCAGGCCGGAGCGGGTGAACTAATCTACCGACCGGTAGTACTGCCGGTCAAGAATCAATGTTCGACTTTTTCCGAAGTCATAGATTCTTGATCCGCGTTAGTAGAGGTCGGAATTACAACAATAACAGACTAGCCCCGACTTTTGTTGATCAAAACGAAACCAACGGACATGATAAAGATCAAACTTTCACCGGCCCTGGCCTGCCTGGCCGGTATTCTGCTGCTTAGCCTGCCGGCAATGGCCCAGGAGCGCCCCAACATCGTGTGGGTCGTCTCCGAAGACAACTCCATGCACTATCTGCAATTGTACAATGAGAACGGAGGAACTCCGATGCCCAATATTGAGGCACTGGCCCGGCAGGGACTCGTTTTCAACCACGCTTTTTCCCAGGCACCGGTATGTTCCGTGGCGCGCAGCACCCTGATCTCCGGCAGTTTTGCGCCGCGCATCGGTGCCCAGTACCACCGCGCTACCGAACGCGTGCCCATGCCCGAGGGGCAGGAGATGTTCCCGCATTATCTGCGCCAGGCCGGCTATTACACCACCAATAATGCCAAAGAGGATTACAACATGATGAAGTCCGACGGGGTTTGGGATGCCTCCGGGCGCCGGGCGACATACCGGGATCGCAAGGAAGGACAGCCCTTCTTCCATGTGCAAAACTTCGGCACCACCCACGAAGGGCAACTGCACTTCACCACCGAGGAAATGAAGACCCAAAAGACCAGCCGGGACCCAGACGAGTTTACGCCCTTCCCCTATCATCCCAATACGCCGCTCTTTCGTTATACCTACGCCAAATACTACGACCTCCACCAAAAAGTAGACCAGCAGATCGGGGAATTTATCGATCAACTGGAAGCGGACGGCCTCATGGAAAATACCTTCATTTTTTACTACGGCGATCACGGTGGGGTGCTGCCCCGGAGCAAAGGCTACATCTACGAAAGCGGGCTGCACGTACCGCTGGTGGTATATGTGCCGGAAAAGTGGAAACATCTGGTACCCGCCGAACCGGGCAGCAGCCTGGACGGCTTTGTCCAGTTTATGGACTTCGGCCCCACGGTCTTAAACCTGGCCGGTGTAAACGTACCGGACAAGATGGACGGCCAACCTTTTCTGGGTAAAGGGGTGAGTAAAGAAGAACTCGAATCCCGGGATGTGACCTTCAGCTACGCCGATCGCTTTGACGAAAAGTACGATCTGGTACGGGCCGTTCGCAAGGGCAATCTCAAGTACATGCGTAATTTTCAGCCCTTCAACATCGATGGACTTTACAATTTTTACCGTTTCCGGATGCTGGCCTACCAGGAATGGCGGGAGCTATATGACGCCGGTGAATTGAACGCCGTGCAACGCCAATTTTTCGAAGCACGACCTCCGGAAGCGCTCTACGATCTGGAAAAAGATCCGCACGAAACCAACAACCTGGCTAACGATCCATTTTACCAGACCCAACTCCTCGAACTGCGCGGTTTATTGCAGCAACAACTAAAATCGCTACCGGACCTGAGTTTTTTCCCGGAATCCGAATTCCTGGCCCGGGCTACGGATAATCCGGTACAATTCGGTCGTCAAAACCGCCGACTGATCCGCGAACTCATCGATATCGCCGATCTCAGCCTGCTGCCCTTCCAAAGGGCCCGGCCGGCCATCGCGAAGGCGCTGAGTTCCGAGGAACCGATGAAACGTTACTGGGCTCTGATCACCTGCAGTAGTTTCGGGGCTGCCGCCGAGCCTTTTTACGACATCGCCCTCCAACTCGCTACCGAAGATCCCCACCGGCTGGTGCGGGTACGGGCGGCTGAGTTTTTATCGCTCACCGGAAAATCAACACCGGAATCCGTTTTGGTGGATGCCGTCGCTACCGCCGACTCCCCTACCGAAGCCAACCTGATCCTGAATACGCTGGCCCTGCTCAAGGATAGTCGCGATATCGACATTAATATTCCTGATTTCAAGATCCGTCCGGAGTTCCTGAGTATGCCGGGAGGGCTGGCCGGCTGGCGGCTCGCCCATCTGGCCGAGGGCACTCACCCCCGTTTACTGGTGCTGACCGATATCGGCGGTGACCCGGACGATACGCAATCCCTAATCCGGCTGCTGACCCACGCTAATGAATTTGAGATCGAAGGACTGATCGCATCGGCTTCCGGCACCCCGGGAGAGTTAGAAGAAAAAGTCGTCCGTCCGGATCTCATCCGGGAGATCGTAAGAGCCTACGGACAGGTAGAACGATCCCTGAAAACCCACAGTCCTTCCTTCCCGCAGGCCCATACGCTGCAGAATCTGATCAAAAGCGGCAACCCGGAACGCGGCTGGGAACAGGTAGGTGCGGGGCACGATACCGAGGGCTCAGCCTGGATCATTAAAACGGTGGACCGGACCGACGAACGCCCGCTGAATATCAGTATCTGGGGTGGCCAGACCGATCTGGCCCAGGCGCTCTGGCGAGTCAAGAACGATCGCAGTCCGGAAGCCTATGAGGCTTTTGTAAGCAAAATCCGGATCTACGATATTGCGGACCAGGACGGCATTTTCCCACAGATGCAGAAAAGTTTTCCCGGCCTTTGGTACATCCTCAATAAGGCCCCGGAAAATGAAGATAAACGCAATGCCGCCTTCCGCGGCATGTATCTGGGCGGAGACGAAAGCCTCACTTCCGCCGACTGGTTCGTAGCGAACGTACTGGAAGAGCACGGTCCTCTCGGGGCCCTGTATCCGCAGAAGACCTGGACCGCTCCCAATCCGCACGGTCTGATGAAGGAAGGCGATACGCCGTCCTGGTTCTACTTTTTCAATAACGGTCTGGAAACCCCCACACATCCGGATTACGGGGGCTGGGGAGGTCGGTTCCGTCAATCTGATAACGGCTACTATACGGATGCCCCGGATGTGCTCGGTGGAAAACCTTCGGCCAGGATCAGCGTTTCCCGCTGGCGGCCCGATTATCAGCGGGAATTTGCGGCCCGCATGGACTGGTGTGTCCTGGACTATGCCGCGGCCAATCATCCGCCCCAATTCCTGGAAGCGGCCGCTACGCAGATGCTCAGCGCAGAGGCCGGACAAACCATTACCATCACCCCCCCGGCGGTGCGGGATCCGGATGGGGATGAACTGAAATTTGCCTGGAATTTTTATCCGGAGGCCGGAACTTTTACCGGGAAATTACCCGAAATAAATGCCAAAGAGGACCGGGCCAGCTTCCGTTTACCGCCGGCAAGTACCGGGAAAAGCTTACATTTGATACTGACGGTAAGCGACGACGGAGTACCGGCCCTGGTACGTTACCAGCGATATATTATTCAGGTTAACTGATCGGAAAGGATCGTGGAATGACGGATGTTTTAGGATATGATCGTGATCACATAGAATGTTTCAATTGCGCTAAAAAAAGGAACGCAGCCACTGCCAGTCCGGCACCGGCTGCCAACTACCAAGCACAACTATTATGACACATCAGGAAATTCAAAAAGCCGCCCGCAAAAAAGTAGAGGCCAAAAAGTCTTTTTATATCCTGGCACTGGTTTTTGGTGCGCTGTCCATCATTATCCTGTTAATCATGGCCTTTATTCGGTTTAAATTTGATCCGCCGATCGGGGAATATTTCTGGTTACTGATCCCGGTCGTAGGCTTTGCGCTAGTACTCGGTATTTTGTATCTCAGTATATTTAGGATCCCCCGTAGCCGGCTTGCGGGAGATGACAATTGGGAAGAAAGGCAATTGAAGGTGGAAATACAGCGGTTATACCGGCGGGAGGGTATGAGTCCGCCCCGCGAATCGAAACTGAGCGATGAAGACCGACTCGAACTTAAAGAGCTGGAACGCCTCAAACAAAAATGGGAAGGAAAAGATGATCTGGTTTAATACCTGCTATATCACCAACTTTTAAACAACAACTTTTTTATGAAAAATCACTTATTTCTGGGTGCGCTGGCCATCTTATTACTGGCTTCCTGCGGCACCTCCAAAGATGCTAAATCCGGTTGGGTCAGCATCTTTGACGGCAAATCCTTAAACGGCTGGAAGCTCAACGAAAATCCGGAGACTTTCCGGATCGAAGACGGCGCTATCGTAGCCAACGGCGAACGGTCCCACCTCTTTTACGACGGGCCAGTTGCTGATCACAACTTTAAGAACTTCGAATTTAAGGCGCAGGTCATGACCAAGCCCAATTCCAATGCCGGCATCTACTTCCACACGGCTTACCAGCCCGAAGGCTGGCCGTCCAAGGGCTACGAAGTGCAGGTGAACAACAGTCATTCCGACTGGCGGCGCACCGGTGGTTTGTACGCCATTGACGACGTCCGGGACCCACCCGCCAAGGATAACGAATGGTTTACGCAGCACATCATCGTCAACGGCAAACACGTGCAGGTAATGATCGACGGTAAAACGGTAGTGGACTACACCGAGCCGGATAATCCGGACCGCCCGGACGGCATGAAGAACCGACTGATCTCCAGCGGCACTTTTGCCCTGCAGGGCCACGATGCCGGCAGCACCGTTTACTTTAAAGACATTATGGTGAAAGTACTGCCGGACTAAGCGGCGTACAGGTTGGTGCAGGTTTGCCGATCGTCCTTTTTTTTGTAAATCTGCACCAATCAAACCTTCTCCGCGATGATGAAATTTTTGCTTAGTGGTTCTGCCACTATTCTTACCTTGCTAATATCTTGCGGATCTCCCTCGCAATCCGAGCCATCACGGCCCAATATTCTCCTGATCCTGGCCGATGATATGGGCTACGGCGATGTTGCCGGTGCCGGCAATCCCTACCTGCGGACCCCGAATCTGGACCGTTTGGCGCGCAGTGGAGTGCAATTCACCAACTTTTACGTTTCTTCCGTCTGTGCGACTACCCGGGCGAGCCTGCTCACCGGGCGCTACCACCAGCGTACGCACGTACGCAGTGTGACCAACGGATACGAAACCCTAAATCCCGAAGAAAAAACCATCGCCGAATACCTGCAACCTGCGGGTTATCGCACAGCGATATTCGGTAAATGGCATCTCGGGGAATACTATCCCAGTCTGCCGAACGCCCAGGGCTTTGATGAATTTCTGGGCTTCCGTACCGGTCACACCGCTGATTATTACGATCCGGTGCTGGAACACAACGGCCGCCCGGAAGCTCAGCGCGGGCACATTACCGAAGTACTGACCGATAAGGCCCTGCAATTCATGCAAAAAGATGCCGCTGACCCGTTTTTCTGCTACCTCGCTTACAATGCACCACATACGCCGCTGCAGGTGGATACCAACTGGTGGCAGCCATACGCCGAACAGGGGCTGGAAGAACGCACCGCCCGCGTTTACGGCCTGATCGAACAACTGGATCAAAACGTGGGTCGCATCCTGGATCAACTCACCCGGGAAGGGCTACTCGAAGAAACCATCATTATTTTTATGAGCGATAACGGCCCGATCAGCGGATGGCAGATCCCTCAGGAAAAAATGCGTTTTAATGCTGGACTACGGGATCAGAAATTCTCCGTTTTTGAAGGAGGTATCCGAACTCAGTCTTTCTGGAGCTGGGCGGGTCATTGGACGGAAAATCAAAGCATTCCTACCGTGGCGGCACATATCGATGTTTTACCGACCTTACTGGATATCACGGGCATAACCAGCGATACTCCGGAGAAGCGGATCGATGGTCAAAGTCTGCAGGGGTTACTTGCAGGTGGTGCTCCCCCCGATGAGCGCATTGTCTTTCAGAATTTTGCCTTAAGTACACTGGGTAATACCGAACCCTATCCGGGGGGAATTGCCCGAAAAGGCCCCTGGAAAATGGTGAACGGTGAGCACCTCTACCAACTGGATGACGATCCGGGGGAATCTACGGATCTGGCGGAGCAACGGCCCGAGATCTTTAACGAGTTAAAAACTGCTTACCAAAACTGGTGGGACGGCATACTGGAGGAAAATAATCTACAGGTCTCTCCTATTCCTCTGGGTTATCCGCAGGCGGATTCGGTATTTATCCAACCCCACCACGCCCGGGCTTCCGGTGGACTGATCTTTCTCGGTAAAAGAGGCCTGGAGGGCGAACGGATCGGCTCCCATCCCAGCGGTGTGGACGGCGATTGGCTGAGTAACTGGCAAACCCCCGAAGACCGGGCCAGCTGGCCGGCAGCCTTTGTCGAGTCCGGTAGTTACGAATTTGGTATTCTGGCCCGCTACCAGCATAGCGATGGACCTTCGATCGAGCTGGAAGTGCAGGTGGGTACTGCCAGCCTCACAAAAGTACTCCCGGAGCAACCCCAGGCGGAAAGCTGGTCGTACTATTCACTGGGACAAATGGAGCTTCCCGCAATCAAGGATACGCTGAGTTTATCCCTGGTAACAAGCCAACCGAATCCGGGACTGGAAATCAAAGAACTGGTCGTAATAAAAAAATGACCGGCCCATTCACTGTTTGATCACCTTTCTGGTCTGCTGACCTTCCTGATTTTTCCAGGTAATAAGATAAAGGCCTGGCGGCAGGTCCGGTAACCGGAGCGTGATCGTTTCATGGGAATGGATCTTAAACTGGCGTAAAGGTCGCCCGTAAAGATCCGACAGTACCAGTTGCAGGAATTCCGGCGCGCCCCCTTCCAATCCCTGAAAACTTATATTGAGATTACTGTGGAAAGGATTCGGTCCAAGCTGTAGATTAGCATTGGTTTTCATAGCCTTTTCTAGGATCCGGCGAACTGGCTGCTGCTCCTTTAATAGTGCTGGTTCCGGGCAATCCTGAATAACCGCTTCCATTTCACTTCCGGAAAGTGTCGAAAAGCCGGGCAGAAACTGGATCAGTTCTCCCGCTTCAAAACGAGCCCTTGCTTCTGCTGCTATCGCTGTTTCCACCCGTAAATTATTGGCCGCCCGATACGTTGCGGTCACCAATGGCCCTACGGACAGGGTCGTATCCAGCGGGCAGGTGGTGCCCATTACCGATAAGCTGTGCTGTAGGTCGTGCATGCCGCTTGCTGCTTCCCAAATGTCCTGGTTCGCTAAACGAATTGCGAACTTTGGATCACTCTGCAGGTTGCTCCGTCCGTCCGGCAAAAAAAGCAGGAGATCATACTCGCCCGGGGGAATATTCTGGCCGGACTCCAGGGTCAGGTTGTAACTACAGACCTGACCACCACCGCAGCGGCGCAGGTCGATAGCCGCCAGGGATAAGAAAAATTCCTCCTGGCTGGTCGTATGCCGAAATACTAATTGCACCGCCCGCGGTAACATCGGCGCCGCCCATCCGATGTTTTCAATCTCCAGGGAAAGCGAAAAAAGCTCGTTCTGATCGATAGCATCAGGCAAGGTCGCTTCCCGGAGCACCAGACGGTAGCCTAATTTTCTGCGAATTTCATCAAAACACCCTTCCTGTTGCCATCGCTGCAATACATTGGGGTGATAATCATCGTTCAGATAAGTCCAGTGGAAACGCTCCAATTCCGGGAGGGCGTTGGTACATTGGGTATAAGTCGGCTCATCGCGGCAGGTTTCCCCGCCCATCAGCAGGTAGCGGCTCTCCGCGGCCCAGTAGGGTTTTTCCGTTAGCGTATCGAGAAAAGTATAATCATTGTAATCTGCCAGAAAACAGTCGTTGTGATAGGCGATACGACTTTTCGCCGTTCCGGTAAAGGCTTCGGCATAGGTGAGGGAATCTGCCGGTAGCATCAGATCAAGGTATTCCGATTTCAGGGTAGGATACCGCACGGAAACGGTGCGATCGGTCGGCAGGATGGCCAGCAGACTATCCGTTACGGCATCGCGCAATTGCTGTTGCTGGGCGGTGATCGGGCCCGGATAGGGCGTGCCGAAATCATCGCTGTAATAATTCTCTCCCCAAATTCCGTAAAACCCATTGTGCACCGTGAGGATCACATCGCTGTTGACCTGCAGAATAGGCCGTAACTGGTGGATATGCTCAAATAAAAGCGCCGGTTCGGGAGTATCGTTGAAAGGGGTAATCGGGTTGTCCTCCTCATCGTAATTCAGTTCATCCGTATAGGCGAACCTAACTAGTGCTTTTACGCCTGATGCCCGCAGGGTGGCGAAATCCTGCTCAATGGCATCCAGCACTGTGGTACTTATCGGATCGGAATAAAATCCATCGAGATAAAAGATCCGGTAAATGAGGCTTTGTTGATCCTGGGAACGCAGATTTTCGAGCGATTGCTGATCCAATGGGGTGTAACTGCCGGAAGTCCGGGTTTCAAAATACCGGTACATACCGCGTTCCGGGTTGACAAAATCTGTCTGACTTTCCAGGTATTGATGCACGGTTTGGGCCAGAATCAAAGCGGGCAGGATCATCAGACTAAGGGTAAGCACGTAGGGTTTGAGGTTGTTCATAACCCGAAGATAGCCATCCGGAAAATCAAGCGCAAACTTTAATACTGATTCCGTTCTTCCTACGTCAAAATAAAAAGCGCGTTTAGATTGTACTTCGAGAAGCAAACCTAAACACGCTAACTAAAATCATTAACAATAAAATAGCTCTTCGTATCCGGCGGGCGGTTTACCGGTAAAACGGTAACCCACCACCAAACCTATATCATTCGTAAAGACATGCGAGCCGGCTAGGGTCACACCTTAGCGGCTATAAACATCATCCATTCGTTCGGAGATCTCTTTCAGGCGTTCCCGGTCACCGCCGGCAACTTCGGCCGAACCCCAACCGGAATAGCCTACGGCCTTCAGGGCTTTGTTCACCCGGGGCCAGTCGCTGTCGCCTTCTCCGAGTTTAACCTTGAAGCCTTCCCAGATGCCTTCTTCTTTCTGCTTGGTACGGCTGTATTCCTTGATGTCCACTTTCAGGATACGCTTTCCGAGGATGTGCACCCACTGGTCCGGCCAGCCGTAGCGCACGATATTGCCTACGTCAAAGTACCAACCGATCATTTCACTGTCGAACTGATCGATATACTGCGCCGCTTCCATCGGACTGATCAGGAAGTTATTCCAGACGTTCTCGATGGCGATCTTGATGCCAGTCTTTTCGGCAGTCGGCAGTATTTTTTTGATCTCGGCCGTGGAGCGTTCCCAGGCTTCATCGTAGCGTACATTCTCATTGACTACCCCCGGTACCAGCAGTACGGTCGTACCGCCGTAGAGCTTGCACTTTTCCAGGGCATCGATCATGGACTGGGTACATTCAGCCCGGACTTTGGGATCGGGATCCGACATGGGCTTGCGCCAGTGTACGGAGTTGACCACACCCGGGATCTTCAGACCGGTCTTATCCCGGGCTTCCAGGATCTCCTTTTCGTTCAGATCGTTCGGACTGTCCAATTCGACGCCGTCAAATCCCAGCGATTTGACCAGCTTGAACTTCTCCAGTACGGAAAGGTCTTCCTTGATCATGCCGAATTTCAGGCTCTTTTTGTTCAGCGGCTTTTTCGGACTAAAAGCGCCGGGGGCGGCGGACCCCAGGGTGACCATGGCCGCCGCTCCCATCGAATTATGTATGAATTTTCTTCTATTCATGGTCTAGCTGAATTTTGTAATTCCCGGTTGCGCAACTTCGGCCATTTTCCAGTCCATATCCCAGGAATATTCGTTCAGGTCCGGCCCCAGTTGTTCGTCGGAATTCAGCGCATCTTCCCAGCTGATCGTTTGTCCGGTATAGGCTACCATCCGGCCCCAGATCGCCAGCATGGTGCTGTTGGCCATTCTCACTCCGTCGTTGAAAGGCTCACCTTTCCGGATGGAGGCAAAGAGGGTGTTGTGCTCATTCTGGTACATGTTGGACTTCTTGCCGTCCCAGTTCCATTCACCGTCTTTACCAATGATCTCGTGCTTACGGAATACATCGATGTTACAACGCCCCTGGTCACCCATCATGTCAATGCCATAGGCGCGGGCGGTGTCCTTTTGCTGGCGGCTGAAGTGGTATCCTCTGCGGCCGTCACCGTATTCGTAAACAATGGCAAAGTGATCATACACGTTACCGTACTGGTCTTCGGTACGGCTCTGACGACCACCGGTACCGGATGCGCTCACGGGCAGTTCGTCGCCCATCGCCCAGGACATCAGGTCAATACTGTGGATAGCCTGCTCTACGATGTGATCACCGGACATCCAGTTGTAGTACAACCAGTTGCGCATTTTGTATTCCAGGTCGGACCAGTCCGGTTGGCGATCTCTGAACCAGAGAGCACCGGTGTTATAGGTATTGTAGATCGTGTGTACGTTGCCGATGGCACCGTCCAGGATGCGATTGTAGGTATCAATTTTCGGTACGTCGTGACGCCAGCAGAAACCGGACATCAGCGCCAGACCTTTTTCTTTGGCTTTTTTAGCCGATTCGATCACACTGCGAACACCCGGTGCGTCAACGGCTACGGGTTTTTCACAGAAAATGTGTTTGCCGGCCTCGATCGCCGCGGCCAGGTGGCCCGGACGGAAGTTAGGCGGAGTAGCCAGCAGGACGACATCCACATCGGAAGCCAGTACTTTTTTGTAAGAATCAAAACCGACGAACTTCATATCCTCTTCAACCTTGATCTTATCCGGATTTTCGTTCATCAGGTTCTTATAGGAAGAATCCAGGCGGTCCTGGAACAGATCGGCCATTGCCGTCAGTACAACATTATCGTCGGCCATCGTTGCCTGGTAGGCCGCACCGGTACCACGACCACCGCATCCGATCAGACCGACCTTAATGGTATCGGCATTGAAATCGAAGGGACGGCCCGAACGTGCAGCCAGCACATTCAGCCCAAGGCCGGATGCAATAAGGGCAGAACCGGATTTTTTCATAAATTCCCGTCTACTGGTATTTGACTTATCCATAATCTGAAGATTTTTTATGGTACCCGGTACTCGGTACTTGGTACGCGGTTTGAGATAAATGTTTAAAGTGGTCTATTCGTTCGTTTTCTGGAGCGCTACGTTCGGAAACCGATCCAGCAGACGTGTGCGTTCCAGGTCATTTATGATCGATAAAGTTGAGGCGAAAGCATCGGCCTGCATACAGTTGTCGGCCGCCACATTAATGATATCGGTCTCGGTAATACCCAGCCCCGTGCGGGGATCAATGATGTGGGAATATCTTTCGCCGTTCCATTCCAGAAACTTATACGTGGATCCGGAGCTGGCGATCGCTCGCCGGCTGAGGACGATCCTTTGGGGGTCTACCCCCTCTTCCAGAGCGACCATCTGCACTTCCCAGCCGGACTGCCCGGGCGGGGGATCACCAGCGTAAATGTCGCCGCCGCCATCCACCAGAGCCCGGTTGATGCCCCGTTCCAGTAAAACGCGGTATACTGCATCTACGGTATATCCCTTGGCAATGCCGCCCAGATCGATCCGCATACCGGCCTTGCACAGGCGGACCCGCCGGTGCTTCCGGTACAGCCGGATATCACGGTAGTTGACCAGGGCGCGGGCTGCGGTTATCTTTTCCGGTTGGGGGAATTCCATTTGGCGGAAAGCCCGTCGCCAGAGTTTACTCAGCGGGCCGATACTTACGTCAAAGGCGCCATTACTTTTTTTGGAAAGTTGCCTGGCGTAGTGCAGCACTTCCCAAAGTTCGTCAGAAACGGGCACTTTTTCTCCGGAACCGGCCGACTGGGATAGCCGGCTTACTTCACTGTCTTCCTGGTAGTCGCTGAAGATGCGGTTGAGTTCGTCGATACGTTCGAAAGCGGCCGCGGCCGCCTGTGTTGCTTCCTCCTCGCGTTCCGCATAAAAAACCATCCGGAAAGTAGTGCCCATTTTCGGTTCCGAGAACTCAAAGCGACGAAGCTCCTGAGCTTGGGCCGTGGGCGCACACAGAAAGTTCAATAATAATACGGAAAGTAGGCTGAATCGCAAAATGTAATTGGTTTTATCGAAAAGGCTCGTATTATTTGGCATTGGGTAGAAGGATACTTTTCGTTCCCTTCTACCCGGTAAGATCGTTTGATTATCTGATCATTAAATCATCAGATCATCAAATCATCAGATACAAATTACCCTCCCAGCACCATTTCCCAGAAAGCCTGTTGTTCTTCCGGAGACGGTTGGTTATAAGGCCGGATGATCCGGAAACCAACGAAAGGAGAATCGGTATTCCACCAGAAACTTTTCGGGATCTGGGGATCTCTTTCTTTCCAGCGACGGCTGGACGGGATACGGCAGGAGCAGCGTTGCTCTTCCACATCATTATCCCAGGAGCCGCCTCTTACGGTACGAGGGTGCAGTTTGGTGGGGTGGATCCAGGGATTCACTTCACCGGCCATTTTCTCGGACATTACCTGGTAGGCATCTTCTTCGTACTGGTCCAGCGTCCATTCGGAAACGTTACCCAGCATGTCGTACAGGCCCCAGGGATTGGGTTGCTTCTCCCCTACCTTATGGTATTTTTCCGAGCTGTTCTCGTAGTACCAGGCGTGGTCTTCGATGGAAGATTCCGCTTCGTCGAAGTAGTACGGTCCGGTCATTCCCGCCCGGCAGGCGTATTCCCATTCCGCTTCGGTCGGCAGACGGTAAAATACCCCGGTCTTTTCGCTCAGCCACTTGCAGTACTGCAGGGCGCCGAACTGGGTCATACTCACCGCCGGAAAACCTTCCTTACCCATACCGAAGGTAGGATCTTCGTAGGGCGGGCTCGGACGGGCTACCGCATCGGCATTCCATTCGGTATTTTCGTCTGCCGGCAGGTCGAGGGTTTTATCCCGAAAGATATTGTATTCGTCGTAAGTCACTTCGTAAACACCCATCCAGAAAGAATCCACGCTCACTTCGAATTGCGGGCCTTCGTCTTCCTCCCGGCCGGCTTCATCCTCGGGGCTACCCATGGTATAAGTACCTCCGGGAATCAGGGCCATGTCGAACTTCACCTCCGTTCCGGGTATCTGTTGGGTTAATTTTTCACTGGCAGCGGCCTGGCTCCATGCACTGAAAGGCAGCAGCAAGGCAGCAAACATCAATAGATTTAATAGTCTTTTATTCATATGTGGTTGAAAACACTTTGGTGAACAATTTGGCCAAAAGCAAACATTCGGCAATTATTGAGCAAGGTAATTGAACGTAAAATGCACCGTCACATCGTCATGGGTCTGGATCTGACCAAACATTGCAGATGGTGGTTCGATCTCGAATTCGCTCAATTTCAGAGGTTTTGATCCCTGGAATACTAATTTACCATCTTTTTTCGTACCCATCACTTCTACGCTTACCGTTTTTTCTACACCACCGATGGATAGTATCCCGGTTGAAGTCAGTTTGAACTGGCCTCCCGGCAGGGCTTTGATCGCCGCTGCGGTCTTTTGCTCGAAGGTGATCTGGGGATGGGTTTCGGATTTCAGGGCTTTATAGATCTTGTTGTTCATAGCGCTGCCACGCCCGCCGTCCATGCTGGCGACGTCGGCTTTGAACGCAAAACCTTCCACGGCGTCTTTCCCGACCTTAAGCGTAGCGGGATAGTCCGTCACCGTACCAACCGTGGCTTTCCAATCGTGCAGCGTGGAACTCCCGCTCACGTAAAATTCGAAAGGAGCATCCTTATCAATCGTATAGTTACCTTCCTGAGCGCTCACCATACCGGTGTAAGCAAATGAAAGGAAAAGAAAAAGAAATGAGATTCTGTGTTGCATGATTTTGTTGATTTCTTCGTTGTGCGAAAGTAAAAAAAATTTCGAATGCTTGCGTTAGGAAATTTAATAACGTCAAAATTGCAAGCTGCATTTTATAATTTTCCTACAATTTGGGACAAATTCCCCGCGCCCGCTAAATTACACTATCTACCCGTTAAGTGATCAAACCCGAAAGGCTTTAAGGAACTTTTCACTTTTAGATCACGTGCTAAGGTGGAAACGTTTGAATGTGTATACGTTGGGGCCCGACTATCAAACGTTCACACTTTCACACGTTTCCACGTTCACACATTTCGTCATCGGGTTACTAAAGAAATGACAAACATCACACTACCCGGCAACGTTTTATCACCACGCGCCAATGATATTAATCACATATTGGAACCACCGCCAATCAAAACCAAAAGCCATGAAAAATTTTCAAAGGATCCTGATCGCCCTCGACCATTCCGTATTCGATGAAAAAATGATCCGGTACTTCAATACGTTCAGTCATCTGATCGCACCGGAAAAAGTCCACTTCATCTATGTAGATCACGATCTGGAGATCCCTCCGGGTATGGAGATCATTTACAATGATGAAGCCGGCAATCCCCTGTCAAAAGATGAATTGCTGCGCACCGCTCTGGAAAGAAAGGTGGAAACCGGCTATACCCAACGCCACGGGGCGGAAGTAACGATCGATATCCTGGAAGGTGACCCCCTGAAGGAGATCCTGCACTGGGTGAAGGTTAAAGAAGCCGACCTCCTGATCGTAGGGAACAAGAAAATGTCCGAAGGTAGTGGCGTAATGGCCAAAAAGATCGCCCGCCACGCGGACTGCGCCGTACTTTTTGTGCCCGAAACGAGTCAGGAAAACATCCGCAAAATGCTCGTTCCGGTTGATTTCTCCGATCATTCCAAACTGGCCATGCAGGGCGCGATCGATCTGGCCGCCGAACTGGAAAATGTAGAAGTGACGGCATTCAATACCTACGACGTACCCATGACCGGTAATCCGAGCATCAACCTGAGCTACGAGCGGGTCAAGGAAGATATTAAAGCCTTCAAACGGGAAGCGCTGGAAAAATTCATCCTGCACTTCGATACCCGGGGCGTTACGCTCAGCAGCGACCTGGCGGTCAACGAAAAAGGCAACCCGGCCAAACAGATCTACGCCCAGGCCGTGAAGGGATCCTATGACCTGATCGTGATCGGCGCCAAAGGCCACAGTACCCTGGAAAGGGTCTTTCTGGGTAGCGTGACGGAAAAACTGCTGGGCCTGGATAAGGAGATCCCGGTGCTGGTGTTACGCAAATAGTAAAAATGTGTTGAAGTGTTGAAGTGGAAATGTGTGAAAGTTTCCAAGTCTGAACTTGGACGAGGATGCGCATTGGTATTGACCTTACGGTTGTAGTAGAAGGGCTGTTTTAGAGTAAACTACCTGCGTTCTGTCCAAATTTTAAGCTAAAAATCCATCACCCTTGAAATAAAAGTGCAATTTTATAAGATAAATCAAAATTATTTTGCGCAAAACGTTTTATATTCCCATTTTTATGTAAATTACTTTTCAATTCTCGAAATTTTTCATCAAACCAGGAATATATGCAAGATCCAGAGCCCATTACCCGCTATATGGCGACTAAACTGATCACTTTCACCCCGGATATTGATCTCCGGGATGCCATCAAAACGATTGTCAAGCACAGAATATCCGGTGCCCCCGTAGTCAATCAAGACGGTGATCTGGTGGGTATGCTCTCGGAGAAAGACTGTATAAATGCCATCGTGGAAGGTCCTTATAACCAGGGTCCGGGCGCTACCGGCACCGTCGGCGACTTTATGTCGACCAATGTTGAAACGGTGGAGGTAGATAAGAACGTCCTGGAAATATCCTACAAATTTGCGCTGACCAATTACCGCCGTTTTCCGGTTTGCGACAACGGTAAACTGGTAGGCCAGATCAGTCGTAGTGATATCCTGCGGGCCATCCTCAAGATGACACCTAAGATCAAGCACGTACCTTCCAGTTGGGTAGGTAGAGAACCAATGTGATAAGCTATCCGGTTGAAGCAAGACCAGAATCCATTTCAGGATAGTCTTATCGTTTAATTTTATCCAAGTTTTGACAAACAAAAGTGGGATCAGGGGAAGCGTCACCCCTGATCCCCGATTTTTTTAGGGTATGTCCCTTATGACCAAAATCAGTGTTCGTGCGCCAGTTCGCCCTGCACCATCTGTGCCGCCAGGAAATAGGCCTGACTCCTCACAATGGCTGGTTGATCGGGTAAAGCTTCCAGCGGAGTGACCGTTACGAACTGGCCGTCCGAAGGACCGGTCCGCACCGGGATACGCCTGAAATGGGAACTCCCCGGCTCACCGTCCGGCTCCTGGACAAAAATGTAAGACAACCCCGCCGCAGTGACGATGGCACTTGCGGGCAGGGCCGCTACGGTTTCATCATCGTTCCAGATCTTCGCTTCCACGTACAGTCCCCGGATAAAGGCCGGATGTTTGCCTTCGATGTGACCGTGTACCCGGACCGTCTTGTTTTCCATGTTGAACGAGCGGCCCACCAGTCGGATCTCCCCGGCAAATACTTCGTTGCCGAGCGAGGGCACGGTAAACGAAAGACGCATCTTTTCTTTCACCCCGGCGATGTCCTTTTCGAATACATCCAGTTCCAGGTGAATATGACGATTGTCCACGATCTCGTAGAGCATTTCTTCGGGTTGTAAGAACCGCCCCTGGTTGATATTCAGCGCCGTGATGTAGCCGGATATCGGCGCGGCAATGGTCACGGTGGGTACAATTCCTTTTTCCCGCACGCGGTCCGGGTTGATGCCCAGATACGCGAGTTGTCCACTCAGTCCGGCCAATTGGGCGCGTAACTGTTTCAGTTCGCTCTCCGCCTGTTGCAGCGCCCGCAGCGCTCCGGCCTGGCCGGCCTGCAGGGTTTGCTGGCGATCAACTTCCAGTTCCTGGAATTCAATTTGGGCGCTCACCTCCAGATATCTTTGTTGGGCGGTGATGAAATCCGGATGTTCAAGGGTTGCGAGTGCCGTTCCTTTTTTGACGTAACTACCGATGAGGTATTCTCCGCGGGTAGACCGCACAAAGCCACGGGCGGGGGCGGTGACCGTAGCTACTTCATCCGGCGGGAGGTCCATGGTACCGTTCGCCTTGATAAAGCCGGAGATCTTAATGCTATCAAACGTACCCAGCGTCAGCCCGATCGTTTTGATCTGGGCCTCGGTGAGTGCTACTTCATCGGCTGCGTGGCCGCCTTCTTCGTGGTCGGCCGTTTCAACCGCATCGCCGGGTTCCGTGTGTTCGTGGGCGGGCGGCTCGCCACAGGCCAGCAAAAGCAGAAGCGGGAAAATGGCGATCAGGGAATTTTTATTATTCTGTTGCATAATATTTCTTTGTTTGCCGGCACCGGGCCGGTCTGATTTGAGAGCTTATGAATTACTGTGGGATAGTCACTGACCAGGGTTTCTGACTGCCAAGCAGTTCAGGCCTTTGGTTGATTACCACAGATAGTTCAGGCCGACAACCATCCGGTTGTACCGCTGGAGTTCATCCAGGTAATCCAGCCGCAGATGGTAGGCCTGTTCCAGAGCCTGCACGTAGGCGACATAGGTCAGGACTCCGTTCTCGTACTGCAATCCGGCCGTACGGATCAGATCTTCCGCGATCTGGTGACCCTGACGATCGTAATAATCGAGCGCCTGTGCGGCCTGCCGGAGTTCGCGGTTTTGCTGCAGTTTTCGCTGTTCTAATTGTATTGCCTCCGTAGCCTGACGGGAGGCGGCGATCTGGACTTCCACTTCGGCCGCCTGGATCTTTTTGCGCTGGGCTCCGCGGTAGATCGGGATACTGATGCCCAGTTGGATACTGTGCAGACCGTTTATGTTGCCGAATTGCTGGTAGGCGTACCCCAGGTTGAGGTTCGGGAGCAAGCCGTCTTCCACCAGTTGCAACTGATCCCGGGCTACCTGTTCCTGTTGCCGGTAATAGGCAAATAGGGGGTGTTCCGGCACGGCCGGGTCCGGCGTAAAACGCGCGGGCAGGTCCGACGGAGGTACCAGATCTTCGGTCGTATTCAGCAGCAATTGCAACTGCTGCTCCAGGTTTTCCCGGGCCGTTTCGCACTGCCGTCGGCTCAGCCCGATCTGCTGTCGTTTATTTTCGGCGGTGATCCGCTCCAATGGGGTAGCTGCACCGGTGCGTTCCCGTAGTTGTGCGATCTCCAGAAAGGCTACATACAGGCTGTCAAAACTATTCAGAAAGGTAAGTTTCCGCTGCTGGGCTACCCAGTCGGCGTAGATACCGGCCACCAGGGCCTCCAGTTCCCGTTCGCTCATTTGTTGGGCCGCCCGGGCCAGTCCGGTCCGACTTTCCTGGAGAGCGTTCCGGTCGCGGTAGACCCCGGGCCAGGCAAAAGACTGTCGAACGCCCAGACTGTGCTCGGAAAAACGATCCCCCTGACCGAGGCCATCTCCACCGTAGTAGAACTGGGTTTTCGCAGGATCAAAGCCGGAGCCTTCGAGCGCCTCCTGTTGCTGTATTACCCGTTGTGAAAGCTGTAATCCTGGATAAGTCGAGCGGGCCATTTCCAACGCCTCTTCCAGAGACAGGCTCCGCTGGGCATTCGTGATACCGGGCAGGGCGATCAGCCCCGGCAGGAGAAGCAGACCAATCTTCCCGCTGCGCTTTTGCTTCCAGTCGGACAACCAACTGTACAGGATCGGAAGAATGACCAGCGTAAGGAAAGTCGCCGAGATCAGTCCGCCGATCACCACCGTCGCCAGTGGGCGTTGCACTTCCGCTCCCCCGGAGGTGGAAAGTGCCATGGGCAGAAATCCCAGCGAAGCGACCGAAGCCGTCATCAGCACCGGCCGTAAGCGCACCCGGGTTCCTTCCAGGATACGGGTTCGGGTATCCGAAACGCCCTCCTCCCGGAGCTGGTTGAAATAGGCGATCAGGACGATACCGTTGAGCACCGCTACCCCGAAAAGTGCAATAAATCCGATGCCGGCGGAGATACTGAAGGGCATGCCCCGCAGCCAAAGCGCCCAGATCCCACCGATGGCGGACAGGGGAATGGCCGTAAAGATCAGGGCCGCCTGAGCCACCGAATGGAAGGTGAAATACAACAAGATGAAGATGAGGGCCAGAGCCACCGGCACCGCAATAGAAAGGCGGTTGCGGGCCTGCACCAGATTCTCAAATTGCCCGCCGTAGGTAATGAAGTAGCCGGGCGGTAATTCCAGTTGCGCCGTCAGCAGGGCCTGCATTTCCTCCACCAGCGTTTCGGTATCCTTGCTGCCCGCATTGACGCCGACCACGATTCGCCGACGGGTATTCTCCCGGGAGATCTGCATGGGTGCTTCCTCGAAAGTAACTTCGGCCACCTCCGCCAGTGGTACCTGCCGGCCATTGGGCAGAGGAATGTACAACTCTTCTACATTATCAATATCCCGGCGATAGTTTTCCTGCAAACGCACCACCATGTCGAAACGCCGCTCTCCTTCGTATACGTCGCCCACTTTTTCGCCGGCAAAAGCGGTCCGGATCACACGGTTAACATCCCGGACCTGCAGGCCGTACTGGGCCAGTTTCGGATATTTAAAGCGGATCACGATCTGGGGCATCCCGACGATCTGCTCTGTCTTTACGGAAGCGATGCCGTCGATATTCCGAAAAAGTGCTTCGGCTTCCTTGGCCTTACGGAAGAGGATATCGAGATCCTCGCCGTAGATCTTCACTGCGATATCCGCCCTGGACCCCGTCAGCAGTTCATTGAAGCGCAACTGGATCGGCTGGGTAAATTCGTAGTTTACCCCGGGGATCTCCGAGAGTACCGCTTCGAAACGCTCGAACATTTCCACCCGGTCCGATGCGCTCACCCACTCCTCCCTGGGCTTCATCGTCACTACCAGGTCACCGATCTCGATCGGCATCGGATCCGTGGGGATCTCGGCCGCACCGATCCGGGCCACTACGTCCACCACTTCGGGGAAATTGGTCTTCAGCTTATTCGCCACCATATTCGATACCGCCACACTTTGATCCAGGGAACTACCCGGAGCGAGGATCTGCTGGATCGCCAAATCTCCTTCGTCCAGGGTCGGAATGAACTCTCCTCCCAGTCGGGAGAACTGCCAGAGGCTGCACGCGAACAACACCACGGTCAGTAGCACGACCGCAGTTTTGAACCGCAGGGCGGTATGAATAACCGGCCGGTAAAGTCGCTGAAAGAGATCCATGATCCGGTCGGCGAAAGTGCGGCGACGTTCGATCTTTTTCCGTAACAGCAAGGCGGACATCATCGGTACGTAGGTCAGGGAAAGGACGAGCGCTCCCAGGATGGCAAATCCCACCGTCAGCGCCATCGGTCGGAACATTTTACCTTCGATACCCGTCAGCGCCAGGATCGGGATATAGACCATCAGGATGATGATCTCCCCGAACGCAGCCGATTTGCGAATGCGGATAGCTCCCTCCGTAATTTCGTCATCCATCTGCTGCTGGCTAAGTTGCCGCCCGGCAAATCCTACCTGTAAACGGTGGACTACCGATTCCACAATGATCACCGCACCGTCCACGATGAGCCCAAAGTCGATCGCTCCCAGGCTCATCAGGTTAGCAGAGATGGCGAAAACCTGCATCATCCCCAGGGCAAAGAGCAGGGCCAGCGGGATCACGGAGGCCACCACCAGGCCGGCCCGCCAGTTGCCCAGCAACAACACGAGAATAAAGATGACGATCAAGCCGCCTTCAATGAGATTTTTCTCTACCGTTTGCATGGCCCGCTGCACGAGGCTATCCCGCACCAGGTAGGGTTCGATCAAAACGCCTTCCGGTAGCGACTGCTGGATCTGCACGACCCGTTCTTTGATGCGTTCGGTCACCTCGGCGGCATTCGCCCCCTTAAGCATCAGGACCACCCCGCCGACGGTATTGCCCCGGCCGTTGATGGTCATTGCTCCGTAGCGCGGTGCGTGTCCGAAACGCACTTCGGCAATATCCCGGATCAGGATCGGGATATTATCAACCGTTTTCAAAACGATCTGCTCAATGTCCGCCAACTCCTGCACCATACCTTCCGAGCGAATAAAGTAGGTATTGGGATTTTTTTCGATATAGGAGCCTCCGGTGTTTTCATTGCTGCGTTCGAGCGCTTCCAGCACTTCACCGATCGTGATATTGGCCGAGCGCAGGGCTTCCGGGTTGAGGGCGATTTCGTACTGCTTGAGAAAGCCGCCTACCGTGTTTACCTCAATGACACCGGGCACGCCGGAGAGCTGCCGTTTCACGATCCAGTCCTGGATGGTCCGCAGTTCCATGGCGGTATACTGATCTTCGTAGCCGCTTGCGGCCCGGAGGGTATACTGGTAGATCTCCCCCAGCCCGGTGGTGATCGGGGCCATTTCCGGGGTACCCATGCCCGCAGGGATGGCCTCTCCGGCCTCGGTGATCTTTTCCGCCACCAGCTGACGGGGCAGATAGGTGCCCATGGATTCCCGAAAGACCACAGTTACGACGGAAAGCCCGAATCGGCTTACCGAACGGATCTCCTCCACTCCGGGGAGATTTTGCATGGCCAGTTCCACGGGAGCGGTGATAAATTGTTCTACTTCCTGGGTCGCCAGGTCCGGTGAGATCGTGATGACCTGCACCTGATTATTAGTGATATCGGGCACGGCGTCTACGGGCAGCCGGCTCATGGCGTAGATCCCCCACCCGATCAGAGCCGTTACCAACAGCCCGATTACAAACTTATTCCGCACGGAATAAGCGATAAGTGTATCGATCATAAAATGAAAAGAAAATTGGGGTGCGGCTATCCTGTGTACCGGACAGCTGATCACCGGGCACCGCTGAACACGGCCAGTGAAGACAGCATGGTCCCAGCAAGTAAGGGCAATCGCATCCGTTCACCTGAGCCAGACAGCAGCAGGCAGGATCCGCACCAGTTAAACCAAAAAAATTAATCGGGGCGCAAAACGCCCCCGGCATTCGGTTTAACTCCGGCGCGGGGGTTGCCAGATATCATGGATGGAGGTAAGGTCGGCCAGAAAAGAACGGTGAGCGGGTTGGGTAGAAAAAATACGAATCGGTACCTTCAGCGCCACCTGCATCCGCACCGGCGTCCGCACCGTAATATGGCAGCAACTGCAGATGCAAAGCGGGGAGCAATGATCTTCGCAATCGTTGTGGTGATTGTGGCTGCCACCTTCGTGAAATTCCAGACCGAAAGAATCTTCCAGATCAAATACGCACCAGGCACCTTCGTCGGCACAGGGCAATACGGCAAGCGCCAGCATATACAAACTCAATATGGTGCTGATCCATTTCACGGGGGCAAAAGTAGGGAGAAATGGGCTGCAATGCAATTGCAATGTCCGTATGATAGCTTGCAAAAGTGCTCCTCTTCCGCAGTTCCAGGGCAATCCAGCTCAGTTCAAAAGGCCCAAAATCAAAGCTTACGCTCCTCAATCCACCGCCACAGCTCCGATTTGTCTTTAAAATCCCGGCCGCTAAAATTCAACTGCCGGTCGTAGGCAATTTTGGTGGGAAATGATCTGACCCGGTATTGGGCCAGGATGTCGGTAAGCCGTCCGGCGTAAAGGTTCGGCCACGGAATACCATCCTCCGCGGTAGCGTTCTTCCATTTTACCCGGGAATCATCCACATTGATGCTAACCATCTCCATCCCCGCCTGCTTCAAGTGTTCGTACTCGGGGATGAGAGACCGGTTAAAGTTCCGGCAACGGATGCAACCGCTATGCCAAAAATTGAGTACGGTATAGGGTTGGGCACTGCACAGAGCAGAGAGTTTTTTCGAGTGACCGTCGATGGATTCCAGTTCGTAATCCGTAAAATCAACCTCCGTCCCGGATCGATCCATTCTCCGGATCGTAGCTCTTACAGCACGATAATCTACCGTTTGGGCCAGAATCGGATCTATTTTAGAGAACAGCGTGCGGACCTGGTCCTTTTCTTCCGCACTCAACTGATCACTTTCAAAAAATCCGGGCAGCTTCATCTGATCGGTCAGGAGTTTTAAAAAGTACAGATGCAGGCCCGAAGTGTCCTCCGCAAAATGTCGCTCGTAAAGCTGCAAAACCTTCGACCGGGCTTGCGGATACACATTGCTCCGCAGTGCATCCGTTTCGGGAGAATAGGGTCGCACGATGGCCGCCGGCCCGACCGTTTCCCGGTATTCATTAAAAAAAGATTGAGCCTGCTTATTTACCGGGCCCTGGATAAGCTCATAATTTCGTACCCTGTATCCCGCATCCTCCCGGACAACTTCAAAGCCGATAGTGATCGTCCCCGGCTCGGTGTAAACGGCCATGAAGACGTAACCACTCATACTTTCGATACCCTTTTCAAATCTTATGAATAACTTTTGGATAAAACCGGCAGTACCCCGGTAGCTGAATTTACCGTCCCGGATCTCCACTACGGTCCGACCATCCACGCCTTCATCGGAAGTGTAGAGCGCCAGCTGGAGCCCGTCCCCGTTTTTCACGTATCCTGTAAGCTGGTATTCGTACATGGCTATAGGATTTTGGGTATGCGATACATTAATTCGGATGTTCGGATGTTTATACTTTGAGCATGGGCTCCGCCCGATGGGAAGCACAGCGATTTTCACCACAATTATCCAGGGTATATTTTAGGAAGTAATTTAGGATATGGCGGAAATATCTTCGGGATAGAGAAGAGATAAAGTTACTATAAATAGGAGTTCATTGCAAATTCCGACCAGCACTTACAATCAACTGATTTTCATTAAATTGAAATCATTTAATACGGTGAGAGGGGGCAGAGCGATAACCTCTCCACCCCCGTTATCAGTTATTTAGCGAACCCTAACGGCTGATCAATGTTCGTGGCCGTCTCCAGTATGCGTATCCAGTGCTACGTAGTCCATACCACAAACCGGGCATTTGCCGGCTTCCTCGCTACCGCTACCTTCGCAGTGCATGGGGCATACGTAAGCGGAAGTATATTCCTTGCCTTCTCCGTGAGCAGCTGCTTCCGTCATTTCGGTAGCATCGGTATCTGCTCCTTCGGCGCTGGCGTTACCGCCGCAGGAAATAACAAATAGTGCCATACTGAAGAAAAGGGTCAGTACGCCCAGTGATTTCAAATTTTGCATGATTAGTTGAATTTAATAATTGATAATGATACAAAGCGCCGTACAACTGCACGGCTTTATCTTAACCTGTATCGCCGGTATTGGCCGGACCGGAGGAAATACTCCCCGTACCAAACGACGAAAGCCCCCCAACGCCATCGGCATCAGGTGGTTCCATAAATTGTTGAAATTGCTAACAGAGGAAGGTCTGCAACCTTACCGGCAGGTCGTAGACGATCAGAGGTGGTTTATAGTTGAGATAGTGGGGAATTTGCCGGTCCCCGGGATGCAGGTCCATTTGTGACGGCCAGCCTGCGGCGATCAGTACCGGAACGGGCTTTTTCAGGTCCCATTCAAAATAGGAAACGATCTGATCTTCGTCCGCTTTCAGAAATTCCGTCTCGTCATCACAGCAGCCCCGCTTTTCCATCTGCCCGGTGTGGTCCGCCATTTCGGCGTGTTTTGGGCAGGCCATCGGCATACTACGGTGGTGACAGGATCTGGCTTTCAGAAAAAATGCCGTGCTTTTGAGTTCATTCTGGCAATAGTGCTTATTCACTACCAGTCCGGTGGAACCGATCAGGAGCAGAAAAGCAAGTAAGCTATGTACCAGTTTTGCGTACAAATGGAGTTGTTTTGGGCAAAGCTACAAATATTGCCGCAGAAAGACCAGCTATATGTGTATCCCAATTTTTCCTGGTAGCAGGACGGTGCGCTGCACCTGGAAAAATTGATTCCGTCACATTTTGAAGCTATAACGGTGCGCTGCACCTGGAAAATTAAACCTGGCCTATTCTGTAGCTATGGCGGTGCGGTGCACCTATTACCGAGTAATGACTTGTAAAAATAGGTGCAGCGCACCGCACTACTTCCAACCCAAAAGGATCAAAATCCATAGAGCTACAGCGTAGCGACCTGATCGACCAATAGGGAAATCCGGCAGGGCGGTGTGCTGCAACTGGAAACATCGATTCCTTTACATTCTGTAGGTTTGATGGTGCGATGTACCAATTACTGAGTAATGGTTTGTGAAAATAGGTGCAGCGCACCGTGCTGTTTCCAACCGAAAGGGATGAAAATACATAGAGCTACAGCGTAGCGACCTGATCAACTGATGTGGAAACACAGCAGGACGGTGCGCTGCACCTGGAAACGTCCCAGAGATGATTTATCCTATCATTCTCAGCATGGAAGAAATGGCCCGTACAACTGATCAATGCGGCTCCAAAATTGTTTAGCAGTTAAAATGCCTAAAAACGGATTTACCCCAATGCGCATTCCACCATTTGTGCCTATCTGTCCGCATATTGTGTTAGTATCCCATTCGTGAATACCGCAACTTTGTATCCGACAAACAAAAATTAGAGCAATGTCAGAAGATATCATCCGGATCAGTTCGATCAGCCAGTTGCACCAGACCTTGGGATTTCCCAAGCCCAAACACCCTTTGATCAGTGTGTTCGATGCGGCCAGATTGAATGTTCCGGCGGAATATGTGGGTTCCCGCATCATCAGTGACTTTTACACCATCTCGATGAAAGATAAAAGCTGTGGACTGGAATACGGTCGGAATCATTTTGACTTCGAAGAAGGCGTGATGGTCTTCACCGCTCCCAAACAGGTTGCCCAGATCACCGAGCCGATCCAACAGGGCGATATCCAGGGCTGGATGTTGTATTTTCATTCCGATCTGATCCAGGGCACCCATCTCGGCGCGGCTATCGATGAGTATGGATTTTTCAATTACGAAGTTTTCGAAGCGCTCCACCTGTCGGATGAGGAGGAACGGACGATCAACGATTGTGTCGCTAATATCAAAAAGGAATACGAGCAACGTATTGATAATCACAGTCAGCGGGTGATCGTTTCCAACCTTGAACTCCTGCTCAACTACTGTTTGCGCTTTTACGAACGGCAATTCAATACGCGGACCAGTCAGAACCGGGATATCGTCTCCCGTTTTCAGCAGGAACTTAAACAGTATTTTGCAGCCGGACAGGCCGGAACGGACGGCATTCCGCCCATCAGTTACTTCGCCGAGAAGTTCTTTTTGTCGCCCCACTATTTCAGCGACCTGCTCAAAAAGGAATCCGGGCGGTCCGCCAAAGATCACATCAACGATTTCGTGATCGAAAAGGCAAAGCATGTTCTGCTCAGTTCCAATCAGGCGATAAGTGAGATCGCCTACGATCTGGGATTCAACTACCCGCATTATTTCACTCGCTTGTTTAAGTCCAAGACGGGACTGACGCCGGTGGAATACCGGAATCTCAATTAAAACCCAGAGCCCGAATCACAAATAGCTACCCGATAGCTGACCGGCCGGTATGACCCCGGCTACAGCTCGGAATGAAGAGGCATCTTATGGCGCTGCCGGATGCACCCGCTGCTACGCTATGTCCCCATTCAGCTGAGCCGGCATTCCATTACTTTAAAATGCGCCGCAAACCAAACGCTTAAAAACAATAAAAAATGAGTCAAATAGATCGATCAAAACCCGTAATGGTCACCGGTGCTACCGGCTACGTAGCCGGCTGGCTGGTTAAAAAACTGCTGGAAGAAGGTTTTACCGTCCACGCTGCTGTCCGGGACCCCGGTAAAAAAGAAAAGACCGTCCATCTGGATGAGATCGCCGACCGTTCTCCGGGAACGATCAAATATTTCAAGTCCGATCTGCTGAAGCCCGGTTCTTACGCAGAAGCCATGGCGGGTTGTGAGTTGGTCTACCATACGGCCTCGCCCTTCACCACGGATGTGGATGACCCGCAGCGGGACCTGATCGAACCGGCCGTAAAGGGTACCGAGAATGTATTGCTCACGGCTACCAAAACCCCTTCGGTAAAACGGGTGGTCGTCACCAGCAGTTGCGCTGCCATCTATACCGATGCCTCGGAAGTTCAGGATACTCCGAATGGTGCCTTCACCGAAGCCATCTGGAATACCACGGCTTCCCTCGACTATCAACCCTACTCCTACTCTAAGACCCTGGCGGAAAAGAAAGCCTGGGAGATCGCCGAAAGTCAGTCCCAGTGGGATTTGGTGACGATCAATCCCGCCCTGGTAATGGGGCCACCGCTCAATCCGCACGCCACTACTTCCGAAAGTTTCAACATTCTCAAGCAGATGGGTGACGGTACCTTCAAAAGTGGAGCGCCCAAACTGGGCTGCGGATTTGTCGACGTCCGGGATGTAGCCGAAGCCCATTACCGGGCCGGATTCACACCCGCGGCCGACGGCCGCTACATCACGGTGGGCCACAATACCGATTTCTTTGAAATGTCCCAGACGCTGTTACCGAAATTCGGTGAGGATTATCCCCTGCCGAAATCCGCTGCGCCGAAATGGCTGCTGTGGCTCATCGGTCCGTTCATCAATAAGAGCCTGTCCCGGAAGTTCATCAGTAACAATGTCAATGTGGAATGGAAAGCGGATACGTCCAAGATCCGCCGGGAACTCGATATGGAATTCCGGCCCATCCAGGAGACGATGGAAGATGCCTTCCAGGTATTGGTAGACAACAATATCGTTTAGCTAACCAATCCGGGCACCATCCGGAGCAAAAACAAAAGGGCCTGTCAGACCCCGAAGATCCGACAGGCCCCACCCACCAGCTTCCACTTTACCGGTACACCAGCCAGGTGGTAGCCGTGCAATCTTTATCCGTTTTAAACCGGATCCAGCGGGCCTGAAAACCTTCCGGGAACTGGTATTCCAGCTTTTCTCCGGCCGGCACACTTAGCGTCTCCACCGTCATCCAGGGGCCGTGGCCCACCGGTTCGGCTTCAATGGTAAAGCTGACGGCCTCCGCCTGATCGTGTTCCAGAGTCAGGGTCTTTTCGTCGTAAAAGCCGATCAGGTAGGGATCGGAAACTTCGCCGTACTTCACCGCCGAATCTTTCCAGGGACCACCCTCTCCTACCGGCTTACCCAGTTTCCAGAGATCGTCGATCACGCCCGCCCACACGGCGGCCTGTCCGTCCTCGGAAGCGACAATATGCGGATTATCCGCCGCTTTGGCCGGGTCCACTCCGGTCAGGATCAGCATGCCCCGGTAGGAAGCATAATCGTGCACCCGGAAGTTGTGGGAAGAAACGGGCCTGATCTTGGCGAAACCGTCCGCATTTTCCGCAGGTAGCTCGTAGAACGTACCCGAGCAGCTAAAGAGGTCCCGCTCCGTGGCCACTTCCCGGGCGATCCGCAGAGCGCCCGCATCGGTCAGGTCCTTGTAGGCCGCATTACCGAGCGGTAATCGCCAGCGCCGTCCCTTGTCATCCACCACCAAAACGGAAGAAGCCTCAATGGAGATCACTCCTTTAGGGATGGTATAATTCTCCCGGATAAAGGTTTCCATTTCCGCATCATCGCGGCGCTGCAGGTTCATATTGCCGTCCAGTTCGTAATAGCCTTTCGGACTGGCCGCTCCACCTTCGAAATGGGTTGCCGCAACGCCCAGGGTCCGGCGGTTATCGCCCAGTTCGTGCAGCAGCCCGCCCACGGTACGGGTCGATCTGACCGGAGTAATTCCGGAAAAAATGGCGTCCGGCTCGGTTTCGCGGGTATCCGCATCACCGTAAAAGAAATGGACGGTGGCTTGGGTCGATCGGTCTGTTTTCACCCGGATCCATTCTCCGGGCGTATCGGCCGCAAAAGCAGAGGGTACCGATGCGCCCGGGGCGACTTCCACCCGGCTGAGTTCCGACCATTGGCCGTTGCCGTCCCGGTCCGCTTCAAAAGTGAAAGTAACGGCCTCAGAGCCGGCGTTGTGGATCCAGGCGGTCCGGTCCGGCCAACCGGCGAACAGGAAAGGCTCTGATGCTGTATTGGCAGCTACGGATTCATTCAGCCAGACGGCCCCTTCGGCGGTATTGGGTCCCAGGTGATCCGGTTGCTCCATCGAGGTGAACCACAGGTTGGAATTGGACTGCCCGGCTCCCTGGATCTTTCCTTTGGCCTTACGTTTATTCAGGAATTCCGCCTTGGCCGAATCATCACATCCGAAAACCAGCCGATCTTCCCAGCGGGTAAAATCACCGATCACCTTCAGGTAAGCCGAGCGCGGGCGAATACCCGCTGTCTGGTCCGAACGGAAATCTCCCGGAAAATCCCAGAACATCCCGTGCATCGTCATCAGATAGTCCGGATCCTGGGGGGTACCAATGTCGCGGATACGGGGCCACTCCGTATTCCAGCCGTGGGCACCATCGTAGCTGTGACTGGCCTTCGGAAGCCGGAAAAAGGACCAGCTACCGCCGTCGCGAACGCCCAGCAGCACGGATTTGTGATCCCAGCCCGTGGTCCAGATGGGGTCCGTTTCCGGATTTTCGTTGCCGTAGATGCCGCCGGGACCGGTCACTTCCACAAACTGATTGCGGCGGACCAGCTTCCAGTTGTCGCCATCCCATTCGGAGAGGGATCCGGCCGGGATATCGAACTGCTTTTGGGCCAACTGCCCGGATTCCCCGTTGTTGGAATACACCAGCACTCCCTGGCCGGAATATAGTCCTTTGCCGTGGGCGCCGTCCAGTAGCGCCGTCGGCTGGTTCTCGGACGTATCCTCGCCTTTATCGTGTTTGGTGTTGCCGTCTTCGTACAGCATATTCACCGCCAGCGTATGTACGTCCACTTCGTAAAAACCTTCTTCCATGGTGCCGTAGTAGATCTTATTGGCCGGATCGGTCAGGTGGCGGGCATTGCCGGTATGCCGCCCGGACATTTCGGTATAGGGGATCGACCGCACTTCGCCCGCTGCACTGATCGCATAGGGACCGATGAACAACTGATCGCTTTCTTTATGGATCATCCGGTTGGCGGGCGTTCCTCCGAGACTTTCATCACGTACGATCTGCTCCAGGTCCGGCGTGATCTGGTACAGTTTATCCGATGAGCCATTGGGCAAATGCGGCCCGTAGGTGATCACCCACAGATCGCCGGCCCAGGGCACTACCGCTCCCGTGCCGCACTCGTTCTCGTTGTTGTAATAGGCCAGATGTGGATAGATCCCGCTAAAACTGGGTGGGCCGTCGGTAGTACCGGTCTCCACCGGCTCGGAAACGCCGCAGGACAATGCGAAGCCCGCCAAAACTGCCAGCAGGTTTGGTAATTGCAATAACTTATTCATTGGTTGATGTTCTATGATTTTTCTTGAAGAATGTTTTGTTGATGGCGGTCGATGTACAATTCGAGTTCCCGAAGCGTTTCGCCGTATTCCGGTTGATCCGCCAGGTTGTTCATTTCCCAGAAATCGTCCCGTTGGTGGTACAGCTCCCGAAAGTCCACTTCTTCCAAAGCGGCGTCCTTATACGTAACAATATACCGAAATTCATCGGTGATGATGGTCAGGTTCGGTTGGGCGCCGCCGTAGCCACCCAGACCTTCGTAAACAATAGCCGGACGTACTTCCTGCTGCGCTCCCCGTAGCAGGGGCAACAGACTTTTCCCGTGCAAATTAGCCGGCACTTCCGTTCCTACCAGTTCCAGGATTGTCGGCAGCACATCCAGATTGGAAACCAGGGCCGCGGAGGTATCGGCCGCAATACCCGGGCCCCGCACCAGAAAGGGCACTTTGGAACTGGGTCGGTAGGGCAATACCTTGCTGGTGAAGCCGTGATCTCCGAGCATCCAGCCATTATCACTCAAAAAGAAAACGTAGGTATTGTCGGCAATTCCCTGGGCATCCAGTTCCCGGAGTACCCGCTCGATAAAGCCGTCCATCTCTGTGATCACCGCGTAATAATCCAGGGTATGGGCCTGAATGGCGGCCGGGTCCGGGTAGCCGTACTTTTGGGCCTGGGTCCGGTTGCGAACGCTCCGAAGGTATTCCGGTTTGCCGCTCAGGTCATCCAGCCGGTTTGCCGGTACCGGCATGGCTTCCGCCCGGTACTTTGCTTTCGTCGTATCCTGTGCCGGCCAGGTATGCCGATGGTCCATATGGGGCGTCTGGGTGCAGTGGAACAGAAAAAAAGGCTGCTCCCGTCCGGCCTGCTCCCGGATAAAATCTACCGAACGATCCGCGCAGTACGCATCGCAGTGGATCTCCGGGCGCAGGGTATCTCCCATATCGAAGATCTCCCGGCCGTAGTAGGTGCCGTTGCTGTAGAAATAGTTGTGGAAATCAAAGCCCAGCTGCCCGGGTGGTGTCGGCAGGTGCCACTTTCCGGACATTCCCGTAGCGTAACCGGCCGCTTTCAGATACTGCGCGATGGTTTTTTCTCCGGCGTGCAGACGACTGTTCAATTCCAGAACGCCGTTGGCGCTCCCGTAACGGCCGGTGAGCAACGCGGCCCGGCTGGGGCTGCACAGCGCAAAGGCGACATTGGCCTGGGTAAAGCGCCGGGATTGCCCGGCCAGCTGATCGATACCCGGGGTCAGGATCACCTCGTTCCCGTTGAACGCGGCGGCATCGAATTGCTGGTCATCGGTCAAAATGACGACAATGTTCGGTTTGGACTCGGTCTTGTTTGTTGGCTGGGACGTCGTGCTGCACGATAGTATCGTTAGCAGCAGTGGGCCCAGCAATTGGTAAAATCGCAAAATGGTTTTTTTGTTGTGGTGTTGAAGTGTTGAAGTTTGGGGGTGTTAAGGTGTTGGGAGGACCGACTGCCTCAAATTATTTTCAACTGTAAATCAGAGATTATAATACAACCGATCATCCCAACTATCCTGTTCACAGGCACATTTTCCCGGAGTTAGTAGCCGGGATTCTGCCGCATATTACTATTGATCAGGATCTCCTTGGTAGGAATGGGCCAGAGGTACTGGCGGGATTCGTCGAATGCCCGGTCGGCCAGCAGTTTGATCAGGCCTTTTTCGTACATCGGCGTGAAATCCGCTACGCCGTCTTCGTCAACGGGTGGCACTTCGGGGAAAAACCACAGATCTTTAGCCACTACTTTTTCCCGCAATTCGGCTACATCCAGCATGCCGTAGATGTCGTTATTGAGCACCTTATCGGCCAGTTCCCAGCGAATGATATCCATGTAGCGGCGGTCTTCCAGCGCGAGTTCCGTTCTACGTTCCAGCCGGACCAGTTTTCTCAATTCGGTCTGATCCGTGGTCGTCACGGCCGGATAGGCATCCGCCGCAGTCGGATCCAAACCGTAGGCACGCGCCCGAACGGCATTGATCGCATCGAGCACCGACTGATCGATATTACCCAGTTCAATGCTGGCTTCGGCGTACATCAGGAGTACATCCGCGTAGCGAACGATCTTCTTTTCCGGATCCGTCAGGCGATCGTCCGACCAGTCCTCATCCACGCCTTTTCTCCAGACCAGTCCGTTCCAGGAAGCCCACTGAATGGTACCTCTCGAATCGTTATTGGTCTGGTACTTGCCGGCATTGAGGTTCAGTACCTGCAGGGTATCCGGGTGGGGTTGGTAGATGAAGCCCAGGTGTTCCGCTCCGAAAGGCACGATGGTTTCCGCCAGTCGGGGGTCCCGATTAGCGAAAGGATCGTGCGGATCAAACAAGGGGGATTCATCGATGGGCAGACCGTCCGTGCAGAGATAGGCGCAAAACAGATCCCAGGACGGATTGTAAGCGGACCAGCCCCCGGCATTGCGGGTAATGGTGGCCCGTACCGGATAGTTTGACCCCAGCGCCACATCCAGTTCTACCGAGCGGGGGATCGCGAAAATGGATTCTGCGGAATTTTTGTTGTTGGCCAGGAACAGTGCCCCGTAGTCCGGATAAAGTTCGTATATCCCGAGGTCCATACAGGCCTTTGCAGCATCAGCTGCGATCTGCCAGTCGCTCTGGTAAAGGGCCGTGCGGGCTTTCAGTGCCAGTGCCGCTCCTTTGGTGGCCCGCTGTAATTCCGAACCTCCGTAACTTACCGGCAACTGCGCAATGGCGATATCAAAATCCTCGTAGATGCCCTGCAGTACGCTTTCCTTTTCCGTCCGGGATTTACTGAAAGCATCCTCCAGTTCGAGGATATCCTGGTAGTACACCACATCGCCGAAATGATTGACCAGATTGGCGTACATGCTGGCGCGAATGAAACGGGCCTCGCCTTCGAACCGATCGATCGTTTCCTGGGGTACCACCCCGGCAATACGATCCAGGTTCTGCAAAACCGTATTGGCCCGGGCGATCGCTTTGTAGGAATTGGTCCACAGCGTGCTCACCGTCCCCCACTCGCCGTTAACGGTAGCGTTGGTGATCGGGGTAGTTGCACCGCGGCTCGTCCAGTCATCCGTCCAGGAATCGTCATCGGTAAACCAGAACACTTCCCGGTACAGGTCATTGAGCGCCATGGTTACTTCCGTTTCGTTGGAATACCAGTTTTCACTGGAGCCCTCGGAAAGCGGATTGACGTCCAGTTCGGCGCAGGCACTTAGTAATAATAGTCCGAATATATAGATGGTGTATTTTTTCATGATCCTAAAATTTTGCAGATAAGCCAATGATAAAGGAGGTGGTAATGGGATAGCCGTGTACGGAGGCCTCCGGATCCCAGCCCTGAGGATAGCGATCGATCGTCAGCAGATCAATGGTGTTGACGAATACCCGCAGGCTTTGCAGGCTGATCTGACTGGTGATGGACTGGGGCAGCGTGTACCCCAGGTTCACGTTCTTCACCCGGAAGTAACTGCCCGGATGCAACCAGAAATCGGACATCGCGTAGTTGTTGTTCCCGTTGTTAAAGGAAAGCCGGGGATAGCGGGCGTTCAGGTTCTGTTCCGGCGTGTTGTACATGCTCCAGTAATTGCCGTCATACTCCGTAGAAGCATTTCCCCAGGCTTCCAGGAAGGGGTTTACCATGATCCCGGTGAGTCGGTTATTCTGACGGCCTACACCCTGCACGCCCAGTGCAAAATCGAAGCCTTTAAAACCCAGTCGGATACTGCCGCCGTATTCATACCGGGGCATGGATCCGCCCAGCAGTACGCGATCGTATTCGGGAGAGATCATGCCGTCGGGTACGCCGTCCGGACCGCTGATATCCTTGTACTTGACATCTCCCGGCCGTACGCTGCTGTTCGTCACCGGTGAAGCGTCCACTTCTTCCTGGGTCTGGAAAATGCCTTCCGAAACGTAGCCGTACCACTCATTGAACTGACTGCCGGCAAATTTCACCTGGTTACCCAGGAATTCCGTGCCACCCAGATCGCCCATGGTGGATCTGAAATCGGCAAAGTTGACGGAAAAGGCGTAGTTGAAAGCGCCGACCTGATCTTTCCAGGTCAACTGGGTTTCCCAGCCCGTGGTCCGCATCTTTCCGGTATTCTGGCTGGGGTTGTCAAAGCCGATGTAGTCGGGGATCTCCAGTGCCAGCAACATATCCTTGGTGGATTTTTCGAAATAATCCGCAGAAAAGGTCAGGCGGTAATCCCAGAGGCTGACATCCAGTCCGATATCGTAGGATTCGGTGGTTTCCCAACTGATGTCCTCAATGGCATACTCGACCTGGGCGGCGGTTTTACTAGCCACCACCGAATTCCCCTGGTAGAACAGTGCATTGCTGAACGCAATGGTGGACTGGTAGGGATAATTGCCGATCCGCTCGTTGCCGAGAGTACCCCACGAAGCCCGGAATTTGAGGAAGGAAAGGTCCTCGATATCCCGGAAAAAGGATTCTTCGGACAGCACCCAACCCAGAGACACGGAGGGGAACATCCCCCAGCGATAGTCCTCGTGGAAACGGGAGGAGGCGTCAAAGCGCACATTTCCCTGCAGCAGATAACGGCCCTTGTAGTTGTACATGATCCGGCCGAAGTAGGAATTGTAAGCATTCTCCCAGGCGCTGCCACCGTTGTCGCGGTATTCCAGCGGTCCTACGCTCAGATAGGGGAAGGTGTGCAGATCGTACTGATCCCGGGAAGCGCTCAGACTTTCGTTAAAAGACTGGAAGCTCTCAAAACCGGCCATGAGGTTCAGCCCGTGATCACCGAACTGTTTGTCGTAATTGGCCAGAAACTGCCAGGTGACACGGTTGTAATCATTCCGCACCTCGGAAACTGAGGTCGTAGAGGCGCCTTCCATAAATCCTTCAAACACCGTGGGATCATCGGCTGCGTAGTACGGTATCTGTTTCCGGAACAGTTTGCCCTTATTTACGCCCATTTGCGGCGCCAGTACGGCCGAAAGTTTCAGTCCTTCCACCGGCCGGAAATTCAGGGCCATCCGGCCACCGAAGAGATTATACCAGTCGTCGTTGAAACCACCGTATCTGGTTTGGGCGAAAATGTTGGCCCCGGATTTACCGGAGGCGATACGTCCGTCGCTCCAGGTAGCGGCGTAGATCGGCGCCGAGATCCGCATGCGGTACATAGGATCTATAGCCGGTTGCTCGGAAATGGTGCGTTTAAAATTGATATCGAAAGACACCGACAGGGCATCACTGATGGAAAAATCGCTGTTGAAGCGGGCCGTCATCCGCTGGTAAGTACGGCCGTCGTACAGGGCGCCGATGTTGTCGTATACCAGGGAGGTCAGCGTCCGGATCTTATCGGAGCCGGCGGTCAGAGAGAGCGAGTGACTTTGGCGCGGTGCGTAATCATTCTGCATCAGCGCGATCCAGTCGGTATTCGGATAAAGATCCGGGTTTTGCCGGTTCAGATCATCGTAATTCTCCACCAGGTCCCGGGTGAAGGTCGGATATTCGTCCGCACCATTACCGGCATCATTCCAGGATAGTTCGTTGAACATTTCCATGTAGCGCACCGCACCCACGAATTCCGGGTTCATGGTGGGTCGTTCGGCTCCATATTCTACGTTGTACTGCAGGCCCAATTCTCCGGTTTTGGCCCGTTTGGTAGTGATCAGGATCACGCCCGCAGCGGCTCTGGAACCGTAAATGGAAGCGGATGCCGCATCCTTCAGTACGGAAATATTCTCTACATCATTGGGGTTGATATCGTTGATGTTATCCATCGGCACGCCGTCCACGATGATGAGCGGATTGCTATCGCCAATGGTGGTCACCCCGCGGATCCGGATGTTGGCGGTAGCGCCCGGGGCATTGCTGCCGCGCGTAACGGTCACCCCCGGCATGGAACCCTGGAGCGCCTGCGAGAGCTGCACCGTATTGCGGTCCTCGATATCCTCGGATTTCAGTGTGGAAACGGCCCCCGTCAGGTCTTTTTTCACCTGACTGCTGTAGCCGACGATCACGACCTCATCCAGTACCTTCACATCTTCTTTCAGGCGCAGGTCGATCACGGTCTGCCCACCGACGATCACTTCCTGCATCATAAAGCCTACGGCGCTGAATACCAGCACAGTACTTTCGTCCGGCACTTCTATGGAGTAAAGGCCGTCGAAATCGGTAACCGTACCCTTGGTGGGATCCTCTTTAAAACGGATGGTCACACCGGGGATCGGCACTCCGTTCTCGTCGGTGATCCGGCCGGAAACCTGCATTAGCGATTTGCGCAGATCGGATAAGGAACGGATCACCGTGCGGAGCTTGGAGGTGCTGTTGCCCTGCTGTTGCTGCAAACTCAGTTTGCCTTTAGCTTCCAGTTTCTCGATCTGCTGGATCTTGCGTTTAATCTTGCGGACGTCCTTGTTCCCGCGCCGGGTATTGAGGTGGATGACGAAGTATTTGTCACCTATATTCTGGCATCGCAAACTGGTCTCGTCCAGTAAACGGTTCAGGGCGGAGTTGACGCCCTCTCCCTCGATAAATTCAAAGTCGACCTCTATCTCACTCAGCAACTTGGTCTCAAAAGAAAAAATGACCTGATATCTTTCGCCGAATTCCTTCAGGACTTCGGTCAGTAGTCTCGGTTGTAGTTCGTTAAAAGCGAAGTGGTTGGTACCCGCTCTGATGCCCTCGGCGCCGATCCCGCTCCCCAGTAAAAGGAGTGAAATCACCAAGAGACCTTTGTAAAGGTTCCCAAATTTCATAATTTAGTGATTTTGTTGAAGTATTAATTAGTACTGGCTGAAATTACCCTGCCCGGTAGTTTCAGCTTTCTTTTATTCCACTATATAGGTGTCGCCCAATTTCCGGATATCGAGGTTCAGGGTTTTCCCGATGGCGTCGATGGCCTGGTCCAGATTTTCGATGGGGATGGCCGTATCCATGGTCCGGGAGTAATGGGACGTATCCGCCACTTCGAAGCCTACTCCGTAGATGTCCTTCACCTCCTCCAGGATCTGCCGCAGGGGGGCATTTTCAAAGAACAGGAAATTGTCCATCCAGGAAGTATGCAACTGAGCCTGCACCTGTTTTTTGGCCGGCAATTGCTTGTTATGTTCGGAATAGGCCACCATCTCGCCGGGTTCCATTAGCAGTTTTTCCTCCAGTCCTTCCAGTTCCAGTCGTATGCTTCCCTCTTCCAGGAAGACTTCCGTTTCCTGGTGGCGGCTGTTCACATTGAAGACTGTACCCAGTACTTCGACGGTGAGGTCTTCGGTGATCACCTGGAATTTCTGCCCGGTCTCCGTTTTTTTCTCTACCTCGAAAAAGGCCTCCCCGGTAAGCCATACCCGGCGGTCTTCCGTTGCGGTCCAGTTGGATTCGTATTCCAGCGTAGAATTTGCATTGAGTTCTACCTGCGAGCCGTCCGGCAGGGTGATGGATTGCCGCTGCCCGTAGGCGGTCGTTACGGTGATCGTTGCGGGTCCGCTCAGCAGCCACCAACCCGCCAGGATCAACAACAGGATCGAAGCGGCGATGGCCAGCGGTTGCCGGTACAACTGACGACGGTGGCGTATCCGGAGCGGGTTCGGTTTTTCGTTTTGTCGGCGGATGCGCGCCTGCATGCGGGTGAGCATTTCCTGCTTTTCGTCCGGATTCAGGCCGTCCTGCAGGGTAGTTTGGCTCAATCCCTCTACCAGCGTTCTGGCGCTGGCCATGGTATCCTTTTGTTCCGGATATTGTATCAGAAAGTCAGCCCAGAAATCGTCGTCCTCTTTTTGGGATTGCATTACCCAGCGCCGGAAGTCATCATCTTCCAGAAAATCCTGTACCGAGTAATTCGCGTATTTATTTGCGTTCATGAATTAAGTTGATGTGATTTTAAAGCTCGTGGTTGGGCCATTTACCTCTATTGTGCAGGCCAGATCCGGAATATGCATTTCCGGGAAAACTTTTTTCGATTTTTTTTGAAAAAAGGTCCGGCAGGTGGGGTGAGACGGACGAAAGGAACGGTCTTCGGATCAGATCAGGATAGAAGATAGGTCAACAGCAACAGGCAGAACAACAGGATCTGATCCATCGCCCGGCGCAGGCCTTCGATCGCCTGCACGATGAAGCGCCCGATGGTGCCTTTTTTCACCTCCATGATCCGGGCCATTTCTTCGTAACTCATGCCCTGGTAATAGCGCAGATGGATGGCTTCCCGCTGACGGGCGGGCAGATTCCCTATGGCCGTACGCAACCGCTGCCGGGATAGTTCGGAGGTTTCCTGCCGGATGATAGCCGCTTCGATGGATTCGTCGCCAACAGGATACTCCCCGGTCTGCGTTGCGAAGGCATCTTCATCTTCCCGGGCCAGATAGCGCCGGTTCGCCTGCAGGCGCCGCAGGATGATCCGCCGCAGACCGGTGAACAGGAAGGCTTTCAGTTTTTGCACCGCCGGGCACTCCTGCCTTCTTTCCCAAAGATCGCAAAGCAACTCCTGGATACTGTCCTTGATCAATTCCCGGTCGGCAGTAATGGTGCAGCCGTAGTAGAAAAGCGGATCGCTGTACAGGTGAAACAGACGAACGAAGGCATCTTCGTTCCCCGACCTAAAGGAATCCCAAAGCATTGTTTCGCTTAGCGGTCGTTCCATAGAAATCTAAATTTCACCGTAGTTTTGAAATGAAATGTAAGGCTTTATGGGAATTTAGCAAAATTATATTCGCTTTCCTTTGTTTTTGCTGCGTATCTGAAGTTCCCGAAGCGCCGGATCCTGAATAAAAATCAGTTGATTTTTTAGAATTGCCTGATAATATCTCTACTTTAGAGGCCATCTAAATCGTTTTACGCTAATCCGAATTTTCTTTTCCGTTCCCTTACACATTAAGGATGGTTCTCCATGCCGCTTACCGGTGCATCGGCCCGGTCGGTTGCATTTTTCCGCTGTCGCCATCTGCGGACCAGCCGATCGTTACCCGATAAGGCCTGCCCGCTGCGTGGCATATGCGAATCGTTATAATTTATTTTTTCTAATTCAGGTAAAGCCCCGGACGGAAAATCGCCGGTCGGTATGATTTCCGCCTATCCCCTATCCGTACGGTAAGCCTGATTATTTAATTCAACCAAGTATGAACGGAATTTTTAGATTTTTGCCCATGTTGGCCCTTGTAGCCCTGACCTTTAGTGCCTGCCAAAAAGAAAACCTGATGGACGAACCGTCCGATGTACCACAGGACGTGATCGACCAGCTCAGTCAGATGGGTTTCAACCCGGAAGGGATCGTCAAGATCGATCGCGGCTATCTCATCGAAAGGGATATCATCATTACGGAAGCCTTTCTCCAGCAGGAAAAACGCCCGGTGCGCGTACCGGGGATGGAACAGTACCACACCGACAACCTCGTGAGTACCAACGGTAGCCGCAACATCACCATGTACATCAAAACTTCCGGCTTTCGGAGTTTCAGCCAGTTCTACGTTGACGCACTGGACGAAGCGATCAGCCGCTACAACGCCGAGAACCTGAAAGTCTCCTTCACCCGGGTGACCAACGAGAGCAGTGCCGATATCTCGGTTACCAAACTCAATTTCCTGCAGAGCCTGATCGGCGTACTCGGTTCCGCCGGATTCCCGGACGCCAGCGGCAATCCCTACAATGAGATCCTGCTGAACGGCACCCTGGAAAACAGCTTTAGCGTGGAGGGGATGGCGACCGTGATCGCCCACGAGATGGGCCATTGTATCGGACTGCGCCATACGGATTATTTTGACCGGAGTATCAGCTGCGGCGGCTCTGCTTCCGACGAAGGCGCCAGCGACATCGGCGCCAATCACATTCCCGGCACACCTACCGGCGCGACTGCCGCGGCCGGTTCTTACATGCTGGCCTGTACGGATGGATCCGATCGACCGTTCAATCAGGATGACCAAACTGCTTTGGACTACCTGTATTGATCGATCATCAGTAGTATATGGAAACCAGGAGATGGGGTGTTTGGAAACAGGCGCCCCTCTTCTTATTATGGTAAGATCAAAAAAGAAAGGCACGAGCCATTCCCGGAACCAGTTGGGTTTGTGCTCGTGCCTTAGCCGATGAGGGTTATTAGATGTTTCCGGATGATCGGGTTGAATTTCTCGGAAAAACTACAAAATTTGGAACCTATCATATTTCCACAGGCCCCACCTTTGTGGGCACCTTAGTTGATCATCCGTCTACATTTCCATCACTAAAATTGGTTCACCAAAACCGTGATGAGCCGTTTTCATTGGTTGGGGTCAAAAATGTTTTTAACCAAATGATAGCACAAAGATAGTCCGTCCGGCACCCCGGGGCTAACACATATCTCCCCAAATGTATCACAGATGTAACAAGGGTAAATTGCTTGTGGTCAATGCATTTCGGACCTTATTATTCCCGCTAACACATATGTATCAGATCTCGACACGTATGTATCCGAGACCAAAGAAACAGGCAGAAATCTCTGGACTTTCGGATCAGCTCCAGAAATTACCGATAATTTTTTTTCTGAAAAGAATTCAGGATCTCAAGCAGGAATTTCCACTTTGTCGATCCGGGAAGTGGTCTAATTTTCGTTGGCCGCCCCGCTCTCCGTAGTATTTCCCTAACCCACATCGGGACCGCTGGTCGTCGTTTGTAACGACGACCTACTATCAAACGGCCGCCGAAATGGCTACACTTAAAGCTTGCCGAAATTACTAGATCTTCAAGTTTATAGAACTTTAGCGATTGGATACGAAGTCGCCGTTACAAACGCCTCCGAGCGGTCGAGGTACTGGCTTTGATTCGGCTGACTGCTGAAAAACAAACCACCGCTGGTCGTCGTTTGTAACGACGACCTACTATCAACCGACCGCCGAAATAGCTACACTTATAGCTTACCAGAATCACCAAATCTTCAAGTTTGTGGAGCTTTAGCGATTAGATACAAAGTCGCCGTTACAAACGCCTCCGAGCGTTTATGGGATGAGATTTGATTCGGCTGGTTGCTGAAAAACAAACTATCGACAATACTACCGGCAGCGATGTTGCTTTACCTGCTCTCCGTAGTATTTCCCTAACCCACATCGGAACCGCTGGTCGTCGTTTGTAACGACGACCTACTATCAAAACGACCGCCGAAATAGCTACACTTCTAGCTTACCAAAATTAATAGACCTTCGAGTTTGTGGAGCTTTCGCAATTGGATGCGAAGTCGCAGTTACAAACGCCTCTGAGCTTCTATGGGACGGGATTTGATTCGGCTGGTTGCTAAAAAACAAGCTAACGACTATACTATCGGCAGCGATGTTGCTTTACTATGGGCAGCGGCGTAGTTATCACCGTTCCCGCTATCCTATAATGCCCAAAATTTTCATCGGGACCGCTGGTCGTCGTTTGTAACGACGACCTAATATCAACACGACCGCCGAAGTGGCTACACTTATAGCTTACCAGAATTACTAGACCTTCGAGTTTGTGGAAACTTTCGCGATTGGATACGAAGTCGCCATTACAAACGCCTCCGAGCGTTTATGGGATGGGCTTTGATTCGGCTGATTGCTGAAAAACAAACTATCGACTATACTACCGGCAGCGATGTTGCTTTACTATGGGCAGCAGTACTAAATGCCTATTTAACGTATTCTTCGCCAGGTTCAAAAACAATCTTTTCTATTTTATTATGTACAGGGTCGAGCGATTGCAAGAAGCGATAGATGGCTTTTAGTTCAAGATCTTCCATTCTTTCATATGTTGCCCACGGCATAGGACTTCCTTTATGTACTCTACCTACCCGCATCCTTTTGATAAAGGTCGATTCATCCCAGGAGGCCATTATTCCTGTTCCTTTATGCGGAGTAAGGTTTGGAGTTACAAAGGAATATCCCTCTGTAAAACCATCAGGCATAAATAGTGTGCCTCCGGCAAAAGGAGCTCCTATAAAGTCTCCTGTTTTTAAATCCCTTTCGGTATGGCATCCATTGCAATTTGCTACTCTATTGGCTAAATAAGATCCGTAAGCAATAGTAGAATCAATTTCAACGGATTGGGGAGGAGTATTTTTAGGACCTTCGGGTTTAATTATTCCAAACGCAATAAGCGCCTTACCTAAAAAACTGTATTCTGTGGGCTCAACCTTATGCCTGACAGGTTCTTGGGAGCGCAAGAATGAAATAATGGCAACCAGGTCTTCATCACTGAGTTCCTGAAAGGGCATAAAAGGGAATACCAAGCCATGGTTTTTATTAACCGAATAACGTAAAGTCCGCGCAATTTCCCCATCAGTCATTCTGCCGATACCTGTTTCCATATCAGGAGTAATATTGGGAGCTCTGAACACACCGGGAAGAATGCTCAATTCCCAACCTCCACTGAGAGGCATTACTTTGCCATCTTCTGCTTCCTTGACTTTATCCATAGGAACATGACAGGAAATACAATGAGCCGGTCCCAAAGCAAGGTGTTTACCTCTGGCTATTACGACCGAGTCAGTAGATGCCATAATTTCGGGATAGGGAGCATCGTGTTTTTTGCCCCAGGTGAATTGGACAAAAGCAAATACTCCAACGATTATAAGGACAAGGACGATACCGGTCCATTTTAGAAGTTTGACTACACTTTTCATCCTGTTTTAATTGATTATCAGTATTACCATTTAATTCATAATCTCAACTGTGCATAATGTTATGCGACACGATCGGCCGAAACGCATGCGGAGGCTGGGCAGCTAGCGGCGTAGTTATCACCGTTCCCGCTATCCATAGAATTCCCAAAATCTTCATCGGGACCGCTGGTCGTCGTTTGTAACGACGACCTAATATCAACACGACCGCCGAAGTGGCTACACTTATAGCTTACCAGAATTACTAGACCTTCGAGTTAGTGGAAACTTTCGCGATTAGATACGAAGTCGCCGTTACAAACGCCTCCGAGCGGTTAGGATATGGGCTTTGATTCGGCTGATTGCTGAAAAACAAACTACAGACAGCAAGGAATTCCTCTATCCCAAAATAATCCCGGTTTTCATTCCCCTGCAGAATGAAAACCGGGACGGTATCTTAAGTTCGTCGGGCTACTTCACAATCACCCAGCCGTACATATCTGCCAGAACAAAATGTGGAGTAGTCGTGCAGATCACCAGGTATCTACCCGGCGTATCAAAAGTTCCCGGCGGGGTCGTCCAGGTAATTGGTTCGAGAGGTAGGGGCGGAGATAAGGCGATGCGGCCACCCGGATCATTGATGATAAAGTCAGGTATAAAAAAAGGAAAGGTAATATCCTCCGTGAGCGAGGTATCGATATCTTGCGGCTGGGTACCGGGTTCGTAAATGGCGGCCTGATGAAAGGGAGCCATTTCGTAATGGACCACTCCACCGGCTGCGATCACTACGGTTCTTGGCACTAATTTGTCCTTTGCATGATAAGACTGATCATGACCCGAGCCGGGAGGAAAGGGCGAGCCGGCATTTTCATCCCCAAATATTACGGTAGCACTGGAGGGCAGCCCCTGCCGTTCCGTAAGTTCCTCGTCCGGAGCATCGCGGGGTATTACCTGTTGTTTTTCACACGAGGCTACGAGTCCGGTTAAAATCAGAAAAAGCCCCAGGCTTTTCAAAAAAGAAAAGCGATTTGTTAGAATACTAAAGTTCAACATATTAATTGATTTTAGGGGGCACCGCTTATCAGCAGTACCTATTTGAAAAAGTGATAGGCCCATGGGGAGGGGATGGACAACCAATGATACGGGAGTAATAAAAAAGAGGACGAATGTTTTGTAGGAACAGTACGCGTACTTATGTACTTGCGGCAGAAGAACAATGAGCAGTAGGGACCGATCCGGTTCCCGGCGCCACGCTCTTTTCGCGTTGAAGTATTAAGACTAAGTTATATAAAAGGAATGTGCGGCACAACCTAACATCGAGATAGAAGCCCGGTAATCAGCAGATTGGCCGGAATGTTAGATTGGATGTCCGATTTTTGATAATCCGAGGTCCGGTCGCTGAGGGCTGGTAAGTGTTTTTGCTGAAAAACAAACCATCGGCTAGACTACCGGCAGCGATAAAAAAAGACTATTTTTTTGTGAGCTTAGGCCGGGATCAGGATTAATTTTCGTTAGCCGTCCGGTATTCCGATGGAGAAAGACCGTACTGCTCCTTGAAACACTTGGCGAAATAAGACAGATGATTGAATCCAGACTGGTAGGCCGCTTCCGTGATCTGGATCCCGGGCTGGAGCAGGATCTGGGCGGCCCGTTTCAGTTTGATGGAGCGGATGAATTCACTGGCCGACTGATTCACCAGCGCTTTGAGCTTCCGGTGTAACTGCATCCGGCTCATTCCGATCTCCCGCTGCAGGTATTCCACCGTAAAACTTTCGTTCTCGATATTTTCCTCGATGATCCCGATCAGTTCCTGCAGGAATTCCGCATCGTGGTCGTTCATGCTCACCGATTCCGGTTGCAGGACGACCTCCCGGCTGAACTTCTGTCGCAGGAGATCGCGCTGGGACAAGAGGCTGTTCACCCGGGCCGTCAACTCATCGATGCCGAATGGCTTGACGAGATACTGCTCGGCTCCGGTCTCAAACCCCTTGATCTTGGTGGCCCCATCGTCCCGGGCCGTCAGGAGCAGAATAGGAATATGGCTGGTCCGCTGATCCGACCGGAGTTTTTTGGTCAGCTGGAGGCCATCCATTTCCGGCATCATCACATCCGTAACGATCACATCGGGTACCTGCTCCCGGGCCATTTCCAGCCCCTGCCGGCCGTGTACCGCTACCAAAAGTTGGAATTTATCCGCCAGTTGGGCACTGACGTAGTTGCGCAGGTCCGCATTGTCCTCTACCAACAGCAGCAACGGCAGGTCCGCCACCGGCGGCTTATCGGTAGTCGTCAATTCATTACTTACGGCCGAGCCCACTTCCGGATAAATCGCATTCAGCTCCGGCAGTACCGACTCCATGGCGATTTCCTGGTGCTCACCATTTTTCATTTCCAGCGGGATGATCACCGTAAAGGTGCTTCCCTTCCCGGACTGGCTGTCTACGGAGATCTGTCCTTCCTGCATATCGACCAGTTCCTTGATCAGGGCCAGCCCGATCCCGGTACCCTCGTAGGCGCGGGTAGACGACTCATCTACCTGATAAAAGCGTTCAAAGATCCTTTCCCGGTCTGCCTCCGGGATCCCGATCCCCGTATCGGATACGCTCAGGCGCAGCAGGCGTCCGCCCTCAATGGCGACGTGGATGGTTACTTTTCCACCTTCGGGCGTAAACTTGAAGGCATTGGACAGCAAATTGTAGATGATCTTTTCCAGCTTGTCTACATCAACGGCGGCAATATAATCCCGCTCCGGAATGTCCATCTGGAAATGAATGTTTTTTGATTCCGCCAATGGCAGGAAAGCCCGGGCGATATTGGAGATGTAACTGGCCAGTTCGAGATCCCGCTTTTCTACCTTCATCAATCCGCCCTCAATGCGCGCCAGATCCAGTAATTGGTTAACCAATCGTAACAAACGCTGGGCATTGCGGCGCATCATGCCGATCTCTGCCTTGGGAATAGCGGGCCGCTCCTGTTCCAGCGGCGCCAGGATGAGGTTGAGCGGTGTACGGAATTCGTGCGAGATATTGGCAAAAAAGCGCGACTTCATCTGATCCAGGTTCTGCTGCTCCTTTAGGTCGGCCGACAGGCGGAACTGCTGGTTTTCCAACTGTAATTGTCGGTTGCGTTGCCTGAGCTTATAGCGGTTGAACAACAGGTAGGCTATAAACAAACCCGGTAACAGCAGCGCCAGCAGGCCGATGATCAACCAGCGCTGTTGTTTCAGGGCCGCTTCCTGGGTATCCAGTTCCTTTTGCTGCTGATCGACTCCGTAACGGGTCTGCATTTCGGCAATCTGCTGGGACAGGGCATCGGCCTGCAGGCTATCGGAGAGATCGCGATAATTATGAAAGTAATCCAGGGCCAGTTCCGTATTGCCGAGGCTGGCGTGGATGAGCGGTAAATACCCGAGGACCTGTGACCGCAGCCGGTCCGATGCGATCTGATCGGCAATTTCCCGGGTCTGTTCCGCGTATCCCAATGCCTCCTCGTACTCCCCCATTTCGATGTGCAGGGCGGTGAATTCCAGATAAGAGAGACCGATATTCCGGAGGTTGCCGACCTCCTGATCAATGATCCGGGATTTTTCGTAGTACTCAATTGCCTTATCGTACTCTTTCTGGATCCGGTAGACCAGGCCGATATTGTGGTAGCTATTGGCCATTCCCTGCCGGTTATTGAAAGCCGTGTTGATCTCCAGGGATCGCTGGTGGTATTCCAAAGCACGGTCGTAGTCCCCCTGATCGTGAAAGACATTGCCCATGTTGCCCCAGATCGATGCCTTCAGCGTATCGTAATCGTGCGTGACGGCCAGCTCTTCTGCCTGCCGGTAGTAGTCGATACTCTGATCCAGCTGCAGTTGGTAGCGATAGAGTACGCCCATATAGACCAGCATGCGGCAGACCTGTTTGGTGTCTCCTTTTTGTTCAAATAAGCGGATGGCCGCCAGCCCGGACTGCGTTGCCGCCACGTAATTTCCCTGTTCGGCGTACAGGCGGGTGAGTATCTTATTGGCGCTGGCCTGTTGATCCGGCAGATCTAGTTCCGTTGCTTTCTCCAGTGCCCATTCCGCCAGTTCCAGCGCTTCTACCGGTTGGGTGCCCCAGAGGGCCGACGCCCGGTCTAGGGCCGCACTGAGACTATCGGCATTCAAATTCGCCTGCCCCAACAGATAAATGGGAAGGAAACAACAAACCAGTAAGAGAGGGTGCCACCTGCGATTCATACTACTGAATTAGGTTTAAGCCAATTAGCAAAACGTAGCGGACTCGGGGCAATTTGATAGAGCAACCTAAAGGGTTGGCCGCACTAGTGGGGCGGCACTGCAATGGATTTTCCGAAAATTCACTAGTAAAGTTGTCGAATTATGCGGAAAATGCCAAACCCTGGCCGGTGGATTATTGAACAGCCTCTATACGGCGGTTTTGTAGCCCCGGGCTGTATCCGGACCAAAAACTGAGGTTCTGTACGCCAACCACGATAGCCAGTCGGCCGGCGCGGGTACTTAGGCATTGCTCTTCCACCGCACTTATTCCCCGGGCTTTTTCCGCCAAATCACCGGATACCCGAAGCGGAGATGATTTCCATCATCATCATTTTCGCCGATCGGACTTATCTTAAATACCGGCAAAACACGGTACTATGAGAACGGCAAAGAACATCCTCCCTCTAAGTGGAAAGGTCGCCTGGATAACGGGTGCTTCTTCCGGAATCGGAGAACAGTTGAGTTATCAGTTTGCAGCCCGGGGAGCCGCCCTGATCCTTTCTTCCCGCAAACGGGTATCCTTGGAAGCGGTGCGGTCCAGAGCACAGGAATTTAAGGTCGAAGTCCGGATACTCCCTCTGGATCTCGAACGGCTGGAAGAACTCCCCAAAAAGGCCGAAGAAGCACTCGCTTTTTTCGGCAGGATCGATTACATGGTCCACAATGCCGGGGTCGGCCTCCGCGATTTTGCGCTCGACACCGATCTGGCCACCGATCAAAAGATCATGAATACCAACTACTTCGGCCCCATGGTCATCACCAAAGCGGTAGTGCCCGATATGCTCCGACGAAAAAGCGGCCACCTGGTCGTGATCAGCAGTTTATCCGGAAAATACGGCGTACCGCGCACCTCCTCCTACGCGGCTTCGAAGCACGCCGTCCAGGGCTTTTACGAAACCCTGCGGAGTGAGATTGCCGGTTCCGGGGTGAAGATCACCATCATCGTACCGGGTATTATTCAAACCCGGATCACCGCCCATGCCCTGGACGGAGGCGGTCATTTATTCGGGCGGGTGGAACAGACCTTCCAAAGCGCCTATCCGGTAGAAAAAGCGGCGGGAAAGATCCTGCAGGCCGTGCTCCGGGAGAAGGAAGAGGTTTTCGTCGGCGGCACGGAAGGGATCACCCTGATCATGAACCGCATCTCTCCCTGGTTCCTGCGCCGGTTTATCCGGAATCACCCGATCAAAAGGTTGCGCAATCTGAAAAAGAAATTATTTCCAGGGAAACGGCAGTACGCCGAGACCTGAGAGACTGTTCCAAACCATAAAACACCCCACCATGAACTGGATAGAAAAATTTAAATGGATCTTCCATATCCTCCGTTGGCGACTGTCCTGGTCCCGGCGTGACCTGGATTACCGCCCCCCCGGATCAGATCCCGACAAATTCCTTTCGGCCCGGGAAGCCGCCGCCCTGATCAACGACCACGCCGTCGTCTTTTCCAGCGGCATTGCCGGTAATGCCCGTTGTTCCGTATTTTTTTACGCCCTCCGCGATCGCTTTCGCCAAACCGGCCACCCACGGGGCCTGACCTGGATCAATGCCGGTGCCCAGGGTTCGCGCGGACGGGTGCCCGGAACGGTAGAAGAGATTGGCCTGCCCGGCCTGATGAGCGCTTACCTGACGGGCCACCTCGAAACGGCCAAAGCCCAGCTCAAGCTGGGTGCCAAAGGAGACCTTGAACTCTATACCCTACCCCAGGGCATTATCTCTTTACTCCTGGAAGCCCAGGGACGCGGCGAACGGGACCTGCTCTCGGATGTTGCATTGAAAACCTTTATGGATCCGAGCTGCGGGACCGGTGCGGCGGTTAACTATACGGCCGGTCAACAGTTTGTCCGGCGGGAAGGGGAAAACCTGCGTTACACCATGCCCCAGCCGGAAGTAGCCCTCATCAGCGCACCCTACGCCGATGAGTTTGGCAATATTTATTTCAAAAATGCTTCCACGATCACGGAAAATCTGCCGTCGGTTCGTTCGGTCCGCCGCCACGGCGGCCGGGTGATGGTAGCCGTTTCGGAGATTATCCCCGCCGATCCGCAAAACATCAGTATTCCCAAAGGCTGGGTAGACTACATCGTGGTCAATCCCTATAATGAGCAAACCATCAGCGTACCCCAAAAACGATACTGGCGCATTTTTACGCCCGAAGGCCGACCGGACGTCCACCGGGCTGTAGACCGACTCAAATTCATCAATACCTTCCTGAAGATCACGCCGGTGCGCACTCCGGTCGGGCAGATGATCGCCCGGCTGGCGTCCAGTATATTCGCCCGGGTCGTTCCCAAGGGCGGTATGATCAATATCGGGGTCGGATTTCCCGAAGAAGTCGCCCGCATCATCGTCGAGCACGGTCGGGAAGAGGATTACATTTTCACCACCGAGGCCGGATCGTACGGCGGTTTGCCGGCTCCCGGCATCTTTTTCGGCGCAGCTATCCATCCCCAACATCTGGAATCTTCCTCCCGGATGTTCGAACGGTACCACGACCACCTCGATATGGCCGTACTCGGCTTCCTGCAGGTAGACAGCGACGGCAACGTCAATGTATCCCAGCGGGGTGAGCAGGTGACGGATTACGTTGGGCCGGGTGGTTTTCCCGATATCGTGCACGGTGCGAAGCACATTATCTTTATCGGCAACTGGATGCATCCCTGCGGCTTTGTCCTGAAAGACGGCCAGGTAGTGATGACCGGTAAGGGTAAACCCAAATTTGTCGATCACGTCCGGGAAGTTACCTTCAACGGCCAGCGAGCACTTGCAATGGGTAAGGAGGTCTACTACGTAACCGATGTAGGCTACTTCAAACTGACCGACCACGGATTGCAACTGGTGGCGTGTTTCCCGGGGATCCGGATCCAGGAAGATATTCTGGACGTCTCCCGGGCGCGGATCTATATACCTCCGGGCAGAAAGATCCCGGTGATCGACCCGAAAATCACCAGTGGCGTTGGTTTTGAACCAAGTATACCGCCTTTTCGTTTGGATTCTGTATTACCTTTAGCGTAGAACACAATCCAAACCCATACTAGTATGAAAAAATTTGTCTTCAGCTTCCTGCTGACCTCAGCGGTCGTATTCGTTTTTGCCCAGGATCGCCTTACCGGAAAAGGTTTCGCTACCCGCTCGGAAGTGATCGCCCAGCACGGTATGGCGGCTACCAGTCAGCCGCTGGCCACGCAGGTAGCGCTCGATATTCTGAAAAAAGGCGGCAGCGCCATGGACGCGGCCATTGCCGCCAATGCTGTACTCGGACTGGTGGAACCGGCCAGTTGCGGCATCGGCGGCGATATATTTGCCATCGTGTGGAACGCCGAAGAGGAGAAATTATATGGTTTTAACGGCAGCGGTCGCTCCCCCGCCTCCCTCTCGATAAAATATTTTGAAGAGCAGGAGCTCCAATATGTGCCTTTTCTGGGGCCACTTCCCGTATCCGTTCCCGGCTGTGTGGACGGCTGGTTTGCCATGCACGAAAAATTCGGCAAACTACCGATGAACGAGTTGCTGGCGCCGGCTATCGGCTACGCTCGCGAAGGCTTTCCGGTATCGGAGGTGATCGCCTTTGAAATGGCATCGGCCTACGCCAGCCGGCAGGATCTGCCCGGTTTCAGCGAAACCTACATGCCGGATGGCCACACCCCGCGCAAGGGTGAGGTATTCAAAAACCCGGATCTGGGCAACACCTACGAACTGATCGCCAAAGAGGGGCGGGACGCTTTTTATAAAGGCGATATCGCCCGGACTATTGACCGCTACATGAAAGAAAACGGCGGGTTTCTTTCCTACGAAGACCTCGCCAACCATCGTTCCAACTGGGTGGAACCCATCAGTACGAACTATCGCGGCTACGAGGTGTGGGAATTACCACCAAACGGACAGGGTACTGCAGCCCTGCAGATCCTGAATATCCTGGAGGGTTACGATATTTCCTCCATGGGTTTCGGCAGTCCGGAATACCTGCACGTGCTGACGGAAGCGAAAAAGCTGGCGTACGAAGACCGGGCCCGCTTCTACGCCGATCCGGAATTCAACCGCCTGCCCACCGAGGAGATCATTTCCAAAGCCTACGCCAATGAGCGACGGGGGCTGATCGACCTGGACCGCGCCGCCCGCTCCTACCCCGCCGGTGAGATCGAAGCCGGTAATACGACCTACCTGACCGTAGCGGATAAGGATGGTAATATGGTTTCGCTGATCCAGAGTATTTACGCCGTCTTCGCTTCGGGCATGGTACCGGATGGACTGGGTTTTGTGCTGCAGAACCGCGGCCAGATGTTCAACGTCCAGGATCCGGATCATTTCAATGCCTTTGCTCCGGGCAAACGACCTTTCCACACCATCATTCCCGCTTTAATCACGAAGGACGGAAAACCCTGGATCAGTTTCGGACTGATGGGCGGTGCCGTTCAGCCGCAGGGGCACGCCCAGATCGTAGTCAATCTAGTGGATTTCGGAATGGGGCTGCAGGAAGCCGGTGACGCCCCGCGCATGCGCCACAGCGGATCATCCCAGCCGACAGGTTCGGAAATGACCGATGGCGGTACGCTCAATCTGGAATCCGGTTTTTCTATGGAGACGCTCCGCGAACTGGTCAAAAAAGGGCACAACATCTCTTTCGAAGTGGGGATCTACGGAGGCTACCAGGCCATTATGTTCGATCCGGAGAGCAGGGTCTATTTCGGCGCATCGGAATCGCGGAAAGACGGTCAGGCGGCCGGGTATTAAGGGTCTACTATACCGGATAAACTGCCCCAAAGCCCCGGCGAAGCGACTTTAAACATTCCTTAACGGCCGGGGCAACAATCTTCCGGGCGAATAAAGCATTGGATTAAGGAAGATCTTAATCGGACAAAAGACCTACTCCAAAAAACCAGTGAAACATGTATGTATACCGATCTTACGGGCTGTTGGGCCTGTTGAGCCTCTTATTGCTTGCCGGATGTAGTAAAGACGAAGCGCTGATGGTTCTGCCGGAACCGGAGCCGGTCGCCATCCGGACTTTTCCCAATGCCGACGAGCAACTCTGGCCGTATTTCGAACGCTTTGAGCAGGAAGCCGCCCGGCGCGGCCTGACCGTCGACCTGAAAGTGGCCAACATCGAAGGCCTGCTCGAAGAGATCCACGAAGAGAATGTTTTGGGGGAATGTAGTTACAGCCCACGTTTTCCGGGGCGGGTAACCATTGACCGGTCTTTCTGGGAGCGGGCCAATGACCGTGGCCGGGAATTTGTGGTGTTCCACGAACTCGGGCACTGTGAACTGCTGCGCGGTCATTTTGAAGGCACTTTCGCGGACGGTACCTGCGAGAGCCTGATGCGCAGCGGTGTGGAAGGCTGCCGGGATAACTACCGGGAGGCGACCCGCACGGCTTACCTCGATGAGCTTTTTGATCCGGCGCGAATGGGAGATTGGTTTGACCAGTAACAAAAAAAAAGAGAAGACCTTCGGAACGGAGGTCTCCTCTTTTTGGTCGGGGTCTTTACTTACAACTTACCGAAGTAAGCTGTAAGTAATGGGCCCCTTACGGGAGGGCGCCGGAATGAATTCCGACTGGTTTTCCCAACCTGATCGCTTTCCGGCCGTCCAGCCGAAGCCAGACAATTCCGGGCTTTCCGTGAAACAGTAGTCTGCCTTGCAGCAGCGGGGCATTCAGCTCTTCATTACGAATAAATCCAAGCGGATTGCACTACCATTCAACTCCACGGTCGTTCCGGAGAACCGTATGTCTTTGAATTGATATTCGGATCGCAGTATTTTGTAAGGCCCGTTTTCGTTCCCGTGGAACGCACCGTTTTCACAACGAAACATCCGCTCTATTCACCCTATTTTCCAGTACATCACCTCCGCACTTTCCGGTTTTCGGAATCAACGGTTTTCGGTCGATCGAAATAATACCCGATCTTTCCTAAACCTATCCGAAATGGTCCGTACTTCAACTGATGCGTGGTCCAACAGGCTGAATTGATTAGAGCATCCTTAGGTTGCTTATCCGGCCTCGTCCATTTGGAAACGCCTGGTTTCCCTACACTACAGATCCATCAATTTCAAAGAACATTACTGGCACCCTTTTGCATCGTGACTAGCACAAGCGCGGGGCAGTTTTAACCCGATCCGTCTGTTTTTACCGAAAGTAAATTCATTCGAACCGGTACGATCAATCGGTATTAATTTGGATTAACACCTGGTTGAAATTGCGATCGTTGTTTACCCGTGTGTTTCAATGATCGCGGATAACAAAGATGAATCATTATTGGATAAGATGCAAGTTTGCCAAATTTTACACCACCTTAGTTATCAACATCAAAATGTTATTCTATAAAATAAGTTAATTAACGAATATATAGTTCACAAGCGCAGTTCGGATTAAAAATCAGCAATTGTGGAAAACGCTGTGGATTAGCGTGGAGAGGTTTTTCCATTTTTTTTAATTTTTTTTTGCTCCAGGCTTTCCCGTATCCGTTCCCGGTGGTCTCATCCGATATTCTCCTGCAGTTTTACTATTGTAACTGTTCAAATTGCACATTCATGATCGGATAATCCCGCCACGCACCGTAATCAAAATGCCACCATTCGAAATCATAAACCGAAAATCCTTCCGCTTCCATGGTCTCCCGTAGCAATTCCCGGTGCCAGCGTTGCAGATCCGTTCCACCGACATAAAATGGATAGGAACGTTCGGTCATTTCGTCGTAACCGGCCAGCATGGTGATGACTTCTCCCGTTTTCAGATCGTACAGCGTAAGGTCCACCGCACAACCGCGATTGTGCCGGGATCCCTTCTCCGGATCGGCTACGAAGATCTTTTTGTCTTCCGGCGTAGCTTCCCAGAACATTTTGGTGACATACCAGGGCCGGTAAGCATCGTAGATCAGCAGTCCGTATCCCTGTTCCTGCAGTTTTTGGTGAGCGCGCACCAGTGCTTCCGCCGCCGGACGCTGCATAAAGGCCCGGGCCTGCCGGTAAAAGGTCGTCCCCATGAAATTGTTGGTACCGGCGTAACGGATATCCAGCTTGATGGAAGGATCCAGATCCGTCAGCTCCACCAGGTCCGATTCCGTTTTGGGATCGGTTTCTTCGGGTGGTCGGGCGGCCAGCGCCATCTTACGCAGCTCGGCCGACCCCAGTAAGGGTTCGATCTGGAAGGTTTCCGCCGCCTGGATGTGTTGCCGGCGCGGGAATCCGACACTGTGGGGGATCTCGACCAGTTCCGCGATGCCCGCATCGTTTCGGGTAAATTTCAATTGCTCCCCGTGGTAAAGCCCCTCTTCGGGAAAAGCAAAGGTATTTTCATCGATCTCCTCCAGCGGATATTTGAAAAACCACTCGATCAAAGCGTGCAACTGTCCCTTTTCCTCGTAAATGAACAGCACATTATGGTCCCAGCCGTATTCGCCGATCAGGCCCCGGTATTTTTCCGGACAGGGTTCGGGTTTGGCCGGCGTGATTTGGGTGTATCGCTCTTCCCCTACCGTCAGGCTGCCGTCTTCCTGTGGGCTCAGGCGCATACCGTAGGCGAAGCGGTCGTTTACCACCAACTGGTCTCCCACTTTGCGCAGGCGGGCTTCGATGCCGTTGGTGAGCGCAAACAGGTCCTCTCCCCGGGCCTCCAGACTCAGTATTTTATCGCCACTTTGGTAGTGCCCTTCGTATTTTTCCCGCCAGTCTGCGGGGATGAGCTCCGTAGTCGGATATTCCGGCAGCGCCTCACCCGCTTTCGCGGCCTGCATCAGGTCCAGCGCATAATCCGCCAGGCGGGTAGTGATGGTATTCGCCCCGTCCGCAGTAGCGACCGCCGCCGCGCCAAGTTTTTCATCGGGCAGGGCAAACAGTTGGGTGGCAAAACCGTAAATCGCGCCGCCGTGCCCCACGCGCCGGGTACCACCCTGTTCGTCGAGGGCGAAACCCAAACCGTAATTCCGGTCGCCTCCGGACTCGAACTGCGGTTCCCACATGGCTTCCAGGGTGGCCGGCTTGAGGATGCGGCCGTGCGCTCCTTCGCCGCCATTGAACAGCACCGACAGGAATTTACCCAGGTCGGTAATGGTGGCGTACATGCTGCCCGCCGGCGCCATGCCGAGTCCGAAAGTCGGAGCCGCAAAACGGCGACCGTCATAAGACCACATCTCGCCTACCGCCAGATGGGCCTTGATGGGAGGCGTATCTTCGAAGGCACTGTTCATCAATCCCATGGGAGAAATGATGCGCTGCTGCATATACAGCGGGAAGGACTGTCCTTTCAACTTCTCCAGTACATAGCCGACCACCGCGATGCCGGCATTGGAATACTTGACGCGGGTTTCCGGCTCGTAAATAAGCGGGGCTCCATTCAAACTGCTGACCGTTTGCTCCAGTGTAGTGGTGAATCCGTGAAAATAGTGCCCCACGCGCGGTTCCCGGATCAGACCCGCCCGGTGCGACATCAGTTGCCGCAGGGTAATGGGTTGATCGTAGGGATTTTTGGGTTTAAAATCCGGAAGATAGGTCTGGACCGGCACGTCGAGATCCACTTCTCCCCGTTCTACCAACTGCATCACGGCAATGTCCGTAAAGAGTTTGGAAACGGAACCGATCCGGTAAACGGTCTCCAGATCCGCCGCTTTCTCCTCGGCGGAATCTTCCATGCCAAAACTCTGCGCCCAGATCGTCTGCTGGTCATCCACCAGTACCATCGATACGGCCGGCAGGGCCTTATCTTCCATTTCGTATTGGATCGCCTGGGTGAGCTTTTCGATGGCAGCAGTATAGGTTTCCGGATCGGTGGGGGTGCCGCCGTTTTCCCGGCAGCCATTAAGGGTGATGGCCATTAGCATCGTAATTATGGTAATTCGGTTCAATGCGAATTTCATTGGACTTTTTTTGTCAAAGATAGGAAGCAGGGGGGATGATAGGAAGTTGGGGCGCTGGGATTTTGGGAGGTTTGAAACCTTCGGACGGTGTAGTTTTTCCGATAATTGATAATTAAGTTTTAGATTGGGCTGCAGTGCGGAAATTTTTCGGCGGCTATATACGGTGTCAGAGAGGAACCAATCAGCCCCGGACGGTGAGTAGGATCGCCTAACTGCTGCTAATGCTAACTCGCAATATTTGCGGAACCAATTACACCCGAAAGACATAAAGTTTAACCTGAACTGCTATAAAATCAAATACCATGCGATATTTTCCTTTTGTAATACTCTTGCTTCTTTCCAGTATTCAACCACTACTAGCCCAGGAAGACCAGCCACTAGCCTTTCGCCCACTCTTCAACGGCAAAGACCTTTCGGGCTGGGTAGACGTAAACACTTCGGACACTACCTGGCACGTAGAAGACGGCGTCCTGATCTGCGGCGGCAACCCCATCGGTGTGATGCGTACCGACCGGCAATACGAAAATTTCATTCTCGAAGTAGAATGGAAACACATGGAGGCCGGCGGCAATTCGGGTATGTTCATCTGGAGTGAAGGCACGCCCTTCCCGGAGAAACGCCTGACCAAAGCCATCGAGGTACAAATGCTGGACCTGGAATACGCCACCATCCACAATCGGACGGACGACTACGTACACGGAGAACTGTTCCCGACCATGGACCTTACCGCCGTACCGGACAATCCCCGCGGCCCCCGCAGTAAATCACTGGAAAAGCGCTGCAAAGGCAAAGGAGAGTGGAACAAATACGTAGTGGTAGCCGTGGACGGAACGGTCAAACTATCCGTGAACGGCAAATTCGTGAACGGACTGCGGGAATCCGGCTACAAAAAAGGCTATATCTGCCTCGAAGCCGAAGGCGCGGAGATCCACTTCCGTAATATCCGCATCATGGAATTACCTGGCGGCCTGGCTACCGCGGAGCAGACCGCACCCATCCTGGAGTAAATTGGGATATGGTTATTCCTTTAGATAGCGGTCGATGAACTGGAACGTAGTCCGGTAGGCATCCAGCCAGTTGCGGTGCAACAGAAATCCGTGGACCTCATCGGGAAAGATCAGTTGCTCAAAATGTACACCCTTTTTCCGGAGGGCTTCGATCATATCCACCGTTTCGCTGAAGGGAACATTCCGGTCATCGTCGCCGTGGATGAACAGCACCGGATCCTCCCAGCCGTCTACATGCTGCATCGGGGAAGACTGGAAAGCCAGTTGGGCGATCTTTTCGTAATGGGTGGAATCGTACCAGGAAGCGAAAGTCGGCAATTCGGTATTCCAGTTGTGCACCCCGTGGATATCCACCCCGACGGCAAAGAGATCACTGCGCTGCCCCAATCCGTGGGCGGTGAGGTAACCGCCGTAGCTGCCGCCCCAGAGTCCGATCCGGTTGCCGTCCACATCCGGTCGGTCCCGGAGGTATTCCGCCGCACCGATCAGATCCCGGACTTCACTGGCACCGCTTACGCCGTAATCCTGCGCTTCGCGAAAATCCAGTCCGTAGCCGATACCACTGCGGTAATTCAGCGCCATGGCGATGTAACCCCGGGAGGCAAAATACTGACTCAGCGCGTAGGCATTGCTGTAGTAAGAACTGTAGTGAAAACCTTCCAGCATCTGGCGGCGACTACCGCCGTGGAGGAAGATAACTGCGGGATATTCCCGTCCCGCTTCGTAATCTCCCGGAAGAAAGATCTGAGCCGGTACCTGGAGGCCGTCCGTAGCCGTGACCTTTACCGTCTCCGGGCGGACCAGCCCATTCGGAAAATCCCGCGGGAACAGGCGGGGAGCCAGATCGCGGATCTTTCCTTCGGATAGCAATGCCGGCCAGGCCGGTCGGGTAGCCGAGGCGTGGAGCATGGCCAGGCCGCCGGCCGTCAGTACCGGGCTCCATTCGATGCCCGCGCCCTCGGTAAGCAGTTCGGGTTTCGGATCGCGGATATTCACCCGCCAGAGATGCCGCCGGTTGATGTCCCCGATGTTCGCGGTATAGTACAGGTACTGTCCGTTTGCATCCAGCCGGGCATTCTCCACCTCACCGTCACCGATCATCAGCGGATTGACCACTTCGCGACGGATGTCCAGCGCGTACATATGCACCCAACCGGATTTTTCCCAGGGAAAGATCAGCTGATCCTCCGCAGCCCAGAGCAACTTATTCTCCATGACGGGCAGATTGCCCACGAAGACGGAGCCGTCTTTTGGGTCGGCCTTCCAGACTTCCGCAGCAGTCTTATTATCCATACGCAGCACCCGGATACTCCAGGGGCTGCCTTCCCGCCGGGGTGTGAAGGGAACGGAAACGCGTACATTAGGTCGACGCACGTAGGCCAGGCGGTCGCCGGCCGGGCTCCAGACCGGTTCTCCGTCATTGTCCGCGGATGGATCCGGGTACCACAATTCCCCGGAATCCAGATCGTAAATGCCGATAAAACTGTGATCTCCCCGGCGACTGACGAAAGCCAGTTGACGGCCCTCGGGGTGCCACCGCAGGTCGCCCTGGCTGCCCCGGGCCAGAAACAGTTGCCGGGCCTCCTTGCCGGTCTCCGTCAGGTCGGCGGTCCACACCTGCCCCTTCTGCAGGAATACCAGCGTTTTTCCGTCCGGAGCAATACTGGGTGATGCACCTTTGGCCACGGAGCGGGGCTCTCCTCCGTCCACGGATACCACCCAGATCTCCTGGCCGGTCTCTATCTGCAATTGTGCCGGATTTGCCGACTGGCCGCTCCGATTGGTGCCGTTGCCCCGCACGTAGATCAGTTGCCGGCCATCCGGCGTGAAAGTGAGGCTACCCAGGGCAATGCCTTCATCGCCCGTATAGTTCGTAAGCTTTCGGACCTCGCGGAACTGATCGCCGCCGGCCAGGTAGATGTTCCGTTCTCCGCGGTCGTTGAATACCCAGGCCAGTAGTTTCCCGTCCGGTCCGGCCGTCAGGTCACTCGGGAAAGGAGCGGAGAGTAATTGTTCAATGGAGATCTGTGCCCGGGAATGCAGCGCAAAGCTGAAAACCAGCACGAGGAAGAGTAGCTTTTTCATACCGCCGAAGCTCTATTTTGGTAGATGCTCAAGATAAAAATATTCCACGGGCAATCGCTTCCCGTCCGGGGTAACTTTTTCCCGTTTGTTCAAATAGAAAGTCAAGAACGGGTGAAGGAGGTCTGTCCAAATCCGTATATCGTCCAAGTTCCAAACACAACACGGCTATGAGATCCATTTCCTGCATATTTTTACTGACCACAGCTCTGTTTCATACCCTTTGCGGCCAGAATGATCTGCCTCCGCTGGAGCGTGCCCTTTCGGGCATTGTCACCATTGGGGTATTCGATGTGGATGACAACGATAAGGTATTGGGCTTTGCCAATCCGCAGCCTTCCTACGCCGATATTGCGTACGAAAAGAACCTGAACATGGGTGATGTCTTTTCCAACGGCTCGGGTTTTGTGATCGATCTGGACGGCAAGTATTACATCGTTACCAATGCCCACGTGATCGATGCCGCTTCCCGGGATCGCGGTGCGGTTTACGCCTTCAGTATCAACCGGACCAAATACCCGGTACGCATTCTGGGCGGTGACAGCTTTTACGATATTGCCGTGCTGGAATTTGACGGTGAAGAACCCGGGTCGGAGATCCTGCCGATGGAATTCAGCGAGCAAGAGGCCCACCTGGCCCAAAGGGTCTACGCCATCGGTAACCCGCTGGGCAATTATCCCTATTCCATTACCGAGGGCATCATCAGCGGGAAGAACCGCCTCTACCACCGGCCGACAACCGGCCGTTTCGGTTTCCTGCAACATACCGCCACCCTGATCTGGGGTAACAGCGGAGGACCGTTGGTCGACGAGAATGGAAAAGTTGTCGGGGTAAATACTTGGATCGAGACCCGGAATAAAAACGGTCAGAATTACCTTTTTTCCCAACTCAACTTCGCCCTCGAAGGGCAACGGGCGGCTCAACTGGTCAACAGTATCCTGGAGAACGACGGCCGTCTACGCCGGGCCTACCTCGGGCTGGAGTTTGCCTCCACTACCCTACCCTCCGAACCGGACGGAGCTCCCTTTATTAAAAGTGTACTGGCGGATAGCCCCGGCTACGAAAGCCTGCAGGACAAAACCGGCTATACCGTCACCCGGATCAACGGGGAAACGGTACAGACCCTACAGGATATCGTCCGCATTATGGAAACTATCGCTCCGGAAGATACCGTTCGCCTGAAACTGAAAAAGGGGCTTACCAGTCCGGAAATCGTGGTGCAGGCCAACGAACTGACGCCGGATGAACTGGAAGCAGTCGCCAGGCATTATTTCAAAAGTTATTCGGATTACGAACCGGAAGAAGATGCCTCCGGTATTGCCCTCAAAGGCACCAAAGGTTATCTCCGGCTGGAACGTTTCAAATCTGCCGGTGAAGGAGAGAACTGGGCCAGTTTTGAAGTGGTGGAAGGAAAGCAGCAGTACGGACTGGCCGGTCTCGGCGGCATGAGCAAACAGGGTACGCTGGCGTCTTATCAGGCCAATTCCCTGCGGGATCTCGGAGCCATCATTCGTCTCAGTACCATCGAAGGGCACCTGGGAGCGACCATAGTCGAGGAGAAACAATACGCCGGCACCATCCGCTTTTATATGGAAGATGATGATTTCAACGAAGTAAAGGTGCTGTATTACTGATCTCCCCGATCAGGAGAAAAGTAATTTCAGGGCAGCGATCAGGGTTACGCCGATAATGAGGTAGCGAAAACTCCTTTCGGCGATCCGGCCCACGATCTGCAATCCGATCAGAAAGCCGATAACGATAAAGGGGATCGCATATAATAAGGTGAGCAGTGTGGAGGGCTGGATGGTCTCCCAGACCCAGATGTGAAATGGCAGCTTGACCAAATTGATCAGAAAGAAAAACCAGACTACCGTTCCGATAAATTCTTTCTTCGGCAACTTCAGCGCCAGCAGAAAAATAGCCAGAATAGGACTGGAAACATTCGCGATCATGGTACTGAAACCGGTGATCAATCCAATCGTATTGGCCCAGAAAGGCCGCCGGATCTTTTCGGCGGGTTGCCGGGACACGGCGGGGAAAGCCATCAACGCCAGGCAGCCGATAATAATGACGGCGATGATATCTTTAAACAGAGCATCGTTGATATAATTACCGAGGATCACCCCCAACAGGATCCCGATCACGGCCGGCCAGAACAGATTGCGGATGATATCCCGCTGCCCGTACCGAAAATAGTGCCGTATCGCCAGCAGATCGGCACTGATGAAGATCAATAATACCAGGCCGGACGAGGTCTTCCCACCCAGAATGAGGGCATAGACAGGCACAATAGCCATGCTCAATCCCTTGATGCCGGCTTTTTCCACTCCAGCCAGTACGGCTCCGAGCGCCAGCCAGAATAATTCCGATGTTGCTAGTTGGGCGATCTCTGTGGGCAATGGTGGTGGGTTGTGAGGTGGTAGGGGTGAGGTGTCAGGGGCGAGGTTGGAGGGGTCAGGGGCGAGGGGTCAGGAGAGGTGAGGAGTCAGGGGTGAGAGGGGTCAGATGTTTGATTTGGGCGTTTGAAGCCAGACAAATGGCTCTGCCCCCCTGAAATCTGACACCTGACACCTCGCCCCTCCCCCCTCACACCTGACACCTCTCACCTGACTCCTCTCACCTGACTCCTGCCTCCCTAATCCACCCGTACCACATTAAATTCAATTCCCTCCGCCGAGCTTTGGGGAGGAGCGACATCAAATCGGGCATTTACCGCATAGAGCGTTCCGCCGTGCCGGGTGACGGTGGTTGGGATCCGGAAATCATCGTCGGTAAGGATGTCTTCCACGCTTCCGGTAAGGTAATCCGTGGAGAGTTTTACCTCTGCGATCTGATTCAGGAAATTCTGTACCACGTAGAGGGTTTTACCTACCAGGAGGATACCGTCACCATTATTAACAGAGTCACCGTTCAGGTCGATCAGGGTAGCGTCGCCCGTTTCGGGGTCCACCAGGTAGAGGTCACCGGTACCGCCGTTGACGACGATGAGGGCGGTGCCGTCCGGAATGGCTTCGATGCCGTTGGCGTTGAAGTTTCCGGGAACGAATTCAAAGTCTCCTCCCAGTTCGATGGCTTCCACATCTGCAGCATCGGCCGGGCTACCGGTTGGTCCCAGCGGCACCTTATATATATATGGTGTAAAGGAATCGGTAAAATAGGCCGCATCTTTGGTCACGATCACATCGTTGACGAAAGCGCCGCCAAAATCATAGCTCACGACTTCCGTACCGGTACGGGTATCTACGATGTATCCCGTGCCGAAACCGCCGCCGGCCACAAACAGGTATTTCGTGCGGCTGTCAAAAGACATTCCAACCGCCGTATTGGCGCCGTCGGGCGTGTAGAATACTTCGCCGCTGCCGGTGCGGAAATCACCCCGGTAAATAGAGCCGTCCGCCAGGGAACCGACGTAAAAATCACTGCCGGTACCCGCCACGATGCCTTCCGGTTTGAATCCGTCCGGCAGGGGGATAAGGTCCGGATAGGATTGCCGGTTTTCCAGGGTCGTTGCGTCGGTGGTGGTCAGAGCCGTTTCGTTAAGACTGTCTCGCTGGCAGGCGCTGAACAGCAGGGCCAGTAGCAAAAAGGGAAAGATAGTTTTGTGTTGCATGTCAAGGTTTTCTAGGTTTTATAAATGTATTGGCTAATAGGAAATGGCGTTTGGGGGGGAAGTGTTCAAGGTGGGGGTGTTTTTTTTGGGGACGGTTGAGGGTTGAGGGTCGAGGGTGGACGGTCTCCTGGATTTAGTGGGTGGTTGTATTTACAGGGAGCGGCCGTTTGCTTCCCAGATGCCGTACAACCAGGAGCGATCCGTGAGGGGTTGGGTATTTTGAATGGAATTGCCGAGTCTTTTCCACTTTTTGGGGTTCCGGCGCATCAGTTGATGTAACAGATTGCAGAAATTGAGGTAGGTCTTTTTCATGGAGGCCGACATCTTCTTGTTGCGTCGCAGGAAAACGCTGAAGGAAGCCAGTAGCGACAGCAAAGGCTCATCCGCATCCTGTTCGTAGTAGGTCTTCAGCATCATGACCCGCGAGCCCAGGTGGTAGTGCAGGTCCGTGAAGTGAAGCTGGTTGAGGTGAGTCAGTACTTCGTCGTAGGCTTTCTTGTGGTAGTACAATTCAGCGAGGTTGTAGTGTTCGGCGTCTTCCCGCAGTTGGGGCGGCAGACTGGATACGTGCTCGCGGATAAAGGTCTCGATCCATTCGTAGCGTTGCAATCGCAGGGCCAGTTTGACCACATTGGAATACGTCCAGTGCGAGAGGTAGGCCTCATCGAAGAGCGACTTGTTCTCGATACCTTTTATATATAGGTCCAGCATGATGGAGGTATACTTTTCCCCTTTGCGAATTTTAGGCGCACAGTAGTTAAGGGCATAGAGATAGATCTCCCGTCGGGTTTTCTGATCAATGCCGAGTGCGTAGCGCTCCATCAGTTCCATGAGCTTTTCAAAATGTACTTCCTCCTCCGGAAAAGATAAAGACAAATAGATGTGCAGATAGATCTCGATGAGCGGATCGATATCCCGGCGATTGCTCAGATAGGATCTTACCTCATCGACAAAGGTCAATTGATAATCCGCCGAAATGATGGCCTGGCGGTTGAGCATTTCGCAACTGTATTTGAGCTTGTGGAAAAAGTAGAACTTGTCGAGCTGATCGGAAACCATCTGCAAACTGGGATCAAATTTCCGGATCTGCTGACTGTAGAAGTGATCGGTTGCCACCTTGGACAGGCGATAGCGGTAATAATAGCCATCTCCATCCTGCCGCTCGGTCTCTTCCAGGGCCTGGTTGGTCTTTTTGTGCAGGTAATTATAGTGTTTATCCAGCTTGCGGTCCACAAATTGTTCCAGCATGTGGCAATTCACCAGCATATCGTCCTTTTCGTAGCGCTGGACCGCCAGGAAGCGCTCCCCCAGTTTGAGCAGATAGTTCATCAGGTAGGCCATTTGCTTCTTGTCAAATGCCTGACCACGGAATACCGACTTAAATACGACTTCTTTCTTAATTTTATCGGCGGGAAAATTCGGGGCCAGTGGTTCCAGGTATTCGGCCAGGGCAATAAGGTCTTCGTTCTTATTGTAATAAGGAGAAGCCACAAACTCGCAGAATTGGCGGAACTCGTTGGGTTCAAAACTTCCCAATAGCTCAATAAGCTTGCTATTTTTCATAGATTCTTATTGTTTTTTTTTGAACTTTCTCATTTCTGCCTGAAAAAACACCAATAACATATTAAAATAAATATAAATTATCAAAAACACAAAACACTGTAAAACAACAACTTAACCAACAACTAAATTTGATCATCCCGCAAACAGGCGAAAACAAATTTAGTATTTTAAACTGAAAAAACACGAAAAATGTATTTGTCACGCTCCATTCTCCCCTCTATATTTGTATCAGAATTACAAACAACAGTACCATTGCGGAACATAATCTCAATAACAATTATAATCCTGTGGCAATGTACCACCGCCCTTGGGCAGCAAGTTTGGCCGGGCGACATCAACAACAATGGTATTGTAAACAACATTGACGTGTTGTACTGGGCAGTAGCAAACGGTTCAGAAGGAGCCGAAAGAACAGACGCTACTACCGAATGGGTGGGACAGAACTTACCCACCACCCCCTGGGGAGAAAGCTTCCCGGACGGTTTGAATTTTGCCTACGCCGATTGCAACGGAGACGGTGTCGTGGATGACGCTGACAAAAAGGTGATCGAGGATAATTTTGGAAAGGTACACGGCATTGTAATGCCCGACAACTTTCTGACAGGTGATCCGGAACAGGATCCTACCCTGGCGCTTTCCTCGGACATGCCGGTACTGGCTCCCGGAGCTACCCTGAAAGCTGATCTGAGCCTCGGCTCCCAGCTGGATACGGTTTTCGGTTTTTACGGCCTGGCTTTTACCGCCACTTACGATACGAATTTCGTAGCCGACCGGGGCAATTCCGTTACCCTGGATATCCTGGAAGACACCTGGATGAGTGGAATGGGGGTTGAAAAAGTGATCAAATTCATTAAGAATGACCGGAAGAACGGTATCGTCCAGATAGCGGTTGTCCGTAAGGACGGCAACGAAGTGACTGGATTCGGAGAGGTTGGCAGCCTGAATATTGTGATGGAAGACATCGTGGTCGGAAAATCCGACATCGTGGTGACGGATATCAAAACGACCAACTACAACCTGCTGGATTTTCAGGTAGCACCTTCGGATCTGCGATACGAAGTAGATACCACCCTGACCCCGGTAATTCAACCCATTAAGACCAGCGGAATCAACGTTTACCCAAACCCGGCCTTCGATCAGATCAACATCGAACTGGAGGACGCTCAGGAAAACATCCGGCACCTGGAATTATTCGATGTTAACGGACGCCTGCTGCAGGAACGGGATGTGACAACCGGCACCAATCAGGAAAAAATTAACATCAGCCAATACCCAAGTGGTATATACACGGTAAAGATATTTTCGGACCGCGGATTATACGTAAGAAGCTTCGTCCGGAAACACTACTAGCAATAGTAATCCCATGAATTTTTTTGAAACCCAACAGTTAGTACTGAAACTACTTTTTTTTAACCCCGGAAACCGTTTTTTTTAATCCCATGAATTAACATAATCCCGAAACGTTTTTTATTCCCATGAACTACTTTTTATAATCCCGTGAACATTGTTTTTAACATTTCGTAATCCCATGATTTTTTAGCTGAACATTGAACAATCCCTATGGTCATTTCCCAAGACCAAATTTTTTGACGACGACCTATTTTTTTTTAATCCCATGAACATTCCCAGGGCTACCAGACCCGGTAGCCCTGGCTTTTAAACCCCAAATGAACGAACAACGTCCCACAAGCTGATAACAAATTATAGTCCAAACATGAACGCAAGAAAACTACTCTACTTTTTACTGGTACCCCTGGTACTGGTATCCTGTGATCCGGAAGCATTGATCGACGAAACGACCACGGAGATCGATGCCGTAACGAGCCTGAATATTCGTCTCACCGACGCCCCCATCGAACTGGATGAGGTGAATATCGATCTCCAACAGGTGATCATCAAAGGCCCGGAAGGTTCCCAGGAAATCCCCCTCGAGACCAATGCAGGTATTTATAACCTGCTGGATCTGCAGAACGGAATAGACGCCCTCATCGCCAATGCAGATCTGGAACTTGGTCAACTCACAGAAGTACGTCTCGTACTAGGAGAAAACAACACCGTAGTAGTCGAAGGGGAATCTTTCGAACTGAAGATCCCTTCCGGTAGCCAAAGCGGCCTGAAGATCAAGCTATGCCTCGATCTGACGGACACCCCGCAGTACGATCTCATTCTCGATTTCGATGCGGCCCAATCCGTCCATCAGACCGGTAACGGCAAGTACATCATGAAGCCGGTGATCCGGGTCATGAATCCGGATGCACAATGTGCGGACGAGGACGAGGAAGACGAAGAGGAAGAAGATGAGTCCGGCAAAGTGGAATTACCCGAATCGGTTACCGAATGGCTGGATGAAAATTACGAAGGGTATCAGTTCAAGGCTGCTGCCGACACCCTCTGCGACGGCACGGAGATCTACGCCGTGACGGCCATGAAAGGCAGCGAAAAGATCTATCTGAGTTTTGATCTGGACGGCAACTTTCTGCAAAGTGCAGTGAAGATCGATGAAACCGAACTGCCGGAGGCCGTTACCACCGCCATCGCGGAAGGTTATCCGGACTATACGATCAGCAACAACAAGAGTTATAAAATTGAAAGGGCAGATGCCGCTGTATGGTTCAAAACGAGAATTAAAAATGACGCAGGCTACCTCGAGGTAACTTATACCGAAGACGGCACCCTGGTCTGCGGAACCGAAGTCTCCGATGATGATGGAGACGAGGACGAGGACGAAGATGGTGAAGAAGAGGAGGAAGAAGAAGACGAAGAAATCACCATCGACGATCTGCCGGAAGCGGTAGTGGACTTCCTCGACGAAAATTACACCGATTACGAATTTACCATCGATGCCCAGACTTTTTGCGATGGTACCGAGATCTATCTATTGAAGGGAGACAACGGATCCAATACGATCCTGCTGTATTTCGATCTCGACTGGAACCTGTGGCAAAGCGCTACCTGGTTCGACGAAGCTGAGCTGCCCACTGCGATTCTGGAAACCCTTGCAGTCGATTACGAAGACTACAAGATCATGAACAATCAGACCTGGGAGATCGTCAGAGCCGACAGTTCGCTCTGGTACCGGGTCTACCTGAAAAAGAACAATAGCAGTGAAAAGATCTACGTCATCTACGCGGAAGACGGGACTTTCATCTGCCAGGAAGAATAAAATGTGTGGATAGAGTATCTCTGTATCTAATGTGAATGTAGTTGTTCCTCGCCGGCCTGTTTCGGCAGGTCTGGCGAGGTAACAAATTTTTCACCGCCACAGTGACCATCCCGCTAAGAAAAAGTGAGAGATTTATTAAAGGTTTGATTTTAAGGTTCTTTTGAAACTTCTGAAAGCAACAATTCTAGAGAGTGAGGACGGATAGAGCATGCAAATTATTTTTTTAACCCAAATGGACTCATTGACTCAAGGGTTACACATAATAGACCTCACTCTTCTCGAACAGCCTTGTAGGGACCAACCTGCGGGGCTGTTTTCTTTTTAGTGCCTGGGAAATGAGCTTGGGGCCAGTTTTTACATTTCGTACCTGACGGCACGAATACGACATTTCCTAATTGACTACCTACGTTTATTACCTATGGGACTTTGCTATGTCCGCAAGTTTAAATTTGTAGAGAGCAATTCTATTCCTCCTGAAATTAAAGTGCCATATACTTGCCAATGTACCGGCAGGGACCAGATCCGGGTAGCAAAAAACAATGAACAATCTGTCCCCGTGCCTTTAAGTACGGAATATGTTATTCAATCGATTTAAACACAAATTATGGATACCAATATTTCATTCCTAACGGAACACACATCTCACACCAGTAGCAAGAAGTTCACATCCTCCTAAAATTTGGAAGCGACCTCCTAACCATTGTCCCGTCAGGGACCAGATCTGGGTAGCAAAAAATGAGCGAATGATTGTCCCCGTGCCTTTAGGTACGGAATATGTTATTCAATCGATTTGAAAATGAACCGCTCCTCGTATTCAATTTCGAATGCTTTTAAAAAATCCAGATATTCTTCCGTAAAGCTTTTTTTACGATGATGTTCTTCCTGATTTTGAATATACCGAATAACTCGGGGCACTTGCGACTTAGCATATGAAAAGGCACCATAACCGGCCTGCCAGGAGAATCTGCTTTTGGTAAATCCCCTTTTATTAATCCACTCCGAAGAATCTCCCTTAACTTTTTTCATCAGGTCTGAAAGTGATTGGGCAGGCCGCATCCCGATGAACAAGTGGACGTGATCGGGCATCCCATTGACCTGTAACATTTTGTGGCCATGATTTTGTACAATGCCCGTTAGATACCGGTACAATTCTTCACGCCAAGCAGCTTGGATTAAAGATTGACGATCTTGGACAGCGAAAATGGTCTGTATGTGAATTTGGGTATACGTGTTTGCCATTGATCGGTTTTTACATTTCGTACCTGACGGCACGACTACGATATATCTAAATGTCTTTGCTACCCATATTTCGTCCCTACCGGGACCCTGCGTCGCCAGCAGTAGCAATCAGCTATCGAGAATATTATGATATGCTAAAATTAAGGAAGATTTTCTTTCCCTTATCCCGTCAGGGAGATAATCGGGTAGCAATAAACAGTGGACGGTTGTCCCCGTGGCTTTAAGTACGGAATGAAGTATTCCAAAAATTTAAATATACACTTTTGCTAGCTACAGCCCATCCCTAACGGAGCACCGTGTTGCCCGTCAGTTTTAAATATCTAGCGAGGAAGTAAGACATATAATTATCAACGTCTTGGCAGGGACCAGATCTGGATAGCAGACAAAAATGAACGATCTGCCCCGTGCCTTTAGGTACGGAATGAGAAAAACAGCAATTCCAACGGCAATAGCAATAGCAATAAGCCAATATCAGGCGAAGAGATTAATAATAGACCGAACCGTCGCCATTTATTTGCTATTGAAATTGGGCTTGAGATTGCAATTGATCAGCCCTCCCCCCACAGCTCCCGGTAATCCCCATGCTCATCGTAGCGTTCGGCCTGTCGTTGGGTATTGAACACCCGGTCCCGCGGGTCATTGCCCACTCCGGCGGCGTAGATCCAGTTGCCATAATTACTCGTCACATCGTAGTCGATGAGCCGGGATTCGAACCAGGCCGCTCCCACGCGCCAGTCCTGCCCGAGCTGATGCACCAGGTAGGAAGCGACGTTCTGGCGACCGCGATTACTCATAAAACCGGTCTCCTTCAGTTCACGCATATTGGCATCTACAAAGGCGTCGCCCGTAGCGCCGTCGATCCAGCGCTGCACGGTCTCCGGCCGGTAATTCCAGTTTTTCGTTTTGTCTTTGATGCCTCCCGGCAGGAAGATCTTTTTGCCGTAGCGCATAGCTGTGAATTTGAAAAAATCGCGCCAGAGCAGTTCAAATTTCATCCAGTAGGTAGACTGGTTCTTCTCCACTTCCGCTTCGTAGCGCTCTACTTCCGCGTAGATCGTACGGGCGGACAGACAGCCCTGCGCCAGCCAGGCGGAAAATTTACTGGAATAATCCGCCCCGATCAGGCCATTCCGTGTCTCCTTGTAATCGGAGAGTTGCCGGGTATCCCAGAGGTAGTGCCGGAGTCGATCCGCACCGGCCGTCGCTCCGCCCCGGAATGCCAGCACGCCGCGTGGATCGGGGGCTACCCCTACCCTCCCGAGATCCTGCACACTCGGTAGATCAGCAGATTCCAGGGTCGGGCTCGAAATGATCTCCGGTGCCGGTAACGGCGATCTTATCTGACTGTACTTTTCAACCTTTTTGCGGAAGTTGGTGAATACTTCCGGTAGTTTTTCGATGGCGAAGGGCAGATCGTCCGGATGGATCATCGGGCTGTTGTGAAAATAGCTCACCTCCACTTGCTCCTCCAGGGCTCGTTCCACGGCGATCTCCTCGAAGGTATACTCCTTGCTGCAGTATATCCGGTCACACTGATATTCCCGGGCCAGTTCGGGCAAGATAGCTGCCGGGTGGCCGCAGCGGAAGATCAGGTCACTTTGCTTTGCGCTAAGCTGCGTTTGGAGATCCTGCAGACTTTCCAACTGGAACTGCAGACGAAAAGGGCCCGTCCGGGGAAAACCCCAACGGTCCGTCCCCAGCCACTGTTCGTCCAGAATATATACCGGGATAATTTCCTCGCAATCCTGCAGGGCTGCGTGCAGGGCAAGGTTATCAGCTAACCTTAGATCGGTTCTAAACCAAAGTAGTCCGCGCTTCATTGTTTGGGTTTTGCCTGAAAAGTTTCGAGTGCAAAACAGGAGAAGCCGGTTTATGTTTTGGAAAGATCAGCTGATTCGAGAATTGTGCTTTTGTGGGCGCGTTTTCAGAGGCAAAAAAAACCAGAACACCAAAGAGTGTTCTGGTAAGATGATTGTACTATCCTCCGCATTTAACTACGATGTAAGACCATTCGGTCAATTTCTTTAGCTTCTAATATGCTTAGCAAAATTTTCTAAGTAAGCATGAGAGATAGCACAGGGTGTATTCATAGTGTATTACGATCAATGCTTAGAAGCTTCAATTTTTCGGACTGTTGAAAAAGGACTCAGGACTGCTTTAAAAACCTCACCGGGCTGTAACGTGCAGCAGATGGGGCTACTTTTGGACTTTTCCGGCAACAGAGGTTTTAAAACAGTCGCTTATAATTAATCCGGTTCAATAATGCGAAGTTAAACTACAGCACCGTCAAAGGCAGAAAAATGATGCTACATGATCATGTAGGAAGGCCCGCCTATTAACCGGTTTTGTCGTTCAAATCTGGCAAAAGGCTCCAACTCCTACATCTTTATGTAGGGCCTGTGAAAAAACGCGGACCGACCGACCTGAGAGTAGACCTATTCCGCGAAAAGGGATATTTTACCGTCTCGGTATAGTTGAAAAAGTTCAGACCTGGAATTGATGTGTAATTTCCGGTAGATATTCTTAATGTGGTATCGGATCCCGTTGATGGATACATTCATTTCTCCGGCGATCAGTTTATAGCTTAGGCCATCCACCAGGAGCTGAAGGACATGTCCTTCTTTTTTGGTAAGCATTTTACAGGATGGTCCCTGGGGTTTCTGATTAAAGTACCGAATGATCTTCAGGGCAATTGCCGGAGACAGGGCCGGGATGCCCCGATGGGTATCCTGTAGGATCTGTTCGATCACGGACAGGGAGGAATCTTTGAGCAGATAGCCGGATGCCCCGTTACGCAGGGCCTGAAAAACGGACTCATGATCTGCAAAAGAAGTGAGCATAACAACCTGTACGTCCGGGGCCATGGTCAATATCTTGGGTAGGGCTTCAATACCGGAAATGCCCGGTAATCCGACATCCAGGAGGATCACATCCAGGCCACCGCGAAAATACTTCAGAAATGCCTCAGCGGTCCGGCAGGACATTTTACAGTCCAAAGAGGCCGATCGCTGAAAAGCATCCTTCAACTCTTCCAGCACCAGCTGATCATCTTCAATTAAACCGATCTTAATCATCGCAACGCGTTTTTGAAAATTACATGGCCAATGGGGGCGTTGAATGCGGAGGAATTCAATTCACATTAATAAGGACTGTATGTTTCTGATTGGTCACAAAAAGATAAATAACGATTGTTGCTGGTTTTCATCCGTTATGATCAGAATATCCCCCTGGTAAACCCAACTTATACTCAAATGAAGGTTGAATTTCTATCTTGGTGGTTCCGAAACAGCAAAAGCCCGTCACGGGTGAATCACCGCCTTTCAAGACCAATCTATAATTTGCATCGGCTCCAGTCAGATAACATTTAACCTGCATTTCGTTCCAGATGCGTCGCGGCCCGGCTTATCAAACGCCCGGCAGAAGGTGCATCGGGAGCTAAAGGGCTACCTCAGATCAGGGTCACACCTTCCCTAATCCTTGCGAGGTTTATCCGGGTCTTGCTTCCTGTACAATGCCGGGGAGTGAGACACCAGACCGGATGATCTGAACCACATAACAGCTTAATTTTCCCGACTTAGAAACGGGACTGTTTGTGCATTCGTATCAGTTAAATCCTTTACAGTTCAGGTCATCCTACCGGAACAAACCGGTCTGCATCCTGGCATAAATGAAAATTGAAAACATGAGTCGATGAAGCGGCTTAAACGTCATATAGCGTTTATTGCCTTTTCCGCGTATAGCAGGATCAGCCTACTCAGTTGCCTGGTGGCGATGGGGGTGTTCCTGCCTTCCGGGAATGCTCAATCGGATGTACAACTGGAGCAAGTACAGCAATTATTGCAGCCGCTGGCCCGGCAGGAGCAACATACCACCGGACTGGTCCAAAGTATTTCCGACCGGCTCGGCGTGCAGGATTGGGTCGTTCTGCAAACCTACCTGCCCCGGATCAAGGCGACGGACAACCGCAAGCAGCGTCTGGATATCATTTACGATTTTGCCCGGGGAATTTTTTACGCCAACGACAACCGACAGGCTGCCGCTCTGCTTATGCATCAATTACTGGAGGAAAAAGAGATCGGGGTACTCACGGCCAAGATCTACCTCCTACTGGGTTGGATCGATAAACGGGAACAGGCCCACGAAACGGCAATAGAACAGTTTCGGGAAAGCATCCGTATTCTGGAGGCCTTCCCCGATTCGGCCACCTATGCGGAGAGCTGCAATTTGCTGGGTAGTTGTTATCTCGACGTCCAGGAATTCATCCCGGCGGTCGATTATTTGTCCCGCTCTATTCACTACGCCGATGCCGTCGACAGCACCTACCGGTACAAGATCCTCTACAATATGTCTTTGCTTTACAACCGGCTCGGCGATACCACCAGAATAAAAAATACCCTGAAGGAGGTCATTCAGGGCAGTGAACAATACGATATACCCCAACTGGAGTTACTCGCCTACATGGGGCTGATCTCCATGTATCAGAAATTGAATAATCATCAAAAAATAATCGAGCTCTGCCGGGAGGCTATCGACCTGTCCCAGTCCCGAAAAGTTTTCCGGAGCATCGGCTATGTGTACTACCACCGGGCGATGGCCCAACTCGCGCTCGGACAGACGGACAGTGCGCTGGTAAGCGCCCGGGAAGGCCTGTTCATCAGCGAGCATCTGGATCAGAAGCGGGAGATACAGAATTGCCATTTTGCCTTATCCAGTATCCTGTTTCAGCAGCAACATTACCGGCGGGCGCTCTCCCATCTGGACACCATTACGCCGGACGCCGAAGCAACCGCCAACCGCCAACTCCTGTTGCGGGCCCACGAGCTTTACGCCCGCATCTACTATCAGCTAGGCCGTTACCGGGAGGCGTACGATCATCTCCGGCTCAGCAAGGAGATGGACTACGAGATCAATCATCCGGAACAGGAGGAACTTCTGCAGGCCCAGGTGAGCCGTTACGAATCCCAGAAGGATGTTGCCGAACTGCAACGCCTGAAAATGGTGCAGACCGAAACGGAACTGAACCTGCAAAAGACCAGGGCAACCCGCAACTTTATCCTGGCCTTTTCCATCATTTCTCTCCTTTCCCTGCTGCTGGTCTTCAACAGTTACCGCTTCCGGAAAACCCGGCAGATGAGTCTCCTGAAGGACCGGTTCTACCAGGACCTGCACGATCATGTGGGCTCATCGCTGACGCGGATCAAGCTGTTGCTCGCCAGATATATCCGAAAGTCGCAGCCTTCGGAGGCCGAAAGAAAAGAACTGGACCGCATCCGCGAGATCAGCAATCGCGTCATGTTCGATATGTATGATCTGCTCTGGTCGCTCAATTCCGATAAGGAGTTGCTCTCGGATATGTGCGAACGCATCAGCGGGCACCTGGAACACGCCCTGGCCCCGCTGGACATCAGATATACTTTCCGGCACGACCAGGCCGATCCTAATTTAAAATTAAATGCCTCTCTCAAAAATCACCTCTACGGCATATTTAAGGAAAGTATTAACAATGCCATCAAACACGCTGCACCCCGGGAAATTCAGGTATTACTCAGTAGCAGCCGCCAGCCCAAAAGGATACACCTTTCCATTATAAATGATATTCATATCGATGCATCCGAACTGAATAGGGACGGCGCCGGGACCGGTCTTACCAATATGGAGAAGCGTATCAGAACCCTAAAGGGCGAGATGAAGACCTACCAGACTGAGCATCAGTTCGAATTGCAGATTAACATAATGGTCAAATGATCATTTATTCATTAAAAATTTTCTTAATTTTACCGACATACTTCGCTTAGCACAACCAGATTCTACACCGTTTTTTGTTCCTATCTTTTAGATTAATATCAAATATTCTGCAATTATTAAAGTTGCGGGGGTGATATTTATTAATTTTGACTAGAACTAACTATCCCTTTTATAGCGCTTTCAATAACGGCTTTTTGCAATTGGGTATCCTATACCCGGACAACACCATTCGATTTAAATGACTGAACATCCAAGCTCAGAACAGTCCACAACTGCTAATGACTCAGGGGTAGCAATTGTCGCAATCGGCGCTTCGGCCGGAGGCGTCTCCGCGCTGAAGACCTTTTTTGAGAATGTCTCTCCCGAGTGGCCCTTTTGCTACGTGGTCATCCAACACCTTTCATCGGAACACAAAAGTCAGATGAAAGAGATCCTGCAAAAGTGTACTACCCTTCCCATCGTACAGGTAAATGAAGAATCCACGCTGCAGAAAGGTTACATCTATCTGATCCCCCCCGGAAAACTGCTGAACCTTTCGGACCGGGAAAAACTGGAGGTCAGCCTGCGTCCAGACAAACCGGATATTAATAAAGCCATCAACTTCTTTTTTGTCACGCTGGGGAAAGTGCTCAAAGAAAGAGCCGTTGGGGTTATCCTTTCGGGTACGGGCTCTGACGGGCTGGAAGGTGTAAAAGCCATAAAGGATAACGGAGGCTTTGTGATCGTCCAGCATCCCGAACAGGCGGAATTCGACGGCATGCCGCTCAGCGCCATCAGCGCGATCGAACCCGACGACATTCTGCCGGTAGAAAAGATACCGGATCGCATCCTGGATCATTACGAATCGGATACCGTTCATTCCGCCCGTTTTAACTCGATCGGCGAAAAGGCCATTTTCGATCAGATCCTGAAATACATCAGCGAACTCGAAGGGGTCGATTTTTCCAAATATAAGGAAGGTACTCTGTACCGTCGGATCAAAAGGCGGATGAATATTGCCGAGACGCCTACCTTCGAAGCCTATTTTTCCTATCTCAAGGAAACGCCGGCCGAGAGTGATGATCTTTTTGACGAATTCTTTATCGGGGTCACCGAGTTTTTCCGCGATCCGGGCAGTTGGGACGGACTCCGCAGACTGGCCCTCTCGGACATGATCAAAACGAAAGTAAAAGAAAAGGACCTGCTTAAGATCTGGTGCGTCGGATGCTGCACCGGTGAAGAAGTCTATTCCCTGGCCATCCTGATCCGGGAAGAACTCCAGCATCTGGATGCCGATCTGGATGTAAAGATATTCGCCACCGACATTCGTAAGGATTACATTTCCAAGGCCAGTCAGGGTATCTACCTCAATGAGGAACTCCAGCAGGTACCTTCCAAATATCTCAATCAGTATTTTACGCAGAAAAAGGATGCCTATAAGGTACGCCGGCAGATCCGCGACATGATCATTTTCAGCAAACATAACGTGATCCGGGACACCCCCTTTCACAAGCTCGATCTGGTCACTTGCCGCAATATGCTGATCTACCTGAAAGGCGATACCCAGCGCCAGGTGATCCGTACTTTCGAGTTTTCCCTGCGACGCAATGGCGTCCTATTCATCGGCAACAGTGAGAACATCGGTAAATACGCCGATTCGCTGGAATCCGTAGACAAAAAAGCCCGGCTGTTCCGTAAGGTGAGGGAAACTGTCGGCGGACGTACCGAACTGTTCTCCAACTTCGGGACCTACAAAGATTCCAAGTCTTTCCAACCATTTATTTCCGAAAAAAATGTAGTGGAATCCAAGATGTTCAAATGGACATCGGAGGTCATTGCCGAAGAACTGGGCGTGGTGGGTATGTACATCGACGAAAATTTCAATATCCTGCACGCCTTCGGCAATTTTTCCAACTACGCCAGCCTGCCCTCGCAGGGATTCACCACCAACCTGCTAAAATTGCTGCAGGAGGAACTGATGCTGGCCGTCCAGATCAGTGTGCGCAAAGCCGCCCGTAACGACGAACAGATCAGCTACAAAAACATCAAATACGAGATCGAAGGGGAAGTCAAGCTCATCGATCTGATCGTAAAACCGGTTGCCGAGCACCGTACCAAATTCGACAAATCCTATTTTCTGATCTTCAAACCGGTGGAAGTTCCCACGGGTATGGTCAACGTATTTAAACACGAAGATCTCAGTGCCGAGAACTCCCAAAGCGTCATTGCGCTGGAAGAAGAACTGAAATACACCCGTGAGCACCTCCAGGCCACTATTCAGGAACTGGAATTCAGTAACGAGGAACTGCAGGCGACCAACGAAGAACTCATCTCCGCCAACGAAGAATTGCAAAGTACCAACGAAGAACTGCAAAGTCTGAATGAAGAGTTGCACACGGTCAATGCCGAACACCGCGAAAAGATCGAGGAACTGGCGGCGATCAATGCCGACATGGACAACCTGATGGAAAGTACCAAGATCGGTACCATCTTCCTGGATCGCAAACTGTGTATCCGGAAATTCACACCCGCCATTACCGCCCAGTTCAACATCCGCTACGGAGATCTCGGAAGGCCCATCAGCCATTTTACCAACAATCTCGGAGATCGCTCTTCCCAGTTGCTACAGGCCGATATTCACGAGGTGATCATCAAGGGCAAAACCAAACAGTCCGAGATACTGACCAACGATAACGAATGGTATATCCAACGGATCACGCCTTTTATTAACAGTAAATCTGTAACCGACGGCGTGGTAATTTCGTTCATCAATATTACGGAACTTAAAAATGCGGAACTGGAACTTCGTCATTCCGACGAAAAATTCCGGTCCATTGTCGAGGGCACAAAAGCCTATATAACTATAATTGACCTTAAAGGATTGGTTTTGTATTCGAATAATGTGCTGGAAACTTACAGCCTGGATACCTTTATCGGATCCCTGCTTTACGACTGGATGGACCCAGAGCTGGCCACCCGTACCCGGCAGATCGTAGCGGAGGTGATCACTACCGGCCTTACGTCAATCTACGAAAACAAACACCTGGATCCCGAAGGGAACGCCTACTATTTCTACAATGTAGCCAGTCCTATCTTTGCCAAAGAAAGAGTCCATTCCATTGCGATCATCAGTAACGATGTGACGGAGATCAAAGAACTGCAGAACGAACTGATGCGGCAGAATGAAGAACTGGCCCGCCGCAACCAGGAACTCGAACAGTTCGCCTTCATTTCCAGTCACGATCTACAGGAACCACTCAAGACGGTGACCAATTTCACGCAGCTGGTCGCCAAGAAATACCAGAACCAGTTGGATGAAATGGGCAAAAAGAGCCTTTCGTTCATGCAGCAGGCTACCGAGCGTATGAGCACCCTGATCCGGGGGCTGCGGGAATACAGCCAGCTCCAACAGGCCCGGCACAACACCGCCGTAGACTGCAAACAGATCCTGGACGAAGTGGTATCCAACCTGGGTTCAACCATTGACAAAAAGGAAGCGATCATTGAGATCGGTCCCATGCCGGAGCTTCAGGGCCACGCACCGGACCTTTATCTCCTGTTTTCAAGTCTGCTGAGCAATGCGCTCAAATTTCAGCAAGCTCATATCCCCCCGCATATAGTTGTTCATGCTGTCGAAGAGAAAGATCACTGGCAATTCAGTGTACAGGACAACGGCATCGGTATCCACTCCGAGTATCACGAACAGATATTCGGCATCTTTCAGCGTCTCCACAAGCAGGAGAACTACGAAGGTACCGGTATCGGCCTGGCCTACTGCAAAAAGATCGTAGAGTTGCACGGTGGCCGGATCTGGTTAAAATCACAACCCAATCAGGGCAGCACATTTTATTTTACTGTACCACATTAAGCAAATTTTACACCCAAGATGAAAAACACAAACATTCAAAAAGTCCTGCTGGTGGATGACAACCCGGCGGACAACTACTTTCACAACATTATCCTTTCGGAGGAAGAATTTGCCGAGGATATCATCACCCACGAAAGTACGCTGGAAGCGCTGGAATACCTGCAAAAGCTGGGTCAGAAGCAACCGGACATCATCTTTCTGGACATCAACATGCCGCGCCTGGACGGCTGGCAGTTCCTGAAGCGTTACGAAACGCTGTTTCCCCGGATCGCGGATCGGTCGATCATCTTCATGCTGACCACATCCATCAACCGGGAAGATGAAAAAAAGGCCGACAAAACGGGTATGGTAGCCGGCTTTTTCAAAAAACCGCTGGAACCTAAAGACCTGGGTGCCATCAAAGTGAAGATCAACAACCCCTCCCAACTCGGCGCACTGGCCGAATGACCCTTACCTTTTTCGTACATCCCTTACAACAACTATCTTTTAAAAACGCTTATTCCTCCATCCAGTCGGGCCGGGGAAAATCCCGCATGCGGCTGTAGCGCGGATAAGAGTCAAACAATTCCGGATCCGGTCCCACCACCCGTGGGTCGGAGGTGTTTTCCAGTTGCTGCTGCAGAGCAGCTTTCAGGCGCTGCTCCACGCCCTCCATTGAAGCTTGTCCGGCCAGATTTTGCAGGCAGGAGGGATCACTTTGTATATTGAATAGCTCAAACTCGGGCCGTTTGCCGTAGGCCCAGTCAAAATATTTGCGCAAACTGTCCACTTCGTGGTGTTCCACCAGGAAGGATTTGGTCGGGCAGGCGTCCACGTCGGTAAATGCCCATTCCGAATGGTGTTTACCTTCCTCATCGAGCCCGTAGAGGGGCCAGAGTTCCGATTCGGTGTCTTCCTTGATCCGTTGGGGTGCACCCGCCGGCCAGCGTTGCGGCCGCTGGTTCCAGATGAGCAGGTGCTCTCCGTCGCGGATGACCCGCTGCGGATAGCCCAGATTCTGGTAGCGGGAGGAAGAGTGCCTTTCCCGCCCGGAAAGAGCGTAGCGGCGGGATTCGTCCACCTGTCCGGTCCGTTCGCTGCGCAGAATATTGACGAAGCTTTTCCCGGAAATGGGCAACATGCCTTCCGGGGAAGTCTGGGTGAGTTCGAGAATGGTGGGCGCCAGATCAACAAAACTGATCCGATCGTCTACAGCTCTGCCGGCAGGAAACCCGGCCGGGTAACTGACCGCCATCGGCACGTGTACGCCGTATTCGTAGCCATTGGCCTTGGCCCGTGGGAAAGGCATTCCGTTATCCGCCGTAACGATCACGATTGTATTTTCCAGTTCTCCGATGCTGTCGAGGTGTTCCAGCATACGCTCCAGGTGGAGATCGAACCATTCGATCTCTACGGCATAATCCAGCAGATCACTGCGTACGACCTCCGAGTCCGGGAAAAATTCCGGTACCTGGACATCCGCTAATTTTTTACCGCGGCGCAGTCCGGCTCCGTCTTCGTAATCGCGATGGGGTTCCGTGGCGCCGTACCAGAAAAAGAAAGGTTTGTCGGCTTCCCGCTGGCTTAAAAAGTCTTTAAAGTTGGCTGCGTAATTGATCGTATTGATCTTTTCGGCAAAGCGCTCATCCCCGTCGGTACCCGGCTCGTAACGGATGGTGGAGAAGGCGGTACCGGCCGCATTCCCTACCCGCAGATCGTCCTCTTCGGATTTTCCGTATTCAAAGGGACCGACTCCCTTGCCGGTAAATCCGGTATGGTAACCATTGGCCTGCAGCAGATCGACAAAAGGCACGTATTTCTTCAGCCAGCCGGCGGCATGCTGCCCGGCCTGTTCGTTCTGCCAGTGGTACCGTCCCGTCACAATCGAACTGCGCGAAGGTGCACAGCCGGGCGAGCCGGCCAGACAGTTTCGGAAAAAAATCCCATTTTTTGCAACGCGGTCAAAAGCCGGTGTTTGCACGAAGGTACAGCCGGCAAAACTGGTATGAGCAAACGACTGATCGTCACTGATGGCAAACAGGATATTGGGGCGGACGGCGGTCGTTTCCTCCGGAGACTCCGACTGACAGGAAAATAACAAGACTAAAGCAAACAAGGGAAGCCAATGCCTGATCATAGTGGTTGGTTTTCGTAGTGGTTTCTGACAATTCATTACTCCTTCGACGAAAATAAACCGAAGCTACCATCTATGACTCCCCCTGAAATTGCAGAATTATGGGTTCCGCCCGGGCCAAACCCGGACTATTCGGTCAACTCTCCGGCAAAAGTGTTCAGATCTTTTGCGAACAATTCGGGCCTTTCCCAGTGCAGGCCGTGTCCGGTATCTTCGTAGACCAGCAGCCGGGCGCCGGCGATCGAATCCTGCAGGATCTGCTGGTCCGTCATAGGTGAAAACACGTCCCGGTCCCCCCAGAGGATCAGGGTGGGTATCCGGATCGCCGGAAGTTCTTCCCGGAAATCGGCCGTCAGCAAGGCCGTCAACGCCTGTTGCCACACTTTGGCCGGCACTTTAGCGGTCTCGGTAAGGACCTGTTGAAAAAAAGGATCGGGCACGGAGCGGTGGAGGGTACTCGCCTGAAATTCCTCGATAAATTCCCGGCCGACGGGGTCTTGCAGTTCGTCGACGGCACTTTTAAAGTTTACCAGGTCCGGTTTGTCCAGAAAGCTGGCAAAGGCTCCGGCTAGTACCAGTCCCCGGCAGCGATCGGGATGGTCAATGGCAAACCGCTGGGCAATACTTCCGCCCATGGAATGCCCCACGATAATGGCGCGATCGATCTGTTTCTGGTCCATAAAAGCCAGTACGTCTGCCGAAAAATCCCGAGGTGTAAAGCTATCGGCTTCTTTACCGGACTCCCCGTGCCCGCGCAGCGAAACGGCATACACCTTCAGGGAATCCGCAATATGGGGCAATATAAGATCGAAGGAGTGCCGGGAATCCGTAAAACCGTGTAGGAGCAGGAGCGGAACGCCATCGTCCGGGCCCTGTTCGAAGTATTCCAGTTCCGGCCTGCCGGTCAGCTGGATCCGGCTGATCTGGTGGTCTGGGGAGGAGATATTTGCCGATACCGGCAAACTATTTACGGCGGCTTGTTGCGGGGCCGAAGACTCACAGGCAATCAGCCCCAACAGACCGCAAAAGAGCGCTAATTCGTAAATTTTCATTGGTGATGGCGTTTTTGAAGTTATCAGTTGCCGGCGAAACTAGCCCCGCCGGCTCGCATCAAACGCATCACATGAGTAGCCCTGCTTATATTTTGAGCAGTTGGGACGAAATGAACATGAGTCATGCGAATCAGGGGTTAAACTTGAAATCAATGTGCCTTTGGGCACAAAATGTAGGTAGCAAATTGACCATTTCCCGGCTTAGCGTGCCGTAGGTACGCCATGTGAAACCATATTGCGTACCTACGGCACGCTGAACCTCCCAAATTATTGGATGGGCTACCTATAGCTCGTCCCTACGGGACTTTTAACTCCTGATTCGCATGAGTCATCGTACATTGCGATTGAACCCAAAATAGTGAAAGAATATTAGAATAAGAGTAGGAAGAGCGAGATAAGGCCGATGAGTCACCTGCTTCAAAAAGCCGTTCGGGATGTAAA
>NZ_PDUD01000002.1 GCF_002646595.1 Flavilitoribacter nigricans DSM 23189 = NBRC 102662
GGACCGTATAGACCTAGAATCATCAATCTTCGGATTTACAACTCCACAAGGGAAACGGCCAATAGCCAAATTTTATATCGAAGACTATCTCCTGGAGAATTTACAGGGACGGCCTAATTTTCTCATCATTAGATTATCAGATCATTGGATCATCATAACTTTCTCGCCACAAAGCGGATCATAGACGCCGGTCCCTGGTGACCGGTCCCTTCCTGCAGTACAACTTCCGTTTTTTCCAGTCGTACAAATTCCAGGCCGGCAAATTCCGAGCGGATTTCCGCTTCCGAAAAAAGCATTTCCGCGTTCTGCGGCCCTCCGGAATTGTACTGCTTCTGGTATTCCAGTTGCTCCTTACTGTAGGATTCGAAGATCACCCAGCCGCCGGGTTTGAGGAAAGTCAGTAATTTTTGGTGGATCTCCGGGCGATGACTGGCCCCGAAGTTAGCAAAGATGAGTCCAAGAGCATCAAAATGCCCGGTGGGATACGTAACCTCTTCCGCCTGGATCACCTGATAGTCCAGACTGACCCCGTTCTCGGAAGCCCAGTCCAGGGCTTTACGGCGGCCGACTTCACTCAGATCAAAGGCCGATACTTCCCAGCCCTGACGGGCGGCAAAAACCCCGTTGCGTCCCTCCCCTTCGGCCGGCATCAATATTCGGCCCGGAGTAAGTGCGGTCAGTTGTTCCTGAAAAAATTGGTTGGGCTGGTGGCCGTAAACGTAGGCTTCGCTCTCGTAGCGTTCGTCCCAGAAGGTTTTCGGATATTTCATGGTGAGAAATTGAAGTATTGGAAATTAGAACTCTAACATCCAACACCTCAATATCCGCATAGTTGCATCCTTACCGTCCCTTGGTGAAACGGATCTGCTCTCTCCGCTGGCCGCCCTCGGCCAGGAGGTAGTACACGCCGGGAGCCAGCTTACTAATATCGGCGCTGAGCCGGCTGCCGTCGAGTTGCAGCAGTTGTTTGCCGTGCTGATCCAGGATCCGTAGGTCTACACTTTCTCCGAAACCGCCGAGGGTCCAGCGCAGGCGGTTGCCCACCGGATTGGGAAAGACTTTCAGACCGGCCGGACGCTCCGTGTTGATCTCCAGTCCCCGTACCCGGGCACCCGAGCAATGATAAGGATCCTGCCCCGCGTCGTAGATCAGACCGGAAGCCGAAACGTCATCCACACAGAAATTGACCGTTACGCCCCCTTTGGCAGTAGCGGTGGTCTGAATGACCGTTACGCCCTGCGCATTGGTCGTACCGGATGCGCTTTCGTTGTAGGTGCCGGAAAATGTCCCCGAAACCAGCGCGCCGCCTACCGGATTACCCAGATTATCGACAACCGTCACCGTTGCGGAGCCGTATTTGTTGCCCTGACCGGCACTGATCGTACCCGTTACGACGCTCGATACTTCCACGTGGGTAGCGGAGCCGGTAGCGTTTCCGGTCACCGATACGCCGGCGGAAGTGGTGCTGGCATTTTCGTTGTCGGTAGCCACTGCGGTCAAAGTAGTGGTCCCCAGGGGAACGGTCCAGTTGATGCTGTAGGGCGCACTATTATCCGTGCCGATGGCATTACCGTCCGCCAGGAAAGTCACCTGACTTACTGTTCCGTCGGCATCGGATGCGGTTGCTTCAATGGTGATGGATGCACCCTGATCGTAGCCGGAACCATCAGCCGGAGCCGTAATGCTGACCGTTGGTGGGATATTGGCCCCACCGCCGTCTGCCGTGTAGCTGTCGAGATTATCAAAGTAATACGTATCCCCGGTAAAGGAATTGGAATCGAACAGCAGGATCATACTGATGATGTCGTTATCCGCTGCTCCCTGATCGGGCCGGTCCAGCAGGTCGAAGGCCAGTCGGTGCCAGTTGTTGGTCTCCGTAATTGTCGCCACGTAGCGGCTGTGCCGCCCGGTCGGATAGTTGGTGGAAGTCGCCGTGGAGGTTTCCAGTTGCAGCAGGATCTCCGTGCCGACGGGCGCATCGGTATAGACGTCGGCGTAGAACTTTTTCTGTTTCTCACTGTACTGCGATCCGTCGGTTATGTTGGTTACGGAATAAACCAGTACATCGTACTGTTCGGCCGAATTACGGGTATACTGACCGGAAAGTGCCGAACCATTGACGGCATTGGCCGCCGGATTGCTCACTTCGTTGAGCGTGCCGGTGGAAAAAGTATAGGTAGCCGTGGCCGGATCGTCGAAATTCTCGAAGGAAAATTCGTAGACAAAAGCCGGTTCCACTTCCACCGCAATGGCCAGATCGTACACGGTACAACCATCGTTGATCGTGGCGCTGACCGGTCCGCTCGCCGAACCGAAATCCACCGTGACCTCGCTGGTTCCCTGACCGCTTACGATCGTAGCTCCCGATGGGACGGACCAGTTGATACTAGTCCCGCCGCCGGTATTACCGATGGTATACACCACTCCGGATGCCTGATTCTCTACTACCGGATCGCCGGCAATATAGGGTTTAAAACCATCCAGAACCCGCACGTAGTCCACTTCCATGGTAGCGGGGAAAATAGCGTCGTCTACGGGGCCGCCCAGGTTACCACCCACCGCTACGTTTAGCAGGAAATGAAAATCCTGATCGAACGGCCAGTTGTAAGGGGCCACATCGGCTGGAGTCTTGGTGGAAAATAAGATCCCGTCCATAAACCAGCGGATCTCACCGGGCTCCCATTCAACAGCAAACTCGTGGAAGGCATCCGGATAGGCTCCGTCGATAAAATAGCTGTTGCCCTGAAATTGATTGTTGGGATAGGGATCGCCGTAGTGGATCGTGCCCAGGATCTCATCCGGGCGGGCACCGACAAATTCCATGATGTCGAGCTCACCGCTCTGCGGCCAGCCGCCGTAGGGTTCGTTGGTGGAAAGCATCCAGAAAGCCGGCCACAGTCCCATACCGGCGGGTAGTTTGATACGGGCCTCGTAGCGGCCGGTATTACTCACTTCGCCGTAGGTGAAATCGCCCTTGCCTTTGGTGTTGATACGACCGGAGGTGTATTTCGATCCCCGGTAATTTTCTTTGGCCGCGGTGATCTTCAGCGTGCCGTTATTCACACTCACCTGATCTTCCTGGTAATACTGAAGTTCATTGTTTCCCCAGCCGCAGATCCCGATATCGCAGCCGGTACCGGTCTGATAATTCCATTTGGATTGGTCGAGGGAAGTTCCCGAGAATTCGTCGGACCATACCACGTTCGGGCACTGGCTATGGCCGTATTGGTGCATTAGGATCGCACCGAGGATAAGGATCGCTCGCAATAGTCGTTGCATACTAGTCTTCTGTATTTGAAATAAAAAATAATTAGATTAATTTTTATTCAAATATAAAAATTAAACACAACAACTTACCCTAATAAAATTTGGAAATAGATTTAGGATGCGCTATTCCGCACCAGCTGGTAATAAAAGCGGATACTATTCTCCAGATCCGCGACGGTCACCCGTTCGTTCAATCCGTGAAAGGACTGGATATTATCCGGGTTGACCCGGAGCGGACGGAAACGAAAAATATGATCGGTCAGTTCCGCAAAATAACGGGAATCCGTACCGCCAACCAGCAGGTGGGGGGCAACGACCACTTCCCGGAAGATCTCCCGCACGCTCCGGCAGACCATCTCGTAGGCCTCCGATTCCACATCGGACACCTTGGATGGATCCGATGCACCGTCCTGGGCCTGGATCCGGATGCGGTCGTCATCGAGCGTTTTCCGTACGTAGGCGATGGCCGATTCTACGGTCTCTCCCGGAATGATCCGGAGATTGATATTGGCCGAAGCTACTTTCGGAATGACGTTTTCCTTGATGCCGCTGGAAAAGATCGTGGGCACCATGGTGGTCCGGATATTGGCCTTACCCTGCGGGATCTGACTGAGGCCCTGCAGGATCAGCGGTTCCAGCACATCGGCATTCGTAAAAGCGAATTTCATGGCCAGGGTGGATTCCGGGCCCAAATAGTCAAAAAATAATTTGAGGGGTTCGCTGATCCGCGCCGGGAATGGGTTGGCGCGCAGCCGGGCCAGTCCGGCGGTCAGTACATCGATCGAATTGGTGCCCAGCGGTATGGAGGAATGCCCCCCGGAAAGGGACGTGGACAATTCCAGGTTCAGATATCCTTTCTCAGCAATACCGACCAGCGCAACTTCCTTTTCGACGCCCGGAATAATGCCCTCGGTAATGGCCCCGCCTTCATCCAGGATGTAATCGAAGCGCACGCCCCGCTCCTGCAGGTAGGCGGCCATGGAAGAGGCTCCGCGCGAACCGCCTTTCTCTTCGTCGTGGCTCAGTGCCACGTAAATATCCCGACGGGGTCGATAACCTTCCTGCAACAACTGTTCGAAAGTTTCCAGAATGGCAATACCGGCGGTTTTATCATCAATTGCCCCCCGGCCCCAGATCGTATCGGCGACAATTGCGCCCGAGTAGGGAGGCTGCCGCCAGTTGTGGATCGTGGCCGGTTCCACCGGTACGACATCGTAATGGGACATCAGCAGAATGGGATCCCGCTCGTCACCGCTGCCTTTCCAGTGGTAGAGGTAGCTAAAATCGTTGAAAGTCTTTTTTTCCAAAAGAGAATCTACCAGGGGATAGTTACGGGAAATAAAGTCCGCATACCGCTGAAAAGCCGTAGAATCGAAGCGGCTTTCCTCGCCAAAACTGATGGTCGGGATACTAATGGCTTCCGCCAGATGTCGTTTGGCTTCGGGGGATATTTCGGGAATAGACACGGCCGGGTAGTCCTTCTGCCGCGACGGACTGGTCATGGACCGGAACAAGAGCAACATCAGGAAAAGTGTAATTAAAACCGTTATACCAATAAAAATTCTCTTCATCTTATTATTAGGATGAGTCAAGCCAATCAGGAATTAATTTGCCTTTAGACCCAAAATACAGGCAGCAAAATGACCATTTCCTGGCTTAGCGTGCCGCCGTAGGTAAAACCATATTTCGTACCTACGGCACGCTGAACCTCCCGGATTATTGGATGGGCTTCCTATATCTCGTCCCTACGTGACTTTTAACTCCTGATTCGCATGAGTCTTGTTTCAACTCGTTAGCTAAATGATTTATTTATAAGGGGCCGAAGGCTTTCAACAGGAGTGACTATTCGCCGGCGGGCTGATTACCCGGCCGGATCACACCAAAACCCGGTCTGTTTACCTGGCCGGGTAAATTGCGGGTTCCCTACTGAGCAACCCGGTTCACCTTATGTCTGGAGGGTTTTATCGGAATTTGCGCCACCTTCGTTTTACGGAAAGAAGCCAGAAGGAAAATCCGGAATATATCCGAAGTTCTCTCGCTGGACCACTACGAAGCTGCCAACGATCCTTTTAGTCTTTACCACCACCCGTTTTTCAACGATCAGGGCCCGCCCCACTACGCTATCCGACTCGAGGTGATCCAGGATGTCCTCCTAAATCACTTCGGTCGTTCTATTATTAATAATCGGATGTAGCGCCGCTTTGTTTAGTAGCGACGCCAGGAAGTGACGGCTAAGCCGATTTAATTCATTAGCGTGCGGCTGCCGGTGGTCTTCAGGCGTGTTCCAGATAGGTTGAAAGTTTGGCGGGACAGGAGCCGATCTCTTCCAGAGATAATACCCGGGTCGTTTCCAGCGGCAGTTCGGCGTTCTCGTAGGCAACGATGGTCAGCATCTGCCCATCCAGCGGAAAGAGGATCTCCCGTTGGGCCAGCATCTGCTGGAGATCGCGACTGATCTGTTGCAATTCTTCTTCCGGCAGCGCATCGGGTTTGATCTTTCCCAGCACCAGATAGCAGTCGTTATCGCGATAACCGTCCTTGTGCCACTTATGACAAAGATGATAGGCCTCAAAAGACCTGCGCAACTGGTAAAAACTATCGGTATAGACCAGCTTACCGGCCATCCTACCGGCCGGCCAACCCACCACCACCGCAGTGGTCCCCTGAAAGGAAAAACTTCTGGAGTAAGGGTGATCTCCCCGACTGAGAAAACCGTAGTCCTGCCCGGAACGATAACCTCCCATGCGGATCTTCAGCTTCGGCGGTCTTTTCATCAGGTGGCTCAGGAAACCGGTAAAATCAACCGGCCGGAGCGCTTCCCGGTTCTCCCGGTACCAGCGGCTGTAGCATTTCAGCCCATCCGTTATGCATTCCAGACCGATGACGGTAGCGTGTACCTGATCCATTTGGTAGGGGCGGAAGAAACGCCCCAGGCGAAGTTGCAATTGGGATTGCAGATCCGTGACCAGCCGACGAAGCGAGGCTGGTTTGTTTCCATAGTATGCGACTAGCGAAAGCTGCATTTGTTGAAGGTGTAAAGAATGAACGATGTAGTGATCTCAGGGATTGTTCCAACCTGATGCCCGGCGGCAGATCATCCTTTTCACACCATAGTAGCGGACAGGATGAATACAACTTCCAGCATCAAACTTTCAGTAATTCCCGGTTGGAAAATACCATCATAGTATTCTTACAGCTCCGTCCTTTAGTTTATGGAATGGAATTTACACTTTTTGCGGCTTAAGGCCTAATATTTTAACCTGGCGGATCTACCGTTAGCGCACCCGGAGGATATATTCCTGCAAATTCCTCGAAAACCGTTCATCTAACCCCGCTAATTGGCCTGCACATTAAAGGTATGGGCACCGATCAGTTGCATGGTTTCCCCGGACGCTTCCTGTTTGCGGATCACGCTGGACATCAGTCGGAACCAGTCAAAGCTGTTGGGATCGGTGGTTTCGTCCCGGGGGAATTGTTGCTTTTCAATGGGAATGCGGGTCGCCAGAAAATCCACCATGGCGCCTTTCAGGAAGCGCTCCCGGTATTCCCGGCTGGTGGAGTTGACCGGGAACAGAAAACGGATCCCTTTTTCCTGGGAGATCGCCAGCACCACCTTTTTACCCTCGGGGGCTTCCAGTACGAAGTTCTTTTCCTCTTCCGGCAGGGTCATTCGCTGGAGCTGGGTTTCCTGCACGATCCGGGTCTGCCGCAGCACGTAACCCGTCAGGTAGGTTTCGTACCCCTGAAAGACCTCGTACATTTTGGACAGGATCTCAAAGGTCTTCGAATCAGAAAACAGCTTTTCGTCCTTCGTCGGCCACCACATAGCGTAGGTGCCGCCGATCACCGCGTTGTTCTCTACCCGCAGATCAGCCAGCTGAAAAGGTTCGATGATCTTTTTGGGCTGGTACCCGTCGTAGATGGGAATGGAACTGAAATAGATCAGATTGGGGTAAGCCGTTTTTTCGACGTGATTGACCAGGTCTTTGTATTTCAGCAGATCTTCCTCGTTATAGATGAAATAGATCGAGTATTTTTCCTCGCCCATACTGACCACCACCGGTACCGTCAGGGCGCCTTCTTCCAGCAGCGTTACGTACATCACTTTCCATTCGCATTTCTGGTTTCTCGCCTTGGCGATCTTTTCCAGGGCGGCAATGGCCAGGATGCCGTCCACCCGGATCTTACCGGATATCCCCAACTCGATCTCACCGAGTCCGAATTCATTCGAATTGGTCAAAAAATTATTCTGCTTGCTGGTAGCTGATTTACCGGAAGAGGCTACCGGTGCGGATTTTTTACCGAAGATCTTTTTAAAAAAACTCATGTCTGGATCAGAGAATTGCGCCTGAGGGAGATCATCAATCGATTGGAGCGGTTTACCGGCCGGGACTTACGAAGGCATTATTAAGTCCGGGCCTTCCAGGGTTTCAGATCATCATCAGAGCGGTTAATAAATCTACACCGCGGCGCTATGGGTCAGGAAAGTTGTTGAACAGGATTTCCCGTTTATACCATTCCGGGCGCAATGCCCGGCCCGCAAGAACGCGCGTGTTTCGTTTTCGCAGAACAAGATAAAGAAGGTTTTAGATTTTGGGTCAAAACGCAGGAAGTTTCCCGATAAAAAAAGCGTGGGTTTCCGATCTGATTACCGGAAACCCCACGATCTTTCGGCTTTGCCTGGGCAAAATTTTACTGATCCAGCAGGCGTTTGCCCAGAGCCGCTACCGTTTGTAGGGGGTTATTGAAATCAAAGTTAAAGCGCAGGTCCATCTGCTTGCCCATCCATTCCAGGTTCATATCCATATCGACGGCTCCACCGCTGAGGGAACCGAGCTGACCGGCAAAATTCGCCCGGCGGACATTTATCAGCGCCTTGGTACCCTTCTCAATGATGAAAGTGGCCGCTTTGCCGGTAGCGCCCAGGGTGATCTTCAGGCCCTCCAGGGTGATCTTGGCCGCTTCCAGCGTACCCAGCGCACTGACCTTACTGGCGATCAGACTGGCTACTTTCGGATGAATATCCGGGTTGGTGTTCATGTGGCCCAGGCCTTCGAGTATCTTTTTGTATCCCTCAAGAGCCGTCCAGGCTACTCCACGGGCCGTATACAGACTGGCGATCTGGGTCCGGATCACGCCGCGTTCGGCTACCTGCCAGGCCTTATCTTTTTCCTTGAGTTCCCGCTTTTTCGCACGAATGGATTTATCCAGACTGTTCACTTTTTTCTGAGCGTTGGTCACATCCCGGCGGGCAGCATCGTATTTGGCTTTCTTGCGGTTCATATCCTTGCGTACGATTGCCCGTTGCTGATTGATCAACCCATCCAACTCGTTGACCTTTGATTGCGCCTGGGTGATCTTGCCCTGTGCGGCACTCAACTTCTTAATCGCCTCTCCTACTTCGTTCTCGATAAAACTGGTCACTTCCCGGTTCAAAAAGCCGAACAGGTCCTGCTGCATTTGTACGGATGTTTCAATAGACCCCAGACGTTCGAGGTCCGCGGCGCTGGCCATAATGCTACCGTTGAATACATTGAATACCTTTCCGCCCAGATCAAAACGGAAGCCGTTGGGCAATACCTCTACCTCGGTCTCCGCCTGCATGCCCAGCATGGATACCAGGCCGTTCAGGGCTACTTTCGGTTCTTTATTCATCCGCAGGTCGATCACAAAGCCAGGTCGTTCGTTGTTGCCGGCTCCCGTCAGTTTGAAGGGGCCCAGATCAATCGGATCCACCTCTCCCTGCGCCAGCATCCCGTTCTCATAATCGATCTCCACATTCCCAAAGCCGTTGATGCCCATGATGTCGACATTACCGCCCATCCGAAAACCGGGCTCGTAGGACTTTTCCAGTACCCGCAGTGGTTGCGGTACAAATTCCAGATGCACATCATTGAAGCGGATACTGCGAAGTACCTCTTTCATTTCGTCCGGCAATTTGCGCATTACCCGGGGATCAATTACCGATTCCATTATATCCGACACATAGAGCTGACTGATCTCGGCACTGAGCATACTTTTGGCGGGGTCCCTGGTATCGAAAGCCAGGGCCGAAGAGCCCGAAAATCGACCTACTTTGATCTCTCCGCTAAACGCCATATTCGGCAGGATGGCGGCACCGCCGAAACTTCCGCCCAGTTGCAGACCGACTTTGCTCATCACCAGGCCTTTCGCGCCCAGCGGGTTGTTCCAGTTGTCGTCCATAACGGACATAAAACTCAGCGTCTGCGTACTCATCGCCAGATCCATTCCCCCCTTGAAGACCAGGTCATCCCGGCTTACCTGGGCGTCCACTACGCCCACCAGTGCGATAGAAAAATTGTTAGGAGCCGGTTGCAGGCGAAACAGCACATTGCTCATTTTGGTGGTGGGTCCGATGGGAACATCTACATCGATCGCCGACTCCAGCACGACATCGGCCAGGTAATCCCCCAGGGGCGAACTCACCACCAGTTCTTTGGCCCGTAGCAGGTGTTCCAGTCGAAGCTTGGTCAGGTCCAGGCGGGCCAGCAGGTTGGCGCCCCGCTTGATCGCGGCGCTCATCTGGGCCAGACTCGGGATCTTACTACTTTCTTTTTTGTCCTTATCCTCCGAGGTCAGCACGATCTTTTGGCCGGATAGATCAATAGCATCGAGGCTTTTCAGGCGGTCATTCAGACTGGACAGTTTGAACCCGGCCGGTGGGGAGATCACCACCACATAATCCATTTTTTTATCCGACTCTACTGCATTTTGCATCCATGCATCTACAGTACCGAGATTTGACTGGGCAACGATATTGGCCTGCTTCCGGTAAGGCAGGACGCTGAGCGTACCTTCCTCCAACTGCAGATCAATGACCGCATCGGGAAGCGAGATGCCCTGGAAAGCCGATTGTCCGGCAATGGCCTGCAGGGAGCTTTTCAAGCCGACATTGGCCAGACGGCTGCGCAGCGTGAGGGCCTCTCGCTGTTGCCCCAGTTCGGCCTCCAGATCCACCGGAGTGCTTCCCAGAAAACTCCGTCCATTCAGAATACCTTTTACCCGGCGCTGCTTTTTATCCGTCGGATGGTCTACCTGAAACCGCAGGGCGATCTGTTGCAGGGGAAAATTATTGCCGGGTAGCAGGTGCCACTTGACCGGGCTGCGGAATCCGAGATGCAGGGCGGCGATCTGTTTATCGGTCTTACTCACCGAAAATCCGAATTGCTGCAGGTAAACGGCCCGGCCGAGCGCGGCTGGTACCAGTTCCGCCAACGATCCTCCCGTAAGGCGACCGATGGCACTCTCCCGGATACTCAATTCGGCGCGCTCGGGAAATTCCAGCGTAAAATCACCTATCGCCGAGCTTTCCGTGTAAGCTGCCCTAAAGTGTACTCCCGTTACGCCGAAGAAAGTTCCCTGCCCGGTGATCTCCCGGTTTCCGGTATTGACATCTACTTTTTCCAGAGAAAAGCTCCGCTGATCCATAATCGCGGCGAGCTGATCCTGCAGGATCAGTTTCCAGTCGTTCGCTCCGGGCGTAGTGGCGGACGTACTCAGGTGCACAAGCAGGAAAAGGAAAAAAGGGCCGATAGTTTTCATGATCACTGGTGTTTTGAATTTCAGGATGAATATCGAATACCTTCACAAATTGCCCAAAAAGATAGAAACCGAATAAAACTTATGTTGCAGGGGCTTGCAATCATGTTATTAACTTTGAATATCAATTAATTACAAATTAAAATTTTAATTTATTCTTAAATCAAATTAACCATAATTGTGATTTTACAAGTCATGGAGTCTGGCCTAAAATAAGTATTTTGCTAGGGCGGCAAGCCCAAAACCAGGATTTTTTCCGCTGCAAATCGCCGGGAATTTCCACCGGGCCGCGCAAAAATTATAGCTACCCGGGCAACCCTTTTGTCAGAAAGGTCAGTCTGGGGAATAAAAAAGTATGAAGATCGCTCTCTTTGCATTTCTGGCCGGCTGCATCACCTTGTGCGCCTGCAGCAAAACCGAAACAACCGAACTGATCATCCCCGCTACCGGACCTTATCTGCAGGCTACGGTAGACGGTATCGCCATTTCGTTTTCCAACTTTATCTATTCCGGCTGCGAAGAACCCGATCGTTTCGGCTACCGGGTCATCACCCCGGAGGGTGCTTCCGAACCGGCAACGGATCATTTATTCTTTCGCTCCACCACGCCAGATGGCTCGGCCCAAATTGCAATTAGCCTCAAACAGATCTTCCTGTGGCGGGGCGACTTCCCCGTTACGATGGAATCCAAAAAGATAGGGGGTGACCTCATCCGTATGGAGTACAGCCAACGCGACGAGACGGGTGACCTGCTGCGGTGGGACCTGGATAACCGCCTCGGCCAACTCGTGATCGAATCCTGGGATGAAGACGGCTGGCTCAGTGGTTCTTTCACGGCCGAACTGAGATCCTCCGACGGTTTGCAGGTAAAACGGCTGGAGGGCGGAAGATTCCGCATCCCGGTCACCACCGTCACCGGAGAACCGCAATAGTACATTAAAAGAATAAGCAGTATAAACTTGACCGGCAAACAGGATAACGACCAGCGACCGAATTCCGCTGAACTGGAGGAGATCCTCAGCGGTTGCAGGGCCGAAGACAGTCGGGCACAAAAGCAGCTTTACGAGCGCTATTATGCCTACGGGATCGCTGTGTGCCTGCATTACGGCTCGAACCGGGAGGAAGCAGAGGAAATGCTGCACAATGGATTTATTCGCGTATTCGAGAATATCGGGCAGTACCGGGGAGACAGCAGTTTCAAATCCTGGTTCCGGACGGTGATCGTGCGTTCGGCCATCACGTACTACAATCGGGTACAGAAGCGGAAAAACCGCTTCACGCTCATTCGTCGGCAATGGCGGCAGGAAGAGGACAAAAATCTGGCGCTGAAGATCCTGGAGGAAGAAGACGTTTACCTGTTGCTGCAACTGCTGACGCCGTCCTACCGGATGGCGCTCAGCCTGTTCTATCTGGAAGCCTATACCCACCGCGAGATTGCCGAACTGCTGCGTATCTCCGAAGGGACCTCAAAATCAAATTTATTCAAAGCCAAAAGAAAGCTGGCCGAACTGATCGAAGCGCATTATCCCCGCGAGTACGAATGCTTTAAAGACTGAGTTATGGAAAATGTGGAACGCATCCTGAAACAAAGTGACCGGCAACTCCGGTCATTCCCGGTCGATGAGCACCGCTGGCAGCGCCTGCAGGCAAGTCTGCGGGCCAGAAAGCGCCGACGGCAATTCCGGCATTGGGTCAAACGCATGCTTCCCCTGTTATTACTGCTCTTTTTATTGGTGGTAACGGGCCATTATTTTCGTTCCGGAGCGGCTGGTAAGGAACCACTGGTTCTGTCGGCTTTTCCGATCGACCTGTCCGGAGCGGGAAATGACGGTAGGCCGGAAGCGCCGCTGTCGGATCACCAAAATGCCGGGCCATTGATAGCCGCATCAGAGGAAAATGCGTTGGAATCTTTGAACATCCAGGCAAAAGATCAAACGTCCATTGCCCAATCCGGCAGCAAGCAACAGGCGCGCATTAGCGAGGGAAAACTGATCCAAACTAACCAACCGCCGGAGCCTCCACAGATCAGCGGGCTGTCCCCAAGCTTAACGCCGCAACAGGAGGTAGAACCAATGCGTATTGAACCAAAGGGAAATAGGACATTGATGCCGGCACTCTCTCTATTGACCCGATCCGTAGAATTACTACCGTCCACCCCTCCCCAGCTCGAACCGAAAGACCTACCTCCACCCCGCAGGCGGAAATGGGTCATCGGTATTTCCACCGGCCTGATCCGGGGACAACAGACGCTGGCCCCGGCCCGGTATCTGGACGAACAGACCTATTCCGGCCAGTTGGTGAGTACCCAAATAAATGGTCTGGATCTGTACGAATTGGACGCGATCCGGCGGCAACAGATCGAGATCGGTCGTTCTTTATCGCTGCAGGTACAGTGCCTGATCTCGGATCGTCTGTCGATCGCGCTCAGTTTGCACCAATGGCGCTTCCGCTATCGGGGCCAGTCGCAAGCTGATCAAAATGTGCCGGGCAATATCTTCACGCAGCGTATCACGCTACAGCAGCAGCACTGGCTATCCGGCATCGGCCTGCGATACCGGCTGCTCGATTGGGGGCGCTGGCAATTCCAGCTTGGCAGCTATACCCTGCTTACTTTATCGAATCGATCCGAATCCCATCTGGAGTATTGGCAGAACCAGCAACGGATCGGTACGGAAACGCTCATCAGAAATACTCCCTGGGAACACTCTATGCGGATCCAGGTCGACGGGCAATTGACTTACCGACTGACGCCCAACTGGCAGCTCGGTCTGGGCGGCGGATGCCTGCTGGACAGTCCGCTACTCCCCTATTTGGATCTGCGTTTACAGGTCCGGCTCTGACGACCAAAACGAGCCGGAACCTTATTGCCGGATCCGCTCTAATTCTCCTAACAGTTCCGCAACTACCTCGGGCCTTTCCAGGTAGAGGTTTGTGGTTTCCAGTGGGTCTTCCGCCAAATTGTAGAGTTGGCCGGTGGGTCCGCCCGGTTCCGGTTCTACCGTCCGGGGTAAGGTAAAGCCCCCCGAGCCGAGTTGTTCCATCAGTTTCCAATTTCCTTTGCGGATGGCAAAATGGCCGCTGCCGGAATGGTGGATCACGGCCTGTTCCGGACCTGCTTCTTCGGCCTCCCCCATCAGCACGGGCCAGATACTGTAGCTATCCTCACCGGTATCGGTGCCCAGGGAAGTATCCAGCAGATCGGCGCAGGTAGCGATCAGGTTGGTCAGGGTAGTCGTGTGGGTGCTTTGGCTGCCGGCCTGCACCCGGCCCGGCCAGCGGACCACAAAAGGTACCCGGTGCCCTCCTTCAAAAATATCGGATTTCATACCCCGGAGATCTCCGGCCGCCCGGTGATCGAATTCCTCGATCTTATCCTCCCGCCAGAAGGGACCGTTATCGCTGGTGAAGATCAGCAGCGTATTGTCGGCCACCCCGGCGGATTCCAGGGCCGCCATGATCCGCCCAACGGTCGCATCGACCATTTGCACAAAATCACCGTAATCTCCCGCCTGGGAGCTTTCCACGAATTCGCCCTTGGCCACCCAGGGCGTATGGGGCGCAGCGAGTGGGAAGTACAGGAAAAACGGATCCGCCGTGCCGGATTGTTCTCGGATAAACCCTTCTGCCTTTTCCGTGAAGGTCGGCAGGACCTCTTCAAATTTAAAATCCGGAGACATCCGGCCCGCCCGCCAGAAAGCGCCGTAATAGCCCATATCCAGGTCGTTGCCCTCCGTGTGGCCGTCGGGAATACTCAGCAGGGTATCATTTTCCAGAAAGCAATAGGGAGGCATGTCCAGGGAGGCCGGCAGCACAAAGCTATAATCGAAGCCATGATCCAGCGGCCCGTCGGTCGGGGGCTCGGAAAAATCCAGCCAGTCGGAGTTCATTTCCTGCACTACTCCTCCCGCACTTATGGAGGCCGTCTGTGGATTGATCGAATCCCGATAATTTTCCTGGATCACCCAATCGATCCCCAGGTGCCATTTACCCACCACACCGGTAGTGTAACCGTTTTCCTGCAACAGATCTGCAACCGTCGAACGCCCGGATTCCAGCAATGCCCGACCGTAGCCCCGCAGCACGCCCTGTGGCAGCCGACTCCGCCAGCAGTATCGTCCCGTCAGGATCCCGTAGCGGGTAGGCGTACACACGGAGGAAGGGGAATGCGCATCCGTGAACCGCATCCCCTGACTGACCAGGCGATCGATATTGGGCGTCAGGAGCTTGGAGTCCGGATTGTAAGCGGCAACGTCTCCGTAGCCCAGATCATCCGCGAGGATATAGACGATATTGGGCCGGTCGGCGGCCTCAGTCTGTTCTTCGCTGGTGCAGGAAAGACCGGTGAATAGCAGCAGCAAGGGTAAAAAATAGGTGAACCTTTTAGTCATTATGTGCAGGTTATTGAAGAGCAATTCGCCCATTAAGGCCCCAGTGGAACAAACCGTGCGAACTGCTCCTGGTGTTAATAGGTGTTTTGTAAAAGGACTGGTCTATTCCGGACGATCGTGGCGTAATTCCAACCCAACCGCCGTGCGGGGTTTAAATCCTTCCCAGGGATTTTCATTCGCGGAAATCGGGACATCCAGATATTTCTCGTTATCCTGCCCCTGCAGGTGCAGGCCCAGAAAGGCGGTTACAAAGTGCTGATTAATATTATTGATCCGCCTTTGATCCCAGACCGAATCGGCGTATCGGAGGTATTCGTCCAGATGCAGGCCATTTTGTAAAGCTGCCTGCGGTGGAGCGTTCGGAGCCACATTGTGCCGCGCATTCATGTAGGTCAGCAAATAGCGATCGGCATTAACCGCTCCGTCGTAAATAGCTTTGATCCCATTTTCATAGCCGGAAATATCATCCTCGCTGCCCGCAACGAATAAGGTAGGCCGGGTAAGTCCCTGCAAACCGACGGAATCCCAGACGCCGACGGTCATGCCCCAGGGAGCAAAGGCCACCACGGCCCGGATGCGCTCATCCTGCGATTGCCGGTAGACTTCCGATCCGGTCGCCCGGTCGGCCAGCGCATCACTGCCGCCACTGATAGACTTAAACCAGGCAACCGCTTTCGGACTAAAGCCGGCACCGGTGGTATTCAGCGCGCCGTATCCCCCCATCGAGTAGCCCACCAGACCGGTATTGGAGGCATCTACGCGGCCCGCCAGAAAACTTCCGCTGCCCGTGCGGGACAAGCGGTCCATTTCGTCGAGTACGAACAGTTGGTCCAACGAGCGATTCAGCAGGGTACTGGTAAAGCGGTTGGCATCCCGGAAGGTCGATTCGGTGTGATCGATGGAGGCTACCACATACCCTTTGGAGGCCAGGTTCTCCGCCAGATAGGTGAACAGCAGGCGGGAACCGGTATAACCGTGGGAAAGGATCACCAATGGATATGGCTTCTCCGGGCTAAGGATAGTCGCATCCCGGAGAGACCGCCCCTTAAACTCAAAGGGGATCAAAGGCCGCAGGGTGTCTCCCCGGTTACCGAGCACTTCCCGGTAGATCTCGATCTCTTCTTTACCCGACGGGATCTCCGCGGGATACCATACTTCCACCTTCAGCGGGCGGTCGTAGCGGGGCGTTTCTCCGTCCTTATAATTCAAAATGTCCGCCTGATCCTTATGGACCAGATCGATGGTGCGTACGCCCACGCCTAATTCGCCGCGTGCAGCCAGCAGTGGGGCATCGGGCAGGAGGTCACCGACCAAAAATTCGTCGGCGGCCAGGAGTAGCGGCCGCTCGGAAAAATTCCAGGCAAGGCCCAGCAGTACGGTCACCGCAGTGATCAGTGATAAAGGAATGATCTTGCTTCTCATGTAGTTTACTATTTGAATAATGGTTTCTGATTTTCCCTGCAATATTAACTCAAAATATCCCGAACCACCTTACCGTGTACATCCGTCAGTCGGAAACGACGCCCCTGGTGTTTGTAGGTCAGCTTTTCGTGATCGACGCCCAGCAGATGCATCAGGGTCGCCTGAAAATCGTGTACATGGACCGGATCTTTGAGAATGTTGTAACTGAAATCATCCGTCAGGCCGTAAGTCAGGCCCTTTTTGATCCCACCGCCCGCCATCCAGATCGTAAAGCAGCGCGGATGGTGATCGCGGCCAAAGTTATCGGGGCGCAGCTTACCCTGGGAATATGTGGTCCGGCCGAATTCGCCGCCCCAAATCACGAGGGTATCATCCAGCAGGCCGCGTTGCTTGAGGTCCATGACCAAAGCCGCCGATCCCTGATCCGTCTGCCGGGATAAGCGGGGGATCTGACCGGGCAGGTTGCCGTGGTGATCCCAGCCGCGGTGGTAGAGCTGGACGAATTTGACATCCCGTTCCACCAGGCGGCGGGCCAGCAGGCAATTGGCCGCAAAGGTACCCGGCACCCGGCTGTCCGGTCCGTACAATTCAAAGATATGATCGGGTTCGTCCGACAAGTCCATCGTTTCCGGTACGGAAGTTTGCATCCGGAAAGCCATCTCGTACTGGGCGATCTTAGCCTGGATCTCCGGATCCTGTTCCTCCTCGAATTGATCTTCCTGGAGTTTTTTCAGGTGCTCCAATTGATTTGCACGGCTTTCGGCACTGATCCCCGCGGGATTCCCCAGGTACAATACCGCATCTTTCCCGGCCCGGAACTGTACCCCCTGGTGGTGCGACGGCAAAAATCCGTTTCCCCACAGGCGATCGTAAAGTGGCTGACCGCCACCGCCGCTGCCCTGGGAGAGCAGCACACAAAATGCCGGCAGGTTTTCATTGTCGCTGCCCAGTCCGTAACTGATCCAGGAACCGATGCTCGGTCGCCCCGGTTGCTGGGATCCCGTCTGCACGAAGGTAACCGCCGGATCGTGGTTGATGGCCTCCGTGTACATGGATTTGATGAAACAAAGCTCATCGACGATCTTCGAAGTGTAGGGTAACAGATCGCTCACCCAGGCACCGCTCTGCCCGAATTGTTGAAAATTATAGGGAGAAGCGGCGATTGGCAGTTGCTTCTGCCCGGCCGACATGCCCGTCAAACGCTGCCCCTGCCGAACGGAGGGCGGAAGGTCCTGCCCCTGTAGCGCACGCAGTTCCGGTTTGTGATCAAACAGATCCACCTGCGAGGGCGCTCCGCTCTGGAACAAGTAAATCACCCGTTTGACTTTCGGGGCAAAATGCGGGCCACCCACCAAAGGCGATGTAGGGTGACCAACCAGCGGTACCGGACCTGCCTTCGCTCCCAGCAACAGCGGATCCAGCAGGTGTCCCAGGGTGATCGCTCCCAGGCCCAATGAGGTTTTGGTCAAAAAATCGCGACGGGTATAATGTTCGTGATACTGATGGCAATCACTCATGGACATTTATCTTTTGGTATAAAATTCATCAAAATTCATGATGGTATTAACTACCACCGTCATCGCCGCCAGCTCTACCGGATCCCGGTGGTCCGCGGGCGGAAATTGCCCGGTCAGCACATAATCGCGGGCGGCGTCTGTCGCTTCCGAGAAGCGCGCCTGTTCTTCCTCCTGTAGGGCCACCAACTCGCGAAGTTGCAGAGGGCGGGGCTCCCGGCCCGTCAACAGGCGGAAGGCCAGACTGATCCGCGGGGCCAGTTCCGTTTCCTGATCCAGCACCCGTTCGGCCAATACCCGCGACGCTTCCACGAATTGCGGATCGTTCAGCAGCACCAGCGCCTGCATGGGTGTGTTGGTACGCTGCCGTTCGGCGGTGCATACGCTGCGATTGGGCACATCAAAAGCCGTCATGGCCGGATGCGGAGATGTGCGTCGGATGAAGGTGTATAGACTGCGGCGGTAGCGATCCGTGCCGCTGTCCGTTTCGTATTTGCGCAGGATATGGGTACTACTGGTCTTTTCCGTCCAGAGGCCGGCCGGTTGGACGGGCCTGACGCTGGGTCCACCAACTTTTCGGTTGAGCAAACCACTCGCCAGCAATGCATTATCGCGGATCATTTCGCCGGGCAAACGATAGCTGGGCGCGCGGGCCCACAGTCGGTTATCCGGATCTTTCTCCCGCAGGGCCGGATCGGCCACGGAGCTTTGCCGGTAGGTCGCCGACAGTACGATCAGCTTTTGGATTGCCCGGATCTCCCAACCGTTTTCCAGCAGGCTGGCGGCCAGCCAGTCCAGCAATTCCGGATGGCTGGGCAAACTCCCCTGCAGCCCCAGATCGTGCGGCGTATCCACGAGGCCCCGACCAAAGAACTGCTGCCAGAGCCGATTGACGACCACCCGACTGGTCAGTGGATGGCGGGGATCGGTCAGCCAGCGGGCCAGTCCCAGTCGGTTGGCCGGTAAACTGTCCGGAAACGGTAATAAACTGGCCGGAGTACCGGGGGTTACCTCCACCGTTGGTTCATCGTAGTTCCCTCGGTTGAGCACATAGGTTTTCCGGGGCTGGTCCAGCTCCCGGATGATCATTACTTCCGGTACGGTATCCAGCAGTTCCTGCTTTTCCCGGCGTAGGGCCCGTAATTCTTCCACCGGTGCCGGCGGGTGGTTGTACCACCAGGTACGCGTCAGGGCTGCTCGTTGTTCTGGTTCGGGTTGCTTCCGAAATTCCGCAAATAGCTCCATTGGATCTAGTGCACCGGTAAGCGCCGCGACTTCCAATGGACTCAGACGCCGGCTGAATAATTTAAAATCATCCAGCTGCCCGGCGTAAATCCCGTACTCGCCGGTGAAGGCCCGATAGCTTTTTCCCAGTCGCAGGGAGCGATCCGTGCGGGCCTTACTAAAAGCGATCGGATAGATACTGCGCTGAAGGAGGTCGTATTCGGTGACCATGGCTACTGCCTCGCCGTTCAGGTACAGCTGTACACCCGCCGCACGTCCGGAGCCATCGTAGGTGAAGGCGACATGGGTCCATGCTCCGGTGGGCACGACCGGTTCGCTGCGTACGGACAACACATCGTGCGGCAGCGCGTGGATCAGACGCAAATTCAGATGATTGAGGCTGTCCAGTATCAGGTCCCAGCCGCGCCAGAAGGTTCCCTTCTGGCCACTGTTGCCCATAATGGTCTGGGAAGTCCGTTTTTCCAGCGGCCGGATCCAGATCGCTCCGGAGAAGGCATCGTATTGCTCAAACAGCCCCTGGTCAGGCAGGTCGATAAATTCGTATTCAGCATCCAGTTCCAGCACTTTGCCGCGGTCGGTCTCGACGATGGCGGCCTCTCCCGATACCCGGCTTTCAGCATTTCGGTCAATTCTTTCTTCCTTTAGGTCATCCAGCGGCAAAGCGATATCCGGTGGAGCCGCAGCGGCCATAGAGACCGCCGGCAGATTGCTTATAAAATCCTTTTCTTTCGCCAGGTCTGCTTCGGCATGATCCACGGAAAGGGCTTTAGCGTGGATCTCTTTGCTGATTTCCCGGATCCTCGCTTCGGTTTCCGGTGCGGGCAACAGCATATTGGGCCCGGCATTGCCATCGTCACCGGACAGGCCCAATTCATCGACCTGATTGAAAAAAGCATAAAATCGGTAATATTCTTTCTGAGTGATGGGGTCGTATTTGTGATCGTGGCAACGGGCGCACTCCATGGTCAGCCCCATAAAAGCCGTAGCAGTGGTCGCTACCCGGTCGTGGACATACTCAGCCCGGTATTCCTCATCCACTACCCCACCCTCGGCGGTCGTTTTGTGATTGCGGTTAAACCCAGTGGCGATGAGTTGTTCCCGGCTCGGTTTGGGCAGCAGGTCGCCGGCCAGTTGCCAGGTCAGGAACTGATCAAAAGGCATTCCCTCCCGGTAGGCGTCGATCACCCAGTCGCGCCAGGGATACATAGATCGCCACCCGTCCGAATGCAGACCCTGTGAATCGGCGTAGCGCGCCAGATCCATCCAGTCCAGCGCCATCCGCTCGGCGTAGGCATCACCGGCCAGCAGACGATCGACCAGTTTTTCGTAGGCCGCCGGACTATCATCCGCCAGAAAGGCATCGATCTGTTCCAGCGTAGGCGGCAATCCGGTGAGGTCAAAACTCAGACGGCGGATCAGCCTTTCCCGGTCGGCCGCGGGAGCCAGATCCAGTCCCTTCGGCTGCAACTTCGCCAGGATAAACTGATCGATGGGATTTTTGACGGCATCACTCGTCAGGTCCGGCACCGGTGGTTTTTCCACTGGTACAAAAGACCAGTGCGGCTCGTAGATCCCTCCCTGCTCGATCCAGCGGGAGATCAGGGCTTTTTCCCGCTCATCCAGGCTGAGGTTGCTCTCGGGTGGCGGCATCTGGAGTTCGGCATCTTCACTGTAAATGCGGTGAAACACCTCGCTTCGTCCCAGGCTACCTCCGTGCACGGCCGACCGGCCGCTACTGCCCTTCGCATAGGCGCGCGCGGCTTCATCCAGACGCAACTCCCCTTTCCGGGCGGCCTCATCCGGCCCGTGGCAGGAAAAACAACGATCCGCCAGAATGGGACGGATGTGGAAGTTATAACTGACGGTTTCCGGCAGCGTAGCGGCGATCTCATCGGTGTACGGCGCAGCCGGTCCGCAGGCGGCAAGCAGCAGGAGGAATAAGTAAGAAAGGTATGTTGTTCTTTGGATGGTCATTTGTTTTTTGCTGGTTATTTTTTGTGTGTTTTGGGGCTGCCCAGTGTTTAATTTTAGTTTTTTTCAAATATTCCACCCCCTAAATCCCCCGCCAGCGGGGGATAGTACCCAGCCAATGAAAGGGTTATTTCATAAGCACGTAACCTTGGATACTTTCACACCAAAATTCAAATACTTTGGAACTCAAAAAATGATGCTTAGTCTCCCCCGCCGGCGGGGGAACAAGGGGGTGGACCTCATCAAACCTTCACTATTCACCCACCTCATTTGATTTCCCACTGCTTTATTTTGAAGTTCGAGAACCACTTTTAAGCTATGTTTTTACAGTTTCCACCCCCTAAATCCCCCGCCAGCGGGGGACATTACCCAGCCAATGAAAGGATTATTTCATAAGCACGTAACCCTGGACACTTTCACACCAAAATTCAAATACTTTGGAACTCAAAAAATGATGCTTAGTCTCCCCCGCCGGCGGGGGAACAAGGGGGTGGACCCTCCTCCCGCTCACCAATCCAATCACTAATCATGCCCCCCACCTCACCAATCCGATTCAACACCTCCCAACTGGAAAACCTCAAAGTAGTAAATCCAACCTCCTTTAATCGTTCGTCTCTTTTCATGTCCCGCAGGAAGGCATCCGGGTCATCGTGAGTTATTCCGTCTACTTCAATGATCAGCAGCAGCTCTTTACACATAAAGTCTGCGATGTAATTCAGAACTGGCCTTTGCCTCCGAAATTGATAGCCACGCATTTTTCTCGCACGAAGCACGTATTTCCATAAACAGGCCTCACTTTTGGTCATCGATTTTCGCAGCTGGTTGGCCCGTGATCTTAACTTGGGGTTATAGTGGTAGTTATTTTCGGGGGCAGCTTTGATCATTGCGCGTTTGTTTATTGGTATAGAGAGTGGTTTTAAGGTAATGTTTTTTTGGTAGTGAGGAGTTCTCCACTCCCTAAATCCCCCGCCGGCCCGGTACGGGACCGTATGGTCGGGGGACAATATCCAACCAGCGACGAGGTCAATTCATGAGTGCTTCCCCTCGGATACTTCTACATCCACATTCAAACACTTAGAAATCAAATGCAGATGCTTAGTCTCCCCCGCGGGCGGGGGAACAAGGAGGTGGATCCTCATCAAACCTTCACCATTCACCCACCTCATTTGATTTCCCACTGCTTTATTTTGAAGTTCGGAAACCACTTCTAGGCTATGTTTTTACAGTTTCCACCCCCTAAATCCCCCGCCGGCGGGGGACAGTACCCAGCCAATGAAGGGATTATTCCATAAGCAAATAACCTCGGACACTTTCACACCAAAACTCAAATACTTTGGAATCGAAAGGCCGATGCTCAGTCTCCCCCGCGGGCGGGCAGGGGAACAAGGGGGTGGAACAAACTCTATTTCCCCTCAATCCAAATCATAAGGCCGGGGCACAATCCCCGTGCGCTTTCCCCACTCCAGCCACATCCCGGACATTTGGCGAACCAGATCCGGATGAGCCCCGGCCAGATCGTGCATTTCGGTCCGATCGGCTTCCATATCGAATAACTCCCAGTTTTCGGGAGCCAGTGAATCGATTTTATCCCACAGGAAAGATCTCTGCTTACTCGCTTTGGAGATCAATTTCCATTTTCCCATCCGGACCGCACGATTGCCTTCGTGTTCCCAGAAAATGGCTTCCCGGTCCAGGGGTTGCTCGGTAAAGACGGGCTGAAGGCTTTTACCTTCCATGGGGCGAATTCGGTTACCGCGATATTCCTCGGGATAGACCGCACCGGAAACATCCACACAGGTAGCCATGATGTCGATCAGGTGGGATGGTTCGGATCGGAACGTGCCGCGACTGGAAAAACCGGCCGGCCAGTGTACGATCAGCGGGGTGGAGATCCCGCCTTCGTGTACCCAGTGCTTGTATTCCCGGAAGGGCGTATTACTGGCGTTGGCCCAGTTCAGGCCGTAGGCCGTGTAACTTTCCGGTGGACCCGGCATAGCATCCTTCATTAATTTGACCCGCTTGCCATCGCGGGTGACCTCCGGCACCATCAGGGTCTGGATGGCTCCGGGGGGCATGGGCTCCGCCGGGATGGTACTGGTATCTCTTTTTACCCAGGCCAGTTCTTCCGCGCAGGCACCGTTATCCTGGAGGAAGAAGATCAGGGTGTTGTCCAGTGCTCCTCGGGCTTCAAGACTGGCGATGATCCGGCCAATGCCTTCATCCATCAGTTCCACCATCGCGGCGTATACCTCCATATTGGCAATTTCCCATTCCCGATCGGGAATATCTTCCGACCAGGCCGCTACGAAGGAATCCCGGGGTGTCAGTTCCCAGGACGGATCGATGATGCCCATTTCCTGCATACGCTGGTATCGCTCCTGCCGGACCGCATCCCATCCTTTGTCATACTGTCCGTCGTACCGGGCGATGGCGGAGGCGGGGGCATGCATCGGCCAGTGGGCCGCGGTGTAAGCCAGATACATGAAAAAGGGATTCTCGCTTTGGTGTTCCTCAATGCATTGCAGCGCGTAGTCCGTAAAATCCGTCGTACAATAAAACCCATCCCGCGGGGCCACGTACTCATTATCCAGTGCGAGGGACCGCGGATCGTACAGGCTCCCGGCTCCGGAGATCATCCCGAAGAATTTATCGAATCCGCGTTGCCGTGGCCAGTTTTTCTGATCGGGATCTTCGACCACGTAGGGCGTGACGTGCCATTTGCCGGACATGTAGGTCTCATAACCGGCTCCTTTCATGACTTCAGCAATCGTCACCGCCCGGTCACTCAGGTCTCCCCGGAAAGCTTCCGTACCCCGGTCATCGACCATATGCCCGATGCCCGCCTGCTGGGGATAGAGGCCGGTGAGCAAAGATGCCCGCGTGGGGCAACATCTGGCCGTATTGTAGAATTGGGTGAATCGCAGCCCATTGGCCGCCAGACGGTCCAGGTTCGGCGTGCGGATCTCGCCACCGTAGCAACCCAGATCCGAAAACCCCATATCGTCGCCCATGATCAGGATGATGTTAGGCGGTTGGGGAGCGGCGGTTTCCCGCTGCAGGGACTGACAGGAGATCAGTCCCAGGGTGATCGCGATCGCAAAAAGAGATGTACGTTTAAGCAGCATAGCTATTCTTTTATGCGTGCCTCCAGGTTATCCGGCAGCCGGTCTTCGGTATCGGTTTCGTGCATTTGCAGCATTTTCATCAGGCGTTCTACCACTTCGGGTTCGTGTTCGTAACGATCGTAGGCTTCGGAAATGTCCTTTTCCAGGTTGTAGAGTTCCGGATGCGCCATTTCTACTTCCCGACCGTAATTGACCGGTTCCCGCTGGGCGATGTGTAATTTCCAGGGGCCGGAACGGACCGCATGCAATTTGGCCCGCGTCCAGTAGTAAAATTCCTGCCGGGGACTGGCACCGCTGCCCTTCAGTACCGGCGAGAGATCATAGCCGTCCATTTTGCGATCCGTCGGCACCTTGGTACCGGAAAGCGCCGCAAAGGTATTGATCAGGTCCAGCGTAGATCCCATATCCGTCACCAGACCGGGTTTGACCATACCGGGGCCCCAGAAGATGGTGGGTACCCGTTGCCCCCCTTCAAAGGTCGTTCCTTTTCCAGCCCGAAGCGGACCGGCAGAACCGCCGTGGGTCCGGAATACCAGCCAGGGTCCGTTATCCGAAGAAAAGACGACAATGGTATTGTCTTCGAGCCCTTCATCGCGGATCGTCTGCAGGATGTTGCCCACTCCGTTGTCGATCTCCTGCAATACATCACCGTACAATCCCCGCTTGCTGCTGCCTTTGAAATCTTTGGAAGCGAAGAGAGGGATGTGCGGGAGGTTGTGCGCCAGATACAAGAAGAAGGGTTGCTCTTTATTATCTTTAATATACTGCACGGCCCGCTCGGCGTAACGTTTGGTGATGGTCGTCTGGTCGGCCGGGCGTTCCACGATCTCTTCGTTCTCCATCAGCGGGACGTTATAATACTTGGTTTCCGGCATGGCATCAGGATCATCCGCCAGGTTGTAATAATTAGGTTTCATGCCTCGGATGTGGTCCATATCGTTGGAATAAGGTATTCCGAAGTAGGAATCGAATCCCTGATTAGTGGGCAAAAACTGCGGTAAGTGCCCCAGGTGCCACTTGCCGATCGCTGCGGTAGCGTAGCCCTTTTGTTTGAGCACTTCGGCGATGGTCACTTCATCTTTGGGCAGGCCCCCGGCCGAATCGGGAAACAAGACTACCCGTTTGGCTGAGCTCATTCCGTTCCGAACCGGGTATCTTCCCGTCATCAGCGCCGCCCGGCTGGGCGTACAAACGGGGTCGGCTACGTAGAACTGGGTCCATTTCTGACCTTCAGCGGCCATCCGATCCAGGTTCGGTGTCCGGATGGTGGGATTGCCGAATGCGCTCAGATCGCCGTACCCCAGATCATCACAAAAAATGATCACGAAATTGGGGGGGCGGTCCTGCGCCGGTAGTAAGGTCAGTCCCAGAAAAAAGCAGAGGATAAAATTCAGATATTTCATATTGTTGGTTCGTTTTGTATGCTAAAGACGGGGAAACAACGGGAGAAGTAGTACACTGATCACCAAGATTTTGTGATCAGTGTACTACCGGTCTTCCTGTAGTCTGGCCTGCGGCGGGGCAAAATAGATGGCTCCACCCGATTTCATTTATACTAAGGCCGGATGTACATAGCCGGCTCCCCTTTGGTCGGCGTGGAGGCCTTGATGAACTCCCGCAGGTGTTCATTGGAAGTAGCGAGGTCTTCCGCCCGCAGGTACATCATGTGGCCGCTGCGGTAGCCTTTAAAACTCAGCCGGTCTTTCATCCGACCGCTGGGATCCAGTTGCCACATACTGTATTTCGCATCGAAATAATTGGTCGCGCCATCGTAGTAGCCCGATTGTACCAGCACATTAAGATAAGGATTTTGGGCCATGGCCTGACGCAGGTTCTCCCCGGTCTGGTCGCCGGAGCGATCCCAGGGGCGTACCGGGCCAAACATATTGTACTTCACCTCCGTCTTGAATTTCAGAACTTCCTGCAGGTAATAATTGATCGCCGGCGTAAAGGAATGCAGCCAGGAGGTCAGCTCGGAGTTGAAGTCCGGGCGGTCACCGGCAACCTTCCGGTCGATGCCCGTATAGCGGGAATCCAGGCGGCCGACCGTAAAGCCTTCGTTCCGCAGCAGTTCCTTCCAGAAGAAGGAAGTGGAAATATCGAGGTTATTTTGTAAAACGGCTTCTTCGTTTAGGCCCGAGTAAGCCGCTACTTTTTTGGCCATAGCCGCTCTTTCGGCGGGTTCGATAAACCCGCCCTTGGCCAGGGTCGGTAAATATTCGTCTACGGTGTAGGCTTCCACCTCAGCCAGAAGATCGTCGAGGTCCTTGCGCTGCAGTTCCGGAGCGAGCTTTTTGTGGAACCAGGCGGCGGCCGCAAAATAAGGCAGGCGATTGGCCGCTTTGACCGGCCCGTCCCGATCGATGCCCAGATCGGTGGGCGATACCAGGATCACCCCGTTGAGGTACATCCACTGGTTGTTTTGCAGGGCCAGGGCCAGACCAGATACCCGGGTGGTACCGTAACTCTCCCCGATCAGGTATTTGGGCGACAGCCAGCGATTGTGCCGGGTGATGAAGGTATTGATCCATTCGGCCAGGTATTCAATGTCCTGATTCACGCCGAAAAAGGTCTCCTTTTTGGTCTCTTTATCCAGAATGCGGGAATAACCGGTATTGACCGGATTAACGTATACGATATCGGCAACGTCGAGAATGGAATTCGGATTGGATTTCACGCCGTAGGGCTGTACGGGAAATCCTTCGTCATCCACCTCCAGAATAACGGGGCCGGTGTATGCCAGGTGCATCCACACGGAAGCGGAACCGGGTCCACCGTTAAAAGAAATAACCAACGGCCGGGCCGTGCGGTCGGCGATCCCGTCGCGGGTATAGTAGGTGTAAAAAAGGGAGGCGGTCACTTTGCCGTCATCATTCCAAACCGGCTGGGTACCACATTCCGCGGTGTAATTGATGGCCTGCCCTTTTATCGTGGTTTTGTGCTTGGTGATCACCACCGAGTCGGCGGGTAGCATTCGGCTCTGCGCTACCAGGGTGGTCACACTGAAAAGACATAGTACAATTAGTGAGTGAAAGATCTTTTGCATGGATCAATTTTTGGTAAGTGAGAATTTTGCTGTTGCGAAAGGTAATAAATTTTGGAGCGATTTGGCGGAAGATGGAAAGTTAGAAAGGTGGGAAATCGAGATATTTCGATCTACGGAAGACGGGATGGCGGTTACAGCCAGGCGGCGAGGAGTCGTTCGCGTAGCTGCTCCTTTTCCGCAGCGCCGATGAAGGCGTGTTCCAGCGCTTCCAGGTTACATTTCAGGAAATGTGCTTTTTCCCACTGAAAGGTATCGATCAGGTTCTGGTATTCCCGGCGAAGCGTTACATCACTGATGGTACGGGCGTCGGTGTTGATGCTGAGGGAGATCCCGCTCCGGTAAAGCTGATCAACGACATGATCCCGCATGGTGTCGTAGATATTGGTCTGAATATTACTCGTGGGACACACTTCCAGGTGGATGTTCAGCGCCTTCAAATGATCGATGAGTTGCGGATCTTCGATGCTCCTTACGCCGTGACCGATCCGTTGGGGATGGAAATTTTGGAGCGTTTCCCATACACTGTCCGCACCGCGGGCTTCTCCGGCGTGGGCGGTACAGTGAATACCTTTTTCCCGGGCGTATTGGAAGGCCTCGATATGAGCGTCGATCGGAAAACCGGCTTCATCGGCCGCGATATCGAAACCGACGACGGAAGTGCCGGCAAATTGCTCCACCAGGCGCACCGTTTCCAGGCTTTGTTCCCGGTTGTAGTGGCGAAGGGTGCACAGGATGAGGCCGGCTTTAACTCCCGTGCGGGCGATAGCCGCGACGGTCGCCTCGTTGATGATATCCACCACTTCCCGGGGAGTCAGCCCTTCTTCGGTATGCAATAAGGGAGCGAAGCGGATCTCGGCGTAGAGGACCCCGTCGGCGAGCAGCTGGTCAAACAGATCGTCGGTAACGAGTCGCAGTGCTTCCCCGGTCTGCATCAATTTGACGCCGTTGATGGCACGCGTCAGAAAATCCGCCAGATCGTGACATTTTGGAGGTCCGATGAAGGCAGCGCGGTACTCCGCTTCGGAGATATCCGGCCGGAGCTTTTGGACCACCTGATAACTCAGGGAGCAGTCCAGATGCAGGTGCAATTCTATTTTGGGTAGTTGTAGCAATTCCATGTTTTCCGATCAGTCGCCAAGATAAGCTTTTTCGAATTCTGCTTTCAGCCTCTCGATATCCGCTGGTTCGTATTTTCGGGAAAAATGTACCGGGATCGCTTCCGCCACCCGGCACTGCCGCATGATCTTTCCCGATGCTACGGAATAACTGTGGCGGTGCGCCTCGGCCAGCGCCCGGTCTTCCTCCTGGAAGAAGCTTTCGATATACACCCGGTGGCAATCCGTAAAAAGGCCTTGGATCCGTTCGTGATTAGCGGCATCGGCCCCGTGATCCATGATCACGCCCAGGGTGTCTCCTTTTTTGATAAACAGCAAATGAAAGAGTTCCGCCGCACGCATGCGGTTGCCTTCCACCTCCAGCAGCCGGTCCCCATCCTCCGCCTCGTAAGCCTCCTTCAGTACCCGCACCCATTTTCCAGCCCGAAAATTACTCGCCTCCATATCGATCTTTACGGTATCCACTTCGCGAAAGAGATAGGCTACGGAGGGAATCTTGTGATCCAGCACGGTGAATTCCACCGAGAACTGCTCGTCTGCAAAAATTACCGGGCCGGTAAGGTCTGCCTCTGCCTGCAATTCCCAGAGTGGCGGCGATAACTTAAAAACTTTTATCCGGTCACCATCCGTCACCTCCCGAACCTGATAGCAAATGGCTTCCGGATCGATCAGATTCCAGGTATAACTCTGCAATCGGGATTGTACCTGCCGGGCAATTTGCGGCGGTCCGCAAATGATAACCTCCCGGGCGATCCCCAACTGGTGCCGCAGTATCCAGTCGAAATTACAAAAGTGATCGAAATGGGTGTGGCTGATGAAAATAGCGCGGGTATCCTGACATTCTTTCACGGTCAGGCCGCCGGCGTCCCCGCAATCACAGAGGTAGTTCCAGGGGTGATTGTCCGGCCGGACCAGAATGCAGATGTCTTCGTCTTCTTTGCTTTTTATTTTGGATTGGAGCATGGGTTTGGGAGTTAGGGGTTAGGTGTCAGAAATCAGGGGTCAGGTGTCGGGGGGGCAGGGGTCAGAAATTAGGGGTCAGGGGATGCGCTCTACTCCATTCTCTTTACAGCATCCAAGATACGATCCGGCAGGTTATATTCGTGGCTCATTTCCTTCATTTTCCGGTGGAATGCATCCTGGTAGTAGGCCGGCATCTGGTGACTGTCTCCAAAGAAACGGAGATAGCGGGCTTCCAGTTCCGGATAGTGTTTTTTAATTGCATGCAGCATGAGGGTTTTGCTGTCCGCCCGGCCGTCTCCGAAAAGGGTAATGGTTGCCGGTAGCAGGTAGTGCGCGGCGGCCGCTTTAAAGGTGGAGAACAAGGTGTGGAGACTCGCGGTCGTATCCGAAATATAGGGCAACAGCGGCATCATACTCACTCCACTTAATAATCCGGTATCGACCATTTGTTGCAGGGCTTCCAGGCGATGGCTCGGTGGTGTCGCTCCGGGTTCGAAAATCTTGCCGATCCCATCGTCCAGGGTAGAGAAAGAAAATGAAACGATCACTCCCCTTCCCAGATCGGGCTGCAGGTCTTCCGGCAGGATGGCCGTTTTGTTGATGCGATGCAACAGATCCAGATCGCGGAGGATGAGGTCCGATTTGGTGATCAGATGTACCGGAAAACGGTGCTGGGCGATCACCTCCAGCGCCCGCCGGGTCAGTTCGTAGCGTTTTTCGATCCGGAGGTAGGGATCGGTGGCCGAAGAAAGTACGATGATACCGTACTGCCCCTTGGCCGCCCGATGTGCCAGTTGCTGCTCCAGTAAATCGATAGCATTCGTCTTTACGGAAAGACTTTCTTCCAGATTAGTCCCGTACTTACTGCCCCGGATATAGCAATACAGGCAGTTGAAGGAGCAACTGCTGTAGAGGTTGAGGGTATAGTCATCCAAAAACCAACTATCCCGTTGCTTAGTCTTATTCAGGATCGTTTTAACCGTTATCTCCTTGGGCATGTTGGTGTCGGGCCAGGCCGATTTTTATTTTGGTGCGAAACCAGCCGGGCACCTGATCCTCGTTCTGGATCCGGAGTCGGTTTTCCGCAATAATATCCGGATGAAATCTGGCCGTTGTTTTCGCCGCCCAACCAACGCCCTGCCGGACCTCCTTATTCCGGGTGTTGCACAGGGACAGGAGTAAGGCGAAGACCCGGCGTACGGCCGTTTTTTCCAAGCCCTTTTTGATGGCGTAGTGGGAACCGGCGCCCAGCGAACGGACCACCCAGAAACTGGGATGCCGGGCCAGCCGCTCCAGTTCCGGCAGTGTGCGCTCCGGCTGATGAAGCAGCGCATAGCCAAATACCCGTTCTCCGATAATATCACAGACGTACCACTGCTCCCCGGCGGCGATGTATTCGGCCGCCTTTCCGAAGGAAGGCAGAAAATGGGCGGTAAGTCTCTCCTGTAGCATAATGCCCAGCAGTACATTGCCACCGATGGTCCTGAGGGCAGCGATCCGGTCGCAAAACGCAAGCTGTTCCGTTTCCGGTAGGCATTCGTACAGGCCGCGGGTAAAGGTTTCCAGCAACGGGAACTTTACCTTATGTTGGAGCATTTCGGTTTCGCAACACGCTACGGCCTCCGCCGGGCCCTGCTCGCGGTAGGCGGCGCAAACCTTTTCCAAAGCGGCAAGAATTTCTCCTTTGCGGGTGATCTTTCTCATAAGCCGTACCGTTTACTGCCGGGTGCCGGGCGACCAGAAGGGGTCTCCGGCCGGAATAAATTCCACCGGTACTTCCGAGATGAAAGTCTTCAGCCAATCGGCACAATACGCCATGCCGGCTTCTTCCGAGTTGGCGTGCCCCAGCAGGATCAGCGCTTTCTTTTTGCCCATGGAAACCGCGTCGCGGATGTATTCCACGGTTTCCCATTCCGGTACTTCACCGGCGATCACTACTTCGACGTCATCGCGCTGCAGGCTCTCGATCTGGCGCATGGAACCGGCCGCTCCCAGGACCAGACCGATCCGGCTCACTTCGGTATCGATATCGCCCACCACCCGGATGGTAGATCGCGCAAATTTCTTTTTCAGTTGTTTGGCCAGCTTTTTCAGGCTCATCGGCGGGAGGTCGTAATAGTACTGGCTGCCATCGCGGCTGTAGGCTTCCCAGCCCAGTTTGGCAGTCATTCCCTTGTAGATCCCGTCCGGTGCCGTGCGGTGCCAGTGATCGTGAAAACGAAAGACGATCATGTCATTGTCTGCAATGAATTTTTGTTTGGCGGCCAGTACTTCATCGTCGCCGTACTGTTCCGTCCGGTCGAAGTGATTGTAGAAAGTCGGTTCGTGGGTAATCACGAAATTCAGGCCCCGGGCCTTGGCCCTTTTCAACACATCCAGCGTGGCCAGGAAGGTAGTGGCAATACCGGTGACTTCCACATCCGGACCGCCACCTTTATAGGTATCTACGGTTTCGGTGGCCCAATCGCAGGTCAGTTGCGCTTTGATCTTATCGAGCAATTCACCGGCGGTGACCGCAAGCGGGGGAATGGGTTCGGGTTGACCGGCAGAGACAAAGGTCAGCAGCAGCAACGGGAGTAACACCCAGGTGAAACGGGAGGAGATTGGCTTCATTTTTTCCGTCCAATTTCCCATTTCTGATCCGCTATTCCAAAGAATTACTACAATTAAAATGGAAGGTACCGACTTAGAGTTTCAGCATTTTTGCCTCCGGTAGATGTTGATCCACGATCTGGCGACCGAGATTGTACCAGTGCCGGCATTCGTCCAGTACCCAGCCGTCCGAGCTGATCACCACCGCATCCCCCTCCGCCAGTACCTTATCGGGATTGAAGACTAGTTCCACCTCCCAGTGGTAATGGTTTTGTTCGCTGAGTTCCAGCAAAAAGGTCTTCAGTCGGCCGCTGTTCGAGATCGGACGGTCCAGCAACCAGCGGACGGGACCGGTACCGAGTTCCTGCAGGGTATCACCGACCAGCGTGATGGCCGTCTCGGTCTTAACCACCCGCTTGTAGGAACCGTGCACACTGGAAATATCCCGGTAGAGGCCGTCCCGGCAGGGAAAGATATAGGCTCCCGACAAAGCGCTTTCCAGCAGGATCAGCAGATTAAAGCCGTCGATGGCTACGGCCTGCCCCCTGATCTCTTCTGCCTGCAGCGCCTTGCTTTGTCTGCGCCGGAGCTCCTGATCGGAGGCGCTCATACGCATGACGGCTTTGCGTTGTCTTTTGTTCAGCCGGTAGCGGTTCCCTACCAGTTCCAGGGCGGAGTTGGTGCCGTAGCCGCGGGTGAGCAGATGGGAATGATCCTCGACCGCTTCGAGAACGGCCGAACGGGATTTAGGGCCGAAGAGCGAAGCATCTTTGGGATGTTGGCCACGATTGCGCTTGGGAGTATTCAAGAGTTTCAGTTTTTTCATTTGGCCATTTTCAGATCTGATGACGGAACTGCAAATAGCGTCCTAAACATCGAAAAAGCTACTTATTAACAATATGCTTACAAGCCCAGTGTCATTTGCTGGTTTTCGTGCCGATTGCCGGATCACCGGACCGCTCTTCCGGAAAGGTAACCCTCTTTTGCCCGCCGACAGTTCCTCCGGGAAGGCTAAATCCATTTTTAATATGGATTGAAATAAAAAAAAATTCAGTGACCAATCGCACCACTTCCCGGCATAGACCTACCGTCAGCGGGGCATTCCCCGTCCTTACGTCAAATTAGCAATTGAAATAATTTGTTTTTATCCAACACTACGCTTGTTTGGTGTATAAATTTTGTATATATTGAAAATCAAATAGTTGTATACAAGATAAATAATTGTCCTCTCATTATACAGTAGCCCTTCTTTTGAGCCTCGTTTGATCTAATTTTTTCCAAAAATCTTTTTTGGCAAACCCCGGTTTGCCCGGTATTCTATTGTTTAACATCATCCCTCGAAGCATGACGAATCTTAACTATGTACAACCAAACGCACTTTCTACGATCTATTCACTTCCACCACCTGCTGATCTAGGCGTACCGCTCTATCCGAGTTAACCGATCTCCGGTTCTCCGATCAGTTTGCCCGTTATTCGGGCTAAGAGTTTCCCATTCCACTATTTTTTCTGACCGATAGTGTGGTTCATCCAGTGTGATTCCCACTAAACGCTAATGCTATGTACTGCCGGCCCGGACCTGCTGCCCGGGCCCGGAGAAGAACTATCCATATTCATTTTTTTACAAAAACCGATTTTTAAATTAACTAAAGCAATTATGACCAGTTTTTTAGCTACAACCATTCCCAAAAAATCGCAATTGAAAAATTGCCTTGACCAAAACCTGAGATACCTGCTCCTCGGCGCGCTCTGTCTGCTCTTTTCCTGGAGTACCCAACAGCAGGTCTACGCACAGTGCTCAGCGATTTCCAGTATTAATCTTGCGGCCAACAACCCGGCGGATTCCGATGTCTACTTCGGCGACGGGAGCAATGCTTACGTAATCGAATCCCTGGAACCCAGAGACTACGAATGCTTCGATGTGGTTCCCTTCCTGGTGGAATTGGAAATTGCCGCCGATGCCCAGTGCGAAGATTACGTGGTAGAGCTGCCGATGCAGTGGCTCTGCAACACCACCGGACAGGGCGGTATCGGAGTAACCGCGGTGATCGATTACCAGATCAATCCTTCTTCCGATCCGGGTTCGGCCAACCTAGACGGCGATGAACAGATCATCCTGGTAAACAATTACCCGGTAACGGACGGAATTCCGCTGGAAACACCCAACGGAAGTTGCGACTTTAACGCGCTGTTTGAAGTATCCGGTCTGGATCCGGGCGATAAAGTGATCGTGCGGATCGACGTTCTGCTCGACTGCGATCTTACCTCCAGCCCTACCGGAAATATCCAGGCCAATCTGGGTACTTTCCAGAATATCCGGATCATTTCCGGCGTCGGCTCCAACTGTACCTGTAATAATCTACAGGGCGGCGCGCAGACCATTCCCTGGAAGGTAGGCCTGCCCGAATGTGAGATCGCCTGTACAATCACCAAGGATCAGGATGTCAGTTGCAACGGCGGTACAGACGGAGCCGCAACCGTAAATGTAACCGGCAATTTCGGCACGGTAACTTACGCCTGGCCCGGCGGACAGAGCACCCAGAGTGTTTCCAATCTTGCGGCCGGCACCTACGAAGTGACCGTTTCCGATGAGATCGTAGATTGTTCTTCCACCTGTATGGTGACCATCAACGAACCGCCCGCCCTGAGTTGTAATGCTTCCGCCTCGGATGCGACCTGCTTCGGCGATAGTGACGGTTCTATTTCGGTAAGCGGCAGCGGTGGCACCCCACCCTACCAGTACAGTATCGATGGCGGTACGACCTACCAGGCTTCCGGGACTTTTGACAATCTCAGCGCCGGCATGTATACCGTCACCGTACGGGATGCCAATGATTGTACCAGTACCTGCAACGCGACCGTCGGCCAGCCCGATGCCCTCAGCTGTGACATAACGCCTTCCGACGTAAGCTGCTTTGGCGGTAATGACGGGTCCATTTCCGTGTCCGGTAGCGGTGGAACGACGCCTTACGAGTACAGTATCGACGGGGGTACGACCTACCAGGGCTCCGGAACTTTTAACAATCTCAGCGCTGGCATGTATGTCGTTACCATTCGCGATGCGAATGGCTGTACGACCACCTGCGACGGAACCGTGGAGCAACCCGATGCCCTCAGCTGCGACGCCACCCCGTCCGATGTAAGTTGCTACGGCGGTAGTGACGGGTCCATTTCCGTGTCCGGTAGCGGTGGAACTGCGCCGTATGAATACAGCATCGACGGCGGAACCACCTACCAGGCTTCCGGCGCTTTTAACAACCTGAGCGCCGGTATGTACACGGTTACGGTCCGCGATGCTAATGGTTGTACGTCTAGCTGCGATGCAACGGTAGAGCAGCCCGACGCCCTCAGCTGCGACGCCACCCCGTCCGATGTGAGCTGCTTTGGTGGGAGTGACGGATCCATTTCCGTGTCCGGTAGCGGCGGAACGACGCCTTACGAGTACAGTATCGACGGGGGTACGACCTATCAGGCTTCCGGAGTTTTCAACAATCTCAGTGCCGGCATGTATACCGTTACCATCCGCGATGCGAATGGTTGCACAACTACCTGTGATGCGACCGTTGAACAGCCCGATGCCCTCAGCTGCGATGCTACGCCTTCCGATGCAAGCTGCTTTGGTGGCAGTGACGGGTCCATTTCCGTGTCCGGTAGCGGCGGAACTGCCCCGTATGAATACAGCATCGACGGCGGAACCACCTACCAGGCCTCTGGAACCTTTGACAATCTCAGTGCCGGAATGTATACCGTTACGGTGCGGGATGCCAACGGTTGTACGTCTACCTGTGACGCCACCGTAGACCAACCCGATGCCCTCAGCTGCGATGCTACGCCAACTGATGCCAGTTGTAATGGTGTGGCAGACGGATCTATTTCCGTAAGCGGTAGTGGCGGAACCGCGCCTTACGAATACAGCATCGACGGCGGTACGACTTACCAGGCTTCCGGCACGTTTGACAATCTCAGTGCCGGGATGTATACCGTTACCGTACGCGACGCTAATGGCTGTACGTCCACCTGCGATGCAACGGTAGGCCAACCTTCCGATCTGACTTGTGATGCTACGCCCTCCGATGTAAGCTGCTTCGGCGACAGTGACGGATCTATTTCCGTAGCCGGTAGCGGTGGAACCGGACCTTACGAGTACAGCATCGACGGCGGTACCACCTATCAGGCTTCCGGGACTTTTGATAACCTCAGCGCCGGAATGTATACCGTTACGGTGCGGGATGCCAACGGCTGTACCTCTACCTGTGATACCACGGTAGATCAACCCGATGCATTGACCTGCGAAGCGACACCGTCCGACGTAAGCTGCTTCGGCGGCAGTGACGGGTCTGTTTCCGTATCCGGTAGCGGTGGAACTGCACCTTATGAGTACAGTATTGACGGCGGTACGACCTACCAGGGCTCCGGAGTTTTTAACAACCTCAGCGCCGGCATGTATACCGTTACGGTGCGCGATGCCAACGGCTGTACCTCTACCTGTGATGCTACGGTAGACCAACCTGATGCACTCACCTGCGACGCCACACCCTCCGATGTAAGCTGCTTCGACGGCAGTGACGGATCTATATCCGTTTCCGGTAGCGGTGGTACCGCGCCATATGAGTACAGCATCGACGGAGGAACCACCTACCAGGGCTCCGGAGTTTTTAACAACCTCAGCGCCGGTATGTATACCGTTACCGTACGTGATGCCAACGGCTGTACTTCTACCTGTGATGCCACCGTGGATCAACCCGATGCACTCACCTGCGATGCGACACCGTCCGACGTAAGCTGCTTCGACGGCAGTGACGGATCTGTTTCCGTATCCGGTAGTGGCGGAACTGCGCCTTACGAATACAGCATCGACGGCGGTACGACCTATCAGGCCTCCGGGACTTTTGATAACCTTAGCGCCGGAATGTATACCGTCACCGTGCGCGATGCCAACGGCTGTACCTCTACTTGTGACGCCACTGTAGACCAACCCGATGCATTGACCTGCGACGCTACACCGTCCGACGCCAGTTGCAATGGTGCAACTGATGGTTCCATCTCCGTAGTTGGTAGCGGCGGAACCGCTCCCTACGAATACAGTATTGACGGCGGTACCACTTATCAGGCTTCCGGGACTTTTGATAATCTCGGTGCCGGCATGTACACGGTTACCGTGCGCGATGCCAACGGTTGTACGTCTACATGTGACGCCACTGTAGGCCAACCCTCAGATCTGACCTGTGACGCCACGCCATCCGATGTAAGTTGTTTCGGTGGCGCCGACGGATTTATCTCCGTATCCGGTAGCGGTGGAACTGCGCCTTACGAGTACAGCATCGACGGCGGTACGACCTATCAGGCTTCCGGAACGTTTGATAATCTCAGCGCCGGCATGTATACCGTCACCGTGCGCGATGCAAATGGTTGTACGTCCACCTGTGAAGCAACGGTAGACCAACCCGATGCCCTCAGCTGTGACGCTACACCATCCGACGTAAGCTGCTTCGACGGCAGTGACGGATCTATTTCCGTATCCGGTAGCGGCGGAACCGCGCCTTACGAATACAGCATCGACGGTGGTACGACTTTCCAGGCCTCCGGGACTTTTGATAATCTCAGTGCCGGGATGTATACCGTTACCGTGCGTGACGCCAACGGTTGTACTTCTACCTGTGACGCAACGGTAGACCAACCCGATGCCCTCAGCTGCGACGCTACGCCATCCGATGTAAGCTGCTTCGACGGCAGTGACGGATCTATTTCAGTTTCCGGTAGCGGCGGAACCGCGCCTTACGAATACAGCATCGACGGTGGTGCGACTTTCCAGGCCTCCGGGACTTTTGATAATCTCAGTGCCGGGATGTATACCGTGACCGTGCGGGATGCCAATGGTTGTACTTCTACCTGTGATGCCGCCGTAGACCAGCCCGATGCCCTCAGCTGTGACGCTACGCCATCAGATGTAAGCTGCTTCGACGGCAGTGACGGATCTATTTCCGTTGCCGGTAGCGGCGGAACTGCGCCTTACGAATACAGCATCGACGGCGGTACGACCTATCAGGCTTCCGGAACGTTTGATAATCTCAGCGCCGGAATGTATACCGTTACCGTGCGGGATGCCAACGGTTGTACCTCTACCTGTGACGCCACCGTAGACCAACCCGATGCCCTAAGCTGTGACGCTACGCCATCCGATGTAAGCTGCTTCGACGGCAGTGACGGATTTATTTCCGTTGCCGGTAGCGGCGGAACCGCACCTTACGAGTACAGCATCGACGGTGGTATGACTTACCAGGCCGCCGGGACTTTTGATAATCTTAGCGCCGGCATGTACACCGTTACCGTACGGGATGCCAACGGTTGTACGTCTACCTGTGACGCCACGGTTGACCAGCCCGATGAGTTGATCTGCACCGTCATCAACGACAGTGGAGAAAATACGATCTGCCTGGATGAATCCATTAGTCTGTCGGTTGATGTGACCGGGGGTACGATGCCTTACACCTACGCGTGGTCCAGCGACGGAAGCGCGGTATTCTCAGACGCCACCGGAGCCAGCACGACTGTTTCCAATGCTTCCGAAGGCACGGAAATCATTACGGTAGAGATCACCGATGCCAACGGCTGTATCACCACCTGTACGATCGAGATCATTTTCGAACGTTGTGTGGAGCTGTGCACCTGGACGCCCGGTTTCTGGAAAAATCATCCGGCCGAGGTTTGCGGTGTACTGGGAGGTACAGTAGTGAAGGAAAGAGGCAAGAGGAGTTGTACCGGCGATAGTGATAATATCGGTTTCTACCTGTGCGGTGAGCAGTATACTTTATCTGCATCCGATATTTCCTGCCTGTTCAGTTACAGCAACAGCACCCGTGGCCGGGGCCAGAAACTGCCCCTGGGTTGCTCCGACGATGTGGTGGAAATTGCCGAACGCTTTGCGGAATTCCCGAACGGCGAGACCCTGCTGCACCACATTCTGGCCGCAACGCTCAACCTGATCTACAACGGTGCTGATTTTGGTAATTTAGATAATGAATACCTGATCTGTGTTGAAGATACCGAACTGGACATTGCCGGTATTTTCAATGCGACTCCGGGAGTAGACGAAGCATACGCGATCAGTTTCTGTCCGGATGATTTCACTTCAGCGTCTCAATTATCTGCATATATCGATCCACTGACTGCTTTCAATGAATGTAATAATGATTGCGGATTACCCTCACAGATTGAGCAGGGGAGCATGGTGATCGGAGCTGATCCGATGGCCACCGAAATGCTCAACAACAATCTGACGGTCTATCCGAACCCGGCCAATGACCAGCTCAATTTGCGCTTCAAATTGGATTCGGATCAGGAGATCAGCATTCAGATCGCAGACAGCAACGGTCGGATATTCCGTACTAACCGGATCGAAGCCCAGCAGGGATGGAACATCCGGGAAATTGATCTGAGTGACCTGACCAATGGCATGTACGTGATCATTCTCAAGGACGAGAACGGCGTTCTAACCAAGCGTTTCGTCAAGGCCCGTAATTGATCACCCTGCTTTCTGATCAATTGGTACACCGTGCCACTTGAGTCAGTTTTACTCACTTCCCCCCTTAGAGGGTCTGGTTTTCCAGGCCCTCTTCTTTTATTTCGAAATAATTCGAAATTCCACTTCTTCCATTCGACAGTCTCCTGCATTAACCATTTCTCACATACATACAGGCCCTTTTTTCAGTAGTATATCTTCAGTTCACTACTGATCCACAACTATTTTTATTAAATACAAATAAAAACTATGTTTTCCCACGGTTGGCTTCCTGCCATATTTTGCTTATATTTGAAAACGTTTCCTCCAATTCATACGTGAAATATTGTCTTCTCTCCCTTTCACAACTATATTTTCCCTTTGGCTAATTGCATTTACCACAGGCGCTAAAGCGCTACAGCAATTTTTATATTCACACTTTTAGAGATAGAGATAAACCATAGCAGAAGGTGCTGTACCAATGGCTAACGGCCCAAGGTATGTCCGCACAACAAATTATTTTTAACAACCATCGTCATGAGAACACAGGAACAATCATCCCTTACGCTATCCTTAAAAGCTTTTTCGTATCAACTATTACCGTACGGTTAGACAACCGTTGCGCTTTTAAACCGCTTTTTAAAGTCTATCCACCACAATTAAAGTGAAGCAGCCCGACTGCCTTCACCTCGCTATCTCCATTTTCGACCTGATTCAAACAATACATCTACGTTGCTGATGTACCAACGTGGAGTGGGGTTCTATTGCCCCGTACAATCGTTGCACAAGTATTCATTTTTCAACCTAAACCTTTTAATTATTACACAATCTAACACCTCAAGATCATGACCAGTTTAATAGTTACAACCAAGTCCAAAAGCAAAAAAAACGGGCTAAAGCAGCAATTCTTTCTGCTGTTTAGCCTGGGGTGTTTGCTGTTTTTGGCGCTTACTCCCCAAACCATTTACGCACAGTGCTCCGCAATATCGAGCATTAACTTTGCGGCCAACAACCCGGCAGACACCGATATATACTGGGGTGACGGCAGTAATGCTTTTATCAGAGAATCCCTAGAACCACAGGATTACGAATGTTTTGACGTCGTACCATTCTTTGTGGAGTTGAGAATCGATCCGGACGCAGCCTGCACCGATTATGTCGTGGAGCTTCCCGTCTCCTGGTTGTGTAACACTACCGGTCAGGGCGGTATCGGTGTTACTGACGTTGTCAGTTTTCAACTCAATGATGCCAGCGATCCAGGCTCAGCCAATCTGGACGGCAACGAAATGATCATTAAGACCATGGAACAGATCAACGGTGATCCCCTTGGCACTAGCAACGGAAGTTGTACCTTGGATGCCGTCTTTGAAGTATCCGGTCTGGATCCGGGAGACGTTGTGATCGTCCGGATCGATGTATTGCTGGACTGTGATCTAACTTCCACGCCGACCGGTAATATTCAGGCCAATCTAGGTGCATTTCAGGACATTAAGATCCTCTTCGGAAACGGCATCGATTGCGGCTGTGATAATCTGCAAGGCGGCGCCCAGACGATCCCCTGGAAAGTGGGTCTTCCCGAGTGTGAGATCGCCTGTACCATTACCAAAAATCAGGATGCGAGCTGTAATGGATTCAGTGATGGATCCGCTACGGTAAACGTGACGGGTGCTTACGGAACCGTAACCTACGCCTGGCCCGGTGGTCAAACGACCGCTACGGTCAGTAATCTCGCAGCCGGCACCTACGAGGTAACGGTTTCCGATGAGATCATCGACTGTAATTCCACCTGCATGGTGACCATTAACGAACCACCCGCGCTGAACTGCTCCATCACCAAGACCAGTGATGTGAGCTGCTACGGTTTCAGTGACGGATCGGCCACGATCAGCGGCTCCGGCGGTACTCCCCCTTACTCCTTCAACTGGGGTGGCGCCGATCCAACAGCACTGTCGGCCGGGACCTATACCGCCACCGTAACCGATGCCAATGGATGTACCTCCACCTGCTCGGTGACTATCCTCCAGCCACTGGCACTGAGTTGCTCCATCACCAAAACCAGTGATGCCAGTTGTAACGGTTTCAATGACGGTTCGGCAACCATCAGTGGGGCCGGTGGAACACCGCCTTACTCCTTCAATTGGGGAGGCGCCGATCCCAACGCACTCGCGGCCGGCTCCTATACCGCTACCGTGACCGACGCCAATGGGTGTACCTCCACCTGTGATGTGACGATCGGTCAGCCTTCTGACCTGAGCTGCTCTATTACCAAGGACAGTGATGTGAGTTGCTACGGATTTAGTGACGGATCGGCCTCCATCAGTGCGGCCGGCGGTACGGCTCCCTATTCTTTCGACTGGGGTGGCGCGGATCCCAACGCACTCGCCGCCGGTTCCTACACCGCAACCGTGACCGATGCCAATGGGTGTACCTCCACCTGTTCCGTAACCATTCTCGAACCGCCCGCACTGACCTGCTCCATCACTAAGACCAGCGATGTAAGTTGCTACGGATTCAGTGACGGATCGGCAACGATCAGCGGGGCTGGTGGTACGACGCCCTATTCCTTTGATTGGGGTGGCGCAAATCCGAACGCACTCGCAGCCGGCACGTATACCGCTACCGTAACCGATGCCAACGGCTGTACTTCTACCTGTATGGTCACGATCGCCGAACCGCCCGCACTGAGCTGTTCCATTACTAAGGACAGTGATGTAAGCTGCTATGGATTCAGTGACGGATCGGCTTCTATCAGTGGGTCCGGTGGTACGCCGCCTTATTCCTTTAACTGGGGGGGTGCGAATCCCAATGCACTTGCCGCCGGTACTTATACCGCTACCGTGACCGATGCCAATGGATGTACCTCCACCTGCTCGGTGACCATCCTACAGCCACCGGCTTTGAGCTGTTCCATTTCTAAGGATAGTGATGTGAGTTGCTACGGTTTCTCCGACGGATCGGCAACCGTCAGCGGAAGTGGTGGTACGACTCCTTATTCCTTCAACTGGGGAGGTAAAAATCCGAATGCCCTTCCGGCCGGTACGCATACCGTGACGGTGACCGACGCCAACGGATGTACCTCTACCTGCTCGGTGACCATCAGTCAACCTCCGCCATTAAGCTGTTCGATTATCAACAACAGTGGCGTATCCGAGATCTGCCTGGGAGAATCCCTGGATCTGTCCGCCGGCCCGTCCGGTGGCACACCACCTTATACCTACGACTGGAGTAGCGACGGAAGTGCTAATTTCTCGAGTCCTTCCAGTTCGAGCACCACGGTGTCCGGCTTCGGTTTAGGTACCGAAACCATCACATTGGAAATCACCGACGCCAATGGTTGTGTCACAACCTGTACGATCGATATCACTACCGTTCGTTGTGTAGACGAATGCACCTGGACGCCGGGCTTCTGGAAAAACCATCCGGAAGAGATCTGCGGTCTGTTAGGCGGCAATGTGACCAAGTTCAAAGGCCAACGCAGCTGCAGCGGAGAAAGTCAGAATATCGGTTTTGAACTCTGTGGTACGCACTACACCCTGTCGGCCAGCGAGATCTCCTGTCTGTTTAACTACAGCAGCAGCACCCGCGGCCGGAAAACGCCTCCGGGTTGCACCCCGGAAGTGGTGGCTATCGCCGAACATTTTGCCCCGTATCCAAACGGTGAGACTTTACTCCACCACATCCTGGCGGCAAAACTGAACCTGATCTACAACGGAGCCAGCTTTGGTAATCTGGATGTCGGTGACCTCGTATGTGTCGATGAAGTGAACGGAGTGAATGTACCGAATATCTTCAACGGTACGCCCGATGCCAGCGCCAATGAGATCTGCGCCATCAATTTCTGTCTGAATGGTGCCACCTCGGCCTCGCAGCTATCCGCGTACATCAAACCGCTGACTGCATTCAACGAATGTAACAATACCTGTGGTCTGCCGTCCCAAAACCCATTCCTGGCTATTCCTCAGTTTACCGAACGGGTGAATACAGAGATGCGGGTATTCCCGAATCCGGCCAAAGATCAGGTCAACCTCCAGTTCAATCTGGATGCCGACCGCCAGATCAGTATCCGGGTAATGGATATGAACGGCAAGCTATACCGCACGATGCAAATTGACGCCATGCAGGGCGTGAACACGGAAACTATTGAATTGGACGGACTGTCCAGCGGACTGTATCTGATCCAGTTTACCGATGGTGAGCGGGTGCAGACCAAACGATTTATCCGTACCGAATAGTGATTGATTTAGACCTAAGTTAGCAAGCCCGGGGAGTATCGGGATGCCCATCGGCCGGATTTTAAAAAAAGGTCTGGCCCGGACGGTACTCCTACTCCCCGGCTGCTGCTGCCGACCGGGAGCTGCGATATTGATCCGGCTCCCCGTTTGCAACACGATCTGCTTGCGGCTAAACGCATTATCCGACCTAAAAGGTAGACCCCATCCAGGAAATACCATTTAGTGTCCCCTATTGAAATTTTTTTAAGTCCTCCCTGAGAGGGTCTGTACGCACAGATCCTCTTTTTTTTATTTACCGGAAAGAATACTGAAGAAGAGTAGGATGAATTGTAGTTCCAGGTTCAGCAGCGCTTTTTTCAGCTGGCGGATCGCCCGGCTGGTGTAATTGCGGGCCACCTGGTGGTTGAGGTCCAGGATCTGACAGATCTCCTGGTAGCTCATTTCTTCGAAATACCGGAGATAAAGGATCTCCCGCTGGTGATCGGGCAATTCGGCCATAGCGGCCCGAAGCCGGGCGCTGCGCCGTGCGGCCGACTCGTCGGCGATGAGCGCTTCATCTGGAGCCGGGGCGAACTGATCCTCCAGTGGCTCCGTGCGCTGGCGATAGCGATCCCGGGAATTTCGGGATTGTTGCTCGCGGGCAAGACGGGTAAAGATATTTCGTTTGACGGATTGGAACAGATACACTTCAAAGTTGGAAACCCGCCGTAGTTTTCGGCAGTTTTCGGCCAGATAGGTAAAAAGATCCTGCAGGATATCTTCGACAAAGGCGGGGTCCCGGCTGATCTGCAGTCCATAACGATACAGGCGGGGATAGTACAGCCGGTAGATCGTGCTGTAAGCCGCAACGCTTCCCTGGGACAGGGCTTTTACCAGAGCGTCTAATTCTTTCTTGTCGATCGTTTTATTTGGCTTCAAGATCCAGTGAGTAAAATACGAACACCAAAATACGCATTTTGCGTTTAAATCCCGGTGACCGCTCTGCCATTCTCGTGAAAAGGTCCGGGCTTTTTGCTATTTACAAACTGGTTTGCACGAAATGTGCGGTTAAGGTCAGCATTTGCTACATTTGCATGATTTAGCAACCCTTCAAAACGACTTTGACCCTTGAAAATCTCTTTCAACGTAGAATATCACACCCAATGGGGGCAGCGCATCGTCGTGATCGGCGACCGCAAGGAACTGGGAGCCGGCCATCCCGCCGATGGCCTGCGGCTGGATTACCTGGCCGACGGCAAATGGAAACAGAACGTACAACTGCCCGCAAGTGTCAAAAAACTCAAATACCGCTACGCCCTGGTCGATGACCACGGCAACGTGCTCGATGAGGAATGGAGTCACGACCGGGAGCTCAACCTGGCTAACTATAAGTCCGCCGAGGTCGAGATCTTTGATTTCTGGCGGCCCAAACACCATCCCGAAAACGGATTGGATAATTCCGCCTTTCAGGATGTCATCTTTCAGAAAAAGACCTACGCCGCACCGAGGACCAAGCTGACGGACGGCAGCGCCAGCATCCATTTCCGCCTGCAGGCGACACGGGTAGCGCCGGGGCAGCGGGTCTGCATTGTCGGTAATACGCCCGAGCTGGGCAATTGGGATACCACCCGGCCCCTGCTGCTCGGCAATAAAGATTATCCCGTATGGCAGGCGATGATCCCCGCTCCGCTTACCGCCAATATCGAATACAAATACGGGCTGTACGACACCGGGAGCAAACAGGTCGTCGTGCTCGAATCGGGACCCAATCGCCGGCTGTTCACCGACCTGCCGCTACGCCAGGAAGTGACCGTGATCAACGATATTTTCTTCAATTACCCGGGACCGGACTGGAAGGGAGCCGGACTGGCCATTCCCGTTTTCTCCCTGCGAACCAAAGACAGTTTCGGCGTCGGCGCATTCTCCGATATCCGGCTGCTGGTAGACTGGGCCCGTACCGTCGGCCTGAAAATGGTGCAGATCCTGCCCATCAACGATACTTCCGCGACCCTTAGCTGGAAAGATTCCTACCCGTACGCCGCCATTTCGGTATTTGCACTCCACCCGATGTATCTGGACCTGGAAAAACTGCCGGGCTTCAAACAGGCCGTTAAACAAAAAGAATACCGGGAACTGCAACAACAACTCAATGCGCTGGATCAGGTGGATTACGAAGCCGTGATCAGCGCCAAGCTCAAATACGCCCGCCAGGTATTCGACAAAAAGAAAACGACCTTCCTGAAAAGTAAGGCGTTCAATGATTTTCTGAAAAACAATCAGCACTGGCTGAAGCCGTACGCCTACTTCTGTACCCTGCGTGATCAGTACCGTACCTCTGATTTCAATCAGTGGGGCAAAGCCGGTACCTTTTCGGCTAAGAACCTGGAGGAGGCGACCGATCCCAGGCGTCAACGGTACGATGAGATCGCCTTCTATTATTACCTGCAGTTTTATCTGGATGAGCAATTGCTCGAAGTAGCGAATTACGCCCGGGAGCACCAGGTAATCCTGAAGGGAGACATTCCCATCGGTATCTACCGCTACAGCGTGGATGCCTGGACGCAACCGGAGCTGTACAACATGGACGCCCAGTCCGGAGCGCCGCCCGATCCGTTCTCCGATCTGGGACAGAACTGGGGATTCCCGACCTACAACTGGTCCGAAATGGCGAAAAACGGCTACCAGTGGTGGCAGAACCGCCTGCAGACCCTTTCCCGCTATTTCGACGCCTTCCGGATCGACCATATCCTGGGCTTTTTCCGGATCTGGCAGATCCCCTACGAGCAGATCGAAGGGACGCTGGGCTATTTCAATCCGGCCATTCCGGTAACCCGGCAGGAATTTCAGAACCGCGGTATTGAATTTGATCACGACCGCTTCTGCAAACCCTTCATCACTTCCGGGATCGTGCAGTCCGTTTTCGGCCAAAAGGCGGATTTCATCGTGCAGACCTTTCTGGAAAGCAGCGGCCACGATCGCTACCGCTTCCGCGAAGCATTCGATACCCAACGCAAGGTGCAGGACCACCTGCAGGAAATGGAACAGTACGGCGATCCGGAACTGAAATCGAAATTGTTCCAACTGCACAGCAATGTGCTCCTGATCGAGGATCCCAACGGTGGCGGTGAGGCCTTCCACCCGCGCATCGATCTGCAAAAGACCGCTTCCTACCAACACCTGGACGGTCATCTGCAACACCACCTGAATGAGATCTACCACGACTATTTCTACCACCGGCAGGAAGAATTCTGGCGGGAACAGGCGATGACCAAACTCCCGGCCATCAAAGAGGCCACCAATATGCTGATCTGCGGGGAAGACCTGGGGATGATCCCGGCCTGCGTCCCCGAAGTGATGCGCAATCTGGACCTCTTCACCCTCGAAATCCAGCGGATGTCCAAGAATCCGGAGACGGAATTCCTGCAGGCCCGCGATATTCCGTATTTCTCGGTTTGCAGCCCCTCTACCCACGATATGACGCCCATCCGCGCCTGGTGGGAGGAAAGTGACCGCAGCCAGATCCAGCGCTTCTACCAGCAGGAACTGCAGTTCGGCGGAGCGGCTCCGGAAACCTGTGAGACCTACGTCGCCGAAAAGGTGATCCTGCAGCATTTGCAGTTTCCCAGCATGTGGGCCGTCTTCCCGATCGCCGACCTCCTGGGTATCGACGCCGAATTACGCCACCCGGAACCGATGGCGGAACGGATCAACATTCCGGCTAATCCGCAGCACTACTGGCGCTACCGGCTACACGTGAGCCTGGAAGACCTGATCGCGGCGGATACGTATAATCATCATTTGCGGGATTTGTTGGTTGGGACGAATCGGGGGTAAGCTAAATGTGTTGAGGTGTTGAGGTTGGAAGGTGTGAATGTTGGGCCATTCGTTAGATATCAGCCTATTGGTATTCGACGGAGTTGGGTTGTAGGCTATGTTTATTCCGTTTCGTTTAATAGGCCATCTATACTACAAACAATTGTCACCTGCGTATCCCAAATTGCACAGTTAGGTACAGCGCACCGATCACGGAGAATGGCTTGTGCAATTTGACATACACACAATTGTCACCGGAAGCTTTCCAGTTTCGGGAATTATTGTATTTTTGCATCCGCTTCCTAAAAGCAATCGGCTATCCGCCGGAGCGTGATCCTCGATCCCTGCTCCCGGTCTTAGCCGAAACGGTCATTTAGCTCAGTTGGTTTAGAGCGCTGCTTTGACAGAGCAGAGGTCACTGGTTCGAATCCAGTAATGACCACTAGAATTTATAGGTGAGTGAATTGATGATATAGTAACTGGACACTTTCCTGCAAGAATTAGACCGGTTGGGCTTTGCCTGCCGGTTTTTGTTTTTTGGTAACCCTCCTTCTTTATTCGATCTTTTCTAATAAGGTCCCTACTTCAACCTGCAATCCCCTCGCAATCTGTACTAAATTCAATACTGCGACATTTCGTTCGCCTCGCTTTCCAGGTAGATCCAATATAGGTACGATCAAGATCCACCTGGAAAGCGAGTGCTTCCTGAGATAAGCCCTTTTGTTTTCGAATCCGGCGAATATTATCACCAAGTTGACAAAGGATCATTTGTTCTTCTTGCTTATAGGGCATATCATTTTAGGCGAAAGTTGAACAAAAGATACAATCCAAACAAATATAAGGAATGGGAATTAAATGAATTTTTTGTTGAGCATTGAATTTCAACAAGAAAGCTTTAGAAAGGTGGTGGGCCCTGCTCCAGCATCTAAGCAATGATGCCAAACTCGAACTGGCTTCCCGGCTGATCAATTCCCTCAAGTCGCCGGACGCTCCGAATGGAGAAGACGATGATCTAAAAAAGCTATACGGCGCCTGGAATGACGAAGCAGATATTATGTTGTTCAGATATTATTGAAAGTACATTTGCCCCGCAGATTGTACACCCTACTTCGCTGAGGTCAGTAAACTTATTGGACATATTAAAGGTGGGTCCGATTATCGGCGCTTTATAACATAGTGTTTATTGAGATCAGATGCCATTTCGCATCCTTTATCAATTTGTGAGCCGCTCCAATAAGGAAGCTGTTACAAATTGCCGGAGGTGCTACTTAAGAACACCTACTCCAGCTCCGTCATCCCATCAAACATCAATAAATTCCCTGATTTTCTTCACTAGCGCATCAATTGAAAAAGGCTTTTTCAGATAGGTATCCGCTCCGACGGCATTCGCTCGATTATCCACATTGATAACGATGCCGGACATCAGGATCATCGGTAGGTTTTTGGTCTTGTCCTGGGCGTCCAGGATCTGGATCAGGTCATCTCCTTCAATGTCGGGCAGGATGAGATCCAGAATCAGTAGATCGGGTAATTGCTCCGTTTTGCTTAAATAATCAATTACGTCCCGCCCCTTGTGAAAGGTCAGTACATCTATCGCTAATTTTCCTACAATTGACAACTTAAAAGCATGCAGCAGATCGAGATTGGCAGTATCATTATCCAACACATAGAGCATTTCAAAGTAATCAAATCGCTGAAACAAGAAGAAAATAGCATTAACATATTCCTATGCGGGTAACATTTGGGAACTGAAAAACATCATTGAGAGAGCGAAAATTCTAACAGAAGGCAGTACCCTCAACCTATCCAACTGGCAGGACCGGCCAACCGGTGAGGTTGAGCACCACCAATCGCAAAATTCCTGACTTTTGAAGAGATCCAAAGAAAAAACATCCTCGAAGCGCTGGAAAAAACCAACTGGCATGTCAGCGGCGTAGGCGGAGCCTCCAAATTATTGCAGATGAATGATCGCACCTTGATTTTCTAAAATGAAGAAGTTAGGCATTACTAGGGAGGAAAGAAATGCTAAATAATCCGCCTTCCAGAACGGACCTTTTAGGGGCTCATCCAATCACGCTTCTGGCTTAAACACCACCGATCCATAACATAATCCTCTGATACCAAAATAATATTAACAATTGTCACTATCTTTGGAAGAACACGATTTAAAGACGCTTTCTCGGCATCTATTACCATAACCTGTTTAGAGACCAGGCATTGCCATAAAAGCTTAGCAGCAGGCAATATTGGTCCAAAAAACGAAACCCAGTATTATGAATAGTTCCCAACTTCCCCCCCTGCAGGGTGAACTAGACAAACGTATTTCTCACCACCAGCCTAATTTCCGACAACTAGGTCGCTTTCTTTCATTAGCTGTAATTGTCAGTCTCCTGTTTGGAGCCTGCAATGTAAGCTCCTCCGGCTTGGAGCAAGAAGAGCTGTTCCCCAAACAGTTGGTAGCAGCTCCCATCCCCGAGATCAGCGACTTTTTCGAGGTCTTTACCATTGATCCGACTCTGGATACCACCTTCCAAACGCAATCGGGTACCCGGGTGTACGTGCCGGCCAATAGTATCGTTAATACGGAAGGTGCTTTGGTGAACGAAATGGTAGAGATTCGATTTAGAGAAATTCGCAAAGCCCACGAAATTATTGCCAGTGGTATTCCCATGCGGTATTTCGATGAAACGGGTAGTGAAAGCTGGATGCAGACCGCCGGCATGTTCGAAGTCAATGGCTCTCTTCGGGGAGAGCAGGTAGCCATTGCCGCGGGAAAAACCATTACGGTCGAATTTGCCGCCGAAACCAGCGAACCGGTGGATTTCTGGTACTTCGATGCAGTGAGTGGAAACTGGGCAAATAAAGCGCAGAACACCACGGGAACCGAAAATTTGCCCGTGTCCGACCCAGACGCCTTACCTGGTGAAGTCGCACCGCCGCCGCCACCGCCCATACAACCAGTTATCGGCAACCCCAAAAAGATACTCCCACCGTTAAAGATCGATTATAAATTTTTTCCGGAATTGAAGGAATTCCGAAACCTGGAATGGGAATACACCGGCCCCGCCGCGGACAATCCGCGCAACGATCCCTCCTTTTTCGATAAATGGGATAATCTGGTGATCAACAAGGGAACGGGCAGCAGCTACCGGCTCACCTTTTCCCGCTCCGGAGAAAGCCTGGACGTTCCCGTACGTCCCTGTTTCCGGCGGGCCAAGGACCTGGAAGCTTTCAATCAGAGTATGACCGCTTACCGTAAAAAGCAGCAGGAATACGATGCCTACGTAATACGCGAACAGGAACGGGAAACCTTTCGCCAGCGCCAGTATGGTTTTATTCGCCAGGTTAGCATCCAGGAATTCGGCATTTTTAACTGGGATTACCTGATCAAAGCGGACGTTGCGTTGCCGCTGGTGGCTGACTTTGACTTTGAAGTCCAACTACCGGAGCATCTGGAAAAAGATATCATCGTCTATCTGATCACCGGCGAAGGCCGCAGCGTCATTAGTTTTCCCAAATACGATTGGGCCCGGTTCTCCTATCGACCGGAAATGGATAACCGGCTGGTAGCCGTTTTGCCGGATGGCCGTGTGGCGGTTTTCTCCCAGGAGCAATTCAATGCGGAAAAGGATCAGCTGCAGAATGCCCGCAATCAAGCCTACCAATTCAAGATGAAGGTACTGCCGGACCGGGTCGATAACCTCCAGGACCTTGAGCAGATCGGCGATTGAGCCACTACCGAAAAATCGAATGGAATATGGTACGCGTGCTTGTAGTATGCCTATTGGTGACGTTAGGAACGAGCCTGTTGGCTCAGCGTTCCTTCCTGCCCGTAAAGGTAGGTCACAAGTGGACTTTTGTGGATTTTTCCCATACGGTTAGACTGGACACCAGCCGGCAATTTGACTATCTGGGTGATGTCCAGCTTCCCTGGCTCGACAATGGCCGGCCTTCGGGATTTTATCTGGTTGAATCTGACGAAAAGCTTGGTTTGGTCGACCAATCTTTTCAACTCGTCATTCCACCGGCCTGGGACGAGATTTATCCTGTTTCCACAGAGCTGTTCCTGGTTTTTGACAGTTTGTACGCCGTCGTTGATGCCCGTGGAACCGATCTGCTGGCCGGCTCCCGCTATGATGTAATTCGCACAGTGCCGGAAGTGGGAGACAGTTTATTCCTGGTGAAGCAAAGGGACAAATGGGGAGCACAGAAAAAAGGGGAACCTATTCCCGCTCTACCTACCATTTACAGTGAGCTGGAATACCTACCGGTGAGCGATGGCCTGTTCAAAGTCAAACCGAACGCAAAGGACAGCGCCTGGATCGTAGTGGATTGGACCCAACGCGCATTGCCGGCCCTGGAACGCCCTCAAAAAGTGATACTTCCGGCCGGCAGTAACTACCTTATTACTCGCGAGGATATCGGAACCAACTGGATCATCCGCGATCTCGCGGGTGCTCCGCAGATGACTCTAAGATCGGGAGCGCGTATCAAGTCGCTGCACAACAATACACTCTTCGCTTACCGGGAGGAAGCTAACGGACCTTTTACCGTTTTGGTACTAGGAGAGCAAATCGAAACGCTGGACATGAAATTTGACACGGTAATGGCCGTGGACCGGGATATGGCCCTATACCGGACCGGCCGTCAGTCCGGCCTTATTTTTCCCAACGGAGATCAAATCGTTTTGGAACAGCTTAATAGTTTGGAATTTATAGATACCAACCAGGATCTGTTCCGGATCATCAGTTCAGCACCGGGCCGGCAGGCTACCGGGAAATGGGGGCTTTTTTCGAAATCGGCCCGGTCGATCCTCCTTCCCTGCCAGTATGACTCTATTGGTGTCTTTCAAGGCAACCTGGCCCGCTGTTATCTCGACGGCAAAGTAGGCCTCCTTAATAGTTCCCCCGCCGAAGTGATCCCTCCCCGCTTTGAAAGTATCCCGGATATCGGAGCGGGCATCCAAAAGGTACAGTGTTATTGGTCCGATAGCACCATGGTCTACTACCTGTCCGAATCCGGCGCTCTGGACGGGGAGCCCTATGTCGATAGGGCGGTATTCGTCAGCGGCCGGGGAATGTATTATGGATTAAATTTTAATTACCAGGATGATACGACCCAGAGGTTTATCCCACCGGCCAACCGTATAGATAACCGACCCTATTTGACCGATGTCAATAACAATGAAGAACCGGACACCATCTGGGAAAACCAGGACAAGTACCTGATCGTATCGGTGGACAATTATCAGGTCGTAGAGCGTATAACAGAAACCCGGACCCGTCGGAGGTACGTTCCTACGGAAAGAGAAAAGCGAAGAGCGGAAAGGAGGAAAAGCAATGGAAAAAGCAGTCGACTAAAAAGTAATTTTTTCACCCGCCTTTTTCCATTCCTACAACCCAAACGCAAAGGAACCCACCAAAAGGAAGTGAAAACTTCCGAACACTGGAAAATTACCTTTGAAGCACAGGGGCAAACGAGGAGGTGTACGGACGTAAATTGGGAACTGGTTTACCACACTGCCCGGGGCGAAAACCTCATTGCTAATGACTTCACTACTTTTGGTAGTAGCCGGAACCGGGGACAGCGGATCAGTATTTTCCTTCGGGATCAGCAGCGATTCCTGCCGGACCTGTCCATTCTGGGTATCCGCCTGCAGGATTTCCGGCAAGGCCTTCCTTATGCGGCCTTTATCGACCTGGAAGGACGAATGGGACTGATCGATAAAGCGGGCAATCAGGTACTGGATACCGGCGGGCAACCGCTGAGGTTTGCTTATATCGGTGTGCCCGGAGAAGGTAAAATACCGGCCGCTACGGCTGATTCCCCAATCGGGCTCGTGTATTCGCGGACATTACACAACCAAACGCGGGAAAGCTTCCACGTCAGCATCCAGAATAATAATTTCTCGACAAGACGTGGACAAACCACCTCCCAGCCTCCAAAATGGGGTTTCATCGATTCTGAAGGCAATGAGCTCATCCCTTTTGCCTACGACCGGGTCGGCCCGTTCGTGGACAGTTTCTCAATCGTGATGAAAGCAGGGAAACAGGGCGTCATCAATGCGGAGAACGAAACCATCGTACCTTTTCTGTACGATTATATTCAGGACAAAAAAGAATACTGGCGAGTAAGCAATTATGTGGATCGGGGGCAATCCCTCTTCTACGATTTCCGGGGGAGACAGCTGCCCGATAAGAAAAGTGCTCAGTTATCCACCCGCGGGGAGACGTTATTCCCCCGTCGGTCGACCACCGACCCGCCGCTTTACGGTTACGCCAATAGTTTGGGAAAAATGGTCATCCCTGCCCGTTATGAGACAGCCGGCTATTTTTCGGATGGTGTTGCTGCCGTCCGATTGGATAAAAAATGGTTCTTTATCGATCAGCGGGACAGCATTCGGTTTGCGGTAGATCCTTCCCTGCGGGGCATCCAGCGGGTTTTGGAGTTCCACGAAGGGCTCTGTGCCGTGCAGCGGATCACTGATCCAGGAAGCAGCAAAAGAGGGAACCGAAAAACCGGCTATCTGGATCCTAACGGCAGCCTGGTCATCGATACGAAATATCACCTAGCGGGCAATTTCCAGAACGGACACGCGATCGTGGCTATCCTGGATTTTGATCATTACGACGAGAGACTGATGAGCAGTGTTCCGGGCAGCTACGGCATAATCAACCGTTCCGGCAACCAAATCATACCGGTCGACTACGAAGGAATTATCCCACTAAACGAAGCCGGCCTGAGCGTAGTGAAAAGCCGGGATTCCATTTTCAATCAGGGGGTAGTCGACCTAAGTGGCCAATTGATATCAAACGGATTCCATAAATCTGCCAAAGTATTTCCGGATGGCTTTGCCACTTTTGACGGTTTTGAATGGCGGATATTCGACCGACAAAGTCAGCCGATCGATTTTCCCTTCGAGCTCATTTCCGATATCAACTATTTTTCCGAAGGTCATCTCTTGGTGCAAGATGGAGAAGAATCCTGGCATCACCTCTTTTTTGATGGCAAAGAAGTCAAAATCCTGCAGGGAGATTTCGATACTGCCCGTCCCTTCACTGGTGATTACACCCTCGTGAGCCGATCCGGTCTAAGTTTTCTCTATCGTAAAGACGAATTCCTGTTCAAGGCACCGAATGCAGGCAGGTTTACGGGTTGGTCCGGAGATCTGGCGACCGTCGATAATCATTATTACGTCAATCTGGAATTACAGAATTTATTTCAACGGGATTTCAATTCGGCTGGCGCCTTTAAAAACGGTGTGGCGAAAGTCAGCCTGAAAGGCCGCTCCGGCGTCATCAATCGCCGGGGCATGTTTGTGGTACCGCCCAAATTCACCAACATCACGATCGGAGACGACTACATTGAAGTAAGACCTCTTCCCCGGAAAATTGGTCTGATCAGCAGGGCCGGCAAGGTCCTGATCCCCGTTGAATACGATCAACTCGATCCCTTAAACGAAGATATTATTCGGGTAGAAAAAGGAGACCGCATCGGTTACTATCGCAAGGACGGCCAAGTGATCTGGAAACCAGAGGTGGTTTGGCGGTGATGCCGGAAAGACGTATTACTTTAGCTGGCAGTAGGTTTTATTCTTCAAAATTTTAAAAAGCGTTAAAGGCGTTCTTTGCTTAACAATAGCAATAAAAAGTCAACTTTTCGCTCTTTTCGCCCGATCGAAATTTATTAGTATATGAGTCATGCGACTCAGGGGTGAAAGTCCCGTAGGGACGAACTATAGGTAGCCCGTCCAATCATTTAGGAGGTTCGCGTGCTGTAGGCACGCAATGTGATTTTACATAGCATACCTACGGCATGCTAAGCCGGAAAATGATCATTTGGCTACCTATATTTTGTGTCTAAAGACACATTTTAAAAAGGAAATTGCATTTTGCGGCCCCTGCTCCTGGCCGGCAACAAGATTCGTTTGCGGCCCTTCATCTTCACTTCCTCCTCTAATTTTTATCATACGGCTTTAAAAGAAAGATTAACGTCCTGAAGGCGACCTGGGTACATTCTGGTTAGTTGTGACACATCTGGTAAATCGGCTAAAAACCAAACCTAAAAACCCAAATAACCACTATCATGACCCAGTCTCATTTTATCACCGGAGCGACCGGCTTTGTCGGCTCCTACGTACTGATCGAACTACTCAAACAAACCAACGACACCATCTACTGTTTGGTAAGACCCAAAGAAGACCAGGCTCCCGAAGCGCGGATCTTCGGACTGCTGGACAAACTGATCCCGGCTTATCAAGAAAACCCGGCCCTGCTGGCCGCCGCCCGTCGTCGGGTACGGATCGTAGCCGGTGACCTCAGTGAAAGCGTGTTGGAGATTGCACCCCGGATCGAAAGTCCCATAAATTGCTTCTGGCACGTGGCCGCTTCCCTGAATTACGAGGAGCGCTTCGCCGACCAGATCTTCGAGACCAATGTGATGGGTACGCACTACGCCCTGCGCCTGGCCAAAAAATTGCAGACCCAGTATTTCAATCATTTCAGCACGGCCTATGTAGTTGGTAAGCAGCAGGGGATCATGCGGGAGGAAGTCGTTCGCCATACGGAAAGCAACAACGCCTATGAGCGCAGTAAAGTGACTTCCGAACTGGAAGTGCTGTCCGCTACCGGGATGCAAACACGTATTTTCCGCCCCAGTATCGTTATCGGGCACAGCCTTACGCACGAAGCGTTTAATTTCAGCGGTATGTACGGATTCCTCCGTCGGCTGGTTCAGTTCAGGGGTATGATGGAACGCATTCAGACCGGTTATCTGGACCGCAACCCGATCCGGATGAAGATGGACCCGCAGGTGCCGCTCAATCTGGTACCGGTGGATCAGGTCGCACAGGAAGCCGTTCAGATCGGAACGACGGCCGCCCCCCAGCGTATTTTCAATTTGACCAATAAAAAAGTGCTCACCGTCGGCGAGACCATCGGTATTATGTTCGACATTGCGGGCGTTTCCCAACCGGAGATCGTCCGGGATGCCGCGGATTTCAACTGGATCGACGAGAAATTCAACGAAAAGATGGAATTCTACAATTCCTATCTGGTTGGCCGGAAGGTATTCGACCGCCGGAATACGGATGCAGCTCTGCAACGCGCGTCGGATCATGATCAATACGCTATCACCCGGGATCGCCTGGTCTATAAAAGCTCATGGTACCTCAATAAACTGCTCAGCAAGCGGGTGCGGATACCCGTATCGCGTTAGGCAATTACTCCCTTATCAACCTTCAACCCAAATCAAAGACCCCATGAATACCCAGGCCGCTTTCATCATCGGTACCGGACGCTGCGGTTCCACCCTACTTTCTAAAATGATCAATGCCTACGCCGGCATCACCAGTGTATCGGAGTTCTTTTCGATGATCACCGACCTGGGTACGATGATCCCCGAAGCCTTCCCGGAAGGCCCGGTTTCCGGGGCAGCATTTTGGAATATCCTGAGTGGGATTTACCCCAAGCAAAACACCATGCTACGGCACGGGGTGGCCATGAAAGAAGTACTGTATACCGACCGGCCCGATGCGGCTTTCCGGGCCGCCACCGGCGTACCGGCCCTTTTGCAAACCACCCTGCCCCATCTGACGGAGGATCACGATGCCTTGTTCGAGGCCTTGGCACGGGAAGTAAGTTGTTGGCCGTCGGCAACGGTTGCCGTCCATTACCAGCAATTCATGCAAACGCTCTGCCGGCAGTTCGGTGATGTACTCTGGGTGGAACGCTCCGGCGGTTCGCTGAGGATCGTGCATCGCCTGTACGAGGCCTTTCCCCGGGCCCGGTACGTTCATCTGGTACGGGACGGCCGGAACTGTGCCCTATCGATGGAAAAACACCTCGGTTTCCGGATGGCGATGCTGTCCTTTCAGATGATCGAGGTCTTGGGTGTCGATCCCTATCTTTCGGACGACCGGGAGTTTGTGGATGATCTGCCCGACGAACTGGTCGATTTCCTGCCCGAAAACTTCAATCCGGAGGCTTTTCGAAATTACAGCGACACCCAGGCTTCCCTCTTCGGTCATTACTGGAGTGGTGAACTGATCCAGGGACTGGAAACACTGCAAAAAATGCCGGCGGAACAACTGCTAACCGTCTCCTACGAAGACCTGCTCGAATATCCCGAAAGAACCTTCCGAACCATAATCGAATTTCTGGCTCCCGACCGAGTGGACATGGATCAGATCCGGGAAGTCTGCCGCCTGGTGGGCCGCCCCCGCTCCGACTGGCAGGCTTTGCCGAAACGGGAACGGGAGTTGCTGGCGCGGTCCTGTGAGCCTGGTTTTATGGCGCTGGAAGCTAATGTCCATTAATGATTCGATGTGAAGGGAAGATGGGGAGACGTGGTGACAAGGTGATGGGGTGACGGGGTGATGGGGTGACGGGGAGACAAGGTGACGGGGTGACGGGGTGACCGTTCTCCGAGTCTCCGGATCTCCTTGTCTCCAAGTCTCCGAATGGTCTCCCATTCTCCAGGTCTCCAAATCTCCTTGTCTCCTTGTCTCCCATTCTCCAGGTCTCCAAGGTCTCCAAGTCAAACCCACCCCCATAAAGCCTGAAAACCAGCCCCCTAGGGTATAATAATTCCACGAAAAAAAATTTCCGCAGCACGTAAAATTTATTTGATTAGCAATTTTTATTTTATATATATTTGTCTGGAAATTCAGTGCGGCCGTTTTAGTTTTTTGCGTCGCGTAGAAAGTAATATTGGACAATCCACCACTTGCGGCATTTGCCCGTAAAAAGCAGAGTATAGAGATGTAGAGCTTCCAAAAGAAATAGTTTAAGACGTTTTCAGATTTGTCCCAATTTTCCTTCCCCCATCTATATTCTTAACTCTTTACCCATTCCCAAGCTGGTAATCAAACACCTATGGATCACTAGGTACGGTCGGTCAGTTTTACTGTAGCGGCTTTACACCAGTTTACCATTTCTTCTATTTAGGAACAACATGTACCGTTAACTCACCTCCTGCGAAATACCCTCGCAGCGGGAAGGGGAATCTTTTATCACTTCACAATATTCTATGGTTTTTAAATACAAATCTAAATGAACCAAAAAAGTCCTGAACTCAACACAACTACTTCTGGGTTGAAGGCAACTCCTCAGTCTTATTTTCTGCCAGTTCCGTCCGGATCGGCGAATTTGTTCCAAAAGCTTAAACCCTATTTTTTACTGATCCTGCTGGCCCACCTCCCCCTGGCCGCTATCTTTGGTCAGGCTGAGATCTTCACAGATGCCAGCGACTATCCTCCCGGTGAAACCGTATACATTCTCGGCTACGGCTTTCTACCCGGCGAATCCGTTCGCCTGCGCGTCGTGCACGTAGGAGAAGGCAATACCGAAACCAGTACAGCGCACCAGCCCTGGTACGTAACGGCGGATACCGACGGCTGGATCAACGCCACCTGGCGCGTGCCGACCGATGAGGACGAGCTGGGTGCCACCCTGCTGCTGACGGCGGACGGGCAAACCTCCAACCGACACGCCGAAACCACCTTTACCGATGCCATTGTGGTTTTCCCGGACGGTATTTCCCTGCCCGGTTCATCCGTCACGACCTGCGGTACCAATGTTCAACTGACGGCTACGATCGCTACCTGCCAGCGGGGATCCGGCGGTGCAACGGATTACGCACCGATCACCTATACCTGGTATTACAATACGACCAACAGCAACGCCATTACGGCATCTACAGTAGAAGTCTTGTCTCTAAACGGTACGGCGGCTAACACCAGCAGTACGATTAACATCAGTTCTACCGCTGGGAATACGCGCTACTTTTTCTGCCAGGTGACGTTCGAAACGGTCAGTAGTGGCGCCAGCTGCGGTGGTAGCGGCCGTCCCGGATACCCGTACACCACCAATGCGTCAGCGATCACCATCAATACCCCGAGCCCGGTTGGTGTGAGTATTGCTTCCAGCGATGCCGATAATACCATCTGTGCAGGAACAGCAGTTACCTTCACGGCGAGCCCGACCAACGGCGGCACTACCCCGACCTACCAGTGGAAACTGAACGGCTCCAATGTCGGTAGTAACCAGAATACCTTTGTCACCAGCTCTCTGGCCGATGGAGACGAGGTAAAAGTGGTGCTTACGTCCAGTGATTTCTGTGCAACCGGTAACCCGGCCACTTCCAATGCGATCGTTACCGCCGTTACTTCGGCTCCGGCCACACCGGGCAGTATTTCCGGTCCGGCAACGGTTTGTCCGAATGAAACGGGCGTTGGTTATTCCATCCAGGCTGTACCCGGCGCCACCAGCTACAACTGGACCCTGCCGGCCGGAGCGTCCATCACTTCCGGTGCCGGCACCAATTCGATCACCGTTAATTTCGGTGGCAGCGGTGGCCAGATCGGTGTCAGTGCGGCGAATGACTGCGGCGTGAGCAGCCCCCGGACAACTACGGTATCCATTGCAGCCACACTCGTCATTGCCGACTGTGCGGACGACCGGATGGCCGACGCCGATGCGGCCTGCGAAGCCGTTGTGCCTAATTTCCTGAACAACGTGACTACCAGTGGCGGCTGTGGCAGCGTGGCCCTGAGCCAATCGCCGGCGGCCGGCACCATCGTGGCCAAGGGTACCCATGTGATCACCATTACGGCCACGGATGATGTAACCTCCGTTTCCTGTACCGCCAACTTTACGGTTAAAGACGTGACCGCTCCGGTGGTCAGCGCTTGTCCCGCCAATATCACGGTGTTCAGCAATAGCGGCGATCCGACCAGTTGTGCGCAAATTGCCACCTGGACGGTCCCTACCGCTACGGATGCCTGCGACGGTGCAGTAGCGTATAACAGCGCAAGCCACACCCCCGGCACCTCTTTCCCGCTGGGCACCACGGCGGTATCCTATACTTTTCAGGATGCAGCCGGTAATGGTTCGGCCTGCAACTTTAGTGTGACCGTGGTGGATAATACCTCACCGGTGAAACCCACGCTGGCCAAGGTCACCGCTTACTGCGAAGTAGAACTGACCGTACCCAGCACCACGGACAACTGTGCCGGTACGATCGACGGTACCACCGCAAATAGCTACTTTGATGAACCCGGCCTGTATACCGTTAGCTGGAAATTCGATGATGGCAACGGAAATGTCAGCTACCAGGATCAGGCAGTGGAAGTGTACGCGGTAAGTGTGGATGCCAGTGCCAGCAGCACGCCGGTACCCTACAACAATGCAATAACCCTGAGTGCAAAGATCTCCCCGGCGGTTAGCGGTATCGAGATCGAGTTTTCGGTAGACGGCGTCTCCAAAGGCACCAGCTTTACGAACGGTACGGGTACGGCTAGCCTGAACATCGGCACCCTGGCGGTAGGCGTTTATCGCGTTACGGCCGCGGCCCTGCCCAATTGCGGTGAGTCCGCGGATGTGTACCTGCCGGTCTACGATCCGAACGGCGGCTTCCTCACCGGCGGTGGCTGGATCAGTTCGCCCCAGGGAGCACTGGTAGCCAGTCCGCTGATCACGGGTAAAGCTAATTTTGGCTTCGTGGCCAAATATAAGAAGGGAAGCAGCCAGGTGGACGGCAATACCGAATTCCAGTTCTCCGCCGGAGGTTTCAACTTCAAGAGCAATTTCCACGATGCCGGCACCCTGGTTATTTCCGGGCCAAAAGCCACTTATCGGGGTGTTGGTACGGTAAACGGCAGCGGTAACTACGGCTTTGTGGTCATCGCTATCGACGGTGCCCTCAACGGCAGCGGCGGCACGGACCAGTTCCGGATCAAAATCTGGGATAAAGACAATAACGACAGTGTAGTGTACGATAACCAAAACGGCGCCTTTGAAAACTCCGGTGCCGCCACGACGATCGGCGGCGGTTCCATCGTTATCCACGAGGCGAAAGGGAAGAGCGCCGGCAGCAAGGTAGAAGATCCGCAAATTGCCCTGGGTTACGGTGAACAGTCCCTGGATCTCAGTGTAAAGGTGACCCCCAACCCCACCTCTGCGATATTCCAGTTCCGACTGGACGGTAATGCCGACCTTCCGGTAACGATCCGGGTAATCGACCTGAGTGGTCGCCTGATCGAGACCCGCACAACGGTGACCGGGCAAAACCTGGAGCTCGGAGCAAACTATGTACCCGGTGTCTATATCGCCCGGGTTAGTCAGGGAGCCATGACCCAGGTGGTCCGACTGATCAAGCAGTAATTGCTTCGTTGAATTATTGACAAAACGGATACCGGTGCCGATCTGGCACCGGTATTTTTTTGCCTGACCGGCCCCTCAGATCTTTTGGCACCCTCCCCGGTGACCACCAGAGCCTTCCCTTCTCCCCTCCTACTCTTTCCCGGGAGAACGCGGTAAGTCCAGACCAATTCCTTGGACATCCTCCGAAATTCCATTATTTTAACCCATCCTTTCCAAAATGGAGCATTGTTCCATTGTAACCCCTCAATCCATTATTTTCAAACGATCCAAGCCGAATCATGACCAGAACGATCTTACTATCTATCTGCCTGCTATTCCTGTTTTCGCAAACCCTTTGGGCACAGCCCACCGAGATCCCTTCTTCTCTCGCCCGGGGATTCACACTGCGAAATCTGACGCCCTACCAGACCGGCGGCCGGATCGCCGACCTGGAAGTCGATCCCAACAACCGGGCGATCTGGTTCGCGGCGGTCGCCTCGGGCAATGTCTGGCGCACCAAAAATGCCGGAGTGACCTGGGATCCCGTATTCGACAACTACGGCTCCTACTCCACCGGGGTAGTCAAGATCGACCCGAATAATTCCAACATCGTCTGGCTCGGCACCGGTGAGAACAATGCGCAGCGTTCGGTCAGCAAGGGCGACGGCATATACAAAAGTGTGGACGGCGGCAGTACCTGGACCAATATGGGGCTCAAAACTTCCGAGCACATCGGCACGATCGTGGTCGATCCCCGCAATTCGGAGGTAGTGTACGTGGCGGCGCAGGGCAGCGTGTGGATGCCGGGCGGCGAACGCGGATTGTACAAAACGACCGATGGCGGCAGCACCTGGGAGCGCATCCTGCACATCAGTGAAAATACCGGTATTTCCGAGATCATTTTCGACCCCCGCAATCCGGATATCCTGTTGGTCTCCTCCTACCAGCGGCGTCGGCATCCGGGTGTGCTGGTGGCCGGTGGACCCGACGGCGGCATCTGGAAAACCACCGATGCGGGGCAAAACTGGGAAAAATTGAAAAATGGACTGCCCGGCGGCGATCTCGGCCGGATCGGGCTGGCCATATCTCCGCAACAGCCGGATGTGGTCTACGCACTGATCGCCGGTACGGACGATACCAAAGGATTTTACCGCTCGGCCAATCTGGGCGAGAACTGGACCAAGATGAGCGATTACATGGTCATCGATGCCCAGTACTATATGGAGCTGTATCCCGATCCGCACCAGTTCGATAAGGTATACAGCGTCAATACCCTTATCGGCGTCACCGAGGACGGCGGCCGGACCTTCAGGAACATGAACAACCGGGATATGCACGTCGATCACCACGATATCGTCTTCGATCCCGATCATCCGGACCACATCCTGATCGGCAATGACGGCGGCATCTACGAAACCTGGGACGGTACCCAAAGCTGGCGCTTTTTTGACAATCTGCCCCTCACCCAGTTCTACCGGGTAGGGATCGACAATGCTTATCCGTTCTACAATGTGTACGGTGGCACACAGGATAATGCCACCCTGGGTGGCCCCTCCCAAAGCATCAGCCGGGGAGGCGTCGGGAACAGTGACTGGTTCGTGACCACGGGCGGCGATGGTTTCCAGACCCGGGTCGATCCGGATGATCCCAATATTGTCTACAGCCAGTCCCAGTACGGTAATCTGGTGCGTTACGACCGGAAAAGCCAGGAGCGCATTTCCATCAAACCCCAACCGGGGGCAGGAGAAGCGCCCCTGCGGTGGCACTGGAATGCACCACTCCTGATCAGTCCCCACAGCGGCAGCCGTTTGTATTTCGCCGCCGAGCGCGTTTTCCGGAGTGACAACCGGGGCCATTCCTGGACGGCCGTGAGCGATGATCTCAGCCTCAACCGGGACCGCAACCGCCTGGAAGTGATGGATCGGGTCTGGGGCGTAGACGCGGTTTTCAAAAATGTCTGGACCTCTCCGATGGGCACCATTGTGGCCCTGGACGAAAGCCCCCTGACCGAAGGTCTGATCTACGCCGGCACGGATGACGGGCAGATCAGCGTCACCCGGGACGGAGGGACCAACTGGGAGCGGCTCGGCCCCATCCGGAGCGTACCGGAGCATACCTATGTGGCCGACCTGCACGCTTCCCGGACCGATCCCAATACGGTATTCGCGGTCTTTAACAACCATAAATTCGGTGATTACCGCCCCTATATCTACCGCAGCGATGATGCCGGCCGCAGCTGGAGTTCTATTGCGGGAGATCTGCCGGAAGGGGAATACCTCTGGTCTGTCTACCAGGATCATGTCCGGCCCGAACTACTCTTCCTCGGAGCGGAATACGGCCTGTACTTCAGCCTGAACGGAGGGCGTCAGTGGACCAAATTTTCCCGCGGCATCCCCACCATCGCCATTCGTGATCTGGAGATCCAGCAGCGGGAGGATGACCTGGTGGCCGCTTCCTTTGGACGAGGATTTTACATTTTGGATGACTATTCGCCTTTGCGGGAGATCACGCAGGAAATGCTCGACCGGGAGGTCTACCTGTTCCCGGTCCGGGAAGCCCTGCAGTACGTAGAAGGCAGCGGTGGTGGCGGATCCCTGGGCGCTACCGCAATGAGTTCCTCCAATCCACGTTTCGGGGCCCAGATCACCTATTACCTCAGGGAGGGCACCAAAACGCTGAAACAACAGCGCCGCGAAGCAGAAGCGGCCAAAGTCAAAGCCGGCGATCCGGTGTATTATCCGGACTGGGAGGACCTGGCCGACGAACGCATGGAGCAATCGCCCAGGACAGTGATCTCCATTTTCGATGCCGCCGGTAACAAGATCAACACGGTGACCGGTCCGCTGGCCAAAGGCATCCACCGCGTCCACTGGGACCTGGAGGATCATAACGGCATCAAGGTGACTGCCGGGACCTACACCGCCCGGATCGCAACGGTCGTGAACGGCGTTTGGCGGGATACGGATATCTCCCAATCTTTCGAGGTCAAATTGCTGGAAAATGCCACTATCCCCGCGAGTGATCTGGCCGACCGCACGGCCTTTCTCCAGCAGGCTACGGCTTTGCGGAGTGAAGTTCGCCGGTCACAACGGATTCTGTCTTCCGTGTCGGAAGAGATCAGCAGGGCTATTTCCGCTGCGTTGGGATCGCCCCAACTGCACGGGGAAACTTACGAAAAACTGATCACCCTGGAAAAAAGACTACACCAGTTCCGCCTTAGTCTGGAAGGCAATGAGCTGATGACCGAAAAGATGGAGTTGATCCCTCCCGCCATCACGTCCCGGCTGTGGAACGCTACTTCCGCGAACCGGACGAGTTCCGCCCCCACGGAGACCCAGCGGGAGGATTACCGGATCGCGGAGCAGGAGTATGCTTCCCTAGCGGCTGAATACAATCGCTTCGTGCAGGAAGAACTTACGCCCATGGCCAAACAGCTGAACGATGCCGGCACTTCGGTGATCCTTACCTTGCAACAATTCGGCACCCGTTAACGGATTTCGATCTTTCTCAATACCGCTCATTTTCCTACCGGTTGAACAACAGACGGGGAGTGCGGAAGCAAGTAGTACCGAAGAGTGAAAATTAATAAAGCTTGTCTTCACCGCGAAGGCCGCGAAGTTTTACAATGACTTCTTTCGAGAAAATTTGCTTCAGCAAATTTTTCAATCTTTTGCGACATTAACGGTTAAGTACGCAAAGGTTAGTGAATTTGACGACGGCAAATCCACTAACAAGCTTAGCGTCTTTGTGCCTCCGCGGTGAAATTCAGTCATTTCTGGTTTTCGATTTTTAACTATTAATGTCCCTCACTAGTTGCTTACTCACTCCCCGCCGCTTTATCCGGAACTTCCAAAAACAAATCACCCAAATGGGTGAAAAATAACTGCTACTCCCAGAATATTTTTGCTCCGAAAAGATCATTCCCGGTCTGGTATAGCCGATTGGTGGCACCCCCGTATTACCAGACCTACAGTTCCTAACGATTTTATTAATCCTGAAAGCATGAGAACATTCACACACCTAAAACCCACATTTTTATTATTTTTTTTCTTCCTTTTCGGACCGTTACTCCAGGCACAACTCTGTACCGATCCCGGATTTCCTCCCGAGATAATCTCCAAAAACGTCAAAAATCTGACCGACGCCGAGATCGTTGATCTGGATATGGACGGATACCGGGACATCGTGGTGGCCTCCGGTTCTGACAACAAGGTCATCTGGCTGGAAAATGATGGTACGCAAACCTTTACCGAGCACGACATCTCTACCAGCATGTCCGGTGTATCGGATATCTCGATCGTAGATTTTGATCAGGACGGTGATCCGGACATTGTTGCGGCCTGTGCGGGCAATGGCGATCTATATTTCATTGAGAATCTCGGCGAAGCACTGGCCTTCGTGGACCGCTTCCTGGTCACTATCATTGGCATCGCCTCTATCGATGTAGCCGATATCGATCGGGATGGCGACTGGGATATCGGCTACGCCAGCCCCTCCCAGAAAACCGTAGGCTATGTGCTCAATAGTAGTCCGACCTTCACCGCTGTACCGGTATCGAGCAGCGTGCCCGGAGCCAGTGCGGTCGATGCGCTGGACCTGGACCAGGACGGTGATGTCGACCTGATGGCCGCCTCGCCCGACGATGGCCTAGTGGTCGTTTTCTGGAATGACGGCAGTCTTTCGTTTAGCGGCGAAGATCTGGCCAGTGGCATTCAGGGGGTTACCTCCTTCCAGGTAGCCGATCTTAACCGGGACGGTTCTCCGGATTTCGTAGCCTGCATTCCGACGGATGAGGAGATCATCCTGTTCAAAAATGACGGCAGCAATAACTTCAGTCCCGAAGGGGTCGACAATAGTTCCGAGGGCGTCGCCTGGGTTTCGGTAGCGGACGTAAACGGCGACGGCACCTACGATGTCCTTGGAGCCAGCCCGACCGCTGAGGTGCTCTTTTGGTACAGCCATGCCGGAGATCTAAGTTTTGATCGCCAGGTTGTTTCCCAGGACTTACCGGGTGCACTAACGGCGGCGGTCGGCGATCTGGATCGTGACGGCGACCTGGATATTATTTCCGGCAGCCCATCGGACGGCGGACTGACCTTCTTCGAGAATACCTGCGAGCAGTGTACAGGCATCGCTTTCAACTCCATAAGCATCAACGCCGGAGGCACGAATAACCCCATCCGCGGCACCCTGGCGGATATGGATATGGACGGCGACATCGATATCCTTTCCAATTACAATCCGACCCAAGGGGTCTACCTCACCGTCAATCAGGGAAATGGCACCTTCGCTACCCCGGCACTGATCGGCGGCACCTCCAATACCAACTGGCTGGAAGCCGGTGATATCGACGGCGACGGCGATCCGGATGTTATCGCCTCTTCGGCGGCATTGCCGGGTCTGAGCTGGTTCGAAAACGACGGAAGCCCTCCCTACACGGAGCATACTATTTCCAGCACTGTATCTTATCTGAATATTGATATTGGTGACCTGGATGGCGATGGTGATCTGGACATAGTGGGAGGAAACGGACTCAATATTAACTGGTGGATCAATGATGGTGCAGGTAACTTCACCTCTCAGACTATATCCGTATTGAGTATGCAGTACGCGACGCTTACGATGGTCGACCTCGACCAGGACGGAGATATGGATATCCTCACGGGTTCTACCGGAAGTAACCGGATCGACTGGATGGATAACCAGGGCAGCCAGACATTCCTGTTGCGTTCCATTTCCGCAACCCGGCCCAGTAATCACCTAATTGCCGAAGATATAGATATGGACGGGGACCTCGACGTTGTATCTATCGACCGGAATGGTGACCGGATGGACTGGTACGAGAACAACGGCTCCCAGGCTTTTACCGAACACGCCATCGACACCCCTAACGGTCCGTACGAGATCGGATCGGCGGACCTGGATCAGGACGGTGATCCGGATCTGGTGACGGGCAGCATCAGCAGCGGCCCCATCCGCTGGTACGAGAATGACGGTGGCACCTTTACCTCCCATTTGTTCGGGCCGGGCACCCTTCACGCCTTCATCGCACCGGCGGACATAGACCAGGATGGCACCCCGGACCTCGTCTCTTTTGCTTCGCTTTCGGATGAGATCTACGTGCACTACAATTACTGCAGTACCATCTGCGGGGAAGATGACCTAACGGTAACGGACAGTCCGGTATCGCCCGGCACTTACCACGGCGCGCAAACCCTCTGGTCCGATGCCGAAATAGACGGTAGTGATGTAGTCGTTATTTTCAAAGCGGGTACCTCGATCACCCTCGCTCCGGGCTTCCAGGTGACGGGTGGGGCCGAATTCCACGCCCTGATCGAAGACTGCCCCACTCCCAGCAATTTAACCGAAGCGCCGCCGGCAACGGCCAGTCGGCGCAACTTTCCACTGGATAAAACGGATCTACCCGCCGGCAAGACCATCTCGGTAGTACCCAACCCAAGCCGGGGTGAAGCCACGATTCTGTACGAGCTGGCCGAAACCGGTCCGGTTAAATTATCCGTGCAGGACCTCCAGGGCAGGACGGTCCGTACGATACTTTCCGGTACCCGCCAGGAATCCGGCCAACATCAGTTGCAGTTGAATGTGCAGGACCTGGAAGCGGGATTCTACATTGTTCGGCTGGAAACCGAACGGGAATTCCGTACGATTAAGATCGTCGTTATGGATTAAACGGATCACAGGTCCGACCCGGGCCGACGGTTGATCCTTGGTTCAACACAGTATTGATCTCCATTGAGCAGGGCAGGAAAGAGAATTGGAAGCTTTCCTGCCCTGTTTGTTCACCCACTCACCCACTCACCCACTCACCCACTCACCCACTCACCCACTCACCTAGCAAGCAGTCACACAGACAAATAGTTGACTTTGTCAACCATTTCAATTATTTTGCACCATGGATCAATCCCAAATCAACGAGATCAGGGTTTTCAATCGTTTCTACACCAAATTTATCGGATTGCTGGACAAGCACGTGCTCAACAGTGCCTACTCCCTGCCGGAAGCCCGAATACTGTTCGAGTTGTACCGGGAGCCGGGGCTGACCGCTTCCGACCTCATCCGGTTACTGGATGTAGACAAGGGTTATCTGAGTCGTATGCTGAAGCGATTTGAAAAAGGAGCGATGCTCCGCAAGCAGGTTTCTGCTCAGGATCGGCGGGTGGTGCACCTCAGTTTGTCCGAATCGGGAAAAGCGGAATACGAACGATTGGACCGGGCTTCTTCGGAGCACATCCGGAAGATCTTCCGGCATTACTCCATGGCGGAGATCCGGGCGCTGATCAACCACATGCAGGGGATCCAAAATTTGATCAACAAAAGCAGCTAGCTATGGCGAATTCGACGATTTCCGCTGCTGACATCCGGATCAGGACCGAGATCAAACCGGGTGATATCGGCTTTGTCATTTACCGGCACGGCGTGTTGTACGCCGAGGAGTACAACTACGGCTTTCCTTTTGAACTCTACGTCGCCAAAACGGTGCACGAGTTCTATCAGCACTACGATCCGGCGCGCGACCGCACCTGGGTCTGCGAGCACGAAGACCGGATCATCGGGTTTCTGGTACTGCAGCACCGGGAAAACAACACGGCGCAGTTGCGTTATTTCTATCTGGAAAAAGCCTACCGCGGTATCGGGCTCGGCAAAAAACTGATGGATCTGTATATGGCGTTCTACCGGCAGTGCGGCTACGACTCCACCTATCTGTGGACGGCCCACGAACACCGCGAGGCGGCCGCCCTCTACCTCAGATATGGCTTTTCGCTGACGGAAGAAGCAGAGTCGACGACCTTCGGTCGGAAGGTCATCGAACGGAAATACGAATTGCAGTAAGCGGAAATGATTATTTGCCCTTTCCTCCCCTACTGATCATTTGATCGACCCCGGAGGTAAATTCTTCTAAGGTAGCCGTATAGCCCGTTTTACCGAGGGCTTCGATAACGAACCCGCCTTTGCTTTCGTCTTTATCTAGGTTAAACACCCAAACGGTGGGATATCCCCGGACCTGAAAGGCACGCTGCAGGGACTGGTTCTGTTGCCGGATCTCATCCGGGATCTGCTTTCTTCTGGGGAAATCCAGTTCCAGCAATACCACATTATCTTCCGCCCAAGATTTGAAATCCGGCTTGTTGAAGACAGCAGCACTTAATCTTTTGCACCAGCCGCACCAGTCGCTACCGGTAAAGTTAGCCAGGATGGGTTTGCCCGTCTTTTTGGACAGGGCATAAGCATCGTCGATATTGACCAGCCAGCCTTCGTGGGTGGCTTTGTATTCTTTCTGGGCGGAGAGGCCGACCGATGATAGCAGTAAAAATGCCAAAAATAGGATGCTGTTTTTCATGAGTATAGTTTCGAATTGATAAATTTAATGGAGTTCAGATCCAGCTCTTGAAAACTGTATTAAGGTCAACGTTTATTAGGGAGGCGTTATTGGATGCCCGGAAAATAGGTTTACGGCTGTCCGCTCCGGGACCTTTGACCGGGTAAAAATACGATCTTATATTTAAAGAAAACGATATCGGAATGTTAGAGGCATGTTAAGGGTGCGGAAAAACACCGCATCCTGGTCCAAAAAGCAATACACCGCTTTTCCGATCAGGAAAAACGATGCATCGCCGTGGAGAAAACGTATGATTAGTGTGGATAGGTCGGTAACCGACAAGCCCGCAGGCTTCAGTCCTCCGTACCGTTAAAATTGATAATACATTTTGGCAATAAACTGACGTCCGATCTTGGGCGCCCCGTAGAAGGCCCGGTATTCTTCCTGCAACAGATTGGTGATGGTACCGTTGATACTCAAGTTGTTATCAAAGGTGTAGCCCAGGCCCAGATCCGTAACTAAGAACGCATCGACCGGCCCGGTCCAGGGCACTCCGTTGACGCTGTTCCAGGCATTCTGATAGCGCAGCATGGCGAAACCGTTCAGGCCGTATTCCGGATACAATTCCACTCCGAACTTCACCTTGGTATCGGGTACGTTCAACGAAAAGTCCGTCGTGGGACTGCCGTCACCACCGCCGACCGGTACGTCCTCGAAATAGGACTGACTCAGCCACGACAGGTTCCCGTAGACGGAGAAGTCGCCGGTAAAGTAGTACTTCAGCGCTACATCCAGACCAAAATAACTGATCTCCCGGATGTTGTAATAAGCCAGATCGACCGTCGGCAATGGAGAATTGGTGGGTGTCTGATCCGCGCGGATCAGCCCCAGTACGTTGGGCTGCCCCGTGTCGGAATTAAAAGCAATTGCCTGGGCCACGTTGCCGTAAATACCGGCCACGGCTTCCGGACTGAGATTATATTGCGCCAGTACTTCCGGATCGAGATTACTCATCACTACGCCGGAAAGATCGTTGGCAAGAGTAGGTTGAACCACCAGCGGACTGGCCTGAAAAGGTGCGGAAACTACGTTTTTTCGATTATTAAAATAAAAATCGATCCCAACGCCGAGTTTATCCTCGAACAATCCTTTGTAACCGATTTCGTACATATTGGAGCTGGATAACTTCAGCCGTTCGCGGGTCAGCGGTTCCTGGGTCAGCACTCCCGGAGAGAAGCCGTCCATCTGTTCGCCCACGGATGCCAGGTACTGGATCAGGTCATCCGGCAAAGCGCCCAACTGGGCCAATTGTGCGGTTACCAGGTTGTAGACCGGTTGTAACTCGGTACCAATGCCGCGGTTCTGTCCCACTCCGGGAATAAAACTGGTGGTACTCGGCTGGTCGAAAGTCACTTCGTCCGCCCCGCCCAGCAGGTGCAGGAGGAAGGCTCCACGGTTCGCCAGCGGCAGATCCGCAAAGAGGTTCAGCGCCGTCGGGGTACCGATCGCCCGGTTGAAGGTCAGACGCATGGTGTGTTTGGGGGAGATCTTGTAGACCAGTCCCAATCGCGGGGAGAAGGAAGTTTCCTTCAGGGCTACAAAACGGTCGACCCGCGCGGCCCCTACCAGGTCCATGACCTTATTCAGCTTTACTTCCGCCTGCCCGTAGACGCCGGCAATAGTGTAATCATCCTGATCTTCCCAGCGGCCGTGGATGGTGCCTTCGGAATCAAAGGTATTCAGCCGGTAATCCGATCCGACGATCAGATTGTACTTTTCGTCTTCCAGCGTGAAATTGTACTGCACCTGCCCTTCCACCTGGTGGGATTTCGTGATGGTGGTCAAACCGGTAGGATACAGGAAAGCCGTTCCGTCCCCGCCGGCCTGGTAGGACCAGAAAGCCTGCGCAAACAACCCGCCGGACTGGATCCGGAACTGACCGAACGGACGGGGGATACGCAGATAGCCTTCTCCCTGCGCCGTCCGGAACAGCGATTTGCCGATCGACCAGCCGCCCACCGCGGTGATGGTCGTTTCCTTATTAGGCCGGAAAGCCAGCGTACCCGTAAATCCGGCGGATTCTACATTGTAATCCGGGATCACATCCGTGATCACTTCACCGGTCAGGCTACTGACCACCCGGGGCTGAAAGCTGGCCAGGTGGGCCGCCTCCACGGCATCCGTCGAGTCGATCTCCCAGTCGCGGGATTTGCGATAATAAGTCGTCAGTTTATAGCCAAATTTTTCATTGGCCGACATGCCCGCATGGCGGAGCGACGCCTGTAGTGTATTGCGGGTACCCGCACCGATACTGACGGAGGTACCCTGCTGATCAAAAGGACTCTTGGAAATAAAGTGGATGATGCCGGCCTCTACGCCCGGACCGTACAGTGCTGAGCCCGGCCCTTTGACGATCTCGATCTTTTCCAGGTCGATAGGATCCACGGGGATCTGACCGTAGGAGATCGTACCCAGTCCCGGCAGGATCAGGTTCCGGTAATCGGCCATTACAAAGGTCTCCGTCTGGAAAGCGGCCGAACGGCCCCGCAGGGTGATGTGCCCGTTATTGACACCGGTCTGGGAAATATCCAGTCCCACTTTATTGCGCAGGGAAAGGAAGGGATTGACCACCGCGTCGGCTTTGAGTTCATCGAATTCAATAACATCCATAGCGGAAGGCGCCTCCTGGGCTTTCTCCCGTTTCCGGGAAGCAGAGACTACGACTTCCTGCCCCACCAGCGCGCCCGGTACCATGGATACCAGGAGGTTGTCGGTGGCTTCGGTGATCATGATCTCCTTCAACTCGTATCCCATGTAGGTCACTGCGATCTTGGTCGGCAGCTTTTCCTGGATATTGAGTACAAAAGAGCCATCTTTTTCCGACTGGGTACCAGACTCGGTACCCGTTATTTCAATACTGGCCCCCACTATGGGAATGTTATTGATATTATCCATCACCATACCGCGGATCAGTGTTTGTGCCCGACCAGTAGAGAGACAGCATAAAAAGAGGACAATAAGGGACAAAAGTTTCGTTAAAAGAACTGGTGTAATTCTATTTTTCATAGTAAGGTGTATTCGCTCGCCCAAAGGGGGGAATAATTAGCAAATTTGTTTTTTAGGGTGTTAGCTGGGGGGCCGGATCCGGGATCCACTAACGGACCACTCTAATAATTTACCTGATCAGAGATCATATCTTTTAGTTCGTTGAAAAACTGGATCAATTCTACATTGGAAAAATGCACTTTGGAGTTGTAGATGTAGCTGTTGTTGTAGGGATCGGTGATCCGCAGCTGGCTTTCATCCACGTATTTCTCGAAAGACAGGTTGATGAATTCGTACCAGGGAAAGAAGCGGTAACTGTCGTAAGCGTTGTAGGACGCTTTTTTACCTTTGGTGCTTACCTTGGTCTTGTCCATATCTTCCGTTTTCAGGTTCAGGCCCACGCCCTTCTTTGTCAGCAGGAGATTACCCAGGAAAGAAAGTGGCTCGTCGTTGTAATCCGTGATGTTGTATTTGGTGATCAGGCCCCGTACGTGCTTCAGTCTTTCGTAATTGCCGGTACCGGTATCCGTGCAGTCTTTCAGGCACACGAAGGCATCTTCTTCGCCCTGACTGAAATAGCGGTCGTTATACTTCTTGCACAGATCGGGGATCTTTTGCTCCACATCGGTCAGATCCAGCAGGCCTCCCTTCAGGACGATGTGTTTGACATCACATTTCTCTACATCCACAATAATGCGGTTCTGCTCGGAAGAGAGTACGGCGCAGTTGTCCGTGCTGACGTAGAATACATCCAGTCCGCGGAACAGAAATACCTGCCGGGCGTCATTGACGCTTTTGGAAAAATTGCGCAATTCGAGAATGAAGCTGTTCGGCTCGTTGTAGTCGGCCAGGGTCAGCTTGGGCATGAACAGATTGATCTTCGGACTGGGGTTGATCATCTGGTTCATCGCTTCCGCCGTGGATCCTTCCCGTTTGTACTGGTAGTATTCCGTCAGATCAATGATCACGGGCGTATTCCCGGAATTCATGGTTACGCGGACGAGATCATTGCCGATCTGGTCGAGATACTGGGACGGGGTCATTTCCAGTAGGTTGCCGCCGAGGTTGTTCGCGGTTTTGGAAGTAATACGGACGCCACTGTCTTCCCAGGAAAAAACCAGTGGCAGGGCTTCAAAATTTGCGTTCGCCATTCTGCTTTGCCCGATCACATCCGTTCCGAAAGTAATTACTGCTACTAATACCAAAACAAGTTTCGTCTTAATACTTAACATCGTTATTTGATTGTGTAATTAATGATAAAAGAATCCCATGACCTGCCGGACGGCAGGAATCCAAATGGTAATTCAACCTTTTTTTTGGGTTCGGTGAATACAGTGTTAGGACCACCGGTCGCACAAACGTCCGGGATCTCAACAAGATCTTTTTTGGATGAGTAAAGAGAGAAGGTGCAAACGCAGGAGCGATCACTGTGAAGCTTTAACAGAAGAGGTATACTCGACGCAAAGTGGTTTAGGATCTTCCAAAACCGTTTCGGTCAATGTATACTGCACTCATATCGGTTTGGAGTTCCCAAATCAATGTTATGTGAGTATAGTTTTCCCTTCTGATGATGTCTTCCATAGTATCATCAGTCCAAACGATGCCAAAACGTGCCGGACCCGAACATTAATTGACTTACCGGTCAATGATCAGGACTAGCCAGTCTGATTGTTGGATTGTAAAAATAATGGTTTGATTACGCTGTAGTGTTGAAGCTATTTGACGATGTCAGTTAGGTTTCATTATCGTCTAAGGAAGTTCATAGTAGTGTATGGCGAAAAAAACTTATACAGTTTTGAGAAGTATTACGCTGCCCGGCGGGGAAGGTTTCGTATTTATGATTTTATTTTTTAAAGTTTAACACCCGGTGGCGCTCTTCTCGGAAAATAATGGGCCGGATTATGCTGAAAAAATGAAATTATTCCCTTATTTAGACGTGAATTAGTATGAATTAAACACTTAACAACATGCACCTGGTACAAATCAAACACCCATCCCACGGGCGTAAGGTAGCCCTTGTGGATGGCGATGAATTGATCGTTCTTCACTACTTTCAATCGGTGTTTGGTATGGCCAATCGTGCAATCAGCGGGCAAACCACCCTGGAAGCCCTGGCCACCAAATACCGCGGTGAGAACAAGCTGGATTACGATCCCATCTACCGGGGCGAAAGCGACTGGAAACTACTGCCGCCGCTCGACCATCCCACCGATCCGATGCACTGCCTGATTTCCGGTACCGGACTGACCCACAAAGCCAGCGCCGAGAACCGCGAACGCATGCACCAGGCCGTCGCTCAGGGTAATCTGACCGACAGCATGAAAATGTACCAGTGGGGTGAAGCCGGCGGCAAACCTCCCGCCGGTGAGATCGGGGTACAGCCGGAATGGTTCTACAAGGGCAACGGCAGCGGACTGCGCGCACACGGCGAACCACTCGACCTGCCCGCTTACGCCAATGACGGCGGAGAGGAACCGGAGATCGCCGGCCTGTACATCATCAGCGATGCGGGAACCGTATACCGGATCGGTTTCACTACCGGCAACGAGTATTCGGATCACCTCATGGAGCGCAAGAACTATCTCTACCTGGCCCCGTCGAAACTGCGGACCTGTTCCATTGGTCCCGAACTGGTCGTGACCTCAGATTTTTCCGATCTCAGCGGTCGCGTGGCTGTTTACCGCGCCGATTCCGAGATCTGGTCCACGGACATCAAATCCGGCGAGGCCCACATGGCCCACAGCCTGGCCAATCTGGAATACCACCACTTCAAATACCCCAACCACCGCGTACCCGGACAGGTACACATTCACTATTTCGGTACCGGCGCCTTCAGCTTCGGCAGCGGCCTGGTACTGACGGACGGCGATGTGATGGAAGTAAGCTGGAAAGGCATGGGACGCCCCCTGCTCAATCCGCTGCTGGCCGCCGAGAAGCCGGAAAAAATGATCGATATCCAAAATTTATGATGAGCAGTTACCTCCAAAATCTCCGCACGCTTATCGGTACCCGCAAGGTCATCCACCCCGGGGCCCGCATCATCATGGAAAACGATGAAGGCGATATCCTCATGATTCGCCGGACGGATAACGGAGCCTGGGGTCTGCCCGCCGGTAGCCTCGAAGAGAACGAAGATATTGAGGGCTGTATTCGCCGGGAAGTACGCGAGGAGACCGGTCTGGAACTGCTGCATCTGGAAGTGATTGGGATCAGCAGTCGCCCCGAGCGGGAAAGCGTCCGCTACCCCAATGGCGATCAGGTCCAGTATTTCACGGTGGAATTTTACTCCAACAGCTGGGAAGGTAAGTTCTACAGCGACAGCGACGAGGTGAGCGATATCCGCTTTTTTCCCGTCGACGATATGGACCGCCTCCCTCCCCAGGAATGGGCTACTTTCGAAAGTCTGATCTACTACCGGGCAACGGGCCGCATCCGGCTGCGTTAATTCCGGTCCCCTCCCCTATCTTTGGCCCTCCGGCCTTTTCATTTGAGCACTATTTTTACTATACTTGGCGCGAATTGATTTGGTCAGCATAGACTGCCCCTTCCTCCCTAACCAAAACGTGGCTGATGATCAACCGACAATTTTTCCCCGTAAAATTCCCCCAGGGCAGTTACAGCGAGCTCGATGCGGTCCATATTCTCCATACGCTGAAGAGTGTGGAAGAACGGCTCAACCTGCACTTTCCGGGTTCCGGTCTGGGTAAAGTGGCGGCTGAATTGCAGGAAGTCGGGCACTCCATCGTCCAGCTGGCCGACAAATTGCGGCGCCCCATCTGGGCCCTGCGGGTACTGACGCTCATCGGCATTACCGGCCTCATTGCGGTGACGGTCTGGGTCTTTTACATGGCCCTCACCATTTCGCCCACAGGTCAGGACGGCCTCATGGAAACCCTGCAGGCAATCGAAAGCGTTACCAATGAACTGATCTTTCTTACGGTCGGGATCATCTTTTTCGCCACCCTGGAAAACCGGCTCAAACGGCGGGCCGCGATCGATTCCCTGCACCGGCTGCGCAGTTTTGCCCACGTCATCGACATGCACCAGCTTACCAAAGACCCAAACAACGTACTGCAGCTGGAGGCCAACAGCGATCCGCGCTTCAAAACGCCGGAAGACCTCATCCGCTATCTCGACCAATGCACCGATCTGCTGGCCATCAACTCCAAGCTGGCGGCCCTGCACGTGCAGAACTTTCAGAACAATGAGGTACTGAATAACGTCAGTGAGGTGGAAATGCTTTCGCACGAGCTTTCGCGGAAGATCTGGCAGAAGATCATGATCCTGGACGTCATGCTTAAGGATCAGCCGCAGAAACCCGCCGCCAATGAGGAAGAGGCGTAAGCCATTTTCTGCCGGCCCGCTTTCATCCAATTACAGTATTTCCCCGAACCCAACCGGCCAAAAACCGTATACCCTCTTACTGATCATAAGCGACCTGTATGAAATACCTGTTACCACTGTTGTGTCTACTGCTCAACCTGCCCCTCTTCGCCCAGTCTATCGACCACTGGGAAACCATCGTGTACGAAACGGATACCTGGAAATACACTACCGCCAATTCCGCTCCGGGTAGCGACTGGAATCTGCCGGATTTTGACGACAGCCAGTGGCCCAGCGGTCCGGGAGGATTTGGTTACGGTGACAATGACGATAATACGGTTATCATGATCACGCCGGCCGTTTTTCTGCGGACGACCTTTTCAATCGTAGAGCTATCCAAGATCGAGCAGCTCCTGCTCGGTATGGATTACGATGACGGTTTCGTCGCCTACATCAACGGCCGGGAAGTGGCCCGCGCTAATATCACCGGTTCGCCGCCGGCTTATAATCAATATACCCCGACCGACCGGGAGGCGACGATGTACCGCACCGGCCGCCCCACCGATTTTGTGCTATCAATGGATACGTTAGGTCCGTACTTAAACGAAGGAGCGAATCTACTGGCCATCGAAGTGCACAATGTCTCCTCCGGTTCGAGTGATCTGACGGCCCGCGCCTTTTTATCGGCCGGGATCACGGACGGCAGTTTTACCTACCGGGAAACGCCGGACTGGTTTGTACCCCCGCTGTCTTTCGAGTCGTCCAATCTGCCCATCGTACTGATCGACACCGAAAACGGCGCGGACATTGTAGACGAGCCCAAGGTATCCGCCCGCATGCGCATCATGGACAATGGCACTTTCAACCGGAAAAGTGATACCCCGCAGATCTACGACGGCCCTATCGGGATCGAGATCAGGGGACGCTTCTCCCAGACCTTCCCGCAAAAATCTTACGGACTGGAAACCCGCGACGCTCAGGGCGATAACAATAACGTGCCGCTCTGGGACATGCCGGAGGAGAACGACTGGATCCTGCTGACCAATTATAACGACAAGGCCTTTTCCCGAAATGCGCTGGCCTTCCATATCTTCCAGCAGATGGGCCACTACGCACCGCGCTTCAAACACTGCGAGGTCTTTATCAACGATCAGTACCGGGGCGTCTACCTGTTCACCGAGAAGTTGAAAAGGGACAAAAACCGCATACCGGTAGCCAAACTGGATGCAGATGACATCAGTGGCGATAAATTGACGGGTGGCTACATTTTCAAAATTGATTACTACAATGCAGAAGACAGCTGGCAGGGCAATTACCACCCGGTAGACAATCCCTGGGCCGACGTACACTTCGTCTACCACGACCCCAAACCGGAAGAACTACAACCGGAGCAAAAGCAATACATCCAGAGTTACATCAACACCTTTGAGTCTGTGCTGTACGGCGATGATTTTGCCGATCCGACCACGGGCTACGCCAACTATCTGGACGTGGGGTCCTTCATCGACTACTTTATCGTCAGCGAGATCTCCCGCAATGTGGATGCCTATAAAAAGAGCCGCTTTTTCTTCAAGCACCGCAACCGCGACGGCGGTCTGATCCATTCGGGCCCGGTTTGGGATTTCGACTGGTCCTTCAAAAACCTGGCCGATTGCAGCATCTTCCGCGCTACCGACGGTTCGGGCTGGGCCTATCAGGTCAATGGTGCGTGTAGTGTAAGCCCGAGTCCGGCCGGCTGGATGGTGCGCCTAATGCAGGATGAGCGTTTTCAGGAACAACTGGGCAATCGCTACCGCCAACTGCGCGAAAGCTACCTGAGCGATGCCTACCTCCACCACTTTATCGATTCCATTGCCCTCCTGGTGGATACCGCGCAACAACGGCACTACTACACTTATCCCACCCTCGGAAAAAATACCGGCGCTCCCGAAGTGGACGCCATTCCCAACACCTTCCCCGGGGAAGTAACTAAACTGAAAGACTGGCTCAACCTGCGCCTCGCCTGGCTGGACGCCAATATGCCGGACATCACCACGACCGACGTATCTACGCCGTCGACAACCGCGCAGGTCCGCATTTTCCCCAACCCCACGCGGGATCTGCTCTACGTAGAATCGGGCCGGATCATCCAAAGGATCGAACTATACAGCCCCTCCGGGGAAAAAATTCGGGACCTACCCGTAAGTGCATACGAAAAGACCGTGCCCCTGCAAACGCTTCCGGCCGGGATGTACGTCATCAAAGTCTATTTGCAGGAGGGGAACTGGCAGGGGAGGTTTTTGGTTAGTCGCTAGGAAGTGTGACGACGGGTACTATACTACTGGACAAAAGATAAATCACCGCCAAGACGCCAAGACGCGAAGGTTTGAGTTTATTTGTAGTGAAGTAAAAAGGTCCGGTAGTAATAGGGGTAACGCCTAGGGTACGTTATTGGCCTGTTTTTCAGCCCCATGCACCAAAAGTTTGGCAAGTCTATAGTGGAAGCAATGTATAGCGTTTTCATCCAACCACTACCCCCGCAAAAAAGGATGTTTTACTTATCGCCAAAAACTTGCTTAGACGAAAAACAAGCCTTATATTTGCGCTCCAAGTTTTGAAAATTTACGCTACACCTGCACCGCAGGTACTCTTACCAGCCCCCAAAGTTTGGTAATCGATCGTAAATTTTCAGTATTCGGGATGTAGCTCAGCCCGGTTAGAGTGCACGTCTGGGGGGCGTGAGGCCGGAGGTTCGAATCCTCTCATCCCGACCAAAGCTAGCAAAAGGTCGTTCCACACAGTGGGACGGCCTTTTGACGTTTCGGGAACGAGCCGAGCTCGCTCGGGTGAGTGAGAGAAACGTCAAAAGGCTAGCCCGACAGGGCGTGATCTTTTGCGGGTTTGAGGCCTCCCCGCTCCTGAGGAGGGGCGAAGCAAATCCTCTCATTCCTACTAAAGCTAGTAAATGTCTTCCTGACGATAATGTCAGGATGGCCTTCTGTCGTTTCTGCAATGAGCCGAGCTTGGATGGGGAATGGCGAAAGGTAAGTCTGCAAGGTGAGTCATCCTGAAATGTTTATTATTTCCTAAAAAAGTGATATTTAATTCAAAATTTCTTCAAAATTTTGGATCTCACAGATTGCATCTATAGCTTGATCCATAGCACCTAATTTTGAACTGACAATTATTTCATTAATACCATTATTCGAGCTGATTGAATATTCAGAATAAAGACATATCGGTATTCTTGGGTTATCTTTAAATCTTTTGTCTGCCCCCCCTCCTTTATTCACATACTTAAATGTATAGTCTACTATCTTTGCATCGCTTACAACCCTTTCACTTTCGATAAACCGAGTTGATTTAGATTCAACAAACAAATTCTTGTACATTACTCCTGCGAATTCTTTACCTCTTTTCAAAATCAATCTTTCTGGAAAAAAGAACATTTCGGTATTTCCTACCCTTATTGTTGGGATCGATACATTACATTTAAAAAATGGTGCAGGTTTCCCATTTATTGATTTACTCGAAATTTTATGCCTAGTGACAAGGGTGTGAGCACCAGCATTATACTTTTGATTGCGAGTCTTAGATGTATGAGTATAATACCAAATTGAGTAACTCCTAAAAAGCGCGTTAAATCCCTCTATAAGGTTATTGTATAAAATTTCGGTATGATCATCAAATGCATAATAAACCTCCACTCTCTTCCTCTTTTTATCCCATAGCGAAAGGAAACAAAAAATTATACAAAACAATGGCGCCATTATAAAGAGTAAATTTTCATTCATTCTGGGTTCTGAGACTATTTCGGTGAATTTCTCTTGGGCTATTGAATCGCGCCTTGTTATTAAAGAATTATGAATGTATGCGGTATCACTATCAAGGCTTCCTCCAGTTATTTTAAACCAATTCGCTTCTTCAGAAAGGTACATAAAACGGTCTTCCTTATATGCTCTACTTATAATCTTACTATTAGTGGTTGCACCGTTTCTAATATTAGCCCTTTCTGCCGTAATATGAGCTGTGGGAATTCTTATGCTTCTAGTTTTTTCTTGCTCTACTTCGATTTTTGAAAATAACAATGCAAAAAAAATCAAAGAGCCGGGAACAACCCCAATCCATTTCAACATAGAAACTTTCTTCCGTTTTCTTTCAATTTCGCTAACTATATCACTTGAATCCACATCGGTTAATCCCTCAAAATTTATTGTTCCGATGAACTTATTATCATAAGTTTGGGAGTAATCTACATGTATGGCGTCTTCTGGCTTTTTCCTTACCTGATTCTTAGAGGAAGAGCTAATCTTCTTTCGGTAATAAATTCCATTTGCTCCTACATTAACAAAAGTTCCTCTTGGGCTAAAATTTATACGAGCTCCCTTAATACCAAAAGAAAAACCTACTCCTGAAGTTGAAACATTGATTTTAAATGGACCTAATTGTTTTGATCTGTAGAATGAAAATCCCATATCACATTATTTTAGAAAGAAAGAAGAATTTCATCTAGATATTTAAATCATAGCAGTAAGCTCAATTTAATGGTTTTGCAAACTAGTGCAGCTGTGCGCCCTACTGATGTCCCTAAAATTTAAGATAAGGAACTAGGTATAAACTATAAGGCTCACTTGGAAACATGTTTTCAATATTCGTTATCACTAATTTTTCAACTGCTCGTTTTTAAAGATTTGCCATAGTGATCTTTTTGTAAAAAAGCTAAAGTTGGACTATAAATTTGAGTAGCATTAAGAACTAATACTTTCGAGCGCCTTAATCTAATTCTTACGTTCCTCATAGCAAATAGTTACCCGCTGGCCGTAGTTTCAAAACTACGGCTTCATATTTTGTTCTCCTCTGTGCTCTTCCTTTTTCAATCAAACATTGAAAAGTAAAGCCAGAAGATCCGGCACAAAATTTAGTCATCAAACCCACATCCCAAAGCTTCAAACCCAATGTAAATATTACCACATCCAAAACCGAAACGCAATTTCCCGGTTGTATTCTCCACAGGCTGATACCTTAATAAGCTGCAGTAGAGTGAATATCTGCATAATCTATCTACAGCAATTAAGTTGGGGGAACCCAACCTTATCCCCAGCCCGAAATAAACCCATGATTCCATCCGAAAAACAAAGTAAAAACTCATGAGCAGACCATTATTAACATTCGGATTAATGATCACCCTCCTGATCATTTTGAGCTCCTGCAAAAAGGAAATCAGCCCACCCGCGCAAACCAATTGGTACGGGTACATTGGAAACTGGGAAAACGTCAACGCCTTTGCCGGTAGCATCGACCGGATCACCATTACCCAAAGAGCAATAGACCAGCTCTCGGTGCAACTTTGGAGCAGTTGTGGTACGGAGGCTTGTGAAACGGGCCTTTTTTCCTACAGCCAATCGGATCTGCGTGAAGCGGTATTGCCCATGAAAGTACTAGTAGATAATCAGGAGTTGTCGGTAGGTTTAAGGGTAAGCGCAAGTGGGAAACTGGAATTAAAAGCGATAGAAGACAAGGCCGGTGCTTTTGAGCCACAGTTTTTTTCCTGGGCGCAAACCGCTTCCTTTTACCAGCAGGTCGGGCCGGCAGATGCGCGCAGTATGCTATTAACTACTAATCGGATCAACGGCAGCCCCCGGGATCCGGACAACCTACTTACTTCCGGATCTATTCTGATCTTTCAAACCAATCAAGGGCGCCTGGGCAAAATTCAGGTCCACGGCAATGATTTTTACCTGAGTCTGAGATGGCAGATCTGGGCGGAGGATGGAACTATCTATCGGTCCTTTGATCGGTTCCCGTTTTATAAGATTGGCTACTATGATCTGGACGAGGGCCAACTAGATGAATCAGCGGATCACCTGTACAGCGACTTTTTCTGGTCGCTTGATAATAATCAATCGATCCGCTGGCTGGAACCCCTGAACGGGGCGGCCTTCGCCGTGTACCATCTGAAATAGATCGGCTAATCATTGATCTTTGGTACTTCCAGAAAATTCCAATTCTCTCAAAACAACCGCAACTGCCGCTCATCGCCCTTCGCCCGCTTCCGGCGCCGCGGCCCCGGATCCGTCATTACCGTCTTCCCGCCGAATAAATGCGATTCCTTCCACTCCCGTTCGATCAGCTGATCAAAGCAATCATTGGGAGTAAACCCCTCTTCCAGTCGCCGGGCCGTATCGTGCAGGCTGCGAATAGCTTTTTGCTTATCGGTATGGCCGATCTTGGCCTTGTCAACGGCGGTGCGCAGGGTGTTTATCGTGCGGTCATACACTTTGGTAGGCACCGGAAACGGCTTACCATCTTTTCCACCGTGGGCAAAAGAATAACGGGCCGGATCGGTAAAACGGGAAGGCGTACCGTAGATCACCTCGCTCACCAATGTAAGCGACTGCAATGTTCGTGGTCCGCAACCCGGTAGCAGCAGTAAAGATTCAAAATCCTGCAGATCCTGCTCGTAGGCCATAGCCAGGATACTCCCCAGGCGTTTCAGATCGATGTCCTCCGCCAGTACATCGTGGCGGCGGGGCATTTGGATCTGGCGGATCTCCTGGATCATTTTCACGGGATGGTGGCCGGCAAGATCCAGAATGCCCTGTCGGGTTTGGCCCGCCTGCTGATCGGTAAGGTTAAGGATCAGCCCCTGATTCATGCCCAGGATATAGGTGTGCGGGTCTTCCAGGAACGAGCTAAAGGCCTTACTGTGCCAATGATAACGACGGGCCAGGCCGGTCGCATCGTTCATGCCCTGTTGGATCACGGTCCATTCGCCTTCGTCCGAAAGCACAAAAGCGTGAAGGTAAATACTGAATCCGTCCTGAATGGCCGTATTGTCCACCTTGGCACTAAGGCGACTGCATAGTACCAGGTGATCACCGTCCAGGCCGGTGCGATCGGCGATCTGTAGTAGTTCACGGGGGGTATTGCGCGAATGCCGGCCCCGGCCGCCGCAGACGTGGAGTCCTAATTCTTTCGAAATGGGGTTGATCGCTCTTTTCAGGGCACCCACTACCGAAGTGGTAATGCCCGATGAATGCCAATCCATACCCAGTACCGCGCCGAAGGACTGGAACCACAGTGGGTCACTCAAGCGCTGCAATAATTCTCCTTTACCGTATTCCAACACAATGGCTTCCACAATGGCGCGGCCCAAGGTGGCCATGCGATTGGCGAGCCACGGGGGTACGCGGCCGTAGTGCAGCGGGAGATCGGCGTGGTGGCGTCCGGGAGCGGGAGCATTCATATTTTTTGTTTTTCAATTACAAATATAAAACAAAAAATAAATTATTATTGAAATTGCATTAGGGCTGTTGCATTAAATTTTTCTTTTTTACGCCCAAAAAAACAAAAATGCCGGCCAAAATTATCCCTCCCACCCTTACGGGCCGGCACCCACGCCCACTATTTTGGCCGCTTCCCAACCCGCCAAACCTGGACATTCTGTTCCAAAGCTGGCAGATTAGGAAATTAGGAGACTCACCCGATCTCCCCATCTCCAAGTCGCCCCATCTTTCACTTTTTGTCCAGCAGTGTGACTCGTTATGTCAGTATACTTCCCCGTTGATTCAAAAGGCCCGCAGCATGCTCCACCTCTAGGGCAATCGCATTAAATGAACAAATTCGAAAAATTAGGATGTACACCTAGAAAATAGTCAGGTAACAGGCCTATTTTGGAACAAAATGTCGAGGTTAGGCGGGCTGGGAAGCGGCCAATGCGGTGGGTGAGGGTGATAGCCTCAGGGCTGTCGAATCAAGGAAACCCTAATATGTTATGCCTTGCTTCATCCGAGAGGGCGCAAGCCATCCGGATAGCTTTGAGGGATTTACTGCCTCGGTTTTTATTGATCAAGTTAAGCACCACCTTGCGGATCAGACTGAAATTAGAAGCCTGATTGCCAGTTCGTTTACGACTGGCATCTTCTAGGAATTCCACATCTAATACCCAATGCAAGTTATTTTCGATTCTCCAATGACTTCTGATCATTCCAGCCAGGTCTTCTACTTTTTTGTCTAAGCTGGTGATGTAGTAATGGGTTTCATCTGATGACTTATTCTTGCGAAGTACTTTACGAATACGCCGGACCTTAACGATTTTGCATAATCCTTCATATTCTTTAAGTTTTTCATCTTTAGATGACCTGACGTCTATACACTGGTAGGTTCGTTTTTCTATTCGGCCGTGCCCTTTGTCTTCTGTATAACAAGTGGATCGTTCAATCCAAACCTGTCCGAAGTAGCGCTCTGCCAGGTGACGTAAGATGGGCTGATTCCCCTTCAAGGTCATCAAATAGTGACCTTGCTTTTTACGGATGCGTTGCAAAATCTCTTTAACACAAAAATTCCCATCTCCAGTGATCGTTTTACCTTTGAGGTGCAACTGATCAATGATCTGCTTAGCTCCCCGCTTTTCATCCCAGGTGTCACTTACATTCACCTGCGCTACTACCAGATTAGTATCCGAAGCATAAGCATTCATAATCATCTCGGCATGATCTCCTCCCTGACTAGGTGCTTTATATTGAAGCTCTTTATCAACACTCCCAATAATTCGCTTTCCATCGATATGAATTAACTGACTAGCCGCCATACCAAATTCTAATTCCACCCAACTTAGAAAGGCCAGCTCGAAGGCGTGCTTATCTATCAAACCTATGATGTTGCCAATCGTCTCGTGAGTAGGTATACCGTGTTTATATGGGAAGTAATGACGTAACCAATCCAATTTCAATTTGCCGAAATCTTCTATCCCTCGATTGGATTCATAACCGCTTACCACGCTACAAATCACCAAGAACAGTATTTCCGGCACCGGATATCTTACCCGAACTGGATCACGTGTGTCTTCAAGGTCTCCAAAACAACTCATAAAGTGAGACTCCTTTAGTTGTGAGCAATCCACTGCTTCAAGCATAGCGCTCTATTCTTGACAGTTGCATATTGATTTTCAACAATCTAAAGATAAGTTTTTTCAGATTCGACAGCCCTGGGGTGATAGCCTTGTGTTGGGCATAGGATTGGCCGGAGTTTTTGGCTCTTTTTGCGATCAAAAAGAGCGGAGAGAATTTAATGCAATTGCCCTAACTCCATCTCCACTTTAAATCGCTATTCATTAAAAAATAAGAGTTAATGAACCCGCACAAGTACAAAATCCCCTATCCTATTCTATTTTTACCTGCCTATCCATTTCCTCTAACCGGTTCATTTCCGAGTCTATGGCATTAACACCATCAGTATCCGACAAATCATCTCCCGGCCTCAGCCGCCGATTAGGGCTTCTCGGCCTGGCCGCCACCGGTATCTGCTCCATGCTGGGGGCGTCGATCTACGTCGTGCCCTTCATGATCCAGCGCAGTGTGCCCGGTATCGGTCCCAATGTGTTGCCGGCCTTTTTGCTGGCGGCCTTACCGGCAGTCCTGGCGGCTATGGCCTATGCGATCCTATCGACGGCTATGCCGCGAGCCGGGGGAAGTTATCTGTACGCCAGCCGGGGCTTACATCCCTATTGGGGTTTTGCGGCCAGTTTTTCCCAATGGTTTGGGCTATCGATCGTCATTGGGGTGATCGCTTACATCATCATTCCCTTTTTTCGCGACATCTGCTCGGCAATGGGCTGGGAGGTTTGGGCGGCCTGGCTGGAGACCGGAATTGTCCGGGTGGGCATGGCCCTCCTGCTGCTCTGGACTTTTGTGGTGATCAATATTCTGGGCATGCGATTTTACGAACGAACCCTGGTCCCCTTAATGCTCCTCATGTTCGGACTGGGAGCCATTGTGATCGTGGCCGGTTTTTCATTTGATCATGCCGACTTTGCCAACGGGCTTTTATTGCAGGAAGGACGATCGATCCCCACGGGTTCCCAAAGTGGATCTATTACCACTTTCCTGACCGCTTCCGCCTTATTATTTGCCAGTTTTATTGGTTTTGACTCCATTGCACAGGCCGGCGGAGAGGCACGGAACCCGCAGCGTAACCTGCCATTGGCCATCGGCCTGGCCATCGGTATCGTTGGTCTCTACTATTTCTGCTTTACCGCTGCCGTCTACCATGCCGTTCCCTGGGAATTTGTCGCTTCGGAAGCGGCGGAAAAAGATATTGCTGCCCCTGGATTATTGGGCTATGTATTGTCACCCGGATGGACCGTAGCCATAACCCTGGGAGCCACCATCGCTCTGATCAACGATTTGCCGGCGATGTTGCTGTCGGTTTCCCGACTGATGTTTGCCTGGTCCGAAGACGGGGTCTTTCCAAAGCGGGTGGCCCGAGTCCATCCCCGCTTCCAGACGCCGGTAAATGCGATCCTGATCAGCGGCGGCATGGCCACGGTCGGAATATTAGGCAGCCACTTCGCCGGAGACTTTTTCCTGGGCATCGACATAATGGTCACGGCCATGCTCGTCAACTTCCTGCTCATGTGCCTGACCGTACTGCGCCTGCCGACTTATAATCCGCCGCTGGTCGCAAGGATCAGCCTGTTTAAATCCAGAAAAACACAATTACTGATCGGACTCAGCGGTAGTGCCTTGCTTTCGCTGTTCCTGGTGCTGCATACTTTCAAGGATTTACAGGCCGATGTCTCCGCCTGGTACTTCCACGCCACATACGTTTGGCTGCTCGTCATGGCCCTCGGCTCACTGATCTTCTTAAGAAAGATCACGCAATTAAAAAGATCGGGAAAATCCTTAAAGAGCGCATTCAAGAAATTACCCGATCAGTAAAGCGGGATCTGCGGAGGCTTAGGCCGAAAGCGCAACGCGACCAAAGGGGCTTCTCCCACCAAAAAATTAAAACAACAACCATGACTACCATATCTACCCATACCAACCTGGCCCCCGATCTAAAGATCTCCCGCATACTTACTGGTCTCTGGCAGATCGCGGACATGGAGCGCGATGGTCGGCAGATCGATCTGGAGCAGACGGCCCAACACATGCGCCCCTATCTGGCCGCCGGCCTCAGTACTTTCGATATGGCTGACCATTACGGCTCGGCCGAACTCATTGCCGGGAAGTTCCGGCAGGAAGTCGGTGCGGATCAGGTACAGCTATTGACCAAATGGGTCCCCACTCCCGGCCGACATAGCAAAGCGACCGTCCGGGAGGCCGTCCAGCGCGCACTGGATCGGCTGCAGATGGAACAACTCGATCTACTCCAATACCACGCCTGGAATTACGCCGATCCGGCCTGGCTGGATGATCTGTTTTGGTTGCAGGAATTACGGGAAGAAGGTCTGATCCGCCATCTGGGTCTCACTAACTTTGATGCCGCTCATCTGAACCTCGTCATTCACAGCGGTATCCGGGTTGTTTCCAATCAGATCTCCTACTCCCTGATCGATCAGCGGGCCGCCGTAGCCATGACGCAGGTGTGCCGGGAGCACGGCATCAAGATCCTGGCCTTCGGCACCCTGGCCGGTGGCTTGCTTACGGAAAAGTGGATCGATCGACCGGAAATCCCGGCAAATGAGATGACTACCTGGTCGCAAATGAAATACAAACGTTTCATCGATGTAGCCGGCGGCTGGAAGGTTTTTCAGTCCCTGCTGAAGACCCTGGAAGCGGTAGCCCGAAAACATCAGGTATCCATCGCCAATGTCGCCACCGGCTACCTGTTGCAGCAGCCGGAGGTCGGTGGTGTCATTATCGGTGCCCGCCTGGGACTTCATCAGCATATTGAAAATAATCTACGAACCTTGCAGCTCCAGCTGGACGACGAAGATCGAAAAGAGATCCAGACCAGTCTGAACCGATTGGATCCCATTCCCGGCCATTGCGGTGATGAATATCGCCGTCCACCCTTTCTCACCGCTTCCGGGGATCTGAGTCATCATATTGCTAAACTACCACCACCCTATCCGGTTCAGGAAAGCCATTCCGGACGGCAAAAGGCCCTCAGCGGCACCGTTTGGGAAGATCTGGCCGGATTCAGCCGGGCCGTCCGCGTCGGCAATCGCATCCTGGTTTCAGGCACCACGGCTACCCACGGGGACCGGCTGATCGGCGGTAATGATCCGGCCGCCCAGACGCACTTTGTGATCGATAAGATTGCCGGGGCCATCCAGTCGCTGGGTGGGCAATTAGAGGATGTGGTCCGTACCCGCATCTTTGTACAACGGCTGGAGGACTGGGAAGCGGTAGCTAGAGCACACGGGCAACGTTTTGCGGGTATTCAGCCGGCTAATACGCTGGTCAGGGCTGATCTGGTGGGGGACGGGTATTTAGTGGAGATGGAGGCGGAGGCGGTATTGGACCAGGATAGCGGGAATTAGCTTCATGGATGTATACAGACGCGAAGCGGTTTGAGCATCCTGACGGTAACCAGCACGTCCGGACCAAACCACTTCGCGTCTTGTATATCAGCTGCATTATATGCGCTGCCTAATTCTCCCGGTTTACAAACTCCATTTTCTATCTCCGGATTCCAGCGGCATACAGCCATCATAGCCGCCCGGGATCGGATCGTAGCGGAGTACCTCCGTGCCGATCTTTTCTGAGGAAAGGTAAGCACCGATCACCATCATTTTCAGGGAGCGGTAAAAACCGATGGGTTCCTGCTCTCCGACGGCGGTGCCCCAGACCTGGCCCCTGAACTTACCCGAGTCCGCTTCGGCGGCCCGGAATACGGCGGCGCGATCTTCGTCGCTGAGGTCGGCAAAAGGAGCGCCGTATGCTTCGGCGGCCTTGGCGTTAAAAGCGGCAATATCTTCCCGGACCTGCTCCTGGCTTTCGGCATCGTACGCCATGGCAAAGACTTTATCCAGGAAGAGGTCTACCTTGACATCCAGGGCGCCGGGCGTGTCCGTTTGCGGGATCAGCGTATCGGCGAAAGCGGTCACAAACAGCGCTTCGTCTTCGGTGAAAAACTGTGGCTGCCAGTCGAGACGATTTTCGGACTGACAGGATTGTAGCAGGCTCAGTAAGGCGGGCGCCAGAGCGGTACCGCCGGTGAGGAGCCCGGTATTTCGGAGTGCGGTTCTGCGATTCATAAGATCAGATGTTTTGTTTATTGAGTTCGGATACCGCGTGGTCAGCCGCACGCGCCGTGATGGCCATATAGGTTAGGGAGGGATTCACGCAAGACGAAGAGGTCATGCAGGCCCCGTCCGTCACGAACACATTCTTGGCGCCGTGCACCTGGTTGAATTCGTTAAGTACGGACGTTTTGGGGTCACGTCCCATGCGGGCCGTTCCCATTTCGTGAATGCCATAACCCATTTCGTGGTGGTTGTTGAAGCCCACTATATCCTTTACTCCACAGCGTTCGAGCATTTCGACGGCATCTACCTGGATCCGATCATTAAGGGCTTTTTCGTTCTCTTTGAACTCGGCGTCAATCGATAAGGTCGGTTGGCCCCACTTGTCGAGCACATCCTTATTCAGGTATACTCGATTGTCGTGGTACGGCAGACATTCGGAGAAACCGGTGATGAAAAACTCCCAGGGCCCCGGTTGGAAGAGCTGCTCTTTGAAATCCGCGCCGAAGGAATTCTGGTTGGCGGCCTCGCGGGCTCCCGCCCGACCGGCACCGCCCTGGAAGCCAAAGCCCCGTACGAATTTGTCGGACTTGGTGGCCTCGTCCAGATTGACGTAGCGCGGTATGTAGATGCCGTTGGGACGGCGTCCTTTGTAGTATTTATCGTCAAAACCTTCCACGCGGCCCATGGCACCGATCCGGTAGGTGTGGTCCATCAGGTTGTGCCCCAGTTCGCCGCTGTCGTTACCCAGGCCGTTCTCAAAGCGATTGGACTTAGAATTGAGCAGGATCTGGGTGCTGCTGAGGCAGGAAGCATTGCAGAAAATGATGCGGGCTTTGTATTCGATCGCTTCGTTGGTCTCCGCATCGATAATGCGCACACCCGTCGCTTTGCCCAGCTGGTCGTCGTAGATGATCGACTGCACGATGGAAAACGGCCGGATGGTGAGGTTGCCCGTCGCATTGGCGGCCGGCAGGGTCACCGCATTACTGCTGAAATAAGCGCCGTAAGGGCAGCCGCGACTGCAGCGATTCCGGTACTGGCACTGTCCCCGACCGTTGTGGGGAACCGTCAGGTGGGCACAACGCCCGATGATCAGATGCCGCCCGGGGAATTGCTTTTCGAGGCGCTGTTTCAGGTCTTTTTCTACGCAATTGAGTTCCATCGCCGGCAGAAAATGGCTGTCCGGCAGATGGGGCAATCCCAGAGGTTCACCGCTGATACCGGCAAATTTTTCCACGTAGGTATACCACGGTTCGATATCCTTATACCGGATCGGCCAGTCGACCCCGTAACCGTCTTTGGCATTCGCTTCAAAATCCAGATCACTCCAGCGATAGGTCTGTTTGCCCCACAGAATGGAACGGCCGCCCATCTGGTGGGCCCGGATCCAGAGGAAGGGTTTGTCTTCCGTGTAGGGATTCTCCTCGTCGTTGGCGTGGAAGTGTTCGGTGTCTTTACCGATGAAACCGGAGCGGATCCCTTTGTAGTGTTTTTTTTGTTCTTCCGGTGTCAGGCCACCCCGCAATTCCATATCCCACGGATCGAGGTTCATGGTTGGATAATCGACGACGTGTTCTACGATGCGGCCCCGTTCGAGCACGAGGGTCTTCAAGCCTTTTTCGCAGAGTTCTTTAGCCGCCCATCCCCCGCTGATACCGGAGCCGATGACGATGGCGTCATAGGTGACGTCCTTTTCGGCGTCGATGTTAAAATTGGCCATAATTTTGTTGAATTATTTAGTCGTTTAAAGTAAGCGCCGATCCAAGATAACTTAAGCAACAATAGTTGGACAGGCGCTGAAATAACCGGCTCCCAATTTAGGAAATTATTTTTGTGCCGCTATTATCGCAACCGCATTACTATCGGGATGAGATTTATCAGCTTGTCAAGGAAAAAGCAAACACGAGGCCCGCTTTTCAGGTTCTTAAACAAACCAAAATACAAAAAAACCGAACCTATGAATAACCTACTGAGAGGCCTCATTGCGGGCTACGGAGCCAAGAAACTGGGTGGTGGATGCTTCGGCACCATCATCGTTTTCATCATCATCTGGATGGCCCTGGGAAATTGTTAATAGAAACCACTGACCGGTAAAGGTTATAAATTTATGTCCCAGCCTACCAGGCAGGGAAGTCTTAGCGCAGCCCTTTCGAGGGTATGGTATAAGCCATAAAGGCCGCTACCAGCAGTGGTACCGAAAATATAGTGAACAGTACACTGATGTTCATGCCCCAGTCGAAAAACACCCCAAACAAAAGCGGCCCGAGGATGGCGCCAAAACGCCCGATCCCCATGGCCAGGCCAACCCCGGTGGCCCGAATGTCCGATGGATAGACATGAGCGGCGATCGGAAAAAAGGTATTGAAACCACCCTGCACGAAAAATCCGATTAGAAAGATCAGGACGAACATGATGGCGTAGGTCAGATCCAGATTGGCGTAGGCGAGCATAATGCCAAAGGCGATCACCAGAAAGGTCAGGATCGTCCGTTTGGGCCCAAAATAACTGGCCGACAAACCCATCGCGATTACCCCGATCAATGCTCCCAGGTTGAGCGCCATACCGGCGTAAGTCGCCCAGGTAAAGGGCATACCGGCGTCCGTGGCGATGCTCGGCACCCAGCTCATCAGGGTGTATAAGGTCATAAAGCCGAAGAAGATGCCCGTCCACAGTCGCAGGGTGGAGCCTTTAAATTCCGTAGACAGCAGTGCTTTCCAATGGGTATTGCCCGATGATTGCGAGTTACTGACCGGAGCATTGCCCCCCGATAGCTCATTCGCCGTCAGCGGTGGCTGCTGCATTTTAGCGAGTAACTGATTGATCCGGCCCAACTGGTCCGTCCCCGGCTGCTTGCTCAGAAACGCCAGTGATTCGGGCATCAGGAACCAGACCAGGATCAGCATCAGTAAAGAAACCGAGCCGGCAAACAAGTAAGCAAAACGCCAGCCGAATTCCGGTACCGCCCAGGCCGCAAAAAAGCCGGTCAGGATCGCTCCGAACGGCCATCCACCCTGGATCAGGCCCACATTGAAATCAAATGTCTTTTTATTGGAATATTCGGAAGTGATGGTCGCCATGGAGGGAATGATCCCCCCGATCCCCAGACCAGTGATCACCCGCAATACCAGGATCTGCCAGTAGGCTGTACACAGGTAGACCGACAGCATCCCGACCGTATTCAGCACCAGCGATAATATAAAAACATTCCTCCGGCCGATCTTGTCTCCCAGCGGAGCAATGAATATGGCCCCCAGCGTCATTCCGATCAATCCCGTACTGAAGATCCATCCCAACTGGCTTTTCGAAAGTCCCCATTCGGACATGATCTCCGTGCCGGTGTAGGAAACGACCAGCACGTCCATCCCGTCGTTCATATTTAATACAAAGCACAAAGCCACCACCATGATCTGAAAGGCGGACATGGGGCGATCGTCCAGGCGTTGTTTGAGTTGGTTACGAATGTCGCTCTGTTCCACTTGTTCTTGTTTTGTCGTTTTAAATTGGGAGGTTTACACCTGATTTTGGGGTTGAGTAGTGGTCGGTGATCTTTGATTAATATCGCCGAATTCCTAATCCAACCGCACTTCCAGATCAGATCCTAACAATAATCTTACTATCGCCTCCGGCAGCCGCTTGTTCCAGTCCGGACTGAAGATCGGGTAAAGACACATAATTCGAAATGATCATTCCCGGTGTAATGATCCCGGCGGCGATCAATTGGATGGTACGCCGAAAATCAAACGGATGATCGTACACGATAGACGGTAATATGGAAATACTCTGCCGGGCAATCTTCAGCGGTTGAAAAGTCGCCTGTTGGTCCGATAAGCCCAGCAGGACGATCTCCGCGCCCTGCGGAGCGGCGGCCGTGGCGAGCGATGCCGTTTGCGCCACACCGGCACATTCAAAAACGGCAACGACCTCGCTGTCCGTCCAGATACGGTTAAGTTCGGTGGCGGATATCTCCTGCTCTGTAGGTATTACTTCGGCACCCATTTCCATCGCTAATTTTTGCTTGTCGGGAATGATCTCTACCGTAAATACCCGATAGCCCAGCGATAGGGCCACATGGGTAAGGAGCAGTCCAATTGCTCCCAAGCCGATGACGGCAATGGTATCTCCCGGCCGGGCTTTGGAAGCAAAAAGGGCGTGAATACTCACAGCGGTGGGTTCAATGGTCACGGCCTGTTCGTCGGTAATACTCTCAGGGATCGGCCAGGCGTATTCGGCGGGAAGACAAACGTATTCGGCAAAGCAACCATCACGGTTCAGACCAATCACCCGCTTGTTGGGACAGGCGTTTCCCCGGCCGCTCCGGCACATACTACACTGCAGACAGGGAATATTAGGTTCGATCACCACCCGTTGACCGGGCATTCGGTCCGTCACTCCCGAACCGATCTTATCGATATGGCCCAAACCTTCGTGCCCGATAATGGTCGGCTTTTCCAGCGGGCGATGCCCTAAAAAGAGATGGACATCCGAGCCGCAAATCCCCACCATTTTCAGGCGGATGCGAACTTCTCCCGGTCCTGGATCGGGTAGATCAACGTCTCTGATCTCGATCCGCCGGGGCTCGCTGAGCAGTGCTGCTTTCATCATTTGTCGTTCCTTTTCCGGTTCGGTTGAGTCATCAACTTCCCGCTAGGTACGGGCAGCTATTGTCTCAACTTGTAACAAAGATAATAGCGAAACGGAGAATCTGGCCTAGGGTGGGGAAAAGTATTGGATTTTAGACTTGTTAGATCAATTTTATTTCCGAGAGTCTTGTTTACCCGCCACAAATTCCAAAATCCGCTCCTCCGTCCAGTAATACCCCCGGGGATGCCGCTGGTGAAAGCCCACGTGGCCACCGAACTGCGGCACCAGCAGTTGCAGGTGCGGATTAGCCTCGACCGCTTCGTAAGGGTAAGCCTGATCACTCAAGAAGGAATCGTCCTGGGCGTTAATGATCAGGGTCGGCACGCTGATCCGGGGCAATAATGGTAGGCTGGAGGCCCGCTTCCAGTAATCCTGCGCACTGGTGAAGCCGTGCACCGGAGCGGTAAATGCTTCATCAAAATCGGAGAATCCACGGGCGTTAAAGATCTTGCTGGCGTCAATATCCGGATAGAGGTGCTGCTTGATCCGGAACTTGCGCTTCAGGTCGTTCATGAAGCGCTTGATGTAAACATAATTGGCGGGATGTTCAATTTTCAGGCTGCAGGTATGCAGTTCCATGGGTACGGATACGCCCACAACTTTTTTCACCAGTGACGGCATGCGCCCTCCCTGTTCTCCGGTATATTTCAGGGCTACGTTCCCGCCCAGACTGAAACCAACCAGGGCGATCTCCTCGTAAACGTCACGGGCGATCAGGTTTTTTAGCACAAAATCAAGGTCGGTAGTTTCGCCACTGTGGTACATCCGGCGCTGCCGGTTGACCTCACCGCTGCAGCTGCGAAAGTTCATGGCTACTACATCCCAGCGGTGATCATTGAAAATGCGGGCCAGCCCCTTGATGTACTGACTTTCGGATGAACCTTCCAGACCGTGCAAACCGATCACCAGCTTTTTACTGCCGGTGCGCGACCAGTCCAGATCAATAAAATCGTCATCAGGCGTAGTGAGCCGTTCCCTTTCGTAGCGCACCGCTCGGACCCGGCGAAACAAGGAAGGATAAACAGTGGCAATATGATGATTTCGAAAAACCAGTGCTGGACGGTACGTATCCATGAATACTTTTAAAATTTACAATGGACCGCAAATTTCCACTTTCTTGGGCATACCTGCAATTTGACCGGGAAATTAAGTCCCACTAGCGGTGATCAAAAGCCAGATCACTAAACGCCTCCGTTTCCGGATTGAACACCACACCCCAGCTCAATCCATCGCAAAACAGGGCAAAACGTTCTTCCCAGTAATCGACATAGTTTTCCAAAAAATCATCCGAAGTGAGATAAAGGCCATTGATGTACACATACTTTCGATCATTGATGATGATACCGATATACTGGATTAAAGAACCGGTAAGGTAGTCTTCCTCCATGGCCCAACCCTCCGGCTCCGACCGGCTGGGGTCCATCTCAAGGATCTTCAGGAAATTCTGCTCCAAAGGGCACAGTTCATCGGACAGGATCTGATAAAATCCTTCAACGCCCGCCGGCATGCTCCGGGTACAGGGCTCTAGGGTTTTGCCGACTTCCGGTGGAAAAACGACCCGGTATTCCGGCCGATAGGCGTACGCACCGGTGAAATCGACGATGCAAACATCCGGAGGCCCGGCTTCCTTCAGGCAGGAGCCGAATACTAAAATTGAAAAAAATGCAAGAAAAGGGAGCGCTGTTTTCATACCAATCTGTTTATATACTGACGCAAAGTGCAGGAGCGGCCATGCTCAGCGATTTTCAAAGGCCAGGTCGCTGAAGGTTTCGATTTCCAGATCGAATAATGCGCCCCAGGCGCCTGCATCGCAGGGTTGAACGAATCGATCCCGCCAGTTGAGAAAATTATTTTGGAGATCCTCTTCCGAATAAAAAGTGAATCCATTGAGATAGACGTACCTGCGATCTTCGATCAGCATACCAATGTATTGAAGCGCCGACATTTCAAGCTGCTCCCGATCCAGTTGCCAACCCGGAGGATCGGATAAAGCGGGATCCATTTCCAGGAGCTTCAGGAAGTTTTGCTCCACCGGACAGATCTCATCGCTGAATGCCAGAAAATAGCCCTGCACATTGTCGGGAAAAGCCCGGGTGCAGGGTCCCAGATCCGCTCCCACCTCCGGTGGAAAAGTCACCTTGAATTCGGGTCGGTAAGCATACGCTCCCGAAAAGTCGACCGCACAAACATCGGGAATCGACGCCTCAGGCAAACAGGCCCCAAACAAAAGAAACGGCAGATAATAGAGATAGCGAGCATTCATACCAATCAGGAGATTTACGGCATCCCTTCTAAAGATAAGGGATTCTCCCCAGAAAAATGGCACCTCCCCCACTGACACCCGATACCTCTCCCCTGACACCTGCTATCTGACACCGCCCCCTACTCCACCCCAATCGCCAACCGATACCGCCCCCGCTTCTCCACTTTCGTCGCTACCAGGCTAAAACGATACACCGTCTCCCCCCACACCCGCGTCAGACGTACGTCGTCCACGTCAATTTTTTCCACTTCCGGCTTAAACTGTTTGGCAGCATACGTCAGGATCAGAGTTTTCCCATCGCGCTGCAGGCGGACGGTCCCATCGGCCGTTATTTCGGGTTCGGACCAAGTCAGAAAATGGAGCGTATTGGGCTCCGCGGCGGTTTCGAGTTGGAAATCATCCTCGATCAGCAGCTTATCCGCTTCCAGTTCGTAAGTACGCCGCCAGGTTTTGACCCCGGCCGCTTCGGGATAGGCCCCGGAAATATCCAGCGAAAAAGACGACTGCTTAGGATCAAATTGCACATCCTTGGAACGATACTCCCGACCGTTCTTTTGTGCCACTCCGTTGATCAGCGGCAGGTTGTGGTAGTTGCTCTGCATGGTCCAGATGTCGTAGCGTTCGGAGCTGAAGGTTTTTCGGGTATAGGTACCCACACCAACGTCGATAAAGAAGGGAGTATTCTGGTAGTACAGAGAGAATGAGCCCACATCATTGTGGTTGTGACTCTCATTGTTGTAACCGCCTTTGGCCGCAAAGAAAAAGCCCGCCTCATTTTTCAGATAACAGAATTCCGTCTCCGGATACCAGGTGTGGTTGAATTCCGGTAGCGCCGCCCGGGTTTGCTCCAGGCCTTCCGCCAGTCGGATGCTTTCCAACGCCCGGAAAATATCCCGGCCCCGGGGAATGTGGTGTTCCCGCTCATTGCGTTCGAACAGATAGGCGGCAAACTGCCTCATCAGCGGACTGTCCACCGATTTCCCATAGCGATAGATCACGGAGGCTTCGCCGCCACCCCGGGCGGAAGCATCCGCAAAATTGACCACCCAACCATCGCCCACGTACGAGCGGGCAATATATTCTCCCATATTTTTAATGATCGGGGCATCAAAAATGGACACCTTACCCCCGGTAGCCAGATAGAGAATATCCAGGTAATCGTACATCTTGCCGGCCGCGTGGCCCCAGTAGGACGGTCCCTCTTCGCAGGCGCCGTCTTCGTGGGTATAGTTGACGAATTCGTCCGCGGAGATCAGCGTGCGATAGACGCCGTCCGTCAGTTTGTCCGGATCATTTTCCAGGAGCAGAAAGGTGAGCAATACGTTGGAATTGCACCAGGGGTTCCAGTTATTGACCAGTCCGCCGGGTTGCAGATCGAAAGCCTGCCACCAGAAATCACTGCGGTTCATATAGACATCCAAAATGCGCTCCTGGAGGTTCTGCCGCAGTCGGGTGGCAATGATCGGGCTCACCTTATCAAATTCCGCTTTGAAAAAATAATACACCCAGGAATAGAACGAGCCGAGGTCACCGGCCGTAAGATCGATGGTAAATTCATTCGGGTCGGGCACAGAACGTTTATTCGTCTGATACGCCGGCAAGTGGGCCGAAAGCACCCAGGTCGTCATTTCGCAAGCCAGCCAGGTACCGTTCATGATCTGATCCAGGAACCGGCCTTTCCCTTCGGCCAGTTCCGCCAGTACCAGCGCCATCATCGCGTTGTTGTTGGCGCCGAAAGGATCCTGCATGATATTGCGGTTGCCGCTGCGTTCGTACTCCAGAAAATCACTGAGTTCCACGACCTGCCAGGCGTAGTCGAGAAATTCTTCCCCGTTGTGGATCAGTTCTCCCTTAAAATCTGCGGTGAGGGCCTCCCAGCCGGCGCGGTCCTGATAATCCGGATAGGGCACCCATTCCTGGTCCCGGATGAGCAGATCCTTCAGTTCCGCTTTACTGACCGCTTTTTTCAGCAGGTCTTTACTCTCGGTGGCCTGCATGCTTAGCACGCCTCCACACATTACCAGGAGGATCAAGATATATTTTCTCATACGGTTAGACTTGTATTAGTTGGTTCAATCCATTGACGCAGCAATCCCCGTCAACGTCTACAAATCCTTTCCGCAGATATTCCCTGTGAGTCTATTTCGACACCGGCGTCGCGAGCACCCGCACCGGTCCCATCAAACCCGCCGGTTCCGGTTCGTATCCCCGCCAGGGCCGGTTGGCCGGTTTTTTCAATCCACCGCCCAGATTACTGCGGGTACGCTGTTCGGCCAGCGGTTTTTCGGCCTCACCGATCAGTTGATTGAGCCAGGAATTGGTCACATCAATGGAGATCGTGTTCTCCCCCGGTCGCAGCAGGTCGCCGAGTTCGAAGCGGTAGGGCGGAAACACCCTGGTGCCCACTTCGTGGCCGTTCAGATAAACCGTGGCGACGGTCCCCACCTCGCCCAGATCGAGTATATAGTTTCGGTCCGCCGTCAGAAAGTCCGGTTCGAGGGTAAAAGTCTGGTGGTAGGTACCCGTTCCGCTGAAGATCGCCAGTTCCGGATCATCGTGTTCCGCCCAGTTGATCAATTGATCGAATTGCCGAATGGGATCAAATCCCCAGCCATGCGGAAAATGTACAGCCCAGGAACCATCAAGAGGGACGATAGACTCATCCGCCCGGCGGAAATTGCGGTAGCTCCCATCGGAAAAGATCAATTGGTATAATCCGGGGCTATTTGCCCGAAACCGTACTTCCCCATCCTTGTCAAAAAAGGCCTCAATACCATGGGCAAGGGTGCCGGGAAAAAGCTCTGCCCCATCTCTCCGTACCTGCGTGATGTAGGGCGTCCGCAGCAGCTCGTTGAGCAAAACGACAAAGGTAGATCCGTAGCCTTCCAATACCAGCGGTAAGTGGGTGCGCCCCTCGTTCTCCGTAAAGATCGCCAGCGGACGGATCTCGCCGCTCACCGGATCAAATTGGTAGGGCTGCTTACCGTCCGAACGGAAGGTTAGGGCCGACTGTACTTCTATAGAATCCAGATTGCGAATAAAATATACCTCTTCCTCCCCTAGCGTACGGTGGATATAGTCCAGCCGGCCGCCCTGGTATTCCAGATCGGGCAAAATGCCCTTTTCCAGCAGTATCTCCCGTTCGGTAAAACCGGTGATCAGGGTGCCTTTTCCGTAAGATCGCTTTTGCTGTCTTGCCTTTTTTCCCCAGATCTTATCCGCCAGGGTCCGCAGGGTCTTTTCCTTTTTTTGGTAATCGCTCAGTCCGGGCACGGTCTGGGGACGAGGACCCAGGATGGTCGCACCGGCCTGTAGCAGTTCTTCGATCTTTTGCAGTACTTCCAGGCTCATCTGCGGATCATCGGGCAGCACCAGGAGTCGGTATTGCATGCCGGAGGGTAGCTGTAATTGTCCGTCGTCGGTCACCGATGCCTGGAGTAATATTTCTTTATTCAGGTCATCGTAATCGTAACCGGGCCCCAGGGTTTTGCGAATGAATTTGGAGCCGGAAGCAAAATTGGGGATCTGCTCCCCGTAATAGTAGGCTACATCCGCCACAAAGCGGCCGGCCTGCAGCAGGGCACTGGTGCGCGCCAGGTAACTGTGGAAAGGCCGGGATTGGTCCCACCAGGTCATTTTCGGTGAAATATGGGTGCCCGCCTGGTAACTCCAACCGGGTACGCCCGCCTCTTTGGGACTGTGCGGCATCGTGTGGTAGATCACCCGCGTCATCCCCTGACAGAAAGCGAGATCCGCCAGTCGCTTGAGCTCCAGCGGGCTTTCCTGCCAGTGTTTTTCGTGACTGGTGAAGGATTCCATTTCCACGATACTGCGTCCGTAGATGTGCGCCGCACTGGCAATATTGCGTACGACCTGCAGGAGATCGTTGCCGTTCTCGTCAAAATATTCGGACTTTTTATTCCAAAATTCCCCGCGCATGATGTCCACCGCTCCGAGGGCCTTCATATCTTCCGTAGGGACGTAGTGGAGGGGCGGCCCGGGGCCACCCGATTCCGAAGCCAGTTGCAGGCCGTGTGCATTACTGATCGCCCGGGCCTGCCGGTAGTGGTTGTTGACGAACATTTCGGAAACCGTGGAGCGGTAATCGTGCAGGAAGCGATCGGTCGTCTCCTGGTCTACGATCTGCTGCCCGGCAAATACGGGAATGTAGGGATCCAGGCTATATCCGTGCTGCTCAAAGAAAGTCTGGCGCAATTCGGGACTCCAGATGATGTAATCTTCGGCTTCAAAACTACAGAGGTAGAGGCGTTCCAGCGGACTAGCTCCCAGGTCGCCGATGCGTTCTTCCAGCTTGCCGATGACGTGTTCAAAATGGTGTTTGGTCGCTTTTTTAGAATAATGATCCATGATGAATCCACGGGAATTATCACTGCGCATCCACATCTTCTGGCCAAGTGGGCTCACAACGGCCCGGCTCAGCACCCACTGGCCGCGCGGCAGTTTGATCTCCACCGTATTGCCTTTGATCTCATTTACATCGAAGTAAAGGATCCGGTCCGGATCTTTGATGAGCGGGTTGTCCGAAAGCGGATAAGCTACCAGCCCAACATCTTCGTAATATTCGGGAAAACCATCCGTCCGGACCTGGGGGAACAGTTCGAAGGTGCCGTAGGGTTTCTGGAAGGTGGTCGGTATTTCCGGGAAACCGATCTCGCTGAGTGTCACCGGTCCCTGGATGGTGTCTTTCCAGAACAGCAGTCGCATGATCATTTCGTCCGGCTCTGTCCAGTCGCCGCCGGCATTCCAGCCGTTGGATACCGAAAAGCCCAGCGGCAGATCCAGTTTTTTGGCTTCATTGACCGCAAACACGATCCCATCCAGCATCTTTTCTCCCATAAACGGATTGCCCGCCGGAATGATGCCGTAGGGATCGGCAATCCCCATATCGAAAATATCGACGCCGCCCAGACCCATTTCCTTAAAGGCCCGGAGTTCTTCCTTCATACGGCTGTAATCGTAATTGCCGTGCCCCCAGATCCAGTAACCGCGCGGTTTGGCCGCTTCGGGCGGATGTTCGAAGATGTCCCGGAGGGAAGTAGACTGGCCCGGTAGTTGCGGCGTGGCGGCCAGCAGGCCCAGGATCACTAAGAGGATGGTGTAATGTCTGCTTTGCATGCTTGTGGTTTTTCGATCGTTCAGACAAATCTGATAAGCAATATTAAAAAGATCCGGTTAATTCATTTCAACGGGGCGGCCCTCCTTATTCCCGATCAACAGCAGGCCGGCGAAGGTGAGCAGGCCATTCACCAGAATGATCTCGTAGCCGAACTGGTACCCCCCGAACAATACCGTAGAATACCGCTCCAGCAGCAGGGATAGGATCGGCGCCGAAATGCACACCAGCGGCACCCAGCGGTCCCTTACTCCCAGTCGGGTGAGCATTCCGAAGGCAAACAGCCCCAGCAGCGGTCCGTAGGCATAACCCGCCACCTTGATAAACATACTGATGGTGCTCTGATCGTTGATCGCCCGGAATACCAGGATGGTCAGAAAGATCAGGATGGAAAAGCCCAAATGGACCAACCGGCGCACTTTCGGATTATCCTTCCGATGGGTCTGATAGCCCAGAAAATCGACACAAAAGGCCGTCGTCAGGCCCGTCAGCGAAGAATCCGCGGAGGAATAGGCGGCCGCCGCTATCCCAATGATGAAGGTAATCCCGGCGGCGTAACCCAGATGATCGACGGCCAGGGTCGGGTACAACTGATCGGTCTGTTCCGGCAGACTCAGACCGGCCTGCTGCACGTAGTAGAACAGGGAACCACCTAGCGCCAGAAATAACAGGTTGACGGCCAATAGGATGATACTCAGGGTGAAAATATTCTTCTGGGCATCGCCCAAACTCGGACAGGTCAGGTGTTTTTGCATAATAGCCTGATCCAGCCCGTTGGAGACGATGGTGAGCAACATTCCGGTGATCACCAGTTTGAAAAAGTTATCCGGGCTGCTCCACGACCAGTGGAATAATTGTGCTGTCTCACTCTGCCAGACCTGTTCCTGCAACTGCAATACCGACAGGTCCAGCGCATTTGCTACCGCCCAGATACCGACCACGGCGGCCAGCAACAGAAAGGTCGTTTGCAGTACATCGGTAAAGATCACCGTTTGGATGCCGCCCTTCTGGGTATACAGCCAGATGAGCATCAGGGTAATAAAAACCGTCACCGCGAAGGGGATCTGCAAGGCATCAAACACGATCAACTGCAACACGTAGGCCATCAGGTACAGACGAAAGGAAGCGCCCAGGAGATGGGCCAGCAAAAAGAAGGCAGCCCCCGATTTATGCGTATAGTCACCGAATCGATCTTCCAGATAGGTATAAATGGAGATCACTTTTTTCCGGTAGAACAGCGGTAATAAGATCCAGGCGACCACCATCAGCCCCAGGGCGTAACCGATGACCAACTGAAAGTAAGAGAAGCCCGAGTTGACCACCTCGCCGGGCACGGAGATAAAGGTGATCCCGGAAATGGCTACCCCGATCATGCCATAAGAGACCAGCGGCCAGGGTGCGCTCCGTCCGGCCAGGTAAAAACTATCGGCATCCGCGTGCCGGGAACTGAAATAAGAGACCACGTACAGCAGCCCGATATAGCAGCTGATCAGTACCAGTATGATCGCCGGACTCATAACCCTGTATTGATGATCACGGATTCTATCCCCAGAAAGTCGCCGATGGTCCGGATGGTTTCGGCGCGGTGACCCAGTCCCAGCGCAAAATGGTGGGTGGGACCTTCGCTAAACCAGCGCTTCAGAAAGGTGCGCACGTCCGGCTCGAAAAATCCCCGCGTATTGGTGTTCCCGGTAGCGGGAATGGGGCCCTCCCGGGATTCCCCCTCGGCGATCACGAACTTGAATTTTCCGTCGGCCTTCTGGGTCAGTCCCAGCATGGTAATGGGACCGGCCTTCAACTGGAACTCCACGCTCGCCCCGGAGCCCGGCTTGCCGTGGTATTTTTTCAAACTGCGGAGTATCGGTTTACCCTCGGCGATCTTGATGTGGTGCGGACCGTCGTGCCCAACCAGCACAAAACCTTCCCGGAAATCTACCGGGTGGAATTCGGCGAAGCTGCCGCCCATTTCCAGACGGTCCATGATCAGCATGGCAATGCAGGTTTTCAGGTCCATTTCGCCGCACATGGGAAATCCCCGGCCGGTGAGCATGGAATTGCCCACGATCAGATTCGTGACCAGCGTCCGCATGGGCGAGCCCGGCTCCGCTTCGTAGTAGTAGGCCAGGCCGTCCAGTTGTTTTTCCTTGATGAATTCGTTGAGGGCCACGCCCGCACGGGCGGCCTGTTCCAGGTCTTCCTCGGTCAGTTTCCGGGTGAGCGGATCCACTTTGGGTTCGGGGGTATCGAAAAAATCAAGGATCTCCGCTTTCCAGGCATCGATCTGTTCCCGGCCGGCGGCCTGGTAGTGCCGGAAGATGTCATCCACTTCTACCTGCACCAGGTGACAACCAAATGTAGCCGTCAATAAAGTGGAATCGGTATGCATATCCAGCATGGCTTCCAGCACATGGCCCATTTGACCGATGCGGGCGGTTTTCAGGCTGCGCAGTACGTTGGCGATCTGGCAGTAATCACGGATCAGTGCATCCGCTTCCGGGTCGTCGTGGAGGGTACCGATGATCATTGGGGGTACCGGTCGTCCCAGGCGGGCCGCCACGGAAGCAAATTCCGGCAGGGCGCAGATATCGTCATTCAACAATTGAATATGCGTCGTAGCGTTCTCGTAATCCATAGCCTGCTGCGGTTGCAGGGCCACCAACACAATGGGGATGCGCACACTCTGGAAGATACAGGCGATGGTACTGGAAGTAGCGTAAGTAACCATATCGACGAACAGCAGGTCCAGTCCGGCCGCCAGGATCTCATCGCGCAGTTCATAGGCCTTCCGGGCGCTATCGGACATCCCAAAGTTGATGACCTCCACGCCCGTGTTAAGGACTTTCTGCTCAAAAATCGTCATCTTCTCAAATAGCTGATCGAGCAGCCCCGGGAATTGCGGCCAGTAAGCTGCGTGACCGACCCCCAGGATGCCGACCCGGCTGGTCAGCGGTTTGATTCTCTGCAATTTGGCGCTTGCCGGTGTTGGTTCTACGGTCATGGTTGTCAAAAGTATAAGGTTAGGATTTGTTAGTCCGGGTAAAGAGCCGTCGATGCAGTACGTAAATCCTCCGGGTTTTCGAACAGCAGATCGTGCAAGTTTTAGTCACCCGAAAACCAAAAAACAAACAGTCCTTTGGAAAATTTCAGTCGATATTTCATCATCAGTGAATACGATGAGCAGTGGGGTTTATACATCACCACCTGCGGCTCTTCCAATGTGGGGGAAGGCATGAACTTTCCCGCCGGGGATCATCCCGCCCATCATTCGCTCAACTGGGAACGCGGCCGGGTACTTTCCGAATACCACCTATTCTACCTGACCAAAGGGGACGGCGTACTGGAAACCCGCGAAAGCGGTGTCACCCATTTTTCGGCCGGCACGGCCGTCATGTTGTTTCCCGAAACCTGGCATCGCTACAAACCGCTTCCGAAAAGTGAATGGCAGGCCTACTGGGTCGGTTTTCGCGGCCGGATCGCCGAACATCTGCTTACCCGTCTGGGCGTTTCCCGGCAACAACCGCTTTTGTCCGTTGGTCAGCAGGTACCGCTGATCCACTGTTTTATGGAAATGATCGAGACCAGCCGGGCCGAGTTTACCGGTTACCAGCAGGTACTGGCCGGCGAAGTGACCAAATTACTGGGCTGGCTGCACGCCATCCAACGCCGGGATTCCTTTTCGGACAGCAACATCGATCAGCTGATGCAACGCGCCAAGCTGCTCATCCTTAACAGTTCCCACAAGACTTCCATAGAAAGCGTTGCGGAAACCCTGCACATGAGTTATTCCAAATTCCGAAAAGTGTTTTGTGAATATACCGGGATGCCTCCACGGCAGTATCAGCTCCAGCTCCGCATCCAGAAAGCCATCCTTTTGTTACAGGACGAGCACCGGCCTATTAAAGAGATCGCTCTGGAAACCGGTTTCGAATCCCCCTACTACTTTTCCCGCTTCTTCAAAAAGAAGACCGGCTATTCTCCCCGGGCCTATCGCCAACAATTATGGGATCGGCGAAAAGCCTGATGAGCCATTACCGGCCTTCTACTCATTATCTGGATTAATGATGAATTTGCATTTTTTGACTACAGCAGGTCCGTAATAACGGGCTCTTAGCAAATGTAAAAAACTGTTTTTCAGTTTAAAATGGAATTATTGACAGAACATTTGCACTTTTTGATATTCATATCAGAATGAATTGATCCGCAGTTCTATCTGGTTCACGCCCGGCTCCAGCCGGATGGAACCGAAAGCCAGATTGACCGGTTCCCCGTTGAGCAGTACCGCATCGTTCGGATTGGCCTGCAGCACCAGATTCGCAAAAGTATTGCCCGGCAAAGTGATCTCGTAGCGCTGTACCCGGTTGTTTACCCGCGTATAGGTTCCCTCAATAGTGCCGCGGATCGTCGGTACCGTGATGGCGCTTTGATTCAGATCACCCAATTGTGGTTGAATGCGGACAATACCGAAGCCCGGTGTTTCCGGCCGCACGCCCCACAGATAACGCGGAATGATGTTGGCCGGTGCTGCACCCCAGGCGTGGTTCCAGTCCAGATTGGGCTTGTAACGAATGTCCCAGGCTTCGAGGGTCACCGTAGACCCGGCCTGGATCATATTCCACCAACTGCGATCATCGGTGGCGCGCATCAGGTCCAGCGCGTACTGACCGGCTCCGGCGCGGTACAGGCCTTCCAGCAGATACTGGGAGCCGTACACACTGCAGCCCATACCGCGGGTCTTGACGTAATCCACGACCGACTGGACATAAGGCTCGGGAACGATCCCAAAGGCCAGCGGCATCATATTGGAGTGAATAGAGCCGTGCGCAGAGCCTTCTCCGTCCACATACATGCCCTTTTCCGGATCGAATAGTTTATCGTTGATCACTCGTTTCACCTGGGCGGCCATGTATTCGAAATACAATTGCTCGTCCGGCTTATTCAGCAGGGCCGCGAACTCGGCCATGATCCGCATATTCTCGTAGAAAAAGCTGTTGACGACCGTATTGATGGGCAACATCTCATGGCCGTCCCGTTCTCCTTCGGGCGTAGAGAGTTTCCAGCCGGTGTCCTTTTGGGCCGGCGGCCAGTCGACGATATCGCGTAGGCGGTTGGACACATCGGCAAAGCCCAGCTTACCCATATATTCATCCGTCACCTTATCCGAAAAAGAGCTGATCAGTCCGTCTTCCCGGGCCAGTTCCATCAGGCTTTTGTGCTTTAGTTCGTCGTAGTACTTAGCGATGAGTTCGGTATCACCGGTATATTGATAATCCTGGTAGAAGAGCAGGGCGGTATGCAGCAGCCATTCCGTCGGCCAGGTGGGATGCTCCATAAAATACTCGATGGTCTGCTTGCCGATGGCGTATTCCCGGTCGGTGCCGTAATGCCCCAGTTGGTTGATGTAGGCATCGGCCTCGTAGGGGATGCGTTCGCGGTCGCCGTCCACGTACAAACCGGCGAATGAGGTCATCTTGATACTGTATTTGCAGAGATCCCAGATCTGGTTGAGCAGGGTATCCGAACTCTGAAACCGGCTTTCATCTTCGTCAAAATAATAGAAATAAGCCTCCTGACGCAGATCGTCCGCCCCGATCTCCGTTGCCGCCCGCTCGATCTCGGCATAACGGAAGGGCATGATCACTCCGAATGAGTCGGGCAGCAGTACGGCCGCTCCACTGGTATTGCGTTCGACGGGGACCAGTTCCACCCGGTATTCCTTTTGGGACGGGCTCACGGCCATTTTCACTTCCTGGTAGCGGATGGTACCGCCGGGTTTGGGATCGATCCGGCCGTTTTCGAGCTTTTCCCCCAGGCGTATGACCAGGGTGTCTGATTTCGGAGCGCGGTAGTTCAGGCGCAGGGTACCGAAGGCGGCCTTGCCGAAATCGACAAAATAGCTACCCCGGCCCGTTTCCGTTACGGCTACCGGCGCCAGATGTTCTTCTTCAAACCAATTCCCGCTGGAGATCATCCCCTGAAAATTGCCGGTGGTAAAGGATTGGGGTTCGGCGTATTCGGAAGTCCGGTTCGTCTGATCCCAGATACGGACCGTCCAGTAGTAGGTGGTATTGGGTTGCAAAGCCGTTCCGCCGTGACTCACATTCACCGAGGCGTTGGAACGCACCTGCTGGCTGTTCCAGACATCGCCCTGCCGTTGATCGATCTTTTCGCGGGAGGAAGCCACCAGGATCTGGTAAGCCGATTGCGCGCCGGCAGCGGCCGGCAAGATCCAGCCGTATTCCGGTTCCGGATCATTGATGGTGGTGTAGGCCGGGTCCCGGATGTACTCTACAGTCAATCCGGTCGGCGTACCCGAATAGGGATCGGCGTAGCGGTCGATCAGGTTTTCCAGCTGATCCCGCATTTCATTTAGTTTGGCCCGGTGTGTTGGGTCAGCGGCCAGGTTGTTGATCTCTTTCCGGTCTTTGCTGAGATCGTAAAGTTCTTCACTGCTGCGATCGTTTACGTAACGGAAATACTTCCAGTCGTCCGTCCGAATGCCTTCACTGGGCGGAATATTCGCAAACTCCCAGAGGTGCTCGGTGAGAATGGCGTCCCGGTCCAGTCCGCGGGCTTTACCCGTCACTACCGGCAGCAGACTTTGTCCCTGCCAACTCGCGGGGCGGTCCACACCGGCGACATCCAGCATGGTGGCCGGCACGTCTATATTCAGGGCCATATCTTCCACATCGCGGTGCTGCCGTACGCGGGGATCGTACACGATCAGGGGAACGCGGATGGAATTATCGTACAGCAACCACTTACCCGCCAATTGTCTTTCGCCCAGAAAATAGCCGTTGTCTCCCATCAGGATGATCACGGTATTGTCGGCGATGCCTTTCTTTTCCAGTTGGGCCCGGATCTTGCCGATTTCCCGGTCGATCCCGGCAATCATCCGGTGGTAACCTTTTACACTGTGCTGGTATTTTTCCGGCGTATCGTAGCGCCAATGCCAGCGGGTACGGTTGAAACCCTCCCGTACCGCTGCGGGCAGGGCCTCGAAATAACGATCCTCGCCCAGATCGGGGCCCGGCACATCGCCATCGGCCAGCATCGCGTCCTGCTCCGTTTGCCAGAAATACTGATCCGGCGCACTGTCGTGGGCGTGGGGAGCGCTGAAGCTCAGGGAGAGGCAAAAGGGGCGATCTCCCGGCGCCTGATCAATAAACTCGAGGGCTTTGGCCCCGGTATAGCGGGTCAGGTGGACCGTATCGCCGTCGAGGGTTTTATAGTAGTAGCCGCGGTAATCCGGATATCGGTTGTTGCGGTCATAGGATTCGTAGGTATCAAAAAGTTGGTCCAGGCTGCCGTAGTTGACGCCGAATTTCCCGTAAAATCCGGTGTAATAACCCGACTCCCGCAGTACCCTCGGGTAGGCCGTTTCCATAAACTCCGGGCGGATGGGCCCGGTTTGGAAATTGTAGAGGTGCGTTCGTTCGTGCAGACCGGTGAATATACTGGCCCGACTGGCCGCACAGATCGGCGTGGTGACAATGGCCGTTTTGAAGTAGGTGCCGGCTTTCGCCAACTGGTCCATCTCCGGGGTCTGGGATAATTTATTGCCCGCGTACCCCAACGCATCGAAGCGCTGGTCATCGGTCAGGATAAAAATGATATTGGGCCGGTCGCCGCTTTGCCCCTGCAGGGGGTTCAGGCACCAACAGATGAGGCTAAGGGAAAGCAGGCAGGTTGCCCGGTATCGCAAACGCAAAAGGTACAGCATGTTGGATGGTTGATTTGAAAGTTTCTGGTCAAGGTCCAGCAATAAGGACGTTTTTCCAGAAGGGTGCCCCTACTGTACCGGAGGGCAGTTCCGCTTTAGGTGGAGAACCAATAATGGGCAGGCAGTTTTTGAATTGCAATATCAAATTCAATTACAAGGTAAGGGCAGCTGTTTGGTCCAATATTAACCTTATCGCCTGATTTGCGGGGATTGAAATTGGCAATGCTATTGGCATTGCCATTCCGCTTTAAGTGGAGTACCAAAAATGGGCAGGCGGTTTTTAAATTTCAATATCAAATTCAATTACAATAGCAAGGTAAGGGCAGCTGTTTGGTCCAATATTAACCTTATCGCCTGATTTGCGGGGATTGAAATTGCCATTGCTATTGGAATTGCCATTCTGCTTTAAGTGGAGTACTAAAAATGGGCGGGCAGTTTTTGAATTGCAATGTCAAATTCAATTACAATTGCAAGGTAAGGGCAGCTGTTTGGTCCAATGTTAACCTCATCGCTTAATTTGGGGTAATTGAAATTGCTATTGCTATTGGAATTGCCATTGCCATTGCCATTTCAACAATCGAATAATTTGCTCCCGGGCAATCCCGTGTTAGTACTGGTAATAATCACACATCAACAAGTCGGTACCCAGGCTGAGTTCAAATTCCTGGGTGATTGCCATGCCTTGGGCATCTTTCGCCGGCATCCAGTCCGGCATACTGCAAAGGGCATCGAGTACCATTTTATCCACTCCGGCGTTCTCGGAAGTTTTGACCACGCGCGCATCGGTGATCTGTCCTTTGGGGTCAATGTTGAATCTCACTTTGGCCAGTTTGACCGGACCGGCGGCGATGCCGGGCACTTTATCCATAACGTTTTTCTGTAGATAGTCCTTCAGCGAGGGCGCGCCTCCGGGGTATTTGGCTTCAAAGACCGGTACCGGTCGCAGAGAAAAATCCATCTTGCGCGGTGGATTATAACTCAGATTATTTTTCGGGATATACTCCACCTCAACGTCGATCCGGCAACCCGCAACGGCCGTTTTCAGGATCTCCAGTTGCCTGGCGGTGAGACGGTCATTTGTACCGGCAGCCTTACGCACCACCCCATCGCAGTTGGAAGCGACTGCCACCGAGAGGTATTCGGCTACCCAGTCCTCGCGGTACCTGGCGTTGATATCTTTAAGCGTGGCGGCATCCTGCAGGGTATCCAGCGTGATCAGGAAATAGGGGCCGGCGTAAGGATCGGTGGTCGTTCCCAAAACGTCAAAACCCATTTGCTGGGAAAAACCAGTAACACCAGATAAGCAGCAAATCAGAGTAAGCAGTAAATTTTTCATACGATGAAGATTTTAAAATTCGGGTACACGGTAAAAGATCAGTGCCGGTCGTTACAGGAATAAGCCAACTACCGAACCGGATCGTGATCCAAAGGTAGAGCGGTAGGCCTTTTTATCGTTTTAATTAGTGTAAATTAGTGTAAAATGACCGTTAAACACTTCAAAAGCGCGTCGTAATCCAATAGTTTTGCAGTATGATCTTTAGCAATCTTAAACCGGTGTCTACTTTTATCCTCGTTCTGGTGTTCATCGCGTGGCTCCCGTCGATGGCAAATAGCCGCGATGAGGTGCCAACGGAGGACAAGCGCGTTGAGGCCGCCATGCGGATGATCGGCCATCAACTTTTGCTGTGCCTGGGCGATAAGGAATCCCGGGTGCTTCCGATCCGGAAGATCGACGAGCGGTACAAGATCTCTTTTGAAAGGGAATTCGGGATGGATCCCGATGATATTGCCAAAGTCATCAACCGGGTAATGGCGGAAACGCAGACTTCCACCCGCTATCTGGTAGAAGTAGAGCAATGCACCACCGAAGAAGTCGTGCATGTGCTGGTATTCGGCAGTTCTTCCATTCTTCCGTGTGGCGGGCGGGATCTGCCGGAAGATTGCTACAGCTTTTTCATCACCCTGCTGGATGAACTCGAAGCGGTCGAATCTTCGGAAACGGCAGCATTATCCTCCGATCATCCATCTTTGGGCCCGCCGGAAACTTCGCCCGGTCCTTTGCGGTCTGCCCTATTAATGGTTCCCATTTTTCTCCTGATCGGTTTCCTCGGCTATCTGATGCGGAAAAAGGATCCCCTACCATCGGATCCCAACCTGATCCCCATCGGCGCCTCGCAATTCGACAAAAAGAACATGACCCTAACCTTCGACGGCCAAACCGTGGAACTGTCCAATAAAGAAACGGAACTCCTGCTGCTGCTCCACACGCACGCCAATGAACCAGTGGAAAGAGAGATATTACTACAAAAAGTCTGGGGCGACGAAGGAGACTACGTGGGCCGCACCCTGGATGTCTTCATTTCCAAACTGCGCAAAAAACTCGAAGCCGATGATCATGTAAAAATCGTCAACATCCGGGCCGTCGGATACAAGCTGATCGTCAATGCTCCGGCATAAGACCACAAACACCAACACCATAACACCACAATACCGCAACACATTCACACATTCACACACTTCCACTTTAACACCTCAACACGTCCCGAGATTGTTTATCTTTGGCCAAAACCAACACCAACATGGCCGTACTGAAATTTGACGAAGTAGCATTTGAAGAAGTCCGCCCGGGACTGAAGCGCAAGATCATTCACCTGGACCAACTGATGACCGTCCTGCTGGATTTTACCGACGGCCCCTGGGACGAAGCCGAACCGCCCCATTCCCACCCGCACGAACAGACTTCCTATATCGCCGCCGGCGAAGTGATCTTTTACTGTGAAGGCGAACCGGATCAGCACCTGAAAGCGGGTGATATGTTCTTTGTCCCTTCCGGGAAAGCCCATTCCATTAAATTGCTAACACCCTACGCCCGGCTGGTGGACAGCTTCACGCCCTTGCGGCAGGATTTCCTGGCCGGGTAAGGACGTTCCACTTCCCATACCATCCTGATCTTTAACTTTTTAGACACTGGCTGCACACCATAAAGCGGCTTATCGGCCTATGCCCGGACGGGTTATCGTCATTCGTTCCGGCCAGACTGTTAAAACCCCAAATCCAGGGGTATTTCACCGAACATCACCCACCCTGATTATGTTTAAAAGTTGAAAAAATAATTTTATTTAATTCCCTATAAATCAAGAAAATAGTTATGGCTTTCAAGCTCCCCGAATTACCGTATTACTACGATTCCCTCGAACCGCATATCGACGAGGAAACGATGAAGGTACACCACCAGAAACACCACAATGGATACACCCAAAAACTGAATAAAGCCATTGAAGGAACGGATCTGGAGAATCAGCCGATCGAAAAGATCCTCCGCAATGTATCTAAATACTCCACCGCTGTGCGCAACAACGGCGGCGGTTATTACAACCACAGTTTATTCTGGAAGTCCATGTCTCCCAAAGGAGGCGGTCAGCCCGAAGATATCACCCGTATCCACAAAGGGCTGGAGATGGCCTTCGGTGGATTTGATCAGTTCAAAAAGAAATTTAAGGAAGCCGCTACCGGCCAGTTCGGTTCCGGTTGGGCCTGGCTGTGTGTAGACGAACCGGTAGGTGATCTCTACATCTGCTCTACCCCCAATCAGGACAACCCGATCATGGACGTCAATGACTTCAAAGGGGTCCCCATTCTCGGTATCGACGTCTGGGAGCACGCCTATTACCTGAAATATCAGAATCGCCGCGCCGACTATATCGACGCCTTCTTTGAGGTAGTAGACTGGAAAGTCATTGAAGAAAGATACCTGGCGGCCCGCACGGTCGTGTCGACCGTATAAAAGAGATCCGTGGGATGAGTTCTAGATCGCTCCATCACCACGGGATAAGCAGATAAGCGTCCGATCCCATTCGGGAATGGGCATTATTTGCCACTCAGAGATGCTAAAAGCAAGCTCCAAGTGTAGGGTAAAAAGTAGCATGCCTTACTTCCGCATCTAAGCGGAGGTAAATTCTGCACACTGCTTTTTACCCTTTTTTTTATTCGACTATAAGGTCAAGGGCATTTCCCGCAACCTTTTGTTCGTCAGACGGAATACCGCATTGGCAATAGCGGCACCGATCGGTCCCATCGGCGGTTCGCCCACCGCGCCCGGAGCATCTGCATTTTCCAGGATCACCACGTCGATCTCTTTCGGTGCATCCCGCATCAGCGCCATTCGGTACGGCCCGTAAATGACCGGTCGCAACTCACCGTCCTCAACTGTCATCTTTTCGTACAGTACCGCACTTTGCCCCATAATGATGCTACCTTCACACTGGGCCCGCACCTGATCGGGATTGACCGCCAAACCAGGGTCGATCGCGCAGGTAACCTTATGGACCTTGATCTGATCTCCCTCTACGGACACCTCCACCACGTGCGCACAGGGCGTATTGGCATCGGTGGAAGCCGCAAACCCCATTGCCCGGCCGTTGTGCACACCATCCCGCCAGCCGGCCTTATCGGCGGCGGCCCTGATCACTTCCCGCAGCCGGTGCCCGGCCTCATCGTCCTGGATCTGGTCCAGACGAAACTGAACGGGATCCTTTCCAGCTTTAATGGCCAGTTCATCCATAAAACTCTCGATAGCGAAGGTATTGGCCAGCAGTCCCAGGCTCCGCCACCAGCTGGTAGCAAAGGGCAGTTTCACCCGCCAGGAAATGGCCTGATAGTTGGGAATTTTTCCGTACTGGATCATGCCGCCCCGCCAGGCTCCAACGTCGGCCCCCAGCAGCGTACCGGCTATGCCCGGAATAAGCGCTGATCCGAACATAACGTCCCCACTGGAAATATTGTGCTCCATAGCCTGGATCAGACCATTTTCATCCATTCTGGCCTTTAGTACATTGTGGGTCGGCGGACGGAAGGTATCGTTCTGGAATTCCTCCTTGCGGTTGAAAAAACACTTCACCGGTTTACCGACGGCCCTGGAAAGCAGAGCGACCTGCACGGCGTTGGGCGTATGCAGACGGCGACCGAAACCACCTCCCAGATAGGTGGGGCGGATATCGACCTGCTCCACGTCCAGACCCAGCCGGTCGGCTACTTCCTTACGGGTAATGCTGACCACCTGGGTCGAGATCATGACGGTGGCCCGGTCGCTATCCACAAAGGCAACGGCCCCGTTGGGTTCGATCTGGGCGTGGGCCCCGATCGGGCTGCGGTATTCGGCGGTGATCACGTCCGCTTCGCTCAGTATGCTGCCGGGACTTCCCGCTTTCTGGATCGTTACCGGGTCTCCCTTCCCTACTTCTACCATGGCTTCGATATCGGCCAGTTGCCAGTTTTTTTCCGTTTCCCAGGTCACCTTGATGGCCTGTTTGGCATTTTCTGCCTGCTGGTAGGATTCCGCAACGACGCCCACAAAATCTTCCTCCACAACCACCTTTACCACGCCCGGCATGTTTTCCGCCGCACTGGTGTCGGCGCTGACAAAGGTCGCTCCGATGAGGTGCGGACGCACCACGGACCCGTACAGCATATCCGGCATCTGGGCATCCATCCCGAAGATGGGCGCGCCGATGACCTTGTCGCGCAGATCCACCCGCGGTACCGGTTGGCCGATGTACTTGTAGGCTGAGCGATCTTTAAGGGGAGGAACGTCGGGAATTTCCCAGGATTCCACATCCTTGGCGATCTCGCCGTAGGTCAGGGACTTGCCGTTCCCGCTGATGACCCCGTTTTGTAGGGTTAAGGCGGACACTTCCGTACCGAGCATTTTGGCGGCTTCGTTCTTCAGCATTTCCCGCATGGTGGCGGCCAGTTCGCGCAGCGGCACCCACAGGCTGGCTACCGAAGTACTACCTCCGGTGGAAAAGCCGTCAATATTCCCGGAAGAGGTCGGCGCGTGCACTACCTTTAATTGGTTGATATCCACTTCCAGTTCATCGGCCGCCATCTGGGCCAGACTGGTAAAAGTGCCCTGCCCCATCTCAACTTTCGGGCTGAGCAGGGTGATGGTATTATCCGCCAGGATCTCGAACCACAGGGGTGGCGTTTCCGTATCTCCGGAATAAAACGCATCCACCGAGTTGGCGAAACCGGCCAGCGAACGTCGCCAAAGCGGCCGGCTTAGGTAACCTGCTCCAAAAAGGACGCCAACACCGACCGCAGAACGCACCAAAAATTTTCTCCGGGAAAAACCCTTTTTTTCTTTTGTTTCTGATTGACTCATGATCGGTGTTTTTAAAGGTTTGCACTTTTGATCTCAGCTGCCCGATGGATAGCCTTTCGCATCCGGTAATAGGTAGCACAACGGCACACATTGACGATATTGTTATCGATATCTTCATCGGTCGGATTGGGGATCTTTTCCAGCATAGCCGCCGTGGCCATCATAAATCCCGGCTGGCAGTAACCGCACTGGGGTACTACCTCTTCGATCCACGCCTGTTGCACCGGATGGAGCGCATCGCCCGTACCGAGCCCTTCAATCGTAGTGATGTTTTTGCCCTCCGCAAACTGCACGGGGAAGGAGCAGGAACGGACCGCTTCTCCATCGACGTGGATCGTACAGGCTCCGCAGGCTGCTTTCCCGCAGCCGAATTTGGTGCCTTTCAGGTCCAGAATATCCCGGATCACCCACAGCAAGGGGGTATGTTCTTCCACCTCTACGCGCTGAGGGGTACCGTTTATATTGAATGAAACTTGCATGCTTTTAGATTTTAAAATTGATTGGGGATCTTATTCATTCGGGATCTGAGCGCCCGCTGCGGCCCAGTCCTTCACGGCCTGGATGTAGTCCGCTTTGGAGACCGGGGGCTTCTCCCGGGGATTGCCTTCGTCGTCCACGCCCGGTTCAAATGCCCAGAGCACCAGCGCGTCCTCCGTTAAATGGTGGACGATCTCCTCCAGACTTCGGCCGCCGTTCCGTGCCGGATCCAGCATAGATGCGGCGATCTCTGTCCGGCTGAGTCCTTCCCAGGCCATGCTGCGGGGGGCAAGATGCCAGTGCGGTGCCCCCGGAACGCCGGATATGTTGTTGTTGGTTTCCTGGTGGCAGGTGCTGCACTGGAGAGCCGCCAGACCGTGTCCCGTTTCCCCGCGCTGCACCCCGAAGTGATGGAGATGACTGTCTTCTCCCTGGTGGGGCCGGTCGCCGGCGGGATGGCAGTTCACACAGCGTTTGTGGGTCAGGACCGCCATCATCTGGTCAAAAGCGGCAGCGGCGGGCATCGGAGCTTCGGCAGCCGGTGCAGCCGTCGATCCCTCCCCTTGCCCATCGGGATAAGCGAAGCCGAATACCAGTACGCCCAGGAGCAGCATAGCTATTAAGTAATAGTGGTTGGCTTTTTTCATTGGGTCAACAGTTTAAGATTAGTGAATCGCGAATTTGTAAGTGATCAATCACTCACTATAGGGTTCAAAAAATTACAGCTCGTATTTCTTCAACAGGAAACTTTTAAAGGCCGGCCGGTCCCGGATCACTCCCCGGATCATATCGACGCCTATCGTATCGTTGTACTGAACCAAAAGCTGGGCTTCCATTTCCGGATCCTCAAAGTTCAGTGCGGTAAAAGCCCAAACCAATTTTTCCGTTAAAGGTTTAATGTTGTCCGGATTATAATATTCTTCGTCCCATTTAAGCTTGAATTGCAATCGCCAGAAATCGTATTCGCTTTCGGGCACCCCAAAGGGCATCTCAATGGTTTTTTGAACAACTGCGGCGGGATCGGTTTCCGCAAGCACCGGGGCGATGAGCTCCCGCAGTCGGCGGTTCCCTTCCTCCATGATCGCTCTGAGCAAACCCGCTTTATTACCGAAATGCCGAAAGATCAGTCCTTCGGAAACACCCGCTTCCCGGGCAATTTTGCTGGTAGCAGTGGAGGTATATCCCTGATTGGCGAATAATTCCAGCGCGCTTTCCAGTATTTTCTCTTTCTTCTCGGTCATAAAAAGTAAGTAATCACTACTAAAATTACAATTTTTCGGAAAATGAAACCGCTGAGGCACTAAACCCAATTCCATCAGTTTTTCCGAACGGTAAAGTAAAATTTGGTGCCACCCGATTCCTTCGTTTCAAACCATATCTTACCTCCGTGGATCTTGACGATGCGTCTGCAAATGGACAATCCGATCCCGTTGCCGGAGTATTTGTCCCGGGTATGCAGTCGCTTAAAGGGCTTGAATATGTATTCTTCGTAATCCGCTTCGATCCCGATGCCATTGTCCTCGACAATAAACAGCCAGGCATCCGCTTTTTCTTCGTAGCTGATGCGGATCAGCGGTTGCCGCTCGTTAAATTTGATGCCGTTACCGATGAGGTTATTGAACAGCATACCGATCCGGTCCGGCTGACAGTATACCGGCTGGTCCGGCAGATCGATCTCCAGATGGGCATTGGATAAGCGGATGACCCGCTCCAGGTCTTTAATTTTATTCTCTACCAGCGCTTTTAGTTCTACTTCCTGGAACCGCTCCTGGCTGCCATCCAGCCGGGTGTAGGAAATGACGCCGTTGATGAGGGAAGACATACGTTTGACCCCGTCGAGAACGTACTGGATATATTCTTTGCTTTTTTCATCCAGTTTGTCCCGGTTCTTATTATTCAGTAAACCCACAAAACCTCCGATCATACGCAACGGTTCCTGCAGATCGTGGGAAGTTGCATAGGAGAATTGTTCCAGATCGATATTGGCCTGCTCCAGTTTGATATTAGCTTTTCGCAATTCCTCATTGTTAACCTTCAGCTCACTGGCCTGCTGTTTGAGTCGGAGCTCCATTTCCTTTTTGGGTGTGATATCTTCGTACATCCCCAACATGCCGATCACTGCCCCGCTTTCATCCCGCAGTGGGATCTTGCTGGTCCGCAGCCACCGGGTCGACTGGTCCCCTATCGTCTGCGGTTCTTCGAAATTGATCTGGGGGATGCCGGAACACATTACCTCCGCATCCACTTTCCGGTAAAAATCCGAATCCTCTTTGCTCCACGACAGATCGTAGTCCGTCTTCCCGATGATCTCCTCCGGATTTTTGAATCCCGCAGAGATCGCGAAGTTCTTATTGCACCCCAGATATACACTGTTCAGATCTTTCCAGAAGACATATACCGGAATACTGTCGATCACCAGTTGCAGAAAATTTTCCTTTTCAAATAAATCCATTCCCATTTTACCGGGTTTTGTTGAGCATAAATCTTGCTTAGTACAACCGTTCTGCCGTTTCCCTGGAGGAGAATTACCGGAAATAAGCGGACACCGTGTTTTATGTTGAGGGATCTTTAAGTTGTGTGTTGAGCTTTCGCAATGCGCTGCGTACCGTCACGGTCATCGCGAAAATTTGGCCGTTTTCACCCAAAAGCAGCGAATGCTTGATACGCGCTTAAATTTTTTTCTAGGTACCCAACAGCAATCAGGGGTAAATGTTTAAGGCCAGATCGCTGGCAGACCTACACCTGAATGCATCGCAGGTGATGGGAATAGGAGTAATGGGTGAAAGGGTGGATCCATGGATTGATACCGGAAGCAACGGGGTTGGTGTTTATCACGATTACACCGAGAGTCGGGTAATTTGGGCCGTACGTTGATCAATTATCCGGAATAATTATCAAACCGGCAAAAGTCCGCTTATAAAATATTGTAAAGCAATTTATTGAATTTGTTGATCTTTTAAAAGCGGCTGTCAAAAAATTAATCGTTCCCCAGAGCAGTTCCCGGATAGACGGGCGGTGGGCGACAGCAATTCTACAGTGCTCGGAAGAGGTTGCAACAGCCATTGAAATTGGCCGGTATTATCGTGGCGTAGACAGTTCAATGCGGTACCGGCCAGTCCCGCACGCCATTGTCCCGGGCCCACGCTTCATAAGCGCTAAGCAGGGCACGCTGCTTTTCCGGGTACTGCCCGCTCAGATCGTTTAACTCCGTAGGGTCTTCGTCCAGATTATACAATTCCCAGGCTTTCCGGTGGCGTTTCACCAGTTTCCAAGGGCCCTGCCGAACGGCCTGGTTGCCTTCGTGCTCCCAGAATAAGGGGCGCTTATCGTCCGCCTCTTCTCCCCGCAGTTGCGGCAAAAAACTACGCCCGACCGGCGGCAGCACCGGATCATCCCCGACGCTTTGCGGATAATCCGCTCCGGCGAGATCCAGGCAGGTGGCCATAAAGTCGATGATGTGGGCCGGTTCGTGGGTAATCCGTCCCGGCTGCCGGATCCCGGCCGGCCAGCGGGCGATCAGCGGGGTCAGCAGTCCGCCTTCCTGTTCCATGGCTTTGTAGAGACGATAGGGCGTATTACTGACATTGGCCCAGGCTTTTCCGTAGGCAACAAACGAAGTCGGGCTTCCCAGATCGGCTTCGGGCGTATTGTTCAATCCGTTGGGGCAGCCTCCGTTATCTGACAGGAAAAAAACGATGGTATTTTCGGCCAGTCCCTCCGCTTCCAAAGCCGCCATCAGACGACCTACGTTCTGATCCAGCCGGTCAACCATAGCGGCGTAGACCTCCATGCGCCGGGCTTCGAAAGCGGGGTCTTCCACGGCGGCCCAGTCCCCAAAATCCGCCGGGGACAATTCCAGATTGGGTGGCAATACGCCGAGCTTTTGTTGCTTTTCATAGCGCGCGCGCCGGATCGCATCGTAACCGGCATCGTATTTCCCGGCGTACCGGGCGATATCCTCCGGCCAGGCCTGGAGCGGAAAGTGCGGAGCGATATAAGCCGTATACAGGAAAAACGGTTTTTCTTCCTTTTTGGCCACTTTGATGAATTCAATCGCCTGGGTGGTAAAGGCATCCGTGGAATACCAGCCGGCCTCCGGTTCAATCTGCCGGTCATCCAGGTAGACAGGGCGTTCCAGTCCTACCGGTGGCCAGAAATACACGCCCCCTCCGGCCGGAATGCCGTAGAAACGCTGGAAGCCCCGATCAATCGGCCAGTTCGGCCGCTCGTCGCCAATATGCCATTTGCCGGTCATCAGGGTTCGGTAACCAGCGGTTTGCAGTACCTCGGGTATGGTGACGGCTCCGTTGGTCAGAAATCCCCGGTAGCTGGGCAGCTCCCAATCGTAATTCATATGGCCCATCCCCACCCGGTGGGCGTACTGGCCGGTCATCAGACTGGCGCGGGACGGGCAGCAACGGGAGGTCGTATAAAAGTGGGTCATAAGCACCCCTTCCCGCGCCAGTTGGTCCAGGTTAGGGGTCCGGATCTCACTGCCCATACATCCCAGGTCGGAATAGCCCATATCATCGGCAAAGAGAATGATGATATTCGGGCGTTCCGAAGCAGACTGCTGTCGACCCGAACGACAAGCCAGCATTGCGATCAGCAGCGTGCAGCCTATTATTTTCAGATGAGTCGCCTTCATACCCTTGGATTTTCGTGTACGCTTACTTCCGGTTATGTTTCCTTATTCACCGATCTCCGCGCGGATCGCGGCCTCCACCGCTTCGATCTTTTCCGCCCGACTGGTGCGTGACTCCACGCCGTATTCGTAAAATGCCTGGCGGATCGCTTCCGAATCCTCGTCCATGCCGTGATCCACGGTTTCTTCCTGCCAGTCGGCCAGTTGTTGCCGCATTTCGACCAGTACTTCCGCATATTCCGGATCGGTAGCCAGATCGTGGATCTCCATCGGGTCGGCTTCCAGGTCGAACAGCAGTTCTTCCGGCATCGGATCGATCATGGCTTGTTGGGCCGGTGTAAGTTTGCCCTGCTCTCCGTAAATATTGAGCAGGTGGTAGATCGGATGCATCTGTTTGCGGTAAGCCGTTGCGGCGGAATTGATGGAAAAGTCCCGGTTGAAATTGCGAATGTATTTGTACTGCCGGTTCCGCACGGAGCGGGTCTTGAAGAAGGTCTCCCCGATGCGATCGGAGGCGCAGTAGATGTACTCCCGTTCCGCTTCCGTTTGCGGGCCGAGTACGACCCGCCCCTGCATCCATTCCGGCTTGTCCGCACCGGTCATCGCCAGGGTGGTAGCCGTAATATCGATCCCACTGATCATACGCTCGTCCGTCGTTCCGGCCGGTAGATATTCAGGGGCATTACCTCCCGCCGGTCCGGCAATAATGAGCGGGATGCGGTAGCCGGAGTCATAGTGGAACAGTTTGCCCCGACTCATAGGCCGCCCGTGATCTGAAAAGAACACAACGATCGTGTTTTCGCTCAGTCCGCGCTCCTCTAAAGTAGCCAACACCTCTCCCACTTGCTCGTCCATCACCTGCACTGTTTCCAGGTATTGCGCCCAGTCGCGCCGGGCCACCGGATGATCCGGATAATATGGCGGGATCGTTACCTGATCGGGATCGACCGGATGGACGGTATCCCGCTCAAAGGGGCGGTGGGTAAGCCGCAGATTGATCACCGCAAAAAACGGCTGATCCACCGTAAGGGAATCCCAGTGCTGATAATCGTATCCGGCGACATCCGAGCGGAAGGACCAGTCGGATTTCCCCGTACCGGGACCATCCTTGATATTGGCCGTTTTATAGCCCTGCCGGCGCAGCAGTTCATTGAGCGGCACCACCGGCTCCGGCAGATCGTTGCGGAGTTTGTCCGGATACCGCATGTGGTGGGCATTGATGGACGTCTGGTACATTCCCGTGGCCAGCGCCGTACGACTGGGCGTACAAACGGGGGCCGTCGTGAAAGCATGGGTAAAGCGCAGCCCCCGGGCCGCCAAAGCATCTACGTTGGGCGTCCGCACCAATGGGTAGTTGTAACACCCCAGATCGGGAGAAAGGTCTTCGGCCAGTATCCATAGGATATTCGGCGGGCGCTGAACGTCTTCTTCCGGGCTACAACTCTGCCATAAAGTGAAGGCCAACAGGATCAGTATTAAGGATCTCATTTTCGAACTTTTGAATTTTAAAAGGTAGCGAAGTACATTCACTTACTTCACCTTCAGGACAAGCGGTTTACCAAATCCCAGATAGCCGTAACTAAAGGTCAGCTCGGTACCTGCGTCGGCCGTCACCCGGTATTCCGCCCGGAATAGCCCGGTATTGGCGCCCGTTTCCCGGACCCTAATCTTTTGGGTTTCCTGATCTTTCTGATCGAGGAGCACCCAGCCTTCTTCTGCGTTGTCCCAATCCTGGTTCAGGGCAGCTTTCAGTTCGATGGTTACCGTCTGGCCGCTGTTGACCTGCGCGATCGGTTTGCCGGCAGCATCCAGTAGCCGCAACTCCTGAGAACCGAGCGGAGCAAAGACCACCGAACTCAACCAGGCGCGATTGGTCACCGCCCAGCCTTCCGTGGCGTAATAGCTGATCACGCCTTCCTTATCCGGTTCGGGATTGTAGGGAAACATATTGTCGAGCGGTGTGCCGTCGAGGGCCCCGCGTACCCGACCGAGCTTGCCCGCACCATTGGGGTGGGCGTCGGGCCAACCGGTCTCGATCCCGGTCCAGTAGCCGTCCAGGTCGAGGCGTTCCTGACTTTTATTGCTGTAATGGGCCTGGGCCGGATTGAGGCCGAAAACCTGGTTCACCTGCGACCAGCCAAGGGCCCGGAGTTCGGGATCGTCGAGCAGATCGGCAACGACGAACATGGAGCCGCCCAGACCGGTATTACCCAGTTCCTTGGTCTTGGGGTGGGCCCATTCCGTATCGTTGTGCTTGCGGTAGTGCCAGAAATTATCGGTCCGTTGCTTCATGTGTTCCGCCCAGGCGGCCAGTTTATCCCGGGTGCCGTGGGGGGCGCTTTCGGGAGCCACCATCAGAAAAAAAGCCAGAGCCTGCGGGGTAATGTGCTCGCCGTTGCGGATCCACCACATGTGCCGGGGATTGTTGAAATCCCAATTCTGAATCACATCCGCGGCGGCCTCCCGGGCGTAAGCCAGGAATTTTTCGGGTTGCCCGTCGGCTTCTTCCCTTTCCGCGAGGTACATGAATAAATTGCGGAAAATGGCCTGCCCGAATACATTGCCCATCTCATTGAATTCCTGCCAGCCAACGTCGATCCATTTTTGACTTTTCACCCAGTAACGCACCACCTGATCCCGCTCGTAGTCCTCCCATTTTTGCAAACAGGCCTGGCGGTAGCGCTGATATTTAGCCTCATCCAGATAGGGTTTCAGAAAGGAGTGGTAGGCGGCACAAACCGCCGCCAGTTGATCCAGGGTATTCTGGTAGTCGTAGGATTGCAGTTGCTCGCCGGGGTGGCCAATGTCATAGGGGCGGTGCGCGGTCGGTCCGTTGTAATCCCGGTGCTGAAAAGCAAATTCCGCGTGCCAGAGGATCAGTTTGATCAGGTCCGGTGCGGAGTCATCCGCAAAATCTGCGTGCCAGCGATCAAAAAGGGCGGGATTGGAGGCGTAGAGTAATATCTCGTAGACCGCTTCCAGCGTATACGCTCCTCCATCGCGCGAAGGTCCGCCGCCCGCCACCTGGTTTTCATTGCTGTACACCGGATCTTCGCTACCCCGCACATCGATAAAGAACTGGTAGGCCAGTTGGCTGGACAATTTTTCCAGCAAATGATCCGCGATCCAGAACGGATGGGAATCGCCGTGCCCCGGTACCCGGACGATGAACTCTTCCGTCGCATTTTCCGGGTTAAAAGCCGTAAAGTCACCTACATAGCCGGTAATTTTTCCTTTAAACAGCGGTTTGCCGCCGGTTTTTGCCGCCGGTAGGATCTCGAAAGCCGTACCGTCGGCAGCCCCGTAACAGACGAAGCGTTTGGCCTCACCCAGATTATAGCCGGCCTGATTGACGATCGGTTTACTTTTGACCGATTGAGCGCTCAGCAGTTGGGAAAAACAACAGATAGAGATGGCGAAAAAGATGGCAGTACTTAGTATTTTCATGGATTGTTCTTTTTGTAAAAACGGAAATAATCGTACCGGGCCCGGCTGGGTTCCTGATCCTCCCGGTTCCAGTTCGCAGCAATAGCGGTCAGCCAGACGTTGATCTCATCGTGGGTGAAGCGATCGGCCGGATAGTCGGCTATCTGTGTGAGCGCACCGTCCACGTAAAAGCGGATCTCCCGTTCGGTCCACTCGAAACCGTAGACATGCCAGGCGTAAGGATCAAAGTTTTTGGGTACGGTCAGGTCGGCGGGCGGCTGGGGTAAGCGGCCCCATTCCTTGCCGTTCTCGTCCCAGACGATCACGTGCTGGGTGAAGCGATCCAGGCCGGATTGATCTTCATCGTGGCGATGTTCACTGGAGTTTTCAAAACCGTCGATCTCCGTGCGCCGGATGCCCGGATAAGTCGTATTCACCGCGCCCGCTTCATCGAAGGTAGCCGCCATTGCCCAGAAGGCATGGTGCCAGCCCTCATCGGTTTTCCCGTCGCCATCTTCATCCCGGCCGTCACCGAGGCTGGCGCGCACCTCGTAGTAACCGTAGCGGAAACGCCTTTTGGAAACGATACCGGCACCCGAGGCCCGTTTGCCGGCAATGGGTTGTTCGTGTACGCGCAGGTCCAGCACCAGGGCGCCGCCTTGCACCGAAACATTTTCGGCCAATTGGACACTCCGGTGTTTATTGTCCTTCCGGTAGCCCCAGCGACTGAGGTCCAGCATCGTACCGTTGAATTCATCGGACCATTCCAGTGCGTAGCCTGGCAAAGGAGAATCTTGTAACCAGTTCATGATCTCCGTGGCCACCAGTTCGTGACCGAGGCCGTTGATGTGGTTACCCTGAGCCATATAGGCCCGCAGGTCCTCCTTCCCGGCGATCTCCCGGAATATTTGGTAACTGTCGACCAGTCCAAGACCGTAGTGCACCGCCAGTTCACGGATCTGCCGGGCGTGTTGCGCCAGCGGGGTATGCTCGGCCAGGATGTCCTCGCGGAGATCGGGAGTAGGTGTCAACAGGATCACTTTCACCGACTGGTCCAGGGCCGCGCGGATCATCTGTTCCCAGGCGACTTTGGCCCGCTCCAGGCCGATGCCGCGATCGTTGAGGGCATAGTCGATAAAGACCACATCCGGGCGGTGGGTTAATACTTCTGACGAAAACCGCCGGGCTCCCGATTCGGCCTGTTCCCCGCCGATAGCGGTCGTGATGGCATTGACTACCGCCCAGGGGTAAACCTCCTTTACCTTCTGCAGGCTCAGATGAGGATAGGCCTCCACCGTATGAACGTTCGGGGTGGCAAAATAGCCGGCCGGCACCGAGTGGCCGTGAAATACCAGGTTGACGGTCCGGTTCTGCGGCCATTTCTTTTGCAGTTCCATTTTCACGTCCGCCAGATAATCGGTCGGGCTCGACTGGGTCAAGGCGTCCTTAGCCACTACCAACGACAGCAAATAAATAACGATCAGCATTTTGCTTCTCATAGCTCCGTACTTTAATTAGGGTAAACGGTTGCTACCGGATCCGGTAATTCTGTCCGGGTTCCAGCCGAAACTGGTAGGCGTGCCGAACCAGTTCTACTTCCACCTTATCCCCACTGGCGGCATTGGTCACCTGTAGGGCCTCCCAGTCCTTCACATCGATGCTGATCTCGCTTTGGGTCGTGCCGTCGGTATGCCAGAAGGTTGTTTCGGACTTGGGGTTGATCGGATACAACCGGCCGAAAAGCACGCCATTCTCCCGCTCCACCACGAAACCCGTACCGCCCACGAAGAGCGGCACCTTGCTCAGCGGGATCGGGAAATTTTTCAACATCTTCCCACCTTCGTAGAACTGCCCGTTGTCGTAATCCATCCATTGCCCGGCCGGCAGGTAGATGTTTCTGCTTTCCGCCCGGTCGTAATCATTACCGAACAGGGGCGCAGCCAGCAGCGATTCACCGATCAGCCATTCGTAGCGGTGATTGGTCGTATCGATACCTTCGTAAACCTGGGCATCATCCGGATAGACGAGCGGCAGGGGCGTCATCGGATACGGGAAGCCGGTCTCGGTGGCCCGCACGGCATTACTGTAGATGTGCGGTACGAGGCGATCGTGCAGATGAGCGGCCTGGAGACAGAGCCGGTTGACCTCCTCATCAAAATTCCAGGGGCCGAAACCGAAGGCCATGGAGGGATTGAGCGCCGCAAACTGGGCGTAGCGGATAAGGTAGATCCGCAGTTTTTCCCGGGACTCTTCCCCGAAACGGCCGGTGGCCAGACCGGTACCGCCCACGATGTCCGGATAGACGTTCGGAAATCCGGAATAGGCGTAAGCCAGACCGTTGATGGGACCGCGATCCTGATCCTGATTATAATTGAAATCATCGTAGCGATGGATATCAGCCGGAGAACCCAGGTAATTGTTGCGCCCCATAATGTAGACGCCCTGGTCCATCAATTTCCGGTTGACGGGATCGATCAGGTCATCGGGCAGCATTTTGGGCCAGTGGAAAAGATCTTCTTTGAAACCATCCACCCCGTAATCCAGCCATTTTTTGCACAGGTTGACGTACCAGTCGACCGCTTCCGATTTGCGGGAATTCAGCAGATAGACCGGAACGCGGGGAAATCCGACTTTCTGCAATTCGGCCGTGCCGTTCTCATCGGTCAGGAAATATCCTTTTTCCAGCCCTTCGTCGGTAAATGGTCCACCGGGGATAAAGCCGATCCGCAGGCCGATGGTGAAGATCAGATCCTTCTGGTGAAAATAGTCAATGAATCCCTTGGGGTCCGGATAGATCTCCGGGTCCCACATCCCAAAGCTGGTGGTCGCCTGTAGTTTTTTGGCCGCTTCCGATTTGGTCTCCGAGGTGTAGGGGGTTCCGTGTTCGTCAAACTCTCCTACTCCACGGGGCCAGAAGCCCGACCCGACCACCATCCAGCGCAGCGGATAGCCGTAATCCAGATACTGGTCGATATTCTCTTTAACGGATTTGCTATTAGTGTTCCAGGCCAGCGCCCCGAAAGCTTCCCAGCCTACGCCGAACCAGGCGGATTTCGGTTTGTACACCGGATAACCTTCCCGGTTGCGGGCGTCCAGAAAAGCGGCGTAGATCTCTTTGGCATCTCCTACGAAATAATAGAAAGCCGGCAGCTTACTAACCCCGCGGGATCCCTGGGCATTTTCCGTATCCGTGATCCGGATTACCTTGTGTTCCGGCTCCATATTAACCTCGGCGAAGCCCGCCTGCGGGAAGATGGTAAAATTACTGATCATCCGGTCCGAGCCGTTGTTACGCACCAATGGATCCCGTACGAAATTGTTCAGCACCAGATCGCCGCGGCCGTCTCCGTAGGCGGCATTGTCGGCCATGCCGAAAGCCGGGGCCAGACCGCCCGTGCGCAGGATGATGCTGTGCTCTCCGGAGGCTTCGGCCGGAGTGACCTCCAGCTTGATCGCATGCGGCATCATCGCTATTGCAACGGTAGCTTTTTGTCCGCCGGTGGTGGTTACCTCCAGGGTCAGTTGATCGGCTGTGGACGACAGTAGCTGGGTAGTGGCTACCGCTTCGGCCTCCTGCTCCCCCTGTCCGATTTGAAGTCCGGAGGAAGTATGGGCCGGAGCAATTGTTGTCCCATCCGGCCGCGAGAACTGGTACCGAAACCCGGCTTTCTCCAGTTCAAAGGTGTAGGTCGGTGTGTTCACCACTACCTTGTCATCACTGTCGACCAGGGAGATCTCTTCGGCCGAACGGCACTGTTGGAACAATAGGCCGGCTAACAGGGCAACGCACCAGTAGGTCATTGGCCCGCTGAAAATTCTTTTAAGATCGCAAAGCATGTTTGGTTGGTTTATTTCGATTGTCTGATGGTTCTACAAATGGCTAGCGGAGTTCCGGGCCTCAAAAGCACATTACTTCAAACAGGGCAGCCGGGGTAGTCGGCAGCGGCCGTTGCAGGATGAGCTGCAGGTGATCCGTTTCGATCGGTTCGTCCAGACGGATTCGGTTGATCGCCTGGTGATTGTCGTCTACCGCCACCAGCGTATAGGTGCTGCAGTTCTTCAGCTCGTACCCACGTACGCAAAAGGGCACCACCGATTCCGGATGACCGTGTAGGGTCGACTCCAGCGGATGATCGTAATCGGGGTCGAAAAAGAGGACGATCTCCCGGATAGTCTTTTTCTCCGGCCAGTAAATATCAATGGCGCATTGCTCCCGGTCCGGATCCGCTACATAGGCGTTGGATGTATTTTCCGGGCGAACGCGACCGTTGTTCAGATTTTCCGGTCCGAAACAGGCGATGGCCGGTTGGATCTGCATCGCAATATTGTGGCCTTCCGGGCGGCGACTGGGGGTCCAGAATTCAAAAGCGTCGATTCCGATATGGGCCGGTGGATCCTGCCGTCCGTAATTGGAAACGGCTTTGTTGTGTTTATTAAATACCGAAAGGATACCACTGATGCGCGTTTCGGAACCTCTGATTTCCAGGTCCGGATTGGCCTCAAAACAAAGGAAGGCATACTGGCGATGGTCCAGGGTTTTGCTGACCATGATGGTCACTTCCTGTTCGCCGGGCTTCAGTTCGAAGATCTGGGTTTCCAGCGTTACATCCGGCGTATGATTCTGGATTTTGGAACTGGTGCGCCATTCCACTTTCAGTTCGGTAGCCCGCTTCGCCCGCACCGATACCCGGAATTTGTAAGCGGTATCCGCCTCCAGCGGCAACATCTGCCCGGTGGAGAATTGGAGCGGCATCCAGGGGCCGTCGAATGGCAGCTCGGCTAAAGTCAGCGCGCTATCCGCCGTGATCCGGGCGTCGCGCATCAGGTTGTCGGGATCTTCGCTGGGCAGTTGGGGAATACTCTGGCCCCGCCGGTTCAGCGCCCGTTGCAGCAGCACGATGCGCTCCGGATCGGACAGATCGCGGGGCAGCCAGTTGTTTTCTACCGCCAGCACCGCCGCCATGGCTACCGCCTGCGCGCCGTGGGCACAGGTACCCATTACACGCGAAGACCCAAAGGCCACGTGGGAAGCGCTGATAATCCGGCCGGCCAGGAAAAGATTATCGATATCCTTGCTGTAATAGCAGCGATAAGGGATCTGGTAAACCCCTTTGGCGTGCCACTGGTTGCAACCGGGCTGATCACTGTAAATACCGTCGGCCGGATGCAGGTCCAGCGACCAGCCGCCAAAAGACACTGCATCGTAATGTTCCCGCTGTTCGACCACGTCCTTTTGGTGCAGCATATAATCGCCTTCGAAGCGACGACTTTCCCGTTTACCGGGAATGGTCCCGACCCATTCCAGGGTCAGATTTTCCGTTCCGGGAAACTGGCCGCTGTTCTTAACGTGATCCCAGATCCCGTAGATCACCCGCCAGAGTTCCCATTTGATCTCTTCGGACTGGTGGACCGTATCCAGCCGGCCGCCGTATTCTACCCACCACAGCCGGCAACCGTCGTCCTGTACCTGAAAGTTGCGGATCCGCGGCAGCTCTCCGGCGTTTTTCAGCGCATAAGAGGGCGCAACGAATCGCACCGGTTGGCCGACATCCTTGGTATAAAAATAAATGGAGTGACCAAGCAACTCGCCGTAGTCCTCCACATCGGGTGCAAAACCTTCATCGAATTCATCCGCTTTTTCCGCTCCCATACGAAAGGAGGCTCCGGAAAGAAAGGCAATGATGCCGTCGCCGGATGCATCGCAGAACAGCGGGGCCTGCATGCGGTAACGGGTAGAATTCTGACTACAAAAACCGATCACGCTGTCAATCCGGTGGTCATCGGATTTCTCTACCTCGTATACCATGGTATTGAGCAGGAGCGTAATATTGGGTTCATCACTGACCTTTTCCAGCAGGATGGTATCCAGGATCAGTGGGTTGCCTTCTTTATTGCGATAGAGGTTTTCCACCAGTATTTCGTCGATCACCCCACCTTCCCGCGCCCAGCGGTTATTGTTCCCCATGTGGGATGTCGCTCCCAGTATCCAGAGCCGGACCTCGCTGGAGGCATTCCCCCCCAGTACCGGCCGATCCTGCACCAACACCACCTTAATACCCGCGCGGGCCGCCGTCAGGGCGCCGCACACTCCGGACATACCGCCGCCCACGATCACCAGATCGGCCTCCAGTTTTTCTTCTTTTGGTGCTCTGCTACCTTTGAATTCACTTTTTATCATGATGGATTATTTTTTAGTAAAAGATTAGTCCTCCGCAACGACCCTTACTTCCGTTGCAGCGTATTAGGGTGCATCCATACGGATAGCGCCAACAGACAGGCGCCCATAAGCATAACCAGCCAGCGGGCATCGGTCGCGATGGCGCCCAGGCCCATAATGAGCAGTCCGATAAGTCCCAGCATAACCGCCAGCACTTTCAGACCGTATTTATTTTGTTGACCGGATGCCGCTTCCTCGGCGGCCGTAGTGACCGTTTTTTTGCGATTGGCGAAAGCCAGATAATCCGCACTGATCTGTCCCCGGCTGTAGGCCCAGAGTTCATATCCGGCCAGCAGAATAAAAGGGATGAGCGCGCCGGCCAGCATCTCCTGGGCGCGGTCCAGGCTGAGGCCGATGGTATATGGCGTTATAAATTTAAAGAAAACGTTGATACCCAGTGCGATCAACGTACAGGCCAGGATAGACCGGCCGGTATGGCGTTTGGAAAACATCGCCCAGATCGGCGGCCCGTACAGCGAACAACCCGTAACGGCGCCCACACTCAGTACCACTTCCACAATACCGCCGGCCGCCGGTACCAGTAAGGCCACGCCGATGGTGCCGAGCCCGAACAGGATGGTACTCCAGCGGGCCACCTTCATGGTCTGCGCGTTGGAGGCATTGGGCCGGAAGATCTTGTAGAGGTCATTGGTCAGCACCGCTGCCGACAGGTTGAGGGTCGTATTGACGGAACTTGCCGTAGCAAAGATCATCCCCCCCAGCATCAGTCCCAGCATACCTACGGGCAGTACGGCTTTGCAGATCAGTAAATAAGCTCCTTCATTTTCCAGGCCGCTGAGTTCGGGATTGATCACCCGGTAAAGCATCGGCGGCAGCATCCAGATGAGCGGACTGATCAGGTACAGTCCACCGAAAAGATAGCCGACTTTGCGGGCCGAGCGTTCGTTCTTTACGCTGGTGTAACGCTGTACATAAGCCCAGTTACCACCGATAAAAATGGTATTGTAGATCATGAAGGCCAGAATAAAACCGAAGGTATATTCGCCGTTGGTCAGGGAGAAGAAGGTTTCCGGTGCCTGTTCGAGAAAGCGCGGCAGGCCGTCCGCCATTTTTATCGCCAGCGGCACCACGATCAATACGGCCGCCGTCAGGATCACAAACTGCAGTACATCGGTAATGATCACGGCCCACAGACCGCCGACCGCCGTGTAAATGAGGATCAGTACCCCCAGCAGCACGATACAGGCATTGATGGAAAATCCGGTAGAGACGTTCACGATCTTCGCTACCGGGTACAAAAAAGCCCCGGTATAGGCCAGCGATAGCAACAGGATCAGGTAGGTATAAAATTGCTGGATCCGGTCTCCCAGACGCAGGCGAATGAATTCCGCCACCGTCAGCACCCCGGTCTTTCGCCAACGGGGAGCGATGATGCCGCCCACCAAAAAGCCGGCAGCCGCCATGGTGAGTTGGATCACGATCGCCACCAGGCCGTACTCGTAGGCGATAGAGCCCCAAACCACAAAAGTACCGGCAGAGAAAAAACTCATAAACAGGGAAAGTCCGCTGATACTCCAGGGAACCGCGCCTCCGGCCGCAAAGTAGGATTTCATATCCGAACCGCTGTGGCGAAAGGATAATCCGGCCATGACAATCAGCACGGAAAACAGGATGATGACGATATAGTCGAGATTATGCATGTTCAGGTTTGTTAGCCGTTTTGTCGTTGCTAGCGTCCGCTCAGCCACTGGCCGATGAGGTAGCCGTACGCGTATTCCTGCGATCCGGCGGACGCTTCCAGGTTTTTCCGAATTTCGGCACTCATTGATCCATTTGCCGCCAGTACCTCCAGATAGGTTTTGAGTTGGTTTTTCGTCATTATTTCCAATTGTGTGGAAAGTAATGTTAAAGCGCTGGAATGTGCCTGTGGCAAATGATTGATCAATAAGGTTTTGGTATTGATGTCTACCGCCGCGAAATGCTGATAGAATTGCCGGCTCAAATCTTCCGGGCGCAGCAGATCCGCCGGCATTTTCTTTAGAATATAGGTTCTGATCAGCGGTTTAGTGGTCCCGAAAATGGTGGCGATCCGGTCGCCGTATTGACTAAAAGAACCGGCCTCCATCGCCTTGAGCGCATAGTAATTGTAGGGGCCGTAATCTGAAAAGAGAAAGCGCTCTTCCAGTGCCTCCGTATAGATGGAATCCAGGTAGTCCTCAATGTCCCGGGCCGCTTCACCGTGAATGAGGTGCCAGAGCGTATAACAGGAATACAGTGCGCCCTCCACGATGGATTCCTTGATCTCCTTTTTGGTGGCCCCGCTGACGGCGTCCAGTTCTTCGCCCTGAAATTCGATCTTTTTCAGCGCGGTGGCCTGTTCGTCAAACAGATCAGACAGCTCCTTTCGGCGGAGCACGGAATTGTTATCCGCCAGCAACTGATCGAGCTTTTTATGATCCTGGGGCAGAAATTCATCGTGATCGAACTTGGTCAGCGGTTTGTCTTCATATACGCCGTAACCGGCATAACCGCCCGTCAGATCCCAGTAGAGCTCGATAAACACGGGTTTGCAAACCCCGTCGATGCAGACCGGGGTAAGTACATCTGCGTAAAAGAGCTGGGGCTGTCCCGCGCTGTCCGACAGCAGGTACAGGTCGTGTTCCAACAGCGTGTCCTTATTGGAAAAACGGCCGATCAGCTGCTCCGTTTCCGCCGCTTCCCAGGCCTGATCCAGGGTACAGAAAAGCGGCGGATTGCGATCCTCGACCGATACGATGCCAAGCAGCAAAAAGAAGAGCAAAGTAGCGAGCCCTAGGGATTTTTCCATTGCTGGTTTTCGATTAATTTCATGTATTCTTCCAGATGATCCGTGTAGATATCGCGTGGATTAACGCCGTACTTTTTACAGAGAGCAGCCGCAAAACCGACCGCCGCGCCCATCTGTCCGGTAGTGCGCATCACACGCGGACCGCCCAACCCGACGTGGGAGCAGCTAAAGCAACGGCCCGCCATGAACAGGTTGTTGATATTCCGGGAATAGAGGCTGCGGTAAGGAATGTAGTATTCGTCCGTTTTGTAAAAAAGCGCCTTGGACAGGAAATCCGGTTTGTCGGCATCCTGCAGGTTTTGCTGGAAATGCACGTCGATCTCGCGGGTTTCTACCACTACCGAATCGGGGAATTCGGCATCTTCGACCACATCCCGAAAAGTAAAGATATGGTCTCCCATCAGGCGACGGGATTCGCGTTTACCCAGCAGGTAAGATACCCAGGTCAGCTCGTAATTTTCATTACCGGCTACCTGTTTGGCGTTGGAAAAAGAACCGTAGATCGCTTTCAGCATGTGATCGCGGATCTCTTCCCCGTCCTCGATCTGGTGCAGGTCGTTGCGGGAGAATTCCCAGTACCATTCGCCGGCCGTCGCCTCGTGCTCCTGCGCAACGGGCAGGGCCCAGGGTACCTCCGGAAAGGATTTGGGCAGATCGGCGATCCGGGTCTGCCACAGGATGGAGGATCCCATCACGAAATTGTCGGCTTCTTCCGGGCTCCAGAGCTCGCCCCATTCGTCCCAGGCTTCTCCGTATTTGTGTACACTCTCCCGGCCGTAGGTATATTCGGCACCGGCCCAGTAGCCGATCCAGCCGTCGCCCGTAGAATCGGTGAACAGCGGCGCTTTGAAGCGGATGCGTTCGCCGGTTGCCGTCTGACGGGCATCCACGTACTGGATGACACCGTCTTTGGATTTAGCGTCGTAAGCCCGCCAGTTCAGGAAAAGGTGGATATTTTCGTAGGCCTTGACGTTGGCATCCCGTTTTTCCTGGTCCAGTTTGGCCTCGGGCGAACCGTTGGGATAGTGTTCCGTATCGATCTTTTTCAGAATGCGTTCAAACTTGCCGTAGATCCCCAGGGTATGTACCCGGATCTCACTACTGGCATTACCGCCGAGTACCGGCCGGTCGTGGATGAGCGCCACCTGCAGGCCTTCTTCCGCCGCCGCAATGGCCGCCGCACAACCGGCAATACCGCCACCGGTGATCACCAGATCAAAAGTGCGGGTCGTTTCCGGTCCCAGGGGCTCCTGCAATTTTTCCTTGCGCCAGGAGGCCAGCTCTTCGCCGAAGGCCGGCGGTTCCTGCTCCGACTGCGTCAGGTACACGGCATCGCAGCGGCCGTTGAATCCCGTAAGGTCGACCAGGGCGATCTCCGTGGGCTTTTTGGATTTGAGTTTTACCTCACCGGCGTATTCCCAGCCCCAGCCGGGAGTCAGGCCCAGTTTATTTTCCAGTTTTTCGCCGTTTACGGCCACCTGGAACTGACCGGGAGGATCCCACTTGCCGGGGGCCCAGTTCCTGGTCCGCACCCAGATCTTATATTTTCCTTTTTTGGCAATTTTGATCTTGGTGGACGCATCCGCTACGGGTTTCCCCATGCCGTGCGCCATCAGATAAGGAGACCCCATTTGTTCAACAAACTGAGGATCGACCATCCAGCCTCCCTTATCGGAGAAACTTTCCGCTTCGATCAGGATATCGGTCTGAGCGTGCAGACCGGAGAGCAACAGTACAGTGCAAATAATGGAAAAGAGGATCTTCTGCATATGGCTATAATTTTTTAAGGCGTTTTAGCATTTTTTTCAGTTGGCGATCCCCGGCGGCGATCGCGTCTAATGATCCCAAAATCCCGGGCGCGGGCCTGATCCCGTGATCCAGAAGTTGGGTAAAGAGCGCAGCAAAAACTTCCGTTTCCTCCGGCTCCGATCTATCGATGAGCAGTTTGATGATCTGTTGGTTCCGGGGCGGGTTGCCCGCCGTGAGCTGTTCGATCAGGAACAGCCGGGTTGAAGCATCCAGTCGGGGTACAGCGGCGAGCCGGTCGATCCACACTTCCTGCGCGGAAAGATCCAGTCGGCTGAAATGCTGTTGAAAAAAAGTCTGTACCTCTGGCCGGCCGAATAATTCCGGCGGAAGCTGTTCTCCGATCCGGGCCGCAAAGAAGGCTTGGTAGCGATCGGCCAGATCCAGCACCGGCTCCAGAAATTCCGCGAAGTATTCGGGAGCCATATTTTCCAGTAAAAAATAATGCTCCCGGGCATTTCCTTCCCGGAGCAGCTTCCGGATCAGGGGCGCTTCCAGTTGTTTACGGCTATGCTCCTGGATCCGGAAAGTAATGCCGCCGTTGGCAATGTGCCAGAGTGTGTAGCAGGTGTAGATCGCCCCCGCAACCATATCCTGCCGGACGGCCTGCACGGTAGCGCCGGTCACACCGTCTATTGTTTCGTCTCCCTGTTCCGGCTCAACGATCAGTTCGCTGCGGCGCAGATGGATGAATGCCGGGCTTTCGGTCCGTAAGATCCGGTCGAGCCGTTCGTAATCGGCCGCCGTAAAAGGGACATGATCCAGCTTGGTCAGGGGCTTGGCGGGGTCCGTTTCGAAGTGCGTGAACTTCCCGAGCAGGTCCCAGAAAAAATCCAGCTCGGCATCGTAGCAGAGCCGGTCTTCGCAGACGGGGGTGCGTACGTGGGTACGGTAGCCGTTCAGCAGTCCGGCCGCATCGAAAGTTTCGTAAATGTCCAGCGTGATGGAGTCATTGGTGAGATACTGAAAGGCCGGCTCCGCCGGGCGGGGGCGGGATTTGCTTTGCCAGATCGTTCCAGTTATTCCTACCATTAGTATCAGACTCCATTTTATGTAGTACATCGTCCTTGTCTTTGGGCGATCGATAAAGTTTATTTCCGGGAAATTACCGGTGATTAGCCATTCCTCATTTTTCCCCTTCCGCGGGGAGCTCGTAGTTTTCCCAATCCGGCTGGCCGATCCCCTGCTCCATCAGTTGCTGTAGATCCGCGAAGTGATCTGCAAATACTCCTCGCGGTAAGGTTTGTCGTTTTTTGCAGACGGAGGCCGCCATCCCGATCACTTCCCCCATCATACCGGTGGTACGCTGTACGCGGATGGTGCCCAGTGCCACATGGGTGACGCTGATATTGCGTCCGGCCATGAACAGATTATCCACATTCCGGGAATAGAGGCAACGATAGGGCACCTGATAGGGGGTTATCGGCTGGATGTCCGCCCGGGAAAGGAAGGGTTCTCCGCTGAATCCGTTCTTGGTGATCGGGAAATGGAGGTCTACACCCCAGGTCGTGGTAAAAGTACCGTCCGGGAAAGGGCGGTTTTCCAGAATGTCCTGCTCCTTGAGGATCACGTCTCCCAGCAGCCGCCGGGATTCGCGTTTGCCACCGATGTAGGCGACCCAACTCAAGCGGCGATTGGCAAAATCCGCTTTGGCCTCACTGCGGTTTTTGATAAAATCCCAGTTGCCGTAAGCTACCCGTAATCCGTAGTCCCGGATCATTTCGATCTCCGTGACCTGGTCCCGATTGGCTCCGGTTTCCCAGTCCCAGTCTCCTTTATTCGTTTTCAAAGAAGTTTCCTCGGTAAAATCTACCGCCCAGGGCCGGGTATCCGGGAAACTTACCGTTTGGTTCTCTTCGATCGAGTTCCACTGCACGGACGTACCCATGACAAGTTGATCCGCCCGGGCCGGTGCCCGGGGTTCGCCGGTCTCGGCTTTGGATTCGCGACCGACACGAAAATCAGCGTCGACCAGGGCGCCGAGATTACCGTCGCCGGTGCAATCGGCAAAAAGCCGGCCTTCAAAGCGAAATTCTTCGCCCGTGACAATGCTCCGACCGATGACGGCAGTGATCCGGTCTCCCGTTTTTTCGGCGTTCAGTACGTGGGTATTCAGGAACAGGCTCAGGTTTTCTTCGGCCTGTACGATGCGTAGTTTCTTATCGTCGCGGTAGTTACTGGCCGGACCGGCATTGTGTTCTTTCTTTTCCGGATTGTTCCGGATGATATCCAGGATCTTCTGACTGCGTACACTATTGGAATCCTGTTGGGCTTCCCAGAGGGTCCAGTGCCCCACTCCACCGATCTCATCCACCAGGGATCCGAGATTGACGTAGGGTTTCTGATAGATCAGGCCGGAAAGGCCGACCCGTACTTCCGAACTGTTATTGCCACCGAGTACCGGCCGGTTCTGGATCAGCGCCACCCGGCAGCCCAGTCGGGCCGCACTCACCGCCGTACAGATGCCGGCGATACCACCGCCGACCACGACCAGATCGTAGGAACCCGCTGATCGGGCCAGCCCGGAGAAACCCAGTTGCTCCTGCCGGTAAGCCGTGAGCGTTTCCAGTTCGTTCGGGGGACGAAAACGGGGATCGGTTGTGAGTATGATCGCATCGCAGCGCCCCGCAAATCCGGTCAGATCGTGTAAACTCAGCGCTACCCTACCTTCCGGTAGTCGGATCTGACCACCGTCCTGCCAGTGCCAGGCGGCGCCTTCGGTACCGAAAGTGGTTTCGAGCGGCTGCCCGTCCAGCAGGACCTGGAATTTACCGGGCGCGCCCGGCACCTGCCAGGGTGCCACCCAATCGCGGGTGCGAACCCAGACCCGATACTTTCCCCGGCGGGGGATCTCTACGGTCGTTTTCGCATCCGCAACGGGTTGGCCCAGGCCGTGGGCCAGCATATACGCCGACCCCATGACATCCATCGACTGCTGATCGATCACCCAGCCACCGCGTTCCGTAAAACTTTCAGCCTCCAGGAAAATGGTCGTATGCTTCCGACCGAACAAGTTCAGACTGAGCACAACAAGAAGAGGTAACAGAAGATTTCGTTTGCTAATGGTCATGTTTTACGCTTATCGGTTGCGGGATGTCGGAGTCATAGTCGATAACGGCCGGCAGGAAATTCCCGCAACAGCCGTTATCAACACTTATTTTTTAGTATCCGGGGTTCTGCCGCAGGCTTTGTCCCAGACCGTTGTAGGTATCGATCTCCGCCTGGGGAATCGGCAGCAGATAATCCCGGCTGGCGTCGAACTGACGGTTCTGCGCATTGGGGAAACGGGCGTCCGTATTTACATCCCACTGTCCGGTGCTATTGTCGTAAGTGATGTGACCGTCTTCGTCGATAGCCGGTACCAGCGTAGCGGTAGACGGATCGAGGATGCGGCCGATCACGAGATTAGGCATTACCTTTTCGGCGATGCCCCAGCGGCGGATATCGAAATAGCGGGTCCCTTCGCCGGCCAGCTCGATCTTCCGTTCCCGGCGGATGATCCGGCGCAGCTCGGACTGATCAGTCGTCGTTACGCGGGGAAAGGCCTCTCCGCCGTATCCTCTCTCCTTCACCCGGTTGATGGCTTCCAGTACGGAATCATCGATCTGGTTCAATTCGATCTTCGCCTCTGCGTAAGTTAGCAATACTTCGGCATATCGGAGGATCATAAAGTCCAGATCACTGTTGCCGTTGCGATCCATCTGGCGGGGTTCATCCGTGTATTTTTTGAACAGGTAACCACAGAAAGCGGCCGGCCATTTCACCGTGCGGCAATCGGCGTTCGCACCGCCGGGGGTACCGTCTGCATTGCGGAAAGTCAGACTGTCCGGATGGCTTTCGAAAATGATACCCGACCATTCGGCCTGCGGTACGACCAGAGATGCGTGCAAGCGGGGATCGCGATTGGCAAATGGATTGGATGGATCATACAGTGGCGACTCATCGATCGGCAGACCGTCGATGGCCTCGTAAGAATCCAGCAATACCTGAGAGGGCGCGAAAGTGGTGTAGGAACCGCGGTTTCTGGATCCCAGAGCAGTTGGCGATTGGGTCGTACGGAATCCTTCCTGGAAAGGCATGATCAACATGCCTTCCGCATTGCCTTCGGCCGCGGGGGTGAACAGTTCTTCGTAGTCGGGGTACAGGATCAGTCCGGCGGCTTCTTCCATATCGATCACTGCTTTGGCGGAAGTGGCCGCTACATCATACCGTCCGGCGTAGAGTGCGGCTCTCGCCCGCAGTGCCAGCGCTACGGCTTTGGTGACGCGACCCGGCACGGAAAATTTCTCCGGCAGCAGGCCCACTGCGGTTTGAAAATCGGCCAGTACATTGTCAATTACGGTAGCGGCGTCGGTGCGGGGCAGCAGGCTCTCCTGGGGAGAACCCGGTACAAAATCAATGTAGGGAACATCACCGAAGAAATTGACGAGATAGGTATAGAAATACGCCCGCAGGGCCAAGGCCTGGCCGCGAACCTCATCCATGCGTTCCTGAGAAACGCCCTCGGCTTTATCCATATTGGTCAGCAGGTTGTTGGCGCGACCAATAGCCCGGTACAGGGTACGGTACAGGTCGGCAATACCGCCGGAAGAGGCACTGTGCGTACCCGCTCCGATCTCGTCGAAGCCGAAAACGCCACCGGAACGCAGCAGTCCCAGTTCGGAGCCGCCGAAATCCGAGATCATTTGCATCGGCATGGCGTAACCGCCCTGCATGTACAGGCCGCTGTACACACCGGTAAGGGCCAGTTCCAGTTCGGCTTCATTAGCGAAGAAAGTAGAGGACGTGGATTCCGCGAGGGGATCCAGGTTGAGAATATCATCAGAGCAACCGCTGAGGCTGAAAACACAGACAATCGCAAATATTATTTTTTTCATTTTATCTTGATTTGATGGTTCAAGGGTTTGATTTCCATGATCCGGCAGTTCGCCGGGAGCGAGTCGGAGCCGGGGCTGGCCGGCTCCAAGTTCCGTCTAGAAGTTTACATTTAAACCAAACGTCATCGCCGACGAGACCGGGAAATAAGCCCCCGAAGTCCCGTTGGGGATCAACGGATCGATACCTTCCGGCAGGTCGTCGAAAGTGAACAGGTTCTGTCCGGAAGCGTAGATCCGCAGGTTGTTGATCCCTACCCGATCCAGCAGGCTATTCGGCAGGGTGTAGCCGATCGTGATATTGCGCACCCGCAGATAAGAAGCATCGAATATCCAGGTACTGCTGGTGGAGGTATTATTGCTGGTTGCAAAGATCCGCGGGAAGCTGGCGCCGGTGTTGGTCTCGGACCAGGATTCTTCCACGTGCCAGCGCTGGATCTTACCCGCATTGAACAGCGGCATCGCCGCATCTCCCTGCAGGAAAACATCTCTTTTGCCGACCCCATTGAGGAAGATCGAGAAGTCGAAGCCCTTGATGTCACCGAACAGTTCGAAACCGTAAGAGTGGCGGGGGAAAGGATTGCCGATCACTACGCGATCGTCCCCGTTGATGATGCCGTCGCTGTTCTGATCGACGTATTGCAGATCACCGATCGTCGGGTTTCCGGCCTGGGTTGCGGCGGCGTCAATTTCCGACTGGGTCTGGAAGATACCGGCGGTCTCATAGCCGTAGATGGAGAACAGTTCTCCGCCCAGTTCCGTGATCTGGCTGCCGCTAATCAGCGGGCCTACATTGGCCAGATCGGTAGCGATGCGTTCCACATCGGAATAGTTCAGGCGTGCGCCGTAACTGAAGGCCCCGATCCGGTCTCGCCAGCTAATGGACAGATCAATTCCCTTGTTCCGCGTACTGGCCGCGTTGGATTCCGCAGCGGACAGGCCGGCCACCATGGGGATCGGCAGTACCAGCAGGAGATCGTCGGTATTTTTGATGAAGTAATCCGCCGTAATGTTCAGCTTGCCTTCCAGGATGCCGAGATCGACCCCGAAGTTGGTGGTTTCGCTCGTTTCCCAGCGAATATCGTTGTTGGCCAGTACCGACTGTACGGCACCGGTATAGATCACGTCGTCGAAAATATAGTTGCTCGATCCCAGTGAGATACTGGATACGTAGGGAAAGTCACCGATCTGCTGGTTACCCAGGCGTCCCCAGGAAGCGCGCAGTTTCAGATCCGAAAGGAATCCTTCGGCATTGAAAAAGTCTTCCTGCGATACCCGCCAGCCCACAGAGAATGAGGGGAAGATGGCTACGCGGTTATCTTCGGCAAAGCGGGAAGAAGCATCCCGGCGGATGTTGGCCTCCAGCAGGTATTTATCCTTGAAGGCGTAGTTGGCCCGGCCGAAATAGGACACCAGCCCGTTCTGGGTCGCCGTACCGCCGTTGCCCAGTCCATCCTGCGAACCGGCATTGAGTACCTGGATTTGATCCAGGATGAAGTCGCGACGATTGGCGTAAAAACGCTCGTAATTGTATTTGATGGACTCGTAACCACCGAGCAGATTGAGGTCGTGATCCCCGAAGGTCTTGCTGTACCGCAACAGTGCGTTGACGTTATTCGTCAAAGAACGGCTGTTGTTTTGGTAGAGACTATTCTGGGCCGGTACGATCCGGGTATTTTTCGTATTCCAGTCGACGATGGTGGTATACTGCTTATTGAAATCCTTGTCGTAGGTATCGGAGAACTCAGGAGAATACAGGGCTGTGAAGGTCAAGCCTTCCAGCAGGCGCACATTGGCCCGCAGTACACCCCGGAAGTAGTTGTTCTGACCGAGGTTCTGCCCACCGTCATAAACTGCGGCCACGGGGTTCTGTCCCTGCCAGCCGTCGCCCCAGCTACCGTCGGAATGGATGGCCACCTGATCGGGAGCGATCCGGAAAGCCTGACGCGTAACGTTGCTCAAACCGGTATTCGGATTGTCCTGCTCGGATCTCCGGAAATTCAGGTCAAAAGAGAAATCGATGCGGTCATTGGCTTTGATATCCGTGTTCAGGCGTACATTGTAGCGCTTGAAGCCGTAATTCGGGATATTAGCCGTTTGGTCCATCAGGGACACGGACGCCAGAGCTTTCACCTTTTCCGAGCCACCGTTTACCGAAATGTTGTGGTACTGCTGAAATCCGTTCTCCGTGAACAGTTCGTTCACCCAGTCCGTATCCGGATAGAGATCCGGGTCATTCAGGTTGGCCTGATAATTGGCGACCACGCCGGGATCGGTCCCGATCAGGTTCAGGTATTCGATCACTCCGACAAATTCCGGCAGTGTGGTGGGTTGCTGGGTACCCAGCCAGGCGTTGTAATTGACGCTGAAAGTCCCTTCTTTCGCCCGTTTGGTGGTGACCAGGATTACCCCGTTGGAAGCCCGCGAACCGTAGATCGCAGCGGCGGCGGCATCCTTCAGCACGGAGATATTCTCAATGTTGTTGGGATCCACCCCGTTGATGTCCCCTTCCACCCCGTCGATGAGCACCAGCGGATCGTTGGAGGCCCCGATGGAACCACCACCACGGATGCGCAGCGTTGCATTATCGCTACCGGGCTGGCCACTGGACTGAATGGCGGTCAGGCCGGGGGTCAGGCCGGTTAGCGCCTGGGAGGTTTGCATGATGGGTTGCCGGGCGAGCTGATCTCCTTCGACCCGTTCTACCGAACCGGTCAGGTTGACCTTTTTCTGGGTGCCGTAGCCAACCACTACGACTTCTTCCAGACCGTAAACATCCTCCGCCAGTACCACTTCTACCCGGGTGCTGGTGCTGACGTTTACTTCCTGGGCCACGTAGCCGGTGTAGGAGAACACCAGAACGTCCCGATCTCCGGGCACGTCAATACTGAAATTGCCGTCCAGGTCGGAGACCGTACCGGTGCCGGTACCCTTTACCAGAATATTGACACCGATGAGCGGCATATCGCTATCGTCCTTGACAAGTCCGCTTACTGTCCGGACCTGCCCAGCCAGGCTCCAACTGAGCAGCAGACCGAAGATGAGTAAAAAACTTCTTTCCATAATTGTTGAATTTTTGTTTTGCTTGAATTCGAATCAAATGGGGTAGTGTGTTGGTTGGTTTTGCAAGTCGCAAATTGTGTTGTTAGTAATATTCCGGCTGTTCGATGGGATTTTCGTAGTCTTCAGTCTGGAGGAAGGCAGTGATGGTTCGTACCGAAAAAGATGGTGATGTTGATCGAGTCGCCTCTGTTTTCAGGCCTGACAAATACACGGACTACCGCTGGCTACAGACGTAATTTTTCGTGGGATTTGGACAAAATTGGTCTGGTTTAGTTTGGTCTGGTCTGGTTTGGTCCGTCAAACATAATACTTTTTTTTACCTTTGACCAAAAGTTTTGATCAATTTTTAGTCCGAATAGGAATAATTATTTGGTTTAGTCTTTAACAACCAGACAATTGCCGCTATTTTTGGCTGAAAACTCCGGGCAGAGGATATGCTTTGATAAAGTGGTAATGGCCTAAACTTTATACCTTCGCAACGAAACGACTAGGAAAAAAACAATTCGATGATCAATGAATTAGAGATAGCGGAATCGTCCCAGGATCCCAAGTACATTCAACTGGCCGAAGAGATCATCCGGCAGATCGATGAGGGCAACCTGGAGGTAAATCAGCGCCTGCCTTCCGTCAATCAGTTATCCAAGGAACTGCACATCAGTCGGGAGACGGTCTTTAAGGCCCTGAACTACCTCAGTGAAAAGGGGATCGTCCGGTCGGCAAACCGGAGGGGTTACTTCATTCAAAAGGTGAGTGTGCGGCCCAAGATGCGCATCTTTATGATGCTCGATAAGATGACGGCCTTCAAGGAAGAACTCTACGAGGCCTTTTTCCGGACCATCGGTGATAAGGGCGAAGTAGATGTGTTCTTTCACCACCACAACCCGGCGATCTTTAAGGCCCTGATCACGGATAATCTGCAGAACTATACGCACTTTGTAGTCGTCACCTTCATGCGGGAAGATGTTTCGGAGATCCTGAACCTGATCCCTCCCGAAAAACGCATCATTCTGGATTGCCGGGAAAACCGGCTGGAGGGAGAATTCACCATGGTCTATCAGGATTTTGCGGCCAATGTTTTCAATGCCCTGCTGGAAGCCCGGGAACAACTATCGAAATACCGCAAACTGATCCTCGTGGTGCCCAGCCACATCTCCCATTTTGCGGAGGTGGAGCGGGGTTTTGAGCAATTTGTGCAGGAGACCGGATTTCCGTCCGAGATCTGTACGGAAATAGAAGAAAAGCAATTCAAAAGTGGCAATGTCTACTTTACCCTCCGGGCCAAAGACGACCACGATCTGGTCAAAGTAGTCAAGCTCTGCCGCAAACACAAGCTGCAACTGGGCGAGCAGATCGGCCTGATCACCTATAACGATACGGACGTCAAGGAGATACTCGAGGGCGGCATTACCACGGTAGCAATTGATTTTAAAAGAATGGGAGAACTGACGGCACAGAAGATCCTGAATAAAGTGCGGGACATCGAGGTGGTCCCTTCCAAACTGATCTTACGCCGCTCATTGTAAAGAAAAATCAGATTAAGGCCATATGAAACCGGAGACATAACCAAAACTCTGATCAGGAAACCCTCGCAACGTTCAAACATTCTAACTTTCAAACGTTCCAACATTTAAACCCTCACTCCACCAACATCGTTTCGCAAAGCTTAATATTCAGATCCTTGCCCCGTTGCAGTACGTTCTGGCCGTAGGGAGTCCAGAAATGGTGTTTGTTCAGAAAGGCCAAATTCTCATTGGCCCATTCCTCATCCGTACACTTTTTGTGCATCACGAGGCGAAACTCTTCCAGCAACAGGCGCTGCAGATGGTAATATTCCGGTAAGGCCAGATGGAACATATCGGCATCGCAGATCACTTTTTCCAGCAGGTTTTGGGGCTGCTGCGGCATTTTAGTCGCATCAATACAGGCGAGCACCTGCAGTATCCTCACTTCGGGATAAGCATTCCTTTCCAAAAACCGACGGGCGATCTTTTTGCTTTCCTCCTCGTGGCCGAGATACACCTCCGTCAGGCCGGTATCGTGAAACCAGGCGGCCAGGTTTAAAATTTCCTTATTCTCCTCAGACAGGCCGAGATTTTCGCTGATCTGCCGCACTCCGCGCACCACGTAAACTGTGTGGTGAAAGTTGTGGAAGACCAAATTCTTATGAAGATTATCGATAAGCAATTGAGCAACAAACCGACCTGCTAAAAATCCAATTGGTATATCGTTCATGTCTTGGATTATCCATTACTGTACTTATGTATAACTCTCCCGACCTTGAAGATGTTTTTTAACGGGCGGAGAATGGATGTTAATTAACCTATTGACTGAGCCGCTGGGCCGCTTTACTTAGTCGGGATCCATTCGGGTTCCCCGTGGTATGCTTCTACCCGGGTGATCTGCCGTTCCTCCGTACCGTCGATGCTCATGGTAAAGATATGGTGCTGACCGTTACGCTGGGCGTGAAAGGCGATCTTCTTGCCGTCCGGAGAAACGCAGATCTCCTCGTAGAGCTTCTGGTCATCGGTGATACGGGTGATCGCTTGCGTCTGCACATCCACCCGGTAAACATCATTGTATTCCAGGCCCTCTTCACTGGCAGTATACACGATAGAACGGCTGTCCGGAGCCCAGGAGGTATATTTTTCCCGGGCAGCGGTACTGGTAAGACGGAGCTCCTCCCCGGAGGCCAGATCGTAGCGGTAGATCTCATTATTGCCGTCCCGGTCCGAGATAAAACTGAACATCTGTCCGTTGGGCGACCAGCGGGGCCGGCCGTTATAGGCTTTGACGGTTACCAGTGGATTACGCTCTCCACTCGCGATATCCAAACGATAAATGTACCGCAGGGAGCTATCCGATTCGGTATAGAGCGCTGATTTACCGTCGGGTGAGAGAATGTATTCTTCGAGGCCGTCGGTATCCAATGGCAGCGGGTTTCCATCCACTGTCATCAGCCGGATGCTGAACTTTTTCAGCGTATCGTTGGAGTTGTAAATGATGCCCTTCCGGGCCTTATTCCATTGCGGCGACCAGTCCCAACCGGGATTGGTGGTAAGCGCCCGGTGATCCTTGCCTGCTTCGTCCGTGAGAAAAATATCAAAATTACCGGTTCGGTTGGTCAGGTAGGCCAGGCTGGAGGAGGTCTGGCAGCCGGCGAGCAGGTACAGCATTGCCAGCCCTAAAACAAGATGCTTCATGATGAAAAATTTACAATCGGGTGTATCAATTGGTAATTGTCTTTACCGGAAGAGCGCGCCGTTCTTTTCTGTCAACTGCTTCGCGAAGGTTTTTTCGTGATCATTGGATCGAAGTATAAACGGGATTTGCGCCAAAGGGTTCAGGAATTGTAAGCATCGCGTAAAGCGGAGGATAAGGGTACAGCTGAAATATTAGCGTTTTATTAGCGGAGCCGGCTTAAAGGGCTAATTGGCAAGCACCTTCCATTTAGTCCCTCCGCTCCGCCACCAAAAAAAATGCACTATGCCCTACCGTCAACTGTATGCCCTCTTGTCCGCCGGCCTGCTCCTTTTCGCCTGCCGGCCGGAATCCACAACTACCGGAACCGATTGGCCGCTCTACAGCAGTGATGCCGCCGGCTCTAAGTATTCTGAACTGGATCAGATCAACGTCGGGAATGTGGATCAGCTCCAGCCGGCCTGGATCTACCGGACCGATGACCAGGGAGGCCGCACCAATTCGACAATTGAATGTAACCCCATCATTGTAGACGGGATCATGTACCTGACCACTCCGAGCCTCAAGGTGATCGCGCTGGAAGCCGCTACCGGTACGGAACGCTGGCGTTTTGATCCGTTTGCGGGAAAACGCGCCAGCGGGGTCAACCGGGGCGTGACCTACTGGTCGAATGATAATGAAAAACGGATCTACTTCGTGGCCAGTGCCAATCTCTACGCCATCGATGCCGAAACGGGTACGCTCGTAACGGATTTTGGCCGGGATGGAATCGTCGATCTCCACGAAGGTCTGGGCCGGGATGTCCGAACAACCTGGGTAACCGCCGCCACTCCCGGCATCATTTACAACGACCTGCTTATTTTGGGTTCCACCCTGGGAGAAGGCCCCGCAGCAGCCGCTCCCGGACACATCCGCGCCTACGATCTGCAGACCGGGGCCATGCGCTGGATCTTCCACACCATCCCCTACCCCGAAGAATTCGGTTACGATACCTGGTCGGAAGATTCCTGGCAACACATCGGCGGCGCCAATGCCTGGGGCGGCTTCACGCTGGATCAGGAACGAGGAATGGTTTTCTGCGGTACCGGATCGGCCGCCTATGACCACTGGGGCGGCAACCGCCTCGGTGAAAACCTTTTTGCCAATTGCATCCTGGCGCTCGATGCCGCCACCGGGGAACGGATCTGGCACTATCAGGTAGTCCACCACGATATCTGGGATTACGATATTCCCTGTCCGCCGAATCTGGTGCAGGTCGAAAAGGACGGCCGGCTGATCGATGCCGTAGCCCAGCCCACCAAGATGGGACACCTCTTTGTGCTCGATCGCCAGACGGGCGAACCGATCTTTCCGGTCGAAGAAGTGCCGGTGCCCGTCTCCGATATTCCCGGTGAGGTTTCCTGGCCTACGCAACCATTTCCGCCCGTTGGGCTTCGCTATACGGAGCAGCGCTTTACCCACGACAACGTGACCCGCCGCACCCCGGAGGCAACGGCCTTCGTTCGGGCCCGGCTCGATTCCATGGATACCGGAGATATCTTTCTTCCCCCCAGCGAACGCGGTGCGGTCACTTTACCCCAGTTCAATGGCGGTACAGATTGGGGAGGTGCGGCCTACGATCCCCACCAACGCGAATTGTACGTCAATGCCAGCAATGAAGCCGAGTGGATCTCCATGGTCCGGGCCGAACCTCCCGCGGAAATTACCCGCCACCAGCTGGGCCGCAACCTCTACGGTAGTATCTGCTCCGCCTGTCACGGTTTCGGTGATCCTAAAACACCGGACTCACCGTCCCTGCAGCAGATCGCCCGGGATAGGAGCAAAGCGGAGATCCACCAGGTGCTGCTGAACGGGAAGGGCAGTATGCCGAAATTTGCGGCCCTTTCCGAGGATGAACGGGCGGCGCTGGTGGCCTTTCTGAAGGATGAAGGCCACGAGGAAAAACTGGCCACCGCCGACCTGGAACTGAGTTTTGCCCAGGAGATCCCCTATACGGCTACCGGTCACCGGGAATTTAAAGATCCGGATGGCTTCCCGGTCAACGCTCCACCCTGGGGTACCCTGTCGGCCATCGATCTGGATGCCGGTCAGGTCCGGTGGCAGATCCCGCTGGGCACTTACCCGGAACTGGAAGCGCAGGGACTGCCCCCAACCGGCACCTTCAACATGGGTGGCCCGGTCATCACCGCCGGCGGACTGATCTTTATCGGAGCGGCCATGGACGAGCGCTTCCGGGCGATCGATCGGGAAACGGGGGAAGTTTTATGGCAATATCAGATGGATGCGGGCGGTTACGCCACCCCGGCTACCTACGCGGTGGATGGCAAGCAATACGTAGTGATCGCCGCCGGTGGCGGTGGAAAACCGGGTACCAAAGCCGGCAATGCCTATTATTGCTTTGCCCTTCCGTAACCCGTTCCGTAAGTCTATTTTTACTTTATTCAACCGGAAATGCCCGGTCGGTCAGGCTGTTGGGTTTCAGATAGACCGCCTTTTGCCGCAGATCAAGGATGATATTAAAGCGTTTGAGCAGGCCTCCTCCCAGTACGCTCATTTTCTGGCGGCCGATGGCCCCTTCAAAGAAGCCGACCGGTAGCTCGGAGAATTTGAGCGCTCCCATTTGAAAACCCGGCAGGATGGCCTTTTGGGTTTTCAGTTCATTCCCGTAGGAATCTTTCAGGATACTGGTACTGATGATCTCCAGGGCCGTGCTCAGTTCGTGCTCCTGCACGAATACATCATCCAGCAATAAGGTGCCGCCGTAGCCGGAATGGAGCAGAAAGCGGTTGGATAAGGCAGTATCACCCAGCTGGAGCTGCCCCGATAGAAAGATAAAATCATCCTCAAAATCGGCTTCCGCCCGCTGGTAGGCCGGATCGATCACCGGCAGCGAATCGTAAACGATCAGATGTTGCCGGTCAAAATCAAACAGGATCACCTGGTCTGCAAAGAGATGGGGACCGAATTTCCCGTCGGTTTCCGGGCCGGAATTGTCATTTTCCCAGATGGGTAATTTCGTCCACGCTGATTTCCCGATCCGTAGTTTGTTTTCCCGGCTGGAACGGCTTTCATTCGATCCGCCCCAACTGCTTACCGTGTCCCGCTCGGTGAAATCAACACTGGTCAGGCGGGCCGTTGCTGTTTTGGTCAGGGTGATGGAACCCGCAGCGGTGTGGAACATCAGATCCACCGTATCCCGGTCATTGAGGAGTGCCCGGATGGACATATTATTGGCGTCGGTCAGGCGAAAGGGAATGGTATCCCCGGCTGGCGCTACGAGTTGGTTCGATCCGTTTTTCCCGCTGTCCGGAAGGGACGAGCAGGCCGAAAGCAAAAGAACGAAGGCAAGGGTGATCAGTTGGAGCGTTTTGGTCATTATGTTTTCTATTCTGCAAGTTGGAATTTATGCCATACCAGATGAGCGAAGGCGACAGCACGGCCGTCTTTGTAGCCTGGTTCAAAAACCAACTGCCGGATACTGCTTTCCACTGCTTCGGAAAGCCAGGTGTTACAGGCAGCCACAAATTGAAAATCCCGGACATGACCGTCGGTATCGACGAAAACCTGATAGGTGTAAGTCATCACGTGGTCATCCGAATAAGCGTCAAAGATAGCCGTATCTACTGCAAATTTTTGCGCTAATTCCTTTCCGTTCAATATTTGGGGATCATTATCCGGGATTTGAATATCCAGTCCGTCCCGGCTGCAGTTGTCACACGATTGGGACGTGATGGAAGTGACGACAATGGGGTTTTCGTATTTTCTAAATTCCCGGACGGACATTTTCTTACCCTCCCGGTAGATGGATTCCTCCCGCAAATTTCCGTTCTCATAGTACGTACGGGTGATCCCGTGCTCCCGGCCATTTTGCATTTCCTGATAAAGACTCAGCACGCCGTCACTGTAGGTTTTCTGACCGCCGTGCCTATGAAAATCCCGGTACTCGTGCTCCTGCCGGTTTTTTTGACCCCCATACCTGGTGCTTTCCTGAATGTACAATCCCGTACCGTTTTGTAATAGATGCCCCCCATTCTCATCCCAGAAATCCTGCAACAGATACTCCCCGTTCTTAAATTCGCCCACGATCTTCTGCCTTCCATCCGGATAGTATTCCAGCCACGGGCCGGTGCGTTCAAATTTGGAAACGAAGTAACCACTCTTTGCCAGTTGCCCGTTTTCGTACCATTCCCGGAAATCACCCGCGCGATCTCCGGTAAGCATATTTTTACATTCCAGTTTCTGCGGATGTCCATTCTCGTAGTACCACTGGTGCTTTTGTTGCTGCTGTGCGGCATCGTTCTCCACGCGATACTTCAGATTTCCGTTTTCATAAAATTCTTCCTTTGCGCCACTGGGAGTTCCTTTGATGTAATGAACTTTTTCCTGGAGGATGCCATCCGGATAGAAACGTTGGAGCCAGCCGTCAACCTGTCCATTCTCCAGGGTAAACACGGTCTGATCGCTACCGTCCGGATAAGCGGTCCGGCAGGGGCCGGAGTAATTATGGTCAAACGGTTCCCCGTGTTCATCCACGCCTACTTCTGCAGGATGACTTTTAAGGTAGCTTTCGATCCGGGCCATGGTCTGATCTTTCCATTCGTAATACTGATCATCGAGCCGGGACAATCCTTCCAGTCGATCGTACAGATCGCTTTCGAATAGCTCTTCGGTCCGGGCTTTTTCCATGAGTGCCTGGTTGCTGCGGTAAATACGATCCGCCTTCTTTATCAGCCCGGCCATTTGTTGATCGCCGATGTATTCCAGCCCCCGAATGATGGTGGACACATACGGATCGTAGCCATTGTAGTAAAACTGCACAAAACCGCCGTTGGTCACCTGCGCATCCAGGTACCACCAGTAATAAAGTGCCTTTTGAGCGTAGGATAAGGAGCGGCCCTTTTCGATCTCCAGATCGCGATGTTGCATAAACTGTGCGATGGGTTGCCGGATAAAGTGTCCGAAGTCAAATCCGGACAGCCGGAAAAAGTCGCCTTTGTTCAGGCGCGGCAGGAAGTGGATCTGTGGGTCGAATTGCCAGTAGGGATCACCCGGTGCCGGGGATTTTCGGGAAAGCCAGTTGAATATTTTCATCAGAAAGCAGCGTTTTTCCAAAAGGATAAACCAAGATACCCAATCTTATGATAACTTAGGGTCTGCTCCTAACAAAATTAAAAATATGGATTTCGACCTTTCTCCCTCCACCCAGGCCCTGCGCTCCCGGCTGCAGGAGTTTATGGACACCCACCTCTACCCTATTGAAAACACCGTCAACCGCTTCCACCAGGACCCGGCCAACGCCTGGCAGGTCTGGCCCGGCATGGAGGACATGAAAGTCAGTGCCCGCAAAGCCGGCCTCTGGAATCTGTTTCTACCGAAAAGCTACGGTGAACTCAGCCCCGGCCTCACCAACCTGGAATACGCGCCGCTGGCCGAACTCATGGGGCGACTCCGGTTTGCCAGTGAAGTGTTCAACTGCAGCGCCCCGGATACCGGCAATATGGAAGTACTGGCCCGCTATGGCAGTCCCGCCCAGCAACAGGCCTGGCTGGAACCGCTATTGGCCGGCGAGATCCGTTCCGCCTTTCTGATGACGGAACCGGATGTGGCTTCCTCGGATGCCACCAATATTCAAACTTCCATTGTCCGCCAGGGAGACCATTATGTGATCAACGGACGGAAGTGGTGGTCTTCGGGAGCAATGCATCCGCACTGCCGCATTGCCATCGTTATGGGGAAGACCGATCCGGAGGCCGAACGGCACCGGCAGCAAAGTATGGTACTGGTACCGCTGGATACGCCCGGGGTGACGATAGAACGCCCGCTTTCCGTATTCGGTTATTCGGATACGCCCGAAGGACACGCGGAGATCAGCCTAAAAAACGTGAAGGTGCCCGTGGAAAATATCATCTTGGGCGAAGGTCGCGGTTTCGAGATCGCTCAGGGCCGACTCGGGCCGGGCCGTATCCACCACTGTATGCGGCTGATCGGAATGGCCCAACGCTCCCTCGAACTGATGTGCGAACGCGCCACCGAGCGTATAGCTTTCGGACGCAAATTGCAGGATTTCAGCAGTATCCGGCAGGAGATCGCCCGCTCCCGTTGTGAGATCGAGCAGGCGCGCCTGCTCACCCTGGCGGCGGCCGATAAGATGGACAAAGCCGGAAACAAAGCCGCTAAGGACCTGATCGCCATGATCAAGGTAGTGGCCCCGCAAATGGCCTGCACGGTGATCGACCGGGCCATTCAGATCCACGGAGGGATGGGCGTTTGCAGTGATACGCCACTGGCCGGATTCTACGCGGCGGCCCGCATTCTCCGTCTGGCGGACGGACCGGATGAAGTGCATCTGTATCAATTGGGTAAAAACACGATCCGGGCGGCCGGTAAGCGGGAATAGGCTCCCGTTTGCGCTCGGTAATCAGTTGGTTTTTGAAGTTTCCTTTGAACTCCGGCTTTACGTAGTCGGTTCAAGCTATGCTGACGTTAAATTGGTTTGGGCAATCCAAAACAGTTTGAGTATAGCATATTGCAAACCGAAGACCAACAATCACCTGATCATGAGAATTATCCTTTATTTAGCCGCTTTCCTGTCACTGATCTCCTGCGGAGAAAATACTACGGCTGCCAGCCGGGAAGAGCCGACACCCACACAGGATACGCCCACTCCAAACGAGGAACCAACTGCAGCCATGCCGAATGAGCTGAACGATATAGAAGACATCCGAACGACCTTTGCATTCATTACTTCCGAAATTGATAACGGCCAGTTGGATTCCACCGCTTTTAAATACGATTGTCACGGTGAAACGGGGGGAACCGTGACCTATTTTTCCCATCGGGGCCAACTCCGGATGATCCGACACGCTTCCTACGCCTACAGCCATCATTCGGCCATCGATCGCTATTATATTCTCGACGATCAACCCTTCTTCGTTTTCTACGATCAGGAGTCCTGGATTTTTGACCCGGATTCGGACGAAGAGGGAGCTACCAAAAGCGACATTACGGAGAAACGATTTTACCTGATCGACAACGAGCCGGTCCAGTGCCTGGAAAAGAAATTCACCACCAGGTCTTCGGTGGATGACGGCCCCAATTCTCAAAACACTGCTAACCGGGAGGTGGCCTGTTCCGGTCTCGAGGATTTGCAGAAGACCTACGACCTGCTTTTACAACACCGGGGGCAGCGGGAAGAGCTGCAGTGCTTCTTAGAATAGACCTTTGGGATTAGTGCTACGCCTGCATGGTCGCTAAAAAACGCTCCCGAAAGCTGAGTCCCAGGCTAAGGGTTCTTCCTTTTACGGAAATTTCGTGCCGGTCGAAATACTGAATGTGATCACGATTGACGATGTAGGATTTGTGGATCTGCAGAAAATTCTCCGGAAGGGTTTCCAGGGCTTCAGCGGCCGACTGGCGGGCCAGGATCTTTTCTTCTTCCAGATGATACAGCATGTAGTTGTGATCCTTTTCCAGATAATAGATCCGGGCGGGATCGAGCTGGTAGGTTTTCGATCCGCTTTTCACCATTATGGTTTGCGGCTTTGCTAAAGAATGGCGTTCCGCTGCAGCGGGTGCTGGTTGGATCACCTTCCTGATCGCTTTGGCAAAACGCTCCAGGGTGATCGGTTTCAGTAAATAATCTACCGCAGTCAGTTCGTAGCTTTCCACGGCGTATTCCGAATAAGCGGTGGTGAAGATCACCCGAGTGCGTTCATCCAGTATCCGCGCCAGGGCCATGCCGGAAATATGGGGCATGTTAATATCCAGAAAGATCAGATCTACCGGCCGGGTATTCAGAAAGGACAAGGCTTTCAAACCGTTCCGGAAGCTTCCCACCAGTTCCAGTTCCGGAAAATGCCGGAGATAAGATTCCAGTAGAGCGATGGCTTTTGGCTCGTCGTCAACGATGATCGTTTTCATGATGCGGGGTTTGAGTTCTTTAATGACCGGCTTACTAACTCCAGATCGACCCGGTAGGTAGTTCCGGATGCAATCGTTAGTTGGTGCCGGTCGGGATACACCAGTTCCAGTCGGTGCCGGGTAGCCTTCAGCCCCGTTCCTCCCTTCTGCCCGGCGGGTAGTGCCGGCAGTATTGGGTTAGACACGCTGAAGCGCATGCGGTCTTCCCGGCTCAGGTCAAAATGCACCTGGATCGTTGATGCTTCCTCCGGGGCCGCTCCGTGTTTGAAGGCATTTTCGATAAAGGGTAGAAAGATCCCCGGTTCTACGCGGTGTGCATGATCGCCCTCCACCGTCAGGATAAAATCCACCTCTCCCGCTTCGAATCGCAGGAGCTGTAATTCGGCGTAGTTGCGGATAAAATCGATCTCCTTTTCCACCGGATTCTGCTCCAGCCCCGAATCGTAAACGACGTGCCGCAACAGGCCCGATAGGCGATCAATGGAATCTGCCAGTTTGGGATGCTGGTGCTGATCCACCATCGACATCAGGTTGTTGAGTACGTTAAATAGAAAATGGGGTTGCAGATGGGAACGCAGCCGATCCAGTTCGGCCTGTTTCTTTTCCAGTTCCAGTTGCTGCCTCCGGGATTCACTCTGCAGCCATACTTTACTGATACCGTAACCGAAGGAAACGGCAAAATAAAAAAGCAAAATACTAAAGACCAGTCCCTGGCTCAACTTCGGGTAAGTACTCAGCACCGGTAATGCCAGGATCACCCGATAGATCAGCAGGCTGAGCGAATAGGCACCCAGGCCATAGGCAAAAACTTTCGTCCGGGAGATGCCGCGGATGAGTCGTGTGATGTTCCAGAGGTTGAAATAGAACAGGCCGGCACTGACCACCAGCAGGATCGACAACAGCAGAATAATGCTGCCGCTCCAGGTAGTCCGAACCGTTTCTACCTCGTTGATGATCTCGATCTCCTGACTGAGAATAGCAAAACTGGTCAGAATAAACCAGGCCGTTACTCCCCAAAACAACAGATTGAGTAAAACTTCGATCCCTTTGCGCTTCATCTTCGCAATTTAGAACAATCGGGACTTTTCGCCTGGAATTTGGGAGGAAGACCCGCAATTTTGGTAGGAACGGCCTGCCGGCGGCCCGATCACAAATTCCAACCCATTGCTACCGGGAATCGCACGATAGCTCACATCTTTCTTTTTAATGGCCAAACTTCGACTAATCTTGCCGGGAACCGTATGGCATTCGCCCGATTGAATCACCAAACCAAACAACATGAGAATTTTGACTGTAATGGCTATTTGTTGCCTCACCCTTAACAGCTTCGGCCAATCCACACCGGTGTTGTCTTCCATTGACCATCTGGACCAAAAGGTGGACGCACTGGTCCAGCAATACCGGGATCTCGACCTTTTTGCCGGAGTGGTGCTGGTCGCCGAACGGGGAACTCCCGTTTACCACAAAGCCTTCGGCTACGCCGACCGTACTACCCAGAGGCCAAATACCCTGAATACCCATTTTGACATTGGTAGTATGAATAAAGCTTTCACCAAAGTGGCCGTACTCAGTCTGGTACGGGATGGAAAACTTCACCTTGATGACCCACTGGATAAATTCCTAGACGGCTTCGGCCCCGTAGCCGGGAAAAAAGTGACGGTGGAGCAATTGCTGGAACATCGTTCGGGATTCGGCGATTACCATGACTCTGCCTACTGGGATCTCGATTATGCCGGGAAAAATATGGCGGCCCTGGTGAACTTGATCCGGCAGATGCCTCTCCTCTTTGAACCCGGCACGGAACAGGAGTACAGTAATGCCGGTTACGTTCTGCTCGGCGCGATCATCGAAAAAGTGACGGGCAAAGATTATTTCAGTTTCATCCAGGAGCGTATCGTAGATCATCTGGGACTGCGGGAAACGTATCTCACCGATAAGTACAATACTCCGGAACGGGCCATCGGTTACACCCGGACCATGCGCGGTGAACTGGAGGCCAATGATTATTTTCAGGATCCTCCGGGACCGGACGGCGGTTTTTACGCTACTACTTCCGACATCCTGAAATTTTACCGCGCCTACCACTACGGCGACGCCCTCTGGGACGAGGCTACCCGGCAACTCGATCCGATGTATCCCTTTCTGCAGGAACACCGCACTACCGGTGGCGCCATCCCCCACGCCGGAGGGTTTCCCGGGGCGAGTACGGCTCATTTTGAAGTATTGCGCGATCAGATCTCCGTGATCGTTTTTGCCAACCGGGATGAGATCGTAGCGGAAGATATCGCAGCCGGCATCCTGGCTATCATCCGCGGTAAAACACCAAAGAAGGCGATGCAACCGGCCCATTTACTCATCTTCCAAACCTACCGCGAAAAGGGGATCGACTACATCCGTGACCATTTCGAAGAGCTATCTACCAACTGGCACCCGGCCGATCCCAAGGACATGATCCTCAACATGATCGGCTATAACCTACTCTATTCGGACGATGCCCGGGAAACCGAACAGGCGATCGAACTCTTCACCCTCAACACGGAACTGTTCCCCGAGATAGCCAACGTATGGGACAGCCTGGGAGAAGCCTGGCGTAAGCAGGGTGACAAATCTAAAGCCCTGCAGTATTACAAAAAGGCGTTGCAGATCCAGCCGGATTTGCCATCGGCCCGGGAGGCGGTGGCGGAATTGGAGCGCTAGGCGGTTAGGTCGTGGTTCTGCCACTCGAGTGGCAGAACCACGACCTACCTACCCACCGCCCGAAACGTCTCATCCGACGCCTGTAATATCTTATTGCGCAGGTTTTCCGGATAATCCGGGCGATCCGCGAGAAATTGTTTAACGGCTTCCACTACCGATTCCGACCGATGGCCGCTGAAAGTATTGTCCAATACCCTTTTCGGAAAAAAGATGTCTCCCGTAGCCTGTATCTCTTCCAGCATTTCCAGGGTCGGGGTAATGTATTTCTCCGCACTTGCGGCTCGTAGGGGATGGTGCAGCCAGCCCAGCGCTTCCTGCACCCAGGATTCTACCTGCCGGTTTTCTTCCTGTTTCAGGCTGTTGAAGAACTCATCCCGGGTAGCTTCATTGGGCGATAGGGCCGGTTTGACGAAGCGCATGCGCGCCTGCCGGTCGGCATTTTTGGTCCGGTCGATCTGTTGATCGATCAGGTCTACACTGTGCGGAACATCCCGCACGGCCAGTTGGAAAGCCAGCTCGATATAATCGTTCTCCGACAGGCTGAGTCCTTCTACCTCCAGCTCTTTGGACCAGATGGCCTGCAGTCGCTGCACGCCTTCCGGACTCTCCACCACCGAACGGTAGGTATTAAAAAGCGCGGTTTTTAAACGCTTGTCTTCTGTCTGTTCGAAGGCCGTCCACAGTGCCGCTTCCACCTGAGCGTTCACCGATTTGCGATCGGGTTCGGGCAGGAAGTTCCAGTATAAGCTACTTAGATAGCCCAGGATACGTTGTCGCAACAGCGGATCGGGTTCTACACTGATACCTTCCAGCATGGTAGGTAATAAGGAAGTGGGCTCCAGATTATCGTTCAGCAGGTTTTCCCAGAGGTTGATCCAGCTTACGCCCCGCCACATCGGTTCTTCGAGCTGATTGATCCGGGCCAGCAGATAGGTCTTACTGGCTGCCCCCAGTTGAAAATAGCCGTAGCCGTAGCCCCCGGCGTTGGGAATGATCATTTCCGGCCGGGGAGCCAGCTCGCCCAATTCGAGTGTATTTTCGGCCTGATTGACTTCCATTTGGTAAGTACTGGTCCCATTTTCGTCAAAAGTAGTGATCTGCAGCGGTTGGGACCACATGGTCGACCCTCCGGCATTCGTTACGCGCATCCGGATACTTTTGATGCCGTCTTCTCCTTCGGTATCCAAGGCCAGATGGGGCATGCCCGCCTGTTTGATCCACTGCTGGTTCCAGGCATCCAGATCGTCCTCCGTTTGCCGGTCCAGGATATCGATCAGATCATCCCAGGTTGCATTGTTGTAGGAATAGGTCGTCAGGTATTTCTGCAGGCCCGCCCGCATGGCGGCTTCCCCGATCTGCTTTTCCAGCATCCGCATCACAATGGGGGCTTTCTGATAAATGATGGCCCCGTACAGGGTTCCCGCATCCTTGAGATTAGCCAGCGGTTGCTGAATGGGATGCGTGCCGGCCGTGCGATCCACACTGTAGGCGCCCGGATAGTGCGCCAGCGTGAAGCGCAGATCGTGATTGATCTCCGGGAATGAGGGATTAACGATCTTGGCCGCCATGAAATTGGCAAATACCTCCTTCATCCATACATCGTCAAACCAGTTCATGGTCACCAGGTTCCCGAACCACATATGGGCCGTTTCGTGGGCGATCAGACTGGCGCGCCCCAGTTCCTGGTTCTGGGTAGCGTTCTCATCCAGAAACAGGCTGGAAGCTTTATAGGTGATCGCTCCCGGGTGCTCCATCCCACCGTACTGGAAAGACGGGATCAGGGCAAAATCAAACTTCTGAAACGGCATTTTGATACCCGTGTAATCCTCCAGCCAGTTCAGTGCGCTCAGGTGCAGATCAAATATGGCCTGGGCGTTGCGCAATACGCTGAGCGTATCCGTTTCCCGGTGCAACATGGTCATTTTCCGACCACCCAACTCGGAAGTGATGGTCTGAAAATCTCCCACCACAAAATCAAACAGATAGGTAGGCAAAGGGCGGGTTGCTGCGTACTGCAGGGTCTTGACCGAATCCTGGATCGTTTCTTTCTCCAATGCCCCGTTGGCCAGTGCCTCCCATTCCTGCGGGATATTGAGCGTAAGCTGGTAGCGGGCCTTTAGGTTGGGTTGATCGAAACAGGGAATGGCCGTCGATGCCCGATCCGGTACCAACAGGGTATATAGAAACTCCTCCTGCCGGTTCAGGGACTGGTCCCCCAGATCAAATTCCAGGCTGACCTCATTTTCTCCTTCCTGAAAATAGCGGGCCGGAATTACGATATGCCCGTTCTCAAAAATGTATTCGACCGCCTCCCCGGCCTGACTCACCCCGTGTAGATAATCGGCGGACGGCACTTTGAAATCCAGCACAATCGCTTCCGCAGCGGAATTCAGCTGGAAGTGGACGGTATTGGTACCGTGCAGGCGTTCGGCACGCAGGCGCGGCACACTGACATTCAGAGTATACCGCAGGTCGGTCAGTGTCGCTTTGCGGTGCTCCGCCAATTCCCAGGAGACCCCGGGTTCCGGTATCTCGGGGGGCGGTCCGGTTTCGGTACAAGCCTGGAAAAGAAAGGGTAGCAACATAAGCAACTGATAATAGGAACGCAGGATCCTGCGCCGTTGAGTCTTCCTCATGTATTTAGAATTAACCGTAATTACGCTCCGATCTTTACGGAGCCCTTGTTAAATGTAACTTTGAGCTGAAATGTTATATTCTTTACACCCCGCCAGAATTTTGCCGGCGTGAAGCGAATGCCGCTCCGGGGCATTGCCTGCAGCGCCTCCCGTACTGCCATTCCGCAGCCGGCACCGATATCCTGCAGGATCTTTATGTCCGTAATACTGCCATCCACTTTTACCGTAAAACTGGCGCGAACCACCCCGGTGATAACCTTCGCCAGATCATTTTCCGGATATTGGAAATGGTCATAAAAAAAGGCCATCAACTGCCGGTCGGCACAGGATCTTTTGGCTTCCTTAGTCGCCTCTTCTTCACAACCGGGAAAACGTGGCAGATCCATAACCAGCACCTGATGTGGCGATGGTGTTTACGGTGGTCTAGCCTGCGCGCATATCCCACCGGGGATCAGTAAAATTAAGAAGAAGAGCACGGTGTTGATCGCCATCTAATCGGGATTTTCCGGTATCTGTTTGGTAAAGGCTCAATTGCCAATTTTCACCATACCATCCACAAATTGGACCGATAATTCAAATTGCACTGCCATCGGTCTTAAACGCCCGCCAAGAGTGCCCATCGGCTGAAAACGGATCCCTTCCCGGGACAGTGTCTCCAATGCGGCTTTCACGATCTTGCCACAATCACCGCCGATATCCTCAACGATTTTCACGGTATTCAACTCGCCATTTTTTGATATGACATAGGTAAGCCGAACGGTACCGCTGACGCCTGCTTCGATCGCCCCGACCGGGTAGACTATACGTTTGGACAGTAAAACTTTGAGTTTTTCATCCCCACATTCCCATCTCCGGTGGGGATTCGGTTCATCTTCACAGCCCGGGAAACGAGGCCGTAGCCTCATCTGCATACTCTCGCCCTTAATAGTATCCTCCACCCATTTTTCCGGAGGTGGCGGCGGCGGTGGAGGAGGTTTATATTCCTGAGCCTGCAGCCCCGGAACTGACAGGAACACCGTCACCCCATAACACAGTATAATGCCGAGCGCATATTTCATCATGGATCCCATTTAAAGTTCCTGGGTTGATCGCGGTATAGTCCCGTCCCGCATCACTATTCGTCCGTACTGGCGGCAGTGGTCTCATCCACCTTGTAGAACTGAAAACGACCGTTCCACAGCATGCCGAGGGTATCCTGATTTGCAGACTGGGAAAATAGCACTTCATCACCAACCGTTAGATCAATGAATTTCATGGCTTCCAGCGGGCTCAGATAATTGATTTCGCCGTTATTCGGATCATCGACTTCCAATTGTCCGTCTTTTACGTTTACATCCACCCAATAATCGCCAATGCCGGCCACCTGAAAATTGAGCTTGTACCGGCCCGCAAAGCTGGCCAATTCCTCTTCCGACAAGGAGACGAGCTCCACTTCGCGCGGCTGGCTGATCCCCCAGTCGTAGTAACTGGAAATACCCCGAATGATCTCTCCCATCAGGCGTCCGCCGTTATCCGCATTGGTCATCACGATCATGCCCTTCCCCTGGTAAGCAGTGCCGATCATTTCATTGGTAAAGCCGGCATTTTTGCCCCCGTGTCGAAACAGCAGGGAATCGCCATCCCACATCAGCGAGGGGCCGAGCCCCCAGTCGTTCTTATGTTTGGTGAGCATTGCCTTGAGGGTTTCCTTGCGTAGCGCGCCTTCTTTTTTGCCCGCTAATATTTCCTGAACGGTGATGATGTAATTGGCCAGATCGGTGGGGGTGGTCCAGAGGCCGGCGGCTGCCTGTTCCGGATAGTTGTGCCAAAGGCCATCGATGAGTTCGCCTTGGTTATCGTAGGCGGCGCTGGCTTCACCGTGCCGACCTTCCGGCAGGGGCTGCTCGTAGGTACTGTGGGTCATACCGAATTGCGGAAGAATATTTTCGGCCAGATAAACCTCCAGGGGTTGCCCGCTCACATCTTCGACCACTTTTTCCATTACGGTATAACCGCCCCCGGAATACCGCCAGATACTTCCCGGCAGGGTATCCACAAAAATAGCCGGGGTATTGCCCTCTCCGTTCAGAACGCTGATAATGGAGGGAAAAACATCCTGCTGGGTGTAGCCGGGGAATCCGTGTACCGTCATACCGGCGTTGTGGGTGAGCAAACGACGCAGGGTCACCTTCTCTTCGGCGGTAAATTTACTATCCGGTATCTGCCAGCCTTTCAGGTAGGTGTTGACATCTTCATCCAGATCGACCTTTCCCTCTTCGGCCAATTTTAAAGCCGCCAGAGCCGCTACCGGTTTGCTGATCGATCCGGCCTGAAACAGGGTTTGCACATCTACGGGTTGTCCGGTATCCGTATTGGCGATACCGTAAGCTTTGGCCCATTTGACGGCCCCGTCCTCGACTACTGCGATGCTGATACCCGGCACCCGGTGAAAAGCCATCCGTTCTTCAATATTCATGCCCTGTGTCGAGTCACCTTTGACCGCGATCGGCAGGAGTAACCCATTTTCAATGGCGTTGATCTCTTCGCTAACATCAGCAGCGGGATCGTTCCCGGCACATGCCGCCAGGAGCAAAAAGGTAAATAGTAACAGTGGGTGTAAAGATTTCATACGTTGAGATTTGGTTATTCAGAAAGACCCGGCAGCCCGGATCAGGGCGCCCCGAGCGCTGCTTCCCGGAAGGTAGTAAGCGAGCGGCCAGGCTGTTCAGTCCTTCTGGATAGGGATAGTGGGAAATGGCTCCAAAATAAGGAAAAGTTGGTTAAGCCGAATCGGAGTGGAAATTAATAAACTCTTTACGTAACAATCCGTATTTCAGCACATCAAAGTACTTACCGCCGGCAAATCTCATCTGCCGTAGCCGGCCTTCCCGGGAGAAACCCAGATGTTCGTGGAGTGCGATGGAGGCCAAATTATGATCATAAATATCCACCGTTACTTTGTGATAACGCAATTCCTGAAAATAATAATTCAGGATCATTTTAACGGCTTCCCGGGCGTATCCCTTTCGACGGTGCGCGGCCTTAAGCGCTACGGCATAGCTAAAGGTACCATTTTGGGGATCACAATCGCGGGTATGCACCATGCCGACCGGAATCCTTTCCGGATTTTCAATTACAAAAAAATAGCCGTCATCATCCAGCGCCTTGGTGGCCTTTTTGGCCGTCCATTCCCGCTGCCGTTCCAGAGAGGAAGGGAACCAGATCCGGTCCAATGATCGCTGGGTTTCGGTTTCCTGGTTCCATTGGTAAAAAAATTCCGCATCTTCCGGTTCGATACCCCGAAGTCGAACAATAGTACCTTGCCAATAATTACCCCCCATGATCCTTGCTTGTTTTATGTTAAAAGCCATTTGGTCAACATGGCCCGCTCCTTCCCTTCGAAGCCCTGCCGTGCGTACAGGCGATTTCCTTTATCGTTGTGATTTTCCACTTCCAGGTGAATGGCGTGGACGCCCAACTGCACCGCCGCTTCGGCAACAAATTCGATGGTTTGCCGACCAATGCCCCGATCGCGATACGGGGCTTCAATAAAAAATTCATCAATAAAGGCATCCCGGCCGCCGTATTCAAAGCTAAAGCCGTAAGCCAGGACAATGTACCCGGCAACCTCATCCGCTACCCGGATCAGCCAAAAGCGACCGAGTTCGGGATTGGATAAAAACAGGTTCAGATTGTGACGGCTCTTTGCTTCCCGAAAAGGGTAACCGTCAATTTGGTAAAAACGCTCCATCATTCCAAGGATGGTCGGAATATCCTGCCGGTGGGCGAGTTCGAAATTGACTTGCATGTTCCTGATTAAAAGGTGACCGTCAAAGATAGTAAACGCAGTCTGGGTTTCTACTGTCCACGACGGCTGCCGATCAGCCCTCGTCCCAGTCTTCCGGTTCCAGTGAAAAAATATGGTCTACTTTCGCACCGAATACGTGGGCGATCTTTAACGCCAGGAGGGTGGACGGAACAAATCGTCCTTTCTCAATGGAGTTGATCGTTTGCCGGGAAACGCCCACCTTTTCGGCCAGGTCCGCCTGGGTGAGTTCCATTTTGGCCCTTTCGACCTTGATCGTATTCTGCATGGAAGAAATTATTCCTTGTATTTCAAATAGTGAAAAGCCCCCAGGGCCAGGATTAAAGCTAAAGACAGGTATTCAAAAGCCGAGATCGAATACCAGCTATCCGTTTCGATGGAATATCCCGCAAAATTATAATAGTAATTAATGAGCATGACGATCACCGCAGCCAGCGGAACGCCCAGCGCCAGGGCTTTGAATTTCAGATAGACCGTGCGCTCGTCCGAATCCTTTTCCTTAGAAAAAAAGATCAGGATCAGACCGAAAGCTACGGGAAAACTGGCTCCCGACAGATCGACAATATTGAAACTGGTCATCCGATAAATAAAAATGAGGATAGCTCCCAGGATCAGGATGATCCCCAGTATCCTCATTTTATTCGGATAGACAAAAAAGAAGGACGATGGTTTAGCAGGCATAGTAGTAATTTTTTCCTGAATTCAAATGTAAAACAAACTTTACATTAAGTCAAGAAAAAACGACTTTTTATACTCAGCAGTACGGTTATTCGGCTACCGGAACCCCATTTTCCACCAGAGTAGCTATTTTTCGCGGATTGTCGGTGATCAGATCTACGGATTTTACCCCCAATGCTTTCAGTATCTTTCCGGCCGCTCTAAAATCACGGGCATCCCGGGAAAAACCGACCGCTTCGTAGGCATCCGCCTGCTGCACACCTTTTCTTTTGTGTTCCACGCTTTTCAACAAGGCAAAATGCCCGTTGCCTTTGCCTTCCTGATCCAGTAAAATAATAATGCCCCGGCCGGCTTCCTGGATCCTGGCCTGGGCATTATTCAGTTGTTCCTGGCAATCGCACTCTATGCTGTTGAAATAGTGGCCGAAAATGCAGGAAGAATGCACGCGGCACAATACATTTTCAGCGCCCGCAATTTCGCCCATAAACAGGGCGATAGATTCCTTCTGTCCGTCGTAGAAGAGGACTTCCCGGAACTCTCCGTATTTGGTTCTCAGTAAGCCTTCCGCAAGTTGGATGATCATATTTTTCGTTTTTTTATCACCTAACTGTGGTAGGAGGAAAAGAGTTCCTGCCGCTGGAGAAGTCTAACAAAAGGTAAGAGATCCTAGCGCACTGAGATCATCTTCTTCGTATCCACGGCTTTGCCATCCAGTACGAGGGAATAGAAATAAACTCCTCCACTGAGGAATTCGGTCTCCAGAATTGTTTTGCCGGCTCCCCGGGCGGAAATATTTACCGATTTCAGCACCCGGCCCTGGGCATCGGATATTTCCAGTTGAGCCGATTGGATGCCTTCCGGAATGAAATACGGAATGCTGGTGCTGGTACCGAAGGGGTTGGGTTGATTCTGTTCCAGGCGGGCATCCGAGACCGAAACGGTATTGGTAGGTTCCCCGCCGGAGGTCTGCTGCTGGATCTGTTTGACCAGCTCCTCCAGTTGATCCAGGCGGTCCTGCAGTACCCGGTTTTCCCGTTGCAACTGCTCGTTATCGCGCTCCAGGCGAGCGAGTGTTTCCTCCTGGTCTTCGATCTGTACCTGTTGTTCCTGCATCGCCCGGGTGAGGATGGGGATCATCGGTACGTATTCCACGCCCAGATAATCGATCTGCTCTACACTGAGACTATCCCCGTCCGGATAAGGCTCGGCGTGAACCTGTTCGCTCACCAATTCCGGAAAAACTTCCTGCAACTCCTGGGCAATAAATCCAAAGCGCTTACCACCGGCGAGATGCATGCGCTTAAATTCCTCCCTCCTCATCTCATAGGTTTTCGGCCGCAATCGCATAATTTTTTCCAGAGCGGAAAATTCCGAAATGTTCTTTTTAAGCTTTCGATCGGACACATCAGTGAGCGTTCCGGTATAGGCCATATCCCCACTGGCGTATACCGCATACCCAAAGTCCGGATCCGCCGTGCCCAGCACCCCATACCTTGTACCAGATGTGGTAAAAGCCTGCCCCACTACGCCATAGCGTATACCGGTACCGGATCCCTGGCAGATCCCGTAGAGTCCCCAGCGTTGTTGGTTGGAAGAACTGGTATTATTACCGGAGATGGCGATCTGGTCCTGGCCGAACTCCTGTACGTACAACTGGGCATTAAAATCCTCGGTGTAGGTCCCCATTCCCATATTGCCCTCCTCCGGATTGACAAACAGCAAGGGGTAAAAAACGGCGATATCATTAATGACCCGGGTGTATCGCAAAGAAAGGGCGGATTGTACCGCATCATTGTTATCAAAATCGCCGACATCGGTGATGCCGAAGGTCCAGGTCTCCTGATCCACGCCACCTAAGCCGGAACCCGAAGTAATAAATGTGAGCTCTTTGAGATCCAGATTGCTCCGGCTGGCCGGGAAAGCGGCATAATTCCGGACAGTCAGTCCACTGCCGTCGGAGATCGTGCGCTGCAGGTCACCACCGGCCGATATTGAATTGTCCGTGATCGACGAATAATTGAAGCCATTCTGCACGTTGAGGCCGCCAATGCTCATGGTCAGACCTGACAGTAGATTCCCCTGATCGGAAAAGGTTAGTTGGGAGGGCGTCAATTTGGAAGACAACTGGGCCGGTAATTGGCCGACACTCCCCACTAACAATAGAATGAAAATTGCGTTGAAAATTTTACTTTTCATAGGTTATTAGGTTTTCATGATTTTAACTGTATGGTTGGACATTGGTCAGCAGTCAGTACGTCAAGCCTCCGGCATCGAAGGCTCAATGCGAATACTTTAACTTCCTGGAATACCAAAACAGTCTCTTACATCGATCAGCCGCTTAGGGAGTTGCCTCCATTGTCATTGGCCGGATGCCATGCGTTGCCATTCCATCTTTACGTGTCCAAAATGGTGAAATAATCCCCAGGTTGTCCTGTGAATGTAGCTTTGATAGCAAGTGGGAGAGTCCGAAAGGTTCTAATGAAAATTAAATATACTTATTTTTTACTAGTCTAACATATTGAGTACCGCTAATATGTTCTCTGCTTCCAGGAAATTGGGATGCTCGATCCGGTGACTGACTTTTTCGTGGGCCCAGGTGGTGTGGTAGGGCACATGGACGGCATTGCCCCCCAGTTCCAGGACCGGCAATACATCCGATTTGATGGAATTGCCCACCATGAGGAAATTTTCGGCCCGGCAATCCAAATGTTTCAACAGTTTCCGGTAATCCCGTTCTTTTTTATCGCTCATGACCTCGATGTGGTGGAAGTGATGCTCCAGTCCCGATTTGACCAGTTTGCGCTCCTGGTCCAGCAAATCCCCTTTGGTAGCCAGCACCAGGCGGTACCGTCCGTTGAGCTTAGTGAGTACTTCCTCCACGCCGTCCAGCAGTTCGATCGGCTTTTGTAGCAATTCCTGCCCGAGAGCGATCGTTTTGTTGACCAGTTCCAGGCCGGCCGTGTTTTCCGTCACTTTGGAGATCGTTTCGATCATCGATAACATAAAGCCTTTCACGCCGTAGCCGTAGAGGGCCAGATTTTCCATTTCCGTTTTAAACAACTCCTGCGATACGGTATGGTGGGGCAAAAAATCTTCCAGTAAAGCACAAAATTTGTGCTCGGTCTCCTGAAAGTAGGGTTCATTTACCCAGAGGGTGTCGTCCGCGTCAAAAGCGATGACTTCAATTTTCCCCGATGTTTTAGGCGTACTCATAATAGGTAGTTACTGCTTTAAATCCGTATTTCTTGTAAATGCCCAGGCCATCCTCGGATGCCTGCAGGATCACCCGTCGGTAGCCGGCTGATCGAGCATAATTCAGGGCAAAGGTAAACAAGGTGGAACCAATTCCCCGCCCCCGGAAATCCTGCAGGGTCGCAAAACCGTAAATACCGACCGTTTCCGCATCGGAAGGGAAAAGTTCAAGGGTGGCGACCGGCTTTCCCTCCTGGTAATAGACTAGCAGACGAATATCGCTGTCACTAGCCAGATAGACCGGGGCGGTCCGTGCGTAAAACCGGACGACGTTCTGATCGGGCGGGGTCCAGTTGTGCGCAAGTACCCGGGCGTAATCCGCGATCCGGTCCGGCTGATCTGCGATCCTTACGTTCCGGTGATCCGGATGCCGCCGGATCGCGTAATCCCCCAGATCCAGGATCATCCCTACTTCTTCGTTCTGACGGCTTACCCCCGCTTGTTGTAAAAAGCCGCCTACCTCCGCTGTAAGCTGCTCCCGGCCGATCCAGATACAGTAATCCAGACCGCGGCTTCGGTAATAAGTAACGGCCGCTTCCAGGGTGGCGGCGCTTAGGGCTGAGCCGTTCGAAATGTGCAGGATATTGAAGGTATCGCAGGATAGTCCGCTATCCACATAGGTAAGTCCCGGCAGTTCATTTACGATCATGCCCGGCGTCCGTTCCGGCACCTGTCGGGCATGCCGGTTAAAATTCTCGTCAATGGTATCGATCATGCGGTAGTGATTTTTCCAACCGATCCCACAACACTCCCCCACGCCACAATAGTTCCGCTACCGACACAAAAAAAGCCGCAAAGGCCCGGTTAGCCCGGAAACCTTTGCGACTTTTATGCAGATACGGGCAGACAGGCCAAAGCTGGCCTGCCGCTCCCCTATTGTTTGTCTTATCCAAGTACTTGCTGGGTACCCACGAACGGCTGACTGTAGAGTCGTTCTCCCGTAGCGCGGGCCAGAGCGTTTGCCAGAGCAGCCGCTACCGGCGGCAGCGAAGGTTCTCCCAGACCGGTCGGGTCGACGCCGTTTTCCACGAAAAATACCTCGATCTCCTTCGGAGCTTCCGAATGGCGGATCAGGCGATATTTATCGAAGTTGTTTTGTTCCGGCTTGCCGTCCTTGAAGGTCATGTTGCTGTACAGTGCGTGACCGATGCCGTCCACGATACCCCCTTCGATCTGATTGAGGGCACCTTCCGGGTTGACCACAATACCGCAATCCACGGCGCACCATACTTTTTCGATCTTCGGCTTATCGCCCTCCATTACTACGTCCACCACCTGCGCTACGTAGGAGTTGTGGCAGAAGTAAGCGGATACTCCCCGGTGAACACCGGGCTTGTCCTGGCCCCATCCGGCTTTTTCCTTCACCAGTTTCAATACCCCGGCGTAGCGCTCCGGATCGTAGTCGTTGCTATCCCCTACCGGATCACTGATGGCCCGGTCAAACAGTCCCAAACGGAAATCGATCGGATCTTTTCCGGCCGCTTCGGCTACCTCATCGAGGAAGGACTGCTCGGCGAAAGCGATGAAATTAGAGCGGGGTGCCCGCCAGGCTCCGGTAGAAATATTGGATTCCCGGCTGTTGTTTTCCGCCAGGTAATTATCTACCGTACCGGCCGGAAAACGGTTATTGAAAACCGGACTTTCGGGAGCACCGGTACCCTTCACGTGGAAACCGATCAGGTTATTATCGGCATCCAGAGCCGCGCGGTACGTCACTTTATAAGTCGGCCGATAGGTACCCTGGGTCATATCATCCTCCCGGGTATAGATCAGCTTGACCGGAGCGTTTATTTTCTGGGAGATCGCCGCCGCTTCGATCCCGAAGTGACCGTACAGACGACGTCCGAAACCACCCCCCATTCTGGTCATCATGATGGATACTTTTTCTTCGGGTAGTCCCAGACGGGCCGCTGCGGTCTTGCGCATAAATTCCGGCGTCTGGATCGGACCAACCAGTTCCGCGTGGTCCGCGGTTACATGCGCAAAGAAGTTCATCGGTTCCATGGTATTGTGCGCCAGGAAGGGACCACTGTAGGTGCGTTCGATCACCTGCGCCGCATCACGGAATGCCGCTTCCGGATCGCCGTCCTTACGGGATCTGGCCGGGTCGTCGGCAGCAGCCAGCAAGCGTTTTTCCAGTTCCTGATCGATAGTCGATGTATTTTCAATGGCATCCTTGCCTTCCCATTCCAGCTTGAGCGCCTTTTTGGCTTTCAATACTTCCCAGGTCGTGTTGCCGACGATCGCCACCAACTCGGAGAAAGCGCTGGTATCAGACCACTGCTTCTCCACATCTTCCGGATAGGTGTCGATCGTGAAAATATCAACGATGCCGGGCATGGCTTTGGCCGCTTCCGCGTCCATTGATTTCAGAGTCATACCAAAGGCAGGCGGGTGCTCGATCATCGCGATCAGCATTCCTTCCTGCTGGTAATCCAGGCCGAACAGCGGCTGTCCGGTAGCGATCTTTTTACCGTCTACGTTTTTGGTCGGCACGCCGATGATCTTGAAATCCTTCGGGTCCTTCAGTTCCACTTCTTCCGGTACCTCAATACCGGCTGCGGATGATGCGATCTCACCGTATCCGATCGACCGGCCACTGCCTTCGTGGGTGATCACCCCGGATGCGGTGGTGAGTTCGGCAACATCAACTTCCCATTCCTTAGCCGCAGCTTCCATAAGCATCCGGCGGGCGGTGGCCCCGGCCATACGCAGGCTTTTCCATCCCTGGCGAATGGACTGGCTACCCCCGGCCAACTGGCGGCTGAAACTCTCCGTATTCAGTCCGGCCTGCTCAACGATCACGTTTTTCCAGTCGACGTCCAGTTCTTCGGCCACGATCATCGGCATGGCGGTTTTGACGTTCTGGCCGATCTCCGGATTGGGTGACATGATGGTCACCACTCCGTTATTTCCTATTTTCAGAAAGGCATTGACGTCGTACCAGTTATCGGGCATTATAATGGCCTCTACGGCTTCAGCAGTGCCTTCCGGCTTACAACCGGCCAGCCAACTGAAACCCAGGACCATCCCGCCACCGGCAAGACTGGACACCTTTAGGAAAGATCTTCTATTATGTTTTGTTTTAATCAAGGTCATAATGTGTTTTTTTTTAAGCGAAGGAGAGATCAGAAATTACCCCATTTTCTGGGAAGCCGTCTTGATGGCGGATTTGATCCGCAGATACGTACCGCAACGGCAGATGTTGCCGTTCATGGCCGCATCGATATCCGCATCGCTCGGGCTTGGGTTGTTCTTGAGTAAAGAAGCAGCATTCATGATCTGTCCGGCCTGGCAATACCCACATTGAGGTACGTCGTGTTCCACCCAGGCCTCCTGCAGGGGATGGTCGCCGGCTTCGGATAAGCCTTCAATGGTGGTAATAGCTTTGTCTCCGACACTGGAGACCGGTAGGGAACAGGACCGCATGGCAGTACCGTCAATGTGAATGGTGCAGGCACCGCATTGACCGATACCGCAACCGTATTTGGTTCCGGTTAATTTGGCGTGATCCCTTAATACCCACAATACGGGGGTATCCGGAGCCACGTCAATTTCTTGGGTTTTTCCGTTAATCTTCAAATTATAAATAGCCATAATAAGCGTGATTAGATGTGAATTATGAGAGGTGTCTGGTAAAAAAAGTCTTCAGGGTAGGGCAAGATCCTCCCTTACAAACCTGAATATACTGAAATCTGTATTATTAACCAAGACGGCCCTGGATGGTTGATGTGAATGACAAAAAATTTGATGTGGGTGAGAGCGGGACGTTCGGTGGTTGGGGCCCTGAATACCCATTCCGGTTTCCAAAACTTCCAGGTCAAAATACCCCGGCCCCCAACCGTCCTGCAGTCCTCAGTAATCCGTGATCACTGCAATATCCGTCAGAACCAGCAGCGGGATCTCCGTTTGAAAAACTTCCCGCCGGGTGACACTGCGATGGAACACCTCGTTGATCCAGGCTCGTTTACGACCGATCAGGCATAACATATCGGCCTTTTCCGCTTCCACAAAGGTGTGGATGCTCTCGTTTACCTTGACGGTAGCCGGAGCGTAGTGGAAGGAATAATCCTGCCCGGCGAGATACATGCCGATGATCGGATCTACGCCCAGATCGGTATTCCCCAGATCCGTGTGGAAGATCTTGATATCGGCATCGTTCAACTCGGCCAGATCGATCAGAGGCTCCAGAACGTTTCTACCCGTCACTTCGTAATCATCGACGGCCAGAACGATTTTGCGTAACGGCCGGTAGCGTGCATTTTCCGGGATAGCCAGCACCGGGGTCTCGGTAGCCTTACAGACGCCGTTGGTAGTAGAACCCAGGAAGATGTCCTTGAACCGGGAAGCGCCCTGGGTACCCATGATCACCAGATCGTACTGATCGGCCATTCCGGCGATCACCGGGATCGCATTGCCTTTGATAATGTCATAAGTGACCGGAGGGTGTCCGGGCCATTGCTTATGGATCCACTGGCGGTTGTCTTCCATCATTCTTTCGGCATCTTCCCGAATATAGCGTTCGATGGAAATGAGCATATCCGCCGAAGCGTGCACCAGGTAAGTGTGCAACAGGTGCAGCGATGCTCCCATATCCCGCGCCAGGCCAATGGCGTAGTTCAGCGCATTCTGGGAATAGGGGGAAAAATCGGTAGGCACTAATATCTTTTTCATTTCACATGGTTTTTGGCAGTTAAAAGCTACCCCTTTTTTAGTCTCCCGGATATGACCGCAACCAGCATGACTTATGATCTTGCTCAGTTCCGGATCGCCGTAGAAGACCGGCCTACCCTGGCTATTTTTACCCACATCACCGGCCCGAGTGATCCAGGTCATGGCGTTTCGGCTATAATAAAACGACATTCGTATGACCTCATAACCCCTTAAATATCAAAAAAATGAGAACCGCATTTGCTCTGATCTTCTTCCTGCTGCTCTCCTTGCCCCAATTATCCGCAACGGACATCCGCAAAGGAGAACAGGTACTGGTGACGACGGCCGTGCACGATGATCTCTACGTCGGAGCCAATAGCGTAAAGATCAATGCCCCTATTTACGGCGACCTGATCGCGGCAGCCCGCTTTTGTTACGTTCAGGATACCATCCACGAAGACGCCATCCTTATTGCCCAGGAACTATTCCTGGAGGCTCCGGTAATGGATGATGCCCGCCTGATGGCCGGCCAGGTCCATATCCGGGCCGACATCTTCGGGGACCTTTTTATCGGCGGCGGTACCGTGCATATTGACCGCGATGTGCGCATCCACGGGAACCTTTTTGCCGGTGGCGGCACCGTCAACCTCTACGGAACTGTCCTCGGGGACATAGAACTCGCCGGCGGGGAAGTATTCTTTGACGGTACTGCCGAGCAGGCTGCCAATATCAAAGCCGGCACCCTGAACCTTTCCGGTACCATTCGCGGTCCGGCACGGATCGGCACCGAAAAGCTGAATCTGACCGAACGGGCGGCATTCTACCAGGAGGTCCATTACTGGACCGCCGACGGACCGGTGGATCTTCAGTTCGCCCAAAAAGACGGAGCTACCGCCCAGTTTGACGAAACCCTGCGCACCGACCAGGATGATTACTCCTGGCACGGCGCCTTCGGTATCGGTTCGGCGCTGTTTACCGTAGGGCGTATCCTGTCGGCTGTAGTCCTGTTGATCATTCTCGTCTGGGCCTTCCGTAAGTTTTTCCGCAATACGGCCCACGATCTGATCGGACACTACGCCGTCAGCCTCGGCTACGGTATGCTCTATCTCCTGGGCGTGCCGCTGCTGATCCTGATCGCACTGGTTTCCATCATCGGTATTCCGGTGGGTATTTTTTCACTGGCGACCTACGGATTAAGCCTTGGTTTTGCGCACATTCTGACGGCCATTCTTGTTACTTATTGGTGGCAGGAATACCAGCAGGTACGCTGGAAAAACGGGAAAGTGATCCTGGTTGCTACCGGCGTTTTCGTATTGCTGAAAGTAGTTTCCTGGATCCCGTTCCTCGGCTGGCTGATCTCCCTGATGGCAATCGCTACCACCTTCGGCGCGATCCTGAGCGAATTGCTGCGTAAGAAAACGGAGACCGAAGTAACTGCCCCGCTGGAAGCCAGCGAGCTGGAAGTATAGCACAACCTGAATCATGCGAATCAGGAGTTAAAAGTCCCGTAGGGACGAACTATAGGTAGCCCGTCCAATAGAGATTCAGCGTGCCGTAGGTACGCAATATGGGTTTTACATGGCGTACCTACGGCACGCTAAGCCGGGAAGTGGTCATTTTGCTACCTCCATTTTGTGCCTAAAGGCACATTGATTCCAAGTTTAATCCCTGATTCGCATGACTCATGTTGTGAACTCAAAGCCGACATTTTCAAAGCAAGACATATGAAAACCATGGAGGCCATTTGGCAAAACTCATTCACATCCATTCCCGATTTCCCGATCGCCTTTCCCAATCGCGGTCGCAAACTCCCCCAATCGCTGCGGGTACTGGCAGCCGACATCGGTGGTACCAAGACCAATGTGGGCCTGTTCCTCGTTGGGGACGAGCAGATCCGCCTGATCGAACAGTCCTCCTACCCTTCCCAGGATTACCATTCTTTCGTCGACATCGCGGAGGACTTTCTGCAGGGTAAAGAGCGACCGGATCGCATCAGCATCGGCATTGCCGGCCCGGTGATCGGCGGGAAAGCTACCACCACCAACCTCAACTGGGAAGTGGACCGCAAAGTGCTCATCCGCGAACTGAAGGTGGCGGAAGTTTTTATCCTCAATGATCTGGAGGCGAATGCCTACGGGATCGCTGCCCTCCAGGAAAAGGAACTGGACCGACTGTACGCGGGGCACCAGGAGATCGAAGGCAATGCCGCCATCATCGCTCCCGGCACCGGCCTGGGCGAAGCGGCGCTCTACTGGGACGGCGAATACTTCCACCCGTTCGCTACTGAAGGCGGCCACACGGACTTTGGCCCCCGGAATGACCTGGACCTCGATCTGTTCCGCTACCTGCGTCGAAAATTCGGTCACGTGAGTTGGGAACGCGTCGTATCCGGTCCCGGCATTCAGAATATTTTCACCTTCCTGCGCGTCGATAAGCAGTGGGATGTCCCCGATGATCTGCGCGAAGCTATTAACGCCGGCGACCCACCGGCCGTGATCAGCGCATACGCCCAGAAAGGATACCCCATTTGTGAGGAAACGATCCGGCTGTTCATCAAATACCTGGCGCAGGAATCCGCCAACCTCTGTCTGAAGACCAAAGCGGTCGGCGGTCTATTCATCGGTGGCGGCATTATCCCGAAGATCCACCACGAACTGCGGGAAGAAGCATTCCTGAATCATTTCTTTCAGGCGGGTAGACTGCGGGATCTCGTGGAGGCTATTCCGGTGAGCGTGATCATGAACAGTGAAGCGCCGCTGCTGGGTGCGGCTTATTATGGGGCGTTGGGGGTTTGATGGTGGACGGTTGACGGTCGAAGGTGGACGGTCGAGGGTGGACGGTTGAAGGTCGATGGTGGACGGTTGATGGGGGATAAATACGAAGGACGTCATCATGATCCTTCGGTTTTAGATAACCGGTTAGGTAAGATCCTGACTGCATTTGGTTGAAGACCTTTCAACGACTTCCGATATATAGCAGCGTTTCAGTCTTTTTTCACCAATACCCCGATACCATGCACCTGAATATATTAGCACTGGATCTGGACGGAACACTGGCCAAAGACGGGATCGTAGCCGACGAGACCTGGCAGGCCCTGCGCAATATGAAGGCCGCCGGTTTTGTATTGATCCTGGTGACGGGACGGCGACTGAGTGTCATTCCCGGAATCGGCCCATTCGATGAGATCTGCGAAGCGGTTATCGCTGAAAACGGGGCGACCATCTATTTCCCCCGTAGTGATACAACGGTCACTCCATTCGGCCGGCTGGCTCCCGAAGTTATCCAAAAGCTCGAAGGACTCGGCCGGGAGATCGAATTCGGCGTAGCTATTGCCGCCACCTGGATCCCCCACGATCGTGAAGTACTTCACATTCTATCGGACACCGGCTACGCCGCTACGGTCGAGTACAATAAAGGCGCCGTTATGATCCTGCCTCCGGGGGCAACCAAGGGTTCCGGACTAAAGTATGCACTGGAAGAACTGGGCTATTCCACCCGTAACGTCATCGCTTGCGGTGATGCGGAAAACGACCGCAGTATGTTCGAGCAGGCGGACCTCTCCGTGGCGGTAGCCAATGCCATTCCCGCCATCCGGGATCTGGCCGATACGGTACTGAACCAACCCAACGGAGCCGGTAGCCGGCAGATGATGGGACAGTTGCTGGCGGGAAAGATCCCTCCCTACCGTTGCCGGCCGCAACGCCGGATACAATTGGGACAAAATACCGAAGGCGATCCGGTTTGCCTCAGCCCGTTTAATCTCCTGGACAGTAATTGGGGGATCGTCGGATCCAGCGGCACCGGTAAATCCTGGCTGGCCGGAATGATCATGGAACAGCTGCTCCGGATCGGCTACCAGGTCTGTGTGATCGACCCCGAAGGAGATTACCGTTCCATTCGGGCCTTTCCCCGTACGATCGTACTCGGCAGTGATTTCAGCTCGCCACCTTCCGTCGGCGACGTCATTACCTTACTGGAGTACGCCCGGGTGAGTATCATTCTGGACCTGACCTTGTATAAGCGAGATGAAAAGATCACCTATGTGCGGGAATTCATGCAGGCCCTGAGTGGCATTCGGGCCAAACGGGGACTTCCGCACTGGTTCCTGATCGATGAAGCGCACTATTTCTGTCATACCGAGGGGGAACATCTGTCGGACCTGTTTTTGGAAAATGCCCAACGGGGAGGATTCACCTTTGTCACTTATTACCCGGATGCCCTGCCGAAAAAATTGCTCCAGGGGATCGATCACTGGATGTTCACCCAGATCAATCACCAGGCCACGATCAACGTGTTGCGCAAAAATATCCGACCACAGGAAAAGAGCTGTGATCTCGACGAGCTCCGGCAACTAAACGCCAGAGAGTTGTACCTCTGCCTGGGGGATACTCCGCAGTTGTCAGCGCCCGCTTCGGGCATCGTTCGGCTGGACGGCGTCAACCGCTCCACCCAGCACGTAAGGCACCTGCACAAATACCTCCTGGCGCCGCTGCCGACGGACAAACAATTCTACTTTCACGTGTCCGCCCCGGATCCCGGAGTGCGTCCGGCAGCAAGTTTGTGGGAATTCCGGCAGGCGCTTCCCAAACTTCCCGTTAAAACCATTAAATTTCACCTCGAAAGACATGATTTCGAAAAATGGCTGACCGAGGTAATTCACGATGATGAGTTGGCGCGGCAGGTCCGCAAACTGGCGGGGCGACCGGTAAAAGATGAACAATTGAAAGAGGCCCTGGCCGCTACGGTTGCTAACCGCTTCGACGAACTGGAGAGTCTGATCTAAAGCGGATTACCGACTTTAACCGATCGGAAGTTGCCGCTGGCTGAAATATCGTAGTGGATCCCGCAAGGGAAGACACGTTAATAAAATGACCGCATTGGATACAAAGAGTACATCCTTGTCGCCGGGTAACACAGAAAACCCGTACCCGCTCCCCGGCCTGAGCACGGCCGAAGTTGACCGTATCCGCGCTTCCCGGGGGGAACAAGAGAGCCGACGGGGACTAAGTCCGGGCTGGCGGATCGTCCGGGAGATCGTTACCGAACCGATGTTCCTGATCCTGATCGTTACCGCCAGTATCTATTTCATTCTGCAGGAAACCACCGAAGCTTTTTTCATGCTGGGCGCTATTGCCCTTATCTCAGCCATTTCCTGGTATCAGAGCTCGCGGGCGCAGCAGGCTCTGGATGCGCTGAACGCCTACACCCAGGTGCTTGTCCGCGTGATCCGGGACAATCGCCTGCTGGAGATCAAACGGGAGGCGCTGGTACCGGGTGATTTCGTGGTGGTCACGGAAGGTGACCTGATACCGGTAGACGGGCAACTCGTGCTGGCCAATGACCTCAGCGTCAACGAATCCATTCTCACCGGAGAGGCTTTTGCGGTATCCAAACAGGTAGAAGGGAATGCGGAAGAACAACAGATCTTTCAGGGAACCCTGGCCCTGTCCGGTCAGGGGGTGGTCCGCGCTACTGCCGTTGCCGAGCAGACCCGTATGCACCAGATCGGCCGGGCGATCGACGAACTCGACCAGCAAAAGTCGGTCTTACAGCTGCAGGTGGAGCGCTTCGTTAAAAGAATGGCCATACTGGGTACGGCTGTTTTCTTCCTCATCCTGCTGGTGGATTTTTTCCGCACCCGGGAATTCCTGAACAGCCTGCTGGAAGGTCTGACCATCGCTATGTCCGTGCTGCCCGAGGAGATCCCCGTGGCCTTTACGGTATTTTTGGCGCTGGGAGCATTTCGCCTTGCCAAACAGGATATCATCGTCAAACGGTCCAATACAACCGAATCGCTGGGGTCGGTCAATGTGCTCTGCCTGGATAAAACCGGCACCATCACCGAAAACCGGATGGAACTGCGGCACCTCTACACCTATCAGGACGATACCATCAAGAGCAGCCGGGAAGCCGGCCCCGGAGCTGATCTGGAATTGATCCAAACGGCCATGTGGGCCAGTGAAACAACTCCTTTTGATCCTATGGAACAGGCCCTGCACAGGGCCTACGAGCAGCTTGCGCCCACAGACGAGAGAGGCGTTTACCACATGGTAGATGAGTATCCGCTTTCCGGCAAACCGCCGATGATGACCCACGTATTTTCCCGTACGGACCGGCCCGAGATCATCGCCACCAAAGGTGCCCCGGAGGCGGTACTGGCTTGTACCCGGCTCAGCGAAACCGAGAAAGAACACATCCGGGAAAAGATCGACCGGCTATCGGCCCAGGGGCTACGGATACTGGGCGTAGGGCGGGTCGACAAGATCCCCGAAACGCTACCGGCAAAACAACAGGATCTTACCTTCGAATTCCTCGGTCTGGTGGGATTCTACGATCCACCCAAAAAAGATATCCAGGCTTCCTTCCAGCGGCTCTATCGGGCCGGTATTCAGCTCAAGATCATCACCGGCGACAGCATTAATACCACGACCGCCATTGCCCGCCAGAGCGGTTTTGTTTTTGACCATCCCCCGATCACCGGGGCCGAGCTGGATGAACTTTCCCCGGAGCAGCTGGCGGAAACCACCCGCGAAACGGAACTATTCTGCCGGATCGCGCCGGAACAAAAACTCCGGATTGTCCAGTCGCTCAAAGATCAGGGCCTGATCGTGGGAATGACGGGTGACGGGGTCAATGACGGGCTCGCCCTCAAAGCCGCTCACATCGGTATTGCCATGGGGCTGCAGGGTACCGAGATCGCCCGCAGGGCCGCATCGTTGATCCTGGTAAACGGAAAACTGGATGCCATTGCGGAAGCCGTCGCCGTAGGACGCCGTATTTACGACAATCTCAAAAAGGCGATCCAGTACATCATTTCCATTCACATTCCCATTATTCTTACCGTTACCATTCCCATATTGCTCAACTGGAAATACGCCGCCATCTTCAGTCCGGTGCACGTCATCTTCCTGGAACTGATCATGGGCCCGACCTGTTCAATCGTCTACGAAAACGAACCGATGGAACCCAATACCATGGACCGACCGCCACGGGCCATCGGCCAGACTTTTTTTGGCACCCGGGAATTGCTCACCAGCATTCTGCAGGGCCTGGTGATCACGGCCGGCGTACTGGGTGTCTACGGCTACGGCCTGGCGCAGGGGCTATCCGAGACCACTACCCGCAGTCTGGTCTTCCTTACACTACTGATCGCTAATATTTTTTTAACGCTGGTCAACCGCTCCTTTTATTATTCCATCTTCCAAACGATCCGCTATAAGAACCGTCGCATGGTCTGGATCCTGCTTCTGACCATTAGTTTGATGTTGCTCATGGTGTATCTGCCGCCCCTGGCAGCCTTTTTCGGCATCGCGCCGCTGAGTTGGCTGCAGTTGGGGATTGCCGTGGCGGTGGGGGCGGGTACGACGCTTTGGTTTGAGTTGGTGAAGGGGTGGGGGACGGTTGACGGTCGATGGTCGAAGGTGGACGGTTGACGGTTGACGGTGTTGGTAGACGGTCGATGGGTGACGGTTGACGGTCGAAGGTGGACGGTTGACGGTTGTGGACAGTGTCGGTTAAGTTTTAACACTGACACCTGACACCTGACTCCTGCTAACTGACACCTGACACCTGACACCTGACACCTAAACAACTAACACCTCCCCCCTGCTCCCAAACCACCAATCCAACAGCAAAAGAAAGGCCGTCAACATAATAGCCAGGCAATTAGTCGCCGAACACCAACATCAACACCTTAACACTTTAAAACATTAACACCTATAATCTCAGCAATCGGGCGATCCGGACCATCATTACCGGCGTTATGCTGAACAGCAGTACCCAGCCCAGCCATTCCATCCGAAAAGGTACGAGGTGCAGAGCTGCCTGTAAGGGCGCTATCCAGTAAGCCAATAGCATAATGAGAATACTGCCGGCGAGGGCCATCCAGACATAAGGATTGCGGGTGATGGCATTGCGCCAAAAGGACTGGTGCGGGTCCGGCAGATTGAAGACGTGCCAGAGTTGAGCGATAATTATGGTGTAAAACGCAAAATTATTGGCCGGTGCATCCCCCAGTTGTAAATAATAAATGGCCCAGAGGAAGGCTCCTATGGTGGCAACGGTCAGGGCCAGAGCGTATTCGATGATTGCCCGCCAGGCGTGTGGGGTAATGATGGGTTCTCCTTTACCCCGGGGCGGCCGCTCCATGACGCCGTCATCGACCCGGTTCATCCCGAGTGCGAGGGCCGGAAATACATCCGTCACCATGTTCATAAACAGAATCTGCAGAGGGAACAGTGGCAGTGCGAGATTGGAGAGGTAGGCCCCGGCCACGATCAGCAGCTCACTTAAATTACAGGAGATGAGGTAGATCACGAAATGGCGGATATTGGTAAAGATGCCCCGCCCCTGCCGGATCGCTTCGGTAATCGAGGCAAACTGGTCGTCCTTCAGTACCAGGTCCGAAGCTTCTTTGGCGGCTTCGGTACCCCGGCTGCCCATGGCAATGCCGATATCTGCTTTTTTCAGGGCCGGCGCATCGTTGACGCCGTCGCCGGTCATGCCGACAATGAAACCTTCCTGCTGAAAAAGGTCCACGAGGTGCAGCTTCTGGGCCGGATTGACCCGGGCAAAGATCCGGGCGCTGAGGAGTCGTTGTTTCTCCCGCTCGCTGAGCTCGGCCGGTGGTTTAATGTCCGGGCCTTTGATCACGGGGCTTTCGGCGAAACCGATCAGTCCGGTTTTCAAACCGATATTTTTGGCCGTTTCCGGATGATCCCCGGTGGCCATAACGACCTGCACCCCGGCTGCCTTACACCGATCGATCGCACTTTTTACCGTTTGCCGGGGAGGATCGAGAAAGCCGACAAAACCGATGAAGACGATGTTTTCAAAAAAATCTGCCTTGGGTACGGGGATTTCACTGTATCCGAAACCTAACACCCGCAGGCCTTTGGCCGCCAGGGTATCCGCCTTATCCATCCAGGCCCGTCGTTGTGTTTCGGACAGTGGGATCTTCCCGTCCACGGTCAATATGTAATCGCTTTCCCGGAGCAGGATCTCCATGGCTCCTTTGATGCACACCAGGTAATCCGGTCGTCGACCGTTTTTGTGGAGGGTGCCCATCATCTTGCGTTCACTGTCAAAGGGGATTTCGCGGATCCGGGAGTAAGCGTCTCGGATCGCTGCGGGAGCGGTATCACTTCCCGCTACCATTTTCAGCAATGCTATTTCCAGCGGATCACCGGTACCCGGTCCGGAGGGGTGTTCATCCAGGCTGGCATTATTACAGAGTACCGCCACGTGCTGTAATTGGCTGTGGGCGTAGGTCTGCAACAGATACCGATCCGCGGGATCATCCAACACCAGTTGTTCTCCCTGAAAATGAACGCCGGCGGTGCCGAATTCAAAACCCATGACATCCGGCAACAACTGATTTTCGGTCAGGGTGCCGGTCTTATCCGTAATGATCACCTGGGTTTCACCCAGGGTTTCTACCGCACTGAGCTTTTTCACGATCACCTGCTGCCGCGCCAGCCGCAACATGCCCCGGGCCAGGGCGATCGTAGCTACGACCGGTAAACCTTCGGGCACCGCTGCGATCGCCAGCGCAATCGCCATTTCGATCATCAGAAAAATATCGCGGCCCTGGAGCAGACCGATCACCAGGATCATGAGGGCCAGGGCCAGCGCCAGCCAGATCAACTTCTGACTCAGTTTACTCAGCTTTTTCTCCAGCGGGGTTACTTCCTTGCTCGCGCGTTGCGCCAGGTCGGCGATCTTACCGATCTCAGTCCGAGAGCCGGTACGCACTACCACCGCCCGGGCATTCCCGCGACTTACCACCGTACCCCGGAACAACATATTTCGTTGATCCCCCAAAACCGTGGTGGCGGCAATCGGTTCTATCTGCTTACTGACCGCAACGCTCTCCCCGGTAAGGGCGGATTCATTGACCCCCAGATTGACCGTTTCCAGCAACCGCATATCGGCGGCGGGAATATCTCCGGCTTCCAGGTACACTACATCTCCGGGTACCAGACCGGCAGTTTCTACTTCTACCAGTTTACCATTGCGGTAGACCCGGGCAAAGGTTTGGGTGAGTTGGCGCAGGGCTTCCATGGAGCTCATGGCCTGCCATTCCATGGCAAATCCGATAATGGCATTGATCAGGATGACCACCAGAATGGCGATGGCCTCGAGGTCTTCACCAAAACCGAACGCCAGCGCTGATGCCAGCGCCAGTACCCAGGCCAGTGGACTCTTGAATTGTTCGAGGAATAGCTGGAGCAGGCTTTTTTGACGGTAGAGTTCCAATTCATTGGGGCCAACCTGCTCCAGACGGCTTTTCGCTTCCTCCGTGGTCAGGCCGGTGTCTATTGACACTTCCAATGAATGAACCACATCGGATGCCGTCATCAGATACGCTGCTAACGGCAGGGCGTATATTTCTTTTACGGTCGATATTTTCGCGGGAGCGGTGTTCATAATGAGCTCCGGTATTCTGGTTTTGCCTGTCTTCGTTCAGGATCCGCGGATGATCAAATTTCGTATTCCGGTTGCCAAAACTGCATTTCCTCGTTCCGCATGGCGTCAATGGCCATACGCACGCTGATCGCCGTCCGGGCCCCGGTGTAGATGTTGGAAACCGGCTGGTGATTATCGCGAATACATTCGTAAAATTCCTGCAGAGCGTAGTGGGTACCTTCCCAACCTTCCTTTGTATTATCACCATTCAGTTCCATGCCCTGATTGGCTTCCATCATTTTCATGGTCGCGCCGCTTACGCCGTCGACCGTACCCATTACTTTACTGTTCGGGCGTTCGAAGAACAGGCGACCCTTGTCAATACCGAGACTGATGGTGCCCTTGGAACCCCGGAATTCCATCAGATAACCGTTGTGGGCGTTGGCGGTCAGGGAAATACAGTTGACCTTCATACCGTTGGGATAACGCAGCAGGGAGTTCACATTGTCGAAGGTTTCCCGGCCGTCTTTCCAGTAATCGATACCGCCGAAGCCGGTGACTTTCTCCGGATGCGAATTAAAGATCCAGTTGATGTAATCGATCTGGTGGGAATGCAGTTCTGCCGTCAGGCCGCCGGAGTATTCGCGGTACATTCTCCAGTTGATCAGGCGTTCGTAACCGGGTTCGGGTACCGGACGGCGCCAGTCGGCATTGCGGTTCCACTGGACGTAGACATTCGTCACTTCACCGATGCTACCGCCGCGGATCATTTCGGCTACCTTGAAGTAAAGCGGCAGGTAGCGGTACTGATGGCCAACCTGAAATACCTGGCCTTTGTGCTGCTCTACCAGATGGACCAGATCCAGTGCTTCCCGGATCTGATAGGTCATTGTTTTTTCCTGGTAGACATGTTTGCCGGCGGCCAGCGCGGCTTTGGACATCTCAAAGTGCATGGAAAGCGGCGTGGCAATGATGACCGCATCTACCTCCTTATCGTCCAGCAGCTCCCGGTAGTCGGGATAAGCTTTGGTACCGCTGCCGGCATCGGCGATCGCCTTTTCCAACCGGAACGGCAGGATGTCCGAAGCGGCTACTACTTTCAGTTTGGGAAATTGTTGTAGGGTGCGAATGAGTCCGCCACCGCGATCACCGGTACCGATCACCCCGATCTGAAGTACATCGTTTTTGGCAATTCCCGCCGTGTCTCCAAAAATTTGTGGTCCGACCAGCATGGCGGATGTGGCCAGAGCGCTCTTTTCGAGGAAGGTTCTTCTTTTCATTGGTGTTTGTGTTTTTCGCTGAGCGGATCTTACCCGAAAGCAATTATCCGTCTAAGAGCATTACTACCTGTCTAAAGTTCGCGCTATCTGCCTGTTTTTCAACTGATAACCATCATTGCAAAACATGACAAATGACCTTATACCACCGCAAAAAATCCAGTAAATTCCATAGTCTGAAAACCATTGTCCGAGCACCAAAAAGAACCAAGCCATGAAAACAAAAATCGCATTCCTGCCGTGGATATTCGGATGGCTGATCCTCTTCCCATTCCTGCTCTCCGCTCAACCCGACCCGCCTTTGTTCGACGGATGGGAAGCAAATGATAAAGCGGCCATCGAGGCCCTGGTCATGTATCCGCAGGATACCCGTTCGGATATTCTGGAAGCCGCGAAATATCCGGAACTGCTGATCAAGATCGAAAGCCTGCAGAACAAGACCAGCCGCCAGTTCCGGCAACTGATCGCATCTCTGGATCAGGATCAGCAAAATACCCTGTATGACCTGGCCCGTTATCCGGGATTGGTCTCCCGTCTGGCCCTGGCCGAAGAGATCGGCGCACGAAATATTGAAGACATTCTGGTGGATTACCCGGAAGTGATCCACGCCCGGGCCCGGCAGGCTTTTCGCCGGTACGGAGGACTATTGCTGGAAATGGATGAAATGCATCTGGCCGCGGATCACCAGTTCAATGTCCTCATCGCTACTTATCCTTCCGATACCCGAGAGGCTTATCTCGACCTGGTCGATCTGCCGGAAGTGCTCAGCCTGCTGACGGAGAATATCCGCATGACCATCCTGGTAGGAGATCTGTACCGAAAAGATCCGGAACAGCTCAATCGCCAGATGGACAGCCTCAATCTGGTAGTGGCGGAAGCCAATACCCGCGAGCTGGAAACCTGGCAGAAAAGCGTCGGTGAAGATCCGGAGGTGATGGCCGAACTCCGCACTGCCTCCGAGGAATTTGCCGAGGAATACGGCTACGATGACGTGTATTATGCCTATGACGATATGTATGCCGAAGAGGAGCCGGACCGCGATAAATACGTGATAGAGCAATATTTCTACTACAACTATCCCTACTGGTTCGGATTTCCTAACTGGTATTACTATCCACGCTGGCGCCCCTACCCGATCTGGTACGAATCCGGCTTTTATGTCGTGCTGGATGGTACCTTTATCATCAACCGGCTGCCGTCCTTTTATTTTACCTTCTGGTATTTCAACCGGCCATACCACCATTATTACTATCCCCACCTGTCGCGGCAATTTGTGCGACACACCTACTACGGTCCCCGACCCGGAACCAGCAGCATTGCAGTAAATGTGCGAAGCTGGCAGCAAAACAACCGGGAAGTGATCACCGAAGCCTGGCTGCAGGATGATCGCAACAGTATTGAACGATTCCGGGAATACGGCAAATTTGAACTGGACCGTGCGCAGTACAACCGCAAAAAACTGGAAAAAGAACTCTCGCCGACGGAATACCTGGACCGGCACCGGAATAAGTATCCAGAACTCAACCGTACCAACGCAAAGCGGAGTGCGCCCACTCGGACGATCACGCGCCCGGACACTAATGTGCCGCGTACGGCACCGCAAAGTACACCTCCCCGGCAGACCGTCCCCAGGCGGGTGGAACCCGACCGGATCCGTATCACTCCCAGGGTAAGGATCGATACGCCTCCCAAAAAAGAAGTGCCGAAAATTAATAAAGGGGTGGATCAGCACCGGCGAACTATCGAGCGATCCAAAACGCCCCAACCCCGGGTGACGCCACGAACGACTCCCCGGATGGCGCCCAAGGTACCACCCCGGATAGTACCGAAAACCAAAAAGAAAAAGGGAAACGGCTAAAGACCAGCCGGTTTCAGACCGGTTTTGGGGTTAGCCGATCATGTGGGTATCATGTTGACATTCGGGGCATCGGAAACTTTCCGGTGCCCCGATGATCATCCAGCATGGAATCGACACTTCTGCTTTTAACGGATCAGCGCCTGGAAGGCCTCGTCCTCCGTAGCCACAAAGTTAATCCGCCGCTGCCGGTTACTTTCGTAGATAAAATCCTGCAGGCTTTGGCTGTTGTAGCCGGAAAAATCGCCGATAATGGCGAGATATCCGTTGTAAGTGGAGAATTTTTGCAGGATCTCTCCGGCAATTCCCGATCTCAATTCAAAAAATTCCGGCACCAGCTGCTCCGCAAAAAGGACTACTTTATTGGTCCCCGCATACTGGCTGTTGACCAATAGCTCGGCGGCATCCTGCGCATTGCGGATCCGGTATTGGGTGGTCGCCGGCAGAGCGATGGTGGCTCCATCTCTTTCGATCAATCTGATTTCCATGTTCTAATTTTTCTGAATCCATCCAACCCTCTAGAACATCATTTGGTTAGCTAAAATTCCAGAACGGCTAATTTCTTTTGTTCCTTTAGAACCTCAACGAGAGCATCGTCACAAAGCCTCTGCGGAAGCTTCAATGAAAGCCCCCGACCGCGCTTTTTGAAAATCCCCTCCGGATACAATGAGCGAAATTTGCGTTCGATTCCTGGGAAGAATAGCTACATTTGAAAACCGAAGCGAGACCCAAGGCATCTTTCCTTACCCGTCCCAATGCAGCCTTCTGCCCGGGCTTGCGGTGTAGGAATTTACAACCATCTTTAAACTCACAACATGCAGCACATCTCCTTACCATCCGTATTTTCAACTCGCTTTTTAATTTTTGTTCTGCTCACCAACATCCTATTCGCGGCCTGTACGTCTACCGATCCGTTCCAGGAATTTCTCGCCGCCGGTGGGCAGGAATACGATCTGCTGATCAGCGGTGGTCAGGTACTGGACGGCACCGACAGCGTAGCCCGGCGGGCCGACATTCTTATCCAACAGGATTCCATTGTTTTTATCGGCCTGATCGATACGGCGCTGGTCTCGGTTAAGCAGATTATCGATGCCAAAGGCAAATATGTTACTCCCGGCTTTATCGATACCCACGCGCACGGCGATCCGACGGAAACGCCCGCATTTGAGAATTTTCTGGCTCAGGGCGTCACCACGATCTGCCTGGGGCAGGACGGCGGCAGTCCGGGATTTGAGGACCTGCGCCCCTGGATGGATCAGGTGGACAGCATCCGAACCGGAGTGAATATCGCGCTTTTTGCCGGCCACGGTACGCTGCGCCGCCTCAGCGGTGTGGATTACGACCGGGAACCGGGCGAGGACGGCCTCCGGCGAATGGAAGAACTGTTGAGCGCCGCCCTGGATGCCGGCTGCTTCGGCATGACCACGGGCCTGGAGTATACACCCGGCACCTACGCCGGAGATGCGGAACTGATCGCCCTGGCCAAAATCGTGGGCCAACGGAACGGGCTCATCATGAGCCATATGCGCAATGAAGACAACGATGCGATCGAAGCCTCGCTGCGCGAATTGCTGCGGCAGGGGCAATACGCCAATGTGCAGGCCTCCCACCTGAAAGTGGTTTACGGAAAAGGAGCCGGGCGCGCCGAAGAGGTCCTGGCCATGCTTGATTCCGCCCGCCGGGCCTCTACCCATACGGTCACCGCCGATGTTTATCCCTATACCGCCAGCTATACCGGTATCGGGATCGTATTCCCGCAGTGGGCCAAACCGCCCAATATTTACGGAGACGTCAAACAGGCCCGGCGGGAGGAACTGCTGGCCTTTCTCCGGCAGAAGATCACCGATCGCAATGGTCCGGAAGCCACACTCTTCGGTACGGCGCCCTTTGCCGGTAAAACCCTGGCCGAAGTAGCCCGGGAACAGGAGCGCCCTTTTGAAGAGGTGTTGCTGGACATCGGCCCCGGCGGCGCTTCGGGAGCCTATTTTGTGATGAATGAAGACCTGCAAGCCCGGCTGTTACAGGATCCCCACGTGATGATCTGCTCGGACGGCAGCCCAACCATGCGGCATCCGCGTGGCTACGGCAGTTTCACCAAGATCCTGACCACCTACGCACAGCAAGAAAAACTGTTTTCTCTGCCCGAGGCTATCCGCAAAATGACCAGTCTGCCCGCCGAAACCCTGGGTATGGCCGGCCGCGGGCACCTCCGGACGGGCTATTTTGCCGATCTGCTCATCTTCGATCCCGAGCGGATCGAGGCCAAAGCCACCTTCAGCGAACCCCACCAGTGGTCCGAAGGTATGGACTGGGTGATCGTTAACGGTGAGGTCGCCTGGCAATCCGGAAAACTCATGGGCCGAAACGGCCGGGTCGTCAAAAAATAACCGAACCGTGGTTCTGCCGCTTGAGTGGCAGAACCACGATTCCTAATTTCCATTCTTCGCCCGGCTTTTTCGGATAATTATGATTTTTTTTATTATGTTTGTCTTTATACCCCTCCTCCACCCAAATAAATAGGTAACACGCATCTTACCTCCCCATATTTTCAAATAGCATTTTTTTTGAGTTAAACATTACTCGAGAGACTTATCGTGCAATGCATTAGCGTTGTCTTAGTTGCTTCGGCACGAAGTGACCTGGAATTGTTATTTCTTAACACTCTTTATAAAAGTCTCTATGAATAATTGCAAGATTGTACTGTTTCTCCTCGCAGTATGTGTAGCCGTCTTCCGGCCTGCCGGCGATCTACTGGCCCAACCAACTACCCTGAGTATCGCCAAATCCATTGCCACCAAGGAAGCAGCATTGACCCGTGCGCCGGTTACTCCTCTGCTGACAGAGGTCCCCGCACCCGAGGAGGTTAAGCAAAAACAAGCCGGTAATCTCCGGTCCGCCAGTTACCTGCGGATGGATCAGACGGCCGTGACCACTCTTCTGGAAAGACCGGAGGAGGTGCTCAAACTCCGCCTTCCCAACCCGGTTGGGGAATCGATCAATCTGCGCCTGGAACGCGCCGACATCTTCAGTGACAATTTTAACGTCTATGCCGCTTCCGACCGCAGCCGTCCCCTGGATTACCAGGGAGGAGCCTATTATTGGGGTATCGTAGACGGGCATCCCGAATCGCTGGCGGCTATCACCGTCATCGATGGAGAAGTTTCCGGTCTGGTCCACCTCGAAGGTTCGACCTTTAACCTGGGGCGTATGGAAGGCAAGAAAGACGGCCTCCATGTTTTCTACCGGGCCGAAGACCTGCAGCAGACGCCGCCGTCCAATTGCTTCACGGATGATGATGAACACAATATCGGCCGGGGCAAACACGACGATTCGGTGACTGCCTATACCAAAGCCGCCGACAATTGTGTGCGGATGTATGTAGAAGTGGATTACGACATCTATCAAAGCCGGGGAGGTGTGACCCAGGCTGCCGATTATGTTACCGCTGTCTTCAACCAGGTGTCCATTCTGTACGCCAACGAAGCCATCAATCTGGTACTGAACGAAGTAGTGGTCTGGGATGTCGTCGATCCCTACACCGGTACCTCCACCAGCAACTACCTGACCCAGTTCCGCAATAATCTCAACGGAGAATATAACGGTGACCTCGCCCATCTCGTAGGTTACAATGGAGGTGGCGGTATCGCCTACCTGAATGTACTTTGTAATTCCTTCTACGGAGTAGGTTACAGCGATATCAATTCTACGTTCAACGAAGTACCTACTTACAGCTGGACCATTGAAGTGGTCACCCACGAAATCGGCCATAACCTGGGCTCCAGCCATACCCACGCCTGTGTGTGGAACGGCGACAATACCGCGATTGACGGTTGCGGACCGGCGGCCGGCTACAGTGAAGGCTGCAACGGCCCTATCCCCTCGAAGGGAACCATAATGAGCTATTGCCACCTCGTAGGGGGTGTCGGCATTGACCTGGCCCTGGGTTTTGGTCCGCAGCCGGGAGACCTGATCCGCAGCCGGGTCTACAACTCTTCCTGCCTGATCGCCTGTGGCGCGCCCACGGTAAATGATGCCGGTATTACCAGTATTATTACGCCAAGCGGAACCATCTGTACCGAGACCGTGACGCCTACGGTGGAATTGTCCAACTTCGGCACCGATAACCTGACCAGTGTGACGATCAATTACGAAGTGGACGGATCACCCGCCGGTAGTTTTAACTGGACCGGCAACCTGGCCATCGGGAATTCTACCCAGGTGAATTTGCCGGATATCGCCTTCGCCGAAGGCGGTCATTTCTTCTCAGCTTACACCACTTCGCCCAATGGTGTGCAGGATGAGGATACTACCAACGACGCGGCCTCTTCCAACTTTACCCGCTCTACCCGTACCAGCTATTATGCCGATGCGGACGGGGATGGTTTCGGGGATCCCAATGTGACGGTTCTCGATTGTGTTCCTCCGGCGGGTTATGTCACCGACAATACGGATTGTAATGACAATGACGCCAATGCCTATCCCGGCGCTCCCTGCAACGACGGAGAAAGTTGTACTACCGGAGACATCATGGATGCAAATTGTAATTGTGCCGGTACCTTTACGGATTCCGATGGTGACGGGGTTTGCGACGGAGATGACATTTGTCCCGGCGGCGATGATAGCCTGGACAGTGACAGCGACGGTATTCCCGACTTTTGTGATTGTAATCCGGCGGTAGGTGACTTCCCGGCTAACCCGCTCGTGCACGACGGAACCGGAGCGACCGGTACCACTTTTACTTTTGAGGCCGGCAGCAAGGATGCAGCTTTCACCATCAGCGGTCTGGATCGCGAGTTGAGCGGTAACCCACGGGGTCGCTACGCCGAGCTGGTTACCATCACTTATATCGATGGCGGTGGCAACACCCAGAACTACGGTACTTTTGACGGAGGAAGTAATGGTACGGTCGTTGTATCCATTTCCGACGGCATCCAATCGGTCACGGTTGAACTGAGCGACGGTTATGACGGTTCCGCGCCGGTTACCCTTTCCGTGAATCTCAGCGCTATTGATTACTGTGTGCCTTTCCCATCCTGCCTGGATTCTGACGGCGACGGTATTTGTGATACGGAAGATGTTTGTCCTGGTCTGGATGACAGCCTCATCGGTATGCCCTGTGATGACGGCGATCCCTGTACGATAGACGATGTTTACGGACCGGATTGTAATTGTACCGGAGTTTATGCCGATAGTGATAATGACACCGTCTGCGACGGGGAAGATGTCTGCCCGGGTGGCGATGACCGAATTGACAGTGACGGCGACGGTATCCCCGATGCCTGTGATCCGAGCAATTGTTCCAATGAAGTCACCAGCACCTTTAGCCCCAATCCGCTTTCCTACAGCGGTACCGGGTCGGCCAGTTCCACGCTGAACTTCAGCGGTACGCACTCCGGCATTAACTTCACCATCAGTGATCTGTCCGCGCGGACCGGCGGTAAACCCGATCTCCGCTTTATCGAAGAAGTGACGGTCACTTATGTAGATGCCACGGACACTACAGTTCCTTACGGCACTTTCAGCGGTGAAACCCAGAGTACCGTAAACGTGAGTATACCGGAAGTGGTAAAAAGCATTACCGTTACCCTGCGCAATGCTTACGGCGGGGCCAGCTCTACCGTACTCAGCATAGATCTCAGTACAGTGGTGTCCTGCGCCAGTTTCCCGCGGAATCTGCTGTTACCGGGCAATGCGCCGGATCAAAGCGAACTGAAACTGTACCCGAACCCCACTACGGGACAATCTCTGCTGCGTTTCGGCCTTACGCTGGAAGAAGCCCGGGTGATCGTCCGCAATCTGCAGGGCGCCCAGGTAGCCAGCTACGAGATCCAGGAGCAGGATGCACTGCTGCTGAATACGCAGGCGTGGTCCGGTCAGAGTCAGGTTTACCTGATCACCATCTACCTGCCTTCCGGAGATACGATGACCAAACGGTTGATCGTTGCCCGGGATTAAGGGATGAGATAAAAAGATAAGCAATTAACTAGTGGTCCTGTTGCCCGGAGCGGCAGGGCCACTAGTCATTTTCAGGGAATCCGAAGGCGCTTTGTCCATTTCGGATCGACAAAAATCGGGTGATAAGACCGGAGCATTTAAAGTTGGAGAGAGATTGTGGAGAAAGTATGAATATAAAAATCCCGCCAATTTTTTAACGCGATAAAAATTGAAATCCACGCTCAAATGCCTACATTGGCCTTTCTTAGTTCAAAACGAGAAATTAGAAATGTGTAGATCTCTTACCGATCATCTTTTCTACCGCTGGCTCATCATCCTCCCGCTTCTGGGGAGCATTGTGTGCCTTGGTTTCTCGCCACTGAACGAGCCGGATCTCTCTACTGCCGGCATCACCTTTCAAGAAAACTACGGCCATCCGATCTTCGGTAATCAGCCCCAGGCTGAAACTCCGCAGCACTTTCTGTTGGTCGAAGTCAGTGAAAACAGCAATCAGGAAGACAGCCAGGAGGAAGAGGCCGGTCATCAGTCTGTTTCGGGTTTGACCGACACCGCCAATTTCCCCCTGAGTGCCGACCGAACTTCCCACGCCCAACCACGGGTAACAAGCACCCGGGCATCGGACGCCGGTTGCAAGAAGTACATCCTCTTTCAATCGCTCAAGCTGGATTGCTAATCCAATTTCATTTTCAATATTTGGGGTAGGAAACGTCCATTCGATAATCCGGACGTGTAAGGTTTATGGTCATCGGGCCTTATGCCTTGCTCAGCGTGTGGGTTCCAACCAGTCTGGCTGTTTCCATCAGCCTGAATAATGCGGTGACCGGTTTGGCCGGCACGCTCCTACCCTTTTTCCGGATCAATACCGTAAATCAATGAAATAACCTAAGCGTCGACAGATTCGGATCAACGCTTATCGCACCGACCATTTGCGTCAAAAATTGCAGCGTGTAAATCCTTTTACCTTGTTATAGCATAGTTTAATTTTAGGTAGTACATTTATTGCGAAGGCTTCCGGGGGTTTCCCGGGAGCCTTTTGTTCTCTGCGGCCGTTTAATCCAGAACCACCAGTTTCAGATCCTTTTTTCCTTCATCGGTGATCAATTGGACCACATAGATACCAGCGTGGAGTTCACGCAGATCAATGGATAATTCATGATCACCCGCTGATGCGTTCGACCTATCGCTTATAACTCTGGACCGGCCATTCAGATCGACCAGTAAGATCTTGACATTTGTCGTTTTGGGCAATCGATACAGCAAGGTCGTACGCGCCTTGCCCGGATTGGGAAAGATCTCCAGGCGGGAAACTGCCTTTTGATCGGTTTGGAGTACTTCCGGCAAGGTGCGGGCCTGGGGTGGAGTTATGATCTCGCAGGGCTCAATAAACGCCCGGAAGGTAGCCCCGGCCGCAGCGTGAAAGCCGGGCAGCAGGCGGATCTGTTCTCCGGCTACCATTCCCACCGTGGTATCCGGACTGATCAGGCCGTTCGCGTCTAGAGTAAAGGCAGCCCGGTAAATATCGTTAGGAATAGATCCCGGGCCCAGCGTCAGATCTTCATCATCACAGATCAGACCTTCCACCGGTTGGACACTCAGACTGAAAATAGTGGTTTGCAGCGTAAGATCCGGTACATTCGGGTTTGTGATCAGGCAATAATAATCTCCCGCGTCTTCCAACTCCGCGGGAACAAAGCTCAATTTGTTGGTCCCTTCAATGACGCGATAAAGTTCTCCATCTTTGTACCAGCTATAAATATTGGAAGCAATTTCCTCGTCGAATTCCAGGTTGATCGTGGCCAGTTCTCCCTCGACCGCCTGCCGATCCGGATCATCGTAAGTTATAATTCGCTGCGGTGCGTAAATGAAATTATCCGGATTGGGAAATTGCCCCGCCAACTGATCAAAGCCCGGGAGCAGATCCTCAAAGGTCAGATCATTGTTTTGGATCCACAATTTCCTAAAAAGCGGTAAATGGGTCAGGTCCGGAAGAGAGCAGGACAATTCATTTTGGTGAATGTAAATTAAAGACAGTGAATCACAAAGGTTAAAATCCGGGAGGCAGGTAAATTTATTTGCTCCCATAAATAGTGATCTGAGCACCGGCAAGTTAGAAAAGTTGGGGATCGGTCCCGGCATATTGTTATTTGTAATATTCAATCGCTCCAATTTGGGAATACCGGAAAAGTCCGGCATCGGAACATTAAAGCGCGTACTGATGAGCTCTAGTCGTTGGAGTTGCGGAAGATTAGAAAAATCCGGAATACTGCCGGTAAGGAAATTGACGCTAACATCCAAAATGACCAATTCCGGCAGCATGGAGAAATCGGGCAAATTCCCGGTAAAATTATTGTTTCCCAAATACAGATAAAGCAGCTTCCCCATACCGGAAAAATCCGGAAGCGCGCCGGCCAGCGCATTGGCTCCCAGGTCGAGATAGATCAGATGGGGTAATTGCAGATCCGGCATCTCCCCCATCAGGTTGTTTCCGGAGCCTCCGGTAAAATTACCAAAATCGGCTATGCCATCCAGATCAATTCGGTACACACAGCCCGCTTCGTTCAATTCCACTCCGAACCAGGTAGCCATCGGTTGGGTCAGATCCCAGGTATTGATCCAGTTAGGACCGTTGGTGGTCTCGTAAAAAGAGACCAAAGTGAGAGAATCCATCGTACGGCAACTTAAATTGGAGATCTCCAGCTGAATATTTTCGGTCTGCAGGGTCAGCTCCGGCGCATTCGGGTTGGTTACCTCACAGCGGTAATTACCGGCATCTCCGTATTGAAAACTGGCGAAATCTAAAGTATTCTGACCGATAATGGTGCGGAGGAGTTCATCGTTTTTATACCAGGTATACACATTGGTCGAAACCGTATCATCAATCATCAGTTCCAGGGAATAGCTGGTGTTTTCCGGTACGGTGATCGTGGTGTCCCGCAGGATCGGTTTCTGGAGATAATAGGTAAAACCACCGGTCAGATTTGTACTTAAAGCTTCGAAATTTGGAAGAATATCTTCAAAAGTGAAATGGTTTTCTACCATTATGAAATAGAAGAACGCCGATAAATACTGATAATCGGGTACCAATCCTTCCAGGTTATTGCCCCCCACAAAAAAGTGCGTCAACTGCTGCAAATTGGCAAGCGCCGGAAGTGGCCCGCTTAGCTGATTATAAGATAAAACGATCCACTGCAATTTAGGGCAGCTGGAAAATTCCGGGATAGAGCCGGTTAATTGATTCCACTCGACAATAAGAAAAATAAGATTGGGTAGGTTAGAAAAATCCGGTATTGCGCCTTCCAGTTGATTGCGCCGGAGGGAAAGACGGGTTAGATTCGGGAGATTAGAAAAATCGGATATAGTCCCCGAAATTTTACTGTCTCCTATTTCCAGTTTTTTCAGGTTCGGCAAATTGGAAAAATCGGTCAGAGGCGCATTAATATTACTTCTTGCAATGGTGAACTCTTCTAATATCGGCAAATTGGAAAAGTCGGGAATAGGCCCTTCAATGGTAGTATATCCGAGGAAGAGGTATTTCAGATTGGGAATATTGGAAAAGTCGGGAATATTCCCCGTGTAATTATTCCCCGAAAGCGTCAATCGTTCCAGCGCGGGCACCCCGACCAGATCCGGAATTGCGGTAAAATTATTACTGGTAATATCCAGTTCCTTCAAAGCCGGCAGGTTAAAGGTGGGGAACGGTCCGGAAAAATTACACCGGTCGATCAGGAGGGTTTCCAACTTGGGCAGATCCAGAGCGGGTAATTGCGAATCAAAATTATTTTCTCCAAGGTCCAGAAATACCAGTTCCGGCAGGGAAGTAAAGTTCGGTAGTGCGCCGGACACGTTATTACGCCAGAGGTTCAGATATCGTAATTGCGGGAGATCCAGATCCGGCAGCGTTCCCTTCAGCCCGTTGCCGGCCCCGAGTTCGTGCGGTCCGGCACAGGAAACCACACCGTCCATATCGATACAGACCACCTGACCGGCCGCATTCAGCTGAATACCGTACCAGGTATCCATCGGCTGATTGAGATCCCAGGTGTTCCTCCAGTTGGGCCCATCGGTTGCGTTATACAACGTGACCAGCACCAGCGAATCCGCTTCCCTTTCCGGAGAAAAAGCGAAGCCGGCATTTCCGGATGGCTTAGCGTTAGCGATGGCTGGATGTGATGCGGCAGAAAGACCAGGCAACAAGAAAAAAAGGCCCAGTAATACTGAGCAGAAGAATTGTAGAGAGCGGTTCATTTGAGAAACTATTTAATCTTTAAATTTGCTTCAAGATACTAAGACCATTCCACTAATAACGCATACCAATGAACTTTCGCAAAGCAACCGCAGCCGACCTCCCCGCTATCGTGGGTATGCTCGCCGATGATGAACTGGGCCGGCTCCGCGAAGATCTCCGGGATCCCCTCCCGGCAGCCTATACCGAAGCCTTCAACCGGATCGACCGTGACCCCAATCAGGAATTGACGGTGGTGGCGAACGAAACCGGAGCGCTCATCGGCACGCTGCAACTTACATTCATTCCCTATCTGACCTACCGGGGCGGCATCCGCGCCCAGATCGAAGCCGTGCGCATCCGGAAAGACCAGCGGGGGCAGGGCCTGGGCCGGGAGATGTTCCTCTGGGCGATCGAACGGGCCAAAAGCCGCGGGGCACATCTGCTGCAACTGACCACCGATAAGAACCGACCGGATGCGATCCGCTTTTACGAATCGCTGGGCTTCAAAGCCTCCCACGAGGGCATGAAGCTGCATTTTCCCTGAGAGACTGTTTGAAAAAATCTCACTGGGTTGCCCATACGGGCCCGTACCGGGGCAAAACGCGGCTTTTGCCCCCACTTTGCACCTATTTTTAACTCCGTAGCTGGGCTATGCAGTGAAAAATAGCTTTCAATTGACGGCAAAATCCAGGTTTTTCTCCGGCAGCAGAAGTTTTCAACCAGTCCCTGAGATCATTTCCGGGGGTGACTACCGTCATTGCCTGGTTGCGGATTTGTGCGGAATTTATAGGAGTTTCCTGCATTTCAAACACAAATCCTACACACATGAGCTCCCGGAAATCTTACGCCCTTTGTTTTGTATTACTGTTTTTGTGGCCCGCCTACGGCGCCGCCCAACTCATTCCTTACGAAGGCCTTAGCGGGGTCCGCCAGGACCTCTGGGAAGAAACTTCCTGGACCGGCGGGGACTCCCTCGAGATCACCTACAATGAAGCCCGGTTACCGGTAACCATTAAGGTCCTGACCTTCGATGAGGGAGAATGGCGAAATAGTGACCTGCTGCTCGCCGAATACAATGCCGAACAACAACCGGAAAAACTCCTTACTCAGGAATGGAATAATGAACAATGGGAAAATGCGGAGCAGGAGATCTACTATTACGGAACTTCCGAAAAGTATTACATCCAGACCTTCCAACGCTGGGAAGAGGGCCGATGGAACAGTATCCGGCGGGATACCCGGCGGTTCAACGATCAGGAGCTGCTCATCGAATGGGCCATCGAGGATGGTTACGACAATTACTGGAACAATAGTCGCCGTTATTCCTACAGTTACAATGAAAAAGGAAACCGGACGGAATACCGCTACGATCTCGGCATGGGGTCGGAATGGATGTATCTGCGGCAAACGCTGTACACCTACGACACCCTGGACCGCCTCATTCTGGAAACAACCTATGACCACAGCCCGGTTGAGCCGCGTTTGTCCATGCAGTCCGTCTACCAGTACGATGAACGGAATAACCAAACCCACGAGCTGAGTCAGCGTTGGGTGGAAGATCAGTGGCAGAACAGTCACCAGTATTTAACTTACTACGATACCCGAAATAATGAAACGCTGTATGTCTCGCAGAACTGGCTGGAAGCCCAATGGGAAAACAGCTACCTTTTCCGCTCCGGCTACGATGATCATGATAATCTGATCTTCCTGGAAAGTCAGGACTGGGCCATTTGGGACAGTACCTGGATCAACGATTTCCGGACCACTTTTGAATATAACGATGATAATTTACCGACCCTGAGATCCAGTTTCCTCTGGTATAATGACGTCTGGGAACCCTCCGAAAGGGTATATTATTATTACGAGATCGTCAATAAGGTGGCCGATAACCGCCTGGCCCGTATACCCGTTCGGGTTTATCCCAACCCTAATGACGGCCAGTTCACGCTCGAGCTGCCCGCCGGTGAAAGGGATAGTGGCCGGCTGACACTGCACGATGCATCCGGAAGATTGATCTACGCCGCACCGGTATCACCCGGACAGGACCAGATCCGGATCAAGCTCGTGGATGTACCGGACGGAGTCTATTACCTCCAACTAAAAACTACCCAGGAGATAGCTACCCGGCCGGTGATGATCCGCCGGTAACGGATTGATCGGGCACCGCCCGCAATTACTCAAAATGATGACCGCACACTCGTTTGCTTGGTCCGCAAATGGGGGCTGTTCCTACCTTTGTGACTACTTCTAAAGTATTTAAACATATTCCAAACGATTCCTGGCCGGTATTAGCTGAACGAAGCTAATACCGCCTTTTTTATTGCCGGCTACCTGATTGCCGGCCCGGTATTTTGGTAAATAATCGACTTCTTTTATCTTACAATTGTCGTACTAAAGTCTAACGTCCGGCGGACGGAATGGATTAAACTTTAATTTCTTACCTTAACTGGCCAATAACCTAAAACCTAGCAGAACGTGTCTACAAAAAGAGGAAACTGGAACAGTAAACTCGGCTTTATTCTCGCCGCGAGCGGTTCGGCGATCGGACTGGGGAACATCGTTTTCTTCAGTTCCAATGCCTATCAATACGGAGGCGGAGCCTTCTATCTTCCCTATTTTATCGCTTTATTCGTACTCGGCCTGCCCATTATGATGGTGGAATTCGGGATCGGTACGCTGACCGGGAAATCTTTTCCCCTGGCGTTGCGGGAACTCGCCGGCAAACGCGCCGAATTCGTCGGCTGGTGGAGTATCGGCAGCGCCATGTTCATCACGGCTTACTATATCGCCATCCTGGGCTGGGCCTTCGGCATGATGGTCGGAGCGTTCGGCAGTTTATTTGAGCCCGGGATCAGCGCGCCCTTTACGCCCTTTGAGACGCCCACGGACAGTCCCAGCGCCATGGTTTATTTCTTCAACCTGCTGGCTACCTGGTGGCCGGTACTCTTCATCTTCGTGATCTGGGGCCTGAATCTCCTGATCCTGCGCAAAGGGGCTTCTTCCATTGAAAAGGCCGTGCGGATCTTCGTCCCGCTGATGTGGGTATTCATGATCGGCCTGGTGATCCGGGGGTTGACCCTGGACGGTGGTTTCGACGGTGTTATGTACCTTTTCACGCCGGACTTTGAGGGGATCTCCGACGCCAGTGTCTGGCGGGGCGCCTTCAGCCAGATGTTCTTTTCCCTGTCTTTGGGATTAGGTACGATGACGGCTTACGCGTCCTATTTGCCCAGAGATGCCGATCAGGTCAACAACTCCATGCTGGTCTCTTTTTTGAATTGTAGTTTCGAATTCATTGCCGGTATCGCAATTTTTTCGCTCCTGTTTGTTTTTACGCTTAACCCGGCCGGTTCTACCTTGTCTTTATCCTTTTTTGTGATCCCCCAGGGCATCAACGAATTGTCCACCATCCCCTGGATCACAAGGCTGTTCGGCTTTCTATTCTTCTTCTTAATTGTCATCGCGGGTATTACGTCTTCCATTTCCCTGATCGAAGGCCCGGCTTCCGCCATGATGGACAAACTCAAGATCACCCGGAAGAAAGCGCTGACCATCGTGGCTATTCCCTGCGCTATTGGTTCGGTACTCTGTACCCTGCCGATCATCATTGATAAAGGGCTGGCCGGCAACGGTACGCTCGGGCTGAGCATTCTGGATATTACCGACCACTGGGTATTCAGCTACAGTCTGCTGATCGTCGGATTGGTAGAATCCCTGGCCATCGGATGGATCCTGGGGGCCGACAAACTGCGGATGGCCCTGAACCAGCATTCCAAATGGAACCTGGGTAAGTGGTTCAACACCCTGATCAAGTTCGTGATCCCCATCGTGTTACTTACAGTGATCCTGTCCAGCCTGTGGAATGAGCGTACTGGACTGTACGGAGCGAATGTCGATCTGGGCAGCTTCAACTGGCTGCCTTGGTTTATTCCCATCTTCTGGCTGGCCGTCAGCCTAAGCTTCTCCTTTTACCTCACTAACAAACCCTACAAGAAATGATCCGCATGCGTCTGATATATCTGTTGCTCATCCTGCTTATTGCCGGTAGCCCGGAGGCCCGGGCGTCCATCGAGGTATCGAACCATTCGCCGGAAGTAGGGGAAACGATTACCCTCACCTTCAGCGCCCCCGTGGACTCCCTGACGGTGACCTACCGTCCGAATTCCAGTGTATCCAAGACCGAAGTGCTGGTCAATAACCCACCCGCTACCAGTATGGAGTGGGCTTCCAAAGAACCCGGACTGGTCTCCCTGTCCTATCTGGATCGCTCGGGAGGGGACGCCCAAAGCGTACGCCAGGATCTGTCGATCCGATTTGAGGGGCTTTCCGGATCGGGGCTCGCGGTGATGTTGTTTGCCGGTATCATCCTGTTCGGCGGGGCGACGATGGCTTTCCGTACCCTGTTTCAGGAACAGGACGAAGGGCGCCCGGAGGTTTTTGATCCGGAGGAAATGCCGGACACCTAGCCGATCCTGGGGGAGGATGATTTCAGGATAGGTTCTTCAGCAACATATTTTTCGGATTAACTTGGGATTTTTGCCGGAACAAGCGACCTTTGCGGCTTACTCAAATCCAAGTACGATGATCCTTTTCTTTGGAAGTCCTTCCGATACTGTTTTTGCCGTTCAGGTAGATTCCTCACTCTCCGCCGAAAACATCGCCAAACTGAGATGGCTGTTCGGCGGTCGGGACCGCATCGATAGCGAGCGGGTCGACGGCCAGTTTGTCGGTCCGCGGGCAGCGATGATCACTCCCTGGAGTACCAATGCTGTGGAGATCACCCAGAATATGGCCATCGACGGTATCCGTCGGATCGAAAGATTTGCGCCTTTTTCCGCCGAAAAAGGATTTGATCCGATGCTGTCCCAAAAGTACGCCGGACTGCACCAGGAGATCTTCAGGATCGATATCAAACCGGAACCGATCCGTTCCATCGAAGATATCGCCGCCTACAACGAGACCGAAGGACTCGCCCTGAGCGAAGAAGAGATCGCCTATTTGGAAGAGGTAGCGCAGCGGATCGGGCGCAAACTGACCGATTCGGAGGTTTTCGGTTTCTCCCAGATCAACAGTGAACACTGCCGGCACAAGATCTTCAACGGTACCTTCGTGATCGACGGGGCAGAAATGCCGCATTCGCTCTTCAGCCTGATCAAAAAGACCTCCAAGGCGCATCCCAATTCCATTGTTTCCGCCTACAAGGATAATGTGGCGTTCCTGAAAGGCCCCAAGGTGCGGCAGTTCACGCCCAAAACCGGGGACAAGCCCGATTATTACGAACGAAAAGATATGGATTCGGTCGTTTCCCTAAAAGCGGAAACGCACAACTTCCCCACCACCGTGGAACCCTTCAACGGGGCCGCTACCGGATCGGGTGGTGAGATCCGGGACCGGATGGCCGGTGGGAAAGGATCGCTACCGCTGGCCGGTACCGCCGTCTATATGACTTCCTACTCCCGGCTCCGGGAGGATCGCCCCTGGGAAAAAGCCATGCCCGCCCGGCCCTGGCTCTACCAGACGCCTATGGATATCCTCATCAAAGCTTCCAACGGGGCTTCTGATTTCGGTAATAAATTCGGTCAGCCGCTGATCGCCGGTTCCCTGCTGACCTTCGAACACGAAGAACACGCCCGTAAACTGGGTTTCGATAAAGTGATCATGCTGGCCGGCGGGGTCGGTTCCGGTAAAGAATCACAGGCCCTGAAAGATGCTCCCCAACCGGGCGACAAGATCGTGCTGCTCGGCGGGGATAACTACCGCATCGGTATGGGTGGCGCGGCGGTATCTTCCGCGGACACCGGAGCGTTCAGCTCGGGCATCGAACTGAATGCCGTACAACGTTCCAATCCGGAAATGCAAAAACGGGTAGCCAATACCATCCGCGCGCTGGTAGACAGCGGGAAAAATCCCATCGTCGCCATCCACGACCACGGAGCGGGCGGGCACCTCAACTGCTTTTCCGAACTCGTGGAGGAAACCGGCGGTAAGATCGACATCGACCAACTCCCGGTCGGCGACCCTACCCTCTCCATGAAAGAGATCATCGGCAACGAATCACAGGAGCGAATGGGGCTGATCGTTTCCCCGGAAGACCTGGATATGCTCCGCGCCATTGCCGAGCGCGAGCGGGCTCCCATGTACGTGGTAGGTGAGGTGACCGGCGACAGCCGCTTTGTTTTTGAATCCAGCAGTACCGGCGAAAAACCGATGGATCTGGCGCTGGAAGATATGTTCGGCAGTTCTCCGAAGACCATCATGGATGACCAGATGGTGGACCGTCAATACGAAGACATCGAATACGAGATCGATAAGGTCCAGGATTATCTGGAAGCCGTACTGCGCCTCGAAGCAGTAGCCTGTAAAGACTGGCTCACCAATAAAGTGGACCGCTGCGTAGGTGGCCTGGTAGCTAAACAACAGTGCACGGGGCCGCTCCAGCTACCGCTCAATGATGTGGGCGTGATGGCGCTGGGTTTTGATACGACCTACGGAGTAGCTACCTCCATCGGGCACGCTCCGGTGAATGCCCTCATCGATCCGGCTGCGGGTTCCCGCAATGCGGTGGCCGAAGCACTGACCAATCTGGTTTGGGCCCCGCTCGAAGAAGGCATTAAATCCGTTTCGCTTTCTGCCAACTGGATGTGGCCCTGCCGCAACGAAGGAGAAGATGCCCGGCTGTACCAGGCCGTAGAGGCGGCTTCCGAATTCTGTATTGCCCTCGGTGTCAATATCCCCACCGGAAAGGACTCACTGTCCATGAAACAAAAATATCCCAAAGACGAGGTGCTGGCTCCGGGTACGGTGATCATTTCCTCCGTTGGGGTTTGCGATGATATCCGATCCATCGTCGAACCGGTATTTCAGCGGGGAGGCGGTTCTATTTATTACGTCAATCTTTCCGTTGATCATTTCAAACTGGGTGGTTCTTCCTTCGCCCAGGTCAATAATAAAATTGGCTCGGAAGCGCCGGACGTTACCGATCCGGAAAAGTTTGCCGCTACCTTCAACGCCATTCAGCAGCTCATCCACGAAGGTAAGATCCTGGCTGGGCACGATGTATCCGCCGGTGGTCTGATCACGACCCTGCTCGAAATGTGCTTCGCCGATAAAGACCTGGCTGCGGATATCGATCTGAGTGGACTAAGTGAAGCCGATACCATTAAGCTTCTATTCTCGGAAAATTCCGGTCTTGTCTTTCAGTTGAAGGACGACTCCCTGGCTCCCGAGCTGGCTACGCTCCTGCCCATTACCTGCTTCTGCATTGGCCAGGTGAGGGAAGGCAACAGTCTAACGGTTCTTAACGGAGATGAAACCCATAATTTCGACATCCCGGCCCTGCGGGATATCTGGTACGAGACCTCCTGGCTGCTGGATCAGAAACAAACGGCCAACGGCCTCGCCGACGAACGTTATAAGAACTACAAAGACCAGCCGCTTCGCTACCAATTCCCGGAAGGTTTCAACGGTACCATGCCCGCCGCCGTTCCGGCCGGCAAACGTCCGAAAGCCGCCGTACTGCGGGAAAAGGGCAGTAATTCCGAACGGGAACTGGCCCACGCGATGTACCTGGCCGGCTTTGATGTACGCGACGTACACATGACGGATCTCATTTCCGGTCGGGAAACGCTGGAAGATATCCAGTTTCTCGGTGCGGTGGGTGGATTTTCCAATTCGGATGTACTGGGCTCCGCCAAAGGCTGGGCCGGGGCGTTCCTCTACAACGAAAAGGCTCGCAAAGCGCTCGAGAATTTTTACGCCCGCGAGGACGTGCTTTCCGTCGGCATCTGTAACGGCTGTCAACTATTGGTAGAACTGGGACTCATTAATCCCGCACACCAGCAGAAGCCGCACATGGATTACAATGAATCCCACAAACACGAAAGCGGCTTCACCTCGGTGGAGATCCAGGAAAATAATTCGGTAATGTTGTCCAGCCTGAGCGGTAGCAAACTCGGGGTCTGGATCAGTCATGGAGAAGGTAAATTCGATCTGCCACTGGGAGAAGATCAGTATAATATCGTGGCCAAATACGGCTACGAAGGATATCCGGCCAATCCGAACGGCAGTGATTACAATACCGCTATGATGGCCAGTGCGGACGGACGGCACCTGGTGCTGATGCCGCATATCGAACGTTCCATCTTCCCCTGGAACTGGGCCAACTACCCGAAAGATCGTACGGATGAGATCTCTCCCTGGATACAGGCATTTGTAAATGCCCGGGAGTGGCTGGAAAAGAGATAAAAATGGAGCACGGTGAGTAATGAACGCCATGTTCTTTAACTCCATATTCCGTCACTCTTTATACCTGGTTTCTCGGAAGCTATCCGAAAATAGTACAGCGGTTGCGCGCCTCGCAAACCGGTATACATTTTCTGTACAGTTTCTCAACTCGACTTTAGCATTTAATGCTGGGTCCAGCAAATAGAATAGGGAACGGACATTCTGGATTAATACCCGGCCAAGGCATCGCCCTGGAAATAAAATGGGATTTCTCCATCAAATGAGACGGCGAATTCAAAGAGCGATTTTAAGACATCCGGTTTACGAGTGTACGTTTTAAAATTAGTTCACTGAAAATGCTAAGAGACTGTTTGAAAACTTCTGCTGTCGGAGAAAAACCCGGATTTTGCCGTCAATTGAAAGCTATTTTTCACTGCATAGCCCAGCTACGGAGTTAAAAATAGGTGCAAAGTGGCGGTAAAAGCCGCGTTTTGCCCGGTACGGGCCCGTATGGGCAACCCAGTGAGAGGTTTTCAAACAGTCTCTAAAGTCGAGCTCAGGTAACGGCCTGTAAAACCACCGCCAAATGACCACTGCAAAACAACCCACCGAAATAAAAGACCTGCCAACGCCCAAAGGCCATTTGCTGCTGGGGCATTTGCCCGAATTTCACAAAACGGCCAATAAACACCAGGTGCTGGAGCGCTGGGTGGAAGAATGCGGTGAATTGTACCGCATCCATTTTGCAGGTATGAAGCTGATCGTTTCGGCCAATCCTCAGCTCAATCATAAGGTGCTCAAATTGCGGCCCGAAAAATTCAGGCGCTTATCCAAGATGGCGGAGATCATCGAAGAAATGGGGGTACTCAGTGTGTTTAATGCCGAAGGTGAGACCTGGAGACGTCATCGTATCCCGATTGCCCGGGCCCTGAATGCCCGCCGGATCCGGACCTTCCATCCGGTATTACGGGCGAAAACCGGGAGTATTCTGAAAAAACTAAGCGACCGCGCCGCTACGGGAGAAAAGGTTGCCGTCCAGGAGGAATTCATGCTGTTTACCATTGACGTTACTACCTCCATTGCTTTCGGCTACGAAATGGATATGATCAATCAACAGCAAGATGAATTTCAGGATCACCTGAAAACCATTTTCCCGATGATCAACGAGCGGATCTCGGCTCCTCTCCCAGTCTGGCGGGTCTTCAAGCAGGAGAAGGACCGAAAACTGGAAACTTCGCTTAAGGTCATCGAAGGCATCGTACATCGTTTCATAAACGAGGCGCGGGAGCGGATCAAAAAGCAGCCCGAACTGCGGGAAAACCCAACCAATCTATTGGAGAGTCTGCTGGTGGATAAAGAAGCCCACAATTTCAGTGATAAGGATATCTACAGCAATGTGTTCACCATGCTGCTGGCCGGAGAAGACACTACGTCCAATTCCATTTCCTGGGCGGTGTTTTACTTGGCGCAACATCCGGATCTGGTCCGGAAGATCCGGGAGGAAGCCATTGCGGTTTACAATGGAGAAGATGTGGCCCCCAGTCAGGAACATCTGTCCCGGCTGGTATATACCCATGCCGTGGTGCAGGAAGCCCTGCGGATAAAACCTACTTCTCCCCAGCTCTATCTGGAATCCAACGAAGAGGTTGTGCTCGAAAATCTGCGCATTCCCAAAAATACCCGGATCATTCTCCAGAACAAAGTGGCCCAGACCGAAGCGCAATACTTCACCCGGCCCCACGAATTCCTTCCGGAAAGGTGGCTCGAATCCGAATGCCCCGTCCACCAAAATCACTCGCCCGATCTGGTGAAGACCTTTGGCGCGGGACCCCGCTTCTGCCCCGGGAAGTACCTGGCCATCAACGAAATGCTCATTTTACTCTCGGCCCTCTGCAAGCAGTTTGACTTCCGCCTGGCCGTTGACCCACAGGAGGTGAACGAGCAGTTTGAGTTTACGATGTATCCGGAAAACCTGTGGATCGAATTTACGCCGGTGGGAAATGATGTTCCATCAGCGGTATAAAAACCGGCGCAGCGTCTGCGTGTAACCGTCCGGCTGGTTGAGGTACGGGAAGTGGCCCTGCCCCGCAAAAGAAAATACGGCGGCTTCCGGATAAAGGAATTGCAACTCGCTCCGCAATTCCGGCGTGATCAGCGGATCATTATCGGATTCAATGATGAGCTTTGGTACATCCACGTGGACGATATTATATTTCGGCTCAAAGTAATCCATGACCACATCCATCCGGCCGATGAATTGCTGCTTGCTCATATAACCGGAATACTGCTCGTGCAAATAAGCTTCCACCAGCGCACTGTTGCCCGAAGCGGGAACCACCACCTGACTCACATTTTCCTTAAACTTGCGCATGAGATACCACTCCGGCAGAAAGGGCACCGTACGGCGCATTCCGGCATTCTTTTCGGCGATGTAATGGTTGGGCGGAAAGGTATTGCCCAGCACCAGTCGATTGAGCCGGTCGGGATGCGTGAGCAGGAAATACTGGGCAATGTATCCGCCCATGGAAGTACCGACCATACTCGACTTATCGATCCCTTCCGCATCCAGGATGGCCAGGATACCGGCCACCGCCTCTTCTACCGAATGGACTTCCGGCAAGGTAATGCTGATGATCTGAAAATCGTACTTCAGGTTTTCGATCTGCTGCCACCAGATGTCGTAGGCGCCGCCCATGCCGTGCAGGAAAACCAGTTTCCGGTCGCCTTTACCGGTAAGTAGGTAGGTCCAGTCGACACCCTCTATTTCCAATTCCTTGACGGGGATTTCCCGAAATTGAGCGAGCAACTGGGGGGTACCGGGGTCTTCATCGTACAATTCGGAAAAGGTCTGTTTCTGGACGGGAATCAGGTAAATGATCAGTCCGATTAGTAGGAGGGCAATTAGGGCGTAATGGTATTTTTTCATACGAGTATTGGTGGATTTTGCCGACCGGAGGTCGGCAATACGTGGATTGGTGGGTTTTGCCAGATTTTCGCCGACCGGAGGTCGGCGTTACGTGCGTTTGTGGGTTTTCGCCGATCGGAGGTTGGCGTTACGAGATCACGTATCCGCCGTCCGCTGTAAATACGCCACCGGTGGAATAGGATGCGGCGTCGGATGCCAGAAACAGGGCCAGGCCCACCATTTCGTCCGGTTGGGCCATTCGCCCCGCCGGGATGTGCCGTTCGTACTGGCCCAGCATTTTTTCGTTGTTCCAGAGGGCGGCGCTAAATTTGGTCTGCACCAATCCCGGACAGATCACATTGGAACGAATACCGTCACCGCCCCATTCCCGGGCCTGATTCTGGGTCAGCATGATCAGTGCAGCTTTACTCACGCTGTATACGCCCAGACCAAAACCCGGCTTTAGTCCCTCCACGGAAGAAATATTCACCACGGAGCCGCCCTGTTTTTTCAGGTGGGGATAGCAGAGATTGGTCAGCAGCATACAGGCTTTCACATTTACGTCCATGATCTTGTCGAAAACTTCTCCCGTCACCTCCGCCAGGGGGCCGTACACCGGGTTGATCGCGGCATTGTTGATCAGGATATCGATCCGACCGTAAGTAGCCACCGTCTTTTCTACCAACTGGCTTCTTTGCGCCTCATCTCCCACATGGCAGGCAATGCCGGTGGCCATTCCGCCCGTAGCTTTGATCTCATCGGCCACCTCATCCACGGCTTCCTGTTTACGGCTGGATACGACTACTTTGGCGCCGAACTCGGCCAGTCCTTTGGCAATCGCCGCTCCGATGCCTTTACTGGCTCCGGTCACAATGGCTACCTTATCGGTGAGGTCAAATTGGTTGTGTATTTTTTGATTCATGGTGTTGATGATCTGATTGTCTGATGATTTGATAATGTGATGATCATTTGCTTAAGTGCGGATGTAAATAATTTACCTACAGATCATCGATCCGGTCCTTTTGAATGGCCTGCCAGGCGGTATCGCAAAGCAATTTTGCAAATTGATCCAAATGAGCGAAACGCGGGTCCTGGGTATATCCTTTTTGGTAGCGATAAAAGATCTGCTGTACGATCACCGCAATTTTAAATAATCCGTAAACATAGTAGAAGGTCAGATGACGAACCGGGCGTCCACTTAAACGGGCGTAGGCCTCAACGATCTCCGTCCGGCTGGGATTTCCCGGCGCGGTGGTCGGAGATAAGGATACGGCCTGCATGGCCTCCGGATCCTCTCCGGTCACCCAATAACCCAGCGAAGTACCCAGATCCATGAGCGGATCGCCTAAGGTACACATTTCCCAGTCTAAAATGGCCCGGATCTCCGTCCAGCTATCGTCCGCAAAAACTACATTATCGTATTTATAGTCATTGTGGATCAGGCTGAAATCATAGGTTTTGGGCTGGTGTTCTTCCATCCAGGCCATCACCTTTTCGGCGCTGGGCACCTCGGCCGTCGCCGCTCGCAGATATTGTTTACTCCAGTTGCGCACCTGGCGTTCAACATAACCTTCCGGACGGCCCAGTTCCCCTAATCCAGCCTGTTCGTAATCCAACTGGTGCAATTCAATAAAAGTATCCAGCCAGCTTTGGGAAATGACGCCAAAATCAGATGGAGATAGCTCCCGTTTTTTCACCTCCTTCCCGGTTAAAATGATGCCCTCTACCTTTTCCATCAGATAGAATGGCGCACCCAACACCTCCGGGTCTTCCGTATAAGCGTATGTTTTCGGCACTTTCGGAAAATGAGGATATAAATGGGATAACACCCGGTATTCCCGGCCCATATCGTGTCCCCTTTTGATGGCTCCGTGCGGTGGTCGTCGGAGGACCAGTTCCCGGTCTTCGATCTTTAGCAGGTACGTAAGGTTGGAAAAGCCGCCGGCGAATTGGACGGCTTCCAGCGGACTGTTGGTGTCCTGGATCAGGCACTGCTCCTGTAGGTACTGCTTTAGCCGGTCTACGGGCAGTTCTTCTCCGGGAAGTATGGTTCGGGTATCTGGCATGCGGTGCTAATCGGTTGAACGGCTAATATCGGCAATTTTTCCATGAGGCGAAAATGACCGGGGAAAACCGAATGCCAGAGCGGGCGGTAATTTTTTGGAAATTTACAGGAACGTCTGAAAAGTTAATATCTTAGCTCTTTCACTACTCACTAGTTGCTATACCTGCCATGAAATTAAGCCAAACTTTTTTAGTAGCCTCGCTGCTGCTACTGCTAGCCTGTCGTCAGGCGCCCGTAACGGAACCCAACACCACTCCCGAGTTCGCGATCGAGCTGGAAGAAACCACCATCCAGCAATTGCAGGACGGCTACCAACAGGGTACCTTCACTATCCACGAAGTCGTTCAGACCTACCTGGACCGAATCGCTGCGCTGGATGATGCCGGCCCCGAACTCAACGCTATTATCCAGGTCAATCCGGATGCGCTGGCCATTGCCGATTCCCTGGACCGGGAGTTGCAGGCCGGCAATTCGCGTGGCCCCATGCACGGTATTCCCGTAGTTTTGAAAGACAATATTGACACCCACGATCAGATGTTCACTACCGGTGGTGCCCGGGCGCTGGCCGGTTCCCGACCGTTGCAGGACAGCTACATCGTAGAGCGACTGCGCGAAGCCGGGGCGGTGATCCTGGCCAAAGCCAATCTGAGCGAATGGGCCAATTTTCACAGTAGCTTTTCTTCCAGCGGCTGGAGTAGTCAGGGTGGCCAGACCAAAAACCCCTTTGATCTGACGCGCAATCCCTGTGGGTCCAGTGCGGGTTCGGGGGTTGCAGTATCTGCCAACCTCACCGTCATTGCGATCGGTACGGAGACTAACGGCTCCATCGTTTGCCCCTCCAATAACAATGGTATTGTGGGGATCAAACCGACCGTAGGGCTACTGAGTCGTTCGGGTATAATTCCTATCTCCTTTACCCAGGATACGCCCGGTCCCATGGCGCGTACCGTAAGCGACGCCGCCATCTGCCTGGGTGCGATGGTGGGGGTAGACAGCACGGATAGTAAAACCCTGGCCAGTGCGGAAAACAAGCATACCGATTACACACAGTTCCTGGATGCCAACGCCATTCGCGGCAAGCGCATCGGGTTCTATACCGCGCCTCTGGGTCAGCACTTCCGGGTGGATACCATTGTCAAGGAAGCGATAGCGTATCTGGAAAGTCAAGGCGCTACTGTGGTGGAAATCGATCGGATCGAAAGTGGGAACGTCGGACGGGCTTCGTTTCAGGTATTGCTGTACGAATTCAAGGACGGCATGGATAAATATTTTGCTTCCCTCGGCCCGGATGCTCCCGTCAAAAACATGCAGGAACTCATGGAGGCAACTTTGGCGGATTCCATTACCATGCAGTACTTCGATCACGACCTGATCGTGCAGGCCTCCAAACTGGGTGATCTGGAAACGGCCGAATACCAGGAATCTCTGGAATCGATGCTGGCAGCTTACCGGGAGAATGGCATCGACCGCGTCATGGACGAAAACAATCTGGATGCCATCGTAGCGCCCACCGGCGGCCCCGCCTGGAAAACGGATCTGACCCTGGGCGATAAATTCGGGGTATTTTCCAGTTCCCCGGCAGCACGGGCGGGGTATCCCAGTGTAACGTTACCTATGGGCAGCATGGATGGTCTTCCGCTCAACATATCTTTCTTCGGACGGGCCTGGAGTGAACCGACCCTGCTGGCCCTGGCTTACGCGTACGAGCAGGGCACAAAACACCGTATGGTACCGACCTTCCGGAACGGGAACTGATCAGGATCGATCTTAAGGCCGGTTGGGGTGAAAGAGTCCCGGATCCAATTCATCTTTATAAACGATCATCCGGTATTTCAGGAGCAGGGGCTGGTCTTTCGGGATGGAATATTTCTCACGCCCCGGAAAGGCCACATTTTGCATACTTCTGGCGCTACGCAAGATCCAGGGGTTGGGATATGCGGGATTGGCAGGATCATCGATCACCACCACACCTTCCCGACCGGGACGGCCGTCGAGGTTGCCACTGATATCCATATAAGGGCCGGCTTCAAGTGCTTCATTTTGCGGTTTGACATTCCCGTTAACACCCCGAAAATTAACGTCCCCGGGTAAAGGGATCCGCCAGGAAAAACCACTGTATCCCTTGACGTCTTCCGAACCGCCGATCGCAAAGCCGTCCACCAGTGCTTCCAGTTCAATGGCAAAATCGATAATGCGGTAGTTCCCCTGCGCCGGATGGATATTGATCTCGGCCCGTTCTTCCACGAACGGCTGCTGCTGCCCATTGGCATCTAGCCAGAGCGGGGATTTCCAGTATACGACCGTCTCCAGCTTACAACCTCCGGAAGAAGGATCTACCTTTACCTGATCAACCTGCCAGGAAAAATTTTCCAAAGCCCAGGCGTCGCCTACGCTTTTTTCTCCGACGTAATTCTGGTGCCAGGCCCAGAAGATGCCGCGATGGTGCAGGTGATCGGCCGGAAAATCTTCCGTCATTCGGTTGTTGTCCAGTCCGTACAAGGGATGGATGTAGTTAGCTCGAGGAAATTCTCCGTTCAAGGATCGGGTCGCTTTCTGGAAGAAAAGCACGCTATCGGTTCCTTCTAGAATGAGTACACCGTTTTGATCTTCTTTAACGACCCATTCGCCGGATTTTTGTTGACAGGAGATCAGCAAAAAAATAGTAGCTAAAGCTACCAGTAAGGTTGTCTTTTGCATTGGTTTTTTCGTTTCGTATAAGATTTCACAGTAAGTCGGCCATTCTTTGATCTACCAGGCGACCGTTCCTTTTTAGGCGCTCGATGCGCAGGGTCCAATTTTAGCAAGTAAGAAACTATTATGTAAACTCAAACAAATATTTTTCATCGTAATTCACCGCAAATTTCTTTAACATCTCCAGATATTCATCCTTAAAACTTCGATTTCGGTGATGCTCCTCCTGACGGGCGATGTATTTACAAACGGAATCAATATGGGAACGAGAATAGGAAAAAGCGCCGAATCCCTTTTGCCAGCTAAAAGCAAAGGGCATCCAATGCTGCTGTTTAATGAATTTGGTTGTGGAAGTTTTGACTTCGTAAACTAATTTGGATAAACTTTGATCAGGATGCCAGCCAATGAATAGGTGTACGTGATCCGGCATCCCGTTGATGGCAAGTAGTTTATGTTTGTGGGCTTGAATAATACCCGTCATGTATTTATAAACTTCATCTTTATTGGCCTGGGGAATTAAGTGTTCTCTCCCTTTTACCGCAAATACCAATTGAATGTAGCATTGGGTATAGGTGTTTGCCATTATAGTCTTGTTTAGATATTTGAACAAAGAAACTCTATCTTTCTCAAGATATATCTCCAGGGCTACGCCCTTCATATTTTACTATCGCTAAAGCTACAAAGATTTCAGGGCGATGCCCTTCCATTGTAAAATCTGATTATAGGAAAAGCATATGTTCGCGAAATACCTGGTACCAATTGGCCTATAAAATCGAACAACCTACAAAAGCGTAAGGGCGTAGCCCTGAAATATTTGTAGAAAAAATCAATAAGTCTATAAGAAGGGCATAGCCCTGGCAATAGTAAATCTCATTGCACCTCCAACCCCTATTCCTGAAATACACAGCACCAATTGGCCTAATCAAAGCACATAACCTGCATAAGCAGAAGGGCGTAGCCCTGATATATTTGTAGAAAAAATCAACAAACGCACAAGAAGGGCATAGCCCTGGCAATATTAAACCCCATTACACCGCCAATACCTATTCGCAAAATACGTCGTACCAATTGCCCTAATCAAGTCAAACAACTTTCATAACCGAAAGAGCGTAGCCCTGAAATATTTGTAGAAGTAGCCCTGATATATTTGTAGAAAAAATCAACAAACGCACAGGAAGGGCATAGCCCTGGCAATAATAAACCCACTACACCTCCAATACCAGATCCTCAGCGGGCAACGCCCGCTCCTGCTGCCGTTGCATCCAGGATTGGATCTTTTCCCATTCGATATCCTGGGCGCGAAGTACTTCCGCCGCCAGATCGAGCCCGCGCGGAAAACTCCGGTTCACGACCGCATGCATGCCCACCGCTTCAAATCTGGTTTTTTCATCCTCATCCTCTACCGGAATAAAGCGGATCAGTTCCGGATACCGCGTTTGCATGATCGGTTTCAGCGCTTCGGAAATCTCATAGCGGACAATCGTTACCACGATCGCATTGCGATCTCCCAGCGCCAGGGTTTCCATCAGGCGGGTATCCGCCAGATCACCGAACAATACTGAGTAGCCATCAGCACTGGCAGAAAGGAAGCGTTCGTAATCCATTTCGATCGCCTCGTAGGCGATATCGTTTGCTTTGAGTGCATCCACCACCGTCCGGCCGATCTCTCCCATGCCAAATACCACCACCGGGGCCAGGTGCCCCCGGGCCTGGGTCTCGCTGGCCGGCAGCGACACCGAGAACCTTCTTCGGTACAATCTGGCCAATCGATTTCCGAGTTGCGCAATCGCCGGGGTCAGGGCCAGACTGGCGGCTGTACCGGTGATCAGTACGCCGAAAGCGTTTTCGCCCATTGCTTCCCGCACCACGGGCATGGCCAGAATAACGAATACAAATTCGCTGCCCTGGGCCAGCAAAAAACTCAGTTGGAGGGACCCCGGTACTGTCCAGCCGAATAGCCGGGCGGCAATACTGGTCATGATCACTTTAACTAGAATGAGGGCGACGAGAAACAACAGGATCTCCGCCCAACTGCCGATCAGTACGTGCCAGTCCAACGACATGCCCACCGTGATGAAGAAAAAACCGAGTAACAGGTTACGGAAGGGTTTAGCTTCCGTCTGGATGACCTGCCGGAAGGGCGTTTCGGAAATGATCATACCGCCCAGAAAAGCCCCCAGAGTGAGGGACAGACCGGCCTCTCCGGTAGCCGCGGCCGCAGCCAGGATCACCAGCAGGGCCGTAGCCGTAAAGACTTCTTCGTTCCGGGTTTGGGAAAGCAGGCGAAATAAGGGATCGATCAGATAACGACCGATCAGAACGGAGGCGATAAAGGCGATTACCGCCTTACCGATCGCCAGCATTAATGCTTCTCCGATACCGCCACCCGCAGCGGCCTCTCCCCCTTCCATCGATGCCGCCAGAATAAGGATCAGAATGGCGCAGATATCCTGAAAGATCAGGATGGCCGTACCGGTCAGCCCGACCGGGCAGTTACGCTGCCGCCGTTCACTAAGCGTCTGGACAACCACAGCGGTTGAGGAAAGGGCAAAAGCGCCACCCAGAATGATGGCCATTTCCAGACTAAAGCCGAGTACCAATGCAATACCGCCGAACCCCAGTCCGCAGAGGATCATCTGCAGGGGCCCGAGGCCGAGGATATCCCGGCGTGCTTCCCAGATACTCGACAGGGAGAAATGGAGGCCAATATCGAAGAGCAGAAAAACCACTCCCAGTTCTGCGAGCAGGTGGGTGGTTTCACTTTCGTCAATCCAGCCCAAAGCGTGCGGGCCAATGAGAATACCGGCCAACAGATAACCAATGATCGGACTGAGTCTCAACTTGCGCATAATGGCAATGGCCAGAATACCGATGAGCAACAGCCCGATAATTGGCATGAGTACGTGTACTTCTTCCATAAACAACCTCTTTTGAACGTTTATTCCGGGAACGATCTATATGCTGCCTAAATATAGTCCCGAAAGACATAAGCTTAAAAACGCGTCAAAAGAAAAAAGGCTTAATGCCACGTACAAATTTTCCGGGCTACACTTCCACCCGCAATTTCTTACCGCCCTTGCCCTTCTTCGCTTTCACCCGCTCGAAGGTCTGTTCGAAGCCGGTTTCCGGTACGGATAGCTGAACGGTGTACAGGCCCTTTTTGAAGACCTTCGGCTGGTAGGTCGCCGACGGCAGACGTAAGGCGTAGACCAGCTCGCGCTGCTCATCGTAGATCTTCATTACCGGCAGTACGGATCCGCTTACCTGGATTTTCGGTAGCCAGGCACCGGCGGATCTACCGTAATTGTCTTCCTGACCGATGGTAACGGGCCATCCCGGGTACTGAGCCCCGGCTTGTGTGGGATCCTTAAAACGCCGGATGCAATCCGTTTTGATCGTACGGTTTGTTTTGTCGAAGGTAACCAGACCGTAACCTACCGAGCGGTTGTGCAGGACAGCCGGTTCCTGGTGCATATTGTGCGGGTTGGCCACGGCTTTTACCGTGATCCGGTTGCCAAAGCCATCCAAATGTTCTCCGGTATAGGCCGGGTTCTCGTAGGAATGGCTCGAGCTATCCACCGGCGGCCAGAAACGGCGGGGCCAGAGGTTATTCAGTGCCGGACCGGCGAAGGCGTATCCGCTGTCGCCGTGTTCATCTACACCGTACTGAACGAAAGTTGCCAGGTGCTGATCCCCGGCAATGTGGAAAGCGAAACCTTTGCGGATGGTACGTACAGCCTTATCGCGCTTGGCCATCGGCCAGCCGTTGGAGTCCATGTCTACAGTCGGTTGGTCACCTTGAACGTATTCGCCGACCTCGGGAATATCCAGTCCGGGCACTACCGAGTCATCTTTGGCCGCAGCCGGCAGCGTAGCCACCGTAGCGAAATTGGTCTGGGAAAGTACCGCTTTGAGCATCGCTCCGTTTGACCAGTCTTCTACCCAGTCCGCCAGGAATTTTTCCTGCCGTTCTCCTAACAGGTCCGCATCAATATCCCGGTATTGCTTGATATCGAAATCGTCGTTCTGGATCCAACCGTTGTGGACCTGGGCGCTTTCCGGCAATACATTTTTGGGCGCCGATTTAAACTTGCGGTCTTCTAAAATAGCAAAACTAACACCACCGTAATTCCAGTGGGTATAATACACTCCGATACCCTGTTTGACGGGCGTGGGATCGTAAGCATCGGGTAAATGGCTCGTTTGGGTATACTGGACCATATTGACCCATTCCGGTCGCATCTTATAACCACCAGTATCCTGAGCCGCCGATCCGAAACCTTTGGTGATATCGGCTTTCCCGCCGGCTTCGCCCCAGACGTTGCCGTGGTATACATCGTGATCATCCGGAATGAAAGCACTAGGAATATTCCGGTAGATCTCCCGGTACGACCAGCCGAACATCATCCATTTGCGCAGATAATCGAGACAGGTCTTATCGAAATCCCCGTCGTACTGTGCTCCAAAACCACCGGTACTTTCATAGAACTGATCCCCAAGAAACAGGGCTACATCGGGTTCCAGTTTAGATACGCCTTCGTAAATATCCGCATCGGGGAAACCGTACTGAGCGTTGCAACTGAACACGGCCGCTTTCACCCGGTCCCGATCGCTGGGTTCGGCGGCGATCGTTCCTTCGTAATCGTATTGGTGGGTGCTGTCCTGCAACGGCAGTTTCAGGCGGACGCGGTACGGTACCGCTTCCGAACCGTTCCAATCCGTCAGTTGAAAATTGATCGCCCGGCCGGGATGCGTGACCTGGGCGGTTTCGGCCGTTTCCCAGCGACCATTGCGCTGAAAAGCGAGTTCGACTTCGTGCCCTTTGATCTCCTCTACCGGAGCCAGCTGAGCGGTGAGTTTCAATTTACCTTTGTTCTGGGTATACTGCGCGAAGCAGATAGGCCCGAACAGATTGTCTTTATTTTCGTAAAGCGATCCGGAATTGATCGTCCAGTCGGAGAAGGCAACGGTCGGTTTTTCCTCCGAACTTCTTTTGCCTCCGACATGGGACAGAAGTGCGAAATTACCCTTTAGATCTTCCGCGGCAACGCGGATGCCACCTCTTTCGGCCAGCAGGGCCCCGTTGCCATTCCGCACCGTCAGAGTGACTATCTGACCGCTGTCATCAGCGGGACGGGAAGAGAAGTGCAACTGAAAACTTTTCGGCAATGCACTCAGGGCGGTTTCAATCTCATCCTCCCCGATCTTCAAATTTCCCTGGGGTGTGAGCCCCACATCCAGCCCTTTCCCGAAAACCGCTGCCGAGCGGTAATCGTCGAACGGCCCTTTAGCTCCGATGCGAAAACCGATACAGCCGGCTTCGTACTGCTCCAGCTCGTCGTGCAAACGATCCACTTTAACGGACAGATCCAGCGTAGCGTCGCCGTTCGGATTTTGCACCGTCAGCAGGTGGAGACTCCGGTTGTTGCCCACTACATCACAAACCAGTTTGCCGTCCCGGATGAGCCAGTCTTGCAGGCGGTTGCCCCAGTACTGTGGTCCGGCCCATTTCATGTCCGGCCAATTCGCCCAGTCGCTCTTAAAATCTACCGCCAGTGGTCCTTTAAAGAAGTGGTCTACGGCTCTGGAAAAACCAAAATTGGTGGTCAAAGGTAAGGTCGACCCCAGCAGAAAGGTCTTTATATAGTCTCTGCGTTTCATACTTGAGTTTTAAATTTTAGACAATGGACGGAGAATAGCAATTTGGCGATCTGTCCGGATCAGTATCCGGCAGTTCCCAAATGGTAGTGGTAAAAATAGCCAGCCCGGGTTCAATTGATGGGGGACATTTCGGTCATAAGCGTACGGTAAATTCGTCATTTCCCGTCACCGGGGAATTTCCCGGCCGCTACCGCCGATCAATCCATAGACGCTTCCGGCAGTTTCACGCCCGACAGGTCCTGGAAATCTGTGGCGTTCACCCAGCCCCAGCCGACGTCCTCGCCGTTGAAATAGCGTTCGTAAAAATTGACGCCTTTCTTGTCGGAATAGGTATACTGATCGAAGAGGGCACCGTTGCCGAACATGCGCGGATCGCCCTGTTCCTTCAGGCGGCCGAAAAGATCGTTTTTCATGCTGGTCATCATTTCCCGGTGCGCTTCGGATAGCGCCAGGTTTTCCATACAATCGGGATCATTGGCGATATCGTAGAATTCATCCTGCGGACGTTTCCCGAAAGACATTTGCCAGTAGCGGGCCACATCGGGATTGAAGACGGTATTCAGGACTACGCTTTTAGTAGCGCCTCCGTCGCAATTCAGATAACCCGTCTCCGGATTTCCGCCGGGCCAGCGATCGGTCTCGAAATTATGCAGATAAAGCTTGCCGTCCTTCACCAGTCCGCGGATGGGATATCCCCAATCGTTCGGGCGACCGATATCGTGCCGCTCCTTACCGATCATGACGTAATCCCGCCGGGGATCCACCTGACCATCTTTTTCGGAATACAGGATATCCGTAAAACTCCGGCCGGCAATGGCCTGCATTCCGGCAGCCCCCTCGGGCACCTCCGCCAGTTCCAGAAAGGTAGGCGCAAAATCGATGAAGCTGATGTAGTCATCGATCTTCCGGCCCCGGTTGGCAATACCGTCGGCCCACATCACCGCCAGGGGCAGGTGGTTGGAATATTCGTATTCCTGGCCTTTCACTCTGGGGAAAGGCATGCCGTTATCCGCCGTAATGACCACCAGAGTATTGGATAACTGCCCCCGGGCTTCGAGGGTATCCAGCATTTTGCCCAGTTGCTTGTCGAAGTATTCAATCTCAAAAGCGTAATCCAGCAGATCCGTTTTCACGGAATCTACCGCCGGCCAGAAATCAAAAACGTCACTATCCTTGACCATGGCCAGTTGTTTGCCGCCTTTGGCAATCCCGGAGCCGTATTCGTACGCCCGGTGGGGTTCCAGGCCACCGTACCAGAAGAAGAAAGGCTCCTCCCCTTTCTGATCGAGAAAGGCCGTAAAATTAGCCGCATAATCTACATTGCTGATCTTGGAAGTTGGCGGAGTAGTCTTGATCTCGCTGAAGGTATTGACCATCAGGTTGCGTTTACTGCCGTCCGCGCGGGTAGCGATCCCCGGCGCCCAGCCTTTACCCGTGCTGGCTACGGCGTAACCGTTCTCCGCCAGTACTTCGGTAAATACCTTAAATTTCTCGGGGAAATACGGCCAGTGGTTGGCAGCTTGCTCCAGTTGCCAGGAGTTCCTTCCCGTCAGAATGCAGGAGCGGGAGGGCGAGCATTTCGCATTCGGTGTATAGGCGTTTTTGAAGAGGATGCCGTTTTTCGCCACCCGGTCGAAATTGGGTGTATTGACGAAAGCACAACCGTACGCACTCATGTGCATATAGGTAGCATCGTCCATGATCGCAAAAAGGATGTTGGGCTTTTGCGGCGGTGTTTCCGTTTCGGTACCTTGACAGGCCGCCAGGACCATGGCCACCGCCAGCGCAGCAAAAGTTAGTTTCGTTCTGTTCATATAACTATATTGAGGAGCCGGTAACCGGATATCCGCCAATCGTTCGCGAATGCCCGGCGCCGGCATCAGGCACCTTTGGTACCATTAGTAATCATTTCCTGCGGAGCACGGCAGTCCAGCCGCCACCTTTAGCCAGATCCATACTCAGCTGATCCGAACGGTTTACCGTCCGGCTTTCTATCCGATAATCCTCGGCGTAAGTATTGGCGTTGATGCCATCCTGAAAAATGGTCATTTCGTAGGTACCGGCCGGCAGAAAGGAGAGATCGATCTCCAGGCTCCGCTCATCCCAGTTGTTCATGCCGCCGATGTACCAGTCGTCTCCCTGCCGGCGGGCTACCGCCACGTATTCGGCCACTTTTGCGTGCAGCACTTTCGTTTCGTCCCATACCGTCGGAATGCCGGAAATAAAACGGGCCGTTTTTTCATCTTGCATATAGGCACTCGGAGTGTCGCAGAGCATTTGCAGGGGAGATTCGTACACCACATACATGGCCACCTGGTGGGCGCGTGTACCCAGACTCATCGGCCGACCGAAACTGACACTAAAATTGATCTCCTGGGCATTGTGCATCGCTCCCGGCGTATAATCCATCGGCCCGACGGCCATGCGGGTGAAGGGCAGTGTGACGTTGTGTTCCGGCGTGATGTAGTCGGCCCATTTGTTGTGCTCGTTGCCCCGTACGCCTTCGTAGCTGATCACGTTGGGATAAGCGCTCCGCAGGCCGGCCGGTTTGAAAGCCCCGTGAAAATCGACCAGCATTTTCCGGTCCGCACAGGCTTTGGCAATTTCGGTGTAGGAATTGACCATGTATTGATCGGCGCGCTGCATGAAGTCGACCTTCACTCCTTTAGCGCCCCAGCCGGCGTAGGTGTCCAGGATCTCCTCCATATTATCATCCAGCGGTTTCCAGAGACACCATAGGATGAGTGATACACCTTTTTCCCGGCCGTAACGGATCAGTTCCTTTACGTCGAGGTCCGGATTACACTCGAGGATCTCGGTTGTGGATTTGGTCCAGCCTTCATCCAGGATCAGGTATTCCAATCCGTATTCCGACGCAAAATCGATGTAGTACTTGTAGGTTCGGGTATCCAGACCGGATTTGAAATCCACCCCGAAAACATTATTGGCATTCCACCAGTCCCAGGCGATCTTTCCGGGCTGGATCCAGTCCGTTTCCTCCAGGATCTGGGGACGCGACAGTTGCATCACCATGTTCTGCCGGATCAGATCGGCATCGTCATTGGTGATTACGAAAAAGCGCCAGGGGAAAGTTCGCGTTCCTTCTGTCGCCGCAATGAAGGGTTCCTCTTCGGTAATGATCACGTTGCGGTCCGCACTGCTCGGATCGGGTTTGGTAGCCGCTACTCCTTTCGGAAACTGGGCGTGCAGCGTTTTGGAACCGCTACCGGCCAGGAATAGATGTGGATAATCGAAAACATCAGCTTCCGAAAACAGGATTCGCAGGTCATCCTTCGTATTGAACAGGATAGGGAGCGACGCAAATTCACCGGTTCGGATCGTATCAATGCCTTTAAAAAGATAAGAGCGCTCGTAATGGGAGTACATGGATTCTTCCTGGGGGAAATAGGAGGTGGTGCCGGCGGGAAAACTTATTTCCAGGGTTTCGCTGTCCACTTCGATGTTGCCGGACCGGCTCGTGGTAAAGCGGTAGGCTACGCCGTGATCGTAGGCGCGGAAGTGGAGTTCGAAATCGTTGGCAAATTTGAGTTGTAATTCGCGATAATCATTCTCGATAATGCGACTCTTGACGGGCAAAACCGCTTCAAAACTTTCGGCCGTCTCGGATTCCCTGCGGGAAGTCACTTCCGGATCCTCGTCCAGTACGGTTCCGTTGACAGTCATGCCGATCACCACTTCCGGTAGCACGACCTGGCCATATTTGCTGACTGACCAGGTGATCCGGTCATTTACCTGGATCCTGATCCGGGTTTGTTCGTCTTTTGAATTGAGTTCGTATTGTTGTGCAGTTACCCCCTGGGCAGTAAATAGTAACAATAGGGCCGGAATTAGTTTCCAGCCGTTGCGATTCGATAGTTTCATTCTCCTTGTTTAATGGCTTTGTAAAAGTTGGATCCCCACGGGGCTTAAGGAGGAACACTGCTCTTATATTCCGCAAAACAGGATCGATCGTACTACTGCAAAGGCATGATTTTGCATTTTTTAAGCAGAAAATGCTACATCATCACCCTAAATCGTAGATTCAACGATCGTATACCTGCGCAATGATCAGTGTTCCTCCCGCCCGGTTAATGGTATCGTGGAGGCCCGGCACTCTCTAGCGATACCCGTTGTTCGTTGGGTCGCTTTCCAGGAGTGCAGGGTTCAAGTTAAACTCCTCCGGTGGGATCGGCAACAGGACGTGTCTGGGTTGAATATTATCCGCCGGATTCCAGATGCGGTATTCGGTGCTCCGCACCACATCCAGCAGGATTCCCCACCGGATCAGGTCCATACGGCGGTGGCCTTCACCGCCCAGTTCCCAGCGGCGCTCGTCGTAGATGGCCTGCCGGAATTCCTCCTGCGTCATGCCCGACAACGGCTGATCCGGCTCGTAGGCCCGCTCGCGCACGCGATTGATGTACTGGTAGGCATTGTCCGGCCCGTTGAGTTCGTTTTCCGCTTCGGCCGCCATCAGGTACACATCGGCCAGCCGGAAGATGATCTTGTTATCACCGTGGTTGCCTCGGGGAGAGTTGATCTGGTCTACGTTCCACATTTTCGGCATGTAGGCAAAGTTCAGTTCGAAGCCGAGGTATTCAGTGACCACGTTGGAAGACCGACGCAGGTCATCCATCGGGAATTCGTTTACATAATCCGGGATGGGAATAGCCAGACCGTAACCCGTGAAACCTTCATTTCTTGCTGCCAGAGCGGCACTCAGTTCACCCCGCTTGGTAGGATCTTTAGGTTCATCGCGAATACGCGGCGTAAAGTGGTCGACCCAGTCATCCTGATTGATGTCTTTCACGAAGTTGATCTCAAAAATGGTCTCGGCGTTAAATTCATTATTGGGATCAAAAATGGCCGCATAGTCATCCAGGAGCTGGTGCGGAGAATTGTTGATGATCTCCAACGCCTTGTCCCGGGCCGGTTGCCACTGCTGCTGTATCAGGTAGATCTTGACCATCAGCGTAGCCGCGGCCCATTTGGTTGCCCGGCCCAAACCGTCGGCACCGTAGGTATCCGGCAGGACGTCCTGGGCCTGTTGCAGGTCCTGCAGGATCTCCGTCCGGATCCGTTGTACATCCGTCCGCGGCAACACCTGGATCTCGGAGATCGGTAAATTATCCCGATAGTAAGGTACGTCGCCCCAGAGATTGGTCAGGTGGTAGTAGGCATAAGCCCTTAGAAACAGTGTTTCCGCACCGTAAAGGTCCTTCTGGTCCCGGCTCAGGCTTTCATTGATCTCCAATTGAGCCAATATCGTATTGGCATTGAGGATGATGGCGTAAAGGTTCTGCCAGGTCAGCGGCGCTCCGCCACCCTGAGAGATCGCACTGATGTTACTTTCACTGAGCGAGTAAGACTGGGTCGGTTCAACCTGGTCGAATACCCGGTTGGGGCCAATGATGTCGGCTCCGTTCTCGTAGTAGCGGTCCAGCCCAATCTTCCCGTGCAGGGAATTTTGTTTATAAGTATTGTACAGGCCGGTAATGGCCAGCTCGAATTCGGCCGGCGTATTAAAAAAGTTGGTAGGGGAAACCAGATCCCGGGGATCCTCGTCCAGAAAGTTATTGCAACTGGCCAGTGCAAGCCCCAGGATCAGTAGCAATGACGTAAATTTTATATCGATTTTCATGATCTTTTTTTTAGTGTTTCAACAATTAAAAGTCAACCCGGGCGCCAACGGAAATAATCCGGGAACTTGGATACTGCCCCCGCGAGAAACCGAAAGACAGGTTATCACTGTTCCGGCCGAACTGGCTGGTTTCCGGATCTTTCAATCTGAAGTCCGAGATCACAAACAGGTTGGAACCGGTGATATAGACGTTGATCCCTTTTACGCCGCGCAGTCCCAGTTGATCACCCGAGAAGGTGTAGCCGAGCCGCAGACTTTTCAGACGGATATGAGAGCCGTCCTCGATCATCGCCGAATTGTTGTACACCTCGGATAAAGAAGCTACCGTACCGGCGCGGGGAATATCCGAAGTTGGGTTTTCCGGCGTCCAACGATCCAGCGTCTCTTTGTACTTGGTAGTTTCCGGCCGCCCAAACAGCGCCGTTTGGGTAAGACTGTTGAACACTTCGTTGCCCTGGGTACCCTGGAAGAAAATGTCCAGTTCGAAATTCTTAAAATTGAAGGTATTCCCGATACCGAAGTAGAAATCCGGCTGCGGGCTACCGAGTACGATAAAGTCTTCCTCGGTGATCTGGCCGTCTCCGTTCGTGTCTTCGAACCGCGGTCCGCCCACGTCGTGGTTGCCACCGAGTCCGACCTGATCGATCTCCTCCTGGGATTTCCAGGTACCGAGGTAATTCACACCGGTAAACACGGGAACGCTTTCGCCGACGATCAGTCGACCGCCCACGCCACCCTGCTGGGCCGGGGTCACGAGATTGATGAAATCCACGCCACCCAGATCGACTACCTTGTTCCGGTTGCCGGAAATGGTCAGCGTGGTGGACCAGCTAAAGTCGTTATTCCGGACATTCGCGCTGTTGATCAGCAACTCCATCCCTTTGTTCTCGATCTTTCCGATGTTCTGCAATTTGCTTACAAAGCCCGTCTGCCGCGGTAATTGCGCGTTCAGCAGGAGGTCTTCCGTGGTTTTTTGGTAATAATCGATCTCCACGGCCAGGCGGTTGTCCAAAAAGCCCATCTCCAGGCCCAGGTCGAGTTGCCGGGTGGTCTCCCATTTCAGTTCCGGGTTTTCGGGACGCCCGAGTACCACTCCCGGTTTTTCCACGTTGCCAAAGGTCGTATTGGCCGCATTCAGTACCGCCAGGGTCCGGTAGGAAGGAATGGCCTGGCTACCGGACAGACCGAAGCTGGCCCGGAATTTCAGATTACTGAACAGGTTCATATTCTGAATAAAATCTTCCTCTATCATTCTCCAGGCAAAAGCGCCGGAGGGGAAGAAGGCGTATTTGTTGCCCGGAGCAAAACGGGAGGAGCCGTCCAGACGACCGACCAGGGTAAACAGGAAACGATCGTTGAGGGAATAATTGATCCGCCCCAGGTAAGACAACAGCTGGAAGGAATTGTAACTGGAGCCGACTTCATTCCGGGTCGGATCCGATCCGAAGGCCAGATTATTGAAGCCGGTCACATCGTTGGACAAGCCCTGCGAGCGGGCGAAGCTGGATTCAAACTGGGTCTTCTGCAGGGTAAAACCCGCCAGTACGGTCAGTCGGTCATTTTGCCCCACATCCAGATTGTAGGTCAGGGTGTTTTCGTTGATCCAGCCTTTCCGCAATGAGTTATTCACGGTCGCGTTACCGCCGTTCTGAATGATCAGGTTGTTTGGCAGGGCCCCGGGATTGAAAACGTTTTGCTTAAAGTTATTGATCTCCGGACTGATCGTGGTGCGGAAGATCAGATTTTGAACGGGTGTAAATTCCAGATAGGCATTACCCAACAGGTTGGTTACCTGATCGTGGTTCTGCCGCAATTGAATATCCGCTTCGTAGTTGGAAGAGATCCCATCGGTGATCGGGTCGAGCGCGGTGAAATTACCGTCGGCATCGTAAATGGCGCGGGTGGGTGTGGTGCTCAGATACAGACCATCGATATTGAATTTGGGATTTTCCTGCCGCAGGCTGGACAGGTTGGCCCGGAATCCCACTTTAAACAGATCCGACAGCTTGATGTCCATGTTGGCCCGGAATACGTATTTCTCGATCCCGCTGGCCCGCACGAGTCCATCCTGATTGAAGTAGTTGCCGGAAATATAGTAATTGACGCGACCGTTCTGGGAAGTCCCCGAGACCGAGGCATCTACATTCAGTACGGGTGCCGACTGGGTCACCTGATCGATCCAGTCGATGTCCGGCACTTCGTTCAGATTGGGAAAAGGAACGGCCGACTGCCGGAATTCCGCATCTTCATTTGCGTAAGCAGCGTGTTCCTGACCGTCCAGAAAATCAACCTGGGTAACGATGGATTGCTGCCCACGGTAGAGGTTGAAGGACACATTGGTCCCTTGCGCACCAGCACCGCTCTTGGTAGTCACCAGGATCACCCCGTTGGCCCCGCGGGTACCGTAAATGGATACGGCAACGGCATCCTTCAGGATATCGATGGATTCGATATCATTGGTGTTCAGGTTGCTCAGGTTGTAATCCGTGCCGACGATTACGCCGTCGATCACCCACAGTGGTTCGTTATTCCCCTGAATGGAGTTCCCACCCCGGATACGGATCGTGGTCGCCGCGCCGGGTTCGCCGCTAATCTGGGAGACCTGTACCCCGGCGGCGCGCCCCTGGAGCATATTATCCACCCGGGCGGCCGGCAGGTTTTGCAGATCTTCGCCGCCTACCTGACTGACGGAGCCCGTCAGGTCGCTTTTTCGTTGAGTACCGTAACCGATCACGACGACCTCGTCGAGGGTTTCCGAGTCGGTCAGCAGCGTCACATTGATCGTAGTCTGATTGTTAACTTCGATCTCCTGCGGCTGGAAACCGATATAGCTAAACTGAAGAATGGCATTCTCGCCGACGGTGATGGAGTAATTTCCGTCGATATCCGTCGACGCTCCGTTGGTTGTGCCTTTTTCAATGAGGTTGACACCGGGTAGTCCTGTGCCCGATTCTCCATCGGTCACTACTCCGGTCACTGTCCTTTGGGCAAAAGCATAGCCCGTGAGCAGGCATAGCGCCAGCAACAGTATGGTTTTCCGTTCCATTTTGAAATAGTTTTAGATATTATCGCAAAGTTGTGCTATATACAATATGGTGTAAGCTAAAGAGAAAGCAAAATTTAATTCGATTTTTATCTAAATATATTACTATAAACTTTCAATTATGGTAGTCGTAAGACTTTAAAAGCATAAGGCTTTCGAGTTTATGCTGTAAGTCAATTTACCGTGTACAGTGCAGCTCCGGTTTTTTCGTCTTCCAGGCAAACGAAAAAACCAAAACCTATGTATCGCCTTACCTTTTTGCTCCTTTGCATACCGGTCCTGATCTCTGCCCAGGACGGCCCCCGCAACCTTTTGTCTACTGACCTGACGGTGGAAAAAGTAGCCGCCGACCTGCTACCCATCGATAATTGGCACTACTTTCCGCCGACTTCCGATCGCGCAGCCTGGGAAGGGCTGCCGGCAGCAGTAAAAGAAAGTATCATTTCCCGGGGCGACGAAGCGCTTTCCTTCGAATGGCCCAATTTGCCGGCTTCGGTCTATCTCGAATTTGCCCGCAACGGCAACCGGTCAAATTATCAGGCCATCTACTTCGAACGACGCTCCCGGCTGGCCGATCTGGTCGCCGCCGAAGCGCTCACCCTTTCGGGAAAATATCTGGATCAGGTGATCGACGGGCTCTGGGCCGTCACCGAGGAAAGCAGCTGGTGTATCCCGGCCCACCTCTACCTACAGGCCAACGGACATACACCCCTACCCGATCAGCAGGGAGAAGTGGTGGATCTGTTTGCGGCCGAAACCGGTACGCTGGTAGCCTGGACGCACTATTTGCTGCACGATCAGTTCGATGCGGTGACTCCCGCCATTAACGCGCGGATCAAGTCCGAAATGGACCGGCGCATCCTGGAACCCATCCGCAACCGGATCGACTTCTGGTGGATGGGCCTGGGGGAACGCAAAAACGTCAACAACTGGAATCCCTGGGTAATCTCCAACTGGCTGACGGCCGCGCTCCTGCTGGAACGCGATCCGCAATACCGGGCCCAGCACGTCCATAAAGCCATGGTATGTCTGGACAATTTCATTAACCAACAACCGGAAGACGGCGGATGTGACGAAGGTCCCGGCTACTGGGGGCGGGCGGGCGCTTCACTTTTCGACTGCCTTGATATCCTGCATTCCGCCAGCGCCGGGAGGATCAATATCTTTGACGAACCGCTTATCCGGAAAACGGGGACCTACATTACCAAAGCCTACATCAAACAACCCTATTACCTGAATTTTGCCGATGCTTCGGCCATGACCAAGCCGGATCCCATCACGGTCTTCCGCTACGGACAGGCGGTAAAGGATCAGGATATGATGTCCTTTGCGGCCTTCCTGAATCAGGAGAACGGTGTGAACTTCGGCGGCTCCTATGCTTTCGGCCGTACGCTCAACAGCATTTTCCACTACCAGGACGTACTGGACGCCACCCCGGCCGAGCCGCTTCCGGCTAATGCCTGGTTCCCGGACCTGGAAGTATACATTGCCCGGGATCAGGACAATACCGCCGATGGATTCCTCCTGGCGGGAAAAGGCGGCCATAATGCCGAAAGCCACAACCACAATGATGTGGGTAACTATATCATTTTTTACAACGGCCGGCCGGCCATCATCGATGTGGGCGTGGAGGAATACCGGAAAGAGACCTTCAGCAGCGACCGCTACAGCATCTGGACCATGCAATCCCAGTACCACACCCTGCCCACTATTAACGGTCAAATGCAAAAGAACGGCCGGAATTACGCCGCCAGGTCGGTCCAATACGATGCGGACGGCAAATCCATGCGTTTCTCGCTGGACATTGCCGGTGCCTACCCACAGGAGGCAGGAGTAAAGACCTGGCTGCGGGAGATCGATTTCCAGCGGGGAAAAGCCATCGACATCACCGAAAGCTACGAACTGGATCGGGTCTCCGGCGAGACGAGTCTCTTTTTCGTTACTCCCTGCCAACCGCAAACCTCCAAGGCCGGGGTCTTACAACTTCGTGATGCTTCCGGTGCATTTACTATGGCCTTAGAATACGATCCCAAACAGTTTGAGGCAAGCTCCGAATCGATTACCATCGAGGATCGCCGGTTACTATCGGTCTGGGGAGATACCTTGTACCGGGTACAGCTGAAATTGAAAAATCCGCGGGAGAAGGGAGTGTTGGAGTATGGGTTTCGGGTGGAGTGAGGGTAGAGGGGCGAGGTGAGAGGGGCGAGAGGTCAGGAATCAGGTGTCAGGTGAGAGGGGGTCAGGAGCGAGGGGGCAGGGGCAGTTATTGGCTTCCGGTACCTGACTCCCTGCCCCTGACCCCTCGTCCCTGACACCTCTCACCTCGCCCTTCACCTCACCCCCGACACCTCCCACTCCCCAAAATACTTCACAAAGATCTTCGCAATATTACGGGCGTCATCGATACCCCGGTGGTGCGTACCTTCCAGTGCAATACCCTCCATTTGGAGCGCCTGTTTCATTCCGACCGGACGTTCTAGTTTTTTGAATATACCGTACTGATGTTTTACGCTGATGTGGGGTTTTACCCAATCGGCATCCAGGCCGTGCAATTTGCAATCGTCTTTAAATTGTCGTTTATCGTAGAATCCCCAGGAGCATAGCAAGTAGCTTGCTCGACCGTAATCAAACCATTCCTGGAATTGTTGCAGTGCCTCGGGGAAATGCGGTGCCGCATCGACATCCGACTGGCTGATGGACGTTAGCGACTTGCAAAATTCGCTCAGTTCCGGGTGCTGGGTCGGTCGGACGAAGGTCTGGAATTCGGAGACCAGTTCGGCATTGGCGTTGATCTTAACGGCTCCGATCTCGATGATCTCGTTCTTATTTTTGGTTCTTTCCTCCCAGCAGGTCGCTTCGAGGTCGAGGATAATGTAGTGCATGATATTATTTCAAATTAAAGTTGTGAATGTATCCAGGAATTGACCACTTGGATGTAGCTATCCTGCAGTTGTTTGAATCTCACCATGTTGGGAATATGATTGACCTCCAACAGGTGCTTGTTTCCCTCGTTGTCGATAATATAATCATTGGCGATCAGGTCCATCCCGAAAGCCTTTTTAATCCGCAACGTATCTTCCAACAATTCCGGATCCATTTCCATCATAGCGGCAGATTCATCATCGATCGATTTTAACCAACTTTCACCCGCCAGCCGGATCTGAAATTGATGGCCACCCAATGCCACCACCCGGACCGATTCCCCCGGAAAAAAGGGCTCGATCACACTGGTTTCCCGGCCGGTCCATTCCCCCGAAAATTTCTGTTTATTTTCTCCACAGTGCCAGTTTCCCCATTTCGCCACGCTGGTACGGTTCACCTGGATGGTCCCTTGCGCCGGCAGAAAACCTCGACGGGTATTGAACCGGCTCACCTGCAGAGCCCTCGCCAGACAGGGCAGTTTCAGGCGGCAATTCATCATGGCCAGAGCGTTGGGAAAACAGGGGCCGCCCCAAATCGCAAGACCGGTCAGCAGATCAAGATCATTTTCGAAAATACCGTGAAAGACCACGATATCGACCGGCAGCATACCGATGCCATTGGTCCGTTCAATGAACAACCGGCCATCATTTACCAGGAATTTCGGTAACATCTCGTGGTACATGGTTGGCCCGAAATAATTTTTTCGAATCGCCAGACTTGGTTCCCGCTCTAATCCGATGATGCAAATTCTCTTTTTCATTTTTAATTATCTGTCCAAATGTTTCTACTCTAGACCCAACAGATATTTGGGTCAGAAGAGTTCATTTTCGGATTAATCATCAGGATTTTGTAACCATATGTACCCATGTCAGCGTCCCAATCGGAAATTCACCATATGAAATTCCTCATTACCACCTTACTCACTTTCTGTTTTACTTGTAACATCCTCGCTCAGCAGGATGTGCCCGAAAAAATAAACGACTGGCTCCGGGAAGAAAACGTCCCCGCCATCGGCATCGGACTGATCAAAGGCGGCAGCCTGGAAATGGCCCGGGTTTTTGGCGAACTGGAAGCCGGAACGCCGGCCCCGGATCAGACGATCTTCAACGTGGCTTCGCTCACCAAACCCATTGTTGCCGTTCTTACCCTGCAGCTGGTGACCGACGGGCAGTGGGATCTCGACGAGCCGCTGGCCCGCTATTGGACCGATCCCGATATCGCCGATGATCCTCTGACCCAAAAACTGACCACCCGGCATGTGCTGAGCCACCAGACCGGTTTCAAAAACTGGCGACGCATGTACGACGATCAAAAGCTGGCTTTCGAGTTTGAGCCGGGTACGAAATTTCAGTATTCCGGGGAAGGCTACGAATACCTGCGCCGGGCTTTGAAAAATAAATTCGGGAAAACGCTGGATCAACTGGTTGCCGATCACTTATTCCAGGCCTACGGCATGGAGGATAGCCGCCTGATCTGGGATGCCGACATGGCAGATCAACCCTTTGCTACCGGACACAATGTCGAAGGTGTGGCCTACGAAACCTTTAAGAGGGAAAATGCCAACGCCGCGGATGATCTGTTGGTGAGTGTGGAGGATTACTGTCGGTTCGTGATGGGCGTCATGCAAAAAGAAGGGCTGTCCGATGCCGTGTTTGCGGATATGGTCAGTCCGCAGGTACAGGCCAACGATCGGGTTGCTTTTGGTCTCGGCTGGATGATCATTCCAGATCTCAGCGACGGTTCCTATGCCCTCATGCATACCGGTGGGGACCAGGGCGTGCGGGCGATTGCGATCCTCTTCCCACAATCGCAGGACGGGATCGTACTTTTTACCAACGGTGATAATGGCGTATCGGTAATGGCTAAAGTGATGGGCGCGATTTTTGAAAAAGGCGGGGAAGTACTATCGGTGTTGAATTGAATCGGATATTCGGGCGGAGTAAGGGAACGGTTCTACTCACCCTTCCTGCCCGACCTCTCCCAACTCCTCATCTCTCATGGCAACCAGAAAGGTACGGATCTCCTGCAGCCGGCCGATCATTTCATCCCGCTGCTTCTGGCGGACTTTTTGTTCTTTCAGTTCCCGTTTGGCACCTTCCAGCGTGAAGCCTCTTTCTTTGACCAGGATGTAAATGGTGCGCAGTTGTTCGATATTCTCCGGGGTGAACCGACGATCGCCCTTGCTATTCTTATGCGGCCGCAGGAAATCAAATTCGCCTTCCCAAAATCGGATCAACGATTTGGAAATATCAAACATTTCGGCGACCTCGCCGATGCTGTAATACCGCTTCAGATCTTCGGTATCATCGAACATGGGTAACTGCTTCATCCTACCGGCTTTGTGTGCACCGGTAAATTAGGATATTTTAGGGTAAGTTGCAAGACGGGGGTTGTGAGGGGGAGACTTGGTGAGGGGGAGATTGGGAGACGGGGAGATTGGGTGAGGGGAGACTTGGTGACTGGGTGAGGGGGAGATTGGGAGAGCCGTGAGTTGCACCCACTCTCCCCATCACCCGGTCTCCATGTCTCCCGGTCTCCCGGTCTCCTAATCTCTTGTTCACAAACCAAAAGCGGCTTTCACCTGATCCACATAATCCAGTTTCTCCCAGGTAAAGGTCTCCACGGTCATGCGCTTGCGCTCACCGGAACCATTTACCAGTTCCACCTCTTTTACTTCTGGGGTACGTCCCATGTGGCCGTAAGCGGCAGTATCCGAATAGATTGGGTTACGCAATTTCAGGCGGGTTTCGATGGCGTAGGGACGCATATCGAAAATATCGGTCACTTTAGCGGCGATCTGTCCGTCGTTCAGATCTACTTTGGCGCTTCCGTAGGTATTGATGTAGATGTTGGTCGGTTTGGCCACACCGATAGCGTAGGAAACCTGTACCAGTACTTCGTTACAAACACCGGCAGCCACCAGGTTCTTTGCGATATGACGGGTAGCGTAGGCTGCCGAACGGTCTACTTTGGAAGGATCTTTTCCGGAGAAAGCACCACCGCCGTGGGCTCCCTTACCGCCGTAGGTATCTACGATGATCTTCCGGCCGGTCAGGCCGGCGTCGCCGTGGGGGCCACCGATCACGAATTTACCGGTCGGGTTGATGTGATAGGTGATATCATCTGTGAACAGCTTTTGCAGTTCGGGTTTCAGTTGCTCCTTGACGCGGGGGATCACCACCTTGATGATGTCTTCGCGGATCTTGGCCAGCATGGCTTCGTCCTCATCGAAGGCATCGTGCTGCGTGGAGACCACGATACTGTCAATGCGCTGCGGTACATTATCATCAGAATATTCGATGGTTACCTGAGATTTGGAATCGGGACGCAGATATGCCAGTGGTGTTCCGGCTTTGCGAATGGCGGCCAGTTCCAGCAGGATCTTATGGGAAAGGTCCAGTGCCAGCGGCATATAGTTTTCGGTTTCGCTGGTGGCGTACCCGAACATCATCCCCTGGTCGCCGGCGCCCTGCTCTTCCGGGCTTGCACGCTCTACCCCCTGATTGATATCCGGAGATTGTTCGTGAATGGCGGACAGCACTCCACAGGAGTTGGCCTCAAACATATATTCGGACTTCGTATAGCCGATGCGACGGATCACCTGACGGGCGATCTCCTGCACATCCAGGTAGGTTTGAGATTTCACTTCTCCGGCCAGCACCACCTGTCCGGTAGTGACCAGGGTTTCACAGGCTACCTTGGAACTCGGATCAAAGGCAAGAAAGTGATCCACTAAAGCGTCGGATATCTGATCGGACACTTTATCCGGGTGTCCTTCGGAAACGGATTCTGAGGTAAATAAGTACGGCATTTGATCTGTTCGTTTTATGAATACTTATGATTCTTCTAAAAATATATCATGCTCCCGTTGGTTTTACGATAACCCATGAGATCCGGGAAGCAGAAAGGTGAGCTGATCCTGATAATCAATTCGGGCCCAAAAATAGAAAATGTTACCTTATCGCGGGCACCTTATTTGATTTCACAGCGGAGTAATTGTTTCGTACCCGACTTTGTCTGCAGAAATCCTTCCAGCACATCGCCGATCTGAACGGGACCCACGCCGGCCGGCGTACCCGTGTAGATCAGATCTCCCATCTGCAGCTTGAAGAACTGGGAAACATAAACGATAATGTCATTAAATGAGAACAGCAGGTCGCGGGTATTTCCCCGCTGAACGACCTCACCGTTCTTGTGCAGTTCAAATTCGATCGCGTTCGTATCGGGTATTTCGGAGAGCGGAACGAATTTTCCCAGTACCGCCGAACCGTCAAAGCCTTTGGCGATCTCCCAGGGTTGTCCCTTCTTTTTTAGTTCGGATTGCAGGTCGCGGGCCGTGAAGTCGATGCCCAGACCGATCTCGGGGTAGTAATCATCCGCAAATTCCGGCTGCACGTATTTGCCATTCTTGCCGATCTTCAGCACGATCTCCAACTCGTGGTGCAGGTCTTTCGTGAATTCCGGAAAATAGAGCGGCTTGTCGTTTACCAGCAGCGCCGAAGCCGGTTTGTGAAATACCACCGGTCGTTCGGGAACCGGATTATTGAGTTCTTTGGCGTGTTCGGCGTAGTTGCGTCCGATGCAGATAATTTTCATACGGCAGGTAGTGCCGGATCAGATATCCGGCATTTTGGATAGTTTTCGATATAGAACGGATCCGGCCGATCTTGCAAACCGGCAGGATCTGATAGTCATTGTTGGTGCCGGCGCAGCGGATAACAGTGGAAGATGCCGGCTAACCGGCTCCGGCTAGAATCTCACGTTGAGCAAACCGATCAGTTCCTTCACTTCTTTAACCGTCTGTTGGGCCCGCTTGCGGATCTCGGCGCTGGAAGCCTTCACCAGGTTTTTCACGGCTTTTTTGTCCGCATTGAGCTCGGCTTTGCGTTCCCGGAATCCGGTACTGAGCTCAACCAATGCGTCGCCCACTGCATCTTTCAGGTCTACATAGCGCAGATTACCGCTATTGTAGTCGCCCATCAGGCTGTCGTGTACGTCCTGCTTTTCAGCGGCACGAAGCAGACTAAACAGGTTTTCCACACCCGGGCTCATTTCTCCTTCCGGCGTTTCCCCGGTGTCGGTGACGGCCGAGCGGACCTGCTTGCGGATGCGTTTTTCATCGGCAAAGACGTCGATATTGTGCTTTTCGCCCAGACTGGCGCTCATCTTGCGCGTCGGATCGGCGGTAGACATCACTTTCGGGATCTCGGTGTACAGCGGTTCGGGTAATACGAAGTATTCCTTGCCGACCTGATTGTTAAACCGCTGCGCAATATTCCGGGTGAATTCCAGGTGTTGCTCCTGATCCTTACCTACCGGCACGTAGTCGGCCTTGTAGATCAGGATATCCGCAGCCTGCAGCACCGGATAGTCGAAAAGTCCGGCAGAAATAAAGCTTTCTCCCGTTTTCTCCTGCGTCTGTGCACTCTTATCTTTAAACTGCGTCATCCGGGTCAGCTGACCGTAGGAAGCAAAACAGTTCATGATCCATCCCAATTCGGTATGCTCGGGTACCAGTGACTGAATGAAAAGGTTTTCCGGTTTGATCCCGACGGCTAACAGATTGGTCGCTAACTCCCAGCTATTGGCGCGCAATTTGGCGGGAACGAAGGGCATTGTCATCGCGTGGTAGTCCACTACGCAATAAACGGCTTCGTATTCATCCTGCATGGTCACCCAGTTCTTCACTGCTCCAAAATAACGGCCAAAATGCAAATTTCCGGTAGGTTGTATACCCGAGAGTACTCGCTTTTTCATGAAATGATTTTGCTTATGCTTGCTTTATAAATGATTTATCGGAAAATGTAATGCTTTCGGGAAGCGATTAGTTCCAGCCCAACCCCCAAATCCTGACTCCTCACACCTCGCCCCTCTTACCTGACACCTGCCCCCTCACACCTGACACCTCTCCCCCGACACCTGATTCCCTGACACCTCAACCCCTAATCAAACGCCGCAATCACCGAGATCTCCAGATTAACGAACTTGGGCAGGTTAGCCACTTCCACCAGTTCCCGGGCCGGGGCATTGCTTTCGTTGAAATATTCGGCGTAAACGGCATTGATCCGGCCGAAGTTATTCATATCCGACACAAATACGGAACACTTAATAATATCGTCAAAAGTGAGATCGGCTTCTTCGAGAATGGCTTTGATATTAGCCATGACCTGGCGGGTTTCCGCTTCGATGGAGTCGGTTACCAGTTCTCCGTTTTCCGGATTAATGGCGATCTGGCCGGAAGCGTAGAGCGTACCGTTGTGGATAACGGCCTGATTGTACGGCCCGATGGGCGCCGGAGCTTTATCGGATTTGATGATCTTCTTCATGTGTTCTGATGTGTTGAGGTGTTGGAGTGTTAAAGTGTTAATGTGTTGGAGTGATGGGGTTGGGAGGTGTTGGAGTTTACACGTTTAAGGTGAAGGTCAGGCAAGTATTCATATACATTTTCTTGATCCCATATCGCTTTCGGTTTCCCGATCGCCAACATCAACACATTAACACCTTAACACATCAACACGTTAACACATCAACACCGATAATCTCCAACACAAAAAGCTCCACACCACAGTTACGGGATGGGAGCTTTTTAGTTCTTCATTATACCGGAGCTTTACTCAGCGAAGTCAGACTTCACGAGCAACTTACCACGGTAGTACATATTTCCTTCGTCGTCGTAGTAGGCGTGGTGGTAGATATGCTTCTCGCCCGTTTTAGAGCAAGTAGAGATCTGCGGGATGGCAGCCTTAAGATGCGTTCTCCGCTTGTGCTTACGCATTTTCGACGTTCTACTCTTGGGATGTGCCATTGCAAAATATTTTAAAAATGATCAATTATCGTTATCAGTTAGCTTTCGAAGTTCGTCCCATATTGGGTTGGGGGTTGCATCCTCGTCTTCTTCGGCTTCGAGCCGATCAAGCATTTCTTCATCACAGGGTACCGGATCATCATCTTGGCAATCGTATACCTTTATTATCGGCAGGCTCAATACGACGTACTCATAAATGTACTGGGCGATATTGAACTGCTCGATATCCGGACTCACGTAAACAATCTCTGCTTCTTCATCACCGGGATCATGACTAAACTTGACGATCAACTGCTGCTCGCTGGCTACCGGTAGGTTGATCGGAGCCAGACAGCGATCGCATTCGGTGCGTACGGTACCGGAAATATGGAAATCCAGCACGTACATATCGATACGCTTGTCAAAATCCAGGTGCAGATCAATGTCCGCTTCCCGAATGGGTGAACTTTCAAAATGCTCAAAGAACAATTGGTCGATTTTATAATCGAACCGGTGAATGCCTATTCCCAATCCTTTTACAGGAAGGGTATACGAAATAAGAGCATCCATGTCAATTACTTGATTTCCTATTCTTTAGAGCCACTTATGGCCCTTAAACAGGATCGTTTCTTAAAAGCGGTTGCAAAGATAACCTTTATGTTAGAGATGTGCAAGAATAAATTGCGGATTTTACCTTCACTCTGAAATGAGTTATTATCGGTCATTCGCAGGCGTTGCCGGCTTTCTCTATTTGCTGCCGTTTTTGGCGCCTAACTCACCCACAACTCCACCAGATGGATCACTTCCCACTGTGGCTTTTTCTCCAGTAATAAGATCACGCCACTACCACTCAGTCCTCCCCGGGTATGACTGAGATAAAGGATGGCCATATCGTCCCGGATAAGCGGGGCGGAGATCCGGTAGAGCCCGTTCGATCCGGGATGCCTCGCGTAGAATCGCTCCCATCCGCGTTTGCCCTTGAACTGCCGCCGTAGCGATCGGTTGGACCGCAACTGCAGGTTGTATTCCGGCAATTGCAGATCCCCTTGCTTTATCCGGCTCAGTTCGCCTTCCCGATCATTGAATGCGAGCATCAGATCCAACCAGGAGCTGTCTCCGGCAATAATACCGGCCAGTTCACTTTCGCCGTAGGAAACCGAATAATACAGGATGGAATCCGGATTGGTCGTAATTTCCAGTATCGCCAGTCCCTGCTTTCGCACCTGCTTGTCCAGTACCAGCGTTCGGTAAACGGTGGAATCGTAAACGTAATCCTTCGCCAGATCGTAGCGAAGGGCCGCCTCCATAACCCGGGCCTGCTCCTGGTTTATCCGGATCCGGCCCTGACTTATTCCCACCGGCATACTTAGGTAAAACAGCAATGGGATCAGGAGCCATCGATAGCGACTGGTCATGTTTTCTATTTTAATTGCAGAAAAATCTTCGGATCGCAGTGATCAGTTCACGATCTTAATCTCCACCCGTCGGTTTTGGGCCCGGCCTTCCGGAGTATCGTTCGATTCTACCGGCTTGTTTTCACCAAAACCTTTGGCCTCCAGCCGGTCGGCTTCCAGGCCACGACCGATGAGGTATTGCCGAACCGCCTTGGCCCGGTTCTCGGATAACAGCAAATTAGCCGCGCCATCGCCCACCGTATCCGTATGGCCGTGCACCTCGATGGAGAGATCATTGTCCTTCACCCATTCGGCCAGTCCATTCAGTTCGGGGAAAGATTCCGGTTTGATCTCGTATTTGGCCGTTTCGAAAAAGAGGTTGTTCAGCGGTACGGCCAGGTCTTTCGCTTTCATTTCCTCGACGGTAATGATGGTCATGGCTTTTTCCAGCCGGTGGTGGTAGAGCTTTTCGCTAAAATCCAGATTGCCCGAGATCGGAAAATAGCCATCCTTTTTAATGGTGTACCCGTAACGGCCCAGACTCGGCAAAGTAGCAAAGAAAGTGCCGTCTCCCGGATCGCTGGCGGTATTCTGGATCACCTCGCCGGTTTCCAAATTGACCCAGTTGATCATCGCCTCGATCGGTTCACCGTCGATACTGGTCAGCAGGCCGCTGACGGTGGCCACGGGTTTTGGCTGATAGGCTTCCGGTAGGGGCATTATGAAAATATCACCCACCCCGTTGCGGGACAGGATATTGAAATAACCCTGTTTGCCGTCCGTAGTTACCTTAAAGCTCCAGTCGTTGGCCCGGGTATTGAAGCCCGGTCCCAGATTGACCGGCTCGCTCCAGTTGGTCCAGCTATCGTCCAGTCGTTTACTCACAAAGATGTCCAGACCGCCCAAACCCCGGTGCCCGGCGGAGCTGAAATAGAGCGTTTCCATATCCGGATGCAGGAAAGGGCTCCGGTCGTCCTTGTCCGTATTGATGCTGTCACCGACAGACATGGCCGGCCCCCAACTGCCATCCTCCTGCAGGAGGGAAACGTAGATGTCCTTATTGCCCCGCAGCACACCGACTTCCGAAGTGAAGATGATAGCCTTCCCGTCCGCGGTTACCCGCGCATCCGCCTGCCAGTGGGAGCGGTTGATGTTTTTATTTAGCGGTTTGGGCTTGGACCATCCGTCTTTGGTCTTGACGCTGGTACCGATCCGGCCCTCAAAGAAGACGAGCATCTGGTTGCCGTCGGCGGAGACCGCTTCCGGCGCCTCGTTATCTTCGGTAGTGAGCTCACTGATCGGGGTAGCAGTCTGCCAGTTGCCCCGCTCATCCCGGGTAGCGACAAAAATGTCCTCATTGATCTTATCGGTGCCCGTATTGCGACAGAAGTAGATGGTTTGATCGTCGGCCGTGATCACTGCACTGTATTCTTCCTGTTCGGTGTTGATCCGGGAACTGATCCCTTCCGGTTCCGCTCTGCGGGTCGGATGAAAAGTTTCCAGCCAACGGGAGTATTCCGGGAGCTGGTTGCCGAAATCCCCTGCGTATTGCTGCAGGGTCTGGTAGGCGCCATCCCAGTCCCTGGCCTCGAAATAATCTTCCAGCATTAGCCAGAGTGCTTCGAAGGCCTTCAGTGCGGGCGCATTGCTCCGGATGTAGCGGACAAAACCGTCGTGTTTGTCGGCGCTGTAGCTCAGGACTTCTTCGTCCGTCAGGGGCACCGTGGCCAGGGCGTCTTCCAACGCACCGAAGTTGGGATAATCGGGATAGTTTTCCATGAAACGGCTGATCGCCGGGGCACTTTCCTTTTCGGGAAAGGTCTGCCATAGACGGACCAGCAGTTCCGGCCGCCGCTCGTGATCCCCATAGTCCTTGAGGAATCCTTCCACACTCTGATACTGCCCATCCGCCAGTAGGCGCTCTACCAGGAGGTCCATGGCCTGCTGCCGGTAAGGACTTTCCGGTTTCGCTTTGAGGAAGCGGAAAAGTTCGGGCGTGCCCTCCCCTGCCTGCAGGCGTTCCCACTCGGAGCGTTCGGCTTCCGCCAGAAAACTGATCTGATCCGCAGCGATCGAATCCGGAAAAGGAAACTCCGGATGCACTTTTAAAAAACGATCGAGATTTTCGGCCCCGGGCCGCTCCTGCTTATAGGTCAGGTAATACCGCCACCAGATCGAATCGATCTTGGAATACCCGGGATGTTTATCGATAAAGGCCCGAAACGCACCCAGCGCTTTGCCGACCTGCAATTTTTCGTAAGAACGATCCAGGAACACTTCTTCATCGGCAGTGAAGCGTTCCGGATAGGGAAAATCCGGATTATTGGTTCTGAACCGGTCCAGATCACTGATGCTGTTGAAGCGGACCTTCAGACTTTCGTACCAGGTGCCGTATACCTGATCACGGGCGACATGATCCGGATAATCGGCCAGAAACTGCCGGCTCAGGACTGTATCCGCCTGCTGGACCAGCCGCATACCCAGGCTGTCTACTGCGTAGCGCGTGATTGGGGCCGAGGGATAATTGGCGATAAAATCCCGGTACCCGGTCACGGGGCCGTACCAGAGGGCCTGAAATTCTTCGAACAGGCTATCGCGGACATACACATGATCCGGGTGTTGTTCGGCAAAAGCCGCATAACCCGCCCAGCCCTGCCGATCGATGTAGCGCTCAAACTGTAAACGTTCCGCCGCGTCGTACAGATCCCGATCTTTGGATTTCAACTCCTCGCCGTAGTCTTCGAGCAGTCGGGTATAGGCCAGTTCGGTGTCCTGCGAGCGGGCATTTTCAAAGGCTAGCCGGTTGCGCGCGGAAATCGCCTTGCCTTCGTAGCGGGTACCCGAACCCGGAAAGTCTTCCACGAACTTTTGGTAGGCAGCCAGGGTATTTTCCTCTTCCGCTTTCGCCAGCGCCGCTTTCAGGATGTCCGTACGCCGGCGACCGATCTGGGAAGAACTGACGTCTTTGGAGATCTTTCCCTTATCCTTATAGTCCAGGGCCTTGTAGGCTTCCCGGGCGGCTTCGATGTAACTGTAGGCGGAATCCAGACGAAATTTCGGAAATTCCGGTTCGGAATAGATGTAGGCCAGGCCGTAGTAGCCGATCACCCGGTCTTTTTCATCGGGTAATGCGGAACGCAATAAAGGCTCCGCTTCGGTCAATGCGCCCTGTTCGATGAGTTTTACGGCCCGGCTGGCCTGAGCCGCGAGCAATTGCGTGGACAATAGCAGGCAAAAGGAAAGAATAAGTTTGTAATACATAGGGATGTTTGACATATTTTCAGGGTTTAGATATGGCTATCGGCTATTGGGATCCTGCACAGTCGGCTCCTTCGGGTGGATCCAGTCGTTGACTTAGACGGTCGGGTAGGTGGTTATCGCCCGAATTTTTCCCGTTCAATCTACCGGTTCCAAAACTTCGGCAGGATTCCGGGGCGAAACGTCCCACAGTAACAAATATCCGGATAAACCAGCAAAAAATGATGCCGGAAGAATGCCTAATTTGGCCTGTTTCTACAATCCGGGATCTGTAATGGAAAGTTTGCCATCGTAAAATCTATTTCACTCAATAGAACTATACCAACGATGTGGATACGATACGTATTTTCCGGCAGGGTCATTACACCGGGTTTTATGCTGCCTGGTGAAAATAAACGCCCATCGTTTCATCCTAAAATTGCACCAAAGCCAGCCAGTGTCCGCTGCCGGGTACTTCCAGCGGCTGCGGTTTTCCCCCGGCAATAGTTGCGGCTTGCTGCCAGTGGGGGCGGTCATCCAGGATAGACAGCCACTGTACCCGGGCGGTGCCTTCGTGACCGGTGAGGTCCAGATCGACGGCTCCTCCATCCGGGAAATAGAGCAGGTAAGTCCGGCCATCGATGTAGGAAAGAAAAGCTTCATTATCGGATCGGTTCAGCAGTTTTTCGGAAGTTACATCGGGTTGGGCCTCATGCAGGTCGAAACTATCGAGCAGTAGCCGGGCCGCCCGCAGGGATTGCTGTACCGGAGCGCTGAGCCCGAGACCGGAAGGCGGACGGTGGAAGCGGATGGATGCCGCGCCGCCGAGCAGGCTGCGCCAGAAGCGTTCCAGAGCATCCCGCTCGCTACCGTAGCGGGAAGTTTCCGCACCGTAGATCTTTACGTGGTTAAGCGGTCGTTTTCCGTCCCGAATATACTCCCGTACCCAGTGAAGGTTATCCCAGTGCTCCTGTCCCTTATTGTGATTATTCTGGGAAATATCGATAAAGTCGTACAGTTCCGGATGATCGAAGGTGGCGAGGTGCTCTTCGTCTTTCAGGTCCCAGGCATCCCACATTTCGGTGGTAAAAATGGTTTTGCCCCGGGCAGCAGCTTTCTCCTTTAGATATTGCGCCCAGTAAGCGCCCCAGGCCGGATCCCCGTTGGTCTCGTTATCCATACAGTAGAGGATATGACCGTAATTCAGAGCGATCTCCAATACCTTATCGATGTACTTTCGCTGATATTTCAGAACCAGGGCGTTGCTGTCCAGTGCCGGCACCGCGAAGAAAAAGGGATTGTCATTACTGCCCGGATGCCGGGGGTACAGGTCCTGCAGTCCACTGGCCGTCGTATCGTAATTGATGTTATTCGCCGGCCGGTAGGGATTGCTCAACCAGGGATCACGGGCAAAATCAAAACGGTCCCACATTTCGAACTGAACGATGATATCCCGTTCGTGGGTCCACTCCAGCAGGCGTTGCAGGCGATTGAAATACGCCGTATCGAAGCGTTCCAGGTCGTACAGTCCGTCTTCGTTTCGGGCGAACGCCCAGACATTGCCGGTATCCCGCGAACTCAGGGTGTTACGAATGTAATTGCCCCCGGCGGCCGACAGCGCTTCCAGATGAGCTTCCAGCCCGTCGATCTGAAAGAGATTATCTTCGCGGCTACCGCCGATCAGCACCGTAGGCCGGCCGTTGTAACTCCAGTAGGCCGGATTTTCGGCGTAGATCGCCAGTCCCTCTTCCGTCGGCTCGGGATCACTCCCACCCACCGGGGCGTTGCTGGTACAGGAAGTACAAAGGACCAGCAATGCCAGCCAGCCCGGAAGGAATAGTTTTGGATACGACATAGTTTGTTTGCTTATGCTACGGATCTATCCAGACGATTTAATCAATAATGGATTGATAAATCGCATTCTGGATCCGGGCGAAAAAGGCATCTTTATTTTGAAAAGGCAATACCTGCGTCATGATGATCCCGAACAGTTCTTCCTGGGGATCCACCCAAAAATCCGTTCCGAAAATACCCGCCCAGCGGTAATTACCCGGCGAACCCAGCTTTTGGGCCGCGCCCCGCTCCGTGGTGATAGCAAAACCCAGACCGAAGGCTTCCGGGCCGCCCGGCGTACCGTGCAGGTGATCCATCGTCATGAGTTCCACCGTTTTTTTGCCGAGTAGAATGTGTCCGTTATAATCTCCTTTGTTGAGCAACATCTGCAGAAATGCCGCGTAATCGGTCGCGGTGGAGACCAGTCCGGCCCCACCCGAAAAATAACGCCGGGCACCGGTATAGGGAAATTTGCCGTTGGGATCAGGATTGACCTGCACCTGAGCCGCATCATTGTGAAAATAGAGTCCGGCCAGGCGGTCCGCTTTCGATTCCGACATGTAAAAATGGGTATCCTTCATCCCCAGGGGTTCGAAAATGCGTTCGGCGAGATATTCATCCAGCGCCTGCCCCGAGATCACTTCGATCAGGTAACCCAGCAGATCCGTACTCAGTCCGTAGGTCCACCGCGCTCCCGGTTCGTGGACCAGGGGCATTTCACTGAGCACCTTCATATTTTCTTCCAGTGATACATCGAGCGTGGAGTAGCCCTGGATCAGGCCTTTCTCCCGGGCGATCGCGCCCAGTGCCGGATGGATAAACGGATAACCGATGCCGGATGTGTGCGACAGCAACTGGCGAAAAGTGATCGCCTGGGTGGCCGCTTTGGTGGTATAGCTACCGTCCGCTTCGTTCCATTCGTCGAGCACCTCCATTTCCGCGAAAGCGGGAACAAATTTGGCGATGGGATCGTCCAGCAGGAATTTTCCTTCTTCGTAGAGCATCATAATCCCCACGCTAACGACCGGTTTGGTCATGGAGGCCATGCGAAAAATATCATCGGCCGCCATCGGATCTTTGGCGGCTACATCCCGATAACCGAAAGTTTCCAGGTAGGGGATCTGGCCTTTACGCCCGATCATGACTACCGCTCCCGGCAGGTATTGGTCGGCCACCGCCTGTTCCAGCAGGGTATTGATCCGATTCAGACGGGGAGCGGAGATCCCTACATTTTCGGGAGCAGTAGGACTTAACAGAATAGGTTCGGAAATGGAAACAGCCGACGTCTGGGCCAATGGTCTTTCTATTGGCAGAACGGTCAGGGAGAGCAATAAAAGTGAGAATAATGTCTTGTAAATTTTGATCATAGCGCTTTGGATTTTGTTTAACCGAAGAGCCATATCGGGTCGGCACTCCGGGTTGATCTACAAGATAGCGATTTCTCCCAGAAGCTAAAGACCGCTTCCCTCCCAGGCGTCGGAAGAGTTGGGACCCGATTACGGCATACAAGCTTTTTGTGCTACATTTGTTAGTGCACGGAAGGACCGGATCCCTGTAGACAGAGGATCTTTTCCGGAAGGTGCTAGTATGAAAAACAGCTCGGATGGATAACAATGGATTAGTTGAACAACCCATTGAGAAACTCTATGTATTCTTAATGGAACAGATCATTCAAAAATACCGGGAAATTGCCGGAGAAACCCTGGATCGCTACCAGACCGGACTTAGCGTAGATGAATGGATCGTACTGAAACAGGTGAGTGAGAACGACGGGTGTAGTCAGATCGAGCTGGCGCGGTCCACCCTGACCGGTCCGGCCAAAATGACCAGAACGATCGACACTTTGGCCAGAAAAAAACTCATCGATAAACAATTGTCGGAAACTGACCGGCGCCGTCATCAGATTTTTGTTTCCCCAAAAGGAAAAAAACTCATTCGTGAACTCTGGCCGGAAGTACTGGCCTACCGCCAGTTGGCGCTCAAGAATTTTTCCACGTCTGACAAGCAGTCCTTATCCCGCCTACTGCACCAAATGGTGGAGAATCTGGAAAGCTAGCCGACAAATTGAGCATAAAAAATTAATTTCATTTGAAATTATCTCATTAAAAACTATATTTGTGACGCCTTAAATTACCCGACTGAATTACTAAGCCACGAATAAGGCGGCGTATCACGAATATCTTTTGCCCGGAAAAATGGGCTTATAGCATTTAAGCAGTTTGATTAATCATTGACACTACAAGATATAAATGCTATAATTCGTGTACACCGACGAATTCGTGGCTTTCTTTTTACTCCTTCATCCGGCCCAGCAGAGCCATACCGATCGTACTGATAATACACAGGCAACTCGCCGCCCACCACAGATTCAGGAATCCATACTCTTCGGCAACCCACAGTCCGGCCGTTGGCGCGATGATAAACGCCAGCCCCCAGCCCATACTGTAGAGGCCCATATATTGCCCCCGGCGACTGGGATGCGCCCGGCTGGCTGCATAAGTACTGGAAAACGGCATGGCCAGCATTTCCCCGAAGGTAAGGACCACCATAAACCCGAGTGGGGCCAGCAGGTGATAACTACCGCCGGCCAGAATGAAATAGGCCAGGGCAAAAAGTATATTTCCCAAAGCGACCGCCTGCAGAGACGACAAACGCTTTTCGATACCGTACACCAGCGGCATTTCCATGGCCACAATGATGAGTCCGTTCACCGTGGTCAGACCGCCGATCTGCGCTTCCGAAAATCCGTAGGTCTGCTTCAGGAATACCGGCAATGAGCTGAAGAACTGCATAAAAGCTGCCGCCCCCATAACGATCATCAACAGGAAGAACATAAAATATTTATCACTGTAGGCCGAGCGGTTCGGCAGGGCCAGTTCCGGCTCCGGTTCCTGGGTAGCGATGAGTTTTTCCTGCCCTTTCGGATCCAGGCTCAGTCGAAACAACACGGCCGCGAAAATACAGGTGAGGCCATCCACCGCAAACAGCCACTTATAGCCGAGCGAATGGGCCAGCAATCCACCCAGTACGGGGCCGGCGGCGAAGCCGAGGTTAATAGCCAGACGCATCAGCCCAAAGGCCCGGGCCCGGTTCTCGGGGCGACTGTAAAAAGCAATAGCCGTCTGGTTGGCCGGACGAAAAGCATCCGCTACGGAACTCAGCGCAAACGTGCCGATACACAGGGCCGCTACGGTACTGAGTTGCATCAGGGCGAAAAAGATGAGACCGCTGCCCGCCAGCGTCCAGAACTGTACCGGATAATAGCCGAAACGGTCGGTCAGTTTACCGCCCACCAGCGACCCCACAATGGAGCCGATGCCGAAGCTGCTCATCACAAAACCGGCATCCCGAAAACTAAAATTTCGCTGGGAGGTTAAATAGATGGTCATAAAAGGAATAACCATGGTACCGGCCCGGTTGATAAAGGTTACCAGAGAAAGTAACCAGATATCCCGGGATAGTCCGGCAAACGCATTGCGATACAACTGTGCGGTACGGGCGATCATAATTTGGTGTTTCCAATGACATACCACCTGCGGGACAATTTAGTTCCTGAAACAATTTTTTTATGAGCCGGTGGTAGGATTTCTTTATTAAGCAGTGCAGGGCGGGTCTCGGTCGGATCATCCAAACACTGCGGATCTCAGAGACTATGGAAAAAAGTATTTACAACTCTGCGCAAGAAGAACAGTTCTGGACCCGGCGCTACGAGCAGGGCACCACCGGGTGGAATATCGGTTATCCCGCTCCGCCCATTACGGAGTATTTCGATCAGGTAGCAGATAAATCGGCCCGGATTCTCATACCCGGGGCCGGCAATGCCTACGAAGCGGAATACCTCTACCGGCAGGGCTTCGAAAATGTTTTTGTGCTGGATATTGCCCGGCCGCCGCTGGATGCCCTCAAAGAACGCTTTCCGGATTTTCCGGAAGAACAGTTGCTGCACGCTAATTCTTTCGAGCACCGGGGGCAGTACGATTATGTAGTGGAACAGACTTTTTTCTGCTCCTTCCCTCCCCTGCCCGAAAACCGGCGGGCCTACGCCCAACACGTCTCCGAACTGCTGCGCCCCGGCGGCAAACTGGTCGGAGTCTGGTTCAGCTTTCCCCTCACGGGCGACCTGGAACAACGGCCTTTCGGAGGTTCCAAAGCCGAATACCTTTCCTATTTTGAGCCCTTGTTTCGCGTGCATACTTTTGAGGAATGCTACAATTCGATCAAGCCGCGGCGGGGGAATGAGTTGTTTGGGATCTTTATCAAAGCCTAAAGGATCAAAAGTTTTTGAAACTCACAAAACCTACTTTATCTATTAACCAGATCCATTTTCGTCTCTAAAAAAGCTCGGAGCTTTTCCGAATTCTTCTTTGAAAGCGGTTGTAAAATGGCTTCGGTTACTGAAACCCACCGCATAGCCTATTTCGGAAACATTCAGATCCGAATTTTCCAGTAATTCCATAGCCTTTTGCAGACGAATGGTTCGAATGACGAAAGAAGTAGATTTCCCGGTAAGGGCCTTGAGTTTTCGATGGAGTTGGGTACGGCTAATAGCGAGATCAGCGCAGAGCTCCGAAATGCCATAATTTTCATCACTTAATCGGGCTTCGATCCGTTCCCGGATTTTCCGCAGAAATGCGTGTTCTTTATCAACGGAAGATTCTGCATCCTCATTTGTCGGTGCCAGCGCACGGTAATGCTTTTGCAGGCGTTCCCGGACTTCGATCAGCTTACGCAATCTCACTTCCAATTCATCTTTATGAAAGGGTTTGGCTAGATAGGCATCCGCTCCCTGTTCCAATCCTTCCAGCCGCGATCCCATATCGGCTTTGGCCGTTAGTAGAACGATAGGAACGTGGCTGGTGCGCTCATCCTGTTTTAGCGTTTTAACTACCTCAAAACCGTCTTTTACCGGCATCATAACATCGCTGATAATTATATCCGGCACCTGTTCAATCGCTTGTTTAATGCCTTCCTGACCATTCTCGGTAATTACCAGACGGTATTGGTCTTGCAGGCAGGCCGCCAGATATTGCAATACGTCTATATTGTCTTCGATCAATAAGACCAGCGGTTTTGGATTGCTGTCGTCCGGAAATGTCATCTCAGATATAGATAGAAGCGCTGTTTTCGTTTCGGTATTCCAATCGTTTTGATAATTTGCGTTTGCTCTTCCCTTTTCAGCACCGCTGGTTACAGGCAGCAGAACCGTAAATTGGGTGCCTTTCCCGGGTTGACTCGTTACCGATATTTTCCCTCCCAAAAGGTTTACCAGTTCGCGGGTCAAAGTCAAACCAATCCCGGTACCCTCTTCTTCGCGGGTAGAAGAATTATCCGCCTGGTAAAAGCGATCAAAAATGTAGGGCAGCTGTTCCGTCGGAATGCCGATCCCATTATCTTTTACGCAAATTTCCAGGAAATCACCGTCCACCGGCAACTGTCCACCGGCAATCGTGATATATACATCTCCGCCAGCCGGAGTGAACTTGATCGCATTGCTGACCAGGTTGGTAAAAATAGCCTGCACTTTTTCCGGATCGAAATCCATGTACAGTTCTTCTATTTCCGGGAGTAAATGCAACCGTATGTCTTTGGTCTCAGCGTAGGAGTGGAAAGACTCCGTTAGGTATTTTATGAATTTAATGACGTCATCCTGCACCATATTCACCGGGAGGTTCCCGGATTCCAGTTTGGCCAGGTCCAGTATTTGGTTGACCAATTTCAATAAATGACGGCTGTTTCGTTTGATCATCTGCAAACCCTCTCGAAACCATTTAGCAGGATCTTCCAGCACCTGATCGGCCATACCCGAGATAACGGTCAGGGGCGTGCGAAATTCGTGGGTTATGTTGGTATAAAGATGGGTTTTGACGATATCCAGTTCTTGTAAACGCTGCGCTTCGGCCGCGGCTAACTGACGTCGTAATTGAAAATGATAGAGCGTGTAAATAATCCCCAAAACAATTAGGAGATAGAGGAGTTTAGACCAGGTTGACCAATACCAGGGTGCCGTAATCGTTAGCACCAGCGTGTCCCCTTCCATATTCCATGTGCCGTCGTTATTGGAGCCGCGCACCCTGAAGGTATAAGTACCCGGAGGGAGATTAGTATAGTTGGCTATACGACGGAAAGCATCAGTATCAGTCCAATGCTTGTCATAACCTTCCAATTTATATTGATACTTATTCTTTTCGGGATTAGTATAGTCTAATGCCGCAAACTCAAAGGTGATATCATTTTGAAAATGTTTTAGCTGTATCGACTCGACAAAATGAATATGATTTGCCAATGTGGCATTTCCCTTATTATCCTGATCTGGGCCCGCAACCAAGGCTTCCTGACCACCGATCTTAAAACTGGTGATCAAAACCGGGGGTTCAAAGGTATTTTCCCGGATACTATCCGGGTGAAAAATGGTAAAACCATTACTGGAGCCGAAGAGCAACTCTCCCTTTCGGGTTTTGAGAGGCGACCCGGTTCGCAAAAACTCGCTGGATAAACCATCCGAATAATCGTAGTGTTTTAGTTCGCCCGATGCCGGCTTGTAGCGAAACAATCCGTCTTTGGTGCCCAACCAAATATGGTTGTTGTCGTCGATAACAAGCTTGTTTCGCAGGTGATCACGGGAGTTTTGCAGGATTAAGGGGTCCGAATATTCCTGGAGAGTAGGATTATACTTAATTAAAGTATCGCCCTGATCGCCTAATAATATCCAGAAATTGCCTAAAGCGTCTTCCGCTATTTCCTGGCCGTTGGCTTCAAAACATTGGCTCTTTCTACCATTTTCCAGATTAAATCTACACCAATTTCCTTCGGGATATTTCACCCAGATATTCCCTTCGCGATCGGCATACAGGTCCGACATTCCCTCAAATTTCAGTTCAAAAGAGTCAGTTGACGAATTGTATTGATACAGTCGGCGACGGTTTTCATTCATCAACCACAGTTCATTTTCCCGGACAAAATGAAGAACCCCATAAATAGGATAGTGTTTAAATATCCCAGTATTAGCATCCATGCGGTCTATTCCCCTCCCATGGCGTATCCAGACGTCACCTTCTACACTTTCTATAACCTGAAAAGCTTTATCATATCCCAGACTGTTAGAATTGAACGGATCATGTTTGAAATGAGAAAATTCGCCTTTTTCACGGTGCCAGAGATTCAGGCCTCCACCATCTATGGTGATCCAAATATCGCCGTTCGGACGTTCGAAAAAGTTGGTGACATAAGGGAAGTCCAGGCTTTTCGGATCTCCGATCCTAGGTTTATGAGCGATGAAGGGTTTGTCAAAATAACCGGCATAAGTGATGCCGGCCGAATAATTACTGACCCAAAACCCTTGGTTGCGATCCTGAAACAGGAAAGTGGGATAAGTAGATAATTCATCCGTGTTCCGAAAATTTGGCTGGTAATGATGAAAGCCTTTATTGTTTGAACTGTGTAGGTTGATCCCGTCCAAATCTGCGGCCAGCCAAACTCTATTTTGGTCATCCTCCATAATATGGTTGACCTTATTCCAGCCAAGGCTGTGAGGGTCATCCGGGTCGTGACGGTAGGAAGTTATTTGACCGGAAGAAGCTTCCACATAATAGGCTCCGTTATATTCTGTAGAAATCCAAAAATTGCCCGATTCGACCGGAATTATCCAATTCACGCCCAGTAGTTGCTGGGGTTCACCCCGCTTGTCGATAAACGGGATGAAAAGGCTATCCGGATCCTGAAACAACCCTAGTCCATCCGACATAACTTCCCACAATCGCTGCTGGTCATCTTCAATCAGCCAGCCCAAATAGCGATCATGCCTGGCACTTATTAATTTCATTTGCTGAGTTTCCCGGTCAAATTGCATAAACCCTTGGTAAGTACTCAGCCACAAATTATTATCGTGGTCTTCAAAAAGGCAGCGGCTCAGGTGAATTAGCGGGTAGACTTCATTCAGCGTTTGTTTTTGTTCACCAGCAATTTCGTATCTGGTAACCTTATCTCTCTTACGGTCGAGATGATAAAGCGCATCCGCACTGGCAAACACCCATATATCATGTTGGTGATCCTCCAGCATGCTCGTAACCATGATATCTCCTTCTTCCAGCGCATACTTGCGGTAGGAGTAACCATCGTAATATTTAAAATCAATGTCTGTCCCAAACCACATCAATCCCAGACTATCCTGAAGTATATACCGGGCCCATTCACCTGGTGCGCCCCGCTTACCGGAGATATTCTTAAACTGCAGAAATGGTTTTTGATCTAAAGTTTGAGCGTGTCCAATTTTTCCTGACAACTGGAGCATCAGCACCAAAACCGAGAAAAGGAGGGGTTTCATTACTAGCATTTAAATAAACTATTGGGTTTAAACACCGACAGGTTGGGATATACATCGCTTTCTAAAGATAAGGCTTTACAGATAGCCCTTTGTTAGATATTGTTCCATCCTTTTGGTTATTGTTTCTATTTGTTACAATCTTTCTTAATTATGTATCAACCCTATTACCCTATTCTTCAGTAACCAAAAAATGCATTTCATGCTTTTTAAAATCAAAGGCTACCCGAAGCTGATTCAGAAATTCATATCCAAGTATGCCATCTACAGGAGGACCGGGAACCCTATAATTAAAATGTCCTAATCTGATAAATGCAATTCTCATTTCCTTTAGATTATAATTTCCCACCCTAATAGCAACTAATTTTACCGGGGTGATTTTTTTTGAGTGTTTACCAAGACTACTTATTCTTTGAATAGGTTCTCTTTTGTCAAGCAATTGTTTAGACAGTTTTTTGGCGTAGCGATTATCAATTAAATTGATCTCTGCTCCTGTATCCACGAGAAAACTTAATTTTTTCTTACCAATCTCCGCTACAATTACAGGCATATTGCCTTTCACCAGAAATTCCACCTTATTCAAGTCAGGTTTCATTTGAGAAAAGTTGGAATTCTTTCCCTGGTCATCCATTTGGAATAACTCAATTTGCCGCTTTGGGTAGTCGATAAGTAGTATATAATCTCCAAAAATTTTTGTGCCCAAAAGACCGTGTATGGGAATGCCTTTCGATTTTTCTAAATGGGTTATGGGAAGCACTTCGGCATATATAATCTCCCAATAATGATTACCTATTTGAAGAGAAGGCAATAACTCGTTAATATTTTCACTATCGCCATTCACCCCTACAAATACTCTTTCAGTTGGTTTACCTTTAAAATACTTGCTATTAAGTAAAACATCAGATATCCCCGTATCCAGAATAAAGTTTCCGGTGAGGCCATTTACTTTTGCCTGAATAATAATTAGCTTTCCAACCAGGCGAAAGGGTATTGAGGAGTTTGAATTTGCAAGCAAAGAGGAGAATAGGTTTGCCCAAATAATCAGTATCCAAAATATTTTTTCTTTGTACATGATTTGAAGGATTTATGTGAAACAATCCTTCAGCGCTGAAGTCATGACAAAGTTGCAGGTAGTATATCTGCAGCATGTTGGCTATCGTAACATATATGTTGGAATGAATTTGATATTGTTCAAAAGTGTTGCCTATTGTTTCTTTCATCGCGGATATTACGACCTCTTTATAAGTCTGCTTCAGTTACGCGCGGCTCTAAGCCTATCATCCCCTTTCCAGAAGTAGATCTCCTTTCTTTTAAAGTTAAAGGCCGTTCGGAAATGCTTGAGAAATTCCGGTCCGATTAATCCATCCAAATCGGGACCAGATAATTTATTGAGTTGATCCAGCGACATAAATATGGTCTGCATTTCGGGGAGGAGTTGTCCATTTATCCGAAGAGATCGGACATTACCACAGATAAGCGTTTCCAAAGTTCCTCCCATGGTTACTATTCTTTTGGAACGTATATTATCTACCAGTTTTCCATTATCCTCATAAATTTCTTCAGACAGGATATTAACTTCAGCCCCGGTATCTAATCCAAGTCTGATTTCACGGCTACCGATTCGCGCCGAGATGTAAGGAAGGTGTTCCAAAAAACGAAGGTTCAGGGTAGCATCGGGTAATACATAGTGCTCAGGAGATGTTCTGTTACCTTTTTGATCCAATTCGTACAATTGGATCTCCTCTAAATGAAAATCAAAAACAACTTCATACTTTTTAAAAGCTTTAAACCCAACCATACCCAGAATATTCATGCGTTTGGCTTTTTCAACAGGTTGAAGGTCTACTACTGCAGCGTAACCACGATAGGAAACTTCTCCCAGGCTCATTCGGATCACCCTACCCTGACACTCCTCGGATATTCCCCCGATAAATTGAAATCCACTACAATTAATAGCGTAGCTTTTTTTACCAGTAAAATAGCGTGCATTCAGCACTACTCCCGGCACACCGCTGTCCAGTATGAAATTGCCGGTTTGCCCATCTACGGTAGCGTGGATCACCATCACTCCACGAACTAGTTTAAATGGGATACTTTTAATAGAGGCCGATGCCGTAAAGATCATGCTTACCATCAGCAGGCTGCTGATTATATACCGAGTTGTCATGATTTGAAGGATTTAGATGAAAAAAATCCTTCAGCGCTGAAGTCATGACAAAGTTGGGAGCTTCCGGGCAGGCTGATGTCGGCTATTGTTGCGGATGCGTTACCGACCGTGGGTCATTGTTTCAAATGGTTCCTTATTGTTCTTGATCAGTAAATGGTCCAATATTCTATTCAATTAGATACTTTAATTTCTCATTATGACAGCGATAATCTATTTCCTATAAATAATGCTTTTATTCCTTTGACGTATCTGCCCCAGGGGCCGTTTTCAGAAAAACAGATTTGTCAAAGACCCTTTCTATCCTACACATTTGGGTACCAACCCCCACCCATCCACAAATGTGAAACATCTGTGATCCTCTTGTGATACGCTGCGGCTAACTTGGATGATATATTTTTCAATCATCTAAAATTACAGTCTAATGGCACAATTACTCAAAACCTTGTTCCTACTAACCGCAATTGCCCTCGTTTTTACCGCCTGCACCAAAGAAAGTGCTTTTTCCGCCACGGATGACCTGGAAATTGATCAAAGAATCGCTCCCCTTGCGCAAAGTATTCCGGTGGATCCCGTTTTGGGCTCATCGGCAGCAAAAGCCAGTAAATCCCTGGCCATCTGGTCGGATTGTGAAGGTTTTGCGACCATCGGCACGCCCACCAGTTTTAAACCCTCCTCCGGTAATTTTGACGAACTGTATACCGGTGCCAACTTCGCCGGTGGACTCGGAGCCATTTCCGAATCTAAGCCCGGCGATCAGGACTTCAACGGCGGCCGCTGGCACGTGAATACGCTCAAGGCAGGAGTTGATCCCGATAAGTACCTGGAAGCCTGTTCCGTGGAAGATATTGATACCGAAGATTTCGTGTCTACGACTACTTATTTCGAATGTCCTCTGCTGCCCGTACGGGGAAAAGGGCATAATTAAGGCGTGACGCGGCCGGAAATTATATTCAGTAGATAATTGTCTGAACTATCCGGTCTTTACTCAATTGGAACAGGGCTCGCAGCCGGGATCACCCGGCCGTTGAGTCCTGTTCCAGTTTACTTTTTTGTCAACAAATCAATAGAGCGCAATTTTCGTTTCGGTTGCGCCCAAGGACTCCAGATATTCCTTCACTTCCAGCGCCTCATCACCACCCCGGACGGCGTGGTGCAACAAGGTAAATCCATGAGGGCCTTTCGCGTTTATCAGTGTGGGGAAGGCTTCCAGCATGGGTTTGACCACTTCTATCTTTCCGAACAGACAGGCGGTAAAGATATTTGCCTGGGCGCCCGCGTCGATCAGATACTGGGCCAGTTCCTTAAAGCCGACGTGGCTGGCGGCTCCCAGGCAGGTCTCAAAATCGCCGTATTTCCAGTCGTGGGCCGCATTCAGTAAGGTTGGATGTTCTTCGAGTAAGCCTTTTACTTTGTCCATGTCGCTGTGTCCAGCCCCGACGAAGGACTGCACCAACTCTTTATCGAGTTGGGGATCATTGACGGGTAAGGTTGCGCCGGCAATCAGCGGAGAAGCGCCTACGGCAAATGCCGAAAAAGATAATTGTTTCAAGAATTGTTTGCGATGCATCATCGGGTTTGATTTAATGGTGAAAAGATGTGCCGGAATCGCAGTGTGGCCAATATCTGTTTGCATTGCCATCATTCAGGGCCAACAATTTTGGGAACAGTTTCTCCCAAAATGCCGGCATTCCAAAATTTCATGCCACGATCAGATATCTGTTGATAAAATACCGAGTTTTTTCGGTCCCACACTTATTTTTTGTGAAAAGATGCAGCTTTCGGAGCAGCGATCCGGAGTATTCAGCGCTGAAATGGTGTCAAGGAGCTTATCCGATTTCATTCCGGGCAAGAAGATCCTGTCGATCAACACATTGCGAGTCAGTGCCATCTAGCTAAAAAAATGAGTCAGCCTTTACTGATTCGATGACAAAATCCTCCGTTTCAACATAGTTTTCATCTTTTACAGCATAAGTGATATGCAGTATTTCTGGAAAATTCATCTATTTGTAAAGTCATCAGTCGGTACGTAGATTCGACTTCCAATCGGATAAAACCTGCTGATTGGAATTCGGCAAGACATTCAAGCCGATGAAATTTGTCGACTGAAAGTTGGCGCTACATACCTAAAAACTATTTTGAAAACGGCCTTTTCAACATAACTGGTAACTTTTACATCATCGGTGATATATAACTACTGCGGGAAATACATCTCTTTGCAAAAGCCGGTTTCCTAGAACTAACGGAGGCCCCTGGTAAATTTTGTATTTCCTGAGCAAGAGTATAACCACCAAAAACCAAATACTATGTTGAGAACATGGCACCTATGTTTGCTGCTGCTGATCACCACGGGCCTATTTGCCCAACCTATCGATGACGAATATTTTTACGGCTTCAAAGCCGGAGCCAATTATTATTCCATCGACGGCATTGCCACCACCATCATTCCTCCCGTTTTTGCCGCCGAAACTTACACCGTAGAGACCGCGCCCCGGATCGGATTTGTGGGTGGGGTGTATTTCTACCACCGTTTTCCCCGTTCGCGCACGGCGATACAGCCGGAGGTCCTCTTCGCCATGCAGGGCAGTGATTTTAATTATACGGATATCAATGACCTAGATTACACCATCTCTTTTAATTATCAGTATGTCAACCTGGGGGTGCTGCTCAAGGTATATCCCTTTGCCGGTTTCCATTTTCACGCCGGCCCCCAGGTGGGCTTCAACGTCGCCAACACTAACATCAATTACCGCTCCAATATGCCGGACCTGGGTCCCGACCTGCAGATCCAGCAAAGTCTGCGCGAAGTGCTTAAAGGAGAAACCGATATCAATGTCAACCTCGGACTGGGATATGATTTTGACTTCGGCCTCTGTATCGAAGCGCGCTACAGTCTGGGTATGAAGGATGTGATCGAAACCCTCGCCAACGGCTTTAACTTCATCGAGAACAGCAACAAAACTCAGGGATACCAGGTGACGGTAGGCTGGATCATTCCTTTTGAGCCCTACTAAACTCCGGCTGGAAGCGGCCACCGCTTCAACAATCTGCACCCGGTTCTTTTTCATTCGCCAAAGACCCAATTATGAAATGCTATACCTGTTTACACCCGTCCATCAAGGTTCAGGGTTTCCTATTTACAGTCGGCTCTTACCTCCTGTGTTTCCTCTTCTGCCTCCTAGCGCAGTCGGGGCTATTCGCCCAGGCCATCTATCCCGGAGGAGTACATACTCCAAAACTCTGGTACGCCGCCGAATCTACCGCCGACGGCGAGATCATCTGGAAAGATATACTCAGCGGGGAAGTCATATCCCGGCAAAAAGAAAATGCCGAAAGTTGGCTCAATTTCAATCCTGCTTTCACCTTTGATCGGGAATTTCCCGGCTTAAACTTGCCGGCCACCGTCATTCAGCCGGAGAAATGGACATTATTCACCACCTATCAGCCCCGCGATACCTTCAACGAGCAAAGTATCTGGAGTTTCAGCCGGGCGGGCATCACCGAGGGTATCCTGACCACCCACCGAATGGCCGACCTTCGACAGTTTGAATACCTCAACTTTTCCCACCCCCAACATAACTACCCCCGGGTGAGCACTTATCTGCACCACCGGGGAAAAGAGGCCGGCACGAGCCAGTCGGAAATCAGTTTCCAACTGGCCCGAAAACCCCACGACCGGCAACTACCCGTCAACAGCTTCACCGGAAAAATGCCCGAGATTATCCTCTACGAGCGGGTTTTGTCTCCCGAAGAACGACAGCGCGTAGCATCCTACCTCTCCATCAAATACGGCACTCATCTGGCTCCCGAACAGGAACTGGATTACCTGAATGCTTCCGGGCAGGTCTTGCTTTCGCCGGCCAATTCCGATGATTTCCGCTATCGCGTGACCGGTATCGGGCGGGATGATCTTTCCGGCCTGTACCAGCGGCAGTCGACCAGCAGTTATGCTCCCGGGCTACTGACCGTGGGCCTGGACGAGATCACAGATCAAAACACCTCCGGAATTCGTATACTCCCCGATCAAAACTTTCTCCTTTGGGCGGATAACAACGCGCCCCTGGAGCCGGCCGAAAAGCAGGTCCTGCAACCCACCACCCTGCTGCGGCAATGGCAGGCACAGGTAACCGGCAACTGGTCGGATCAGTCTGTAGCATTAGCGTTTGATACCCACCAACTGCGCACCCCGGCCGGGCCGGAAGAAACCTACTGGCTGGTCGTAGATCGAAGCGCCCGGGGCAATTTCGGGGGCATCGCTTCCGTCGATTATTATCCGCTGTACAGGCTCTGGGCCGACGGCCGGGCGCACTTCCGGGACATTCGTTGGGATACCGATGGCTCGGGACAGGATGTTTTCACGCTGGCTACGGGACCGGAATTATTCGTTCAGGCCGAAATGGACGCTCCAAATTGTTTTCCGGCGGAGAATGGCAATCTCAGACTGAAAGCTGTTGGCGGCAGGGCACCTTATCAGTTCCAATTGCGCCGGAACGATCAGTTGGTAGTGGAATGGACCGGTCAGACGGCGGAGATCCTGGAAATTCCGGATCTCCCGGCGGATGCTTATGAACTGTTACTTAGCGATGCGGACGGCAAGCATTATCGCGAAACGTTCTATTTCCAGAGCGCCGATGCGCCGGAAATTTCTCTCGCCGGTGTCTACCAATTACCCGCCGATCAGCCGCTTTTCCTGGATGCATCCTTGGCGTCAACAACGGACCTGACCTATACATGGCAGCTCCCGGACGGTACAACTCACCATTCGCCGCAAATTTCCATTACCCAGGCGGGCGAATACATTTTACTGATCGACCGGAATGCCTGCATTTCCCGGCAGCGTTTTCGGGTGGAGCCCGCTCCCCGGGGCAATTTCCGCCGCGTTGAGTTATTTCCCAATCCCAGTTCCGACGGTCATTTTCGGGCACGTGTTCACCTGGAACATTCCGCTGAGCTGCACTGGAGTGTCTTTTCTCCCGACGGCCGTTTGCTGCTGCAACGCGAACATCGTGGCGGCGATTATTACCACACCGGTGCCCAACTTTCCGGAAAAGGCACTTACCTGATCCGATTCTCCTCGCAAAACGATCAACTCACCATCCCATTCATTGTCCAATAATCCCCGATACTATGAAAACCAAGTTCCTATCACTCATAATCATCAGTCTGTTCCAGTGGATGCTCCTGGCTGAGAACGGACCCGTTTTTTTTCCCGAAGCGCTTCCGCAACCGGAGCGTGTAGTTACCGATCCAAAACAGGAGATGCCGCTACTTTCCCCGGCAATTCCGGCGGTTACGCCCGACGACAGCCAGCAAACGGACAGCGATCTATTGCCCGAAGCCCCCACGACGCAGGCCTATACCCCCAACAGCATTCAGGACCTGCAGGCAGCCAACCCGGCAACCGGTATTATTCTCATCGACGCCCCGCAGGCCTCCGAACAGGGTACGGCCAACCTCAACTTTCCACTGAAGCTGCCTCCCGGGCGGCAGGGGATGCAACCCGATGTAAGCATCGATTACAGCAGCGGCAGCGGGAACGGTTGGCTGGGACTGGACTGGGATGTCTACCTCCCGGCTATCGACATCGATACCCGCTGGGGAGTACCGCGCTACGATCCCGAAAAAGAAACGGAGACCTATTTGCTGGAAGGAGGTCAACTCAGTCCGGTAGCGCACCGGGCCGAATTGCAGGACCGGCAGTCTGAAAAAACCTTTCGTCCCCGGGTGGAAGGGGATTTTGCCCGCATTATCCGGCACGGTGACCATCCGAATAACTATTGGTGGTCCGTCACCTACACCGACGGCACGGTGGGCCATTACGGCGGCGATCCGGCTTCCGCGGCTCCGGTAGAAGGTGCCGTTCTCCGCGATGACAACGGGAATATTGCCCGCTGGGCGCTGGTGGAAGTACGGGATCTGAATGGCAATTTTATGCGTTATTACCACGAAGTAGTCAGTGATCCGGGGCTGTCCTCCAGCAGCGTAGATGGCCGGCAATTGTACCTGGACCACATTACCTACACTGGCTTTGGGGAAGCGGAAGGGCCTTTCAGCATTCATTTCCTGCGGGACCGCCAATTGGGCGAATCCTTAAGGACGGACAAAACCCTGGATGCCCGACTGGGCTTTAAACAGGTCACCGCCGATCTGCTGCGGCGTATTGAAGTCCGGCGGGGCGATGAGGTGCTGCGGACCTATGAGCTTAGCTACACCCAGGGTGCATTTTACAAAAGCCTGCTGCGCAATATTGGCGAATACGACCGGAACGGGGAACTGTTCTACCAGCATGAATTCAGCTATTACGATGAGGTACGGCAGGATGGAAATTACCAGCCATTCAAAAACGAGCAGGCCTGGCAGGTACCCAATGATAACATTGAAGTCAGCTTCATTAATCCCCTACCCTTGTTTCAGGGCAATACCTCGCTGCTCGGCGGTTCGGGTTCCTCGAGTTTCAGTGGTGGGTCGGCGGCTACGGTCGGTCCCCTGGGTAGTCTGGCGACCAAGGATTATACGGTCGGTGGAAATTTCGCGATCGGTAAATCCGACGCCACGGGGCTGATCGCCCTGGTAGACATCAACGGCGATGGATTGCCGGACAAGGTCTTTCGACAGAATGATCAACTGTTTTACCGTCCCAACCTGGGAGGACAACAGGCTTTCGGCGATAAATTCCCCATTCAGGGTATTAAAAATTTCAGCGTCAGTAAGACCAACTTCAACTCGGTCGGTTTTGAGGCCAATGTCACTCCGGTATTTGTCGGCTACGAGCACACTTCCGAGCGCACGACCACCGAGGTCTATTTTTCCGATTTCAATGGAGATGATCTGATCGATATCGTCTCCAAAGGGGTGGTTTATTTTAATCACCTCAATGAAGCGGGGCATCCGGTATTCACTAATAATAGCGGTGATACCCCCAGCCCGATCGGCACCAGTGCTCCGCTGGATAACACCCTCTTTGAGATAGACCCCGCGGAAGTAGAAATGTTGATCGATCAAAATCCGCTGCACGATGTAGTGCGGTCCTGGGAGGCGCCCTGCGCGGGTATCGTAGCCATCAGCGGCGCGGTTAATCTGATAGAAGATAACAGCCCGGATGCTACAGCCTACGGACGACAGGACGGCGTCCGGGTAGCCATTCAGCACGGCCCGACGGAACGCTGGTCTACGACCATTGCCGGTGATGATTTCACTCCAAAGACGCCCACCGGGGTCGGTAATATTCCGGTGCAAAAAGGGGACCGCATTTATTTCCGGGTCCAATCCGTTTTCGACGGTGCTTACGATGAAGTATTCTGGGATCCGGTGATCACCTACCTCAATCAGGATCCCAACAAACAGGATCCCAATGAGAAGCGTGATTTCCGGTACCGGGCGTCCGAGGATTTTTTGCTGTCGTCCTGCCAGACGACGGCCCTGCCGACCACTGGTGATCTGCGCATCGAGGGGAATTTCCAAAAGCCCGTTACCTCCGATGATGTAGTCTTGTCGATCCTGCGCTTGCAGGGGAGCAGCGAAGAGGTCATCCGTGTAGATACCTTTCCCTGGGACAGTGTGGCCAATCTGAATATCGAGATCCCTTCGCTATTTGGACTGGAAGGGGAAGAGCTCGCGTTTCGGCTTTCAGCCGGCACCAATATCGACTGGTCCGCCATTCAGTGGATGCCGCGGATGTACTATCTCTCTGCCACCGACGGATCGGTGGTGATCGATGGGAATGGAAAACCGCTGCTGGACTACTGTCCGGCGGTGGACTACCGGATGTATACGGATGTTTGGGAAAAGAGCCAGATCTGGGTCGCTCCGGATAGCGGCGATTATCAATTGCGGCCGGCGGGCGGATTAGCCGCTACCAATTACGGGCCATTCAATAACGGACAACTCAGTCTGAGCGCCAAAGGTCACCAGCGGCTGTATGCCAAAACGGATGCCCCGGTTACGGCCGGCTTGCTGCTGCCACTCCAGAAACTGGAATTTACCGCCGATGTCGGTGATACTTTATACTTTGAATACCACGTTTGGGGGCCCGATATTGGTCGGCGAATAGCCACCGGCGCTAATCTCAATCAGGTAAAAGTGGTAGCCGTCGGTCAGACCGATACCACAATGATAGCCGCAGGCATTTACGCCAATCGGCCGACAGACGATCTGATCTTCGGGCCGCAGTACCGGGGTTGGGGTCAATTTGTCTACAACGGCAACCGCGATCGTGCATCTTTGCCCATTCTGGAAGGCGACCTCCAACTGCCGGATATCGAGATCGATACTTCCCAGTTGGATGAAATTGACGATCCGGACGATCTGGGCGATGTCGGTGATCCAACCAAAGCTAAATTCATCGTCATGTATTCCGACCCGAAAACCGCTTCCTGGCGTGGATACGACGAACGGACTTATCTCCGGGCCGACCGCATCAGTAGCTCACGCATGGGAGAAGATGACATCTCCCTCGCCCCTCCACCCGATAATGGCGGTACCGGCGCGCGTGCACCCAGCCTGATGTCCAAGGCGAATATCAATGCAGTAGCCGGAGGGCTATCCGCCGGGCCGGGAAGTTTAGGTGCCAGTCAGGCTTGGAATGAGACCTGTAACCTGCTCGACGTCGAAGACTTTAACGGCGATAACTACCCGGATGTAATTACCCCTAAGAAAATCCAATATTCCAATGCCAGCGGCGGTCTGGGCAGTCAGGCGATCAGTCATACCCTCGGAACCCACATTGCCAAAAGTGAAGCTACGGGCGTGACCCTCGGCGGTGGATTCGTCAATTCCAGCCCCTCCAATGCCGGTGCCTCGGCCGGTAAGGGCTCCCGGAAACGCAGCTCGCGGACCAAAGCGAAGGTGAACAATTCCGGAAAAAAATCGCAATCGGCCAACCGCTCGGCCGAAAACTCGGCCGGTATCAGCGGCAATTTCACGGAGGATAACGACTGGACGGAGCATTCCTGGCTGGATATCAACGGTGACGGATTGCCCGATAAGTTGTTCCGCGACGGAAGGGTAGCGCTCAATTTCGGCTATCGCTTCGGGCCGCCGGAGCCCTGGGATTTTAGTGAGATCCGAGCCGGAGTGAGTATGGATTACGGCGCAGGCGTCGGGATCAACATCAGCAACAACAGTTTCGCCGCGGGCGTGGGGATGTCCCGCACGGACAATCATTCCACGGCCGGTTTTCAGGATGTCAATGGAGACGGACTGCTGGATCTACTTCGCTACGATGACCCGAGACTACTGGTGCGGCTCAACACCGGTACCGGTTTCGGACCGGAACTCAACTGGCCGGGTGCCGAAAAACTCGACGAGGGAGATGCTACCGCCGAATCCGCAAATGCGGCTTTTACGGTGTGCATACCGATCTTTTTGGTGCGCTTCTGCATCAATCCCAGCACGTCCATCGGGCAGGGCGTCAGCCGGGTGCTGACCCAGATCGAGGATATTGACGGAGACGGTTATCCGGATCACCTGCGATCCGATCAGGATGGGAATCTATCGGTAAAGTCGTCATCTATCGGCCGGACCAATCTGCTGCGTGAGGTACGCCGGCCACTCGGCGGCTCCTTCACACTGGACTACGCTCCGGCCGGCAATACCTACGGTCTGCCCTACCACCAGTGGGTCATGAGCCGCATCGATCTCCGGGACGGTCTTCCCGGCGACGGAGCGGAGCGGATCAGCATGAGCTATGTCTACGAAAATGGACATTACGATCGGCACGAGCGGGAATTTTACGGTTTCGGCACCGTCAAAGAACAACAGCTCGACACCGAACAGAACGATGCCTTATACCGCACGCAGGTCCGGGAATACGACAACAGCAATTATTACAGGAAGGGCCTCTTACTCGCGGAATTTATGCTCGACGCCGCGGGCCGAAAGTACACGGAAACCCGGCATGCCTACCGCTTGCTGAACCCGGCCACCGGTATTGATCTTCCCGCTGATTTTGGCCAGGCCGAAGACGGGAGCGCTTTTCCGGCCCGGATCACCACCACCGAGTTGTTTTACGAAGGCGATACAACCGCTCAACTGCAAAGCCGGATGAATTTTACTTACGACCGCTGGGGAAATATCCTTTCGGTAACGGATTTTGGAAATAATACGCCGGAAGATCAGCTTACAACCGATTACACTTATCACGATTTCCCGGACTTATACCTGAAAAATGTGCCCGCCTCGATTAAAGTATACGGCAATCAGAGTCTGCTCCGGCACCGGGAAACAAGGGTAGGCGCCCAGGGTGACATCCTGGCAATCCGGCGCTTTCTGGCCGATGGCAGTGTAGCTGAATTCGAGCTTGACTACGATAACTACGGCAATCTGACCCAACTCACGCGGCCGGCCAATTACCGGGGCGAACGGATGAGCTACTCCTATACTTACGATGATGAAGTACACACCTATCTGCTGCAAACCGAAGACAGCTACGGCTATACCTCTACCCGGGCTTATAACTACACCAACGGCCAGTTGCTGGAAAGCACTGACATCACCGGGCAGCGCACCGTTTACACGCTCGATGATCGCGGACGAGTCATTAGCGTTACCGGGCCGCACGAACTGGCGGCCGGACAGGAATATACTATCGCTTTCGAATATTATCCCGATGCGGAAGTTCCCTACGCCAAAACCCGACACTACGATCCCGAACACGAAAGCGATATCGAAACCTACCAGTTTATAGATGGATTGGAGCGGGTGGTGCAGACGAAAAAGGCCGTGGCGATCTACCAGGGGCCCGGTCAGGAAGATCAGGTGCAACTCATCGTTTCGGGTGCCGATTCCTACGATGCTTTTGGGCGTATGACGTCCAATTATTATCCGACCCTCGGGGCGGTCAGTCAGGGGCCCAAACTCAACGTGGCGATAGATGCCGTACCGCCGACCGATACCGATTACGATATCCTGGACCGGCCGACCCGGATCCGGCTTCCGGACGGTTCGGAAACGACATTTGATTATCAGATCGCTGAGGACCGTACCGGGCGCACGGCTTTTCTGACCCGGCGCACCGACGCAATTGGCAATCTTCAGGAAACCTTTACGGATGTCCGGGAACGCGTACAGGCCATCAATCAAAACAGCCCGGACGGACCGATCTGGACCGAATTCTCGTACAACGCACTTTCCGAACTGACGGTCAGTGCCGATGATGACGGCAACGAGACCCGCTATACTTACGATGCTTTCGGACGCCGCACCGGCACCCGGCAACCCGACGGCGGCCTCACGACCTACACCTTTGATGCCGCAGACAACCTGTTGGAAAAAGTCACCCAGAATATCCGCGAAACCATCCCCGACGAAGGTGCCGTCCGCTACAGTTATAAATACGAACGGCTGGTCCAGATCGACTATCCGAAAAACTTTCAAAACCGGGTACAGTTGCACTACGGCGGTCCCGACGCTGCCCACAACCGGGCCGGCCGGGTCTGGTTCCGCGAGGATGCCAGTGGTGGTGAGGAATATTTCTACGGTCCGCTGGGGGAAATTGAAAAATCCATTCGCACGCTGTTGGTCAACGAAGCCAATGTGGTCACCTACGTTATGGAATCGACCTACGATACCTGGGGGCGCCTCCAGCAATTGATCTACCCGGACGGTGAGGTGGTCGACTATCACTACAATCGGGCCGGTCGCCTGCATTCCGTTAACAGTGAAAAATGGACGCGTTCCTACGCTATCGTGGACCAGATCGGCTACGATAAATTTGAAGCCAAAGTCTACCTGCAATACGGCAACGGCAGCAGTACCAGCTATCAGTACGAACCCGATCGCCGCCGGCTGGAGCACCTGGCCGTTCGCAACGGCGGCGGGCAGGCGGTTATGGACGGCCGGTACACCTACGATGCCATGGACAATGTCTTAAGTTTTAATAATTCCGCCCCCGGCGGTAATCTTGGGGGCAGCAGCCGTCATGATTTTCAGTACGATGCGGCTTACCGGCTGATCCGGGCCGACGGCAGTTGGCGGGGACCCGGCGGTGAAGCAGACTATTCCCTTCAGATGGAATACGACAATTTGCACAATATCCGGCGAAAAACCCGCACCCACCGGATGAACGGCCGGGACGTGGAAGCCAGTACGTTCGACTGGGAATATCGCTACGAAGGGCCCCAGCCCCACGTACCCAGCAGTATCGGCACCCGCGATTTTCAAGCCGACGGCAACGGCAACCTGCTCGGTTTCCGGGAAACGGAAGGATCCGCGACCTACCGGCAGCTTCTCTGGGATGAAGAAGACCGTCTCATGGGAGTCTCCAACGACGGTTACATCAGCCAGTACACTTACGATGCTCAGAGTGAACGGGCCATCAAAAGTCACGGCGGTATCCGCGGGGTATTTACGGACGGAGCGCCGGCCGGACTGATCAGCCATCGCGACAATTACACCGCCTACGTGAGTCCCTATCTCACCGCCGAAAAAGATCGATTTACCAAGCACTATTATGTTGAAGGAGAACGCGTGCTCAGTAAGATCGGCACCGGAAAATTCAATAACAAATACTGGTTCGGGCGGGGTATTACGGCCGGCAATCAGAATTTCATTTCCCGCATCCAGCAACTACGACAAACCGTCTGGAGCTACTACGCCCAACTGGGTGTGCCTCCAGGACCTCCTACCCTTCCCGGTTATTACGCCCAACCGGAATATACCGGTGGCCCACTGCCGGCGGATTCCATCGGTACGTACACGAACCCGCCACTGGGTTGGCCGACCAGTCCGGCCGGACCACCGGATCCCAGCGGCCCTCCCGGCCCTCCGGTCTGGTTTGCGGGGAATGACCTGAATAATGACAACGTACCGGCCGGTTACGGGTTTTACGGCAATGGGGTCTTCCTGGAAGTGGAACAGTTCTTTTTCCACCGTGATCACCTGGGCAGCAGCACCTACGTAACCGATTACAACGGAGATGTCCGCCAGCATGTGGAATATTTTCCATTCGGGGAAGTATTTGTGGAAGAGCAGCGTACCGATATCGCACAGTCTTATCTCTTCAACGGGAAAGAACTGGACCGGGCGGCGGACCTCTACTACTACGGTGCCCGTTATTACGACGCCCGGCATTCACTCTGGCAAAGTATCGATCCGTTGGCGGCAGCCTATCCGGCCTGGTCGCCCTATGCCTACGTTCTGCAGAACCCGTTTACCTACTCCGATCCGGACGGGCAGGCTCCCTACCAGTTATTCCGCTCACCAACGGATGCGGCCAAAGATTTCGGCAGGCTGTACAATCCCGTTTCCATTAAGCGAAACCGGGAATACGCCGCTACTATCTACGAGGTTAAGCGCAACGGCCGTTATTACTACGGCTATTCCCGGCCGGCCAGAGGCACCGTAGATGCCAGTAACCCGGCCCAGGCTCCCGCTCCCGCCCGTACCCGTACGATCGGTGACATCCATACCCACGGTGCGGAACTGGAGAAATACGACAACAACAATTTTTCCAAAGCGGATATCAAAGGCATCACGCGAGATAGACACATCGGTTTTGTGGTTACCCCGAAAGGCTACCTCAAACGCTACAACCCCTGGGCCCGGAGGATCACTACGGTAAGCACGGATATGCCGCACGACCAGCGTCATTACGGCCCAATGAATCCGACCAAAGCGGAAAGAAGGCAATTCCGGCTCAGGCCCCAATTGCCGGATCGCCCGGACCTACGCAAACAGCAGCATCGCCGGTTTCAGATCAACGAAAGCGGACGGAAAAACAAAAAGAATAACCGGAAAGTCACCATCCGATAAATTGGTAAGATCAGGAGGCCGGTAGCTGCTACCGGTCTCCTTCTCCGATATATTTCTAAAATCGGCTTTAATCTTACTTTCGGTCGGTAGATTGCTAAAAGCTAATGGAGCAGTTTTCGGGAAATAAATGTATTTTCACCGTGAAACAAATTTCAGGAAATCCGGTAAAAAAACCTTTACCCATAAAAGAAACCGTTCTATTTCGCCGGATCATTCCACACAATATCTCCATGTTAAGAGATGCTGTTAAAAAGCGGCTTCTGAATATCTCTGATCAAAAGATCCTCCCCTTCTGCGTGCATTTGCAGCACGCATAAGACACCGTACAACCATATTTTCATAACCAGGGTTATGTTAAACCAACTACTTCACTGGGTCAATCAGGTTACCTTTCTGGGAATCAAAGATGGAGAATCCTACCTGGTCAGGTTTCGGAAGCGGGTACTGAATCGAACCTACTTTCTGATCGCCTTCTTCTGTCTGGTACTCATTTTAGAAGGGTTTTGGAATCAGCAGAACAAAGTCACCCTGGTTCCGGTGATCCTGATGGCTATTTCGGTGGGCCTATTGCTGCTCAATCATCGCGGATATTTTAAGATCTCCTTCCTGGTACTGAGCTTCTTTTTCCCCACCCTGTTTCTCGGTATAATTTATCTCTACGGCCCTACGCTAAAGCTGGATTATACCATCTCGTTCTTTATCGTACTGGTACTTACCTTATACGACAACTCCCGGATCCGGATCATAAATATCCTTTATCTGATCGTCCTGCAGTTCTTCAGTTTTTATTTTATTTCCAATTTCACGAGCCCCTATGCCGCTTATGTCGACTACTTCGACAGTATCATCGTGCTGACCGGTACGACTTTTGGGCTTTTTATTTTGACCTATCAGTTTATCCGCATCAGTAAGGCTTTTCAGGATCACCAGCAGACTTATGCCGAAAACCTCGATCTCAAGAACCGGGAACTGAAAAGGAACATCACCGAAAAAGAAATGCTGAACCGCCAGTTGCAGGAACGCACCGAGGAATTGCAGCGCGCCAATGATTTTCTGGAAAGTTATACTTACATCACCTCCCACGATCTGAAAACGCCAATCCGCAACATCAACAGTTTTTCCGAATTGTTGCAGAAAAAGCTGGGCGAGGTGGACAATGAGGATATCAAAGACTACCTTGCCTTTATCCGGTCCGGAGCGCTGCAGATCAACAGTATCGTGAACGGTATCATTGAAAATGCCCAGAGCAACCGGTCCAGTCTGGAAGTTGAACAGGTGGATTGCCGGGAGATGATCAGCGACATCGAGCGCAAACTGGAGATCCGATTATCGGAGATCAACGGACGGATCATTTACGAGGGACTACCGGGAATCTGTGCGGATAAAATGATGCTTCAAAAAGTATTTTTTAACCTGATCGATAACGGACTGAAATACAACGACTCACCGGCCCCTAGCGTATCGATCAGCTATACGGAACGGGAACAGGAACACGAATTTGCCGTATCGGATAACGGAATCGGGATCCAGAGCCGGTACAGTCAGGATATCTTTAAAATGTTCAAAAAGCTCCACGGGGTGCAGGAATTTTCCGGCAGCGGTGTGGGCTTGGCGCTCTGCAAAAAGATCATTGAGTTGCACGGCGGTAAGATCTGGCTGGAAGATCCGGCACCCGGCGGCAGTACTTTTCGGTTCATTATTCCCAAAGAATCCTGATTAACTTCGGGAAGTTAGAACATTTTTAAAATTCGTTTTTGATGGCGAAAGTGATCAGGTAATGGTTCTCACGAAGGTATTTTTGAGCTTCGTAGCAACACGAGCTGTGGGATTTTAGGGGCCTACAGCGAAGTCGGAGCTCAAAAATGCCAAAGTGAGGTTCATTAGATGATTATTTGCCCAGGACGGGCCCGTATGGGCAGTCCAAAAGATGAAATTTAAATATGTTCTTAGATACATTTGCTTCGATAGAGCTCAGGGCCGGTTTAGGTATATATTTTTGTTCGCCTAATTTTTGTACTACCTTCTTACTACTCGAATGGTTAATGCGCTATCATATTGGATCGAAAAGATCGCTAATATCGGTGTACGGGAAAACATCGGTTTTTTGGAGGAATTCAAGCTCCGGCTGGTTAATCGGGCCTTTTTCCTGGTAGGTACCGCCTGTATCCTACTGACACTGGACATCATCTTTTTTCGTCCGAACCACACCCCGCTCATTGCCATCGCATTCGTCATTTTATCTTTCGGATCCCTGCTGTTCAATTATTATGATTATCCCCGGATAGGCAAGATCGTACTCACCCTGGTATTCCCTACGCTGTTTCTCCCGATCATGGTCATGTACGGCAATGACCTGAAACTGGATTACACCGTGTTTGTATTCATCGTGGTCGTTCTAATACTGTTCCAGAGGCGACTTTACCGCATTCTGATCATTTCCTATTTGCTATTACTGCAACTGGCGGCTTACCAACTGACCCTGTATTTCCCCCGGGTATTCGAAGACCCCGTCAGTATCTGGAGTAATCTGATCATTCTGAGTTTTAATACGATCGGTCTCTTGATCCTGGTCTCGAAATTCCTCAAGGCGAGCAGTGAATTTCAGGACCGCCAGCGGGAAACCAACGAGCACCTGCTGCTGCGCACCAGGGAGCTCCAGCAGTCCAACGAATTTCTGGAGCGATACACCTATATCACTTCGCACGATCTCAAAACCCCGATCCGGACGATCTTTAGCTTTTCCGAATTACTGGAGCGAAAACTAAAAGGCCGGCAGGAGCAGGATGTGCAGGATTACCTCAACTTTATAAAAATGGGTAGTCTGCAACTGCGGGGAATTGTGGACGGGATCGTGGAAAATGCCGAAAGTACCCGTTCCAACCTGCACTTTGAGACGGTTCGTACCGATGACCTGCTGGGCAGTATCCGGGAAAAATTAAAATTTCGCCTGGAGGAAGTCAATGGAGAGATCTGCTACCAAGATCTGCTCCCGGTAAAAGCCGACCCAAAAATGCTCTACAAGGTCCTCTATAACCTGATCGACAACGGATTGAAGTACAATCGGTCAGACCTCCCCCGTATTATGGTATCAATCACCGATAAGGAACTTGCTTACGAAATATCCGTTGCCGATAATGGCTTTGGTATTCCGGAAGCCTACTGGACCGACATATTTAAAATGTTCAAAAAATTAAATGCCTCCAAATCCTTTATGGGCAGTGGTGTGGGACTGGCACTTTGCAAAAGGATAGTGGATTTGCACGGCGGAAAGATCTGGCTGGAAACTTCCGGAGAAACGGGTAGTATTTTCAAGTTCAGTCTGCCCAAACAACCCGCATCCGTCCAATAAAGGATCCCGAACTTCCGGTGTCCGAAAACTCGGGATCGCAAAAATCCAAAGTACCCTAAAAAGTTTTAGTTCTTTTCGAAGGTCAGTAGATCAGTCCCGCCATTCCCGCCGCTGACATCTTCGAGTCTGATTTTGGAATTGGTACGTTCCAGGACGTACCAGTCATCACTGAGTTCTTCAAAATCTTCCGGGGTGGAGAAACTGATATAGATTTTAGCCTGACCGTCGTCATTTCCAGAGGACCACGTCCCGGTAACCGTAGTCATACCTTTTGTAGCAGTCAGCGTACCGCTTTCCGCGAATTGAAATACATAACCATTGAAGTGGCTGGTCTCCTCTTGGTCCGAATCAAAAAAATAAGTGATCACCCATTCGCCGGATACCAGCGTTTCCGCAACATCAGACGGGGAAATATCATCCGGTACGGAATCTTCTTTTTTACAGGAAACTATCAGGGCCATCAAAGCGATCGCCAGCAGCAGCTTGCTGATCTTTACCTTCATCTGTTTTCTATTTTGGGATGCTAACGGTAATTTACAGCACCGAAGCACCTCCCGGCAAGAATATTTCCCCGAACGGGCAATTTGTCCCGATGAGCCGGACACTTTAATACCTGAATGAGCAGGATGATGAATGCCGGATCTTTCTTTACTTTAGTGACCGGTAAACCCGCAAACCTAAAAATTCGAGCAATGAAGACCTATCGGCTTCCCGCCTACCTGTTGCCAATACTGTTACTGTTCCTGTTCTCCTCCTGCGGAACGGAGACCACACCGGAATCCGGAGAAAAACCCGGCAAACCTAACATCGTCTATATCCTGGCCGATGATCTGGGCTACGGCGATATCGAACCCTACGGACAGGAAACTATCAAAACTCCTTATCTCCGGCGACTGGCCGAAGATGGCATGCGATTTACCCAGCACTACGCGGGGAGCACCGTGTGTGCCCCCTCCCGTTGTGTTCTGATGACCGGCAAACATACCGGCCACGCCCGCATCCGCGGCAACGGAGTGGTTCCCTTATTACCGGAGGATCTGACCATCGGAGAAATGCTGAAAGACGCCGGCTACGCGACCGCCGTCATCGGAAAATGGGGGCTGGGCGAAGCCGGCAGTACCGGCATTCCCAACCGGCAGGGCTTCGACTATTTTTACGGTTACCTCAACCAGATCCGCGCCCACAACTCCTACCCGGATTACCTGTGGGAAAACGAGACTAAAGATTCGCTGGACAACGTAGTTACCATTATTCCCGAAACCTACGCCAAAGGAGTCGGCGGCATCGCGCTGGAAAAGAACACCTTTGCCCAGGATGTATTTATGGACAAGGCCCTCGATTTCATTCGCGCCCACCGGGACACTTCCTTCTTCCTCTATCTACCGTTCACCGCTCCCCACGCCAATAATGAATCGCACTACTACGATGAAGTCGGTATCGAAGTACCTAAACTGGGCGTGTACGCTCAGGAAGACTGGCCGGAAGCCCAGAAGGCCCACGCCGCCCTGATCAGCTATCTCGACATTTATATCGGCCAGATCATCGAGGCGATACAGAATGCCGGAATTGACGAAAACACCATCGTGATCTTTTCCAGTGATAACGGACCGCACGAAGAGGGCGGAGCAAAAGTTGACTTTTTCGACAGCAACGGACCGTTGCGGGGTACCAAACGCGATCTCTACGAAGGCGGCATCCGCGTACCTATGATCGTGCGCTGGCCCGGCAAAGTAGCCCCGGGAACCGAGAGTGATCACCTATCTACCTTCTGGGACGTCATGCCGACGCTGGCCGAGATCGCCGGCACCGCTATTCCGGAAGAGACCGACGGCATTTCTTTCCTTCCGACGCTGCTGGGTGACGAACAGCCGGAACACGATCACGTCTACTGGGAATTCTACGAACAGGACGGCAAAAAGGCCGTGCGCTGGGGCGACTGGAAATTGGTCGAACTGGGCCTGAAGCCCGGCCGGGAGCCGGATACTCTCCTCTACGATCTTTCGGCTGATTTGGGAGAGACCCGGGACCTGTCCGCCGAAAAACCGGAACTGGTACGGGAAGGTTTCGCTAAGATGAAAGCCTCCCATACACCTTCGACTACCTTTAGTTTTGAATAAACTTTAGTTTACCGCGATCGCGGTAAGCCACACCGAACAATACAAAATGAAAAACCTAAGTGGAGCCCTGATCATCAGCTGCTGCCTGTTGGCCTGCGCCTCATCCAGAATGGACACCTCAGCTCCGACCCATCTGCAATGCATGTACCGAACCAATCCCGTGGGCCTCACCGTCGAAGCCCCCTTTTTTACCTGGTGGATGGAATCCGGTAAAGAGGATGTCCGCCAAAGCGGCTGGCAGATCCAGGTAGCTACGGATTCCACCGCACTGCTGGCCGAAGAGAATTTGCTCTGGGACAGCGGACGGCAGGATTCCGGCCGGGAGATCCAGGCCCATTACGCGGGGCCGGCACTGGCCGGCAATCAAACCTACTACTGGCGGGTACGCACCTGGGACCAACAGGAAGCGGCCTCTGCCTACAGTGCCATCGCCAGTTGGGAAACCGGGCCCGACAGCTGGCAGGCGTCCTGGATCAGTGACGGTTCCGAACCTTTTGAGGATCGGGCGGATTTTTTTGCGGACCATCCCTCCCCTCTTTTCCGAAAAAACTTCGAGTTGGAGGAAATGCCGTCCGAAGCCCGCCTCCATATCGTCGGGCTGGGCTATTACGAAGCCTATCTCAACGGAGAAAAGACCGGAGCCGCGGTGCTCGATCCCGGCTGGACCGACTACGGGGAACGCACACTGTATTCCACCTTTGACGTCCGGGAGCAACTTCATACCGGGGCCAATACCCTGGGCGTGATGCTGGGCAACGGCTGGTACAATCCCATGCCGATCGATCACTTTGCCCGCTGGAACCTCCGGGAGATCCTCACCATCGGACAACCCAAACTCATCGCCGAACTTCACCTCACTTTCCCCGACGGTCAAAAAAAGGTGATCGTTTCGGATAACAGCTGGAAACACGGCGATAGCTGGATCCTCTACAATGATGTCTATCTGGGAGAACGCCAGGATGGGCGACGGAAGATCGACAACTGGGCCGCTACCGATTTTGACGACCAAAATTGGCCCGCTGCCTCAACGACTACTGCTCCGGGCGGCAGGCTGGTCCCGCAACTACAACCGGCCATCGAGATCACAAAACGGCTTCCCGCCCAAAAGGTGACCCAATTGGCGCCGGGCGTGCACGTAGTGGACTTCGGACAGAATTTTGCCGGTTGGATCCGTCTGCAGGTGCGGGGAGAAGCCGGGGATTCGCTCCGCCTGCGCTACGGGGAACTGCTGCACGAGGATGGTTCGGTTAACGGCCTGACTACCGTAGCCACCCAACTCAAAGAGGCCTTTGGACTGAAGGGCGGACCGGGTGTGCCGCCTACCGCCTGGCAGGAAGACAACTACATCATCGGGGGTCAGGAAGAAGAAGTTTATCAGCAGCATTTTACCTTCCATGGCTTCCGGTACGTTCAGATCTGGGGTTATCCCGGTGACCTCCGGACCGAAGACATAGAGGGCCTGCGCCTCAACGCCAATCTGCCGCAAGCCGGGCAGTTCCAGTGCAGCAACGAGGATTTCAACCGACTGCAGGAAGTGTGCGACTGGACGTTTATGAGCAACGTATTCAGCATTGAGTCCGACTGCCCGGGCCGGGAAAAATTCGGCTACGGAGGCGATATGGTCACCGCCGGTGAGGCCTATATTTTCAATTACGATATGGCCAATTTTTATCGAAAGGCCGTTCAGGATTTTGCGGATGATGTCCGTCCCCTCGGAGGTATGCCGGAGATCGCCCCGGATGTAGGCATTGATTCAAAAACGCTGGGTGACGGTTCGGGGCCCATCGGCTGGCAACTCGCTTTCCCCTTCCTGCAGGACCTCCTGTATCGCTTTTACGGCGACCGGCAACTGCTGGAACGCCACTATCCGGCCTGCAAAAGACTGGTAGCCTTCCTGGAAAGTGTGGCGGAAAACAACCGGATCAATATCGGCCTCAGCGACCACGCACTGCTCAATGAAAAACCGGAAGCCTTTACCAGTACCGCTTTTTATTACCATATTGTTCAACTGACGGCCCGCTTCGCCCGCATCCTGGAGCACCCGGAGGATGCCGAAAAGTACGAGCAACTGGCCACCACCATCCACGATGTGATCCTGGTGGAGGAGTACAATCCCGAAAATGGCTGTTTTGCCAATTGCAATCAGACCGCTCAGTCCGTTGCGCTCTGGTATGATTTCATGCCTACAGAGGAGCGCGAAATGGCCTGGCAACGGCTGGAAGATTCCATCCGTACCACCTGGAACGGCCATCTCAGTACCGGCATCTTCGGCACCAAGATGATGCTCGACGTTTTCCGCCGGGATTACCGGGATGATCTGGCCTTTGAAGTAACCAATCAACCGGACTTTCCCGGCTGGCGAAATATGCTTGCCAACGGAGCCACTACCCTCTGGGAATCCTGGCGTGGGCAAAACAACGGTCCGTCCCACAATCACCCAATGTTCGGTTCCATCTCCGAATGGTTTTACCGCTCGGTGCTGGGTATTAATCCCACCGAGGATGCCGTTGCCTGCGACCGGTGGATACTGAGCCCACAGTTGACGGAACAGATCCCGTCGGCCAGCGGTCAGTATACATCCATTCGCGGCATTGTCTCCAGTGAATACCGGCGGACCGATCAGATGCTGGAATGGGAAGTACGGATCCCACCCAATACCGACGCCATCCTCGAGATCCCCTTTAGCGGTTTCGAACGGCCCGAGATCCGCGTGAATGATCAGGTGATCTTTTCCGGGGGAGACATCCGGACCACAGAGCGGCTGCAAGCCCATGAGGTTCCCGGCGACCTCATCCTTTTACCGGTCGGTAACGGCCATTTTAAAGTGCAAATACAGGCCGGAGAAAACTGATCCTATAAAAATTCTTAATAGCTTTTTTGGGCAACCCGATCAATGAGACTATTTTTATCGATGTTGGAACATCTCGACAGATCCCGGCCCGTGGTCAGCAGTCAGCCTTGTGATAAGGCTGACCGTCGACTGGCGACCAGAGGCTGCCGACAACTATCATAAAAACACATAAATTCTATGGGAGTCCATCCACAAGCAGGCAAGACCGCCAACCCTGATCAGTTAACCCACATTCCACGCCTCATTACTTCTTATTTCACGGACCAGCCGGATCCTTCGGTACGCGAGCAGCGCGTTGCCTTCGGTACGTCCGGCCACCGGGGCTCGTCCTTACACAAATCGTTCAACGAACAGCACATCCTGGCCACCACGCAGGCTATTTGTCTTTACCGGGAGAAGGAAGGAATTACCGGCCCCGTGTTCATGGGCATCGATTCCCACGCCCTCTCCGAACCGGCCCAGGCCTCCGCGATCGAAGTACTGGCCGCTAACGGGGTGGTGATCATGATCGCCGATAATAATGACTATACGCCGACCCCGGCGGTGAGCCACGCCATCCTTGTTTACAACCGGGGCCGCAGCAGCGGGCTGGCCGACGGCATTGTGATTACGCCTTCCCACAACCCGCCCGATGACGGCGGCTTCAAATACAATATGACCAACGGCGGACCGGCCGAAAGTAACGTGACCGGTTGGATCGAAGCCAAGGCCAACGAATTGCTGGAAGATGGACTGCGGCAGGTGAAACGCATGCCGCTCCAAAAAGCTCTCAAGGCCGATACGACCCATTTTTATGACTACCTGGATGCCTACACGGGTGATCTCGATCAGGTGATCGATATGGAATTGCTCCGCTCTTCCGGTATCGAAATGGGCGTAGACCCACTCGGCGGTGCCGGTGTCCGGTACTGGGAACGAATTGCCGATCGCTATAAGCTGAATCTGACCGTAGTGGATAAAGAGGTAGACCACACTTTCCGTTTTATGTCACTGGACTGGGATGGAAAGATCCGGATGGACCCTTCTTCCCGTTACGCCATGCAACGACTGATCCAGTTGAAAGACCGCTTTCCCGTCGCTTTTGCCTGTGATACCGATCACGACCGGCACGGGATCGTTACGCGGAGCAGCGGATTGATGCAACCGAACCACTATCTGGCGGTGGCGATCGACTATCTGTTCCAGAACCGCCCGAACTGGGGGCCGGATACGGGCATCGGCAAAACGCTGGTGAGCAGCCAGATGATCGACCGGGTAGCGGCCAAGTTGGGCCGGAAACTGGTGGAAGTACCGGTGGGCTTCAAGTGGTTCGTAGACGGCCTGTTTGACGGATCGCTGGGCTTCGGCGGAGAAGAAAGTGCCGGGGCATCTTTCCTAGATCTTCAAGGCAAGGTCTGGTCGACCGATAAGGACGGCTTGATCGCTGCCCTGCTTTCCGGCGAGATCACCGCACGGACGGGTAAGGATCCCGGAGAGATCTATAAAGGATTTACCAAAGAATTCGGAGAGCCGGTTTACGACCGTATTGATGCGCCCGCCACGCCGGAACAAAAAGATAAACTCAAAAAACTTTCTCCGGATCAGATCACATCTTCGGAACTGGCCGGCGATAAGATCGAGGCCATTCTGACCAAAGCCCCCGGAAACGGAGCGGATATCGGTGGCCTGAAAGTGACTACGGCGAACGGCTGGTTTGCCGCCCGTCCGTCCGGAACAGAAAATATTTATAAGATCTACGCCGAAAGCTTTAAGGGAGAAGCCCACCTGAAGCAGTTGCAGCAGGAAGCCCAGAAAGTAGTGGATGGGGTGATCGGATAAAGGTCAACGCCTTACGGCATCTCCATTGGTAAGATCGCTGCCGGACCGGCAGGTCGGAACGTGCCAAAGGGGGTGCCGTTTTATTTTTGGTAGCCCCGGCAAGTCGTTTAACAACCCATCGGTAACTCGAAGATCAATAGCTTTTCGGACACCTGCCCGTCTTGATCGGTCAACACCAGCTTCAGAAAGATGCGGCTTATATCAATACCGCTGGGATAGGTCCCGACGGATTGATCCGAAGGAATCAGTTTAGCCCACCGCTCACCGCAATGTTGGAGTACCGCCCGTTGCAATTCTTCCGGAGTGACGTCAATAAATTTTCTACTTTCACTTTCGGAGTATTGCCGGACCTGATAGGCATTGATAGACGGCAGATAGGTCAATGGTTCCCATTCTGAATAGAAATGTTCCCATTCAATCAGGTCGCAGTGCGGACCTTCGTCCATGATCGTTACGGTAGTTTCGTAACGCTGCAGGATCTCGATCTTCCGGTAAATATTCCGCGTGATCCGCAGTCGTTTGGTTTCGGGGCTTTCGCCTGGTTCCAACAGGAAATGCAACGTATCGGTACCATTGGGGCCGAGGTCATCGAAAAGCTCCAGATGTTCCATTTCCAGTGAAAGGCCGCCGAAGTCGATCCGATTTAGAGGAAAAATCTTTTCTTGGGTGAGAAAGGCGTTAAAAACATAACCGGTGATCTGCCGGAAACGGCGGTCATCATAAGCTTTTATTTTGACCCATTCTCCGCTTATCTTTTTCCCATTTTCCAAAAGTGTGTAGGCTTTGCCGGAGTTTTCCAGTACGTTCACCCGGGCGGCAAAGGGAAGTTTATCCAGACGACTGGCGGTGATATCCGGCGCATCGCGCACGAGTAGTCCGTTGAAGGCATTTACATATTGAAAGTCCTGAGCGGTCAGGCTACCCAGGAGGAAAGCGGAAATGGCAGCAGTAAGCAAAATTTTCATACGCAATTTGCGGAGATGACTGGAGATGAGGGTAGTATTCTATCTGGGTGTTGTGAAAGCCTCTAAGGTGCTGTATCGTTCATTTCTATCGAAAATTACGGATTTAAGGCAACACCCCAGGGCCGCTTGTTTCTATCAGCATTTGTCTTTTGAAACAGACAGACTAGAAAAAGATATCCATGGCCGGCGAGCCGGCCATGGCGTTATTTAATTCGTAGAATAAGGAGCTTAAGAAGCGCCCATTCTCGCCACGTACAGATTGGCGGCATAACCGCAATAGAGCAGAAATTCATGCTCATCGAAAGGCGGTTCGTGTTCGGTCTTTTCAATCCGGTAATCCAGATTCAGTTTATTCCACTTGTTTATGGAAAACATGCTCAAAACCAGATCTTCATTTTCATCAAAGATCTCAAAACGCAGTTTCCACATGCCTTTACCCTTCATCACGTATTCGTGATCTACACCGTCGGTATCCGTCAGCTTGATGACCACATGGCCTTTCCAGTTGAAGGAAATTTCACCGATCTCTTTTTTATTTTTAAGGATCATGTATTTACTTCCCCAGAAATCTTTGGCCTGGATCCGGATATCCTGACTGCGATAACGCGCACTGGCTTTAGTAGAAAACCATTTTTCGTATTTCAACTCCAGGATCTCCCAGTTGCCGTTCACCACTTTAAAATTACCACGAACAGAGCTTGCTTGGATCTTCATAGCTAGTACGTTTAATTTCCTGCATATTAGGACATTTACCGGTAAAATGCCCGAAAATTAGATTGATCCTAGGCGAAATTCGTTAAAAAACGACCCGATACGATTTCGCTCGGATACCTGATCAGGCTTTACCGGCCGGGAAGATCACGCAATTTAACTGGTCAAAATACGCCCTTATAACATTTCCTCATCCGGACGTCCTGCCCTTTTTTCCCGAACACAGCTGCGAGAATTCCGGTTCTGGAAAGAAAATAAAGATAACAGATATGGTCTTCTATCCCGCTTCTCTGCATGGCTTTTTACGTCATTCCGGCGACCTCGCCGCTTCCACCGCCGGTCTTTATGCGACCGCCGAAACGACCCGCAACTTCAGCAATACGATTCCCGATCCCAAACTGACGGGCCGGCCGGTGCCGAAACTTCTGGTGCCCATGCCCAAGCCGCCCGAAGAACGCATTGGCTTTGCGATTGTCGGACTGGGAGCTTATGCGCTCAATCAGATCATCCCGAATCTGGCCAACACCCAGGGAGCAAAATTGACGGCGCTGGTGAGTGGTAATACTGAAAAAGCCCGGGAGGTAGGTAAGGCCTACGGCATCAGTTCCGATCATATCTATGACTACGATAATTTTGACCGCATCGCTCTGGACGACACCGTCGATGTGGTCTACATCATTCTTCCCAACACCCTGCACCGTAGTATGACCGAACGCGCCTTTGCTGCCGGTAAACACGTGCTCTGCGAAAAACCCATGGCCATTACCGTCGAAGATTGTGAGGCTATGATCCAGGCCGGGAAGGCCGCCGGAAAAAAACTGATGATCGGTTACCGGGCCCAGTACGATCCCTACAATCTGAAAGCGATCGAGCTGGTGCGGGGCAAAGACGGGAAACCGGGACAGATCGGGGATGTTCGGCTTTTCACCTCCGATCACGGCCGCCTGCTTAATCTGGATCATACGCGCGACCAGTGGCGGGCTAAAAAAGAACTCGCCGGTGGCGGTGCACTGTACGATATTGGGATCTACGCCCTGAACGGAGCCCGGTATATGTTTGACGAAGAACCAACCGAAGTGATGGCCCGTTTCCGGGAAGGCAGCGGCCGTTCGGAAGTAACGGTCGAGGAAGGCGTGGAATGGAGTATGGCGTTTCCTTCCAAAGCCGTAGCTACCTGTACCACCAGCTATCTGGTAGCACAGGGCAAACTGATGCACATCTACGGAGCGGAAGGGACCGTGAGCCTGAACCCGGCTACCGACTATTTCGAACGCAACCTGACCTTCCAACCCGCGGAAGGGCCCCAACAGCATTTTTCCTTTCCATTGGCCAACCAATTCGCCGCCATGCTGGATGAAATGGCCAGTGCGGTCCGGGAAGATCGCGAGCCCAAAACTCCGGGAGAGGAAGGACTGAAAGATGTACGGATCATGGAAGCTATCTACGAATCCGCCCGGAAGCAAAAACCGGTGAGTTTGTAAAAGCTCCGCTGACCTTTCAGATTTTTGCCAGGTTTATTTTTTCAGATCACCATAGCTGACCAGTTCAATACCCAGCTCGGCGATAGCGTTTTTTACACGCTTGTCCGTCAGCATTTGCATTACCCCGTAGCGGTCCTGGGCCACGTGCTCGTAGCCCGGGTGGCCGATAGCCTGCTGTTCGGGAAAATCATCTGCGGGATGTTCCACAAATAGCCAGGTACCGGGCTGCAGGCCTTTGAGGTTTTCAATAAACCTGACTACCCGCTGCTCGGGAGGCAGTGTATTATCTCCCAGTCCGGGCATGCGTTGCACCTCGTGGTCCTCCAAAAATATATCCAGGCCGTATTCCTTACCCAGTCGGTTATACAATGCTTTGGTTTCTTCATTGATATTTAGGCAACCCATATGCGCCGACATATGAGAGAGCTGCGGTATATCCCGTTTGGCCATTTCGATCTGCGCCCGGAGTTCCCGCTCCATATCTCCGATCGACCAATCGTGATCCTGGATCGCGGCACCTTTACCCAGACGTTCATTGGGCCAGATCATCGGGTAAAAGTAGCCGCGTTCGTCGGTGATACTGGACGGACCGGTCAGCGGCCGCCACTTGACGTTGGTCCATTCGCTGGTCAGGGTCAGATGGATACCGACGTCCACGTTCGGCATTTCCGCCAGCATAGCGATGGCCTCCGGGTACCAGGGAGTGGGTACCATGATCTCCACGGAGGTAGCAATACCGTCGGCAAATGTTTTGACGATACCGGTATTGGTCGCGTGGGAACAGCCCATATCGTCCACCCGGATAATAAGGCGGGTAGACTCCTGGGCCGCCATCGAGGGTACGATCATCGTACTCCAGAGCGCCACTAATAGAGCGATGAATAGTGTTTTTCGTTTTTTTGTTGTCATGATGTTAGCCTTCACATTATTAAAACTTCCTAAATTCCTTTCTTTAGAGTGTGTTTGCAACGCCTAATGCCGCCAGGTACTCCACCAGATCGATCAGTTCTTCCTGTTCCATGGCCAGCGAGATATTGGGCATCAGGGAATTATCCATCTTTTCCAGGTCAGCAATATCCGACCGGGGATAAGATTGTACATCTCCGCCCATAATTTTCAGGTCCATGGCCGTTTCCGTTTCGCTGGCCAGTAATCCGACCACTACTCCGCCGGAGCGCAGGCTGAGTTTATAGGTTTCATAGCCGTAATTAACCCCTTCATTGGGATAGAGAATTGAGCGATAAAGTCCGGCTTTGTCCAGTTTGTTCCCGATATCGGACAGATCCGGACCAAATTGCACGCCCTGGCCGTTTACCCGGTGACAGATCTGACACTGGTTCTCAAATAATGCGCGACCACGAACCGCATTCCCAACCGTTGCCGCCAGCACGCGGATAGGCGGCAGTTCTTCCTCCCGGATATTTGCGGGGCGGTCCAGATAAGCGGCGGCCTCTTCGTGGATGGACGTACGGTAAACGCTAAACAGAATACTCGCCGCCATCGGTTTGAGCGCATCCGGGAAGGCCTCATCCTGCACACTGGCCAGAAGATAATCTTCACCGGTCCAGGTCTGACTCATAGCCGTAACGGCTGCCTTTTGCGTCTCCAGGCTCAGGGTGCTGTCCAGTACAATAGATTGAAGTAATTCAAATGCACTTTTGCGACCGGTAGCCCGGATGGCCCGGATCAGTGCGGGCGCCGAAGCATCGTCGGTGTAGATCCTTTCTTTTATCAATTCCATGCCATCGAACGTAGCCGGATCGATCAGCACGCCGGCCGCCAGGGCCGCCGCTTCCGGTTCACCGCTACTGGCGGCAATCTGCAACAATTCCTCTTTCCGTCCCCGGAGTTGATAGCGGGCAACCAGATCGACGTACTGCCAGCCTCCTTTCAGATTATCCAGGGTTCTTTGCAGGGCATTATTCAACGCCGGACTCCTCACCAGGTCTTCGGTTTCCAGATGCTGCAGGACCAGTGCATCAATTGCGTCCTGTCGGGGATGATCTGCTTCCAGTAACCCGAGCAAGGCTTTATTTTTATCCTTTCCGGAATGGTAATCAAACGCCCGGAAATACCGCAAACGCTCCGTTTCGGAGGTTTGCGGATCGGCAATCAGGTCCGCCAGTAAGGGAGCGGCCGCCCGGGAGCGGGACCGCCAAATGATGTCCCGGCCACCGGCCTGCTTCCATCCCTCTCCTACCCGATCCAGCCAGGCCGAAAAAAAAGTTTCCCAGTGGGGATCCGCTCCGATACCCAGCGCTTCCAGATACCAGCGATCTGCGCCGTCGTATTGTTCGGCCAATTCGGCCCAGATCGCTGCGGCCTCCGTTCCGTCCGTATGTCGGAGTGCGATCGCCAGTTCGGCGCGTACGGCTGGACTGGGATCCCGTACGAGTTGCCGGGCCACCGGTAGCAGGTCCATTTCCAGCCGGCGGGCCAGCCGAAGCCCGCTGATCCGGATCATTTCTTCCGCGTCCCGGATGGCCGCCCCGACGTATTCGTTTCCTTTGCCCGGTAGCTGTCCCAGCAGCCAGAGCGCGCGGGCGCGATGCCGGGTCCGGTCCTGCTGCTTCCAGAGTTCCAGCAGTGCCGGTTCCGCTTCCGCTCCGGCCTCGTGTAAAGTCTGCCAGGCAAGATAACGTACCGATTCATTGGGATTTTGCAAACCGGTGATCGCACCGGGAATAGTGCTCAGGTCCGGCTCACTCCAACGGTAGGAGGTATCCGTGGGGGCCAGGCGAAAGATCCGGCCCTTTTCGTGGTCTCCGGCCGCTGCGCCACCTACAATTGGATCGTACCAGTCGGCGATCATCAGCGAACCGTCGGGAGCGGTTGCCACATCTACCGGCCGGAACCACTGATCATACGGGCTTTTCAGCAACGGTAAAGTCTCTGCCCGGTATCCTGCGCCCTGCGCACGGACGGGATAGGCGCGAACTACGTTCGGTCCGGCATCCGCGTGGATGAGCTGCCCCCGGAATCGTTCCGGCAACAGTTCCCCTTCGTAGACCGTGATACCGGCCGGCGAGCCCGCACCGGTGATCAGCATATTTGGGACTACGCCCGGATCATTCTGGTGCCAGTGGCGCTGGGGGATCGAATCGTGCATGCCGGTACGTACTGCGCTCCAGTGGGCACCGGTGCGTTCGTCCAGGTAGCCGTAATTTCCGTATTCCTGGATGTAATTGATCCGGACGCTCCGGTTGCCGTCATCGTCGTTGTCAGACTGCCACAGGCTGCCGAAAGCGTCGACGGCTACTTCGTAATTATTTCGAAAATTATGTGCAAGTACTTCCAGCTTACTGCCGTCCGGTTCGCAGCGAAAGATCATGCCGCCGTGATATGGTTGTCCATTGGCGACGACTTGCCGGCCGGACCGGTAATCCACCGCCGGAGTACCATCGGGTAGGAGCACCTGTTTGCCGGCATTGCCGTAATTGAAGTAAAAGCGGCCGTCCGGTCCGAAGACCAGGGCGTGGGCCGAGTGATCTCCCGGATTACCCATGCCGGTAAACAGCGTATCCTTGCGGTCGGGCAGGTCATCCCCATCCAGGTCGGTAAAGACCAGCAAATTGGGACTTCGGCTAACGTATAAATGTCGACCCAGTTTATTGATCCCCAGTGCGAGATGGACATCTTCCCCCTGGTAATAGACTTTGCGCTCATCCGCCCGCCCATCGCCGTCGGTATCCGTCAGGATAATAATACGCCCCCCTTTTTCGGTCTGCTCTTTTTCGGGCACCGCATAGTTGTAGGATTCGCAGACCCAGACCCGGCCGCGTTCATCGATGGCCATATTGGTGGGGTTTATTACCATGGGTTCTCCGGCGAATAAAGTTGCCTTGAGGCCTTCGGCGGTTTCGAATGATCCGGTGGCATTTTGGGCTTCCTGTCGCTCTTCCAGGGATAGGGCCAGATACGCAGCATGGTTGTCGGTACCGGATGAAGCGTCCGGTTCCGGCTGGCAGCTGTACCAAACGGAAGCCAACAGAATGGAAGTGATCAGCGGGTAAAGTTTATTAAGGTTCATCTTGCTTCGTTTTATCCGGGAGCTTAGATCTTACAATCCGGTCTGAGCGTAAAAACTGCCGGTGAGACCGAATAAAGTTAAGGTTTTGGAAAGGCCTAACCATCCTGTATTGGATAGTAATTAGGGATTTTTTCATTACCTTTTCCCGGCAAATTGATATTGAACAAAGCGAAAAAACCAACTATTACATGAGATACCTTTCTTTAGTAGCCCTGATCGGGCTCTGCTTTTTCACCCTACCCTTACAGGCGCTTTCCGTCTATGACCTTAGCTGTGAACATAAGGTCAATCCAATGGGGATAGAAGCGGCAAAGCCCCGTCTGAGCTGGAAACTGGAAGACCGGGCAAACGGTATTATGCAAACGGCTTACGCCATCCGGGTGGCCACCGATATGCGGTTCAACCGGAAGAGCCTGGTATGGAACAGCGGCAAGACAAATTCTGGTCAATCCGTGCTGGTTCCCTATGCGGGAGCGGCCCTGGAGTCGGGCCAGCGTTATTACTGGCAGGTCAAGATCTGGGATAACCAGGGGCAGGAAAGCGATTGGAGCGAAGCGGCATTCTGGGAAACCGGATTGCTCAACACCAGTGACTGGCAGGCTGAATGGATCGAGCCTAAACAGGATACCCTGCAGGACGGCCCGGCCTATTTACTCCGCAAGGATTTCAGCCTGAACCGCAACATCGCCAGCGCCCGGGCCTACGTATCCGCCCGGGGTTTGTACGAACTTTTTCTGAATGGCCGGAAGGTTGGGGACGAAGTGTTCACCCCCGGATGGACCGTCTACCACGACCGTATTCAATACCAGGTATTCGATGTGACCGATCTGGTGCAGAGAGGAGAAAATGCCGTAGGCATTCATCTCGGTGACGGCTGGTTTCGCGGTGCCCTCGGCTGGATGGACAATTGGGCGATCTACGGCAAGGCAGTCGGCGCTATCTGTCAGATCGAGGTAACCTATACCAATGGTCAGCAGGCAACCATCGTGACCGACGGAAGCTGGAAAAGCAGTCAGGAGGGCCCCATTGTTCTGAACAGTATTTACAACGGAGAAACGTACGATGCCCGCAAAGAGATGAATGGCTGGAATGAAGCCGGTTTTAATATGAAGGATTGGGACGATGTTACCGTCGCGGATCACTCCAAGGAAGTGCTGATCGCTACCGAAACTGTATCCGTACGGAAGATCGAAGAGATCCAGCCGGTAAAGGTCTGGAAAACGCCCAAGGGCACCCTGGTAGCGGATCTGGGGCAGAACCTCGTGGGCTGGATCAAGCTTAAAGTGGAAGGGCCAGCCGGTACGACCGTCACCATTCGCCACGCCGAAGTACTGGATAAGTACGGCGAATTTTATACCGAAAACCTACGGGCGGCAAAAGCGGCCCTGACCTATACGCTGAAGGGCGACGGACTGGAAGTTTACGAACCAAGTTTCACCTTCATGGGCTTTCGCTACATCGCAATTGACGGATTCCCCGGAGAGCTGAGCCCGGAAAATATTACCGCCGTCGTGATCCACTCGGACATGGAACCGACCGGAACTTTTGAATGCTCTAATCCCCTGATCAATCAGCTGCAGCACAATATTGTCTGGGGTCAGAAGGGCAATTTTCTGGACGTTCCCACGGATTGCCCCCAAAGGGACGAACGCCTCGGATGGACAGGCGACGCCCAGGCTTTCTGCCGGACGGCTGCTTTCAACATGGATGTTTCTGCCTTTTTCACCAAGTGGCTCAAGGACCTGAGCGCCGATCAACTGGATAACGGCGGCGTACCGTTTGTGATCCCGAACGCTTTGCGTCAGGGCGGCGTGTCCGCCGGGTGGGGTGATGTAGCCACCATTGCTCCCTGGACCATGTATCTGGTATACGGCGATAAGGATCTACTGGCCACGCAGTACCCTTCCATGAAAGCATACGTGGATTACATCCGCGAAAAATCCGGCGACAGCTACCTATGGACCGGCGGCAGCGTATTCGGGGATTGGTTGTACTACAAACCTAAAATGACCAGCCATACCGAACCGGACGGATATACCAATCCGGATATGATCGCCACCATGTTCTATGCCTATTCGTCCAGGTTGCTGTCCCAGGCTGCCGAAGTTCTGGGGAAAGATGCCGACGCCAAATTCTACGCCGAGCTGTACCAAAAGATCAAATCCGTTTTTCAGGATAATTACGTAACCGGTTCGGGCCGGATTGCATCCGATTCGCAAACTTCCTACGTACTGGCCCTGATGTTTGATCTGTTATCCGACGAGCTGCGGCCCAAAGCGGCTGAGCACCTGGTAAACAATATCCGCAAACGCAATAATCATTTATCCACCGGATTTTTGGGAACCCCTTATTTGTGCCACGTCCTTTCCGATAACGGTTATACCGATGTGGGTTACGACCTGCTGCTGCAGGAGGAATACCCATCCTGGCTGTATCCGGTAAAGATGGGCGCCACCACTATCTGGGAACGTTGGGATGGCCAGAAAACCGACAGCACTTTTCAGGATAAAGGCATGAACTCTTTCAACCACTATGCCTACGGAGCCATTGGCGACTGGATGTACCGGGTAGTAGCCGGCATTGAGATCGGCGCGCCGGGTTACAAACAGATCCGCATTCAGCCGCATCCGGACGAACGGCTGGAATTCGCCCGCGCTACTTTTGACAGCTCTTACGGCGAGATCGCTTCCGGCTGGACGTTAAAAGATGGCCAACTGCAGGTCAACGTCACCATACCACCGAATACCGCCGCGATCATCGAATTGCCCAAAGCCACGATTACCGGCGTACAGGCCAACGGCCAGGGGGTCAGAGAAAATGCTGATCTGAAAAATGTCGAGGAAATGGACGATAAGCTGCTGCTGGAGGTCGGATCCGGCCAGTATAGTTTTAGTTACAGTTACGAATAAGCCTAAATGCCGATTGAGGTCGGTATCAAGTAGCGATAGATCAAGCACCGGCGGGGCTAAGCGCCGGGAGTGAAAAGGTGAATAAAAGGAGTACAGCCAATGGATTGGGTAAAGGTTCCTCTTGTTCACCTTTTCGCATTTATATTGCAAACCGTATTAATTCCGTTTACCATGACCAGATCCGTATTGATTTCCGGCGTGTCCACCGGTATTGGTTACCATCTCCTGCAGGCCTATTACCGGCGGGGCTACAAAGTATTCGGCAGTATTCGCCGGGAGAGTGATCGCGAACGATTGCTCAGTGAATTTCCCGATTTTGTTCCACTGCTATTCGACGTTACCGACGAATCAGCTATCCGGGAAGGAATCGAAGTAGTCCGCCGGCACCTGGACGGCAAAGGGCTCGATCTGCTGATCAACAATGCCGGAGTTGCGGTGAGTGCACCCCTTATGCTGATCGATACGGAGGATTTTCACCATCAGTTCGACGTCAACCTCTACGGTGTACTGCGCCTGACGAAGGCTTGTTTGCCGCTGCTGGGAGCAGTGGAAAATGCGGATCATCCGCCGGGAAGGATCCTTAATATCAGCTCCATTTCCGGGCAGGTGGCTTATCCGTATCTGGGGCCTTACGTCAGCTCCAAACACGCACTGGAAGGATTATCCAACTCCTGGCGCCGGGAACTTTACCCGTTCGGGATCGATGTAATCATCATTGCCCCGGGCAGTATTCGTACGCCCATCTGGAAGAAGAATAGTAGCAGCGGAGTGCCCGACCGCTTCCGGAATTCCATATTTGGTAAGTACCTGGAGAATTTCCGCACCATCACCCTAAATACCGGAAAGAGGGGAATGGATCCCGATGAATTTGCTAATAAGGTAGTGGCCATCTCCGAAAAGAAACGCCCCAAAACCCGCTACGCTATTGTCAAAAATTATTTCAGTGACTGGATACTGGTGCGCTATCTGGTACCGGCCAGAGTACTGGACTGGGGCATCCACCGGCAACTGAAAAAATAATCCCAGCCTATAAATCGGGAGAGGCATTGACCAGGTGATCGGTGATCTCAAGTTTTAACCAAAGAAATTCGCCCTCTTCAAGATTCCAGCTCACCTGACTTTTCACCGGTATTCGAAGGCCGTTAAAATTCCGGTAGCTGTCTCCGTCGATAGCGATGTGCCAGACTTCCAATTTAGAGGTGCCTTTGCGATCGTAATAGCGCAGGGCTTCAAAGCCCACCACATCTCCGGCCTCATTGAAAAAGAAAACACCACTGACCTGGTTCTGACCGATAGTCAGGGTCGCCCGGGCCCGTAGACTGTCGATGGGCGTCCATTGGATATAAGGTTCGGTCGCTGCGGACGGGAACCAGATCGTCTCCGCCAGGTAGCGCAGTAATGTTCCCTGATCAATCGTGGGACCATCGGCATCCACAATGGGGATCAATCCGAACAATTTGATCAACATACGACCGTGTCCTCCGATGAGTTGGTCCCGGCCGTTCAGCCGAACGGGCGACCCCGCCCCTACCTTGGCGTGCCAGAGGAAGGTCGGCTGTTCCGTCAGGAACCACTGTTCAGCTTCAAAATCCATCCATTTCCCACCCGGAGCGGTCCGCATTTGCCCCTTTTGTTGAAGGTAGATCTTTTTGGCCCGATCCCGATCCGGCACACCGGTGCGCTGCAGCCATTTTTGCACCGGCTCCGGCAGGGTCAGCAGTTCTTCGGCGAGCACTTTTTCCGTTTGCACCGACTCCTCCGGCCAGATATCAACGACCCGTCCTTTGACCGACTGCCGAAATTCCCAGGCCCCAAAACCCAGAACGGCCACCAGGATCAGCAATACATTGGGCAGGGTACCGGCCCGGGCATCACTCCAGGCCATAAAGATCAGTACCTGTGAAAGAAAGGCACCGAGCATTCCCGGTATCCACCACCAGGGTTGCTGCAGGGCAAACAACAGGGCTCCGCCAACGATCAGAATGCTAGCCAACAGCCATCCGATTCCCCTGGCCCGGGAAATGTCCTGATTGAGCTGAGTGATCGCAGCCAGATCGAAAGCTTTAAGAAAGCCCAACAAATGGATAAGTCCGTGAATGGCGATAAAGGAGGCAAAGAGGATACGCAACATGGCGGAAGGGTTTTATCCCAGAGCCCGTTTCACCTCGGAAAATAAAGCACGTACCTTTTCTTTCGGATCGCCGGGCCCCAGCGTTTCAATGGGAATGTAGCCCTTATAATCAGAAGATTTGATGATCTTAATCAGCCGGGAAATATCCGTATCGACTTCCTCATCATTGACATACATTTTTTCTTTCAGCTGCCAGCTGACCGCGTAGTCAATGGTATCGGCGATCTCCTGAAATGGGTTTCCCCGGCGGTAACTGCCAATGTCCAGAATGAGACCGAACCATTCGTCATTTACCGCATCGAGGATCGTTTTGACCTGCCGGGCCGTTTTGAGAAACCCGTTGTGGTTTTGCAGACCGATCATCACGCCGTGTTGTTTTCCGAATTCGACGCAGGTTTTCAAATCTTCGATCATCCACTCCGAAACGGCTTCCCAGGAATATCCCGGATGGTCGAGATGTCCGGCAAATACGCGCAGAACCGGAGCGCCGATCTTTTCCGCGGCGATGACCCAGTTTTTAACCAACTGGATACTTTCCTCCCGTTTGGCCCGGTCGGTATGGGTAAAATCATTCCGTACCCCTGTACCGCTGATCTCCAGTCCCAGCCGGAAAGCTTTGCGTTTCACATTGTACAGGTATTCATCGGAAGGCACTTCTGGATAGCCCGGAAAGTAGTAGGCCGTAATATCCACGGCTTCAAATCCGGTTTCCGAACAGAATTCGAGCAATTCATCCATGCTCATGGTGCCGTCGCTCAGCGGACGGTTGAAGGAGTAGGCATTCAGACTGGTCTTCAGGTTTTTCCGGCCTTCCCGGACGGTTTGCTCTCCGGCTGTACCGGAGTTCATAAAAGCAGTGCCCGATAGCAGGGGCAAAGCGGCCATACGTTGCAGGGCCTGTCGCCGATTGGTTGGTTTCTTCATTTCGTTGCGTTTTGTTTTGAATTAATCACTGATGGTTAGCGGTCGGAATTTTGGATATGTAGTCAATTCTGTTTCACTATTTTCAGGGTAGGGCGCAAGCTGTTTCCAATGTTCAGTTGCAGAAAGTACATTCCTGACGGTAGTTCGGAAATATCCAGCTTATGGTCCCGATTTTTTGGATTCCAATTCCGGATCACCCGCCCCTGCAGGTCCAGTAATGTTACTGCTTTCAGCTTGTTGATCTCTCGATCAATTGTCAGAGGTCCGGTAGTGGGATTGGGGTAGACCCGCAGGTTAGCCGAAAGAGAAGGCTCCGGGGCCGAAACAAGAAAACAACTGGTCGGATTGTCAGGATAAACCAGCGATCCTTCTTCAAAGTGACAAAGTAGCCAATCTCCCACATCCGTGTAACAGGACGAAGCCCAATGTTCTAACAAACCAAACTGACTCCCGATGCCTTCGATCCAGAATTGTTCCGGTATTCCAACGGCCTGTTTATACTTGAAATGCATTCGCCGGCGCCGGTCCCCATTGTTGAGCACTACGGTATCCGTTTCCATCAGATAGGCCGTGCACAGCCCCGCAAAGGTGATGGAATCTCCCGGCTGCAGGCCAAAATCGTAAAGTAGGGTTTCCGCCTCTTCTCCCTGCTTCATCCAGACTCTTTGCTGCTCATCTTCCCGCAACAGACGTCCGGTAAAATACCGGCTCTGCTGCAAGGAATCATCTGATCTCCAGACCTTCAGGAAGGTATTTCCCGCTACGGTGGTATCTCCCGACAGCCGGAGGGAGTAACTCCATACATTAGGAGAAAAGCCCGAACTGGCTGACATATTCCATTGCTTTCCTTCTTCCACCAGTCTTTGAGCAGTCACCGACCGAGAGCTCACCGTCAACAATAAAAAGAGCGGGAACAGCCGGAAGATAAGCGTGCATATTTTCATCAGAGTTATATTTTTAGCTTTTGGGAAATCACCTGAATAAAGGTATTGATTTCGTGGCAGGAAACTAAGGGCATTCTGCAACTTCTATCTGAAAATCAAGTCTTTAAATTTACGCGCTGCTATAAATCGGGTCCAGAATGCGACCTGTATACAATGATCACCGTCTAAAAACAAAAATTCCCGACTATGCGTACACTGTGTACTTTATTACTCTGTTCACTAAGTTTATTCACCTGTGCTCAACCCGATCTGGATGCGCAGGCCTGGCAGGAAGACCTGCGTTTTTTACAACACACCGTACATCAGGACTATCCTTTTCTGTTTAAAAAAGTTACGGCGGAGGTTTTTGACGCCGAAGTAGAGAAATTCCACGCTGCGATCCCCGGCTTGGAGACGCACGAAGTGATCGTGGGCTTTTCCCGCATCCTTTCGCTATTCGAATACGGCCACACCGGATTGAGGCTGAATGCCTGGTACAAGCACAATCCGCTGAATGGGGTGCAGCTTCCCTTCAATGCGGTAGCCTTTAAGGATGGTATTTTCATTCAGGGCACCCATCAGGATTACGCCCGTGCTCTGGGTGCGAAGATCCTGGAAGTGGCCGGCACTCCGATAGAAACGGCTCTGGAAGCGGTTAAAAAAGCCTTCCCGGCGGAAAACGATTTTTACTTCCGGGCCTACGGTCTGCACCTGCTGGGGAACCCGGCCGTGCTGCACGCTCAGGGTATTACCGATGAACTCCGGTCTGAGATCACGCTCAAGCTCGAAAAAGATGGAAAAACTTTTGACCTGAGCTTCCGTGGAATGGAAACGGATCACTTTCCCGGACGCTACGGCTTCATTCAGCAGCAAGGCGAATGGCTCGACGCCCGGGAGCAAAGCGAAACACCGCTCTGGCTCGATCAGTTGGAGAAGATCTACTATTTCAAATATCTGCCGGAACAAAAAACGGTTTACGTTCGCCAAAGTCAGATCCAGGACGATCCTTCGGAGAACATCCCGGCATTTTACGAGCGGGTGTTTAATTTTATTGAGGAAAACGACGTGGAAAAACTGGTCCTGGACGTTCGTCTGAACGGCGGCGGCAACAATTACAAAAATAAACCCGTCGTAACCGGCATCATCCGTTCGGAAAAGATCAACCAGCTAGGCAAGTTTTTTGTCATTACCAGTGGCCGCACCTTTTCCGCCTGCCAAAATCTCGTCAACGAACTGCACAACTATACCAATGCCATATTCATCGGAGAACCTACCGGTGAAAATATCAACTTCTACGGCGACAACCGCTTAATAGAACTGCCGAACAGCAAACTCAGTCCGCGGCTTTCCTTCGCCTGGTGGCAGGATAAACCCCAATGGGAAGACGGTCCCTATCTGCCGCCGCAGATCGCCATTTCCCAGACTTTTGCCGAGTACCAGTCCAATGAGGATCCCGTGCTGGAAGCCATCTGGTCTTTCGAAGGTGACGAAGGGATCATTATCAGCCCAATGACCTACCTGGAGGGCTTGTTTGTGGCCGGCGATATGGAAAAAGTGAGCAGTGAAGCCAAACGGCTGGCTAAAGATCCCCGCTATAGCTACTATGATTTTGAATCGCAGTTCAATCGCGCCGGCTACAATCTCATGGGGGAGAAACAATTTGATGCCGCCCTGTTCGTATTCCAGCTCAACGCCAGTATCTATCCGGATTCTCCCAACGTTTGGGACAGTCTGGCCGAAGGACACTGGAAAGCGGGCAAACGGGAAAAGGCCGTGGAACTGTACAACAAAGTCATTGCCATGGACCCGAAAGGACCGGCCGGCACCAATGCCCGGCGGATGCTCAAGGTGATGGAAGATCATTAAGTAGGTTTCCGCTAAAGTTTACCAGGCTTCCAGCCGGTATCGTTATGGTATCTGGCGGGAGAACGGATATACTCTACCCGTTCTCCCATCATATCAAAGGGCCCGTATAATTTATTTGCAGGGAATATCCGGTCCCCGCAGTGGATCGATCTTATAGGCATCGATCTCAGCGGCCAGTTCAAAGTTTTTGAACTGGTAATTGGGTGTATACAATACCGTATCCCAGTAAATACTTTGGGGTTCGGTAGCGCGGATATCATCGGTGGCAGTCATCCATTCGTCCAATGTAGTACGCAAACCGGCCAGTACATCCGCATACGCCGGATCCGTAGCCAGATTTTTGAGCTGGAAGGGATCTTCCGATACGGCGTACAATTCCTCCTCCGGCCTTTTGCCAAAAGTCAGCTGGAAGAAATCCGCCTGCCCGGCAACCGTTTGGCCTTCCATATCCATGATGAGATATTTGGAAATGGAATTATCGACATCGCCCCACTGCCCCACGGACTGGTAGACCGAAGGATCGCCCGCCGGCCAGCGGTCAGGGATCAGGTTCCGGATGTACAGAAACTCATCGTTGCGCACGGCGCGCATCGGATAGCTGAGATCTCCCTTTCGGACATTGGCGTGGCGTTCTCTTTCCAGAAAAACCTGCTCGCGGCCCGTGCGATCGGTCGGATCGGACAGTAGCGGCCAGAGGCTTTCCCCGCTTACCATATCCGGTACTTCCAGACCGGCCGCCTCCAGAAAGGATGGCGCAAAATCCACGAAATTAACGAAGGCATCCACATCTGTCCCTCCCGACACTCTGGGGGGATAACGAATGGCGAGGGGCATGCGCGTACCGTAATCGTACAAATTGGCTTTCGCCCGGGGAAAGGGCATGCCGTTATCGCTGGTCATAACGATGATGGTGTTATCCAGTTCACCGGCCGCTTCCAGCATTTGGAGGATCTGCCCGCATTCGCGATCAAAACGTTCTACTTCAAAATAGTAATCGAGGATGTCATTGCGTACACAATCGACATCCGGCATAAAGCCGGGCACCTGCACCGATTCGAGCGGCATACCTGTATGGATGCCCGTGTTGGGCACATAGGTCCGATGCGGATCCGTGCTGCCGAACCAGAAGCAGAAGGGCTGCCCTTTGGGTCTGGCGGTGAAAAATTCGCGAAAGCTCCCGAAATCTTTACCCGCCGGGTTATGGGTATAACCGCCCCGCTCGAAATCTCCCGGCGCCCAGCCTTTCCGGGTTTTGCCGGAGAAGTATCCGGCCTCCGTCAGCAGGCTCACCCAGTTCGGGAATTTGTCCGGTATGATCGACCACAGGTTGCCGGCACTTTCCAACTGGTGTGGATAGCGCCCGGTAAGCACCGCCGCCCGCGAGGGAGCGCAGGACGGAGCCGCGCAGTAAGCATTGGAAAATACAGCGCCTTCTCTGGCCAGACGGTCAAAGGTCGGCGTACGCACGATCTGATCGCCATACACGCCCGCGTGGGGAAAGGACCAGTCATCGGCAATAAGGAAAAGAATATTCGGTTGTTCCGGAAGGTTTTCGGCTGCAAGTTCTTCTTTTGCTTGCGGCTGGCAGGACCACAGTAGTCCGGCGAACAGGAATAGGATTAGGTATTTCACGGTCTTGTTGTAGTTGGTTTAGCCCTGAAGATACCGATTAATGGTGGAGTGGAAATAAATCTTTCTAAATTTTGCCGGTTGGGAAAATGACAAAAAAAGCCACGCCTTTCTGGCGTGGCCTCTCGCTAATAACAAATCATAATCTCATGAAATAATAAGACGACCTAATTCTTATGTTGTTTTAAAAACGACTTCAAGTTTGGGGGTTCCCTGCCGAGGAGCAAGGAACCGATTGCTTATGGGATTACGGTTATCGGGCAATTAATTTTCCAGTGGCAAGTGTTTGTCCCCTCGTAAGGATCTGGAATGTGTACATTCCGGCTGGTAAATTGTTCCGATAAACTTCAAATTTATTGGCACGGTGCTTTTCCGTGCGAACGAGGCGGCCCATCAAATCGTACACCACCAGATCGACCTCGTCAAACGTAATTCCTTCAATATCAATCGTTGCTTTGTTAAAAAACGGATTAGGAGCTACGTTTATTTCGACACCGGGGAATTTTTCTGAGACAAAATTAACAATTTCCAGACAGCCGTCCTGCAGATAGTTCGTACAGCCGACCGTATAGCTGATCTCATTGGTAATTACCGGTGCTTGGTAATCAAAGTAGACGGCAGCGCTATTGGTAATCTCCGTACCCAATGGATTATTCGGTTTTTGGGAAATGCGGAACTTAACAAACCCACTGGAAGGAGCGTCCTCTGCGCTGCCGACTGGTTGAAGTTGGATTTCACTGAGTGTGATTTTCACGATACCGTGGTTGTAAATTTCAAAATCATAGGGATGACTACTCGCCCCGGGCTCCACGGAGTTAATATCCAGATGGGGCGAGATGGTATCGCGAATCACAACTCTATTAATCGTATCAGTCCAGATGTTATTAAAAACAACTGTATACTCAATATCGGTTTCTTGGTCCAGGATATAATCTTTATACCCTTCGGGATGACCTTTCAAAAGTGTAGTTTCCTCAGGACTGATAACTTCTTGTACATCAATGTCAACTTGTGGATCCCGATCGTTTTCGGGAAGATTGTTGTAATAACCTATACTTTGTTGAATCCCTTCCGCCGCACATCCTTCGATGGCTACGGTAGGCAGGCTATTACCCGGATTACCTTCCGACTGGCGGGCGATCATCCGATAGGTAGAACCGGTACCTTTGAATTTTTCGAGGATACGCTCTTCTCCTACGCCCAGCGGATCGATGGGTCCTTGCGAAAAGATGACCACATCTTCGACTACGATATATTCAGACGGAACTTCCATCGGTTCGTCACCGATATTCCGCGCTATGAAAATAACGGAGTCCTGCTCGCAGCTCGCAGCCACCTGGATCGTTGATCTGTCCCAGTTCGGGTCGGGCTCCACACAGAGCTCGTTGGGAAAGATATTGGCCTGGACGACTACTGCCTGTCCGTTGACGTACCCTTCGCAATCCCGGGAAACCTTGATCTTGAAGCTACCGCATTCCATGGATGCTACATCGCCCAACTGGAAAGTCCAGAGGTTTTCTACCGGATCGATCGCGGAAGGGATGATGTCCGCATCGACGAACTGAAGTTCTTCATCCAGTTTCACTTCGATGTAAGCATCTGCGGCCGCGACTGGTCCCCGGTTACAGTAATTGACCGTGTAAGTGGCGTTTTCACACGCTACCAGACCGTTCGTAATGTACGGTACGGTAACGTCCACTTCCATAAAGGGACAATCCTCGGCGGAGTAGGCTGAAAAATTCGTGACCGTTGTGTCATAAAGTTCTCTGAATTCAGCGTAGAAAGCCACGGGGTTACACACTCCCCAGTGTTCATTAGGCTTCAGCAGCGTCACTTTGTACGATCCGGGATCTACGTTGATGTTGTAATACCCGTCTTCGTCCGTGGTGCCGTAATAGGTGACCTCTTCTCCTTCAACTTCGATCAGCCACTCCGGCAGAGGCACCGCGTCTACGCCTCCGCAACCGTCCAGCAGGTGATTGACCTGACCGGAAAGGTGATTGCTGGGATAACGTCCGCTGGCATCCACTTTAGTGAGCACTACATCGTTGATGACGGGGAAAACATCCGCAGAGCCGCTGGAATATCCGGCGATGACGAAACTGCCATCCGGAGCCAGCGCGAGATCTTCACCGATATTAATCCGCTCTTCATCTCCGATCTGCCTTTCCCATACGGTGTTACCCTCAGTGTCCAGTTTTATTAACAGGACTTTAGAGTAAGCCGGATTTGGGAAAGTGAAACCCGCTGCTACCAGACTGCCGTCCGGTAGTTCTACCACTTCATTCAAAAGATCATCGTATGGTTCGGGATTTAATTCCCGGTACCATAATGTGTCTCCGTTGAGATCACATTTGGCCATTAAGGCCCGATTAAAGTCTCCGGCAGAACCTACGAAAACGATCTTTTCGTCTTTGGTCAGCAACAGATCGTTGATCTCTTCGCTGGTACCGTTGGTGCCGTAAAATTTGGACCAAACGAAATCTCCGTTCAGATCCAGTTTGTAAAGGGCTACATTCTTGTATATGCCAGTGTTCTCACTGACGTTTGCTCCGACGATGTAGCCATCGGATACGGCAACAATACATTTACCAAAGTCTTCTGCCTCGCTGTTCCCAAAAACGTTTCGCCATTCTTCCTCCCCGTCTTCGTCAACTTTGAGGACGAGGATGTCACTGGCGCCGGTTGCTTTGTTCTCGGTTTCACCTACCAACACGAAGCCACCTTCGTGGGCCGGCACGATGTCAAGTGCGGACTGGTTAATATTTGCGGGATAACTTTTGCTCCAGATCTTCCGCCCGGTTTTGTGCACTTTCAGGAGATACATGTTAACGGGTGCACTAAAACTCTCCTTGATCAAGCCGGCAATTACGAAACTACCGTCTTCCAGTTCGATAACGCCTCTGGGCTGCTCGGTAAAAGATTCATCGTAAATTTCCTGCCAAATGATCGTACCATCTACATCGGTACGAACTGCCAAAATGTCAATGTCATTATCATCGCCGTAAGATTCGCTAAAACCGACTACGAGATTGCCTTGATCAATCGTAGGGATGACTACCCGTGCCTGGTCTTCTTTGGGGCCACCAACTCTAAGTTCCCAGCCCTGTCCGAAAGCGAATGTTGAGCAAATTAAAAGCGAGAGCAGCATGGCGCACTTCTGGCCAAACCCCTTCAGATGAGTCGCATATTTGGCATTGGATTGAAACATCTGTTTGTTGTTTAGGTCGCTCGCTTCGTTTGACATTACAAATATGATTTGATTGGTGAGGAAATACAAAGACAAAAATCCGCATTTGTTGATAAAAAATGGGTATTTTTAGACAATAAAAACCAAATTCAAGTATTTATATTTTTGATTATCAATTAATTAAGCCTCAATTTTCACAAATTATCTGTTGACGAAAAATAATTTACTCCCGTGAAAAAAAGCCAATTGATTGAAGTTTTAACAACTTTGGATAAATCGGAGGTCCGAGAATTCAAAAAATGGTTGCAATCCCCCATACATAACCAACGGGAGGATGTTGTGCAGTTGTTCGATTATCTGATGGCCGGTAATCATTTGTATGAAGATAAATTTCTGGAAAAAGAACGGGTCTACCGGAAAATTTTTGGCAAGGAGCCTTACAATGACGCAAAGTTACGCCAGACCGTACATTTCTTGTTCAAATCACTCGAAGAATACCTTTATTTTAAACAGTATATCCAGAATGATCTCCACACCAGGATCTCACTGGTAGAGAGTTACCGGGCCAGAGGACTCGAAAAAATGGTAAAAAAGAATCTGGATCAGGTACACCGTCAACTGGACGAAGCTGAATTCCGTAATGAAATTTACTACCGAACTAATTACGAACACCAAAAAGAGAAATACAACCATTTATCCTCGCAGCCGAAAAATGCAAAAATCAACCTGCAGGAAGTATCCGATGCTTTGGACAAGACCTTTATTATTGAAAAATTACAGTGGAGTTGTCGCGGTTATTTTCACCAGAATCTTTTTCGAACCCAATACGACCTGGGATTATTGGATGCCGTACTGGACAAAGTGGAAAAAAACCACATGACCGAAGATCCGGCGATCGCCATCTATTACTATGTGCTGAAGGCGATCACGGATGAAAAAGATGATCAGGCTTATTTCGAAAAGCTGCGCTCGGAGATCAATGAATACAGCAGACTTTTTCCGCACTCTCAACTGAGGGAGATCTACCTGATGGCCATTAACTACTGCGTGCGAAAAATGAACGCCGGGGTGGAAGGTTTTGCCAAAGAAACCTTCGAATGGTATCGCCTGGGGATTTCGGACGAAGTGCTGATCGATCGGGGTACTCTCTCCCCTATTACCTTTAATAATACCGTGGCTACCGCCATTAAGGCTGGAGAGTTTGAGTGGGCCGAGCACTTCATTGATGAGTGGAACGCCATGCTTCCGGAGAGCGAACGTGAAAATCTGAGCCATTTCTCCCGGGCTAAACTCTTCTTTGAGAAAAAAGATTACCGGCGGGCGATGATCCTCCTGGTACAGGCCGAATACAACAATATACTCTTCAACATCAACGCCAAGTCCATGCTGTTGAAAATGTATTACGAAGAGGGAGAAATGGATGCCCTGGAATCTTTACTGGACAGCTTCCGCATCTATATTCGCCGGAAAGAGGTGTTGGGCTACCACCGTAACCGCTACCTCGGCCTGATCAAGTTCACAAAAAAATTACTGCGGGTAAGCCCCTTCGAAAAGGAGAAAGTCCAAAAATTAAGGGAGGAGATCCAAAATTCCAATCACCCCGAGCGGCAGTGGCTGCTCGAGCGTTTGGATGATATGTAGAACCCCGACCGCCCCGAGACTTTCTAAGTTTTCGAAACTTAGAAAGTCTTGGTTCTTCCGATGTTTACCATAAAACGGTGCACTACACCTCTATCCCGGTATAGATAAGGGAGGTTCTTGAATCCTGGCTATCACAAGCCGATACCCTACGTATCCAGAAATGGGATTTCCCATTATTTTCTGAATGTTTATTGAAGAGTAGGTGTAGGGCTCCGAATTAGCTCCAATGTTGATGCACGACTCGAGACTTTCTAAGTTTTCGAAACTTAGAAAGTCTTTACTTGGAAAGTCTTTAGCACCAAAAACTTGCCTCGGCCCCACATTTCCCTTAAATTATCCTTTAGGAAGGGATTTTAACCTTCTTGTAGTTTTACGGTATCAATTTATTATGGAAACGCGCTCACAAACCGGCCTGCCGCTGCTGCCAGGCCATTATTATCATCTATACAACCGGGCCAACGGTGCCGGGAATCTTTTCCAAACTCCTGATCACTACCTTTTCTTTCTCAAAAGATTAGCTAGGTATTCATCCGGTTATTTCGATCTGTTCGCTTACTGCCTTATCCCGAACCATTTTCATCTATTAATCCGCCCCTTACCCGATCAAGTGGTCATTGCCTCCGCAATGGAGGATTACCCTACCCTGCCTAAGCGGCTGGAATATTCTATCGAAAAATATCTGGCGAAAACTACCGGCGATTCCGTTCGTCCGGTCTTTTCCCTGAAAGATCTGTCAGAAGTTTTTACGCTTGATAAAGACCTGATCGGCCAGGTTACGGCCTTCCTGGTGTCCGAGCAATTCCGAAAATTATTTATGAGCTACAGTAAAGCGGTGAATAAGCAAATGGGCTGGAAAGGGAGCCTGTTTCAGAAATATTTTAAAAGGAAGAGCGTAGAAAGTACGGACTACTTAAGGTGGCTGATCTGGTACATTCACCGGAATCCGGTACACCATGATCTCGTTAGGGATTTTCGCACTTATACCTGGAGTTCTTACGCCAGCATACTCAGCCGAAAACCGACCCGCCTGCCGAGACGGGAAGTGATCTCCTGGTTTGAAAATGAAGCTGGATTTTTAGCGTTTCACGACCGGGCGGAAGCGAACTGGAAAGTACTGAAGGAGTTGGTTTTAGAGTGATTGACTGACTGCTAAAAGACTTTCTAAGTTTTCGAAACTTAGAAAGTCTAATCAGCAATCTCCCTACTATCTAAAACTCCGCCGTCTTCGGCGCCCGCGGGAACGGGATCACGTCGCGAATGTTGGTCATACCGGTAATGAACTGGACCATGCGTTCGAAACCGAGGCCGAATCCGGAGTGCGGAGCACCACCGAATTTCCGCAGTTCCAGGTACCACCAGAGTTCTTCTTCCGGAATATCCATCTCCTCGATCCGCCGGAGTAGCACATCGTAGCGATCTTCCCGTTGGGAACCGCCGATCACCTCGCCGATGAAGGGGAATAATACATCCATAGCGGCGACGGTTTCACCCGGTACGCCTTCCTGCTGGTCGTTAAGCCGCATATAAAAAGCCTTGAACGCTTTGGGATAATCCCGGACGATCACCGGTTTTTTGAAATGCTTCTCCACCAGGAAGCGTTCGTGTTCAGCCTGCAGATCACTGCCCCACTGCGGTTCAAATTCGAATTTACCCTTTTTGAAAGGCTTCGAGCGACGCAGGACATTGATCGCCTCCGTGTAGGTGATACGTTCAAAATCGTTATCGACCACGAAGCGCAGCATTTCGATCAGCCCCATGGGCCGGCGTTTGTCCTGCGGCAGATTTTTCTCGGCCTGCTGGATGCGCTGATCCAGGAATTCCAGATCTTCGAGATAGTTTTCCAGGACGTAGTTGATCAGGTACTGGACAAAGTCCTGCGCCAGGTCCATGTTGTCCTCAATATCGTTGAAAGCCACTTCCGGTTCGATCATCCAAAACTCGGAAAGGTGGCGGGTTGTGTTCGAGTTTTCCGCACGGAAAGTCGGTCCGAAGGTATAGATCTTACCCAGCGCCAGTGCGCCGATCTCCCCCTGGAGCTGCCCGCTCACGGTCAGATTGGTGGCTTTACCGAAAAAGTCTTCTTTCCAGTTGATGCTGCCGTCTTCCGTACGGGGCGGATCCCCGATGGGCAGGGTCGTCACCTGGAACATCTCACCGGCTCCTTCCGCATCGCTGCCCGTGATGATGGGCGTATGCAGGTAGTAATAGCCCCGGTCGTTATAGTATTTGTGTACCGCATAGGCAATAGCGTGCCGAACCCGGAATACCGAACTAAAGGTATTGGTCCGCATCCGGAAATGCGCTTTATCCCGCAGGAACTCCATGGTCTGCCGCTTGGGCTGCAGCGGATACTGCTCCAGGTTGTTACCGCCCAGGATCTCCAAGGTTTCGGCCACAACTTCCACACTTTGACCGGCTCCCTGGCTTTCTACCAGTTGCCCCGTCGCCTTTACACAGGCGTGAAAACTGATCTGTTTCAGTACTTCTTCGGGTAGCTGATCCGGATCCACTACGATCTGCAAATTACCAGCGGTTGAGCCGTCATTAAGGGCAATAAATCGATTGTTGCGAAAAGCTCGCACCCATCCCATTACGGTTACCTGATCGCCGATCTTCGGCTCTTTTAAAATACTGGCAATTTCACTTCTTCGAATCATGATACGGTTAACTTAGTGGTCAGCAAAAAATGCTCAGCAGTAAGCAGTTGGTAATTAATCTAAGTTGCGATGCAACTTCGGTAGAGGGTTAAAGTAGAGGGTAGAAGGATTACCTATCGTTAAAATGGAGCAAAATCTCTCCTTTTAACGATTGCAGTCTCTCTACGCTTTACCATCTACGCTCTACAATTCAAGTATGGCAACTTGAATTAATTAATAAACTGCTTGCCGGTCACTGATTACTGAATGACTGATTTAGTTCAACAACCACCGGGTACGCAAATACGTTCCCAATGGCGCGCAAAGCTAGAAATAATGCAATGATTAGACAAACCTGGCGTCGATTAGGTGGTGGGAGTACTTAAACTTTTTTACCTCCGACCCAGCGGCGGGCACCCCATTTGAGGATCACGGCCTCGATCATGGTCACCTGAATGGGTTTGGCGATATAATCATCCATACCGGCGGCGAGGCATTTCTCCCGGTCGCCCTCCAGCGCATTAGCCGTCATGGCAATTATCGTGGTGGGAGGCGAACTGCCGTTCTCCCCGGCGCGAAGCAGACTACTGGCTTCCAGTCCGTTCATAAGCGGCATCTGTACATCCATAAAGACCAGATCAAAATCCTGCGCTTCGAAGGCTTCGATCACCTTGCGACCATTGTCCACAAAACTGGCCTGATAGCCCAATCGCCTGAGAACGGCCCGCATCAGTTGCTGATTGATCGGATGGTCTTCAGCCACCAGGATATTCAGCGGCAGGCGTTCACTCAGGGCTTCCGTAGGGACATTGACTGCCGGCTCCCGCTGTGGCTCCGGCGGTAGGCCGGATTCCCGGGGATTCGGTAAGCTAAACGGAATGATCACCGTAAATACCGAACCTCCGCCCAATTCACTCTCTACGTTTATACTACCGTTCATGATCTGGATCAGGCGGTGAATGATGGCCAGGCCCAATCCGGTACCCCCGTACTTCCGGTAGGTGGAGGTTTCGGCCTGGGTGAAGGGCTCGAACAGCCGGGTCAGTTGCTGGTCGGACATTCCAATCCCAGTGTCGCGGACTTCCATGCCCAGTTGTATTTTCCCCTCGCCCACTCCGTGCCGGTACAGGTGCAGGCCCACCGATCCTTTCTGGGTAAATTTGATCGCATTACTCAGCAGGTTCAACAGGATCTGGCGCAGGCGGATCGGGTCTCCGTTCAGATAGCGCGGAACATCTTCATCGATCCTTTCCAGAAAGGCCAGATCCTTCTCCTGGAGAGATTCCCGCAACACCCCGACCACTTCGCGAATGAGATCCGGCAAATTGAACAGGCGACTTTCCAACTGCATTTTTTCCGCTTCGATCTTGGACAGATCCAGAATATCGTTCAGAATGGCCACCAGGTTCTGGCCGCTCGATTTGATGGCGGTAAGGTATTCCGTCTGCTCCGGATTGAGGGGCGTTTTGGAAAGCAGGTCCGCCATACCGACTACGCCGTTCATCGGTGTCCGGATCTCGTGGCTCATAGTCGCCAGAAAATCGGTTTTGGCCTGACTGGCCGCCGAAGCTTCATCCGCAGTGCGTTTCTGTTCCTGGGCAAACTGGGCCACGTACTGCATACTCTGCCCCAACAGGAATCCCAGATAGGAAGTGAATTCCACAAAAGTATTCACCTGCCAAAGGTTGATATTATCACCTATGCTGTAAACGGCCATGAAGAACAGACAGGCAAATCCCACACGACCAAATCCCAGCCCGGGCCTTTCCTTTTCAAAACTTCGGAAGAATTGCCACATTCCGTAACACATGCTGAGAAAAATGATTGCCAGGAAAACGTTCAGCGTGCTGGAGAAAAAGGATACCGGTCCGAATATGGTCCAAAGACTGTATAGGGTACAGAGCACCAGGGTAGCCCGGATCCACTGTCGCCGGATCACGTTGGGAAATAACAGTCCAGCGATCAGCCAGTATAACCCCAAACTCCAGTAGAGCGACAGGTATTCCAAACGCACCGTCAGGGCAAATGGCAGGTTCGGAAAGAGGTGGTGGAGCGGATAGTGCTCCGATCCCACGAGATAGTAGCTGTGCACGATGCAAAAAAGACTAAAAAAGAGAACGCCCTTTTCCTTCTTGCCCACAAACCAGAAGGCAAAGAGGAAAAAGCCCGTCATCAGGAAAAGTCCGAGGATCAGGAAAATAAAAAAGAACCGTCGGTTCAGATCGTCGGCCAGGCGTTCACTGGCTCCGATCCGGATGGACTCCGTCACGCCTCCTTTGCGATGGTGGTAATTGCTGATCTGGAGAATGAGGTCCAGCTCTCTGGCATTCGTTGTGATGTTTTTCACCTGGGGCAGCCAGTGAGGTTTACTGGATCGCCGGTCCCAACCGACCTGGCCGTTGGCGGCGACCTCCCGCCCGTTGACCCAGACTTTATAAGCGGTGAAAAAATCGGGTAGGAAGAGTCCCAGCAACGTATCCGGCTGCTGGTCCAGACTGATCTTTAGACGGTAAGTAGCCTTGCCCCGGCCCGTTCTCTTTTTACCGGCGATCATTTTTCCGTTCCACAGGCTGGGAAATTTAATAGCTTCCGCTTCCGGCAATTGGTTAGGTTCCCGAAAGGCATCGGGGTCGAGCAATGTATCCCAATAGATCAGCCAGTTGCCATCCAGATCCTGTCCGGTTTTCAGCAACTGCTGTAACTTGAGGCTAATGTGTCCGTTTTCCGCCTTTTGCTGCTGGGAAAAGGCAGGAATGCTGATCAGACAGAATAGCGCGATCCACAATTTATTCGAAATACAACACATGGCTATTAAATTCACCGGAATACCGGCCAATGCTCACGTTTCACTTTTTACTTTTTTCGGGCGACCGATCCATTTGATAATCTCTTTTTCAACGACATCCGAGTGTAACGGCTTCGTAATATAGGCATCCATACCGATCGACAGAGAACGCTCCTTATCACCCTGCATCGCATTGGCCGTCATAGCGATTATCACAGGTCTCTCGTCCTCCGGAAACCGGAGCTGGATCTGGCGGGTAGTTTCGTAACCGTCCATCACCGGCATCTGGATATCCATAAAGATCAGGTCATATTTTATCTTTTCCAGGAGTTCCAGCGCAAGCTTTCCGTTTTCGGCGATCTCCACCTGGAAACCCATTTTTTCGAGAATGGCCCGCATCAGTTGCTGGTTGATCGGGTGATCCTCCACCACCAGGATACGCTGCCGGACGCCGGGTTCGGGTGCTGCCGGCGGAGACAAAAATTCCTGATCGACCGAGACAATCTGCCCCCGGGACAGTTTGAAAGGAATGGTAACGGTAAACACGGTCCCCTCTCCCTCTTCGCTCGACACCTCGATGGTCCCGCCCATCATGCGGATCAATCGCTGGGAAATTGCTAATCCCAGGCCCGTGCCTCCGTACTTGCGGAAAGTTGAGGGAGCCGCCTGATTGAAAGGAATAAATAACCGGCCGAGTTGCTGATCAGACATACCAATCCCGGTATCTTTTATTTCAAAACTGATCCAGGTCCGATCTGCCTGTTTTTTATCCACCTTTACCGAAACCCGGATCTCACCGCGTTCCGTAAACTTAGTTGCGTTATTGATCAGATTGAGCAGTACCTGGCGTACCCGGCCCACATCGCCTTCCAGGGTATCGGGCAGATCGTTATCCAGTTGAAAGTAAAATTTGATGTCGTTCTTTTGCAGACTTTCGTGCATCAGGGTCCGCAGTTCCTTCAATAGCTCCAGCAGGGAAAACGGAGCCATTTCTAGGTTCATTTTGTCCGCTTCGATCTTGGACAGGTCCAATACATCGCTCACGATGGCCATCAGGTTCTGGCCGCTGAGCTTAATGGCTCCCAGATATTGCTTCTGCTCCGAGTTCAGATCCGTCTTAGCCAGAAGATCAGCCATACCGATCACCCCGTTCATCGGGGTCCGGATCTCATGGCTCATGGTAGCCAGGAAAACGGATTTGGCGCGATTGGCCACATCTGCCGCCAGGGCCTTTTCCCGGTAGCTTGCCGCAAAACGGGCTACAAAATATAAACCCTGGAAAAACAGAAAGCCGAAATAGGCAATGATCTCCACATAGGCATTGACTACCCAGACGTTGAAGTTATCCCCCAAGGTGTAGACACTGGTGAAGAACAGAAAAGCATAAGCGATCCGGGCGTACAATACACCGGGCTGATGGCGAAGGGAAGTTTTCAGGATAGCCCAGGCACCGAAGACCAGACTAAATACCGTCACCAGATGAAAGATCCGCACGGTATAGGTAAATCCGTAGATCGGTCCCACCAAGGTCCACACGCTAAAAGCCGTACAGATCCAGAATATGGCGCGTACCGCCGAATGTTTTACGCGATCCGGAAAGATCGCCCGGCCGATCTGCCAGTATAACCCGAGGATCCAGTAAAAGGTCAGGTATTCGATACGGATGGCCCACTGAAAAGGATAATCCATGAACAGGTGATGCAACGGGTAGTGCTCCGAGCCCACCGTGTAATAGGCGTTGGCCAGGCAAAACAGACTGAATACCAGTAATCCTTTTTCCCGGTATCCGGCCAGCACAAAAGCCAATAGGGAAAATCCGGTCATCAGGAAAAGCCCCATGATCAGGAACAGGATGAAATACCGGTTTTCCAGCTGGTTCTGTAATTTATTATAACTGCCCAGCCAGACCGGCTCCGCCGGTCCGCCTTTATAATGGTGGAAATTCGCGATCTGCAGGACGATATCCAGATCCGTTCCCTGCGTGCGGAAGGGCTGTACCTGCGGCAGCCAGTGCGGAGTGGTTTCCGCGCGGGTAGCGCCTACCCGGCCGTTGTGCGCTACCGGTTCACCGTTGACCCAGAGCTGATAGGCGGAATAAAAGTCCGGGACCATCAGCGCCAGGTAGGATCCGGCCCGCTGATCCAGGCGGACCCGAAGCCGGTAGGTAGCGACCCCGAAACAGACCCGCGCCCGGTGGAATCGCTCCATATTATTCCAGACCTTCGGGAAACTAACGTATTCGGGAGCCGGCAGCTGCGCGGAACCCGAAAGTTCCTGCGGCGACAGCAGGGTATCCCAGTAAACTTCCCACTCCCCGTTGAGCATCCGGGGCGCGTCCAAAATATCTTCTGTGGAAAAAGTAGCCTGCCCCCGGTGAATATCCACGGACTGGCCGGAAAGGGAAAAAGCGGTGAAGAGTAGACAAAAGAACGCTAAGGGTTTGCAGCCGACAGCAGCGAATATCGCTTTACCGGGGCCGAAACCTGCAATTAATAGTCGTTTTCTATCTCGTCTTTTGTTTCCCATTTTTAGAGAGTTGCTCTCTATATCCCAACCACCGCCGGATGACCTGTTCGATGGTTTGCATATCCAGGGGTTTGGTAATATAAGCATTCATTCCGGCGGCCAGACAACGCTCGCGTTCCCCCCGCAGGGCGTTGGCGGTCATAGCAATAATAACTGGTCTTATCGGTTCCGGATAGGTAGCAATTATTTCCTTGGTTGTCTGATACCCATCTTTTACCGGCATTTGCAGATCCATAAAGATCAGGTCATATCTTTTTCGTTCCAGGTATTCCAGAGCCTCCTGTCCTTGTTCCGCCACATCAGCCTGGAAACCGAGTTTGGCCAAAATAGCCTTCATCAACTCCTGGTTGATGGGATGATCCTCCACTACCAGGATATTCCGGGTACGCAGCAGATCCTTGCCGTTCTCGATCAGGTTGGTTTCGCTCTGCGGCCCGGGAGCTTCAACGGGCTTGAAGGGCAGCGTTGCCCGGAAGGTAGAACCCAGCCCCAACTCACTTTGCACCTGGATGTGCCCTTTCATCAATTCGATGAGCTGCTGGGTGATCGTCAGTCCCAGTCCGGTTCCCCCGTATTTGCGGGTAGTGGAGGCATCGCCCTGGGTGTACGGCATAAACAGCCGATCTAGTTGCATCGTGGAGATGCCGATCCCCGTATCACTGATAGAGAACTGTAGCCAGACCTTATTCCGATTCTCTTTTATCTTTTCAACCGTCAGACAGACTTCTCCTTCTTCGGTAAATTTAATTGCGTTACTCAACAGATTGATCAGCACCTGCCGCACCCGGATGGGGTCTCCTTCCAGCCATTCCCGGACATTTTCTTCCACCCGGCAATTCAGGCGAATATCCTTTTTGGAAATGCTTTCCCACATCAGCCCCATCACCTCGTCCAGCAGATCGGTCAGACTGAACACCTGGTTTTCCAGATTCATCTTATTCGCCTCGATCTTGGAGAGGTCAAGGATGTCATTAACGATGGCCACCAGGTTCTTTCCGCTGACCATAATGGCGTTCAGGTACTGCTTTTGCTCTCGATCCAGTTCGGTTTTGGCCAGCAGATCGGCCATCCCGATCACGCCGTTCATGGGTGTACGAATTTCGTGGCTCATGGTTGCCAGGAAATTGGATTTCGCCTTATTCGCGGCTTCGGCCGAGGCCGTGGTATCCTTGTGCACTTTTGCGAATTTGGTCACAAAATGCAGGCTCTGAAAAAGTAAAAAGCCGAGGTAGGGTCCGACCTGCACCAAGGAATTGGTTTGCCAGAGGCCAAGGTGATCGCCCGAGGAATAAGCCATTATGAAGAAAACAAAACCGAACGCCAGGGAAGCGTAATCCGCAGACCGATCCCCCGAACGCCAATTGGCAATCGCGGTATAGATGCCAAAAACGATGCTGAAGAACATCAGCACGTGGAACCCATTGAACAGAAAAGTAAACCAGTGAATGGGGGTAAGTAAGGTGAAAAGGCCGTAAGCCAGACAAATACGCACCACCCAGCGGGTTAGTTTTTCGGTGACGTATTTCGGATAGATCAATTGAGTGAATTTCCAGTAATAACCGACACTCGCGAAGATGGAGAGGTATTCCAGCCGAATGCCCACCTCGAAAGGCATCCACGGCAGCAGATTGTGGATCGGATAGTTTTCCGAGCCGACAATATAATAGCTGTGGATCATACAGAAGATACCGAACAGCAGGATCCCTTTATCCCGCTGATCCGTTGCCCAGAATGTAAACAGGAAAAACCCGGTCATCAAAAACAATCCGAAAATGATATGGATGAAATTGAAATTCATATTCCAGTCATCCTGCATCAGATTATTTGGACCGAGGGTAATGGATTCGGCAGCGCCACCTTTATAATGGTAAAAGTTGGAGATCTGGAGCAGGATATCGATCTCCTGCCCTTCCACTTCAAAACTCCTCACCTGGGGCCGCCAGTACGGCCGCATGGAACTTTTGGTGGTGCCGGTGTGCCCGTTCTGCGCGAAGGGTTTCCCGTTGATCCACATTTCGTAGGCGGAGTAAAAATCGGGGATAAAAAGCGCTAGGAGGGTATCCGTCGGGCGATCCAGATGTATCTGTAGGCGGTAGGTTGCATAACCGAATCCCGAGCGAGGGGTACCTTCCTTCCCCGGGACACGGTTCCAGATCTGCGGGAAAGGGGTCAATTCCTTCAGATCGGGGTCCAGCAGCGGCAGATCCTGTGGTTCGAGGAGGGTGTCCCAGTAGACTTGCCAGGTACCGTCCAGATTGGATATCTGCGTCAACGCCGTTTCCGTGGCGAGCCTGACCTCTCCGTTCTGTATGTCTACAGAACTGCCATTGGTCTGTCCTTGTGCAAAGGTCAAACTCAATATTCCTAATGTGAATATAGTAACGACGCGAACCATTCATTTAGCAAATTAAACAATGAAATGGCTGAGTGTGTGTTCTTTAGCTAATTGTAGAAAAATGTAGTATTACAAAGAATAAATAGGGCTGTCCTAAATTCTATCTAAGCTTGTTAGGCTATGAATTGTGATCCAAAAAATAGTACTTGGTGAGGCGTGTGTTCGACTGACTACAAAGTTGCAAAAAAAATGATACTAAACCAATTCTAATTTCACAAGTTGTCCGCCAGCGGTTAATAAACCAGGTGTCCGGCGCTGATCGCCAAAAGCACATAGTGTACGAAATTCCGCAATTTGCAACCCATATTCCCCCGATCATCCTGCTTACCGGTAGAATGTCGGGTTAAAAGACAACTCAGTTGGGTTTGCTTAAAGTGGTTTATCTACCGGCCACTGGTAAAAAACAGGAGGTAGCAAAAACAATAATCTGGCCGGCAATATATTGCTTTATCGACCATGATTAGCACGCTCCTTTATACCTGTTATTCTTTCCGGTACAGTTTGTGGTAATTAGAGATATGTTTCGTCCGTCCCGTTGGTAATTTCTTCGAGTATAGTCTTAATCTCGTTAACGGTTTTTTCATCACTAAGTTGCTTTGCAGCCAATAATTTTCCCCGAAGTGCCCGCACCCGGCGGGGACCGCGGTCCAGGCTGCGATCAAACTGGGCGATCGCCTCTTCCGGCCGTTCCTGCTCCAGCAGCCACTCTCCGTACAGTTCAAAGGACGGCATCACGATCACCGGGGGTCCGTAGGAATAGTCCAGCGTTGCCTCCAGATCGGCCGCTTCGGCGATCAGTTGCTCGGCCATTTCCGGCTTCTCCAGCAGCCGGGCGTACAAACTGCGCAATTGCAGTTCCATTACCCGGACCTGATCGATGTCCAGCTGGTTGGCTTTGTAATTGCCGGTGGGAGCTGCCGAGCACAGTGGCGTACCGCGATCGCTGATCTGGAGGGAGGCTGCCTGGCGCTTATCTTCCAGTTCCCTGATCAGCCCTTCCAGTTTTTCTTTATCCTGCTGCCGAAAGGCTTTCATGCCTTCCACCACCTGTTGAATGCCCTGATCGACGATCGACAGATCGCTAACATCCACCTGAATATCCTTGAATGCTCCTTTCCAGTCGCCGGATTCCACCAGATAGTTTCCCTTCATGGAAATGAGATAGGAGCGGGCCGACACGGAAGGTAGTTCTTCGGTGTATTGTACCATTTTCCGCAAAATATCTCCGGCGGCTTCCAGCTGATCTTTTTGCAAATGTCCGTACATCAACCAGGAAAAAGCGTGGTAAGAGCGGGCGTCATTGTCGAGCCCCAGCCGTTCCATGCGCTTGACGCTGGCCCCGTAGGAAGCGATATTGGCGCTGACCACTTCATCCCACATCCCCATCGCTACGTAGATGTGCGAAGGCATATGAAGCGCGTGGGCGGCATCCGGTGCTACTTTGGAATAACTATTGGCCGCTTTGATCGCCATGGCGGCATGTTCCGGATCGTCGTAAGCATGGATCATATAGTGCAATGCACCGGGATGGTTGGGATTTTCCTCCAGGATACCTTTCGCGATCTGCGCTCCCTGGCCGTATACTTCGTAATCCCGACCGACCGGTACGGCGCCCAGCAGCGATAAGGCGTAAAAAGCCGCCACTTCGTGATTGCCGGGGTATTTCCGGTGAAGTTCCTCCATACGACCGGCATAAGCCGAATCCCGCACCACTTTCTCTCCCTCTCCGTAAAGGATATCGGCGGCAGCCATCAGATCCGCTTCCAGTTCGGAGCCGGTTTTGGCCTGCCGGGCTTCGGGAGTTTCGGCCAGCTTTTGCAGGGCTGCCCGGCCATCTTCCAGCTTTTGCCGGCGCCAGAGCGGGTGATTGTACGTCATGGCTTCTCCCCAGAAGGCCATAGCCATATCCGGATCAGCAGCCTGGGCTTCGAGAAATGCCTTTTTGGCGTCGTCATATTCAAAGCTATGCAGCAGGAGCAGTCCCCGTTGAAAATGCGGTTGGGCCTCGTCCTTACCACTCGGTTGGAAATGGATCTCCCCCAGGTGGTTTTCCGTCGCATCGGGCGCTTCCTGTTTGCAGGAGAAACAGATCAGGGAAATGAGCAGTAAAAAAGCAGTTTGGGTACGGAGAAGTTGCATGGCTTAGATATTTTAACGGATAATATTAGGTAGACCTTGGAATCAGAAGCCCCGGATCATTTGCGGCTACAGGAGGCCGGATTTTGCCCGCTGCCGGTTGTCACTGCCGCAATTCCGCTGCTTTTCCAATCCGAATTAAAGATAAGATAATCCACGGTTAGACCAAAGCTCACGAAAAATTCCAGCGCGGAAGGCCGTTTGCCTAAAGTATCCGTTTGCCGACGAAAACCGCGGGGATAAATCGCCCGCTTGTTTTGGCGCTTACCGGCAAACATTACTATTTTGTCCCTGGAATTCAGCAATTCACATCGACTACTAGCTCAAATGACCACTTCTTACCAAATTACCACCGCAGACGCTCAACTCTGGATAGAAAAACACTGGAGTCTGGCCGTACGGACCATCAGGCCGTTACCCGGCGAGGTTGATCTCAATTTCTACGTGGAAACTGAAGATGACAAAGCCTTTACCTTTAAGGTCAGCCGGCCGCAGGCCGATGAGGAAGCCGTAGATTTCCAGCAGGAAGCGCTCCAGTGGCTGATCCAGCATACCCTGCCTATTGAACTCCCCTACCCCATTCCCAACCATCAGGATCAGATGCTTACCCTCGAACAGGATGAACAGGGCGAAGAGCGCGTGCTGAGAATGGTGCAATGGGTGCCCGGTAAAGTACTCGCCAAAACCAATCCGAAATCGCTGGACCTGCTCTACCAGATGGGCGAAGCATCCGGCGCTCTCTGTAAAGCGCTGCAGGGTTTTGACCATCCCGCCGGTCACCGCTTTTTCAAATGGGACCTGGCCCGGCTGCCCTGGATAAGCGATCATCTGGACAAGATCAGGGATACGGACCGACGGGCCCTGGTAGAATATTTCATCGATGCGTTTCACCGGAAAGTAGCGCCGGTGCTCCCCCAACTCCGCACCAGCATTATCCACAATGATGCTAACGACTACAATGTACTGGTCAGATATGTAGGTTCGAGGCCGGTGATCAACGGCGTTATCGATTTCGGTGATGCCATCCACACCCAGACGGTGAACGATCTGGCAATCGCCATTGCCTACGGCATTATGGACAAACCCAATCCGCTGGAAGCCGCGGCCGTCATGGTAGCGGGGTTCCACGCCAGCCTGCCGCTGGAGCCGGAAGAAGTCGAGTTGCTGTATTATCTGATCGGTGGACGCCTAGCCGTTTCGGTCACCAATGCCGCCGTCAACAAAGATGTGGAACCGGAAAATACCTACCTGCTCATCAGCGAACGTCCGGCCTGGGAACTTTTGCAAAAGTGGAGCGCCATCCCCGCAGCTCTGGCGCACTACACCTTCCGCCAGACCTGCGGCTGGGAAGCCTGCCCCCGGGCAGCGATTTTCCGCGAGTGGGCGGCTACTTACGATGAAGCGCCCTTTGTGCTGGATGTTGATCCGGTTGATAACCGAATTACGGCCCTGGACCTGCGCGTGGGAAGTTCTGAATTCGGCAATAACGAGAGCTTTAACCGGATCGATCGCTTCGACCGGACCATTCAACGGATGCTCGAAGATGCCGAAGCGGACCTGGGGATCGGCGGTTACGGTGAAGTACGGCCTTTCTACACTACTGATGCCTACCAGGTAGCCGGCAACAACGGTCCGGAATGGCGCACGGTGCACCTGGGACTGGATGTATGGGGCGAAGCCGGTTTACCCGTGGTGGCTCCGGTAGCCGGAAAAATTCACAGTATTCAGGATAATCAGGGGGATTGTGACTACGGTCCTACCATCATCCTGGAACATGAGGTCCGGGAAGATCTGACCTTTTATACCCTGTACGGACACCTCAGCGCCGATTCCCTCGACGGTAAGCAGATCGGGGACGCAGTACAGGCCGGCCAGGTCATCGCCCATATCGGGAATTATCCGGTCAACGGGAACTGGCCGCCGCATCTGCACTTTCAGATTATGCTGGACCTCCTGGAATGGGAAGGCGACTTTCCGGGCGTAGCTTTTCCCGAGCAACGGGAAGTGTGGATGAGCATTTGCCCGGACCCCGCCCTGATCCAGCCCCGGGACCTGCCCGTTGCAACAACGGCGGCGGATAGCGGGGAGATCCGGCGCACCCGGGACGTACACCTGGGTAAAAGCCTGAGCATATCCTACGACGCGCCGCTCCACATCGTTCGGGGTTTCGGTCCTTATCTTTACGATGTCAACGGCCGCCGGTATCTGGATACCGTCAACAATGTTGCCCACGTAGGACACGAACATCCAAGGGTGGTCCGGGCCGGTCAGCGCCAGATGGGTATCCTGAATACCAATACCCGCTATCTGCACGAGAACATCACCGCACTGGCCAAAGAATTGCTGGCCACTATGCCTCCGGAACTGTCGGTCGTACATTTCGTCAATTCCGGAAGTGAAGCGAACGAACTGGCCCTGCGCATGGCCCGCACCTGGCGGGGACATACCGATATGATCGCCGTCGAGGTCGGTTACCACGGCAATACTGGAGCCGTGATCGACGTAAGCTCCTACAAATTTGACGGTCGGGGCGGCCAGGGCGTACCACCGAATACCCAGATCGTACCGATCCCGGACACTTACCGCGGTCTGTACCGGGGAAATGATCCCCAGGCGGGTTCCAAATACGCCGCTCACCTGGACGAAGTTATTGACCGGATCGGGCAGGCGGATCGGGCTGTTGCCGGCTTCATCTGCGAAAGTATTCTCAGTTGCGGCGGGCAGATTGAACTGCCGGCGGGATATCTGCGGGAAGCTTACCGCAAGGTGAGAGCGGCCGGCGGATTGTGCATCGCCGATGAGGTGCAGGTCGGCTTTGGTCGCGTCGGTTCTCATTTCTGGGGTTTTGAACTGCAGGGAGTAGTGCCCGATATTGTCACCATGGGAAAACCCATGGGCAACGGCCATCCGCTGGCAGCCGTCGTCTGCCGGCCGGAAGTAGCCGAAGCTTTCGCCAACGGGATGGAATATTTCAACACCTTCGGCGGTAATCCCGTATCCTGTGCGATCGGGCGGGCCGTTTTACAGGTGATCCGGGAGGAAGGCCTGCAGGAAAATGCCCTGAATACCGGAGCTTATCTACGCCAGGGACTGCTGGAGCTTCAGAACCGCTACGAGATCATCGGCGACGTTCGCGGGCCGGGATTTTTTCAGGGTATCGAGCTGGTCCGGCACCGGGAGACCCTTACCCCCGCTGCCGCCGAGACGACCTATATTGCCAACCGTATGCGTCAACTGGGCATCCTGATGAGTACCGATGGGCCCCTGCACAATGTGCTGAAAATTAAGCCGCCCATTTGTTTCGGACGGAGGGAGGTAGACTTTCTGATCGATACGCTCGATCAGGTCTTGCAGGAGGATTACCTGACCACCTGAAGCAATTCCTGCTATTTTCAATCGGGAAGCCTACCATTTGCGGTCCCCTTCATCCGGCTTTCTATAAGAGCTATATGCAGTCTGTCGGACCTTTTCCTTACTGCCCATTCGGCGGACTTTCCGCGGCATTTTATAACTTGTAGATCAGATTTCTAAACGCCTCATCTCTACAAGTATGCGATTAATTTTATCCACTCTGCTCGTGCTGGCTCTGGCCACCGCAAGTCGTTCCCAGGATTATCTTCCCCTCCTGCAACCCGATGCCGTATGGTCGGTACTGCACCAGGAACCCTCCTCTTTTTGGGCGCGGGATACTTTTACCGAACACTACCGGATCGGATCCGATACCCTGCACGACGGGCTCATCTGGAAAAAATTATATTATTCCACCGCTCCCGTTTTTAGCTGGGATGATCCGGATCTGCAGCTGGCCGGTTTTATCCGGGAGGAAGATCAGCGGGTGTACTACGCCGGAGGATTCATCCGGTACCACGAGATCGATGATCCGATCTACGATTTTACGTTGGAAGTTGGGGATGTTTTCCACAAATCCCTTGACGATACCGGGCAGCCCCAGCACCTGGTGGTGCACGCCATCGATACCGTTCGGCTCCTGGACGACCTGCCCCGCAGGCGGTTTCATCTGGGGATCTACTATCCCATCGAGGACCGCTGGCAGGCTTACGATTACTGTATCTGGATCGAAGGTATGGGCGAACAGAATAACGGTCTGCTTCCCCAGTATTTACCGCCCTACCTGGGAGCCGATACCCGCACGCTTGACAAATTGCTCTGTTACCAGCGACAGGAGGAGCTCATCTTCCAGTCTTCCGTTCTAGACGGTTGTCATTACGAGTATGCTTACGAGCGGTTTATCAACAGTAGTAAGATTTGGGCGGTCCAGCACGAAGAAGTCATCTTTACCGGTCCTGATTCCTATGTGATCGACACGCTGACCGAACACTACTGGATCAGCACCGTGGAACCGGTACTGGTGGAAGGTCAGTTGGGTTTCCCGGTCTTTATCAATTACGATAGCGCATTCAACTACTTTTCGCCCGATAATCAGCAGATAGGCATCATCTGGGAAGAAGACCGGCGGGTATATTACCGCGGCCGGTACTACTACGATTCGCTCCTCTATGATTTCAATCTGCTTCCCGGCGATACGATCCTGGAATATAATACGGACGTGGGAGAACCCATTATCCAGGTCGTTACGGAAGTGGATACCCTGGTGCTGGCGGACGGTATTCCGCGCAAACGCCTGTACACCGGCTATTGGTTTCGGGGGCACGGTTCCGAATCGGATGAATTTTTCCCATCCGATATTATCTGGGTAGAAGGCATCGGGGATATTACCCACGGCCTGCTGCCCCAACACGGTCTGATGCTGCCCAATTTACGCCACCGGGATGCTTTGCTGTGTATGAAAGAGAACGATGGGATCGTATACCAAAATCCCGATTTTACCGCTTGTTTTATCGAAAGGCTCACCTCACCGGTACGGGAGATCCCGCAGCTGCCGTTGGCTATTGCCCCCAATCCGGTAAGCGACCGCCTGCACCTTCGGCAGCTGGACCAACTCCCTCCGGGAGAGCTGCTGATCAGCGATGTCTGGGGACGTAACTATTACCGACAGTCCTGCCGGCCCGCATGTCCGGACCTAAGCATCGATGTGGGTGACTGGCCCGCCGGTCTGTACCTGATCCGCTATACTTCCGGAGGCGCGCGTTACCAGGCCAAAAGATTGATCAAGCTGGGAACAAAAAATTAAAGCGGCGCCACTCCGGGTTAGATTTCTGAGCGACTTCTATACCCACAAGGAAAAAAAATCTTATATTCAACTTGCCAATTAGAGCGATCAGAGGGGATCAAGGCGGGTAAATAGTCCGTTCCTGCGGCATTTTTTGTTTACCTCCCGACACCCTTCCGGTTCAGCTACACAACCATATTGAATTCGTGACCTTGCAACTATGAAAAAACTAGTCACAATCCACCGTCTGGCCACCGGTACATCTCCGGGCCAGTCATCGGCCCCGAACGGTATTCCGGCTGCCCTGTTCCTCTCGCATAAATGGTCAAGCAGCCTGCAAAAGAAATATACGACTGATAATGAACTTAATAACCCAGTAGAACCGTTCTCTATAGCACCTTTTTCACCGATCCTTTATTACCCATTCAAATCATTGTTAACCGAATTGCTTAACAGTTTTCCAAAACCTGAATATCGCTTTTCGGGTTATGAAAGAAGGAAAAAATGGCCTTGACAAACGTACGGTAATCCATTTTATCCTTTCCTTTGTCGGTTTTATTCAAAGAATACTTGCGAAAACTTCACATTAGTCAAATGCAATATTTTAATCAATTCTTTCTGGGATGGGCCATGGGTACGGTAGGTATCATCCTGCCGGGCATCGTGAATATGACGGTCGTGGATGTGAGTATCCGCAAGGGGATGAAAGAAGCGGTGCGCTACAGTGCAGGGGGATCAGTGGCCATTTTTCTTCAGGTGTTCATCGCCGTGGCTTTTACCGGCTATCTAAGCAAAAATCCCGGCGTATTTAATTTCCTGAAGCAGGCTTCGGTATTCGTTTTTCTGGCATTGAGTATTGCCTTTTTTGTCCTGGCGCGCAAAGCCCAGGTGAAGAAAGCGGAAGATAAAACACGCCGATCCTTTCTACTCGGCTTCGTAGTTTCCTGTATGAATGCGCTGGCGATTCCCTATTTTTTCGCGGTCAGTGCCTATTTCCGGGCCCGCGAATGGATCTCTGCCGACTGGCCCTGCCGGTGGATCTATATTCTGGGCACCACCATTGGTGCTTTCGGTCTTTTACTGGTATACGCTCGCTTTGCGCAATATATCGCTAATCGTACGCAAAATTTCTCCCGGAATATCAATTATATCCTCAGCATATTTTTCCTGTCTCTGGCTTTTCTGCAGATGGCTAATTTGTACATGGAGTTTTAGTCTCCGGATGCATAATCGCTCCGGATTCCAATGAATAGCTCCCTGTAGGGCATGCGCATTTGATGTCTAGGGCCGAAAATTGAAAATTAATAAAGCTTGTCTTCACCGCTAAAACGCAAAGCCGCAAAGTTTCATAATGACTTCTTTCGAGAAAATTTGCTGATGCAAATTTTTCGATCTTTAGCGACATTGACGGTTAAGAACGCAAAGGTTAGTGGATTTGCCGACGGCAAATTCACTAAAAAAGCTTAGCTGCTTCGCGGTGAAATTCAGTCATTTCTGGTTTTCGATTATTAAAGATTAATATTCCTAACTACTCATCAGGCCCCCATCAAAGGGCCCACTCTAATAACCAAATACGTCCTGCATAGTCAATTCCCGCACCGGACCGAAACTGCGCAGATATTCCATATCCACCCGTTCCCGGCTGCCCAATACCATGATATTGAACCGGCTACCCTGTACGTACTCCCGCTGGAATTGCAGCAGATCATCGATCGAAGAAGCCGAAAGTTTCTCGTAGATATCCTGATCCAGGTCCCGTTCGAATCCTCGATCTTTGAAGAGCTGGTAATCCCAATAGATCCGTTTGCGGGTACTCCGGCTGCTGGCGATCTGCTTCAGTACCGACAGACGGGACCGCTCGATCTGAGACCGGTCTACCGGCATATCGTTGATGATCTGGAACAAGGCCGGCAGCGCATCCCCGATCTTATCGGGCTGGGTGCCCACGTAGGCCTGCAGGTAATGAGCCTGATCCTCCCGGCGGGGAGAACCGTAAATGGCGTAGGTGGAATAAGCCAGGGCTTTACTCTCCCGGATCTCCTGGAAAACCACCGATGATAAGCCCAGTCCAAAATAATCATTGAACCAGCCGCGCAGTACGTGTTCCTCCAGATTGAAATGCGGAGTGCCGCGGGAAACCAGCATAATATCGGTCTGAACGATTGGGAAATCCAGGAAAAACACCTGGTTCTCTTCCGTTGGTCGTTGCACGAGTTCTATGCGCGGACCGGGCTGTTGCCGGACAGCCGGCGCCAGATGGTGCTTTTCCAGCAATTCGGCCACATCGCTGATCGGTGCCGGACCGTAGTAGTAGAGCCAGTGCTCCTGCGCCCGGATGCTGGTTATTTTTTGGGTCAGTTGTCCGGCCTCCAGGGCCAGTAATTTTTCCCGGGGTATCCGGTAGGTGAAGGGTGAATGCTCGCCGTACAGCGCGTAATCGGCCAGTGCTTCCCGCACGATCACCTGTCGGTTGCGTTTGGCGCTTTCCCGCATTTGCAGGATATCGTTGACCACATTCTGCAGAGCCCGTTCGTCCGGTTGCAGATCGGTCAGCAAATGATCGAGTAATTTCAGGCCCGCTTCGAAAGACTCCTGGAGCCCCCGCAGGGTGATAAAGGTCTTTTCGTTCTTAGACTGGGTATCCAGTTTCAGGCCGAGGCGGAATAATTCCTGTTGTACCTGCTGGGCGCTGTATTTCCCGGAACCCAGATAAGGGAAGTACAACATGGCGATGGATAACTCCAGGTCGTGCAGTTTCCCCGCCGGCAGGATGATATCGAATCGGAAAAGTTCATTTTCCCGGTTCCGTACGTAGTCCAGTTGCAGTCCGTTCTTTAGCCGGGTATGCTGAATAGCTTGCTTGTAATCCACAAATTCCGGTTCCAGGTCCGGTGAAGGCCGCTGCATAAAATCGCGGGCAAAATCGGAAAGTGCATCCCGCTGGATGGCCACCGGTGTGATCGGCGGCTTCTCCACCTTGATCACACTCGGATCATCGCCCTGCAACTTGTGGATCAAAACATAATTATCCCCCAGACGCTTACGGACAAAATTAGCGATATCGTCCCGGGTTACGTTTTTAAACCATTCAAAACGGTCGACAAAGCGCTGCCAGGATATCCCCAGGATGAACGATTGGGTCATGGCGCTGATGCGACCTTTATTGCTTTCAAAAGCCTGTAGTTCGCTCAACTGCTGGTCCCGGATCACCCCTTCGAGCAACCAGTCCGGGAATTCGCCCCGGCGCAGGCGATCCAGTTCGCCCAGCATCAGTTGTTCCACTTCTTCCAGCATCTGGCCTTCCCGGGGTTTGCCGTAAAGACCAAAAACCGAATAATCCTCGTAAAGCCAGGCCCAGCTTTCCGCTTCCAGCACCTTCTGTTGCTGGTTGAGGTGCAGGTCCAGCAAACCGGCCTGGCCGTTGTGCAACAGACCGTCGATCAGCGTAAGCATCAAAGGGTCATCGGAATGAGCGCCTTCCAACCGCCAGGCCAGATCCACGTAGGGCGTCAACTGACCGTATACCTGCAGATGGAATTTTTCCTGCAGGGCCGGCTGCGGCGCTACGGCGAATGGCGGAAGCGGTTTGGGGGTATAGGATCCAAAGTATTTTTCGGCGTACTGCACCGCTTCATCCGGGTCAAAATCTCCCGACAGCAGGATGCCCATATTATTAGGCACATAGTAGGTGGAGAAAAAGCCCTGTATATTTTTTTGCGACGGATTGCGCAGGTGTTCGGCACTACCGATGGTAGTCTGAGTGCCGTAGGGATGCTGGGGGAATAAAGCCGTACGGATCGCATTATTCACCTTTCGGGCATCCTGATCCTGACTGATATTGAATTCTTCGTAAACCGTTTCCAGTTCGGTATGGAACAGGCGAAGCGCCATCATCCGGAAACGCTCGGATTCCAGATAGAACCAGCGTTCCAGCTCATTACTCGGGATGTCATTGACGTAGACCGTCTGTTCCACCCAGGTGTAGGCATTGGTCCCTTTGGCACCGATGGTGGCCGCCAGTTTATCGTATTCACCGGGAGCGCTCAGCTTCGCAGCCTCGTTGCTCAGCCGGTCGATCTCGCCGTAGATCCGCCGGCGCTCATCCATGTCACTGGTCTGGCGGTGGAGTTCGTAGAGGTCCGAGATCTTTTCCAGCAGCACTTTTTCCTTTTCCCAGTCGAGGGTACCGATCCGGCTGGTCCCTTTAAAAAGCATGTGCTCCATATAGTGCGCCAGTCCGGTGGTTTCGGCCGGATCGTGTTTGGATCCCGCCCGCACAGCAATATTGGTATGGATACGCGGCTCGGCTTTATTGACACTCAAAAATAGCCGTAGGCCGTTGGTGAGGGTAAAAGTCTGCAATCCGATCGGATCGTTGGGAATAGTGTCGTAAGAATAGGTCGTATCGGTCTTTGTGATCATGAGGCGAGGTTATTCGTTTGGTCGTACAGATCCGGCAAAATCGATCTTTCTATAGCCGGACGAAATTCGACACATAGACTAAAATCTTATTTTTCCGTGCCAAAATAACAAATTGAACGCATTGCGGTTGAATGCATCCAAAAACTTCCTTAGATTTAACCTTCCCGGAAAATAAGCCCGACCGGCTTTATTCAGCCCTGCCCGATAATAAATCCTCCCAAGATCATCGTTCTAATCCAGCCCCCCTCTTGTAGCGACTGTTGCTGATGTAGGTCGAAGTGTTAAGGTTTTGATGTGTTAAGGTGTTAATGTTTGGATGCACAGGTTTATGAACTTTTGCGCCAAAAATTCAATTTGTTAATAGCTCGATTAAAGTTACCATAACAAACGCCTGTCATCCCCAACAAACCAACACTGCAACACCGCAACACCACAACACCGCAACACCGCAACACTCTAACACATCAAAACATCAATTTCACTTTAACACACCAACACCAAAACACATGCGACAATTATTGATTCTCTCTTTACTGCTCACTATGGGAATGTGTAACGACAGCATGGCGCAGTTTGACCAGGAACTGTCCAAAAGCTACGAGAAGTATAAAGAAAGCAGCATTACCCACCGCCGCTTCAAACACGAGTCCATTGAGAAACTGGTGCAAAGTCTCGCAGCCCCCTTTCGGGTGGAAACGGCCGGAGCATCGATCGAAGGTCGCAATATTTATCAGGTTAGTATTGGCGACGGCCCCGTTACCGTTCTGCTCTGGTCCCAGATGCACGGCGACGAATCCACCGCTACTATGGCGCTGATGGACATGTTCAATTTCTTCAAGGCCAGTGACCAGTTTGATCCCCTGCGCCGTCAATTGCTGAAAGAACTGACCATCGTTTTTGTGCCGATGCTCAATCCGGACGGTGCCGAGCGCTTCACCCGCCGCAACGCCTTGGGCATCGACCTGAACCGGGATGCCCTGCGGCTGCAGAGTCCGGAGGCCCAACTGCTCAAACGCGTCCGCGACGAACTGGAAGCCGACTGGGGTTTTAATCTGCACGACCAAAGTCGCTACTACGCCGCCGGCCCTAATCCCAATACCGCCACGATCTCTTTCCTGGCCCCGGCCTACAATTACGAAAAGGAGGTCAACACCATTCGCGGCCGTTCCATGCAACTGATCGGTCTGATGAACGAAACCCTGCAGCAGTACATCCCCGGCAAGGTAGCCCGGTACAACGATGATTTTGAACCCCGCGCTTTTGGGGATAACATCCAAAAATGGGGCACCAGCACTATCCTGATCGAATCCGGTGGACTGGTGGACGATCCGGAGAAGCAGGAGATCCGCAAACTGAATTTCCTGGTGATCATGTCCGCGTTGGAGGCCATCGCCGCCAAACGTTACGAGACGGCCGATCGCGCCGCTTACGAATCCATTCCGTTTAACGACAGCGGAGCCTTTCTGGATCTGGCCCTGCGCGAAGTGGAGATCGAACGCAACGGCAACTGGTATACTGTCGATATCGGCATCCGCCGGGATGAGACGATCGTAAACGGAGAAAGCGTATTTTCCGGCGCTCATATCGCCGATCAGGGCGACCTTTCTACCTATTATGCCTACGAAAATTTTCCCGGGAAGGGTTTCCGGGCGGAAGCCGGCAAAGTGTACCCCAAGGTGCTGCCGGATTGGGCCGCTTTGCAAAAAATCGATCCCAAAGAACTCTGGCGGCAGGGCTATACTGCCGTAAAGATGGTAAACCGCTCGGGTGAAGCCAATCGCGCCCGCCACCTGGAAGTGCTTTCCGAAAAAGGTACCACGGAAGACGCCATCAACCCCTATCAAAGTCCGGGCATCATCCTGAAAAAGGACGGACAGGTAAAATACGTGGTGGTAAAAGGCCGCCTGATGGAACTTTAACCCGGTACGGAGCGCCGTTCTGATCTAGGTGCGGCGCTCTGCATGCGGTAATTGATCATTATACAAACGCTTTATATGTACAAAGTTTTTTTCTTCATCATTACGTTGACCGTAGCGCTCACAGCCTGCGGCACTTCGACCACTCCGGATGAACAGACTCCCGCGCCGGAAGAAACGGCTGCGGCCCCGGCCGGGCAGGAGCAACCTGCTGCTCCCGATTATCCCATCGGGGATCGATCCTTTCGTGGCATTAGGGTGGGGCAGCCAATCGGCGAAATTGTCGATTCTGTGGAAAAAGGCATCCTGCAAAACGGTGAGGGTGAGTTTGAGATCTACCGCATTTCCACCGAAGATGGCCGGGAGTTAGGCTATTTTCATCCGGACCCGCAAAATGGATCGCTGGTGGGTGATATCGTCATTACCAGTGATTTACCCATGACTGAAAACGGCTTGAAAGTGGGGATGACCTACACCGAGCTCACCTCCCTGATCCGGGATTTTGCGGTGCACGGATCGGAAATTGAAAGTAGAACGAGCGTTTATTACCAAAACCTGGCGCTGGGCCTTGACTACCCCAGTGCCAATTACAATCTGGACCGGAATGAGATACCGGGCAGTGCCAAGGTAAACGAGATCACTATACTCCGGGCGAATTGATCGAGATGATTCGAAGGTTTTAGGTCGATGCCAAGGTTCGGGCGGAGTTTTCCCTTATCAAATGCTTTCGTGGATGGATCGGTGACTTAACCCTCAAATGGAGAACATACTTCCCCCACCTGAATTATTACGGGAGTAAACAAACACCGATCCGCAAAAGCGGGTTAATTAAAGTGATTACCCCGAAAATAGAAGTGATACTATTATTACACCTTGCCTGTTGGTAGTGGTAGCGTTTCACTATTGTCCCGAGCCTCTTAAACCCAAAGAACCATGCGACTATCGTTCCTTCTTGCCCTTTTCCTGGTGGGGCATCTTTCTGCCTTCGGCCAGGCTTCATTCGACCGCGCCCTCAACCGATCCTACGAAAACTACAAAGAGAACAGTCTGACCAATCGCCGCATAAAACACGATGAGATTGAAAGGATCGTTCAGCAACTCGACGCCCCGTTCCGGGTATCGACCGCCGGAAGTTCCTATCAGGGTCGTAATATCTACGAGGTCACCTACGGCGAAGGCCCGGTGAAGGTCATGCTCTGGTCCCAGATGCACGGTAACGAACCGACGGCCACCATGGCGATGATGGATATTTTTCGCTTCCTGCAGGCCGATGACGAATTCAACCTGCTGCGTCGTCAGTTCCGGAAAAAACTGACCCTGGTCTTCGTCCCCATGCTCAATCCCGATGGGGCAGAGTGCTACCTGCGCCACAATGCCCAGGATCTGGACCTCAACCGGGATGCGGTAAACCTGGAAAGTCCCGAGGCCCGACTGCTAAAATCCCTGTGGGAACAACATCGCCCGGAATGGGGCTTCAACCTGCACGACCAAAACCGCTACTATGCCGCCGGAGAAAACCCCAAACCGGCTACCATCTCCTTTCTGGCACCGGCCTACAATCACCAAAAGGAAGTCAATACCGTTCGGAAACGGTCCATGCAACTCATCGGACTGCTCGACCAGACCCTCCAGCCCTATATTCCCGGACAGGTAGCCCGCTACAATGATGCTTTCGAACCCCGGGCCTTCGGTGATAACTTCCAGAAGTGGGGCACCAGTACCATCCTGATCGAATCCGGTGGACTGCCCGGAGATCCCGAAAAGCAGGAGGTCCGCAAACTGAATTTCGTGGCGCTGCTCACTGCCTTTCAGGCCATCGTATCCGAGCGCTACCGGAGTGTCCCATTGCAGACTTACGAGGCCATCCCCTACAATCTCAAAAATGCCTTTGTCGATCTGGCGATCCGCAACGTCCTGCTGGAAGATGCGGACGAGCCGGGACCGGTTGATATTACCATCCGCCGGGAAAGCCATTCCGATGACGGTGAACTCCTCTATTTCAACGATATGATCATGGCCAGAGGCGATCTTTCCGACCGCTACGCCTACGAGGACTTTGTCGCTAACGGTCACCGGGCCGAAGCCGGTAAGGTTTACCCGAAGGTACTGTCTAGCTGGAGCGATTACCGACAGCTCGATCACCGGGAATTGTGGAAGGCAGGTTATACCGCAGTGCGGATGCGGGGTTTTTCCTGGGATATTAACGAAGATGTCTGCCTCGATGAACTGCCCCGGCACTTTTCGGAATCCCAGCTTCTGGAGGTCCTACCGGAAAATGCGGATGCAGAACAAAAGATCGTACCGGGCCGCAGTACCAGTATGGTGCTTCGGAAAGACAATCGGGTGGAATATGTGATCGTGAACGGTCGGCTGATCCGGCTGTAGTACCCGCCACACGGAGGGAAAGCGGCATCTTTTACTTTAGATCAAATCTTCGGCAATGGCGCTTTTCTTTCGACCTTTAAAATTTCTTCGGTTTAACTGGTTCTGGGTGAGCTGGGTGTGTCTGGTTTCCTGTCAGGCGGTCCAGGAAGAGGATCTGGCCGGGTACTGGGATTTTGACTACCACCACGACGGATTACCGACGGAAATTTTTCGATACTGGTATCTGGACGGAACCACCGCTTATATAAAAACTCAGGATGGTATGCTGTTTAAGGGTACCTTCCAGATCGAGAATCGGGAGATCCGGATCCGGGCAGGCATAAATTCCCGGTTCAATCTACCTTTTCAAGAGCTGGAAGCTGACACCCTCCGGATAAATGATAGCCTGAATCTGTTTCGGGAACCGGAAATGGCCAGCCTGGACCTTACCACCTACGATCTGTTGAACATAAACACCACCGATACCTTATCCGCTGACCGCGGCAAAAGACACTTTATCTGGGACTATGCGCTGAAATATTATAAAGATTCCCAACAGAACCTGGTACTTCGGGTCAACGATATTCAACTGAATTTTAAAGAACTCCCCCTCTTTTTTACCAGAAAAAGAAAAAACGCGGAACTGCTGCTTTTTGTGGATGAAAAGATCAGTCTGCCCGAACTGGACCGATTGCATAAACATTTAGCGCTCATCTATTGGGATAAACTAACGCTGGTAAGTAAAATAAAAGATTTTCGGCCATGGGAAATTTTTAGTTACCGGCTTTTCCCGTGGGAAACCAATGTACAGGCTTTTCGGACCGGAAAATATCCACCTCCACCACCACCGCCGGAAAACTATCAATATCGAGAAGAATTTCTTTCGGATGGAGGAATGCTGTTAAGCATTAACAACGTGTCGGATAGTAGTCGGATCACGTTAATTGAACCAAATGAAAAGTACTTGGTAGCCTTTTCTTCCGAACTCCCTGTTCGGGATTATTTCAAAATAAAAATGAAACTCTACCGGCACGCCAAAGCCAAGCAGATCCAATTCCGGACGGAAATCTATTATCCGGATGGAGAACCGGACATTTTTGATCCACGTAACGCTCCTTTAGGCAATAAGGAACAGTAAGGATCGCCTTTTTGGAACATAATTGAGCTTTCAATGAAAGCCAGGGCAATCAATCTTCCACTTTATCGATAAACTTATCCGGATCGGTTTTCCGTTCCAGTCCGCTTTTGGTCATAATGCGCACTTTGCCGAATACCTCGCGCTCATTCCAGGCCCGATCGTGCAGGCCGAATAACCAGCCGATATTGGCAAAGGAATTGCAATCTCTGCCGTCGAGGAAATATTTGTTATTCAGGTAGAGTGCCGTGCGGTAAGCGTATTTCGGAGTATTGGTCCAGGCGAGGATCTGTTTGCCCCAGTACATGCGCATGTGGTTGTGCAGATAGCCGCGCTTTTTCATCTGCTGCATAGCTGCATTCCAGTATTCGTCGTGGGTTTCGGCGTTTTCCATTTCCTCACGGGTATAGCGGTATTTCCGTTCATCGTCCTTATGTTCATTGAGGGTGGTCCGGGCCCAGTCCGGCAGAGCGCTGAATCGGTCGTAATCCTTTTCGTAAAAGCAAAAATTGGCAGCCAGTTCCCGCCGTACCAGCAGTTCTTCCACATAACTCTCCGCATCTTTTCCACTGTGGTTTTCCTCGATCTCCCGGATCAGCCAGACCGGGCTGATCTGCCCGAAATGCAGGTACGGGCTCATATGGGAGACGTGATCTTCGTGGGGCTGATTGCGATCATCGTTGTACTGATCCAGATGATTTTTCAGGAAATTGCGAAAGCGTCGCTTGGCTTCCGAGGTGCCGCCTTTGAATTGATCGCTGACTACCGGCACCGAATCGTCCAGTTTTAATTTTTCCAGAAAGGCGGGCACACTTCCGATATCTTCTCCGGTGACATTCAGGTAAACCGAGCTTTTGGGCGGCATCAGGCGGGCCGGTTTTTCCAGGTAATCCCGATACTTTTCCTGCAGTTGGGAACGGATGGTCCGGGCGGCGTATTCTCGTTTGTTGGAAGCGGCCTCTACCGGTATGATCAGATCACTTTCCACCTGAATGAGCGGGCAGCTGATCGAGTTGGCCAGGTCGGAACGCCAGGCTTCCTGGTGGCGGAGATAGCCACGGTCACACACCACAGCGGCCGCATCTTTAGCCAGTGCTTCGATCACGGCCCGGGGATGTCCGAGTTTGATCACCAGCTTACAATCGCGTTTTTTGAAAGCTTCGTCCAGTTCCACCAGCCCCTCCGTCATAAAGGTATAGTGTCGGATATTGGCTTCTGGATAATCGTCCATCAGGCCGAAACCGACCAGTACCGGCTTATCCAGTTGGCGACCGAGACGTATAGCGGCTTCGAAGGCGTGGTTCCATTCCGCGCGCTGGCTTTGTTGCATCCAATACAAAACGTAGGAGCGATCCGACTGAAGGTCGTGATCATTCAAAACCTGCACCCGGTCCGGGTGGATGTCTGTAAATTCCATCTATATGCTTTTTTCCCAAACAACAGATCGGGAGCCCGTGTTCTACTAGAGATTTTTAACCAATACCAAATGAAATGATCCGGGAAGGAAGTCAGGTAAAATGGAAATGGGGCCAGGGTACGGCTACCGGCAAGGTCGTTAAGACCTACAGCGAAAAAACGGAAAAGGTGATCGATGGCGAAAAGATCACCCGCAACGGGGAGTCCGGCAACAAGGCCCTGCTCATCGAGCAGGAGGACGGCCAGCAGGTACTAAAGCTGGAAAGCGAAGTAGATCGCGCCTGATTAATAAAGTAGATCAATTATTCCGCAGGGCGTGGATCAGTTCCTGCTTATTCATTTTGGAGCGGCCTTCGATGCCTACCTTTTTGGCCTGCTCGTACAGCTCATCAAAAGTCCGGTCTTCGTAATTCGAAGCTTCCCCGCCTTTTTCACCGGCATTCGGCGTATTGGCGATGCGGGCGGCTTTTTCTTTGCTGTAACCTTTTTCGCGCAAGGCTTCGTACTGTTCGTCGTTCTTGATACTGGGTCCGTGATCAGCTCCTTTGGGCATGTTCCTGGTATTTTGAGGGATATGGGAATAGATAATAAATCTAATTGTTACAATCGACAGCTATTGCCGATTGTTCGCCGGCCAGGATCTACTTATCAGTTTTAAATAGCAAAAGCGATCTTTAGCCCACGCGGTGAATTATCGGAGATCTTCAATTCGCTGCCGTATTGTTTCTCCAGGCGCAGTTTGGTATTGGTGAGTCCCAGTCCCACATCGAACAACTGACTGGTATCCTCCACTCCTACCCCGGTATCCGATACTTCAAAGGCAACACCATTTCCGTTTTTCCGAATACGGATCGAGATCTCTCCCCCTTCGATCAGGGAAGCAATACCGTGTTTAATCGAGTTCTCCACCAGAGGCTGCAGGATCATCGGCGGCACCATCACTTCGTAGAGCTTTTCGGGAACGTCGATGCGCACCCGAAGCCGGTCGCCAAAACGCGCCTTTTCCAGTTCCAGATAACTTTGCACGAATTCCAACTCTTCCCGCAGCGGTACCAGATCGGATCTCGAAGCTTTCAACTGATATCGGAACAGATCGGAAAGCTGAGCGATCATTTCCCGGGTGCGTTCCTGCTGGGGCGGGACCGAAGCGCTGATCGTATTAAAGACATTGTAGAGAAAATGCGGATTGAGTTGTGCTTTCAGCGCCGACAGTTCACTTTTCAGAGCGGCCTCGCTCAGGGCGGCTTTCAACTTCAGGTTGCGCTGGTTATCCAGGTAGTACTCGTAGGCGTGAAAGATGCCGAACTGCAACAGGTAGAACATGGCCGGGATAAAAATATCCCACACACTACCCGTACCCTGCAAATGATTATAACCCAAGGATTCTGCCGTAAAGTAGTAGATCTGCTGGAAGGAAAACGCAAAGACCGGCAACAGCACCAGGTGCACCGGCAGCCGGTAGAGCAGCGGCCAGGATCGCAGTTTGCGAAACATCAGCCACCAGATAGGAATGGTCAGCAGAAGTTCGATCAGGTACCCCAGTCCGGCCTGTGCAAAGAATTCTTCCGGACTGAACAGGTATTCCCAGATCAGGCCTTCGTTCGACCGGTTGAGCCAAAGGGTAATGTGGTAACAAACGGCAAAGAAAAAGTAAAGCAGCCCGACCAGAAGGTATTCCAGTATGCTGATGTTGAAGATCCGTTTTTGCAGGAAGTTTTTCATTTCTCAAAAATTAGCAATAGTAGTGGAAGCGCCCGGAAGACAGGGAAAGCGGTTGCCGGGAATTTAGCCTAAAAACAGTTTCCCGGCAATCGCCACCGCCCGCATTAACGGTCTGCCGGATCAAAAACGTACCAGACTTCTCCGTCTTCCGGATCGAAACTGACCTTGGCCGTACCCAGTTTAGTCCGGATAATGTATTTGGATTTTACCGGCAAGGCCTCGCCCTCCAGTTGAGCGCCGACCGTTCCATCCTCGTAGGTAAAAACGAGACCGTTGGAGAAGGTCAGTCGCAGATGATAGGTACCGGGTACTTTGGCGGACGGGGTGAGTTCGGTCTTAGCCTTCACCTCTCCGATGTAGCGACCGTAGGCATCCGTAATTCCGCTCGCGTTATTGCGGCGTTTGGCTTCGTAGGCAAACCCGGCGGCCCGCGCGGCCTCGTCGCTAGTAAATATACGCAATCGTTTCTGCTCCAAATCAAAAACCTGGGCCTGCTCCGGGCGGTAAGAGGGAAAGACCTGCAGGATCAGATCTCCTTCGTAAACGAAAGCTCCGGGAGTGGAGATCTGGGGTTCCAGTGTTTGTCGACTGCCGTTCGTTACCTGGAACGTAGTACCGCCGGGGAAATAAATAGTCTGTTCGGCGTTTCCCGCCAGATCGCCAATGACGATGGCAAGGGGATCGGTGGTTTCGGCCGGTAACCGGTCGCTGAAAATGAATAAAAAGAGTAAACTGATGAGACAATACCGCATCACGATAAGAGGTTTTAAGAATATGTTTATGTTTTGGTCTTTGAGGCGAGAATCGTTCATTTTTGGCTGAAACTAGGCGGAGAAAGTGGATGATAGCCTTAGCTATCAAGCCGCTTTTTCTAACGAAGTGTCAGTGAAAAATGGGCATTCACAGCCCAATTACTAAAACTTAAACATGTTCATATTATACAATCGGGTGATTTCTGCATAAAGTTACTGTCCGATCAATGTACTTCCACGCCGGATCCGGTGAGTGGTCATATAGTTCGATGAATGCCATATAAGGCCAACCGATCACCGGAGTAACCTTTTAAATCCTGATACGATGTCCAATCTTTTCAAATTATTCTGCGGTCTTTTCCTGTTGCAACTGAGCATGGGCTGTGGAGATCAGGCCACCATCAATCCTTCCGATCTTTCGGGGACTTCCTGGACGCTGCAGCGGATGCCGGGAGGCCTGCCCGCCGGCGTCGATATCAATCTGCAATTTGAGATCAACCGGATTGCCGGGAAAGGGGTGTGTAACCGCTACTTTTCCGAATATACGATGAAGGGCAATAGGATAACCTTTCTGGGTGTTGCCGCTACGGAGATGATGTGTATGGAGCACAGTGAGGTAGAAACGAGGTATTTTCAAAGTTTGGAAAAGGTAGAAACGATTGCGCTGGAAGAAGACCAACTGACCCTCTCCACACCGGATGGAGCACTGCTCTTTAGCGCGGCTGAGCGCTAACGCCCCTCCACCGGCTCGTCGGAAAATTTAAAATTTTTAGCCCGGTAATCGACAATTTTACTACGCTTAATATAAAGGTAGAGCAGAGCGGTACAACTAAAATCATCCCGCTGCTGTTGGCCGGGAGTGAAAGGTCCCATTGCCGCCAGCTCTCCCAATAAGGTGAGCCGCTGATCTTCGTTTATTTGGATTTGTTGCAGTCCGATCCCAGTAATACAAAATGCCCCTTCCAGGGGAAAAAACAGCTTCAATTTGATCACGCCTTCCTCCCCTCCTTCCAGTGCCAAACGATCGGACAGGACCGAAAGTCGCGCCTTAAATGTATTGCGATCCAGCTCGCCGAAGCGGGGATCGATCTCTACCTTTTGATAAATACGCTTATCGGGTAATTGAATTTTGCAGTTACCTTCCCTCCACTCAAAATCCCGGTCAGGAATATAGGCTGGCCATTCGGATTGCGCCTGCACAAAGGCGGTCATCAGTAAGAAAAGAGCTAAGTATTTTATGAGCATCGTTAACTTTTTTAGAAAGATGCAAGAAATTTATTTTTTGGCGCACTCAGATCTAAAACACTGAATATCAGTACTCAAAATTTGAAATAATCGTATGTAAACGTTTAAAAACGTTTGTATTCGTTTACAAACGCAATTAAACGTTTAGAACACGAGTCTCCCCTTGCTCCACCCATACCTTTGTACCAGACGGTTGATCGAGAGCAACTTAAGAGTCATTCAGCCCGCAGCAATACACCTGCTTTTATACAGCATAAGCGGGTATCCAAAATTCGGATAGGCTCCGAATGCGGGATCTGCACCGACTCAGATTTGCCTCCAAAACCGCAGCGCTTTATTCTCTAACAATTAAAAATCGAAGGTCATGAATCATTTGCAAAATCGCGTGCAACTCATCGGAAATCTAGGCAAGGATGTAGAGTTTAAACAACTGGACAACGGCAACGCTATCGCCCGCGTAACGATAGCGACCAAGGAAGTGTACAAAAATGCTCAGGGAGAAAAGAAAGTAGATACGGAATGGCACTACCTCGTTGGCTGGGGTAAGATCGCCGAGATCATGCACGTGCTTTTCAAAAAAGGTCGTAAGGTGGCGATCGAAGGCAAACTGACCCACCGATACCTGGATGCCCCGAACGGGCAGGTACAACGCTTTTCGGAAGTAGTAGTAAACGAATTCATGTTGATGAACGGTTGACGGTAAACGCCCGGCGGTGCCCGAATTTCAGGGCACCGGCCCGGCGGCTACCGGTCTCCGTAAACGCGCTCTTTTTTTAAACCATTAAATTCAACACATCATGAACAAAGTTCGCAACAGTGTAACCCTGATCGGGAACCTAGGAAAAGATCCCGAAGTAAAACAATTTGAAAACGGAAGAACGCTGGCCAAATTCTCACTGGCCACCAATGAGATCTACCGCAACAGTAATGGCGATAAGGTCACCAGCACCCAGTGGCACAATATCGTAGCCTGGGGCAAAACCGCCGAATTGCTCGGCACTTTGCTCAAAAAAGGAAAGGAAGTAGCCGTAACGGGTAAGCTCACCTACCGCAGCTACCAGGATAAAGAAGGCAATAACCGTTACATCCCGGAAGTCGTGATCGAGGACTTTGCCCTCATGTCTACCGGCGAAAAGGTACAGAATTGAGTTTCGCTTTATAGCCGATCCAAAGTGGCTTTCCTGAGTGTAATATGATACGTCAGGACCCACCTGCCTTGGTCGGCACATTTTAAACAGCAAAGCTCGTCTGGTAATTTCCAAACGAGCTTGCTGCTTTAAAACCGATTGGAGGGAACCGGTTTCTCGTTTTTACGGGCTCTTATTGCTTCAATATCTTTCTTGTGAGTTGTTGTTGCCCGTTAGTTAAGCGTAAAAAATATAAGCCCCGGGGTTGTGCGTCCAGATCGATCCAGTGGGATTGCTCACCCATGACCAGATCCAATGACTGTTGTTCGATCAGTTGGCCCACGGCATTGTAGACGGTAAGCAAATAGCGGCCGGGCCGACTATTATCCAGGCTGAGCAGGGCTCCCGAACGAGTGGGATTCGGACTGATCCGGATGGCATCAAAAGTAAGCTCCTGATCGCGGACATTGCTGGTACCGGCTTCGGTGATCACCAACGGATCCGAGAGGAAAGTCCCGACATCACCGCTAACCGAACCGTTACCGTTTACCGCATTGCCCCCGGCGTAGATCCGGACATCTCCCAGCCCACCGGCCGGAGCGGTCCAGTCGATCGTAAATACATTGCTGTTGCTCCGGGCACTGTGCTCGGCGTACATGCGGTCGTTGAGCGGAGTAACCTGCATACCGCTGGGCGCAGCGCCAAAGGTGCCGGCATTCAGATTGTCATCACCGTAGAGTAATACACTCTGGAAACCATAGCCCGCTGCGTCATCAGCGCCGGTGATCGCCACGCGCAGGGTATAGGTTTTGCCCGGTTCGTAGGTCGTGACGGCAGCTTCTCCGTCGAGCAGCTGAACATTCAGCGCCGGGGAATAACTTCCGGAAGTGTGACAGGTACTACAGGAGGAATTGTTACTCAGCGGCGACATGGTCCGGTCTGCCTTCTGAGCTTTTGCCGGGCCGTCGGAGGCATTCCATCCAATAATAGCCAGTGCGATCAGGGAAAATACAGTGTAAAGCATTCTAATTTTCATAGAAGAATGGGTTTTCTGATTTGGAGAAATAGATAGAAGCGTGATCGTAAAATATCAGCTGTACCGTCGAAAAGGGCAACCACTACAGCCTTAAATTTCATAAAACAGTCTCTCAGAAATCAGCGTATGGAAGCACAGAAGTTCCTACGCTTTCCGCCGGAGGACCGTTCAGTTTTCAAATTGTTGCATGCAAAAATTACAATTTCAATAGCGGTAACCAATCCAATACCTTAAGATCAGGCGAAAAGGTAATTGTTAGCGTATAAGGCTTACCTTGATGTTGTAATTCAGACTGCTATTGCGATTGAATAATTGCATGACAATTTATTGAAACTAAACCACCCTGCCGTATACCCGACGCAAAATGGTATGGGATATTCTCCAACCGCTTCGGTCAGTATATTTACGTTGATCAACGGCAAAAAGGATTTAACAGGGTTCCCAAATATCCGGCATTTTTGTAGCAATAGCCTTCCGGTCAGACCTCGATCCTTAAAGATAGGCATTTAGAGATGGGGCCGGTATTCGGCTCAACCGAATGGGAAAAAAACCAAGGTGAACCGGAAAAATGGCGGTCCGAGCGGAGGGAAAGTCGATTGGGAAAAGGGTTCCTGTAAATAGGCAGTTTCTCGGAAAAATAATGATTCGGACTTGAGACTTAATTGAAACTGTACCCCGGTACTTTGCCTTCTACGCCTTTGAAATATTCGTATATGGCGGCAAAGTCAGCTTCCATACTTTCGGTTGTATAATAAGGCTCGGAGGTACCGATCACCTTTTTGCCGTAGTCGAATTTGCAGAAAATAATGGGCACTTCCGCTCCCTTGGCGATATAGTAAAACCCGGTTTTCAGTTTTTCCACCCGTTTACGGGTTCCTTCCGGAGCGATGCAGATCTTCATATGCTCGGATTCCTCAAACTTATCTACTACGGCATCCACGAACTTATTGCGCCGGCTGCGATCCACAGGAATGCCCCCCAACCAGCGAAAGAGGAAACCAAAAGGAGATTTGAAGAGGGAATCCTTGCCGACGTACCGAATATCCTCATCCATGGCTTCGCGCACCAGCAGGCCCAGCGGAAAGTCCCAGTTGGAAGTATGAGGGATCACGATGATGATGTATTTATCCGGCCAGGGCTTTGGATGCAGGTCCAATCGCCAGCCTAGTGTATTCAGGATAAATTTGCTAACCGCCTGGATCATAAGTTGATATTAAAAAGAAAAAGTCTCAAAAAAGTTTTCTAAATAAGTAACCCTTAAGCAAAAATCGAGTTCAAAGTAGACAAAAAACAGGGAATTTGCGTTTTCCTTTTGTAACAAAAGCTACACACTGTTCCCCCGCCGATGAGTAAGTTATAGAAAATGATTAACTTGACACTTGAAAAATTGCACTGATACTACTTTGAAAAGGAACACACTGGCCATATTATGTATGTTGGCTAGCCTGTTTACCTGGGCCCAAAACCCGACTACAGATTCGCTAGACCTGCCGCTCGAGCTACAGTTCGTACCGGTGGGTGGATTCTACCACCAGCAGGTCGAAGTGGAACTGATCGCTCCGCAGGGAGACATTTTTTACACCACCGACGGCAGTAAACCTACCCGCCGCAGCAAGGCCTACCGGGGCCCGATCACCCTGAAGCAAACGACCGTCATTCGCGCAATCGCCATCAGTGCCGATAACACCAGCGACCTGCTGGGTAATACTTATTTCATCGACGAACCGGACACGGACTTCCCCATTGTTTCCCTCGGTATCACGCCCTACCTGTTGTTCGACCCCTACAAAGGGATCTTTATGCAGGGTAGCCGGGCCGTGGATTCCCTCTGGCAGAAGCCCGGCGCTAATTTCTGGACCCGCCGGGAGTTTCCCCTGCAGGTCGAGATCTACGAAAGCGATGGTCGCTGCGTGTATAATAACATGAGTGGTTTCCGTTTGTTTGGCGGAATGAGCCGTCTGTTCCCACAGAAAAGTCTGGCCCTGGTGGCGCGAAACCGCTACGGCCAAAAAAGATTTGACTATCCGATCTTCGGAGAGGACGGTCCCAAAGAATTTAAATACCTCGTGCTGCGTAATTCCGGAAGTGATTTTGGCAAAACCCACTTTCGCGACGGTCTGATGACCGGTCTGGTGGAAGACTGGGATATCGACAAGCAGGCCTTCCGCGCTTCCCACGTCTACATCAACGGTAAATACTGGGGGATCTTCAATATCCGGGAAAAGGTGAACCGCTATTTCATTGAATCTCACAATGAAGTGGACAAGGATAGCCTCGACCTGATCGAACACCGCCAAACGCTCAAACGCGGCAGCAAGCGGGAATACCTTCGGTTTATCGAATATATCGAACAGAGCGACCTCCGGCAGCCGGACCAGTATGCCTACGTATCCGGCAAAATGGAGATCGACAACTATATGAACCACCAGATCGCGCAGATCTATTTCGACAATCAGGATGCCGGAGGTAATATCAAGTTTTGGCGCCCCCAGACGGAAGAAGGTCGCTGGCGCTGGATCCTTTTTGATACCGACTGGGGTTTTGGCCTGCATCAGCACGATGCCTACAAGAATAATAGTTTGGCCTTCCATACCGAAGCGGACGGACCCGCCTGGCCCAATCCTCCCTGGAGTACGGTATTGTTGCGCAAGCTTCTGGAGAATGACGGCTTCCGACGCGAGTTTGTTAACCGCTTTGCCGACCATCTGAATGTCTCCTTTGCATCCGAACGGGTGATGCACCGCATCGATTCCCTGCTGGAGATCTACACGCCGGAAATGGATCGTCATCTGGATCGCTGGCGCCTGAGCGACCGCAAATGGCAAAATCAGATCAATCGTATGCGGGCTTTTGCTGCGGAAAGACCCAATTACGTGCGGATGCACCTGATGGACAAATTCAATACCGGTGGGCAGCGCAATCTGCACGCCGAAACGACGCCGGGCGGAAGTGTCGTGATCAATGGGCATGTCCGCGTCCGGCAGGATAAGGCTTTCGATGGGATCTACTTTGAAAATTATCCGGTCCACATCCGGGCAATTCCCGATTACGGCTATCGCTTTTCCCACTGGGAGGGGATTACGCTGGAGGATAATCAGCGTTCCTTTGAGATCCAGCTTCGGAAAAAACAGTACGTTTTTAAGGCCGTTTTTGAGCCTTTTGCGCATCCGCTGCTCGGAAAAGTGATGATCAACGAAATAGCTCCCATCAATAAGAAGGCGGGCGACTGGATCGAATTGTACAATAGCACCAACAAGCGGGTTACCCTCACCGACTGGGTACTGACGGACCTGAAAAACGAATGGACCTTTCCCCGCGCGGTGATCGACCCGAATGATTATCTGGTGATCTGCCGGGATTCTGCTAAGTTCTTCACCCAGTTCCCGAATTCCTATAACGTCATCGTCGGCCCCGATTTCGGGATCAATAAACGCAAGGAAACGCTGGCCCTGTTCTCGCGCCTCGGCGCTGTGGTAGACAGCATCAGCTACGAAGTACCGCCGCAGGATTCGGTTTTCTCTCTGAGTCTGCTGCTCCCGGAACTCGATAATGCTGATCCGGAAAACTGGGCACTCCGCCCCGGCACCGGTTCACCCAACCTGCCCAACCCTTATTATCTGGAAAGCACGATCCGCCATACCCAGGCGCTGTGGCTACAAATGGGCCTGGCGGCTACGGTAGTTGTGTTGTGTATTTTCCTGCTGGTGTTGCGAAATCGGGGGGTTATTTAAGGCCTGATCAATTGCCCTATGACCTTATCCCAAAACTTGCCAGTAGCTCTTTGCACCGAAGATCATGGACTATTTCTACCTAGGCTCAATCTCAAGGATCATCCATGCCCTATCACCTCATCAACCCGCTAATGGATCTGTTTCCGGTATTGCTGATCTCCGTCCTGCTCTACCGGATGCGGTATCTCCGGGCGGAGATCGATGCTAAGGAAGAGGCTCTGGAAAAAAACTACTCTTCAAAACTGGCCCGTGAGATCACCTTCATGCGTGCCTTCAGGGTTATCATGACCATTTTCATGGTTTGCGCTCTGATCTACAGCCTGTTTTCTTTTATACGGTACAATTCCTAGTCTACAAATGCTAACTATGCTATTGCTCCGGTTCGCTTTCTTCCCGGTATTCCGGATTCGGCATTCTGAAACGGATCAGTTCTGTAGTCCAGTCCGAACCGGCGATCTTACCGGGTAGAGACAGGGCGATCCCCCGGTTGACCGCATCCGTCACCATCGGCAGTGCCGACTGATCAAAGGTAGCCGGATCAAATTCCCGGGTACTCACCATTAGTTTTAGCCAGAAAAAACTGTTCGGCCAGTTCTGTACCTGAATGTGGCGGGCATAATCCAGCGGGAGTTCATTACCACTGTAGGCCCAGACCGACTGCCCGGGTTCGAGAAATACTACCGGTTCGCCCAGGAGGCCGGAATAGATTTGAAAAGTTTCCGAAAGGTAGATCAGCGAGCAGTAGAGTCGGCTGGAATAGCGGTTGGTTAGTTTGATCCGGATCATGTTCCCCCAGTCGCCGCTGGGTACCTTCCGGAAGTTCAAAACGACTTCTTCCCCCTCTAGAGGCAGGAGTTCCTGCGACAGATCATTTTTCACCCGATAGATCTCGAGCTCGGCCGGTGATTTCTCAAACAGGAAAACGTTGGGATTGTGCAGCTCCCGCACGAAATGCCATTTGGCCATGTTGCGCAGGTAAATGATCGTATTCTTCGCCGCTTTGGCGGACAGGTTGTCGGTTGGATGCACTACCGCCCGGACCGGATCAAAGGGCAGGGTGATCATAAAGCCGTCGTTTTGTTCCCGGATCACATAATCGGCGTTTTGCTCGGTATCTACCAGCAACAGGCGATCCTTGAAACCGGCCATTTCCTGCTCAATGTGGGATCGTCCCTCCCCCTCGACGGCCAGCAAAACCCGGATGGGCTGAGCCAGAGCTCCGGGCACAGCTGTCCGATAACCTTTCGTGGGATTCAGGCGGGTCATGACTTCCGGATCGGAAATACTGAGGCGGGTATGGGACATCTTTACCGAACTGACCTGCGCGGTAAAAGGTTCTCCCTCCGCATCATCTACATGGATCGATTTCAGATCCGGAGCAATACCGTGCATCGCTCCGAGATCCAGGACCCAGCCTTCGGTCTTATTGTATACTACATTACCTTCATTGAGCCGGCGACTCACCTCCCGCCCCAAAAAGCCGCTGAATAACTGTTGGCTATCGGGTCCCTGTACGTAGACCTGCGGGGTCTGCTGGTATTCATTTTTCACCATGTACCGGATCCGATTACGCAAATCGAAATAACTGATCGTGGCCTCCTCCCCTTCCAGCAGCGACAGTAGGGTACTGGTAAATACCCCGCCACCATTGACCTCGTAGGCCAGCTGGTCGCTCCGGCAGGCCCCCATCATGACGTGTTGCCCCGCGGGCAGCACCCGCGGCAGTGGTTTTTTGGCCAGTTCCGTGGCGTCGATCTGGTCGGCAAACAGGAACTGTTCCCAGGGGCGCTGCGGACAGGCTTTGGTCAGTCTGGAAGTCTCGTAACTGCGGGGCTGGATCTTTTCACCTTCTTCCGAATGGTCCAAATCCCGGGTTCCGCTGCCGGAATGACAGCAATCGAAAATGACGATGATGTGGGCCTGCGTATCGGCCAGTTCGTGCAGTAAGAACCGGAGTTCTTTGTCCGCCAGAAGATTATAGGTCGTCGATTCGCCCTCCTTTACGATCGCATCGTAATTGACCAGACATTCCAGTTTCCCGTCCGGTTCGTAGGGCCACAGACCGGGGTCCGCATCCTCCTGGGTACCGTGACCGGAGAAATAAAAAAGGGCGGTATCTTCGGGCCCGGCCTGGGCCAGGTGTTTGCGGAAACCGTCTACGATAGCGGCTTTGGTGGCCGCTTCGTTTTCGAGCACCAGGAGCTGGGGTTGCAGATCCTGGTGTTTAGTTTCAAGATAGTTCTTTACTTTGCGAATATCGTTAACACAGCCTCCGAGCGGAGGTACCGGGAGCGAATAATCGTCTATAGCGACCAGCAGGCCGTATAGCTGAGGTGTTTCAGGCATTTTCTTTACTTTTTCTCTGCAATAAATATAGCAAAAGCTTTTCTATTCGAGTTATTTCCATTACTTTTGCGGTCCTATTTTAAATAAGGACCTGGAAGAACGTAAATTATTAGTTTTTTATGGCACATCATAAATCAGCAAAAAAGAGAATTCGTCAGGACGAGAAAAAGCGTCTGCACAACCGCTATTACAAGAAATCAACTCGTACTGCGATCAAGAAATTGCGGGAAATGGAAGATGCTGGTGAAGCAGCCAAGTTTTTGCCTAAAGTAGCTAGCATGATCGATGGATTGGCTAAGCGCAATATCTGGCACGACAACAAAGCTGCCAACCTGAAAAGCAGTCTGGCCATACACGTAAATAAGCTGGAAAACGCTTAGTCTATATATTTTTGCCAATTTCGGTACAATCGTACGGCAAAAAAGGGTATATCCGTAGCTCATGGGTATACCCTTTTGTCGTTGGATTGTCTCTTCACTATTTGCCTGTACCCCAAAGTATGATTAACTTGGGGCCTTTACACCAACCTGTATTCACAGTATAGTGGCCAAGAACAAGAAGAACAAAAAGCAAAAGATACTGGAAGCAGCAGCCCGGCTATTTCGGGAGAAGGGATATACGGCCACATCGATGCGCGATCTCGCGCAGGCTGTTGACCTCAAAGCCTCCAGCCTCTACAACCATATCAGCGGGAAAGAAGGTCTCCTGCGCGAGATCTGTTTCAACAACGCACATCGCTTCCACCGGGAACTGGATCAGATCGAGATCCGGGAAGACAGCGCGGAAGCCAAAGTACGGGCACTGATCCATCTCCACATTCAGGTTGCTACCGAAGATATTACTTCGATCACGGCTTTCAATGACGAATGGCGTCACCTTACCGAACCGCATCTCAGCGAATTTATTGCCCAGCGGAAATCCTACGAATCGAGATTCCGGTCCATTATCGAAGCCGGGATGAAGGATGGCTCTTTCAAGGTATTCCACGCCAATATCGCGCTGTACACCATATTTTCCGCTATTCGCTGGATCTACGACTGGTACCAGCCGGGAAAAAGTATCAGCATGGAGCAGCTGGAAGAGGAGATCTCGGGCCTGCTGCTCAACGGACTGAATGCCGATACGACCTTCCAGATCCTCTGAGCCAAAATCCGAACCGATGAAAACTCCCGTTTTACTTTTTTGCCTGTGCCTGGGCATCGGCGTTTTGCAATCTTCCTGCAAAAAGGACGATGACGGCATGCTACCCGCCGATGATTGTCAGATATCCGCCAGCGTGGATGGGGTCCCCTACCGCTGGAGAATGCTCGCCGATTGCAGTTACAACAACGACCTGCTGCAGGTGGGAAATATTGCCAGCGACGAGGCCGAACTGACTATCACGCCAATTGACGGCACCGGTAGTTTCCCGACCGTCAATCCCAATAATACGATCACGCTACTGCTTACCCTGGATGCGACCACTCAGATCTACGTGGCGGATGTGGAGATCGAGGTGAGCTCCCTTTCCGACTCCCGGGCAGTCGGTACCTTCGAGGGGATCTTTACCGATATTGGTGGTAATACCTATCTGGTGGAGAATGGGAAATTCCGGGGCGTATTCTAGATTCCTGGCTTTCCCCACAGGGAACTTCCAGCAGCCCTATATGACAAAAGCCCTTCTCAGACTGGCTAAGAAGAGCTTTTTGATCTGCTTTGGTTCTTGATTTGGCTTGGTTAAGACTGAGTTTTTTCTTCAATCATGCAGGTCTGGGGGCAAATCTACAAATTATTATCGCCAAAAACGAACGTTTGTTCGTTTTAGTTAGCAAATTTTCGCTCCGCTTCGGTTTTTTGAGAAAATACCCCATAATCTATTGTTTGGGAAACAGCAATCGAAAACCCCAACCGACCAGCTAAGATCCAGTCGGCGGAGATATTTTCCCAAACCGGGGTGGGGAACAAAAGGCTACCTGGCCCTGGGCCCGGAAAACCGGTATAAGAGACCACTACTATATTTCCGCCTTCAAACTTCCATTATTGATACTGGAAGTGTATTTTTGCCAGCGTGCCAAATCAAAAGGGGCACAAAAGTCTAAGCATGAAAGCTGTTATTGATCAATTTCGCGGCGTAATTATCCAGATTGCAACCCCTTACAGTACAGGGACTGGTTTTTATTTGCGCGATGCGGATCTGATCGTTACCAACGACCACGTTGTACAGGATAACCGCCAGGTGGTCATTGATGGTCATCTGATCGAAAAGCAACTGGTCAAAGTGATCTACAGCGATCCCAAGCACGATCTGGCTTTCCTCGAAGCGCCGGTGCAGACTGACCTCCCGGATATTCACCTGGGCACCGATAAACTGCTTTCCGAAGGCGATCAGGTGATCGCCCTGGGGCACCCTTTCGGTTTCAAGTATACCTCCACGCAGGGCATCATTTCCAATGCCTCCCACGAGATCAACGACATCAGTTACTACCTGATCGACGCGGCCCTCAATCCGGGCAACAGCGGTGGTCCCCTACTCGACCGGCAGGGTGACGTGATCGGAGTGAATACCTTTATCGTTAAGGACGGTAATAATATCGGCTTCTCGCTGCCGATCAACTACCTCGTGGAAGCTATCGAGGAATTCAATAAAAGCGGTCGGAAGATTGGCGTTCGCTGTTCCTCCTGTCTGAATATTGTGGACGAAAGCAATATCGACGGCCAGTACTGCCCCTACTGCGGTTCGAAGGTCAAACTGCCGAGTCAGATCGAGGATTACGAACCCATCGGTGTGGCCCAGACCATTGAGACCATGCTGGAAAAAGCCGGTCACGACGTTCAGTTGTCGCGCCGGGGTCCCAACAACTGGGATATCCGCCAGGGCAGCGCCCGCATCTCGATCGCTTACTACGAAAAGAACGGACTGATCACCGGAGATGCCTACCTCTGCACCCTCCCCAAGAAGGAGATCGGACCGCTCTACGAATATTTGCTGCGGCAGAACTACGACGTGGAAAGCCTTACGTTCAGCGTCAAAGATCAGGACGTCATCCTTTCGCTGCTGATCTACGATCGCTACCTGAACGTAGAGACCGGCCTCGAACTTTTCACCCACCTTTTCGAAAAAGCGGATTATTACGATAATATTCTGGTCGAAGAGTACGGGGCTCAGTGGAAGTACGACGGAGAATAGGTTGATGATCCGATCATCTGATGATTTGATGATGGGATGATCTGATGATTAAATCTCCAGATCATCAAACCACCGTTTCCTGTGCTAAAATATACCGTTCCAACAATATCCCGCTCTTTTTTGCGTATTCATATTGGCAAGGAATTTGTTAAGGACTTTAACAGAGAAAGTCTAGATTTGCATTCCTTTTTTGAATAAATAAAAGAATCTCATGAAGAAGAACTTACTTCTTGGTTTTATGGTAGTCTTTTGCGCGCTGAGCTTGAGTCAGACTGCTATGGCACAATGTGTCCAAGGTCCGGATGGTAAATACGTCAGCCTGAACGGAGGAGACTGCATCAATACCATCGTAACGGCGGTTCCGTTTCTTCGCATTGTTTCCGATGCGCGTTCCGGCGCAATGGGAGATGTAGGTATTGCTATTTCTCCGGATGCCAACGCCATCCACTTCAACGCTTCGAAACTGGTATTTTCCGAAGAAGAAGGTGCGATTGCTGCCTCTTATTCGCCCTGGCTGCAGGCCCTCGGCTTAAACGACGTTTATCTGGCCTACCTAACCGGATACAAGAAACTCGATGAAAACCAGGCTATTACCGCCGGTTTGCGGTATTTTTCCCTGGGTAACATCCAATACACCGACGTAAACGGTGAAAACCTGAACGAAGGCCGGCCCAACGAATTTGAAGTTGCGGTGGGTTATTCCCGTCGTCTGGCCGAAAACTTCTCTGCCGGTATCACCGGTAAATTCATCTACTCCAACCTGGCTGCCGGGCAGCAACTGGAAGGAGGTGAGGTGATCGAAGCGGGCCTCGCCGGCGCTGCCGATATCTCTTTCACCTATCAGAACGAGATCGACCTGGGCGCAACGGATTCGGACCTGACGGTAGGTCTGGCCATTTCCAATATCGGTTCCAAGATCACCTACACCAAGTCACTGGACCGGGACTTCCTTCCCGCCAACCTCGGCTTGGGTGCAGCCTGGACCCTCAATCTGGATGAATACAACACCCTGACCTTCGCAACGGATATCAATAAACTGCTGGTACCTTCTCCCTGTCTGGGCGGTGCTGCAGAATGTGATCTGGATAACAACCAGAAGACCGACTACAAAGAGCAATCTTCCATCGCAGCGGCTTTCCAGTCTTTCGGTGATGCGCCTAACGGCTTTGAAGAAGAAATGCGCGAACTGATGTTCAGTTTCGGTATGGAATACTGGTACGACCAGCAATTTGCCGTACGGGCCGGTTACTTCAGCGAGCACGCTACCAAGGGCGGTCGTAAATTCCTGACCGTTGGTGTAGGTCTGAAATACAACATTTTCGGCCTCAATTTCTCTTACCTGGTACCTACTACCAACCAGCGTAACCCATTGGATAATACGCTCCGCTTCTCCCTGCTGTTCGACTTCAATGAATTCGACCAGTAAAAAGCGAGCTACCGGATCAAAAATTCGGTAAACCAAAAAGCCCTGATCTCACCGCTAGTGGTAGATCAGGGCTTTTTTTATTGCCCGTACTGACAGAAAAAACTTCCCTCTCCAAGTCGCCCACTCTCCAAATCACCCACTCGCCAAGTCACCCCTGACACCTCGCCCCTCACACCTCGCTCCTGAAACCTCACACCTCCTCCCCCTCTACCGTATAAACCAAACAATCCCCGCACCATCCGCACTCGCCCGAAACCGGATCGCCGACGTCTTCTGTTGGTAGTATTTCTTGACTTCTTCGTTGTAATGCCGGACCGCACTGAGCTTGAAACTCCCGGAAATGATCTGAAAAATTAGTCCCGAGCCCACTCCGACCAGGCCCAGTTGGAGCAGATCCCCTCCCAGATCCTTATTCTGACGGGAGACCAGTAGTCCGCCGATGGTAAAAAGGCTGCCGATGCTGTAGCCCGCAATGCACAACTGATCCGTCAGTTGCGCCAGCTTTATCTCATTGTTAGGAAGAGGATAGTCTTTCATGAAAAAGGCCATGACGGGTAGGGTGAGCGGTTTGCCGTCCAGCAGATAAGTCCGGTTGAGGAAGTTCGTACGGTAAATTATGGTATCCCGCACCAGGTCATTGCTGGTAACCTGAGCGGTGATATCGCCGCAAAAAAACAAAATAACACAGAGGATACAAACCCGCGAGAGCATAATTCAGCTTTGCTTGGTTAGAACATCTCAATCCGACAAAAGCAGGATCCTACCTCTACCTCAATCGTTTCCCCTACTTTCTTTTCGTTGGCTGTAGATGTAATTTTCTCATGATATCAGGATATCCAATCTAGGCAGACTAACTCGGATAAGCGAACATTTTCCCGCAAAATAGTTCAATCTTTTGAAATTCTTTCTGAAATTGAGCGATCGAAAACCAAAATTAGTATGCTACGCTTTACACTCACAGCTATTTTTATTTCAATTTTCACCATTCTGCTTACCGCTCAATTGACGCCTCCGGCCGCTACTCCGGCCCAGGCCCGACTGGACGGTTTCGATAAAAGGAAAGCACTGGCGGGCTCATCCCTGATCGACGCCATTGAATTTAAGAACATCGGACCAACCGTACAATCCGGCCGGGTGATCGACCTCGAGGTTAATCCCGATAATCCGACCGAATTCTATGTGGCCTATGCCTCCGGAGGCCTCTGGAAAACCACCAATAACGGTATGACGTTCAGTCCGATGTTCGAAAATGAAGCGGTGATGACGATCGGGGATATTGCCGTCGACTGGGAACGCAATACGATCTGGCTCGGTAGTGGCGAGGTTAACGCCAGCCGCTCGTCCTACGCCGGAACCGGTATGTACAAAAGTACCGACGGCGGCACCAACTGGGATTACATCGGACTACCCGAAAGCCACCACATCGGCCGGGTTATTCTACATCCGGACAACCCGGAGGTAGCCTGGGTAGCGGTACTGGGTCATCTATACAGCCCCAATCCCGAACGGGGAGTATACAAAACTTCCGATGGTGGAAAAAACTGGCAAAAGACCCTCTATGTAGACGAAAATACCGGCGCGGTGGATCTCATCATCGATCCGGATGATGCCAATACACTCTACACGGCCACCTGGACGCGGGAGCGGCGGGCCTGGAATTTCGTTGAAGCCGGATCCGGTTCCGCTATTTACAAAAGTACGGACGGGGGTAAGAACTGGAAATCGATCACGGGTAAGAAAAGTGGATTTCCGGCCGACGAAGGTACCGGTCGGATCGGACTGGATATTGCGCTGGATGAAAACGGAAAAAAGGTACTCTACGCGGCACTCGACAATTACAATCGGCGGCCCGAGGAGGAATCGGATGAGGAAACCCTTTCCAAAGCCGATCTGCGCAACATGAGCCGGGAGGATTTCAACGAGATTAAAGATTACCTGCTCGACGATTTCCTGCGAGGCAATCAGTTTCCCCGCAAGTTTAACGCCCGCACCATCAAAAAAATGATCCGGGACAACGAACTGACCATCGAGGGACTGGTGGCCTACACCGAAGATGCCAACTCCCTGCTGTTCGATACACCGGTGATCGGGCTGGAGATCTATCGCTCCGACGACGAGGGCAGGTCCTGGGAGAAAACCCACGAGGATTATATCGATTTTGTCTATAATTCCTACGGCTACTATTTTGGTCAGATCCGGATCAATCCCAGTGATGTCAATAAGATCTACGTGCTGGGGGTTCCCGTCATCCGCTCCGATGACGGCGGAAAAACCTTCAAATCCATTGGTGGCTCCAACGTACACGCGGATCACCACGCCCTCTGGATCAATCCGAAGGATCAGGATCACCTCATTCTGGGGAATGACGGCGGCGCCAACATCTCCTACGATGACGGCACCACCTGGAACAATTGCAACACCCCTTCCGTTGGGCAGTTCTACGCCATTGCCGTGGATATGGCTGAGCCCTATCAGGTATACGGCGGGCTGCAGGATAACGGGGTTTGGGTAGGACCGAGCAATTATCAGTCGAGCCCCGGCTGGATGGCTTCCGGTCAGTATCCCTACAAAGAGATCCTCGGCGGCGACGGTATGCAGGTAGCCGTGGATACCCGCGACAACAGCACCGTCTATACCGGCTTCCAGTTTGGTAATTATTTTCGGATCAATATGTCCGGCGGTCGCCGCCAGTCCATTACCCCGAAACACGAACTCGGTGAACGGCCGCTGCGCTGGAACTGGCAAACGCCCATCCACCTGTCCGTTCACAACCAGGACATTCTCTACATGGGCTCCAACAAACTGCATCGCTCCTTCAATCAGGGTGATGATTTTACGGAGATCTCCGATGACCTCACCCAGGGTGGGATCAAGGGTGACGTTGCCTTTGGCACGCTGGCCACGATCCACGAATCCCCGCTTCGCTTCGGCCTGCTTTATACGGGCTCCGACGATGGCCTGGTGCACGTGTCCCGCGACGGGGGGTACAACTGGGAAAAGATCATGGCGGGTCTGCCCGAAAACCTTTGGGTCAGCCGGGTGCAGGCCTCTGCCTTCGCCGAGGGCCGGGTATACCTAGCGCTAAATGGTTACCGCTGGGACGACTTCACACCTTATCTCTACGTTTCGGAAGATTACGGTAAGAGCTGGCAATCCATCGGCAAAGACCTGCCCCCGGAACCGATCAATGTGGTCAAAGAAGACCCCAAGAACGAGAATATTCTGTACGTCGGAACGGATAATGGCCTGTACATCAGCCTGGATCGCGGGCAGTCCTTCGTTTTTATGGACAATAACCTGCCGGCAGTCGCCGTACACGATCTCGTGGTGCATCCGCGGGAGAGCGAGTTGATCGTCGGCACTCATGGCCGTTCTCTGTACCTGGCCGATGTGAGTCAGCTTCAGCAATTTACCGAAGAGCTGATCGCCAGTGAGCTGCACGTTTTTGCTTTTGATGCCCCCCGCTTCAGCAGCCGCTGGGGCCGCACGGCCTGGTGGGGTAGCTCCGAACCGCAGATGGAGATCCCGGTTTACGCCAAAACGGACGGTAAGGCCACGCTCACGATCCAGACTAAAGGTGATGATCCTTTACTATTGAAAACCTTCGAAGCCGATCTCAATGCCGGTCTGAACTACCTGACCTACGATCTGACGGTTGACGTGGATCAGCTCGAAGCCTATAAAAGCTTCCTCAATAAGGATGTCAAAGAAAATGAGAAGCCCATTTCCGTCAAAAAGGCGGATAATGATAAGTTATACATCCGATCCGGGAAATATACCCTGGAGATCAAAAAGGGTGACACCGTGATTAAGAAGGAGTTAGAGATCCGGTAGGTGGGGACTTAGGAGAGAGGGAGACCGGGGACCGGGAGATTGGGAAAATGGGTGACTTTGAATGGTTGCTTCTTCTCCCGGTCTCCCGGTCTTTTTTTGACCTTCTACTGACGATCAAATGCCTTACGACTTCCCACTAAAATTTCTACCTTTGCCCCCATGCAGCTATCAGCAAAATTCCTAGCGGAACTCCTAGGAGGCGAAATAGAAGGTGATCCGAATGTAATGGTTAGCAAACCCAGCCGGATCGAAGAGGGAGGTGAAGGGACGATCTCTTTTTTGGGAAAAGATAAGTACGAGCACTACGCCTACGAGACGAGTGCCTCCATCTTATTGGTAAGCAAGGAGTTTACCCCGAGAAAGCCGGTCAGCGCCACCCTGATCCGGGTAGAGAACGTCTACCAGGCCATTGCCGTTCTGTTGGAAAAATTCGGCCAGGCTCAGGAGGGATCTACCGGAATAGCCGCCAGCGCTGTGCTGGATCCGACCGCCGAGATCGGCCCTTTGGTCAGCATCGGTCCGGGTGCAGTAATCGAAGCCGGAGCAACGATCGGAGCCGGCAGCCGCATCGCCGCGCAGGTTTTTGTCGGCACAAATGTTAAAATTGGCGACGGTGTTGTATTGTATCCCGGTGTGCGGATCATGAAAGACTGCGAGATCGGGGACCGTTGCGTTATTCATCCCAATACCGTGATCGGTAGTGACGGCTTCGGCTTCACTCCCCAAAACGACGGACATTACCAAAAGATCATCCACGTCGGGAACGTAATTCTCGAATCGGACGTCGAGATCGGCGCCAATACGACCGTAGATCGCGCCACCATGGGCGCTACCATCATACGGGAGGGCGCCAAACTGGATAATCTCGTGCAGATCGGCCACAACGCCGAGATCGGGGCCCATACGGTGATCGCCGCCCAGACCGGGATCGCCGGCAGCACCAAGATCGGCCGGCACTGCCGGATCGGTGGCCAGGTGGGTTTTGCGGGGCATATTACCATTGCCGACGGTACCCAGGTGCAGGCCCAGAGCGGGGTTGCCCAATCCGTCAAAACGCCCGGAACGTATCTCTTTGGCACCCCGGCTTTTGCTTACCGGGAATTCATCCGCTCTTTCATTGTTTTTAAAAAACTTCCGGAGTTGTATCGTCGCCTGACCCAGTTGGAGAGGGCCGCCGACGGAACCGCCGGGAAGAACCAGGATCGTTCTTCTCAATAGAAATCCGGTATCTAATTACTAATTCATATCTTTGCCCATTATTTCCTTAGTTTTATTCATATGAAGCAGCGCACATTAAAAGAACCGGTTACCCTCTCCGGAGTCGGATTACATACCGGTAGCGTGGTCAATATTACTTTCAAACCTGCCCCGGAAGATCATGGCTACAAGTTCGTCCGTACGGATCTGGAAAGTCAGCCGGTGATCCACGCCGACGTCAATAGGGTCGTTTCCACCGACCGGAACACCTGTCTGCAGGTAGGAGATGCTCAGGTAAAAACCGTGGAGCATGCTCTTTCAGCTTTACGAGGCCTCGGGGTCGATAATGCGCTGATCGAGATCGACGGACCGGAAGTCCCCATCATGGATGGAAGTGCTTATCCGTTTGTAGAAGCTATGGTCAAAGCCGGGATCGAAGAACAGGAAGTCGATCGCGAATATTTTGTGGTAGAGGAACCGATCGTTTATCGCAGCGAGGACGGTTCCACCGAGATCATGGCCCTGCCGTCCGATGGTTTTGAGATCACGACCATGATCGATTTCAATTCGCCGGTGCTGGGGCAGCAGTATGCCTCCCTGAATAATCTTGACGATTACGCCAATGAGATCGCTCCCTGTCGGACTTTCGTTTTTCTGCACGAACTGGAAGCCCTGATCGACCGCGACCTCATCAAAGGCGGAGATCTGGAAAACGCGATCGTGATCGTAGACCGCCCCGTTAAGCAGAGCACACTCAACGGGCTGGCCACAAAACTGGGTAAACCCAATATCGAAGTTGCGGAAGAAGGTATCCTGAATACGCTGAAACTGCAGTTCAAGAACGAGCCGGCCCGTCATAAACTGCTCGATATCATTGGTGACACCTCCCTGCTCGGTAAACCCATCAAAGGGCGCATCATTGCGACCAAACCGGGGCACCGGGCCAATATTGAATTCACGAAGCTACTCAAGAAAAGCTACCTGGAGCAACGCAAACTGCGGGGCAAACCCAAGTACGACCCGAATGAGGAGCCGGTAATGGATAACGTTACCATCGCACAGTGGCTGCCCCACCGCTACCCGCTGTTGCTGGTGGATAAGATCATCGAGCTCAGCAAGGAGGTGGTCGTTGGCGTCAAAAGCGTCACCTTTAACGAATATTTCTTTCAGGGACATTTTCCCGGCAACCCGGTGATGCCCGGTGTGCTGATAATCGAAGCGCTGGCCCAGACCGGCGGTATCCTGGCGATGCACAATGTAGGCGACCCCGGCCATTGGGATACCTACTTCATCAAGATTGACAATGTCAAGTTCAAACAGATGGTCCAGCCGGGAGACACCCTACTGCTCAAGATGGAACTAATGGCTCCGATCCGTCGGGGTATCTGCCAGATGCAGGCTACTGCCTATGTGGGCAATAAAATAGCTGCAGAAGGTGAATTAACCGCACAAATCGTTAAGCGCTCGTAGTATGAAGCATTCTCCATCCCATAGCGTCATTCATCCGGATGCGAAGATCGGCAGTAATGTCACCATCGGTCCTTTCTGCTACATCGACGGCGATGTGGTTATCGGTGATAACACCTGGATTGGTCCCAATGTGACGATATTCGATGGTGCCCGCATTGGAGACGACGTCAAGATATTTCCCGGAGCGGTCATTAGTGGTATCCCGCAGGATCTTAAATTTGAAGGTGAAGTGACTACCGCCGAGATCGGTAGCGGCAGCACCATCAGAGAATACGTGACCGTCAACCGCGGTACTAAATACGCCGGAAAAACCGTAGTGGGCGAAAGCTGCCTGCTCATGGCTTACGTACACGTAGCCCACGATTGTCTTCTCGGCAATAATGTCATTCTGGCCAATAACGTTACCCTGGCCGGCCACGTTGAGATCGCCGACTGGGCAATCCTGGAAGGCCTGGTAGCCGTTCAGCAATTTACCAAGATCGGAGGCCACAGCTTTATTGCCGGCGGATCCCTGGTCCGCAAAAACGTACCGCCTTTCATCAAGGCCGCCCGCGAACCGCTGTCTTACGTCGGTGTTAACCACGTTGGGCTGAAACGGCGATCTTTTACCAGCGAACAGATCAATCACATTCACGAGATCTATCGCATCCTCTTCGTAAAAGGCCACAATATCACCAACGCCATCAACGAGATCAACGATACGGTTGCCTCTACGCCCGAACGGGAAGCCATTCTTTCCTTTATCAAAGAAGCGGACTCGGGGATCGTGAAAGGCTTCCAGCAGATCAACGGCAGCCTGTATGAAGATTGAGCTGGAAAAAGTAGCCAAACGCTACCGTCGCGAATGGATACTGCGCAAAGTGGATCTAACGATCGAAGCCGGGAAGAGGTACGCCATCGAAGGCCCCAACGGTTCCGGTAAATCCACTTTGCTGCGCATCCTCTCCGGCCATCTCACGCCCAGTAAAGGTAAGATCCGGCACCTGGTCGATGGCCAGGTGATCGATCCGGATCAGGTGTACCGCCACCTCTCCTACGCGGCTCCCTACATCGAACTCATCGAAGAGCTGACGCTGGCCGAAGCCCTTCGTTTTCACCGGCGGTTCAAGGAATTTCTGCCCGGTCTGGACGATGAGGTGATCCTGGAACTGCTCTCCCTGCCGGGTAATTCCTCCAAACTGGTGCGCCACTTCTCTTCCGGCATGAAACAACGCCTCAAACTGGCGCTGGCCCTCTGCTCGGATACCTCCTTCCTGCTGCTGGACGAACCCACCACCAACCTGGATCAGCAGGGTATCGACTGGTACCTGCAACTTGTGGAACGCTTTGCGGGAGACCGGACCGTCGTCGTAGCCTCTAATGTAGCGGTGGATTTTGGGTTTTGTGAGGAGCGGTTCAGTGTGTTACAGTATAAAAAATCGTGACAACTTCCGCCGGGCAGCACCTTCCTATCTTACTGTATTTCCTAACTCTTATCCCATCATCGGCAATTTGTCCACATGAAAATGTATTGTTAAAAAAAGACAAGTCCTCATTTTTGTCTTTCACTCCTTCCTGCAATTAGGAATATCTTGGTTCCGTCCGTTAAGGTTTATGCCACAATAGCCGGTGCGGATCTTTCCCAATAACTGAATCTATACTCTATCCTTACGAATACTGATTTCACCATCGGAAAAACTAATCCTTAGTGCCAGGAAGTGACTGAAGAGTCACTTCCTTTATTTTTACCGGGACTCAAGACCGGCGTGCGATCGTCCGCAACGTAAATGCTGGTCTTCAGATGCGTTCCCGGCGAAACGATTACTTTGGAATTGGAAGCCCTTTTTATCCTCCGCTCAATGCAGCTGCAAATTCCCTCCAACTTGAAGCCCCGACTTTTTCCCATAGTCAGCAAGGAAGTTGACAAAATGGATTAAAACCCTCCTTATAACATCATACACTCAGGTATTAATTCCGATGTCAAATATTTTTAATCAATTGGCAATCAATATTTTCTGCATTTTATTTAAATTAGCTTTTTGTCCCGACTATTTTCCCTTTCTGTTATGCGCCCCTTGCCCCAATCTCCGGAGTTCATCACCGATCCTCTGGTCAATTTCCGATCGTAGTTTTTTTTACCCGTACCAACTCGAAACCCAAACTCGTAAAGTGCATGCTTAAATCCGAATTAATTCACCTGATCACTCCATTCAGTAAAGCTGAAATGAGGAAAGCAGAACAATTCCTGAAATCTCCTTACCACAATGCCAACCGGACTGCACTGGCATTATTTAAGTACATCCGCCGGTTTTATCCGGAGTTGAACAGCTTCAAACTGGATCGCAAACACGTATATCCACACCTGTACCCACGGGAAGCGTTCAATGAAAAGCGGTTGCGCAATCAGATGTGGAAATTAAAGAAACTACTGGAGCAGTTTTTATTGCACGAGCAATTGCAGCGGGAAGATCATATCCAGAATCAGTTGCTGGTGAAGGCCTGTTTCCGAAAACTGAATTATGAAGAGTTTGCCGCTTTAATCCAGCGATGCGTATCCGATCTGGAAAAACCCGGGTTCCGGGATTCGGAATTCTACCAAAAGCAATTGTGGTTTTACGAAGAGTTGTATTATCATCCGGACCGGAGTATGTACCAGACCGATCAATATTCCGTGCTGGCCATCATTCAGGATCTTGAGCGGTATTACGCACTTTCGAAACTCCGATTTGAGACTGACCAGGAAGTGCGCAAAGCGGTTATCGAAGAGACTACCTCCAGCACCTTTGAACTACAAATGCTCCTGGAAGCCTTTCGGCAAATACAGCCGGAAAATGCCCTGATCGGCTTGTATCTGCAGCTGTACAACTTCCGGCAGGCACCACTATCCGCCGGGGAGTTCTCCGCAGCGATCGATCAGCTTACCCGCCACTTCGGACTAATGGGTGAGAAGGAAAAAGCCTACCTGGTGAGTGCGTTTATCAACACGGGAGTGTATTATCACAATAAGGGCGAAAAGCAGTTTACCGCTCTGGTAGCCCGCCTGTACAAAATTGCCGAGGAGCAGGAAGTCATCAGTTACCGGGAGAAGATCCAGGCATCCACTTTTTTGAATGCGGTACTTCTGTGCAGTGCAGCAGGCGAATTGGTGTGGGCAAAAGACTTCATAAAAAAGTACGGTTCTTGTTTGGCACCCCACGACAGAAATTACACCATCAACCTGGCACTGGGTTACTGGTATTTCCTGAACAGCCGGCAGCTGCCCGATCAAAAACAGGAAATGCTCCGGCAGGCCCACGAGCATTTAAGTTTAATCCCCTATTCGGGTCTGGTGATTGATCTCAGGCTGCGGTCGCTGCAATTACGGGTCTATTACGAACTGGAATTAATAAGAGGCAACGTCAGCGTTTTTCTGAATTTTGCGGAAGCTTTCGAGAAATGGCTGATGCGAGACCCACGGCTGGCGCAGGAAAGGAACAAAGCTTATTTGAATTTTGTACGGCTATCCAAGCAACTGGTAAAGTTCACGGAGCAGGAAGCATCATCCGCGGAACAACTCGATCATTTCATAGCAAAAGTCAATAAGAAGAAGCCGATCATTCTAAAGGACTGGATAATTGAAAAAGCGGAGGAGCTCAAGTAGCTCCTCCGCCAGTGTTTTTACACCTCGCCGATCTCATCGGATCCGATCAGGCCGTTTTCACCGGTATCGTCTCCGTCTCCTCCTTTGATCTTTTCGGGGTTCTTGATCTCAAAGGATTTAAAAATAGCGAGGGCTCTGGAATTCAGTTTAGTTTCCATGATTAAAAATTTAACTGTGGTTTAGTAAAAAGGCAGAGGCAATAACATTTCACCTCTTACCGGTTATCCTGGTAATATTTTGAGTTCGACCGCTACCACCGGACATAGCCTGCCCATCGGGTGTGCAGGCAAACCCGCGAACGGCCTTGATCCCGATCTCGCGATCGACAACGGCCAACGGCTATTTTGGTAAAGACATAGCTAATTCAGCCTTTACCAATGAGCCGGCAATGGTTATTAAACCCCAGTTAAATGTTTGTGATAAGTCTGATACCAGGCCATTAGACCGAAAAGTCTATGGTACAGACGGTAGTTGATCAGTTTGAAAAAAAGTAGAGTAACCGTTTTCCAAAAACCGATTCATCTTTTTCCCCCGGATAAATCGGTGATCCGTCGCCTAATTTGGCGTTGGAGTCATATAAATATAGCCAATTTTAGGCAAAAAAGTTCCCCGCTTGTCGTTTTTTTTGCAGGAGGCCGTCCAGGTTTCCGCCGATCACGGCTCCAGTTTTTGTGTTTCGGGAAATGCATACATAAATGCCAGATGTGGGAAAAGTCCAGTACCAACCTTCAATCGAATACGACTATTTTCGTCACCATTAAAGCCTGGGCATTCAGACTCCCGTTTTCTATGCGCAACAACAGGATGATAAATTGAAAATTCAAGTTTTGAACGGCACTAATTCAGGGTGAGTCGACACTTGGGCAGTAATAAAAATGTTAGGATAAGGGCACAAAATAAGGCAACCCGGAGAGGTCATTATTTTTGAAGTGACCTAACTAAAAAATATGATCTTATGCCCGAGTTGCCAGAGCATAAAGATAGTCAAGATTGGAAAGACTTATACGGTAGGAAGAATCATAAGTGCAAAACTGTGGTTGACAGTTGGTGTTCAACAACAATCATTACACCACAAAAGATCGGCGAGAAATGATCCGCAAAGCCCTGAATCAACGGATCAGTCTGCTGGGTATATGCTGATTTTTTTTGGGAAACTTCCTTGGTTACTGGATTTTGGGGAATTAGTATGGAAAGAAGTACCGATGGACATTGGACTGAATAATTTATGGCTAAAAAAGCTACGTCCTGAAAAGGCTCAATTTATTGTTATACAATTAGATGAAGCCTGGTCTTTTGTAGATAACAAGAAACAAAAGCGATGGATTTGGGGGGTCTTCGATCCAGTGAATCGCTTAGTCGTTGCCTTTCAAATCGGCAATCGTGGCAAAGAAAGCGCTAAGGCTTTATTGTGTAAGATACCGGTCGGATACAAGCGCAAATGTTTTTTTGCCACTGACTAATAGAATACCTACATAGCTATCATTCCTACTAAAAAGTATATGGAGGGCAAAGCGTTTACCTATACCATTGAAGGATTTTGAACCGCAATGAGAGCAAGAGTTTCCAGGTTGGTCAGAAAAAGTGTGGCGTCCTCAAAAGTGAATCGTAATTATTTTTTGGCTAATTGATATTATTTCTACCAATTCAATTTGGCCCGTTTTCATAGATTACAAAATCAGGCGGTCATCCTTACAAGTTGATTACCGCCGAATATCGGTTCAAACCGCAATTTTCTGCCAGACAATTGTGGTCTAATAAATTTCTAATTTTTTTAGAATACCCGCCTAGAAAAACGAAAAGTGGAAGAAATCACGACAAAGCATAGAGTCTAAATCATTGATTATCATTTATTTAAAAAATTGGCATAAAAAATGTTTGATACTTTTCTACAGTATGGAATAAAGAAAATCAAGAATTTGAAAAAATGACAGTAGCAAAAAACAGCTTACCACCACCTATTTTTCCTTCCCCCCTGCAAACAAATCTCCAACTTCCCGGTGAAGAACCTGATCTCATACCATCGAATGATCATCGTCCGGTGCTGAGAACTGATCGACTACAGCACGCCATTGCCTTCGCGCGAGTTATTCAGGATTGTATAATTGATACGATCGCAACAAAAAACCGACGATGTCCAACTCCACGAAAACTGAACAGCGACACTGCAATAGCTCAGTTTATCAAGTGTATCACGCAGGAAGCATTCAGTTTGACAAAGCATATGTACCTCAATCGCCACAATTCGCCAACCGAAGCGTACAATGGGCACTTCACACCGTTTTTGCATAACATCAGTGAACAGAATAAAGCGGTGATCTCGAATGTTCTGGATTTGATGGAACGCGAATCTAAGGTCCCACCTTGTACCTCAATAATCTACTTTCGGCAAGCGCGGGTAGGTCTTTATCGATCAATTACCCGCCGTTTATGCGATCTATATGGCTTTTCTGGTCCCAAAAGTGACACCATGTACCAGTATGCAGAATTAATGGGGCTTATCAGCCAGATCAATTATGACAATACAGGTTTCATTCTGGAGCAGCATCCGGGAAAAAATAATAATGAAGATGATGTCAGACAAGAGTTCTTCATTGAAAAGAACGCTTTACCCTTCTTGTTGCACCGGCATATCGGGAAGGAAGACGGTATCATCAATAATCTGATTGAAGAAAATAATGGTCGCTATCAGTTCGGACTACACAATGTTATTCTGAAAATGTTATGCCTCAGTGGTGCTATCATACAAGCAGTTACTATCTTTAAACAATTCAGAGAAATGGCAGAACAATACCTTACCTGCATAACCTCCAACACCATTATTTATCAGCACTTTTTAGAGTTGGGCTCCAATGATCTATATGCACATATTTTTAGAGCTGATGAATTCTATACCCAGAATATATGCGGACTTTACTACTGTGAGCATAGTCATTTGCCGATTTTAAAGCAAAGTCGTCGGGATGATTGTCTATTTGACGACAAGAATTAGGCCGTCCCTGTAAATTCTCCAGGAGATAGTCTTCGATATAAAATTTGGCTATTGGCCGTTTCCCTTGTGGAGTTGTAAATCCGAAGATTGATGATTCTAGGTCTATACGGTCC
>NZ_PDUD01000020.1 GCF_002646595.1 Flavilitoribacter nigricans DSM 23189 = NBRC 102662
CAAATATGATCGAAAATTTGATAATCGATATTATCTCAAATACAAATCAGCATAATTTTTTCACTCTTTTGCTTGCATGGGAACACAGTTCATCCTGAATTTTTTCAGGACTCAAAAATGACCTCGTAGAGGTTAAACATTCGTAGAAAAATAGTCGAAATGCTGGTTTCGACCTCAGGGAGGTCGCACCACATGGAGCAATGTGGTAAATGTGCGACCTCCCTGAGGTCGGAAAACGCTTATCTATGCTAAATTCTACGAATATTTGACCTCTCTGAGGTCATACACCGCCTTTTGTAAAATCCGGGGTAATTCATGTTTCCACCCTTTACCAACATTAACTTAACAGTGGATTGTGGATAAATTAACCACCCACTAGGGTTAGTCTAGCTTCCTTTTTTCTATTTTTGCAGGCTATGAGATTGCAGCGCCTGGAAATAAAAGGTTTTAAAAGTTTCGCGAACGAGACGGTCATCAACTTCGATGCCGACGTGATCGGTATCGTGGGGCCGAACGGTTCGGGAAAGTCCAATATTGTGGATGCCATCCGCTGGGTATTGGGCGAACAAAAGAGCCGTGAACTGCGTCTGGACCAGATGTCCAGCGTGATCTTTAACGGTACGAAAAAACGCAAACCCTCCGGTGTCGCTTCCGTTTCCCTCACCTTTGAGAATACCAAGAATCTTTTGCCGGTCGAGTACCAGTCGGTCACCATCACCCGGATGCTGTACCGCAGCGGGGAAAGTGAATACCGCCTGAACGGAGTAACCTGTAGACTGAAGGATATCACCTCACTTTTTCTGGATACCGGTATCGGATCCAACTCCTACGCCATCATTGCCCTGGGCATGGTAGACGATATCCTGGCGGATAAGGACAACAGCCGCCGGAAGATGTTCGAACAGGCGGCGGGGATCTCCAAATACAAACTCCGGAAGCGGGAAACGCTCAATAAGCTCAAAAATACGACTGAAGACCTGGACCGGGTGGAGGATCTGCTCTACGAGATCGATCAGAACCTGAAAACCCTGGAAAAACAGGCCCGTCGGGCGCGTAAGTTCTTCGAACTCAAGGCGCAGTATAAAGAAATGAGCGTCAATCTTGCAGTGATCAAGATCAACGCCCTGCGGGATAAGCAGCGGGATATGGCCAAAAAGCTCAACGAAGAGCAGGACAAATACCGCAATTTCGACGTCAAGAGCAATCAACTGGAAGCCAGGCTGGAAGAAGAGCGCAAGGCCAATCTGGATAAGGAAAAGGCCCTGAGCGACCGCCAGCGGGAACTCAACGACCTCATCGGTCAGATCCGCAGCCTGGAGAACGATAAGCGCATGCAGGATCAGCGCCTCCAGTTTATCGAACAGAATAAAGGAAAATTGTCTTCGGACATCCAGCAGGCGCGGACCCGCATCCAGCAGCTGGAAGAAGATATTGAACATTACCAGACGGAACTCAATACCGAAAAACGGATCGAATCCCGGCTGGAGCTCGAACTGGAACAGGCGGAAGATGCACTGCAGAAGATCCGGGAGAACCACGGTTCCGTCAAGGCCGACCTGGAAGAGGTCGTGAACCGCCAGCAGGCGGTAGAGCGGGAGCTATTCGAGTTTGAAAAAGAAAAAGCCGTTTATTCCAACCGCATCGAGACCTATCGTCAGGAGATCGAGCGCAGTCGGCTAGATATTGAAATGCGGACCGGCGAAGTAAGCGGCCTGCGCGAAAAGATCCGGGGGATCGAGGAACAGGTGCAGGCGAAAAAGAGCGAAGTGGAAACCCTCGAAAAGGCCGAAGAAAAACGGCAGACGGATATCAGTCAGGCCGAAGAACAACTAGAGGAGATCAACCAGAAGCGGAGCCGCGTGAACCGCCAGCTGGACGCCAAGCGCAATGAGTTCAAGCTGACCCAGAGCATGATCGAAAACCTGGAAGGCTTTCCCGAATCCATTCGTTTTTTGAGCGGAAATAAGGACTGGAAACAAAATGCGCCGCTGCTCTCCGACCTGATCTATGTGCAGGAGAATTACCGGATCGCCATCGAGAATTACCTGGAACCCTATCTGAATTACTACGTCGTTGAAAATCTGGAAGAAGCCTACGCGGCTATCCAGTTGCTGAGTCGTAGTCAGAAGGGCAAGGCCAATTTCTTCCTGCTGGATGCCTTCCGGGACTACAGCGCCCCGATCGCCCTGCTGCCGGGAGCGACCCAGGCGATCGATCTGGTGGAAACCGAGCCGAAATATTATAATCTGTTCAGTTATTTGCTTGAGCACGTATTGGTTACGGATCAGGAAGACCTGAAACAACCGGTTGGTGAACAAACGACGCTGCTCTCCAGCAGCGGACGCTTCATCAAACGCAAATACAGTATATCCGGTGGTTCCGTCGGCTTGTTCGAAGGTAAAAAGATCGGCCGTAAGAAGAACCTGGAGGTACTCGAAAAAGCCATTCAAAAGGCAGAGCGCGAAGAAAACCGCCTGTCCACGGAATATTTCAGTCTGCGTAAAAAGCTGGAGGAGCTGCGTGCGAAAAAGACCAACGCCCAGATCCAGCACGAACGGCAGCAACTCAATCAGCTGGAGCAACAGCGCATTTCGCTGGCCACGCGCCTGGAAAACTTTGAATCCTTCATCCTCGAAGTAAGTACGAAGATCGAAGAGAGCGAAGGCCAGATCGGTGAACTGGAAAAATCCATCCGCGATATCGAAGAGCAGCTTGCGGAAAAAATGGATGTGATCAGCGGGATCAAAGATCAGATCCACAATACGGATAGTTCGTTCCGGGAAATTGCCGAGCAGCTCAGTCAGGCATCCACCGATTATAACGATAAGAATATTGCCTTTATCCGCCAGCAAAATAAAGTGGGCGCTTTTCAGCGGGAGCTGAATTACCGGGAAAAGCAACTGGAAGAGACCCGGCAGACCCTGGCAAGGAACCAGGAAACGCTGGCCAAAAGCGACGGTGAAGTCCGGGAGATCCAGGATGCCCTGGACCAGCAGGAGGTCAAACTGCGGGAAGCCTACGAATCCCGGAAAGTGATGGAGGAAACCCTTACCGAAGCGGAACAGATCTATTACAAAGCCCGGGGCGGCATCAATGAGATCGAGGATGAATTGCGGAAGATCACCCGGCAGCGACAGGACGCCCAGATCCTGATCAACCAGTTAAAGGAAAAATATAATGATGTGAAGTTTGAGGTTACTTCGGTAGCCCAACGTCTGCGCATCGAGTTCAGTATAGAGATCAACGAAGTACTCAATCAGGAGCGCGAGCCGGAAACCCTTCCTCTGGAAGAACTAGAGCTAAAAGTGGATCGCATCCGGGGCCGACTGGATAATTACGGGGAGATCAACCCGATGGCGGTGGAAGCGTACGACGAAATGAAAGAACGCTTCGACACCATTTCCCAGCAGCGGGACGATATCCTACAGGCCAAGGAGTCCCTCATTGAAACCATCAAGGAGATCGAGGATACCGCTACGAATCAGTTCCTCGATTCTTTCGAAAAAGCTCGCGGCTATTTTATTGACGTCTTCCGCAGTCTATTTACCGAGGACGATAACTGTGATCTCATCCTACTGGAACCGGAGAATCCGCTGGAATCCAAGATCGAGATCGTAGCCAAGCCCAAAGGTAAACGACCACAAACCATCAGCCAGTTGTCGGGCGGGGAAAAAACCCTGACCGCAACGGCTCTGTTGTTTGCTCTGTACCTGCTCAAACCGGCACCCTTCTGTATCTTCGATGAGGTGGACGCGCCGCTGGATGATGCCAACATCAATAAGTTCAACCGGATCATCAAGAAATTCTCCCGGGATTCCCAGTTCATCATCGTTACCCACAACAAGCTGACCATGGCCGCGGTAGATACCATCTACGGCGTATTCATGGCTTCCCAGGGCGTCTCCGGGGTTAGTCCGGTGGATTTCCGCGATTTTGAACATAAGGCTACCTTTGAGGTGAGTGCCAACTAGCCGCCTACAGTTTCTTGAATACTTTCGAAAGGGTAGGAGCGGGCTGCCAAATTATAATGGCTGCCTGCTGCCAATCACCCGAAATTATTTTTAGATTAATTTATCGTTAAGAATAAAAGTGAAGTAGTTGGGAATTAGATAGTTATGAGATTATTTTTTTGGATATATGAAAAAACATTTGATTATCCTATGTTTTTTAGTGTAAAATGCTTAAACTTGTAGCAATCGTAGAATTTATTCTAAATCTACACAAGCTTTTCCTCCCTTACTACATTTCAATTTACTACTTCATCGTAGGTGAGCAACACCATCAAGGCTATTTTCAATAGCCCTGCACGCTTTTGAGCAATACTATACAAACACAAGTTTATCTAAAGTACATTTTGCTGTAAGGCCACTCCTGTGTCCGGTCGGTTCGATCCGGCGCGTATAGGGTGCACTTTACAAACGCAAAAGCTATGTCTACTATCCATTAGTCAAAAGATCATGCATCTTTCTGACCCGGTATAACAATGCACTTACTGTACTTTCCCATAAACCGACAAAGTAGCACTTCGGACAGATAAGGTTTAGGTAAAACATCCTGTCCAGCAACCACGAGATCAACACTTTCAAGATTTAACGGCCATTTAGAGTCGCCCGGTTTCCGGGCATCAGTTACTATCGGGCATATACCTGTACCTCGATAGACTGCAATCTATTGGCTGTCAGGCAAGTAGATTAAACCATTTAAGTATTACCCAAACAATTAAAGCAATGTCTGCACACTCATTGAAAGTGTTCGTACTCAAGCTGTTCCGGTTGTGTAAGAACTGGAAACCTCCAAAAGAAAATACCTGTCCGGCCGGATGGTCTCCAATGTGCCGGATCAGTATGGAGAAAGCTCCCGGAATGCGAAACACTCATCTTCTACCCGGGACAATCTTTTTATTTTTCTTTCTCCTTTTTCCCGTATTTAATGATGCTCATGCCCATACTTCGGCTGAAACTACTGCCGTAGAGGAAGCTATGCTGGCCACGGACTGCAACGATCCGATCGTTGGAAAAGGTGCCGTGGTCGATCAGATCAATACGGGATTGGCCTGCCTGCTGTGCGGCAATTCAGATCTGGAAAATATCATAGACGGAGACCTGACTAACAGTATGACTTTCAATAGTCTGGCTACGGTAGCGGGCCTTACCCCACTGGTCTCCGTGAAAGCCCTGCAGCAGAATCATGCTGCCGGTCAGCGGGCCGGATTTGTGGTTCAGTCCGTTACGGGGCTGCTGGATATCAACCTGTTAGATAATTTCACGATCCGCACTTATCTGGACAATTCCTTCCAGGAATCAGCCAATACCAGCCTTGGCCAGATCCTGACCATCAGCAATATTGGTGGCGAGGGCAGCAAAAAACGGATCAGTTTTATCACTACCCAACCTTTCGATGAGATCGAGCTGGTGATCGATAACACCGTTTCCGGTTTATCCAGTTTGCGGGTATTCTACGCCTACGTGGAACCGCCCGACTGTGATCACGATTGTGTTTCCGCCTTGGTCCCAACCAATTATACGTCTTCCGTAACCGAATCTTTCATTACCGGATGTACCGCCTTACTGGGCTGTGGTGTACAAAACACCGCTAACATTGTAGACGCGGATACCACCGATTTCGGTACCATTGATTTCGGATTACTCGGCCTGGGGCAAACCGGCGTGGTTTCCGTTGCGGCGGGTACCTCTTTTCCCGGTGGCTACGAAGTAGGATTCGCCATTGAGAAGCAGGGACTGCTTGGACTGATCGATCTGTCCACCCTATCTAACATTCAGTTGACGACCCGCCTGGGCGGATCTAATCAGGAATCGCAGAGTGCGGGTGGTGCGATCGCTAATATCGGACAGCTCGGTAACACTAATATTACGTTGGTGAGTTTCAAAACAAACCTGCCGTTCGATGAGATCCGGCTGGCGGTAACCGAGACTTTGAATGTCGGTCAGGAATACAATGTTTACTACGCGTTTATCCGGCCGGACAGCGACAATGACGGTTTCCCCGATTGTGTCGACAGTTGCCCGGGCGGTGATGATAATTTTGATGCGGACGGCAACGGCATCCCGGACGATTGTGATCTGGTATGTGATGTAAATGCCGGACTGGATCTGACGATCTGCCCGCCGGAAACTACGGCCAATCTGCCACCCGCCGGCTCCGGCCAGACCTGGGTCGCCTTAGCCGGCAACCCGGCACCGGCGAGCATTGACAACAGTGGCAATGTTACGGGCATGACCGTAGACGGCACTTACTTTTTTGAACTGCAGGAAGGTAGCTGTTCGGATGTGGTAGCGATCAATCGGGAGGAATTCGCGGTTGACCAGTCCTGTAACGATCCGATCGTGGCCGGAGATGTGGTCATTGACGGTACGAATCTGCTGGGCGGGGTCTGTCTGAACTGTTTTTCGGCGGATGCCGGAAATGTGATCGACGGTGACCTGTCCAATTATTCGGAATACGATCAGTTATTGAGCGTGCTGACGGCTACCTCGCTGATCTCCGTACGGGATCCGAGCAATGTCTATCCGGGCGGCACCCGGGCGGGATACGTGATCTCTTTACCCGACGGTCTGCTGGATGCTACGGTACTGGGCGCTTTCCAACTTCGCACGCTGCTGGACGGCAGCTTGCAGGAAACCGCAACGACCGGCAACGGCCTGCTGAGTGCCGGCGTGCTGGGCGGTCCGGGCAATAAGCAACGGATCAGTTTTGTCACTTCCCAGCCCTTTGACGAACTGGAACTTGTAGTCGGCAATGTGGCCGGCTTACTGACCACCGTTCGCATCTACTATGCCTTTGAGGAACCCACTTTTTGTCCGGATTCCGGCGGCGGAGCGGGAGGTGCCTGTCTGGAATACCTCACTGCTTCCAGTGATGCCTGCTCGATGATTTCCTACGACCGGACGGATATTACCGCCCTCGCCTGCGCACTGTGCGAGGTGGATAACATCAGTAATGTCGTAGACGGCAATCTCAACAATTTTACCACCATACGCCTGACGGCAGGAGTTATCGGATCTGCTTCCATTTCCATTAAGAATGTTGCCACTATCGCCGGCGGCTACGAGGTCGGTTTCGGCCTGGGAGGTGGCGTTGAATTACTGACCGCTGACGTCCTGCAGGACCTCACCCTAACCACCTACCTGAACGGTACCCAACGCGAGAGTTTCACGGCCAGCAACAGCCTGGTGGATATTACCCTTTTGGGTAGTTCGGGTATCGGTTTACTCAGTTTCCGTACCAGTATCAGTTTTGACGAAGTTCAGCTTACCGTTTCGGCTCCCGTTACGGCCAATGTACTTTCCGAACTGGAAGTTTACTACGGTTTCATTCGTAGTGATGTAGACGGAGACGGTACACCGGATTGTCTGGATCAATGCTGCGGCGGTGACGACAGTCTGGATGCCGATGGCGATGGTATCCCCGATGCCTGTGACGGCGGTCCGGATGCAGTGGACGATGTAGCCACTGTAGATGAGGATCTGACCGTCAAGATCAATGTGCTGGCCAATGACGATTTTGGCCGGGATGGCCCCAGTGCCACCGCAATTACCGTGGTGACGAATGGCGCGAACGGTACCGCTACCGTGGATGATAACGGTACGCCCAACGATCCGACGGATGATACGATCGATTATGCGCCAAACGCCAACTTCAGTGGTAGTGACAGTTTCACCTACGAGATCTGCGACTCGGACGGAGCTTGCGACCAGGCGACGGTCAATGTTACCGTAAACCCGGTAAACGATACTCCGGTTGCGGTGGATGATCTGGCATCGGTAGATGAGAACGGTACGGTCAATGTACCCGTCACCGCTAACGATGACTTTGGGGGTGACGGTCCGGCCATCGGAGCGATCACCATCGTGACCAACGGCGCGAACGGTACCGCCACGGTCAACGACAACGGCACGCCCGACGATCCGACGGATGATAGTATTGACTATACGCCAAATGCCAATTTTGTGGGCACCGACCAGGTGACTTACGAGATCTGCGATGCGGACGGTACCTGCGATCAGGCCATCGCCACCATTGAGGTTAACGCGGTGAATCTGCGATTGCAACTCAGGGTACTGCTCCAGGGAGCCCTGCTGGGTACACCCGGGACCATCATGCGGGACGATCTGCGTTCGGATGGCGTCATTCCCAATACCGAACCCTACACGGCACTTCCCGCCTTTACCCACGTGAACGGAGGTGGGGGCGAGAGCGTTTCGAACCCCGGAACGGTTTTTGCCGACCAGGGAAATAATTCCATTGTGGATTGGGTATTTGTGGAACTCCGGGATCCGGCTGATGCCACCCTCGTTGTCGCTACCCGCTCCGGGCTGGTACAACGGGACGGAGATGTGGTGGATGTGGACGGTACCTCGGCCCTGGCCTTTACCCAGTCGTCCGCCGGCTCCTACTATGTAGCCGTACGGCACCGAAACCATCTGGGAACCATGACGGCCGATCCGATTGCGCTGGCTACTTCCGGCACACTGGTCGATTTTACCGATACCGGTCTGGACCTGTACGAGCAAAGTGCAGCTTACGACGGTAAAGAGCAGATCACGGTAAACGGGAGTTACGCCCTCTACGCCGGGAATACCAACGCCAATGCCTCGGTAGTGTTTGCCGGCCAGAGCAACGATAAAGACCCCATTTTCAATGAGGTAGATCAGGCGTCCGGCAACCTGCTTAAACTGCAAACTTACATTTTCAACGGTTACAACTTAGGTGATGTGAACATGGACGGTTCATCCATTTTTGCCGGCCAGAACAACGATGTCGATCCCATTTTCAACAATGTGGACGGGCATCCCAATAACGTGCTGAAGTTGCAAACCTTCATTATACCCGAACAATTAGCGAAATAATTTGAGCCCAACAGGGGATATTCTGCCGATTTAGGTCTATCCCTCCCATAGTTAAACTTTTTAATTATCCTCTACATGAAACAAATAACCATAACTACTCTTTTGCTGTTTTTGGCCCTAACCATTTACGGACAAAATCAGGTTACCTATGGATTCATACAGGATCCTAGTGACCCGCTGCACATTACGGCGGTGGCGTATCCGAACTTTAGTTCCAACAACGTTACGATCTCCACTTCCGTATTTTCTTTTCTGCTTCCGGAAGGAACAGTCACCAACCCCTCGGTAGATCCGCTACCCGGCTCCGGCAGTTTTGTCGACATTACGGGTACCTGGGTAGCCCAAAGACTTACCCCCGATGTCTATTCGGGTATAGGTTTTGATCCGAACGACCTGCAGGGAAATGACGTCTACCAGGTAGTATTACAAAACTCACCCTCACCTCCGGCAGTCAGTGGACAGGCAATTGAATTATTTTCTTTTGATTTGCCTGCTGACTGTTTTGGAGGAAATGTGGAGGTTTTGACGAATGATGGCTCTATCCAACAGGCCATCCTGAATAACCTCGGTGCGAACTTCAATAACCAGATATCGGTCAGTGTGGACGATGCACCGGCACAGGACCTTTATTTCGGCAACGATCCGAGTACGTTCTCCTACGCCTGTCCGCTGGACGGAGCGCCGATCGCCAACGATGATATTGCATCGGTGGATGAAGATGCTTTTGTGGAAATCCTGGTATTGAACAATGATGATTTTGGGGTAAACGGACCCGCAATTGGTGCGATTACCATTTTTGCTTCCCCGGCCAACGGTACGGTGACCGTGAATGACGGTGGCACCCCCAACGATCCGACGGACGATACGATCACCTACACGCCGGACCCGGATTTCAACGGTAGTGACAGCTTCCAGTATCAGATCTGTGATGCGGATGGCGACTGCGATGAAGCCACGGTCAGTGTTACCGTCAATCCGATTAATGACCTGCCGACTGCCGTGGATGATGTAGCCACTACCGATGAGGATGTGGCCGTATTGATCGATGTATTGGTAAACGATGATTTTGGTGGCGATGGCCCTTCCAACGGGGCGATCACGATCTTTTCCTCGCCGGCTAACGGTACGGTGACGGTCAACGACGGTGGCACCCCCAACGATCCGACCGATGATACGATCACTTATACGCCGAATGCCAACTACAACGGCAGCGACAGCTTTGAATATGAGATCTGTGACAGCAACGGCGATTGCGACCAGGCAACGGTGAGTATCACCATCAATCCGGTGAACGATCTGCCCACGGCGGTGGACGATATAGCCAGCGTTGATGAAGACGCTTTCGTAAACATTCCGGTTACGGCGAATGATGACTTTGGCGGCGACGGCCCGGCCCTCGCCGACATCACGATCTTTTCCTCACCGGCCAACGGTATGGTGACGGTAGACAACGGTGGTACGCCGAACGATCCGACGGACGATAGTGTGATCTATACGCCGAATGCGAACTACTTCGGTAGCGACAGTTTCGAATACGAGATCTGCGATGCCAACGGTGATTGCGATCAGGCCACGGTCAATGTGACCATCAATCCGGTAAACGACCTGCCGACGGCAGTTGACGATGTAGCTTCAGTTGACGAAGACGCTTTCGTGAACATTCCGGTAACGGCCAACGACGACTTCGGCGGCGACGGCCCGGCAATTGCGGACATCACAATCTTCTCCTCCCCGGCCAACGGTACGGTGACGGTGGACGACGGTGGTACGCCGAACGATCCGACGGACGATAGCGTGATCTACACGCCGAATGCAAACTACTTCGGTAGCGATAGCTTTGAATACGAGATCTGTGACGCCAATGGCGATTGCGACCAGGCGACGGTCAGTGTGACCATCAATGCCGTGAACGATCTACCTACAGCCGTAGATGATGTAGTGAGCGTTGATGAAGATGATTCTGTAAACATTCCGGTAACGGCGAACGACGATTTCGGCGGCGACGGTCCTGCCCTTGCGGACATTACGATCGTGGATTCTCCGGACTTTGGTACGGTGGTAGTTGATGACAACGGCACCGCAAACGATCCGACTGATGATATCGTGATCTACACGCCAGATCCGGATTACTTCGGCAACGACAGCTTTACTTACCAGATGTGCGACGCCAACGGCGATTGCGATGTGGGTACTGTAAATATCACGGTTGATCCGGTGAACGACCTGCCGACCGCAGTGGACGATGTAGCCAGCGTTGACGAAGATGCTTTCGTGAATATTCCGGTAACGGCCAACGACGACTTTGGCGGCGACGGTCCGGCGATTGCGGACATCACGATCTTCTCCTCCCCGGCCAACGGTACGGTGACGGTAGACGACGGTGGTACTCCGAACGATCCTACGGATGATAGCGTGATCTATACGCCTAATGCAAACTACTTCGGTAGTGATAGCTTTGAATACGAGATCTGCGATGCCAATGGCGACTGCGATCAGGCGACGGTCAGCGTGACCATCAATGCCGTGAACGACCTGCCGACGGCCGTAACCGACAATGTATCCGTAGATGAAGACGATTCGGTCAACATCCCGGTAACGGCGAACGACGATTTCGGCGGCGATGGTCCGGCCCTTGCGGACATTACGATCGTGGATTCTCCGGACTTCGGTACGGTGGTAGTTGATAACAACGGCACCGCCAACGATCCGACGGATGATATCGTGATCTATACGCCGGATCCGAATTACTTTGGTAATGACAGCTTTACCTACCAGATGTGCGATGCCAACGGCGATTGCGATGTGGGTACGGTTAACATCACGGTTGATCCGGTGAACGACCTGCCCACCGCAGTTGACGATGTAGCTTCAGTTGACGAAGATGCCTTCGTAAACATTCCGGTAACGGCCAACGACGACTTTGGCGGCGACGGTCCGGCGATTGCGGACATCACGATCTTCTCTTCTCCGGCCAACGGTACGGTGACGGTAGACGACGGTGGTACGCCGAACGATCCGACGGACGATAGCGTGATCTACACACCGAATGCGAACTACTTCGGTAGCGACAGCTTCGAATACGAGATCTGTGACGCCAATGGCGACTGCGATCAGGCGACGGTGAACGTCACGATCAATCCGGTGGACGATACTCCGGCAGCCGGTGACGATGTGGCCAATGTCGATGAAAACGGCACGACCAATATCGATGTGACCAATAACGATGACTTTGGTGGCGACGGCCCGGCTACGGGAACGATCACCATCGTAGATCCGCCGAACAATGGTGTGGCAACCGTGAATGATAACGGTACGGCCAACGATCCGACGGATGATTTCATCGAGTACACTCCGGATCCCAATTTCTACGGAACGGATGAGATCACTTACGAGATCTGCGATGCCAACGGCACCTGCGACCAGGCTACCATTAGCATTAACGTGAATGCGGTGAACGTCCGCCTGCAGGTGAGAGTATTGCTGCAGGGTGCGCTGCTGGGCACTGGCGGAAGTGTCATGCGCGATGACCTGCGGTCCGATGGCGTGATCCCGAATACAGAACCTTACGCTGGTCTCGGTTTCGGCCATACCAACGGTGGTGGCGGCGAAACGGTAACCAACCCGGGAACCGTATTTGCTGACCTCGGATCTAACTCAATCGTAGACTGGGTATTCGTAGAACTACGCAGTTCTGCCGATCTCACACAGGTGGTTGCTACCCGTGCCGGTCTGGTACAACGTGACGGTGATGTGGTGGATGTAGACGGTACTTCTCCTCTGCTCTTTACCCAATCTGAGGCGGGATCCTACTACGTAGCGGTCCGTCACCGGAATCACCTGGGAACCATGACCAACAACGCGATTGCGCTTTCCGCTACCGGAACTACCGTGGACTTTACGAACGGTTCCCTGAACCTCTGGGATCAGGGCGGCAGCTACAACGGTCGCGAGCAGGTATCCATCAACGGTGTATTTGCCCTTTGGGCCGGTAATACCAACGCCAATGCTTCGGTCGTATACGCCGGACAGAGCAACGATAAGGATCCGATCTTCAACGAGGTGGATCAGGCGCCAGGCAACTTCTTTAAGATCCAGACCTACATCTACAACGGATACTTCCTGGGAGATGTAAATATGGATGGCTCCTCCATCTTCGCCGGTCAGAACAATGACGTGGACCCGATCTTCAACAATGTGGACGGTCACCCGGTCAATGTGTTCAAGATCCAGACCTTTATTATACCTGAACAATTAGCCAAATAAAAATTTTTGGAGAGCGAATGAGCTATCATTCGCTCTCCTTTACACTTTCAAATAACCCACATTTATGTATCTACGATATATTTTCCGATTGGTCCTGTTGTTGCCGGCGATACTATTGTTTGGCAACCTCTCCGGTCAGGGCGTTACCTACGGGTTTATACAGGATCCGGGTGATCCGACACAGATAACGGCCGTAGCCTACCCTGACTTTACCTCTACAAATGTAACGATCTCTACTGCTGTGTTTAGCTTCCTCCTACCCGAAGGAACATTGACGGATCCCTCCATCCCTCCATTGCCCAGCAGCGGGAATTTTGTAAACGTAACGGGTACCTGGGTCGCCCAGGTCCTGACCCCTTCCCTTTACGGAAGTACCGGCCAGGACCCCAATGACCTCCAGGGCAATGACGTTTACCAGGTTGTACTTCAGAACTCGCCGAGCCCAAGCACGGTTTCCGGCGAACCCATATTATTGTTCTCCTTCTCATTACCCAATGATTGTATTGACGGTAGGGTAGAGGTGCTGACCAACAACAGCGCTATTCAGCAGTCGATCATCAATTCTTTGGGGGCGAACTTCAACAACCAGATGTCGGTCAGTCTTAATGATGCCTCGGCGGTAGACTTTTACGACGGCAATGATCCCGGCAGTTCTTCTTATGCCTGTCCGTTGATCCAGCTGGAAGCTACGCCGAATGCCGTGGACGATATTGCCAGTACGGATGAGAACGTACCGGTGGATGTCGATGTCCTGGCCAATGATACTTTTGGCGATGACGGTCCGTCCAATTCTGCGATCACCATTGTCAGCAACGCGGCTAACGGTACCGCCGCTGTCAATGATAATGGTACGCCTACCGATCCGACGGACGATTTCATTACCTACACCCCGGCGCTGAACTTTAGCGGAAATGACAGCTTTGTCTACGAGATCTGCGACAGCAACGGCGATTGCGATCAGGCGACCGTATCGATCACGGTGAACGATGTCAATGCCTTCCCGGATGCGGTTGATGATGTTGCGGTTACCGATGAAGATATTCCGGTCAATGTCAATGTACTGGCAAACGACGATTTTGGTGCGGACGGTCCATCGAATGGAGCGATCAGTATCGTAACCAACGGTGCCAATGGAACGGCCAGCGTGAATACCAATGGTACACCTACCGATCCGACGGATGATTTTGTAGTGTATACGCCGAATGCCGATTATAACGGTAGCGATAGTTTTGTCTACGAGATCTGTGACAGCAACGGCGACTGCGACCAGGCGACGGTCAGCGTAACCATTAATCCGGTGAACGATCTGCCCATCGCGAATGATGACATCGCTTCGGTGGATGAGGATATGTCTGCCGATATCAATGTGCTGGCCAACGATGACTTCGGTGGCGACGGCCCATCCGTGGGTGCGATCAGCATTTTAACCAATGCCGGCAACGGTACAGCCACCGTTAATAACAACGGCACACCGAACGATCCGACCGATGATTCCATCATTTATACGCCGGCTGCGAATTTCAACGGCAGTGATAGTTTCACCTACCAGATCTGCGATGCCAACGGTGATTGCGATCAGGCCACCGTTAACGTAACGGTTGACCCGGTGAACGATCTGCCCATCGCCAATGATGATGTAGCCAATACCAATGAAGACGTTCCGGTAAATGTGGATGTGCTGGCTAACGATGATTTCGGTGGTGACGGCCCGTCAGTGGGTGCGATTACCGTCGTGACCGACGGAGCCAACGGCACGGCCACGGTAAATAACAGTGGCACACCGAACGATCCGACCGATGATTCCATCACCTATACGCCAGATGCGAATTTCACGGGTAATGATAATTTCGAATATCAGATCTGTGACAGTAACGGAGACTGTGATAACGCTTTGGTTGCCGTGAGCATCGGTGCAGTGAATGACCTGCCCATCGCGAATGATGACGTAGCATCGGTAGACGAGGACATGTCTACGGATATAAATGTACTGGCGAATGACGATTTCGGTGGCGACGGCCCCTCCGTAGGTTCGATCAGTATCGTGACCAACGGCGGCAACGGCACGGCTAGCGTCAATAACAACGGTACGCCGAACGATCCGACGGATGATTCCATCATCTATACGCCGGCTGCGAATTTCAACGGCAGCGACAGCTTTACCTACCAGATCTGTGACGCCAACGGCGATTGTGATCAGGCGACAGTGAGCGTAACGGTCAATCCGGTAAACGATCTGCCGATCGCTAATGATGACGTTGCGAGTACGGACGAAGATATACCGGTGGATGTAAATGTACTGGCGAATGACGACTTCGGTGGTGACGGTCCCTCCGTGGGCGCGATCACCGTGGTGACCGATGCGGCTAATGGTACCGCTAGCGTCGATAACAACGGCACACCGAACGACCCGACCGACGACTCCATCGTCTACACCCCGGATGCAAACTTCACGGGTGATGATACTTTCGAGTATCAGATCTGCGACAGCAATGGCGACTGTGACAATGCTGTGGTTATGGTCAGCGTCGGTGCGGTAAACGATACGCCGACTGCCAATGATGATATCGCATCGGTGGACGAGGACATGTCTACGGATATTGATGTACTGGCTAACGACGACTTTGGTGGTGACGGTCCTTCCACGGGCGCGATCAGTATCGTGACCAACGCCGGCAATGGTACGGCTAGTGTCAACGACAACGGCACGCCGAACGATCCGACCGACGATTCCATCATCTATACACCGGCTGCAAATTTCAACGGTAGTGACAGCTTCACCTACCAGATCTGCGACGCCAACGGCGATTGCGATCAGGCTACGGTGAGCGTAACGGTTGATCCGGTGAACGATCTGCCCATTGCGAATGATGACGTAGCATCAGTAGACGAGGACATGTCTACGGATATTGATGTACTGGCGAATGACGATTTCGGTGGCGACGGCCCATCCGTAGGAGCGATCAGTATCGTGACCAATGGTGTGAACGGTACAGCTAGTGTTGATAATAACGGCACGCCGAACGATCCGACGGATGATTCCATCATTTATACGCCGGCTGCGAATTTCAACGGCAGCGACAGCTTTACCTACCAGATCTGCGATGCCAATGGCGATTGCGATCAGGCGACAGTGAGCGTAACGGTTGATCCGGTAAACGATCTGCCCATCGCTAATGATGACGTTGCGAGTACGGACGAAGATGTACCAGTGGATATCAATGTACTGGCGAATGACGACTTCGGTGGTGACGGCCCGTCCGTGGGCGCGATCACCGTGGTGACCGATGCGGCTAATGGTACCGCTAGTGTCGATAACAACGGTACGCCGAACGACCCGACCGACGACTCCATCGTCTACACCCCGGATGCAAACTTCACGGGTGATGATACTTTCGAGTATCAGATCTGCGATAGCAATGGCGATTGTGACAATGCAATAGTTACGGTTAGCGTCGGTGCGGTAAACGACACCCCGACTGCGAATGACGATATCGCATCGGTAGACGAGGACATGTCTACGGATATCGATGTACTGGCGAATGACGATTTCGGTGGTGACGGTCCTTCCACAGGCGCGATCAGCATCGTGACCAACGCCGGCAATGGTACGGCTAGTGTCAACGACAACGGCACGCCGAACGATCCGACCGACGATTCCATCATCTATACACCGGCTGCGAATTTCAACGGCAGCGATAGTTTCACCTACCAGATCTGCGATGCCAACGGTGATTGCGATCAGGCCACGGTGAACGTAACGGTTGACCCGGTGAACGATCTGCCCATCGCGAATGATGACGTAGCATCGGTAGACGAGGATATGTCCACGGATATCAATGTACTGGCGAATGATGATTTCGGTGGCGACGGCCCCTCCGTAGGTGCGATCAGTATCGTGACCAACGGCGGCAACGGCACGGCCACCGTCAATAACAACGGCACGCCGAATGATCCGACGGATGATTCCATCATTTATACGCCGGCTGCGAATTTCAACGGCAGTGACAGCTTTACCTACCAGATCTGCGACGCCAATGGCGATTGCGATCAGGCTACAGTGAGTGTTACGATCAATCCGGTGAATGATCTACCCATCGCCAACGATGATGTAGCCAGCACGGATGAAGATATCCCGGTGGCTATTGATGTACTGGCGAATGATGACTTCGGTGGCGACGGCCCGTCCGTGGGCGCGATTACCGTGGTAACCGATGCGGCTAATGGTACCGCTAGTGTTGATGATAACGGTACGCCGAATGATCCGACGGACGACTCCATCGTCTACACCCCGGATGCGAACTTCACAGGTGACGATACTTTCGAGTACCAGATCTGCGACAGCAATGGCGATTGTGACAATGCATTTGTAATGGTGAATGTCGGTGCGGTGAACGATACGCCGACGGCTAATCCAGATGTTGCTTCGGTAAACGAGGATATGTCTACGGATATCGATGTACTGGCCAACGACGATTTCGGTGGTGACGGTCCTTCCATGGGCGCGATCAGTATCGTCAGCAACGGTGGCAACGGTACGGCCAGTGTGAATGACAATGGCACGCCGAACGATCCGACGGATGATTCCATTACCTACACGCCAGATGCGAATTTCAACGGCAACGACAGCTTCACCTACCAGATCTGCGACGCCAACGGCGATTGCGATCAGGCCACGGTAAGCGTAACGGTTGATCCGGTGAATGACCTGCCGACGGCCAATGCGGATGTTGCTTCGGTGAACGAAGATATGTCCACGGATATCGATGTACTGGCCAACGACGACTTCGGTGGTGACGGTCCGTCCATGGGCGCGATCAGCATCGTCAGCAACGGCGGCAATGGTACGGCCAGTGTGAATAACAACGGCACGCCGAACGATCCGACGGATGACTTCATTACCTACACGCCAGATGCGAATTTCAACGGCAGTGACAGCTTCACCTACCAGATCTGCGACGCCAACGGCGATTGCGATCAGGCGACAGTAAGCGTAACGGTTGATCCGGTGAATGATCTGCCAACGGCCGTAGACGATATGGCTACGACGGATGAAGATACTCCGGTGAGCATCAATGTAGTAGCAAATGACGACTTCGGTGGTGAAGGCCCGGCTACGGGTGCGATTTCCATCGTCAGCAACGGAGCCAACGGTACGGCCACCGTGGATAACAACGGTACGCCGAATGATCCGACGGATGACTTTATCGTGTATACTCCAAACTTCGGTTTCATCGGCTTCGATTACGTTACCTACGAGATCTGCGATGCCAATGGCGATTGCGATCAGGCTACCGTTACGGTAGAAGTGGAGGCCGTCAATGTCGGTGGCGATCTACAGCCGAGAACCCCCGGTTTCTGGAAAAACTGGAGTAGCTGCTCCGGTGGTAACGAACAGGGTGATGACCGCGAAAAGTATCCGATGTTGGATGAAATTCTGGATGATCCCGGCATCAGCTGGTGCGGTTTTGAACTGACCAGCTGTGAAGATGCGGCGAATATTCTGGATCAGCGCGAACTGGAAAGAGGCCGCAAACAGGCAAGTGATCCTGCCTATACCCTGGCTATGCACCTGCTGGCTGCCCAGTTGAACTTTGCTGCCGGTGCCGAAACCTGTCCGGAAGCGGTGGATGCCGCAGAGGCCGGAGTTGCCCTACTGTGTGAGATCGGTTTCGACGGAACTGGAAAATACCTCAAACCACACGATGCCCTGTACGATGTAGCGGTTTGTCTGGCCAAATGTCTGGACAGTTACAACAACGGCATACTGTGTAATGATGACACGGCCGACTGTGGCAGTTGCAACGGTACCCTGCTCATCAGTAACATCGGACAGCGGAGCAGTACGGATTCCCGGATCTTTGACGAGCAAACGGAAATTCGGGCATACCCGAACCCAACGTCTACCCAGATCACTTTTGATTTCACCATTCAGGAAGAAGTTTCCAATGCTACCCTGGATATCTTCAATCTGATGGGAGATCGGATCCAACGTGTTTTCGATGCAGAAGTGACCAAAGGATTACAGACAACAGTCAATTTCAACGTAGCAGACCTTCCCGCCGGTACGTACATTTACCTGCTTACTTCGGGTGAAAGGACTTACCAGGGAAAGTTGATTGTAATTGATTAGATCTGATTGAGTTACTAGACCTCAAAGCGCAAGTGGCTACTTGCTTTAATTAACCAATTGGAAATTTTTACGGCGGGTGAACGGGAGGTATCGTTCACCTGCCTATTTTTTATACCATCAGAACCATGGATGGGTACGATGTGCCGGTAAGTAACCGGTAGCTATTCTTCGGGTAATTTGATCTTCATCCTTTGCAGCAGCCAGAAAGACCTGCGCAGAAAATTCCCGCAATCATTACTTCGGCAGTCAAAATCCAGCGTTACTTTCCTACCATCAATACTGGTAATTGCCAGCAGGCGCTGGAGATTCTGATTATCGTATCGACGGTATTTTTTTATCTCCCATCCCAGCACAATGAAATCGTGCCCATCCACTTTTTCAAATTGCCGGTACACCCAGGTCGGGTATTCAAAGTAGAGACCATTGACGTACTTCATCTGGGCGCTCATTTCCGGGAAATCGATCTTAAAAGCAGTATCGCACTGGGCTCTTTCCGCCTGGATAAGGGTAACCTGCATATTGGAATCCGGCTGGGTATACTTCCAGCTTTTCTCCTGGAGTAATGGAAATTCGCGATTGCTGAGCCGCACTTTGCGTTGGTGGCAACATTCGCAATCCAGTTCGTGGGTCCACTGACTAATGGTATCGAAATAAACAGATTTGCGAAGATGGAATTCTCCCAGATCGTGGTGCAGCGGCAGGACCTCGTATTCGATGGTCCGGGTATTACACGCCGCCAGACCAGCCAGGATCAGAAAAAGTGCCGACCACAGCACGGTATTGTATCCGATTTCAACGCTCTTGCCCATCCCGTCCGAAAATCATAACATCAATAAATCAGGTCATTTAACCTCTTCTGGAAAGCGGCAGTAAGTAGGGCGCATCGACACCAGCGGACGCAGGCTCCCTACTCACTCCCTGTAAATTGATCGGTAGCTTAGTTGATATCCATTTGGGTGCGTAATTTTTTCCACACACTGAACAAAAAGGCACCACCGCCCAGGGCCACTACGGAAGCAATGATGGCCGAAGTGGTCTCGCCGTAGATCCAGAACCCGGTTGCGAAAAGAGCACCGTAAACCGTAATACACCCCACGAACATACACAGGATCTCCAGCGGTAGCTGTCCGTTTACTTCCGGTAAGCTGACGCCCTGGGCTTTCGCCTGGTCAACAACGTGGTTCCAGCCGGGACCAGCCGGTTTGATCAGTCGGTAGAAATCAAACAACTTCTCCGTATGGGTAGTCGGGGTCAGGTAAGTGGAAGCGATCCAGATACCGGTGGTCAGCGCCGCGCCCAGTATGGTTTTTTGCCAATCCTCCAGCGGGAAAAAGCCAATTCGATCGTGCAGGAAGGTGAAATAACCCGCAATAAATATGGAGCTCACCATAGCGATGATCTCGGTGTAGGCGTTGATGCGCCACCAGAACCAACGGAGAATGTAGATCAGACCCGTACCGGCTCCCAGAAGCAGCAGCAAATTGAAGGCCTGGGTCGCATCGGTCAGCACCAGTCCCAGTCCAACCCCGAGGATCATGGTCAGCAAAGTGATCCAGCGTCCGGTAGACACCAGTTGCTTTTCACTGGCATCCGGGTTGATGAAACGCTGGTAAAAGTCGTTCACCAGGTAGGAAGCACCCAGGTTGAGCTGGGTGGATATGGTAGACATAAAAGCCGCGATCAGCGAAGCGGCTACCAGCCCCAACAGGCCGGATGGCAATAAGGTCAGCATAGCGGGGTAGGCAACGTCGTGTCCCAGCTTATCGTCCGAAAGGGTCGGGAAAGCTGCCTGAATATCACTGAGCTCCGGGAAGACGACGATAGATGCCAGAGCGATCAGGATCCAGGGCCAGGGGCGCAGTGCGTAGTGCGCCACGTTGAAAAACAGGGTAGCCTGAATGGCGCCTTTTTCCGATTTGGCGGAAAACATCCGCTGGGCTATATATCCGCCACCACCGGGTTCAGAACCGGGGTAGTAAGATGCCCACCACTGGACGGCCAGCGGCACCAGAATAACCGGCACCCAAACCGAGGGGTTGGAGAAATCGGGAAGCAGACTTAGTTTACTGCTGACCTCGGCGTGGGTAAAGAGCCCGTCGAGACCACCGACTTCCGGTAAATTTACGAGATAAATACAGGCCCAGATGGAGCCGATCATGGCCAGGACGAACTGCACAAAGTCCGTAATGATCACCGCTTTCAGTCCTCCGATCACACTGTAGGCCAAAGTGATCGAACCGGCGATCAGCAGCGTTTGCCAACCCGGCCACCCGAGCATGATCTGACCGAATTTGACGGCTGCCAGCGAAACGGTACCCATCACCAGTACATTGAAAATAAGACCCAGGTAAAGTGCGCGAAAGCCCCGTAGAAAGGCGGCCGGTTTGCCGCTGTAGCGCAATTCGTAAAATTCGATATCCGTCATGACACCGGAGCGCCGCCAGAGCTTGGCGAAGACGAACACCGTCAGCATACCCGTCAGCAGGAAGGCCCACCAGCCCCAGTTGCCGGCCACCCCGTTCTCCCGCACCAGACCGGTAACGAGATTGGGCGTATCGGAAGAGAAAGTCGTGGCTACCATGGACACCCCCAGCAACCACCAGGGCATGTTCCGCCCGGAAAGAAAAAATTCAGAAGCGCTGGAACCGGCCCTCCGGGAAACGATTAATCCGACGGCCAGGGAAACGGCAAAAAAGGCAATGATGATCGACCAATCTAAGCTGGAAAAATTCATATGGGTTCTGTGTTTATTCGGGCTAATATAGTGGTTCTGCCACTTAAGTGGTCCTGCCACTAAAAAAAATTGTGAGATTAGTGCTGAGCCTCTATCTTTGCTCATGCCCAAAACAGACTTAATTTTATCGATACATGGCCAGGAAGAGTGGAACGAAGAAGGCACCTAAGAAGGTAACCCCCTTGATGCAACAGTATTTTAAGGTGAAGAACAAGTATCCCGATGCGATACTGTTGTTCCGGGTAGGGGATTTTTACGAAACTTTTGGAGAAGATGCGGTAAAAGCATCACAGGTATTGGGGATCGTACTGACGAGCCGCAACAACGGCGGCAGTGATATCGAACTGGCCGGTTTTCCGCATCATTCCATGGATCTGTACCTGCCCCGACTGGTGAAAGCCGGGTTTCGGGTCGCCATTTGCGAGCAGCTGGAGAAGCCTTCTCCGCAAAAGAAGATCGTCAAGCGGGGCGTAACGGAAGTGGTCACGCCCGGGATCGCCATGGACGACAAACTGCTCGACCACAAACAGAACAACTACCTGGCCGCCGTCACTTTTGGCCGCAATGATCTGTACGGACTCGCTTTCCTGGATATTTCCACCGGGGAATTCCTCGTTTGCGAAGGTACCCGCGAATACGCCGATAAATTACTGCAAAGCTTCAAACCCGCGGAGGTGCTCTATTCCAAGGACCGGAAGAAGGCCTTTGAGCAACAGTTTGGGGATAAATTCTATAGCTTCCACCTGGACGAGTGGATCTTTACCGAAGATTACGCGCGGGAAAAACTGCTGGAGCAATTTGCCGTTACCAGTCTGAAAGGCTTCGGCGTGGAAGACCTGGCGCTGGCCCAGATCGCGGCCGGATCGGTCCTCCACTATCTGGCCACCACCGAAAATAAGAACATCAAACACATCAGTGCGATCGGCCGTATTCAGGCCGGACGCTACGTCTGGCTGGACCGATTCACGATCCGGAACCTGGAACTGATCTATTCGCCCCACGATACGGGCGTGCCCCTGATCAATATTCTGGACCAGACCGTGACTTCGATGGGGGCCCGCCTGCTGAAAAAGTGGGTAGTACTGCCGCTGAAAAATCGCGCAGAGGTGGAAGCCCGCCACGATATCGTTGATTACTTTCTGATCCATACCGACCTGGACCGGGAACTTACTGATCAGTTGAAACAGATGGGTGACCTGGAACGCCTGATCGCCAAAGTACCTATGGGTAAGATCAATCCCCGGGAGGTAGTACAGTTGAAACGGGCCCTGTCGGTGCTGGTGCCGATCCGGGAATCTCTGGGCGCTACCGGTAATGATGATCTGGTGAAGATCGCCGAAGGCATAAAGCCCTGCCCGGACCTTAAGGAAAAGATCGCCCAGGCCATCATCGAAGATCCGCCCGTAAACCTCTCCAAAGGTGGGGTGATCGCCGACGGCTACCACGAGGAACTGGACGAATTGCGCAATATCATCCAGAACAGCAAAGACATCCTGCTGGACATCCAGCAACGCGAAGTGGAGCGCACGGGCATCAATAGCCTGAAGATCGGCTTCAACAACGTATTCGGATACTACCTGGAAGTTACCAATAAATACAAAAATCAGGTGCCGCCGGAATGGACGCGGAAGCAAACCCTCACCAATGGGGAACGCTACATCACCGATGAACTGAAAAAACTGGAAGCCAAAATCCTCGGCGCGGAGGAACGGAGTCTGGAACTGGAAGAAAAACTGTACGAAGAGCTGGTCATTTTCCTGTTGGATTATATCCGGCCGGTACAACATAACGCGGCCCTGATGGCCCGCATCGACTGCCTGCTGTCTTTCGCCAAGGTAGCGCGGAAAAACCAGTACCACCGTCCGACAATGGATGACTCCCTGGCGATCGATATCCAGGCCGGACGTCATCCGGTGATTGAACAGATGATGCCCATCGGAGAAAGTTACGTGCCGAATGACGTATTCCTGGATAATGAAGAACAGCAGATCCTGATGATCACCGGGCCGAACATGGCCGGTAAATCCGCACTGTTGCGGCAAACGGCCCTCATCAGTCTGATGGCCCAGATGGGGTCTTTTGTGCCGGCGGCCAGTGCCCGCCTCGGCATGGTCGATAAGGTCTTCACCCGGGTCGGCGCGTCGGACAATATCTCTTCCGGAGAATCTACCTTCATGGTGGAAATGAACGAAACGGCGAGCATCATGAACAATATCTCCGACCGAAGCCTGATCCTGCTGGATGAGATCGGCCGGGGTACGAGTACCTACGATGGCATCTCCATTGCCTGGTCCATTGCCGAATTTCTGCACAATAATGGGGAGTGCCGTCCGAAGACCCTTTTCGCCACGCACTACCACGAACTCAACGAACTGGCCAATAAATTTCCCCGGATCCGGAACTTCCACATCGCCACGCGGGAAGTGGGGCAAAAGGTGATCTTTTTGCGAAAGCTGACGGCCGGTGGTTCGCAGCATAGTTTCGGTATTCACGTGGCCAGTATGGCGGGCATGCCGCGCAGTATCGTGGAACGGGCTGCCCATATTCTGGCGCAGCTGGAACAAAAATCGATTGAAAATGGTTTGGAATCACCCGATGGGGTTAAAACGCAAAAGGTGGATACCGGACAGATCGCGGCGGCGGATGCATATCAGTTGAGTATTTTCGAAACGGTGGATCCGACCGCCGGAAAGCTCAAAGAGGTGATCCAGGAACTGGACCTGAACCGGATGACGCCCATCGACTGCATGATGAAATTAAACGAATTGATCAACATACTGCAAGAAGATAATTAATCGAGCTAATGAGCACCAAAACTATAAAGATCGCACTGCTGGGATACGGCAAAATGGGGAAAACGATTGATCAGTTAGCTACCGCTGACGGCCACGAGATCGTTCTGAAAATCGACAAAGACAATGTTGCCGACCGTACGCCGGAGAACCTGAAGAAAGCCGATGTGGCCATCGAATTCAGTCAGCCGGACAGTGCTTTTGATAATATCTGTGCCTGTCTGGAAAGCGGCGTGCCCGTGGTGGCCGGTACCACCGCCTGGCTGGATCGTCTGGACGAAGCCAAAGCCCTGGTGGAGCAGCATCAGGGAGCCCTGTTTTACGCTTCCAATTTTAGTATCGGCGTCAATATCTTCTTCGCTTTGAACCGGCAGCTCGCCAAAATGATGAATGCGCATCCGGATTATACGGTAGATATGGAAGAGATCCACCATACTCAAAAACTGGATGCACCCAGCGGTACGGCCATTACGCTGGCCGAAGGATTACTGGATAATCTGGAGCAGAAATCGGGATGGGTGGAAGGAAAAGAGCCGCAGGCCGGCGAAATTCCGATTACCTCAAAACGTGAAGGAATGGTGCCGGGTACCCATATCGTAAATTACCATTCCTCCGTAGATACCATAACGATCAAACACGAAGCCCATTCCCGGGAAGGCTTTGCGAAAGGAGCCCTTTCGGCCGCCACCTGGATAGTTGGCAAACAGGGCTTTTTCGGCATGTCTGATCTTCTGGGCTACTAGACCGGTAGCCGCTGTTACTCACACGGTCTCGCAGACAAGTAGGGTGCAACTATTCTCAGGTTTTAACCCAGTTTTAAAAAACTACTATCTTTATTCTCCGGAAGACCCAAATTTTCCAGACCAAAAACTATGAATAGCTCCCAATTTAAACATCTGCTAGGACGGACTATCCTATGGCTGGGTATGCCAATCGTATTCTATTTGACAGGTCTGCTTATCTACGGTAGCTTGAATGACTATCAGCCCGAAAAGCGCCTGGCGCTTATTCCATTCCAGAATAATGATTGTCCCACGGTCCCGATATCCGATCTTTCTTTTTCCATCTGGAACCTGGGCTTCGGTGGTCTCGGCCGCGAATCCGACTTTTTTTATGATGATGGCCGTTTCTTTTTTTCGGGTGGAAAAAATACCCGCACCCCCCGGTCGCTGGTGGACAAAAATGTGGAAGGCATCCTGAAGGTGATCGATTCGCTGGATAGTGATTTTTATCTGTTACAGGAGGTTGACCTGAGTTCGCGCCGGAGTCATTACATTAATCAGACACAGGCAGTAGGTAGCGTTCTCGAGGATTATTCCGGTGTATACGCCGAAAATTTCCTGGTACCCTATGTCCCCATTCCGGTCTTCGAACCCTGGCATGCCTACGGAAAAGCACACAGTGGCCTGGCCAGTTTTTCCCGCAACCAGCCTCACGAAAATACCCGCATTCAACTCCCCGGTAATTTTTCCTGGCCCACCCGGGTCTTTTCACTGGACCGCTGTCTGAACTGGCAACGCTACCCAACGGAGAACGGCAGGGAACTGATCGTGGTGAATGTGCACAATTCCGCCTACGATGCGGATGGCGCCTTAAAAGAACAGCAGTTGGAACTGCTCCGGCAATTATTATTGGAAGAATACGAAAAAGGAAATTACGTAATTGCCGGAGGGGACTGGAATATGTGCCCGCCCTATTTTCGTTTTGACGGATATATGCCAGGCCGGGCCCAGGGCTACACGCAGATCAACATTCCCGAACTCTTTTTTCCGGGAGACTGGCTATGGATCTACGATGCAACCTATCCCACCAATCGGAAAACCAAAACACCCTATAAGCCGGGTGATACCTTCGTAACCCTGATCGATTTCTTCCTGGTCTCCCCGAATGTGAGTGTCAAAGAGGTGAACACCATTCATCTGGATTTCGAATACTCCGATCACCAGCCGGTGAAAATGGTCGTGGATCTTCAATAAATTCCCTTTACTGTTTTTCCAGCACCAGTACCCAATCCTGGTCCCTGGGTGGTGTAAAGCCGATGCGCCCCCGGTCGGATGAACTTATTCCGGTCTGCCGGTACTGTCCGGTCAGAGGATCGAACCAACGGGCGCGGTAGGCATTGGCCGCCGCCAGCCGCAGCGAAAAAGCCTGATTTTTTGGTGTATAGACCAAAATAAGCTCTTTTCGGTCGTCGCTCACTACGGAAATAAAGGCATTGAACGTCTCCGTTCCGGGTTGCTGGATGAGGAGTTCCTGGGCCGGTTTTAAAGTCCACCAATCGTACTCCTGGATAAAAGCCGAAAGGAGGCCGATCTGTTTACTCCCCGGAAATTCCATACTCTCGTCCCAGGTAGAGGGGCCGCGGCCGTCGGGGTTGCCGTGATTTTCAATCAGTTCACCGGCGGTCTGGATCCAGGGCCAGATGCCGTTGGCGCCGTAGCTGATCCCGGAGATCGGCGTGGCGAAAATGCTCCAGTAGGATGCGTTGCGTACGTCTTCGGCCGTGATCCGAAAATTGATCTCTTCGTAGTTCGGCTCCATATTGATCAATGGCCGGGCCGGGATGCGATCCCATTGGTTGGCCATGGGACCCTGGGTGATCCAGTCAACCGTGCCTTTGGCGTTGCTGTGACTGGATTGGTAGGCTATGATATCGAGCCAGGCTTCATCCTCATACAGTTCCCCGATCCAGGATCGTCCGTGCGGATGCAGGGTCACCGGAGCCTGGGTGTTTTCACTGAATACTTCGCGACCAATGTATTTCCAGCGTTGCTCAAAATCATCCGTATACCGGCCGTCGCCACCGAGTGTCCAGATGACGTGGTTGCCCTGGAGCCGGGCTACAATGTATTTGGCGAGCAGCACCGCCTCCTGTTTGGGGAGATAATAGCCCGGGCTCAGTTCCCGCCCGTTGCCGAAGGGCAGGGCCCAGAGTAATACCGGAGAAGCCACGAGACCGTGTTCATTGATGGCATCAATTCGTTCGTCGATCCGCCGGAAAAAGTCCGGATTGAGCTGGATCCGCCCACTTCCGGTAAAGGCTACCTGATCTTCGGCATTGCGCTCGCAACCGCGCCACTGCGTGGTCACTACCTGAATGACATTGTAATGGTTTTCTTTCCTTTGGGTCAGATAGCGATCCCATTCTTCCGGAGTGGATTTAAGCGCACCGTTCCAGGCGGTACAGGCCGTCCAGAAAAAGGGTGTGCCGTCTCCGTAAGTAAGATGGTAGGCTCCTTTACTTACCCCGATCATTCCTTTTCTGTAGAGCGGTAGCGAACTACTGTTTTCAATGACGGTAAAGGTACCTTTTTGATCGTGCAGGCCGGTATTTTCCTTGTCCGAGCAACTGGTCTGATAAGTCCATACTCCCGTTTCATCCGGACAAAAACGGACCCGCCAGTCCGTCCCGCCGTCCCAGAAACCGTCGAGCTGGAAAGTGCGACCCGACGGAGCGGTGAAGGTAGTACGGAATTCGCGCACGTCGTAGAGGACATTGTCGTACGCGCGGTTGCTCTGGAAATTCAATTCTACTTTACCCCAAATGGGATAAGCATCTGCATCCTGAGCGGATAAATGGAAGAAACTCAAAAGGAAAAACAGGAGGATGGATAAGCGCATAGCGGTAATGACTTTGATATAAGGTCCGGAATACTAACAGATCAAAAGACGCAAAATCACAGGCTGTCCATTACCGCTAATCCCGGGATGGGTATCTTGCTACAAAGGAAACAGATATCCTTGCAGTCAGAGCCGAAAAGGGCTGACCAGTGCAAATACAAGATCGGAATAATCCAATTTTTGATCTTAAAAGCTCCCCACCTTATTGTTTTACTTTTCCAACTCTCAGTACGATCAGATACAGCACCGCGATACTGGCCAGCAGGATAATGAAGCAGATCAGCCATCCGCCACCGAGCAGGGTAGAAATGCCATTAGCCACCAGACTCACTGCACCGACCGTCAGGGCGTAGGGCAATTGGGTACGCACGTGATCGATGTGGTTACAATCCGAGGCCAGTGAACTCAGAATAGTCGTATCCGAGATCGGTGAACAGTGGTCACCCAGTACGGAAGCGGCGAGGGTTACGGCAATGACGTTCAATAATAATTCCATTGCCAGCCCCGGTTCCATACCCTGGGCAATTCCGATCGCCCAGGTAGTCGGAATGGCAATCGGGTAGAGGATCGCCATCGTACTCCAACTGGAGCCGGTCGAAAAGGATATCAGTGCCGAAAGGATAAAAATGATCACCGGCATCAGATACGGATTGAGACTATCGGCCAGGGAAGAAGTCAGGTAAGTAGCGGTATGCAGATCATCGGTTGTGGCCGCCAGGGACCAGGCCAGGGTCAGGATGATCAGTGCGGGCAACATGGTTTTGAAACCGGTGGTAAGCGTACCGATGGCCTCGCCCAGTTTCATGATCCTACCGATCAGCGTCATGAGGATGGCGACGGTCACTCCGGAAAGAGATGCCCATAAGAGGGCAACGTAAGAGTCGGCATTGCCGATAAGGGTACCTAATTTCATGAAAAAGCCCGGGTTATCCATGGGCGTGATGCCTCCGAGCGCTCCCCAGACCGCTCCCCAACTCTGGGATGCGGGAGCGGCACCGGCGTCCGCCAGGGCGCTGAAGGAAGAACTCATACCGGTATCCACCAAGCCGAAGATCGTCATCAGGATGACGACGGCTACCGGGATCACGGCATTGTGCCATTTTAGCGGTGCACCCGGCACGGGGCTGAGATCTTCCAGATCTTCTCCGGTTTCTTCTAATCCGATTGCTCTGACTTCACCCGTATCCTTGGCGCGTTGTTCGGCTTTTAACATCGGGCCAAAATCCCGTTGGGTGTAGATCAGCATCAATATGAACAACAGGGTCAGGATGGGATAAAATGAATATTTCAGGGAACTGATAAAGATCGCGTAGGGGGTCAGACTGGTATCAAACCCGGACAACTGGCTGATGCCGTCGTCGATGTATCCCAGTTCTGCACCGATCCAGGTCGTGATGAAGGCCACCGCGGCCACCGGAGCGGCCGTACTATCTACAATGTAAGCCAGTTTTTCCCGGGATACCCGAAATTTGTCCGTAACGGACCGCATAGTATTGCCTACGATCAGGGTGTTGGCGTAATCGTCAAAAAAGATCGCGACTCCCAAAACCCAGGTGATGAACTGCGAACTTTTGGGAGAACGGGCGTAGCGGGTTAGGGACTGAACCACGCCGGCCATCCCGCCGTTACGGGAGATGACCGCTACCATGCCGCCGATGAGCAGCGAAAAGATCAGTACCGAGAGGTGGCCGCTGTCGTTCAGCGCATTTATAATGTAAACCTGGACGACTTCCAGAAAAGAAAGCAGAAAATAGTAGAGGGATTCCAGGCGTATACCCCCGGCGATAAAAGCGCCTACCCAGACCCCGACGAAGAGGGAGATCACCACTTCACGAAAAATAAGCGCCAGCACAATGGCAATAAGCGGTGGTAAAATGGAGAGCCAGAGGGGAATATGTCGGATGCGCAACGTCCGGTCATTCTTTTGGGCGACATGGTATAAACTATAGGACTTATCGTTCGTTTGAAACAAGAGCAGCTCACCTTTGGGAGAAGTTTCCCGGGAGAGTATAGCACGGCCGTTGGAGAAATCGAGATCCACGCTTTCTTCGTTCAGGAGCAAACGACCGGGGCCGTTCGTACCTTCTGCGACAATGATGACCTGTTCGCCGTCCGCCTGCAGTGAGATATCGTTCACCGGCGTCGGTTCGGCCTCGGCAATTGGGGCAGCCGGTTCGGCAATCTGGACGGGTATACTGTCCTGAGCCGGGAGGCTGTCGGTTTCAGATTGGGCGGTTAAGGAGGAAACGAAAAAAATTACGGACAAGAGTAGCAAGTAATATCTCATACGGTAAGCCGGCAATTTGGTAAAGTGCTACAATAAACGAAGAATATGACGAATTCCCAAAAGGTGTATTTACGGAGCAACGCAAGATCGTGGAAAGGAATAATTTTTTATCTGCTGCTCATCCTGACCACCGCTGCCGGAGCACAGGATCTGGAGCGGATGGATGTGGCATTTCGGGTCGGTGACCTTGACTTGCGCTACCCCCTGGCCGGCGGGCTGAACAGCCCACAGTTCTCTTTGGTGGATCTCGATAATGACGGATTACCCGATCTGCACGTATTTGACCGGGTGGGCAACCGGCAACTCACCTTTCGGAATAACGGCTCAACCGGCGCATTTCCCTATGATTTCGCCCCCGAATTCGTCGCCGGATTCCCGGAGATCACCCACTGGATGTTGCTGCGTGATTACAATGGTGATGGGATCATGGACATTTTCGCCTACGCGGATCAGAATTTTGATGCGGTAATGGTGTTTACCGGGTATTATGAAAACGGACAGATCCGTTTCGAACGATTTCAGTTCGATGCTCCCCGGAATGTGATCTATGTGCCCCGTGCCGGTGGCGGAAGCAACCAGTTGTACGTCAGTACGATCGATTACCCGGCGGTAGATGACGTGGACTGCGACGGCGATCTGGATATCCTTACGTTCAACCTCGTGGGCGGCTACGTGGAACTGTACGCCAACCAGTCCGTCGAGCGCGGTTTTGGTCAGGACAGCCTGATCTATCGGCTGCAAGAGGATTGTTGGGGTGGTTTTTTTGAAAGCGGGATCAGCAACGAAGTAGACCTGGCCGGCGCCCCGGGTGATTGTGTGGATCTGTTGCTGAACGGCGAACTGGAGACCCGTCATTCGGGTTCCACCTTGCTTACTTTTGATGCCGACGGCGATCAGGACAAGGAGTTGATCCTGGGAGATATTTCTTTCAATAGCCTCAATTTCCTGCACAATGGGGGAAACTGTGCCGAGGCCTGGATGAACGCTCAGGATCCCAATTTCCCCGCTACCGATGTACCGGCGGTGGTGCCGGTCTTTCCCGCCGCTTTTTATCTGGATATCGACCGGGATGGACTCAATGATCTGGTGGTGGCACCCAATGCCGATCTCAATGCCTCGGACCGGGAGATCTGGTGGTACAAAAATATAGGTACAGCGACTAATGCGGATTTTCAACTGATCAAAAAAGATCTGCTAGTGGATGAAATGATCGATCTGGGCTCCGGTGCCCATCCCGTTTTTTTCGATTACAACAAAGACGGTCTGCTGGATATCGTTCTGGCCAATTACAGTTTCTACGAACCGTTCGGAGCAAAGAACGCCCGGATATATGTATACGAAAATACCGGCACGGCTACCGCTCCGGCATTTCGGCAGGTAGAAGATGATTATCTGGATCTCAATCAGTTCAGTCAAAGTGCCTATGCCTTTACACCGTGTTTCGGTGATCTGGACGGTGACGGCGATCCGGATGCGGTCATTGGAGAACAGGGGGGACATTTGTTTTACGCTGAAAACATTGCCGGACTTGGCAATCCACCGGTTTTCGCTGCAGCTCAGTACGATTACATGGGTATCAATGTGGGGCAGGCCAGTACGCCGCAGATCGTTGACCTCAACCGGGATGGACTACCCGATCTGGTGATCGGAGAGCGTAACGGTAACCTGAATTACTTTCAGAATAAGGGCACGGCCGAAGATCCGGTCTTTTCGGCGGAACCGGATCAGATGGTACTGGGTGGGGTAGATGCCCGTATCCCCGGATACACCACCGGCTACGCTGCACCCGTTTTCTTTGAAAAGGAGGGAGCGTGGCAACTACTCATCGGAACGGAAACCGGTCGTCTGGAACTATACGACAACATTGACGGCAATCTCGACGGCACCTTCAATCTGGTGACTGAGCACTACGGAGCAGTCCGGGAGGGAATCCGGACGCATCCGGCCCTGGCGGATCTGGACGGTGACGGATTGCTGGAACTGGCCGTGGGCAATTTCAGCGGAGGTTTGGCTCTTTTTCAGACCGGCTTAGCGGGCGGAACTCCCGTAGCGGTACGCAACCGCCCCGCCTTACTGGATGACCTGCGGGTGTGGCCTAATCCGTCTACCGGGCGGGTACTGCTTCGGCTGGAAGGGGATGGGGGCGATGGCCAGCTTTCGGTATTTGATGCGAGAGGACAAGTCGTAGACCGGCGCACCTGGAACGGTGGGCAGCAGGAATTGCAGGTGTCGACCTGGCCGTCCGGAGTTTATATCATTCGCTTCGAGGATAGAAGAGGCGTTCGAACCCGCCGACTGATCGTCGAATAGGAGCTACGGATTAAAATTCCACCCATTGGTGAAGAAAAGCCGTCCGCAAATAGCCGAAAGCGCTGATCTCCCTCTAAATTTGCGGCCACAAACAAGAATCTTATTGATCATGATAAATCAGAACTGGCTGGATTTGCTGGTCAGCCCGGTCACCGGACAAGCCCTGCAAAACGATACTGAGGAGGATGGGGCCTTACGCAGTGTTGATGGTATGGAAAGCTTTCCGGTGGTAGCCGGCGTACCGCATCTATTGGTACCGGAACCCGTTGCGATAGATTCGACCGGTGAGGTGCACCGGCAATTAGGAACTACCTTCCGGTACCGGGAACATTACCGGAAGGATGCTGAGGTATTCGACTATTTCCTGGCGTACGAGGATGGCGCCAGCCGCCACGAAGCTCGCCGCCTCCACGAGATGATCGCCCGGGAAGTTCCCCGGGAAGCTGGTACGGTGCTGGACGTCGGTTGTGGGAACGCCTGGGTAGCCGGACATTTCTGCCCCCGGGGCAAAGCGGTGATCTCTATGGATATCGCTCCCCGCAATCCGGAAAAAGGCCTGCAGTTGTACCCCTTTCCTAATCACCTGGCGCTGGTGGCCGACGTTTACGCGTTGCCCTTTCCGGACGGAAGCCTGGATACCATCATCGCATCGGAGATCATTGAGCACGTCGCTGATCCCGGCCTGTTTCTGGAAAAACTACTGAAGGCTCTGCGGCCGGGTGGAAAATTGATCCTCACCACGCCATTTGACGAAAAGATTTCCCATTCTCTCTGTGTCCATTGCAACCAGCCCACTCCCCAGCACGCCCATCTGCATAGCTTTACCAAAGACAGCCTGGCCAGGTTGATACGGCGGGATCAGGTAGATAGCTTACAGATGAAAACGTTCAGTAATAAGGCGCTGACCAAACTGCAAACCCACCCCTTACTCCGCCATTTTCCCACTTCGCTCTGGAAGTTGGTTGATGATCTGGCCAATACCATTGTGCGAAAACCGGCCCGGCTGATGCTCGTCGCGGAGAAAATATCCCAGATAGATTGAACATTTTGAGACTCCCGGAAATTACAAAGAAGACAGTAGGATGTAATACGTCTTCAGGGAGTCATTACCTTTTTTGGGTGTGACCTTTGACAATAAATTCTACTGCATTCGGTTTATATCAATACTGTTACCGGGCTTGCATAAAAGCCTGACACGCTGAAAGTTGAACAAGTTGATTAAGAGTGAGATTAATGCACCTGCAGTGGCTGGCCCGCGGGGTGATTCCCTATGTAGTTCGCTGAGCTGAACTTACTGCATACCTCGTATTTGGAGCTTTTATTTCCTGCAGCAGCTAATCTTCACGCTTTAAAACCATCGAAAAAAATTGAATTTACACTGAAGACCGTTTTTAAGTTTCCTAATAATAGCAAGTGACTCAGAACGATCTTCAGGTTGCTTTTTGGCTTAAAACTCCGCACTCATGATATTGCCCAAAAACATCAGGTACCTGCGTAAAAGCAGAGGGCTTACCTACGGTGATCTGGAAAAAGAATTAGGTTGCTCCAAGGGTTCCATAAAGGAATACGAGAGTGGCAATTCTGTTCCGGAATTAACCGAAATGGCCGCAATGGCCCAATTTTTTAGAGTTGCTCTGGATGACTTAATGTTCAGAGATATTTCCAAACGGGGGCGTTCTGACCTTCCCCAGCAAAATGGAGCGGACATATCGGGAAAAGATATGCACAGCTTACTGGCGCAAACCAAACAGCGCATTGAACAATTGAAGAAAAAGATCAAGGATCGCTAGTGATGAGGAATTACTGTGAGCTGAGCATTACCAGCTCCAACTGACTCACCTCCGGTATCCGGCCGGTGGGAGCAATGCTACTTTTTAGAAGCGCGGACTTCCACCGGATAAACTCACCTTTTATCGGCTTTTCCAATGGCAAGCTTGTATCTTTTCTCCAGAATGCTAATCTTGCCGCACAAAATCGCAAATAGACATGAGTAAAATAAAAGTAGGTATCGTCCAGCAGGCCAGTACGGATGATCGCCAGGCCAATATCGAAAAGAGCATGGCCGGCATCCGCAAATGTGCAGCGGAAGGTGCCGAACTGGTCATCCTGCAGGAATTGCATACCGGCATTTATTTCTGCCAGGCCGAAGACGTCGACAAATTTGATATGGCCGAAAGTATTCCCGGACCATCGACCGATGCCTTTGGGGAACTGGCGCGCGAACTGGGCATCGTCCTGGTCCTTTCTCTGTTCGAAAAGCGTGCGCCGGGCATTTACCACAATACGGCCGTCGTGATGGAAAAAGACGGCAGCATGGCGGGCAAATACCGGAAAATGCATATACCGGACGATCCGGCCTATTACGAAAAATTCTATTTCACTCCCGGAGATATGGGCTTTGATCCCATCGATACTTCCGTGGGCCGCCTGGGTGTATTGGTCTGCTGGGATCAGTGGTATCCGGAAGCGGCCCGTCTGATGGCTCTCGCCGGGGCGGAAATGCTGATCTATCCGACCGCGATCGGCTGGGAAAGTACGGACCCGCAGGAGGAAAAAGACCGGCAGTTCGGCGCCTGGCAAACCATTCAGCGCGGCCACGCCGTAGCTAACGGTCTGCCGGTAATTGTGGTGAATCGAACGGGAATGGAAAAGGACTGGACCGAAGTGACCGGAGGCATTCAATTCTGGGGGCAGAGCTTTGTTGCCGGGCCGCAGGGGGAATTACTCTACGTAGCGCCCGCCGATGAAGAAGTCACCCACGTGCTGGAAATCGATAAGCAACGCACCGAGGATGTACGACGGATCTGGCCTTTCTTCCGGGACCGGCGCATTGATGCCTACGATGGTTTGTTGAAGCGATATCTGGTGTAAACGGATGGGTAAGGAGCCCTTCCTTTTAAATAGATCAAATTGTCGTTCGGCGGTCTGCAGCCAGGTGCAGACCGCCGAACGCTTGATCAGGATACCAGTTGACTGATCTTATCTTCAATTTCTGCAAATCCGAAACCGGCCCAGATCCGCTCCCATTTGGCATTCACTTCCCGGTGATTGAGATTGCCAATGCTCCCTTCGTGGGTATGTTGCACCTCCCGGGGCGGATTAAAATCACCGCTCTCTATCTGGCGACCCACTTCCTTGTAGGCATCCCGGAAAGGCATTCCGCTCAGCACCAAACGATTGACTTCCTCCACACTGTAGAGATAAATGTATTTGTCGTCGTCCAGAATATTATCCTTGATCCGGATCTGTTGCAGGGCGTAACTGGCGATAGCGAGGCTGTCCTTCAGACTTTCAATAGCCGGAAAGATCATTTCCTTGAGCAACTGGAAATCGCGATGGTAACCTCCGGGCAGGTTCCCTGTGAGCTGACTGACCTGTGCGGGCAGACTTTGCAACTGATTGCAGCGGCCGCGTATCAGCTCGAATACATCCGGGTTTTTCTTATGCGGCATAATACTGGAACCGGTCGTCAGTTCATCCGGGAAGGAAATGAACCCGAAATTCTGATTCATGAACAATACCGTATCCATGGCCAGTTTACCCAGGGTGTGCCCGATGCCGGCCAGGGCGAAAGCCAGAAAATGTTCCGTCTTTCCCCGTCCGAGTTGGGCGTGCACTACATTGTAATTCAGATCGTCGAAGGCTAGTAATTCGGTGGTTAATTTACGGTTCAGCGGGAAAGAGGAACCGTAGCCGGCCGCCGATCCCAGCGGGTTCTGGTTATTGATCTTAAACACGCTCTGTAGTAGCTGCAGGTCGTCGGTCAGCGATTCGGCGTAAGCACCGAACCACAATCCAAAAGAAGAGACCATGCCCACCTGCAGGTGAGTATATCCAGGCATTAAGCGGTGCTGGTATTGCTGCGAGAGTGATTGCAGGGTCTGGAACAATTCGCTTATACCCTCGGCGATCGCCGCCATTTCCGCCCGGAAATACAGCCGAAGATCCACCAGTACCTGGTCGTTGCGGGACCGTCCGCTGTGGATCTTTTTTCCCATTTCTCCCAGACGTTCGGTGAGCAGCATCTCTACCTGGGAATGCACGTCTTCAATACCGTCTTCAATGGTAAATTTACCCGCCAGTACCTCCTGGTAAATGGCTTTCAGGGCAGCGGCCAGTTGCGGCAGTTCTTCCTTTTCGATCAATCCAATGCTGGTGAGCATTTCGATATGGGCCAGAGAGCCCTGGATATCGTAGCGGGCCAGTTCGAGGTCCAGTTCCCGGTCACGTCCGACGGTGAAACGATCTATCTCCTGATCTACGGTGTAATCCTTTTGCCAAAGTTTCATGCTTGCTCGATCTTTAATCCTTCCATTAATTGAATGTAAAGTGCTATCCCTTCCCGGATCTCGGAGATCCTGATGTATTCGTCCGCCGTATGCGAGCGGGCGCTGTCTCCGGGGCCGATCTTGAGAGTCGGAAAAGCCATCAGGGCCTGATCCGACAGGGTAGGGGAGCCAAAGGTAGTTAATCCCAGCGATCTGCCCCGCTGCACGATGGGGTGATCTTCCTCCAGCCGGGAGGAATTGAGGCGGTAGGACCGGGCCTTCAGGATCGATTTGGTATTGGACTGCAGAATGGTAAAGGCATCCCAGTTGCTGTACAGTTCGTTGGTGCGTACGTCGATCACGAAGTCGCAGCGGTCCGGCACGACATTGTGCTGGGTACCGGCTTTGATCTGGGTAACGGTGGCTTTTACCGGCCCCAGCATGGGGGAGACTTCCGGGAATTGGAAGTTCCGGATCCAGTTGATGTCTTCCAGCGCCAGATACAGTGCATTGATTCCCTCGTCCCGGGCCGCGTGGCCGGATTTTCCGATCGCTTCCCCATCGATCACCATCAGTCCCTTTTCGGCGATCGCCATTTGCATCTGGGTCGGTTCTCCTACTATCCCCAGCTGGATCTCACCCAGCTCCGGCAGCAGGGAGGCAATTCCATTCGCGCCGGAGATCTCTTCTTCCGCCGTGGCGGCCAGGATCAGATTATAAGGAAGATCATCCCGGTAATAGAAATGGAGAAAGGTAAACAACAGGCTCACCAGTGGTCCTCCGGCATCGTTGCTGCCCAGACCAAAAAGTTGATCGTCTTCCACCTCCGGTACAAAGGGATCCCGGGAATATCCGGAAGCCGGCTTCACGGTATCGTGGTGAGAATTGAGCAGAATGACCGGCAGCCCGTCCTGCCAGTGTTTATTACGGGCCCAGACGTTGTTCCCATTTTGCTGAACGGCCACACCCCGGTCCTTAAGGATAGCAAACAGGATGGCCGCAGTGCCTTCTTCTTCCCGGGAAAAGGAAGGCGTGCCGATCAATTGGTGCAGCAGCTCTACTGCGGATTGGGTAGCGGAGTCTATGGTCATGAAGGTATAATTTTGGGAATTTAGAGGATAGCAGGTAGGCCTGATCGGTGCTAACTGATAACGGTTGCTTTACCCGCTGCCATCGCTGCCGGATTGCCGATCACGATCTCACTCACCCCCGCATCCAGCCCGGCAAAAGCATTATCCAGTTTCGGGATCATCCCGTCGGTTATAATGCCATCCGCTTTGTATTGGAGATAAGATGCCCTATCCAGTCGGCTGATCACCGAATTGTCATTGGATGGGTCCTTCAGCACTCCCGGTCTTTCGAAGCTATATTGCAGGTGTACCCGGTAGTGGGGCGCCAGCGCCACGGCGAGCCGGGAGGCGATGGTGTCGGCATTGGTGTTCAGCAGTTGTCCTTTACCGTCATGGGTAATGGCACAACATACGGGAACCAGGCCGCCGCTCACCAGATGTTTGAAGGTATCCACCCCAACGGCATCGATATCTCCGGCAAAACCATAGTCAATATCCTTTACGATCCTTTTGTGGGCCAGAATGGTATTCCCGTCCGCTCCGCTCAGGCCGATGGCCGGGCACTGCATGGCCTGCAGGCGGGCCACGAGTCCCTTATTGATTAATCCGGCGTACACCATGGTCACGATCTCCAGAGTAGCCGCATCCGTGATGCGCCGCCCGTTGATCATCTTCGGTTCAATGCCGAGTTCCTTGATCAGTTCGTTGGCGCGGTTCCCACCGCCGTGCACGAGGATCTTATGCCCTTCCATAGCGGTAAAAACCCGCAGCATTTCCAAAAGCTGATCTTCATCCGCGAGCAGCTTCCCGCCGATCTTAAGTATATTCAGGATATCCTGCATAATTGAAATTTAAAAATTAATAGGAGAGATCGACTAAAGGAACTTTGGAAGGCAGGATGTTGAGCACAAAGAAATCGAAAACATCTCAGGGCCAGAAAAAACCAACCCCCCATCAACCATCAACCGTCAACCATCCACCATCAACCATCAACCGTCGCCCGTCTACCATCCACCGTCAACCATCAACCGTCGACCGTCAACCGTCCACCATCTACCATCTCAACATCCGAGCAATCACCGCCTGCGCCGCATACGTCCGGTTATTCGCCTGCTCGATCACAATAGATTGCGGGCTGTCCAGTACCCCATCGCCAACGACCACATTGCGGCGAACCGGCAGGCAGTGCATGAATTTGCCATTATCGGTGAGGGCCATTTTTTCCGGAGTGATCATCCAGTTGCTATCCTGTTGGAGTACTTTCCCGTACTGATCGTAAGAAGACCAGTTTTTAGTATAAATGAAATCCGCGCCTTCGAAGGCTTTCTGCTGATCGTATTCAACCGGTGTATCCTTGACGAAATCACGCGATAACTCGTATCCTTTCGGATGGGTGATCGTCAGGTCCATACCAGCGGCCTGCATCCATTCAATAAAGGAGTTACTTACTGCCTGGGGCAATGCGCGGGGGTGGGGTGCCCAGCTCAGGACTACCTTGGAGCGTGCTTTGGTCGTCTGTTCCTTGATCGTCACCAGATCCGCCAGAGACTGCAGAGGGTGACGAATGGCCGATTCCAGACTGATCACCGGAACGGAAGCGTACTGGATAAAGCGGTTGATGATAAAATCCGAATAGTCTTTTACCTTATCGGTCAGCGAGGGAAAGGTCCGGATCCCGATGATGTCCGCGTACTGACTGACAACGGCGGCCGCTTCGCGAATATGCTCGGCCTTATCGGTATTCATGACAATATGATCTTCAAACTCCAGTTGCCAGCCCTGGGCGGCGTTCATGCTGATCACCGACATGCCCAGATTGATACCCGCTTTCTGGGTGCTCAGTCGGGTACGCAGGCTGGGATTGAAAAACAGGAGTACCATCGTTTTATCCTGGCCAAGCGCTTTCGAACCGAAAGGATCGGCTTTCATGGCCAGCGCTTCTTCGGCCAGGGCAATTGGGTCCGATACGTCGGACACTGCTGTGAATTGTTTCATTTATAGATAGTTATGGCAGCTTTTCTAAACTTTAGGTTTATGGTGAAATGACGCTTACACGCCAACGGCCAGCGCTGATTTCAACTCCTGAATGAACTGATCCGCCTCCGCCTTACCCAATGACAGGGCCGGCAGTAAGCGCAGCACGTTCGGATCGGAAGACGAGCCGGTGAATACCTTATGGTCAAACAGCAACTGTTTTCGCAGCGGTCCGACGGCAAAGGGGAATTCCAGACCGATCATCAGGCCTAGTCCTCTCACTTCGGTAGCTTCGTCTATATCCCGGAGTTGATCCATCAGGTGATCTCCCACGGATGCGGCGTTCTCCACCAGTTGTTCTTCCCGGATGACATCCAGTACGGCGATGCCCGCAGCACAGGCCAGGTGATTACCGCCGAAAGTGGTGCCGAGCAGACCGTAGCTGGCCTGGAATCGCGGATGGATCAGCAGACCGCCGATCGGGAAACCATTGCCCATACCCTTGGCCATGGTGATCAGGTCCGGTTCGACCTTGGAATACTGGTAAGCAAAGAACTTTCCGCTTCGGCCGTAACCCGACTGGATCTCATCGAGGATCAGCACCGTATCGTGCTTTTTGCAGAGGTCCGCAATGGTTTCCAGAAATGCCGGATCCGGCACGTGAATACCGCCGATACCCTGGATCCCTTCAATGATCACCGCGCAGACATCTCCCTGCGCCAGACTTGCACTCACCGATTCCAGGTCATTCCACTCGTGGAACTCGGTAGCGTAGGTCCGGTTGATGGGCGCTTTGATCTTTTCGTTATCCGTGGCGTTGACCGCTACGGAAGTACGGCCGTGAAAAGCTTTTTTAAAGGCAATGACCTTGGTGCGGCCATTGTGGAAAGAAGCCATTTTCAGGGCATTCTCATTGGCTTCGGCGCCGGAATTGCAGAGGAACAACTGGTACTCATCACAACCCGAAAGCGCACCCAGCTTATCGGCCAGTTCCTGTTGCAGTGGATTCTGAATGGAGTTGGAATAAAATCCGATGCGGTTCAGCTGATCGCTGATCGTTTTGATGTAATGCGGATGGCTGTGACCGATGGAAATAACGGCATGTCCGCCGTAAAGGTCCAGATAGGCCTGCCCCTGAGCATCATATACATGGTGACCTTCGGCCCGTACGGGTTCCAGATCGTATAATGGATAAACGTCGAATAATTGCATGATTGGTGATTTTAGGCGATGCACGGAAGTGCATCCAAAGCATTAAAATACAGAAGCTTTCAACTGCAGTCCGGCCGTTTGTGGGAACCCGAACACGAGGTTCATATTCTCCACCGCCTGTCCGGATGCGCCTTTCAGTAAATTATCGATGGTACTGATGATAAACGCTTTCCCATCGTGCTCTTCCACGTGTACAATACACTTGTTGGTATTGACCACCTGCTTGACATTCGGATTCTGCTCGGTCACGATCGTGAAGGGAGCATCCTGGTAATACTCTTCGTATAACGCCTGCAGCTCCGATCCCGACAGCGCACAATCCGTGTAGATACTGGCAAAAATACCCCGGGCGAAATCACCCCGCACCGGGATGAAATTCACCTTGTCGGTAAAGTCGGGTTGCAGTTGCGTCAGACTGCGCAGTATCTCGGCGAGGTGCTGGTGTTTAAAAGCCTTGTATACCGAAATGTTGTTGTTGCGCCAGCTGAAGTGCGTGGTCGCTCCCGGCGACTGTCCGGCCCCGGTAGAACCGGTAATGGCGGTCACGTGTACTTCATCCTGCAGCAATCCGGCTTTAGCCAGCGGCAGTAAACCCAGCTGGATGGCCGTTGCGAAACAACCGCAATTAGCGATGCGGCGACTTTTTCGGATCTCCTCCCGGTTCATTTCCGGCAATCCGTAGATGAAATCGGGATTGAGCCGGTAGTCGTGGCTCAGGTCGATCACGACCAGTTCCTCCGGAATTTCGTGGCTCTCCAGAAATGTTTTAGACTGGCCGTGGCCCATACACAGAAAGATCACGTCCACGCCGAAGTCTACGGTATCCGTAAAGTCGAGGTTTACTTCTCCCAACAGATCGGTATGAATACTGTGGATGGGATTTCCCGCCTGACTTTTACTGTGGACAAAGGCCAGTTCAACTTCCGGATGGTAGGTAAGAATGCGGATGAGTTCTCCGGCGGTATAACCTCCGCCTCCGATAATGCCCGCTTGTATCATGATGATTGATGATAGGATGATAAGATGAGGCGATCTATGGCATCATCTTATCATCAGATAATTAAATAATTAGCTCTTATGGACCAGGTGTCTGATCTTCAACTGGTTGGCGAGGATCTTGGTGAAACCTTTCACGTCATCGCCGCTCCATCCCTTGTTCATTTCACCGTAGTGACCGAACTCGCTGTTCATCAGGTCGTAATCGGACTCGATACCTTCCAGTTCGAAACGGTACGGATGCAGTTGAACGTAGACGGAACCGGTCACGCCTTCCTGCGTATCTTCCAGGAAGTTCTCGATGTTGCGCATGACGGGGTCCAGGTATTGCCCTTCGTGCAGCAGCATTCCGTACCAGTTGGCCAGTTGTTCTTTCCAGTACTGTTGCCATTTGGTGAGGGTGTGTTTCTCCAGCAGGTGGTGGGCCTTGATGATGATCAGGGGAGCTGCCGCTTCGAAACCAACCCGGCCCTTGATGCCGATGATGGTATCTCCCACGTGTACGTCGCGACCGATCGCGTAGGGGCCCGCAATTTCCTGTAGTTTTTCGATAGCCTGGGTCGGATGATCAAACGCCTTACCGTCGATACCGCTCAGTTGGCCGTTCTCAAATTGGAGACTTACAGTCACGGGAGCTTCGGCGGTCATGGGAGTAGGGTAGGCCTTTTCCGGTAGTGCTTTCCGGGAAGTGAGCGTTTCCGCGCCGCCGACACTGGTTCCCCAGAGTCCCTGGTTGATGGAGTACTGGGCTTTTTCCCAGCTCCAGTCTACGCCGCGTTCCTGCAGGTACTCGATCTCAGCGGCCCGGGAAAGTTTCAGGTCGCGGATCGGGGTGATGATCTCCAGGGATTCGCCCAGCACATTGAACACCAGGTCAAAACGAACCTGGTCGTTTCCGGCTCCCGTACTGCCGTGAGCAATGGCATCGGCACCGATCTCACCGGCATATTTGACCACCTCCAGCGCCTGGAACATGCGTTCGGCGCTTACCGAAAGCGGATAGGTGTTATTGCGCAGGATATTTCCGAAGATGAGGTATTTGACACAGCGATCGTAATAGCCGGGAACGGCATTTACGGCTTTGAAAGATTTGGCCCCCAACTGGTAGGCTTTCTTCTCCATGGCTTCGAGTTCTTCCGCATTGAAGCCGCCGGTATTCACCGTCAGCGCGTGCACTTCGAGGCCTTTGTCTTCGGTAAGGTATTTTACACAGAAGGAAGTGTCCAGACCGCCACTATAGGCGAGTACTACTTTCTTGTTCATAATTGGTCTACTAGTAGTCAGGCAGTTTAAAAAGCTACCGGCCGGCGATCATAAATCGGGCCGTGCAAAGCAAGGCAGGGCTTCGAACTTATGGTCTTTGCCGGATAAACTGCACAGGTGTTTATAATTCAATCAATTTAAGCTCAATTCCGAATTTCCGCAGTTATCGCTGCGGCCCCGGGCGCAAAGCTAATCCGTCTCTATTGCTTCACGATCATATGACTCAGATCGTGCGCCATTTCCACTTCTTCCTTGGAAGGTGCGAGCATGGCCGTACACAGACACATCCGGCGCTCGTTACGCTCGAGAATGTCGTAGTTGGGACAGGATTTGCAACCCGCCCAAAAGGCTTCGTCCTGGGTGAGTTCGGAAAACGTTACGGGGCGGTAACCCAGATCGGAGTTTACCCGCATTACCGCCAGACTGGTGGTAATACCAAATACCTTTGCCGCGGGGAATTTATCTCTGCTGAGTTGGAAGATCCGTTTTTTAATGGCACGGGCCAGACCGTGTTTCCTGAATTCGGGGGCAACGATCAGCCCAGAGTTGGCTACATATTTTTCGTGGCTCCAGACCTCGATATAGCAGAATCCGGCCAGTTGATCTCCCTGCAGGGCGATCACGGCGTTTCCGTTATCGATCTTGGTAGCGACGTATTCCGGTTTTCGCTCGGCGATACCCGTTCCTCTGGCTTTCGCCGATTCAGCGATCAACTTGCAAATGGCCTCAGCGTAATGTTTATCTTCCGGTTCGGCTACTCTAATGGTAAATTCCATTGCGTGGGTAATGAGTTAATTAGCAATCTGGTTAAGCTCGACTTTAGCGGTAACTGTCTGACGATAAGTTAGACGTAAAGACCCTAAAACCGTAACATTAAATTTGGAACCTGGTTAGGAGGAAGGATGATCGGTAGTAGTACCAAAAACCATCCCAATGGATGATATGTGTATATAGCGCCCCTAAGGGCGACGACGTGGAATACGACGCCGGCGAAAAGCGGAAGGCAGGTTGAAATAATATACTTTTTTCGCCATAGTGGGCACAAATGTATACGCTATTGCCTATATATACAAGCTTTTGCAGGATTTTTATGAAATATTTAAGAACGAGCCGTTTTTATTTAATCCTGTTTAATTTTTTGTCACTTCTGACCGTGTGCAGAGCACCAACGGCTACTTGACTAATTGATCAGAAAATGGAGGCTGTTGTTGTTCGTCACCATACTATTGTTGCATTTCAGTACAATATCGGTGAAGTAATAGTGGTCGCCACTGGCTGCTTTGCGGATCAGCGCTAAAGCCTCAGCGGAATAAAAAGCGCCTTTGTTGGTGATGGTGGTCGGTTTGCCATTCGCAGGGACATGGGTCAGGGAGAAATAGTCCACGCCGCAATTGCAATCACTTGCGCAGTCCTCTTTTTTTGCGGCTAATCCCAACTTTTCAATAAACGCTTTCCCATCTACCGGCCCCGGACGTAAGCCCGGAAGACCAATTATTGCGGTCAGCGGGATCGACTTAATCTTCAGCCCACTCAAGACCCGGGAGAGCTTGACGGAGAAATCACCCACCGTTTTGGTTTGCAGATTGTCATTGCAAGCCACCCTAATGTCACTGAAATAATACAGGTCTCCCGGACTCCCAATAGAGAGGAGTTGTCGGGACCGATCGTTTAATTTACCCCCGGTATTGTAAACGATCTGCCCGTCCCTGGCACCGGATACCTGCGTAAGGGTGAAGCTTTTCACGGTACACTGGCAATCTGTAAAGCGACAGTGTATGACCAGTTCCGGATTGGATTTGATATTCTGTAGGTTGACCTGCCCCCTGAAACCGGCCAGACTAACCACCGCCCGCGGTCCAGCCCTTTCCGCCGGAGCAGTTCCGCCTGGATTTTCCTCCTTATTCCCAAAGTTAGAAAGGTCGGTAGTCAGGTCTATTTTTCCATTATCTTCCCGGGTAGCTTCCTGCGAAGTCGGCTCTTTTGCCTTCTGATTGTTGCCGGAACCTAGTTTGGTGATCTGTTTGCCGATGAAGAACAACAGGATCAATAATATCCCTCCCCCGATCGCCTTCAACTGCGTGGTGAGGCCGGAAGTAGTTGTCGGCTCTTTTTTCTTTTGTTTAGGGCCTGTTTCAGCACTAGCCGTTTTGGTGGGCGCTATGGTCCTCGATGCAGGGGCAGGCTTTCGCTCCGTCGGTGTATCTCCGGTTTTTCGCTGGTCTTCAATTAAGCTGGCAATATGTTTTTTGGCAACCGCTATATATTGACCGTCAGGATGCTTATCCAGATAATCGTACATGGCGGACAGGGTACCCTGTTTCCGGGCCCGTTCCCAACTCTGATCGTCTTCCAAACGGCGGAGCGCGAGTCTGGCTTCCTCCTCGAATTGCCCATCCGTATATTTGCTGAGGTAGCGACTATAGGAAAAAATGGTGTGCTCGGTTTTGACCTGTTCCCAGTCTTTAATTTCCTGTAACTCCCGGATCTTATCTTTCGCTGCAGCGCTGTTTTCGCTATCCGGATAAGTGGAAAGATAGGCCTGATAAGCCTCCAGGGTATCCGTTTGCCGGGTCGATGCCCAGTCTCTTTTGGCATTTTTCAGGAGATGAAAAACAAACTGTCCATTTTTATGACCCGATATCTTTAAGGGCTCACCAATCGGGCTTTGATCGGCATTACTTTGCACATACTCAACAACCTGGGCACATAATTCCTGCACTCCGATGGCTCCGGAATTTTGCCGTAGCCGGTACAACAGACTCTCTGCAAAAGGACTGTTGTCTCCCGGTTTCCCATCCGAAACGATCTCATTCCGTCCGGAAGTCAGTCCCCAGCGGGAAGGATCCGATTCGTATCGTTTACTCATAAAGCGGTCGGCACCCTGGGCAAAAAGTGACCCGGAAAAGCAGGAGTCGGCCATCAGGAAAATGTGATGGGCTGGAATGGCACTGAGAAAGATCCTGATCTCACTGTTGGGAATATATTGGGAAGTACGGCCCTGTTCGGCGTTAACGGGTATCCAATAACCTTGTTGAAAGCTTTTGTTGTACTCACCGTGTCCGGAAAAATAGATCAAGAGATTATCCGGTGCGTGCACTTCGGACACCATTTTTTCAAAAGCCTCGTAAATGTTATCCCGGGTAGCCGCTTCGTTAAACAGGGTCGTGGTATTTTCGGGCAGCACCCCATATTTTTCGGTCAACACGGTAATCAGGTCCCTGGCATCCTTCACACAATTGTACAGGGGTGGGCAATGCCGGTAGGCATCAATGGCAATCACCAAAAGATGGGTTTGTCCCCGCACGTACGAAAGCTGTCCCGGATCAAGTCCGATTCCCTTGTTTGCCATTTAAAAAACCTTCAGGATCTGATAATGAGCGATAAATATAGAAATTTTAGGAAAATTCTCTTTGGATCTTCTTCTCTCTTCATTGCTACGGTTTATACGTGATTGTGTTGCAACGACTGCCCTTATTCCTGAAATGGACCGTGGTGGTATTCACCGGCTATTTTTTGTGGATCAATTGCCCGGATGTGCACCGTTGAAATAGCTCATGTCAGGCATGAATTCGGTCCGTCAAGCTGTGGGACGGTCCACGTACAGGGTGGATTGTTTGATTTTTGTAGGCTTCTGATTGTTGTGTGTAATTAATTGTAATAACATTTCCCCAACTTTGGAGCGAACGAAGCCGGGAGAAGCGAATGTACGGCGAAACCCTTTCCCTGATTGCCAACTATTAAACAACGAAATTCATGAGAACGAAATTACAACTGTATTTTCTTGGGCTTATTCTATGTATCGGAATCCCTGCCGGTGCCCAAACCTTTCCAAACGCGGCTCCCGCGGATATAGCTCTCTTCCCCGTACAGAACGAGCAGAGAAATAGAATGGACCTGTCGGGGATCTGGAAGTTCAAACTCGATGAAACGGGCGTAGGCGAGCAGGAAGGCTGGTTTAACGGCCTATCCGATTATCGGTCCATCGCGGTTCCCGGTAGCTGGAATGACCAGTTCAATGATACCCATAATTACCTCGGGCTTGCCTGGTATGAGACCGAAACTTTTGTGCCGGCCGCCTGGAAGGAGGAACGCATTTTTATCCGGGTGGGCTCCGCCAATTATTTGGCAAAGATCTGGATCAACGGTACGCCGCTGGGGCAACACGAAGGCGGCCATATCCCTTTTGCCTTCGACATTACTTCACTGGTGAAATGGGACGGGCAAAACCGCATCAGTATTCAGATTGAAAATGAATTGAAACCGGACCGGGTGCCGACCGGCAATGTAAAGGGTGGACCCTTTAATAACTTCCCGGCCACCAGCTACGATTTCTTTCCCTTTGCCGGTCTGCAGCGGGCGGTTTGGTTGTACACCACTCCCCAGACCGCAGCCATTCAGGATATTACCATCACTACCGATTTTGAATCCACGACAGGCAAGGTAGCGGTGCAGGTGGAAAAGCGTGGATCCGCGCGGAAGGGTACGGTCACCATCTCCGGCCACGGGGTAAATGTGGAACAAGCCATCACCTTTACCGGCGACGCGGCCACGGCAAATATTGAGATCCCGAATGTGGAATTATGGTCGCCGGAAAACCCGGCGCTCTACGAGGTTTCCGTGAAGATCGGAGACCGCAATACTATCGACAGCTACGCCACGCAAACCGGCGTAAGAACGATCGCGGTTACCGAGAAAGCTATTCTCCTGAACGGCGAACCGATCTACCTTAAGGGCTTTGGCAAACACGAGGATTTTCCCATCTACGGACGGGGTTCGGCCTATCCGGTGATGGTCAAGGATTTTGAGTTAATGAAGTGGACGGGCGCGAATTCTTTCCGTACTTCTCACTACCCGTACGATGAAGAATTCTACAAAATGGCCGACCGCGAGGGCTTTCTAATCATTGACGAAATTCCGGCCGTGGGGCTGGTCTTTTACGATGAAGCGGAAAACGTGGCCAAAAGAAAAGCTCTGTGCAGCCAGTACCTGGATGAGTTGATCGCCAGGGATAAAAACCATCCGTCGGTCATTATGTGGTGTGTGGCCAATGAACCCTTTCCCGAAAATTTGGGCGGTGGCGGTTTTACCGGACAGGCGAAGGAAACGGCGGAGAGTGATGTCGCGATTGATTTTCTGGAGGGACTCATCCGGCAGGCAAAAGAAAAAGACCCGACGAGGTTGGCGGCTTTCGTGGGCGTTATGGGCGGCCCGACCGCCTGGCTGGATCTCTCCGATGTGATCCTGATCAACCGTTACTTCGGCTGGTATACCAATGTAGGCAATCTGCCGCTGGGACTGCGCTATTTTGGCGGTGAAATGGATAAGATCCATGAGACCTTCAAAAAGCCGGTCATGGTGACCGAATTTGGTGCCGATGCGATCGCGGGTATGCACGCTACGGAGGATGAGATCTATTCCGAAGAATTCCAGCGGAAGATGATCGCGTCCTATCTGGATGTGGCGGATGCCAAAGACTACGTGGTCGGCATGCACGTCTGGAATTTTGCTGATTTCCGGACCGGTCAGGCGCTTATGCGCGTGGGCGGTATGAACCTCAAAGGCGTATTTACCCAGGATCGTAAACCTAAACTGGCGGCTCACTTATTGCGGGAGCGATGGAATAAGGCGAAGGAATAGATCACTGTCTAAAACCCAGATCAATTATGAAATCCTTACGTAACGGACTGCTTTCGGTAAAATTTTTATCGCTATCACTTATCGTTTTATTTGTAACCTGTCAGCAACCGCTGGACCGGCCGGCCATGGATAAGGTCAAAAGCATTCAGGCCTATACCGACCTCACCTGGTACGGTCAGAAACTGACTAAGGTGGAGATCGCCTACGAAGATCGGGTGGACCTTTCGCAGTTAACGGCCGATAGTTTCGTCCTGCTGGATCGCGGATACGCCCATCCGGATTTTGCGCGGGCTACTATCGCCTCAATTGATGTAAATGACCAGGTAGTTACCCTGAACATCACGACGGCCACGGAGGCCTCGGAAGATAATAGTCTGAACTACATCGGAGACGATGCGGATGGCGCCCGCACCAAAAATCCGATCGGCCTGTACGCTACCGGACCCTGGTACCGGGCGGTGGATGGTACGATCCATTTTGGCGAAACGGATGAAGCGCCTTATAAGGCCAATACCACCCGGGATGGATACCAGACCCGACCCAGTCTGGAATTGAAATTTTACCACGCCGGTGAGTCGGAAACCGATGCCGCCAGCCTGGCTGATGCAAACGGGCACTATGATACGAATGGGCTCTGGTTGCCAACGATCGACGCCAACTACGGTGAAAACGGGTTTCAAACTTTCGAAGCATTGGAGATAGCCGTTCCCACAACGGCTACGGATGGAGATAAATATGTGCGGGGATGGGCCTACTTCCCGGATGATTTCGATCGCAATCGCGCAGCTAAGTACCCGCTGATCATCACCATTACCGGCTACGGGACTTCGTATTGGAAACACGAGGACGGCACCCACAATTTCGGGACCGGCCTCAACTTTGACGGTTCCGCCTTCCGCTGGATGGATAATGGCGCGATTGTATTGAACATCCACGACCGAAGCCATACCGGCGGCGAGGAATACCGGTTTTATGAGGATGATCATAATGTGATCCAGTATTTCATCCAAAATTACAATGCCGATCCCGAAGCCATTACTTTGACCGGCAATTCACGCGGTACCTTCGCCTGCAATACGCTCGCGGCTACCTATCCGGGACTGATCAATACCCTCATCCTCAATAATGGCTCTATGGGGAATGGAATTGCCGGGGCACGGATGTTTGCGGGAAGATGGACCGATAAGGAGTGGCAGGATGCCGCCAAAAACGGATTGAGCATCTGGGTTTTCGACGGCGAAAAGGATACGGACAATATCGAAACCTACCAGAAGGCCATGGCCCATTATAAAACCGCCGGCTGGTCGGACGAATGGATCGCCGAGAACATCCGTCTGACGGGTTTCCCGACCCATCTTTATCACTACTGGGGTGAGACCGATCACTCCACCACCAAACTCACTTACTGGTACTTTTTCGATCAGCCATATTACGGACCCGAAGCCGATATCAAAGCCGGTAAACTGGTCTACCGAAGCCGGTTAAATCCCGGAGATAACTACCAGTTGCGGGGGCGCCTGGTGGAGGGCACCTACAACAAGCAGGGCTTTGATCATGTCGTATATCCGGAGAATTTGCGGGACTGGGTATTATCCCGGGAGTATGAAACCCGATAAAACAGTCTCTAAAATTTGGAGGGGCGGTAAAGCCGAAGATGGAGATAAGTGTTAAGTTTGTGTTCAGGCAAATCTTGAAATTATCAAACAATTAACGCACGAACAGGTAAAGAATGAAGATCGGCGATTCCCGCTGGTGATCGTCGCCCAGGATGTCAGTGATCCTTTGAATATTGGTGCCCTCTTCCGGCTGGCGGACGCGCTGGGGGTGGCCGGCCTGTACTTATGCGGGCAGAGCCCGCGGCCACCGCACAAGCGGATCAGTAAAACGGCCCGTTCCACCGATCAGTTCGTGCCTTTCGAATACCACACCTCGACGCTTGCCGCCATTGAAAAACTTCGGGCGGAAAACTATAGGATTATTGGCTTGGAAATTACCGATACGAGTGAGCCGATCGACCGGTTTACGCCCGATGCAGAACATCCCCTGGCGTTGGTGATCGGTGCGGAAAGCCAGGGGCTTCATCCCGATACCCTGGCCGTGTTGGACGCGGCCGTACACATTCCCATGTACGGCCGGAACACCTCCATGAATGTGATTCAGGCCTGCGGGATTGCTATTTATGCGCTGAGCCGGAAACTGCTATAACGGTCATCAGCACCATCTAACCGCCGCGTTCGATCGGACAGGTCATACAGTGGGAACCGCCGCGGGCCCTAGACAACTCACTGGATGGCAGGGTGATGATCGTATTTTTAACTTCACTGGGTAAGATAATCCCGTCCTTAAAAGCTTTCAACAGATCGTAGGCGTGTACGACGCGGTAGCCGGCCTCTTTGAAGGACAATTCCGTGCGGGGATTTCGGTCGTAGGTTACGGCGACACCCGGGCGCAGGGCGACCAGGTTGCAGCCGTCCGTCCACTGTTCACGTTCCTGGTAGGGGGATTCTCCGTTCCCGCTGAGCAGGAAACGTGCATCCGGGCAGATCTCCGCTTCGATAAAGCTCTTGACGGACAGATAGGTGTCCGTGCTGCCGTCGTGGCGGAATACGTCCAGATTAGAACTCATTCCATCCACAATGATCGGTTTGTAGCAGACAAAATCCCGGGTATTGATCTGGGTGAAAATGGTATCCAGGTGCATAAAGGAACGATCGTTCGGAATATTGACCTGTACTACATTTTTCACTACGTTCTTCTCAAAAAGCGCCTGGGCGAGGGAGCGGATAGCGTGCGGAGTGGTCCGCTCGCTGGCTCCGATCAGCAGATAATCCGGATGCAGCAGCATGGCGTCACCGCCTTCCAGCGAAACCGGTTCTCCCTTTTTGGAGCGGGGGAATAGGTCCACTTTGTTGAGGTTGACGACTTTGTTTTCTTTTTGCAAATTCTGGAAGATCGGATGGGCCCAGATGATAAAGCGCGTCAGGAAATTCTCCCGCGACCGCGCTTCCTTGGCCGCTTTGGTGATCACCAGGTGATCGTTGACCACAAAGGCGATATCCCGTGTGAAAATGAAATTGGGAATGGGATCAAAGAGAAAGTAATCCTCCGGTTCGTAATAGCCGGTGATCAGGACCTGGGTCAGGGCCTCAGCACTTAAGCTGTAAAGCAGTTCCTTGACACTGGAAGGCAGTTCTTCGTCGGAAACGATCATTTCCAGCATTTCCTTTTTGGCTTCCTCATCGTGGCTCAGGGCTTCCTGCAGCAGGGTTTCCATCTCCAGAACGTTCCCTTCGCCGAGGAAGGCTTCCAGGACTTCGACGAACACATCGTGCTCCTCCTGCATACGCGGCAGGTAGACTATATCATCGAACAGTAATTCTTCGGCGTACTTGGGCGAAATGCGGGCGGTACCTTTGTCCGGTCGGTGGACGAGTACGCGCTGTAACGGATCTATTTCCGAGTGGACTTCAATTTTGGTTTGACTCATCGTGGTTGGGCATTGTAATTTGGGAGCATGTCTTAAAACTGCTTACTGGCTAAAACACGCTCTAAGCGACTTCAACGATCTTTTCGATTTCGTAGATCGAATTGATCTTTCCGGCAAATATGCAATAAAATCGAGGATTTTCCCGCATGACGGCGATTTCGGTGGGGCGACCGTCGTCGATGTAATTGGCCTTCAATTTGCTTTTTACGGTATAGAAGGACCGAAAGTAATGGAAGTCCACGTCCTCCTGAAAATATTGCCGGATCTGGCTGATCATCTTTCGGTAATTAGAGGCGGGCCGGTAAGCACAATCCGTACAATTGGCCACAAAATCCGGCCGGCAATCCATGCGCAGTTCCTGGCAGTCAAAGGTCGGCATAGCCGCGTAAGACACCTTGTGGTGGGTATACGCTACCGAGGATAAAGAAAGCAAACCGGACAGGCCGTAGGGCATCAGCGAAGCAAAAGGTCCATCCATGACCGTAAGCCCGAGGTTTTTCAGCTGAGGCGAAGTAACGAAGGCCATTTCGGAGATCTCGTGCATCAGATCGATGGATTCCAGTCCAAACACCCGGTTGACGGCATTGCTGGCGGCATAAGTAGCGTTGATCACCTGCCCGGCAGAGATCATCGCTCCGTGATCTTCTCCGCCGGTTCGCAGTTGCAATTTCCAGTGGTCCGCTGCGGGTTCCGCCCGGATGACGGTGGTTTGCCGGTACAGCTCGATCCGTTTTTCCGCCCGGAGTTTTTGCCGGTAGTACTGTGCGATTAAAATGGGATCAAACGTTTCTTCCCGGGTGAGGTAAAGCGCCTCGATGCGATCAAAATTGAAAAGGGGCTGGGCGGCGATCCGCTGGTAGGGCAGGCCGATGTGTTCGCAGAAGCGTTCAAACTGCACGCTATCGGTAAAGGAGCCGTGCCGGTCGATGGCGTAGTATTTATCGAAGTGACCGTTGATGAAAGGCCGGTGTTCCGCCGCGAACCGCAGGCGGTTATCGTCGGACATCACGGCCGTAGCCACACTGCGTGGGTAATGGTAGCCAGCGTGCAGTCGGGCCTGATTAACGATGGAAGCTTTGCGCAGCAGTTCCGCTTCTTTTTCGATCAGCAGCACCCGTTGTCCTTTGCCCGCCAGGTACAGGGCCGCGTAGCAGCCGAACAGGCCGCCACCGATAACGGCAAAGTCGTATTGGATTGCTTGTGGGTTCACGTTATTGGATCATCAGTTCTGAATGTCCAGCAGGGACTGGTATACGGGCCGATAGGCATCCCCGGCCAGCAGTCCAAAAAAATGAAGGCTGCTTTGCAACTGGTCTATCCGGGAAGGACCGATCAAAATACCATTAATTTTCGGATGGTGGTACGCGTAGATCATACTGATCTGATTGAAATTGCGGATGGATTCGGGTACATCCCGCTGGTTCCAGTGCGGGATCAGGCTTTCCAGTTTGGTGTGGAGTGGGGTAGTGCCGGCGCTTCCTCCCCGAACGATCAGGTTGCTTTCCGGCCGGTAGTGGTCGGTGCGCAGCTTCACGCCACCGGCATTGATGCCGTAGGCGAGGAAACGGGCATGGTCCTGCAGTGGAGCATAGCGGTCCAGATCGGATTGAAAAAGATTGTGCTTCACCTGTATTCGGAAATCGAGTTGGAATGCCTCGTTCAGTCCGGCGTAAATATCGGGATGTCTGATCCCGGATAAACCCGCCTGCAGGCCGTCTTGTACGGCAATTTCGAGTACCTCCAGGCTCCGTTCGATCTCCGTCCGATCGTCCCGGTTATCCCAGTGGATCATAAAGGTATCCAGATTGGAGCCGAATCGGTGGCGGTAATCATCCAGATTGAGCAGAAGAAAACTTTTGCTCAGATTGTGATCAGGGGTTCGCAGGTTATTGATACTGCCGACCTTCATGATCACTTCCAGGTCGGTAATGCCGTGGGTTCCGATCCACTCCAGTAAGATCTGCTCCGCCGCGCGGAAATCGGTGGGAATTTTGTTGATCGGATAATTGGTAGCCGCATCTACCTGCCGGCCGCCCATTCGGTAGAATTCATCCATAAGCTGAAAGCACTCCGCTTTGCTGAGTGTCCAGCCCCACATGGCCGTCCCGAGTATGATTGAAGGTCCGATAGAATTGAATATTTATTTAGGATTCGCGGACAAAATATCAATATTACCGGAGAATTGATGCCCCGGCTGCCTGCAAGTGATTCCCAAATTACAGAGATAATGCCTAAAACAGGCCAAGCTTTCAAACATCTCAACATTTCAAACATCTCAACATTTCAACGTCTCAACCTTTCAACTTCTCAACCTTTTCCCCTTCAACTCTCGCATCGCCTGCATATACTTTTTAGCCAGCGGCCAGATCTCCACCCGGCTGCTGCTGACATCATCCGTCCAGACCACCGGTAACTCCTTGATCCGCAGATTCAGCCATTCGGCAACGGTCAGCAATTCGGTAGAAAAGAACCAGCCGTTATTCTGCGCTCCCTTTTCGTAGAGGGCCGGATAATGCTCCCGTTTGAGCCATTTAAAACCACACATGCCATCCGAGAACCCGACCCGAAGATAATTACGCAGCATCCAATTGAATACCCGGGAACTGATCTCCCGTTTTAGCGTACGACCGATCACCCGGGAGCGGGGATGCAAGCGGGTCCCGTATACCAGGTCGTAGTCTTTTTCCACGATGGCCCGGTAAGCTTCCAGGAAGTGATCCAGGCCGGTAGCCAGGTCCAGATCCATGTACCCGACGATCTCGGCCCGGGATTGGGACCAACTGGTCTTTAGCGCCAGTCCAACTCCCCGGTCGGGGACCTTTAGAAAGCGGACATTGGTAAAAGTCGACTCTAGTGCCCGACCCAGCGTTTCCGTTTGATCCGTAGACCCGTTATCCGCAATGATGATCTGCCACTGCTCCGTATCCGGAAAATGCGCGGATACAAAATCGTGGAGCTTGCCGACCTGTTGTTGCAGGCTGGCCTCCTCATTCAGTACCGGAATGGTAATATCGAAAGTCATGAATTACATTTCTAGAAGTTGGTCCACCACCATGCGGATTCCGACGGTAGCTTTCTCCGCGATCACGGTCAGATTGGGGATCATACTCAACTCGTAGTTGATGGTGGGCTTAGGGTCTACGTAGAAGATCTGCGCATCGGTCGGAGCAATACCCACCAGTCCGGCCGCAGGGTACACCTGCATGGAAGTACCGACAATGATCACATGGTGTGCTTCGGCCACCAGGGCCGCGGCTTTAGTCAGCATAGGAACGTCTTCACCGAACCAGACCACGTGTGGTCGAAGTTGGCTACCCCGCTCGCATTTATCCGTCGGCAGGATATCTTTGGGCCAGTCGTATACCAGTCGTGGATCGACGGAACTGCGGGCCTTCATCAATTCGCCGTGCAGGTGAACCACCTGGGAACTGCCCGCTCTTTCGTGCAGGTCATCTACGTTTTGCGTTACTACGTGCGTATCGTACTGCTTTTCCAGTTCCACCAATGCAAAATGCGCCTGATTGGGCAATACTTCTTTCAATTGTCTTCGTCGCTGGTTGTAAAAATCCAGCACGAGATCGCGGTTTCTGCGCCAGCCGTCCGGAGTAGCGACCTCCATCACGTCGTGACCTTCCCACAGCCCGTCGGCATCACGGAAGGTCTTGATACCACTTTCCGCACTGACTCCCGCACCCGATAGCACTACCACACTTTGTTTTTCCATAACTATGCGTTTTCAATATTTCTATCCCAACAACGTCCCGTGGAACAAAACAGGTTCAAAAATGAGGAAATTTCTCGTAACCCCCACTTCCGGTCGGAGAATGTTTTCGCTGCACCTACTTCCGTTGCACCGACTTCCAGTCGGTGCCAGGCTAGGTCGCAGCTCCGACTGGAAGTCGGAGTTACGTGCGGTCCGCATGCAGCGAAAGAAAAGCTTTGCCCAGGAACTTGATCAGGTCCCCGGAGACCAGGGCGTGGGATTCCAGTTTCTTTACCGCCATATCTCCGGCCAGTCCGTGCAGGTAGACCCCAAGGATGGCCGCCGACTGCGCCGAATACTGCTGGGCCAGCAAACCGGTGAGAATACCGGTGAGCACATCGCCGCTGCCACCGGTAGCCATACCCGGATTGCCGGTAGAATTAAAATAGCAATTGCCGTCCGGTAGGGCAATGCACGTATGGGCTCCCTTCAGGACAATGATAATTCCGTACCTGGCGGCCATGTCCCGCTGCAACTGGTTGCGCTCGAAGTTATTTTCGGTAGGCCCGAACAGCCGTTCAAACTCTTTGGGATGGGGCGTGAGAATGGAATTGGCCGGCAGTTTCCCGAAATAGTCCGGATTTTTCGAAAGGATATTAAGTCCGTCGGCATCCAGTACGATGGGCATTTCGGCGGATTCGATCAGTGGTAGGATTGCCTCTTTCGTCATTTGTCCCTGCCCGATACCCGGTCCGATCCCCACCGTATCGTAGCTATCCAGCTGGGGCCATTCGCTGATATAGTGGCGGTGCCGGTCGATACTGACCATCGCTTCGGGGATGCTGATCTGCAGGATCTCGTACGCACAGCGAGGAGCGTGGATGGTGAGCAGTCCCAGTCCGCTGCGTAGCGCCGCCCGGGCGCTCAGAATAGCCGCGCCGACTTTTCCGTAGCTGCCGGCTACGAGCAGGGCGTGGCCGAAGGTGCCTTTATGGTCAAATTTTTCCCGTTTTCGGAATAGACCCGCCACCATTTCCCGGTCAATGTAATAATTGTCCGTTTCTACTTTTTCTAAAAAATCCGGGGCTAGGCCGATGCTGCGGTGTGTCCAGTTACCGACGGCGTTCTGGTTTTCCGGGAACAAAAAAGCCAGTTTGGGCAGTTCGAAAGTCAAGGTGCGGTCGGCCTGGATGTATGCTCCTTTAGAGGCCTCATCGGCAAACAGCCCGGAAGGGATATCTATGGAAGCGATGGCCGCGCCGGATTCATTGATGTGCTCAAAAAGCCGGGCCCAGTAACCGCTTACCGGCCGGTTGAGGCCCGAACCGAAGATGGCGTCGATCACGATGGCGGTACCCTCCAGTGCCGGCAACGGATCGTCTTCTCTGATCTCCCGGATTTCGATGTCCCGGAGTGACCGGAGTCGTTCCAGATTTTCCCGGAAGTCTTCACTGCCCGTTTCACTAAACCGGCAAATACTTAGCTGAAGATCGTACTTTCGCGCGTGCAGCATCCGGGCTACCGCCAGTCCGTCGCCACCGTTGTTGCCGGTCCCGCAGAAGACGTGCACCATTTGGTGTCGCATGGGAAACTGCTCGCAGAACCAATCGGTGAATACGGTGGAGGCCCGCTCCATGAGGTCGATGGAGGGAATGGGCTCGTGCTGGATGGTGTAGGCATCTGCGTCTCGGGTTTGCTGGGCGGTAAGTATTTTCATGCGCTTAAAATAAAAGGTTGAATGCGGAAAAATCAAATATTTAAGGATCTTCTGGTGGTCGAACTGGCTAGTGTGCTGGCCGGACCGGCCGTCGGCATGTTCTTTGCCGAACTGGGCGCCCGGGTGATCAAAATTGAGAACAAAAAAACCGGCGGAGATGTTACCCGCCGCTGGAAATTACCTTCCGAAGATCCCCAAAGTGCGGCCTCCGCTTATTACCACAGTATAAACTGGGGCAAGGAAGTACACTTTCTGGACCTGAGCAATGACGCAGATCATACCCTGGCGATGGACTGGATCTCCCGGGCGGACGTGGTGATCAGCAATTTTCGCCCGGATTCGGCCCGGAAGATGGGCTTTGCTCCCGATCAGCTCCGCGGGCAATTTCCGGGACTGATCTTCGGGCAGATCACCGGGTTCGGGGAAAACTCCGATAAGCCGGCTTTTGATATCGTCCTGCAGGCAGAAGCCGGCTTTCTCTACATGACCGGTGACCCTGACCGGGCTCCCTCCCGGATGCCGGTGGCATTGATCGACCTCCTGGCGGCCCATCAGCTGAAAGAAGGCATTCTGCTGGCCCTGCTCCAAAAAGAGCGGCAGGGCACCGGAGCTTTGGTCAGCGTCTCTCTGCGCGATGCGGCGGTGGCTTCGTTGGCCAATCAGGCGAGTAACTGGCTGGTGGCCGGGCACATTCCACAGCGTATGGGGAGCCGGCATCCGAATATCGCGCCCTACGGCGATATTTTCACCACGGCGGATGGGCGGCAGATCGTACTGGCGGTGGGTAACGATAAACAATTCCATTCGCTTTGTCTGGCTTTGCAGCTGGAAGCACTGGCCGAAGATCAACGATTCAGCAGCAACGAGCAGCGCGTCCAGCATCGGACGGCCCTCAATGAGTATTTAGAAGAGGCGATTGCCGGTATGGATCTGCCGGCCGTGGAAGCTCAGTTCCACGCACGTCAGGTTCCTTTCGGCCGGGTACGCAACATGGAAGAAGTGTTTGCAGATCCGGAAGTTCAGACATTGGTACTGGATGACGATCAGGGCGGGAAACGGGTGCGTACGGCGGTATTTCAGATCAGCTAGACCAAGGTGAAGAGGAGATGGGGAGATTTGGTGATCGGGATATAGGGTAGGGCTGTTCAGTTCTCAAATTATTGAATTTAAAAAATAGCAATTTCAATGGCAATAGCAATTTCAATAACTCAAAATCAGGCGAAAAGGTCAAAATCGGAGCAGAAAGCTGCCTTTTACTTGCTATTGTGCTTGACATTGTAATTGAAAAATTCGCATTGCGTTTTTATAGAACTGAATAGCCCTGGGGATATAGGGGGACGGGGGGAATGCTTTCCTTTTTTTCCGAAGCCTGCTAGTCTACTTCTCCGACCATTTTGCAGAAACGTCATAGTATTACTGGTTAAGATTTTGTGAAAATTTTTCATTTCTGGGCACATCCCCGGGAGCGCCGACACATCCATGCGTTTACCACATTTTTCGACACACCTAAAACCCTAAAAATGAAAACGCATTCAATCATCGCCTTCTTTGTTTTATTCGCACTCCCTCTACTGATGATGGGCCAGAACCGCCCGAATCCCAAATTCGATACCCGCCACAAGAACATTTACCTGGAACTCCTGGGCAGCAACATCCTGTATGGCGTCAATTTTGACGTACGCCTGCAAAAGGGTCGGATGGACGGCCTCGGCTTTCGGGCCGGCATCGGTGGTTTCAGTACCTCTCTGAACGACGAGGATTCCGATCTGACCGTAGGCCTGGTTACCTTCCCACTGGAAGTCAACCACCTGGTTGGAAAGGGTAGAAGTTCATTGGTCACCGGCGTCGGCCTGCTGCCCGTATACGCTACCGCCAGTGGTCAGGGTGATTTCTCCAACCACGAATTTGTGCAGGGCGAAGGCCTGGCCCTCATGGGCGGCTTCCTGACATTCGGCTACCGGCTGCAACCCCGTAAGTCTGGCCTGATGCTACAGGTCAACTGGAATCCGCTGATCGTCCGCGGCCAGGGTTTCCGTGCCGGTTGGATCGGTATTGGACTGGGCATGGGCTTTAAATAATTCCCCGAGTTGCAATAGGTTGAATGGTCAACGGGTACAAAATTTGAAGTGGATATTATTTAAACTCAAATTTTAACGTACTACGATTGACCATTCGCCGTTTAAATGGTGTCATATATGAATGATAGATGATGAGTAATTGCCGGGTAGTGAAAAATGCCGGCCGGAGGGCAGTTACTGATCAGGTATTTCGTATCGTTTAATACTCATTCCTAAATGCGCCGAACCCATGATGAAAAAAGCCGACCTTCTCTTTTGCTGTTTTTTGCTGATTGCCCTTTCTTTTAGTGCCGTCGGGCGGGCACAAACTTTTGCGGGGATCGGCGGGGGAGGCGGTTTGACCCCATCTACCGGGGTTCGGGTGGCGCTACCCCTGGAAGTGCAACTCTCCGAGCACGTTTTTCTCTTCGGAGGCCCGGCCTTCATCCTGCGCCGCAACCTGGAACTGCTCCGAAAACTACCCGCCAACCGCGATTACAACTCCGCCGAGATCAGTTATCTTTCCTTACCCATTATGATGAAAATTCGCCTGGATTGGGAGCCCGTCCGGCTCTACGGTCTGGCCGGTATTGAGGTGAACTACGGCCTTCGATTCAACGCCAACGGCATTGAGGATTATCGATTATTCCGCGAACGGATTGATTTTGACGAGGTGGTTGTGAATCGCCTGGACGGCGGTTTTGCCGTAGGGGCCGGGATCGAAACGGATCTCCACCGGGACCGCCGGATCTTTGCCGACCTGCGTTATTATCTGGGCGTACTGGATATCGACGGCGTTTCTTTGGGAGAGATCTACAATGAGGGCGTTTTTGTCACGCTTGGCCTGATGATGCCGTTGAGCCTAAGCCGGGGTGAGAACAGATAAGCATGTTGTAATTGTTAATCCCTTCATCTCCTTTTCCCATCAAAGTCCGGGACAAATGATACGGAAGGATTATTTCCTCCCTTTGTAATGCGGGATACTCCGTCCGGATAGCCTGTAAATTCCGATACGGTCCGTTACAAAAAACAGATGGTTGAAAAGCCCAAACATCGGCCTTCCAACCATCCGGTTGATCGTTTCTATACTTTCGGTATTACGAATGTCACGCTAAGGCATTGCCCGTGTGGACGTTCGGACCGAAAGTGAAGCCGGCTTAACTTAGTTAAACACCAGCTTCTGCGCCACGATCTTATCTTTCACCCTGAGTTTGACGACATAAATACCTGCCGGCAAATTGTTCCTTTGCATCCGGATCTCATTGGTGTTGATGTTCGTTCTGTGCTCTACCATTTTACCGTTCAGGTCGAACAAACGCATATCGGAGATCGGGAATTCCGCTGCGGTACGGATCAGTACCTGCGACGTAGCCGGGTTGGGTGCGATCTTCAGGCCTACTTCCGAAGCAGGGATCAGGTCACGGGTAGCCACCGGCAGCGACAGTGCGGCGAAGGCACGTGGCGCATAGTACGCGATGATGGTATCCAGATAAGCATTAGCCCGTATGGAGTTGGTATCACAGTTAGAACCCGGTACTCCGTATGGTTCCAATGCAAAAGAGTAGGACCATTGTCCACCTTCGGTCGGATCATCACTCGGGAACAAGTACAGGCTTTCGATACCGCCATTGCGGCTTCGAGCAATTTCTGAGATCTGGTCATTGTAAGGACCACCGGCATCAATAGCTGCGTTTACTCCGGCCTCCGTGAAATCCGGCTGAACCTCACAACTACCCATCACCTCGACAACGGGAAGGTTTACGGGAGGAGGTACGTTTACGATCCCGATCTCACAGGGTGCAAAGGGATCCGTAGGTACGTGGTAGGAGATGAAGGGAATATCCGTGTTATCGATCCAGCTGGTATCACCCAGGGCACCACCCATATTCACACCGAGCTGGAATTCACTGGAATATTCAACGTGGTTCGGATAGTTCAGGGTATCACCTTCCGGGAAAGGCAGCAGGGCTGCCGCCTGAGCATTGACAATACCGGTAGTAGTACCGTCCACATTACCGTTGATCCCTTCGTTTACCATAGGTACGGCACCGGCCTGGGTCTGGAAAAAGAATTTCGGTATATAGGTATCGGAGATATCATCCAAAGTGGCCGAAGCCAGAGAGATATATCCGCCGGTACCAATACCCCAGAGTACGATCTTGGTAGAGTCGATCCCGTAAGGGTTACCGTCTTCAGCTACGGTCTTTTTGAAATACCGAATGGCGGTACGGGAATCCTGTACGCCCCGGTAGGCGGCATTGATAATCCCGTAAGCCCGGATGGCCTGACTGGGATCCGTCGGGTTCCAGCCCAAACGGTAATCCGCCGAAGCAACCACGTAGCCCATACTCGCCAGTCGACTGGCCAGATTTACGGCCGCTGCGTCGAAGCGGGTACCGGTACATCCGCCGATCAGTGGTGGTGGCAAAAAGTTTCCGGTATGTAGGATAATCACCAAAGGCCGGCTGGTCTCATCGTCTCCGGCCGGCTGATAGACATCGAGCTTAAGCTCTTCCGGACGCGCTTCCGTATCGCCCAGGAGCAGCGACAATACCGTCGCATTGACCCCGTAGGTAATATCACTAGTAACCTCAACGCCTGCAAAAACGGGTGAAAGGTAACGCTGAGCCTGCAGCTGTATACCACATAGCAAGCCCAACAGCAGTAATAGGTTGATTTTTTTCATAAAGGACTTTTTTGAGTTTGATAATTGCAACGGGAACGCCCCCTGGCGTTCCCCCCTTAATTCGAGTTTTGCGGATTTATGTAAAAGGATCAATTGATCCGTTTTTCAAAGTTGTAAGTAATTGAGAAATAGGCCAGGCGACCGATCCGGGGGCCTCCATAAGTTTGGAAGGTTTTATTATCGAGAATGTTCGATGCTCCCAGCTTGAAAGTGGTGTTAATTTTTGGCACCGTCACATTGATCTGGCCGTCGAGCAGGCTGTAATCGGGAATATCGCCGGTAAACTGGGGCGAACCCTCAAAAACAAAGCCCTGGATCCATTTGTAATTCAGGTTGAACCCGAAATTGTTGATCCGGGTGAAACCCAGGTTTAAAGGTACGTTTCTGCCGGAAATAGAAATATTGTATTTGTGTTCCGGAGTATTGAAAGCCGGGATGATCGGATCGTCCGGGAAAGCTTTGTTTAATTTGTTCCAGGAATAGTTACCGGCCAGCATGTAGTAATTGGCGAAGTAATAATTAGCGCCGATCGAAAAGCCCTGGGTAGTCACCTCGTTCAGTGAATTCGCCGCAACCCGATAAGCCTGCAGGCTCGTCGGGATACCGAAGGTCCCGAACTCAGCGTCCACACCGATATTGTAACCGATGAAATCGTTGTAAAAACTGTAGTAATAGCCCAGATCGAGGTACAGCTTCTCAAACAGGGTGGTGCGGTAACCGGCTTCGACGGTCTTTACTTTTTCCGGTCGAACCGGGTCTACATCGAAATATACCAGTTTTTCCCGGTTAAGGTTACTGCTGAAATAATCCCGTAGGGACTCCACGGTGATCAGGTCCTGGTAACCTTCGAGATTACCGACCAGTATGGCCCGGCCCACGTTGAGGTTGAGGTACTGATCCGCCAGGGTCGGGTTGCGAATGGCCGATGAGAATGATATCCGGAAGTAATTGTACACATCCGGTGACCAGACTATGGAGGCCGCCGGGGTGACCAGTAGATCAAAGTTCTGATTCTTATCGATCCGGACCGTCCCGCTCAGGATCCACTTCCGGGTGAATTTCTTTTCAAAACCCGTATAGATGCCAAATTCCGAGTTGGTGATCTCCACCCCCGCGGTATCCTTAAACACCGTTCCTTCGGAAACCGGGCGGTACATGCGGTAGTTCGCACCGACCACAATACGCTCGGCCCAGGTCGGATTGAAGGTGTATTCCCCGTGCACGTGGTAGAGCGAAGATTTGTCGAAGAAGCGGGTACCACCCTCGTTGTTCTTCAGAGAGGTAATGCTGTCAAATGCCGACTGAAAGCGTGCGGTGCCGGGTATAAAAAAGTCTTGTGAAGTATTATTGAGAATATTACGTGCGTTCGCAGCTATAGCCGTTTCATTGTGCCAGGCGGTCAGGTCATCCTGATTATCGGCCAGCCACTGCCGGGCGGCATTCTGGTCGAAGACCAGTTGGGCGTCCACTACGGTCGGGGTAGGGTATTCTCTGGCTACCATTTGTGGGTAGATGTTCCTCTGCCAGTAGCGGATATAATCCTGGGCCCAGAGTTCATTGGTTTTGGCGAGTTCCTGCAGGCGCAGCGCTGTAAAGTAGGGATCGTAGGAATTACCCGCATCCTCATTGGTGGCGTAGGCGCGAATAAAGAATTTATCCCGCTTCCGGAATTCGATCCGGTTCTGGAAGAAGAGGATGTCCCGGAGACTGAAACGGTTGTCTCCCTGGTAAACCGTGGTACCGGTACCGAAACTGGAAGAAAAGATCAGCTCCGGAGATTCGTAGTTCTTCCGTGGGGAGGTCCGGATATGGATCGCCGCATTGGCTTTGATATTGCGGGTATCGTAGTCTACCAGATCCGTTTCCCGGTAACCGATGCGGTGGAACAGGCCCAGACCGGCCCGGTTGGTGGATAGGTTAACGTCCTCATCGGAATAATCATTCAGCGAGAAGTATTCATCCCCGTAAATGTTGACGGCATCCCAGCGCCCGGGATTACCCACTACGGAGCGGGTGCCATCTACGGCATTGTAATTTTCCGCCGGCCAGTCATCGGCCCGCAGAGCGGAGAAATTGATCTTGTAGGCCAGCCACTCATCTCCGTTGCCGTTGCGAATGCCATCCGCAAACCGGAATGCGCCTTCCAGCAAATTCCGGTCGCCGGCTTTAACGGAAGCGGCGAGTCCCTGGTTCAGGAATGGATTTTTCGTCTCGATACTGATCACCCCGTTGAATGCATTCGGTCCGTAAAAGGCCGAACTGGCACCCTGAATGAGGTCTACCTTGAGTACATCGAGTTCGGAAGACCCCAGAAAGTTACCGAGGGAAAAGTTCAGACCGGGAGCCTGGTTATCCACCCCGTCGATGATCTGGAGCGAACGCACCGGACTGGTACTGTTGAAGCCGCGGGTATTGATCACTTTGAAACCGAGACTGGCGGCCGTCATGTCCACCCCTTTGAGCGCGCCCAGACCATCGTAGAAGTTGTCGGATGCAGTTTGTTTAATAGCCAGTCCGTCCAAAGATTCTACCGTGAGGGGTGATGCTTTTTGTTTTTCGGAAATGCGCTGGCCTTTCACTTCCACAACCTCCGTAGTAATGGCGCTTTCCTCCAGACTTGCTTCAATCTGGGAGTCATCATTGACCACTAGTTCTTTTTCGGTGTAGCCGATGTAGGAAATAATGATGGTTATTGGAAAGGTTTGTTCCGTGCGGAGTTCGAACCGCCCGTCGTAGTCGGTGATCGTGCCCTCTGAAGTTCCCTTCACCAAAATACTGGCACCGATTAACGGCTCATTGGTCGTGCCGTCCTTTATCTCTCCGCTGATGGTCGTTTGGCCGAACAGACCAACTGAACCAAAGAGGAGTAGAATAATATTTAGTATATACCGTTGGCTTGAAAATTTCATATCAATTATTAGGGTCGAATGAAATAATAATTTGGTCTTGGCCTCGCGAAATTAACGAATTTTCGCTAAGCTCAATTTTTTTGGCGTTAAATTTTGGGGAATAAGCTGTCGACCTAATGGTTCAGGATATAGTGATGATTCTGAAATTGTAATAGAGATTAGTTTTCGGAAACCTGTAAGTGATTGGGCATCAATTAATATGGGATTATGCGGGTATTAAGCTGATAGGCTCAAGATTTAAAAATATAAAAAATCCGGTAGACAATAGTTAAAAAGTATTCCGATTGCAAAGAAATACGAATATTTGAAAAGACAATAGTTAATTAGCGAAATTTTTGTTGGTTTGGATCACCTTAGTATAGGTGTCTGAATATTAGATCATTAGTAGTACTACGCTAGAAGAGAAGGTGTCGGTCGTTAATTGGCCTGAAAGCAGGGCGCCGAAATTTGGGATCTGATGGAAGATGAACTGAAAAATGAGGATCATCCGTCAGTTGCTGCCCTTTCAGTTATCCCGGCATTCGGCACCCTGCCCGGTCCTATGGGATCGTCGGTGTGTCCAACTGGGCCAGTGCGGCTTCAATCTCCTCGGAGGTGATCTCGTGTTTTTCCAGATTACCGGACAGGTAATTTTCGTAGGCTGCCAGGTCAAAATTACCGTGACCGCAAAGATGGATCAGGATGGTCTCGGATTTTCCTTCTTCCTTACAGCGCTTCGCTTCCCGGATCGCCGTGGCGATCGCGTGGTTGGTCTCGGGCGCGGGAATGATCCCTTCCGCGCGGGCAAAGGCGACTCCGGCCTCAAAGCACTCCAGCTGATCGTGGGCGATGGCTTCGATCAGTTTATCTTTCAGGAGCTGGCTGACGACCACTCCGGCACCGTGGTAACGCAGGCCGCCGGCGTGGATCGGGGCTGGTACGAAATTGTGACCGAGCGTGTACATGGGCAGCAGCGGCGTCATACCGACCGTATCCCCAAAATCGTAGCGGAAAACACCGCGGGTCAGTTTGGGACAGGAGGCCGGCTCGCTGGCAATGCAACGAATATTCTTTCCTTCTTCCAGGTTGAGCCGCAGGAAGGGAAAACTGATGCCGGCAAAGTTGGATCCGCCACCAAAAGGCGCTACGACGATATCCGGCAGATCACCCGCCTTTTCCATTTGTTTGATGGCTTCCAGCCCGATGACGGTCTGGTGCATCAATACGTGGTTCAGTACGCTGCCGAGTGCGTATTTGGTGTTCTCATCGGTAGCGGCGCGCTCCACCGCCTCGGAGATGGCAATACCGAGACTGCCCGGCGAATCCGGATCCTGGGCCAGGATCTTCTTACCCGCTTCGGTGAGATTGGTCGGGGAGGCGTGGACCTGGGCACCCCAGGTGTTCATCATGACTTTCCGGTAGGGTTTCTGGTGGTAACTGATCTTCACCATATACACTTCGCACTCAATACCGAAGTGCTGGCAGGCAAAGCTCAGGGCGCTGCCCCACTGACCGGCACCGGTCTCCGTGGTGATCCGCTTGACACCCTCCATCTTATTATAATACGCCTGGGCTACGGCGGTATTGGGCTTGTGGGAACCCGAAGGACTAACGCCTTCGTACTTGTAATAGATCTTGGCGGGAGTATCCAGCACCTTTTCCAGTCCGTAGGCACGGAACATGGGCGTAGGGCGCCAGATCTTGTAAATATCCCGTACTTCTTCGGGGATCTCTACCCACTTATCGGTAGTGACCTCCTGTTTGATCAGTTCCATGGGAAATAAGGGGGCCAGTGCTTCCGGTCCGATGGGTTCTTTGGTGCCGGGATGCAGGGGCGGAAGTGGCTTGTTGGGCATGTCGTGCACAATATTGTACCACTTTTCGGGGATCTCACTTTCGTTGAGAAGGATTTTGCGTTGCTTCATCAGTTCTTAATCGTTGGTGTTTTATAGGTTGGTTCATTGGGTGCAAAAGATAGAAAAAATTGGAAAAAGGTCACGGATTTACAGTCGTCCTCTTTTCGTAGAAAGAAAAAACAATTCAGCCGGACCGGGCGTAGTCCCGGAGAGTTGGCCCGGTACGGCCGGATGGGGCCTGATGGAGTAGGGTTTTGGGCTTATTCTTCTCCAGCTCCAGATGTTTTGCCCACTTTACATGGGTAAAAGACCGCACATTCCAGCACCAAAAAGTAAAACTTAAACCGCTTCGGCAAACAGGATGTCCTGCGGGGCTTACGGGAAAGCATAAAAAAACTATTTTTGCGAAAAAATAATCTGTTGAAAGACCTTTCCCAACATATAGAGAGCCTGATCTTCACCGCCGAATCCCCGATCGGCATGGAGGAGATCCGGGATTGCCTGGAAGAAAGTTTCGGTTTACAGTTTCATCCGGATGAACTGGACAGAACCCTGGAGGAGATTAAAGAAAAGTACCAACAGGAGGTCTATCCCTTTGAGATCGTGGAAATCGCCGGCGGCTACCAGTTCCTCACCAAAGGGGCTTACCACCACACCGTTGGTATCTACCTGAAGCAGACTACCAAAAAACGCCTGTCCCGCTCGGCTCTGGAAACCCTATCCATCATCGCCTACAAACAACCGGTCAGCAAAAGCGAACTGGAAAAGATCCGCGGGGTCAACTGCGATTACGCCATCCAAAAACTTTTGGAAAAGGAACTTGTTTCCATAACAGGACGCAGCGACGGTCCGGGCCGGGCCCTGCTCTACGGTACCAGCCCGAAGTTCATGGATTATTTCGGCCTGAAAAGCCTGGATGATCTGCCGAAACCGAAGGATTTCAAGGAACCGGAAAATCAGATCGGTGAGCAGGCGTCCATCGAAGAAGATTACCAAACCACCTCAAGCGGAGAAGAAGAATGAGTACGAAGAACGAGTCCACTTTAGTCAACCGGGTAGCCGCCAGCGGCCTGATCACCATCGATCTCACCGACTACCTGCCCCAAACGGATGTTGCGGTATTTGACCTGAAAGATTATCTGTTCCGGGAACTGATCCTGCGGGAAAAGGATTTCCGTACGGCCGTAGCTGAACACGACTGGTCCGCCTATCAGGACAAGACCTTACTGGTGTACTGTTCTTCCGATGCCATTATTCCCATGTGGGCCTATATGCTGGTGGCCACCCAGGCCGCTCCCCACGTGCAGGATATCTTCCAGGGTGATGAGCAGGCCTATGCCCATCACTATCTCTACCAGCAACTGGAAAAGATCGACTGGAGCCAATACCAGGATAAACGCATTGTGATCAAAGGGTGTGGCGATCGGCCGGTACCCCCGGGCGCCTATCTGGAAATGACCCGCCGGCTGGTCCCGGTAGCGAAAAGCGTCATGTACGGAGAGCCCTGCTCCACAGTACCTATTTACAAACAAAAGAAATAGAACCTTCCCGCAAGGGGAACCGAATAATAGACTTCCCAAATCAGCATTTTTTTTTCTTTACGGGCTAAATGTCCGGACCTCACTTTTTTTCCATCCCAATCTGATGGCCTGGGTTTCCAGGGTCTGGCCCGCCCGTACGGGGATCGGCCTGTAATAAAGTTCCCAGCGTTCGGAGCCCGCCCAGCGGTAGGCGATGGAGGCTCCTTCAGAAGCTGAGGAAAGTACAATTTTACCCTGCTCTTTTTTCATGGAGGGAGCGGCGGTTAGGGGTTGCTCACCCGTCGGCCCCCAGAGGTGGCGGATCAATTGGGTTTCCGTTAATTGTCCCAGATCACCGAAGCGATCGATGAAATCTTCGTGGGCCTGCCGCAATTCGGCCAGTTTGCCGAAATACTGCGGATCAGCGGCAAGATTGTGGATCTCGTAGGGATCGACCTGGGTATCGTACAATTCTTCCAGCGGTTTATGTTTGGCGCTGAACTGCCACTGATCCGGACCGAGTTTACCGGCCTGATCCAAACGCATGATCTCCTGCATCATCAGCATGCGGTCCCGGTAGGGAATGAACCCGATGTAGGGCAGATCGGGCCGGTAATTGCGAATGTATTTATAGCGCTTATCGCGTACCGCCCGTTTCTGTTCCGGAGCGGGGTCCATCCGGTCGCGGAAGGCGTAGATATATTTTCGTTCGGCCGCCTTTTGGTCGCCCAGAAAAGCCTGTCCCTCCATATGGTCCGGTATAGCTAATCCGGCCAGAGAAAGCACGGTGGGTGCGAAGTCTATAAAACTGACCAGCTCCTCGTTTACCGTACCGGCCCGGCGTCCGTCCGGCCAGCGAACGATCAGGGGTACCTGGATGCCGGAATCGTACACCCAGCGTTTGGCCCGCGGCAGGCCGTCTCCGTGATCTCCGAAGAAAAAGATGATGGTTTTGTCCAGCAGTCCGTCGGCTTCCAGTTCGTCCATGATCTTGCCTACCCATTTATCCATTTCGTGGATGTTATCGTAGTGGTGGGCAATGTCCTGGCGTACGGTTTCCGTATCGGGGTAGTAGGGGGGAACCGTTACCGTCGCCGGATCCGTGACCACCGGAGCGGTCGGATTGTGGATCTGACTTTCGTGGGTCTTGGTGTTGTTGAATACGGCAAAAAAGCGCTGGTTCCCATCGGGCCGGTGGCGGTAGTGGGCCTGGTTACTGCTTTCGTCCCAGGCCGTTACCGGTGGCCGGAACTGATAGTCGGTTTTGGAATTGTTGGTGCAATAAAAGCCGGCGGCCCGCAGGTATTCCGTAAAGCAATGAGCTTCGGGGGGCGGGGTGGCTTCGTAGACCGGTATATTCAGCAGAGCAGTGTCGGTGATATCCTTGATGGCGGAAGTACGCGTCCAGGTCCGCATGGCCATCGCCCCTGTGCTGCTCGGGTACATACCCATAATGAGGCTGTGGCGGGAAGGTGCACAAACGCCGTATGTGGCAAAGGCCCGGTTGTAACGGATGCCTTCGCGGGCGAGTCGGTCAATATTAGGGGTAGATACGGTGCCATCTCCGTAACAACCCAGGCGGGGGCTCATATCCTCAACGGTGATCCAGAGTATATTGTAGTCCTGCTGTGCATTCAGGACCAGGCTACTCAGCAGACAGATAAGGACTAATAAATGCTTAGGATTCATCATTTAATTTGAATGTTTTGATAATCGCAATTTTGCACCGGAGCGGATGGCGGATACCGAAGCGGTCAAATGGCCGGATCGCAGGGCACTATAAGGACGGGCGGGGCTTTGCCGGAATAGATCCTCCCGGTAGATTCTTTACCAATGGACGTGATCTCTCGACATTTCTCCTTACCTTTGCAAATCTTTTTTTGAATCCTTTCACTAATCTGAACGATGGCAGCAAAGCGTATCCAATCTGCATTGATCTCTGTTTTTTATAAAGATGGGCTCGAACCCATAATCAAAGAACTTGACCGACTTGGCGTCACGATCTATTCCACCGGGGGGACCCAGAGCTTTATCGAAGGGCTCGGGGTGAAGGTAGAAGCCGTGGAAGATCTCACCACCTATCCATCCATTCTGGACGGACGGGTAAAGACCCTCCATCCCAAAGTTTTCGGCGGGATCCTGGCGCGCCGGGAAGAAAACCACCTGGCTCAGCTGGGGGATTACGACATTCCGGAACTGGACCTGGTGATCGTGGATCTCTATCCCTTCGAAGAGACGGTTGCCAATACGGAGGAAGAGTCGGCTATCATCGAAAAGATCGATATCGGCGGGATCTCGCTCATCCGGGCCGCCGCCAAGAACTACCGGGATGTAGCCGTAGTGCCCTCCAGGGCCGAATACGGGATGATCCTGGATATGCTGCAAACCAAAGACGGCGTAACGGATCTGGCGGATCGCAAGGAACTGGCACGTCGCGCCTTCAAGATCAGCAGCCACTACGATACGGCGATCTTCAACTACTTCGACGAACATCAGACCGAAGACCGGAGCTTTAAGAAAAGCATTCTCCATTCCCAGACTCTGCGCTACGGGGAAAACCCCCACCAGGAAGGCATTTTTTACGGGGACCTGGAAGTGATGTTCGAAAAGATCGGTGGCAAGGAACTGTCCTACAATAATCTCGTAGACGTGGACGCCGCCGTAGCCCTGATGCGGGAATTCAAGGATGCCGCACCTACTTTCGCCATTCTGAAACATACCAATTCCTGTGGCGTAGCGACCCGGCCTACTATTCTCGAGGCCTGGACGGCGGCGTTGGCGGGAGATAATATTTCCGCATTCGGGGGTATTCTGATCGCCAATACCACCATCGATCTGGCTACCGCCCAGGAGATCGACAAGATCTTCTACGAAGTGCTGATCGCACCGGGATTCACCGATGAAGCCCTGGAACTACTCACCAAAAAGAAGAAGCGTATTCTGCTGCGCATCAAGGACTTTACCGTACAGACGCGCAGTTTCAAGAGCCTCCTAAACGGGGTGATCGAGCAGGATACCGACACCCGGATCGAAGACCGGGACGAATTGAAAGTGGTGACCAAAAAAGCGCCTTCCCAGCAGCAGATCGACGATCTGTTGTTTGCCAATATCGTTTGTAAACATCTGAAATCCAATACGATCGTACTGGCTAAGGACCATCAGCTATTTGGCATGGGCTGCGGCCAGACTTCCCGGGTGGATGCGCTGAAGCAGGCCATCATCAAGGCCGGGGCTTTCGGTTTTGATCTGCAGGGAGCGGTAATGGCATCCGACGCCTTTTTCCCTTTCCCGGACTGTGTGGAGATCGCACACGAAGCGGGGATCGTGGCGGTTACCCAGCCGGGAGGATCCATCAAGGACCAGGCCAGCATCGATTACTGCGACGAGCACGATATGGCCATGGTAATGACGGGTGTACGACACTTTAAACATTAGCGGGAATGCTGCCGGGTAACCGGCGGCAAAACCTAAACATTCCTTTATAAATACTTTAACAGATCCTTAAATTACCTGGAGTGGAATGCTACGTCAAAAGAATAGTAAATCACTTCAGGATTGAAGAAAACTGGATAAAATCTTGATTTCGAGTTAGTAAACTAGTAAATTTTAACACTTTTAGGTGAATTTGACCATCGACATAGGAAATACCCGATCCAAACTGGGCTTGTTCAAAGACCACCAGCTGGTGGAACAATCCTTCTGGACAAGCTATTCGGTAGAAGATATTATTTCCCATGCAACCAACCATCAGGTCAAAAATATCATCTTATCTACGGTGGGTAAACCCATTGAGCCATCCTGGGAGGCGAAATTGGCGAACCACTTTTACTATCTCCAACTGGACCACCAAACACCCTTGCCAATTAAAAATGCTTACGGAACCCCCACAACCCTGGGAAAGGACCGCCTGGCAGCGATTGTCGGTGCCTGGCAGTTATACCCTGGGGAAAACTGTCTGGTGATCGATGCGGGTACCTGCATTACTTATGATCTCCTGGACGCGGAGGGAACCTACCGGGGCGGCAATATCAGTCCCGGTCTGGCGATGCGTTTCCGGGCGATGCACGAGTTTACGGCGCGTTTGCCGCTGGTGGCATCCGGAGAGATAGACAACGCGATCGGGCAGTCGACAGAGACCGCCATGCGCAACGGTGGGCAGCTGGGGACCGTACTGGAACTGGAAGGTTTTATCCGCCTGTTCAGCAGTCAATTTGGTGAGCTTCGCGTGATTTTAACGGGTGGTGATGCCGAATTTTTTGCAAAAGTGTTGAAAAGCAAGATATTTGTGAATCCTGATCTGGTCTTACGTGGCCTGAACAAAATATTAACCTATAATGCCGAGCAATTGGTTTAAAACATTTTGTCTTATTGCATTAACCTTAGGAGTGGGGACACTCGGGGCACAGACAAAGAATGAAGATATTCGTCCGAAGGGAAATTCGCCCTATTCGAGGTTAGCACTGGGAAATTATTTTAGCCAGTATATGGCCGCGCCGGGCGGAATGGGGGGGCTTACCGCCGCCTACCACGACGCCTTTCACCTGAACGTAATGAACCCGGCCTCGCTGCCGCATCTGCGTTCTACGGCCTTCGAGATCGGAACGTACGCACAATATACCCAGCTAAAGAGCGGGGATGACACGGACAACATCTGGGGAGGAAATATCGGTTACCTCGCACTGGGGTTCCCGCTGAAGAACCGGGTAAACGAAGCACTGGACAGAAGCCAGTCTCCCTGGGACTTCGGGATGAGCCTCTCGCTGGTGCCCTTCACCCAGGTCGCTTACGACGTAACGGTACGCGACATCGATGAGGATGGCTTCAAGGTAGCAACCAACACGCTCAAAGGAGATGGAGGTACCTACCGACTGCAGTGGGGCAACGGGTTGAAATACAAAGGATTTTCCGCCGGAGCTACACTGGGATACAATTTCGGGAAGCTCATCAATAACCGCCGGGTGGAATTTGACAGTCTGGCCCACTCATTCAATACCGAATTCCTGGATGAGCTGAGTGTGAGTGGTCTGACCTGGAATCTGGGACTGATGTATACCCACGATTTCAAGGAAAGAAACAACGATGGTACGATGGTACCGAGCGGAAAACGACTGATTTTTGGTGTTTATGGCCATTCAGCCCAACAAATAAATACCAACACCAGTAATTTATATGTACGGAGCAATGTAAGGAGTTACTCCCCAAATCCCGTTATAGATACGTTCAGCAACGTCAGGGATTTTGAACAGAAGATGACCCTCCCCGCTGAGTTTACCCTCGGGTTGACTTATCAGGAGCTCAATAAGCTTCGCATCGGGCTGGAATACAGCCTCGGATCGTGGAGTCAATACGAAAATCCGGCCAAGCCGGAAACACTAAGCAATAACAGTCGCTTTGCGGTGGGTATCGAATATCTGCCGGATGCGACCTCTTATAACAGTTATTCTAAGAAAATGTATTACCGGGCAGGTTTTTTCACCGGTACGGACCCCCGGTCTGTAAGCGGTGAACAATTAAGCCATTCGGGCATTTCCTTTGGGTTAGGATTCCCGATCATCATGCCCCGGCAGCAGTTGTCTTTCTTCGACATTTCCCTGGAACTGGGGCAATTCGGGGTGAAAGATATCCTGCAGGAAAATTATGCAAAATTGACTCTTGGATTTACACTGAACGATAACTCTTGGTTTTTCAAACGCAAATTCAATTAATTATGACTTTACTACGCAATGTTCTCATAGTTTTTTCGCTGCTTAGTCTGAGCAGTTCGGCTGCTTGGGCACAGTGTAAGACTTGGAACGATTCAGACCGTAAGGAAGAGGCCGAAAACGCACACGTGGTCTATCGTCCTTTTGTTAAAGATCGTACAGCCGAGCAACTCGCCACGGACCTGGACGACGCTAACTTCAAAATCGCTTTCGATAACTGGAAAACTGCCTACGACATCGCACCGGCAGCGGATGGTCAGCGCCCATCTCACTTTGTAGACGGCCGTAAGATCTATCGGGCTATGATGAACAAAGCTACGGATGAAGCTCAGAAAAACGAATATGCCGAAAAGATCATTTCCCTCTACGACGAGCAGATGGAGTGCTATAAGAACGAAGGCTACCTGACTGGCCGTAAAGCATTCGATATGTTTTACATGAAGCCTTACGGGTATTCTACCACCACTTACGAAACATTTAAAAAAGCCATCGACCTGGCTGCAAATGATGCGGAATACATCATTTACGATCCGCTGGGGATGCTGATGGCCTACCTGTACAAATCAGGTAAGATCGAAAAAGAAGACTTCATCCAGACTTTCGAAAAAGTGGAAGGCATCGCTAACCACAACATCGAGAACAACAAACAGTACGGACAATACCACGAAGCTGGTTTCCAACGGATGCAGTCTCATATTTCCGAAATTGAAGGCGAGATCTTTGATTGCGCTTACTTCAAGAAGAAATTGATCCCGCAGTACAACGAGAATAGCGAAGACCTGGAGATCATCAAATACGTTTACAACAAACTGAAAGTTCAGGGTTGTGACGAAAATGATCCGGACCTGGCTATGATCAAAACCAAATACGAAACGCTGGCTACCGAGATCAACGCCGGTCTGGAAGAAGAGCGCCGGAAGAACAATCCTTGCTACGATGCTACCCAACTGCAAAAAGAGGGTAAGATCAAAGAAGCGATCGCTCGCTACGAGGAGTGCCTGGAAGCCGCTGAAGATGATGACGCCAAAGCTCAGGTACTGTACAGTATCGCCCACATGCAGGTTTGGGAACTCAACCAGCTGAGCGCCGGAAGATCGAACGCAAACAAAGCTGCGTCTCTGAAATCCGGATGGGGTAAACCGTACATCCTGATCGGTGATATCTACAGCAAGATGTCCCGTGGTAGCTGTGACGACTGGAACAAGCGTCTGGCGGTACTGGCTTCTCTGGATAAATATCAGTACGCCAGAAGCATCGACTCGGAAGTAGCCGACGATGCCGGCAAGCGTATCGCCAACCTGAGCGGAGCCCTGCCTACCAAAGAGGAAGGCTTCATGCGGAAGGTGCAGGCCGGTCAGACCGTAACCGCCGGTTGTGGTATCGGTGAGAAGGTGAAAGTCAGATATCAGTAATCCGAATTCGAACAGAATCTGTTCAAATGAGGTATAAAGAGTGCAAATCCTTGATCAAAAGGGTTTGCACTCTTTTTTTTGCTCAGTTGGCACTTCCTGAGCCGGAAGCGGCAACTGAAGGCCTGAATTGGGCGGGTATTCCTTACGAAACCCGTATATTTCGGAGAATAAGTAAAAATGAATTTTCATGAAAGGAGTAAAAAATTGGATGGTTCTGACCGCTTTGGTCCTGCTGGCAGCCTGTACACCTAAAACGACTGAACCGGTGGTGACCACCGACCCGAAGCCGGCCGCACCCAGCCCGGTTGATGAGAACCTGAGCCCCTGTCCGAAGTTTTCCGATGCGCCCAGTCCGGACGAAGCGGAGACCAACTACGTATTGTACCGGGATTTCCTCCGGGTAGATGATTACGACCAGGCCTACGCACTCTGGCAGAAAGTGTACGCCGTAGCCCCGGCCGCGGACGGACAGCGGAATACCGTACTGGCCGACGGCATACGCTTCAACGAGCGCTTCATTTCCCAGACCGCCGATACTACCCAGTGGGAACCCTATGTCGACAAGATATTCGATCTCTACGATCAGATCCAGGAATGCTATCCGGAAGGCGGCTATATCGTGGGCCGGAAGGCATTCGATCTCTACTACAAATACCGCTGGCGGGCCTCCAAACTGGAGATGTACAATATGTTCAAGGAATCACTGGAAACGGACGGAGAAGATGTCCAGGATTTTGTGATCAACCCCTTCACTTCCCTGCTGGTGGAAATGTACTTTGACGATAAGATCCCGCTCTCCGAAGCCCAGATGTACGCCGAGCGCATCAAAGCGCTGGTGGCCAACGGAGTGGAGAATTGCGAAGGCGTAATGTGTGATCGCTGGGCCATCATCGAAAGCTACGCTCCGGAGCGGCTGGAAGCTTTCGAGACCGTCAAAGGCTTTTACGATTGTGATTACTATACCGATAAATACTACACCCAGTTTGAGGAGAACCCACAGGACTGCGATGTGATCCTGACCGTTTTCAGTAGAATGAAATGGGGGGGATGCGACGAAACCAGCGAGAAGCTAAAGGAACTCATCCGCGTCGGTAATGAGAACTGCGTGGAGGAAGGCCCGCTGGAGAAAGCTTACGAAGCCCTGCGGAACGCCGAATACGATACGGCCATCGAACTGTTCGAAACTGCCGCCAACGAAGCGGAAACTCCGGAAAAGAAAGCCCAGTGGCTGCTGACCGTCGCCAAGATCTACTACGCCCACAAACGGAATTTCCCCCGCTCGCGTCAGTACGCGCTGCAGGCCGCTGAGGTGCGTTCTAACTGGGGCGAACCCTTCATACTGATCGGACAGCTATACGCTTCCAGTGGTCCGCTCTGTGGCCCTGGTACCGGTTGGGAAAGCCAGGTGGTCGTCTGGCCCGCACTGGATGCCTGGAACCGCGCCAAACGCATTGACCCGTCCTCATCATCCGAAGCCAATAAATGGATCGGCCGTTACGCCAAATACATGCCTACCAAGGAAGATGTATTCCAGCGTAGTCTGGCTGCCGGCCAAAGCTTCCGGGTCGGATGCTGGATCCAGGAAACGACGACGATCCGGACGGCTAATTAAGAATCGGATCGCCGATGAATGGAACAAAAAAAGAGCGGGCTGGATCACGACGATCCAGCCCGCTCTTTTTGTACCCGGCGATCATTCTTTGATGATCTCCTTGGGGTAACACAAATAGTGTTTGGTGAACATCTTTGGCTGAATACCGTGGTTGGAGACCAGCGACATGGGTTTTACTTCGCCGGTTTTCAGCAGGATCAGGATCTCTTCCTTGGAGGTACTGTAGGCCGTATTGGTTTCCTTGCCGACTATGAGCAGGAAGTTGGCCACGTCTTTGGAAAAAGGGAACTGCTTCTCAATCTTTTGCCGGATAAAATTGATGTCATCCTGCCTGGGCGCCTGGTCCTGGAATTCCAGTTTGAACAGGCGGCGACTGATCAGACTTTTGGCGAGGAAAGACAGAACCGGATCGAAGTGGTTCTGCCACCCTTTGATCGCAAAGGCAATATCGGTATCATCGAGTGAGGCGAAACGATCTAGCAGAATGCTTTTGTTTTTACTGAAATCCTGCTGGGTGAAGGTGTTTTCCAGAAAGTAATTAAGACTGCCCTGTACGCCGAGCTTTATACCCCGGTGGCGCAGCATTTTGGCCCGCCGCAGCACCTGGATCATCATCTGTTCGGCGGAAAGAACGGTTTTGTGCAGATAGACCTGCCAGTACATCAGCCGCCGGGCGATCAGGAACTTTTCGATCGAATAGATCCCCTTTTCTTCCACTACCAGATGATTGTTGTGTACGGCCAGCATTTTGATGATGCGATCGTAGCCGATGACACCTTCCGAAACACCGGTAAAAAAACTGTCCCGATTAAGGTAGTCCATCCGGTCCATGTCCAGTTGACCAGATACGAGTTGGTGCAAAAAATGTTTGTGGTAACGATTGTTGAAAATTTCGATCGCCAAAGACAGCTTTCCTTCGAACTCCTGATTGAGTTTTTCCATTATCATTACGGATAATTGCTCGTGGGTGATGTTGATCAGGGTGTGTTCGAGGGTATGGGAAAAGGGGCCGTGGCCAATATCGTGCAGTAAAATGGCGATCCCGACGGCTTCGGCTTCGGCAGCGGTGATCTCTGTACCTTTGGAACGCAATACATCGATGGCCTGACAAGTTAAATGATAGGCGCCCAGTGCGTGGTGAAAGCGGGTATGCAATGCCCCGGGATAAACGTAGTGGGTGAGGCTCACCTGTTTGATCCGGCGCAATCTTTGGAAGTAGGGATGTTCTACCAGGTCGAATACAATTCCGTAGGGAATGGATATGAACCCGTAAACCGGGTCATTGAGAATTTTGACTTTGCTCATCATTAAAGCACTTCGTGCAGTTGTTAGTCACAGGTCGGTAGTCACGAGTCGGGTGAAAAACAACATTCCGGTTTTTCGCTACCAGGGCGAATTTGGGGCCGGAAACCAGGTCCGAACGGATAACGGGAGGCCTGGAATAGGGACTATCGACCAGCAGACTTTTTCGGCTGTGGTAAATATAAGAAGCTAAAAAAGTCTTAATTGTTCTATGAAGGTGCAATATCTTCTTTACAAATTAATTTTATACTAATTTTAGGCACCTTAATAAAAATTTATTCCAGTTGGTGTTCTGCTCCGAGGATTTGAAAATTGTACAGGACAGGATCCCGGTCCCGGAACCTGCCGGAACGGCCAGCCATTTGGATCACACCATTAAACCTTGAGTTCTCGTTATTCAACGCAACTTGCATAAAAAACAATTGAATCAATTTATGGATAATATCAAAATATTGTGGGCGGACGATGAGATAGACCTGCTGAAACCCCAATTGTTGTTTTTACAAAATAAAGGCTACGATGTGATTACCGTGACGAACGGTTACGACGCGCTCGAAGAATGCCAGGATAACAATGATATCGATGTGGTTTTTCTGGACGAAAGTATGCCCGGGATCACGGGCCTGGAAACCCTCGGAAAAATAAAAGACAGCTACCCGCACCTCCCGGTAGTGATGATCACCAAGAACGAAGCGGAAAATGTAATGGAAGAGGCGCTGGGCTCCCAGATCGCCGATTACCTGATCAAACCGGTCAACCCGAACCAGATCCTGCTGACCCTCAAAAAGATTATCGATAACAAACGCCTGATTCGGGAAAAGACCTCCTCGGATTACCAGCAGGAATTCCGCCAGATCCTGATGGAACTGGACAGCGGCCTCGACTATACGGAATGGGTGGATGTATACCGGAAGATCATCAACTGGGAGATCAAGATCGATGATTCCCAGTCCACTCAGATGGGCGATATTCTGGCCATGCAGAAGAGTACCGCCAATACCGCTTTCTCCAAGTTTATCGTCAAGAATTATCCCTCCTGGGTAAAGAACAACGACGGCCCGGTGATGTCGCACAACCTGATGCGCAACAAGATCTTCACCCGGCTGGACCCGGAAGTACCCACTTTGTTGATCCTGCTGGATAACATGCGATACGATCAGTGGAAAGTGATCGAGCCCATGATCAGTGAATTGTACCGGGTGGAAGAAGAGGACTTCTTCTACAGTATTCTGCCGACTTCTACCCAGTACAGCCGGAACGCCATTTTTTCGGGTATGATGCCGGCCGATATTGAAAGACACTATAAGGAATGGTGGAAGAATGACAACGAGGAAGGTGGGAAAAACCTGCACGAGCAGGACCTGCTCGGCGAACAGATCCGCCGCCTGCTGCGCAAAGAGATCCGCTTTGATTACGTCAAGGTGACAAACTCTTACCACGCCAAGCAGATGCAGGATAATATCCTCAATTACCTGAACAATGACTTTACGGCCATCGTCTACAACTTCATTGATACGGTCTCGCACGCGCGAACGGAAATGGAAGTGTTGAAGGAACTGGCCGGCGATGAGAAAGCTTACCGTTCGCTTACCCGTTCGTGGTTTGAAAATTCACCGCTCTGGGCGGCGCTGCAGCGCGCAGCCGAACGGGAAGTGCAACTGGTGGTAACGACCGACCACGGAACGATCCGGGTAAATACGCCCTCCAAGGTGGTCGGAGACCGGGAAACAACCACCAACTTGCGGTACAAAGTGGGGAAAAACCTGCAGTACGATAAACGGGACGTCCTGGAAGTACGCAATCCGGAAAAGGCCGGACTGCCGCGTCCGAATGTGAGTTCGACCTTTATCTTCGCCAAGGAAGATAAGTTCTTCCTGTACCCGAACAATTACAATTATTATCACAACTACTACAAGGATACCTTTCAGCACGGCGGCATTTCCCTCGAGGAGATGATCTGTCCGGTGGTATTCCTGCGGAAGAAATAGATCCCAGATCCGGGCCGGCAACCGAATTTTCCGGCCCTGCGCTCCTGACCCAGACCATCATTTCACTCACTAAATACGAACTGTCAATTTATGAATCCACCATTTCACCTAGCTTTTCCGGTAAAAGATATTGCCGAGACCAGAAGTTTCTACGAAGGCTTACTGGGGTGTAGTGTCGGTCGGAGCGCCGAGCGTTGGATCGACTTTAACTTTTTCGGGCACCAGATCTCCGCCCACCTGACGGACGGCGAGATCTACGAGCCACCGGCCAACCCGGTGGATGGCAAACAGGTGCCCATCAAACATTTCGGAGCCATTCTCGACATGGATGTGTGGGAATCTCTGGCGGAAAAACTTAAGGATCACGGTATTGATTTCATCATCGAGCCCTACGTACGCTTTAAGGGCGAAGTAGGGGAGCAGGCCACGATGTTCTTCCTGGATCCCAGTGGGAATGCCCTGGAATTCAAGGCCTTCGGTGATCAGAGCCAGATCTTTGCAACCGATTAGTATATTATGGACCCATTAATAAAAAAGCTCAACTATAAGGAGCAAAAGCTGGTGGCCATCCTGGGCGCACCCGAATCTTTTGATCCGGTAGTCACTACCTGGCGGGAACTGGCGGATGTGGATACGCACCTGAAAGAAGATACCCGCTACGATTTTCTGATCGCCTTCGCCCGAACAGCTGCGGATATCAAACAGTACGCCTCCCAACTGGAAGGCCGGTTGGCAGAGGACGCGGTATTCTGGATCGCTTATCCCAAGAAGTCCTCCAAAAAGTACGACTCGGATATCAGTCGGGATACCGGCTGGCAGCCGATCGGCGAACTGGGCATGGAGGGCGTCCGGCAGGTGGCAATTGACGAGGACTGGTCCGCCCTGCGTTTCCGTTCGGCCAAGCACATCAAAAGCATGAAACGGGATTCGCGGATGGCCCTGAGCAAAGAAGGGCGAAAACGAACCGAAAAGAAATAGGTTGCTGCAAGCACCTGGGGTCCGTAAACAGTAAAGGCGCCAAGCGGTAAAAGGCTCCGGAAAATGTACGATGCATTTTTCTTTGACCTCAGCCGCTTCGCGCCTTTTGCATTTGTGGCGTGCGCCGGATGGACTACTGAGCCAGTATCTCTTTGAGCAGGCTTCTCACCTCACTTACACCCGGCAGGCTGTAGTTGGCGATACTGCGATCCAGCCCGACCTTGATCGTAAAGGCAGAATCGGGAAGGACCTTGAAAATATCTTCGTCCGTATGATCGTCGCCGATGGCGAGAATGAATTCCCAGTCGGTGCCGTTCAGCCAAAGGTCAGTGGCTTTCCCTTTGTTTACGCCGGCATTTTTGATCTCCACCACTTTATTCCCTTCCAGTACCTGCAGATCCAGGTTATGGGTCAGGTAGAGCAGCACATCGCGAAATTCACGAACCCGTTTCTCACCGAGGTCGCGGTCGATGCTGCGGTAGTGCCAGGCAACGGAATAATCTTTTTCCTCAATGAAGGATCCGGGAGTTCTTTCTACCAGATTTTCCAACACGGGGCGGATCTCTTTCTTCCATTTATTGTTCAGGCTGGAGTTGATCTCCCAGTCTTTATCTTTTTTGACCCATACGCCGTGTTCGGCGGCAAACTGGATCGGCAGATGACCGAGCCATTCTTGTAGGGTATGGCGGTCGCGTCCGCTGTTGACCACTACCTGGTTTTCTTCCTTCTCAGCAAGCTGCTGTAGCAGATCCAGCAGTTCCCCATCCGGTTGTACGGCCTGAGGATCGTTGTGGAATCCCATCAGCGTGCCGTCGTAATCCAGCATCAGCAGGCGTTTGTTAGCTGTACGGTATTTGCTGATGAGCTGTTCTCTTTCTTCGGCAGAGATCTGATGAGTTTGTTGGTCTTGCTGTTTTTCCATAAGTTTTTTCTGTTCTTTAAAAAATGTAGCTGCCCAATGACGGACATTATATTTCTTTAGTTTTTCCTGCATGTTGGTGAGGCGCCAGCGCCGTTCGTGTTCGGTCATGACCAGGGCCTGATGGATGGCATCGACAATGCCGTTGGCATCCTGTGGGTTGACGATCAGGGCATCCATGAGTTCATTGGACGCTCCCGCCATTTCACTCAGGATCAGCACGCCGTCCTTGCTTTTCTCCTTACTGGCTACGTATTCTTTCGCCACAAGGTTCATACCGTCCCGCAGGGGCGTGATCAGGGCAATGTCGCCCTCCTGGTACAGGGTGATCAGTTCGGAGAAATTCAGCGAACGGTAGAAGTACTGTACCGGCGTCCAGTCGAAAGTGCCGAACTGGCCGTTGATGTTACCCACCAGTTTATCTACCTGCTCTTTCAGCTCCTGGTACTGGTCTACGTTGGCGCGGGAAGGCACCACCAGCATCATCAGACTTACCTTGCGGTGGTATTCCGGATACTTTTTGAGGAATTTCTCGAAGGTGAGCAGCCGGTTGGGAATACCTTTGGTATAATCCAGCCGATCAATGGAGATGATCAGTTTTTTGCCTTTCGCCAGTTGTTTAATGGAGAAAGAACTGTCGTCACCGTTGAGATTGATCTCGGGGAAAGCGTATTTGTCGTAATCGATCCCCATTGGGAATACATCGACATTGATCAGGCGGTTACCCACGGTCAGCTTGCCGAAGTTGTGCTCAAAACCGGCAATCCGGTAACTGGCACTCAGGAAGTGCCGCATGTAATTGAAGGTGTGGAAGCCGATCTGGTCGGCGCCCAGTACCCCTTCCAGGATCTCTTTTCTCCAGGGCAATACCCGGAACACCTCGTAGGAGGGGAAAGGGATGTGGAGGAAAAAGCCGATGGATACCTTGGGAAATGCTTGCCGGATCATGGCCGGCAATAACATCAGTTGATAATCGTGCACCCAGACCAGATCATCCGGCCGGATAAGCGGGATCGTAGCGTCGGCAAACTTGCGGTTGGCCTGTTGGTAGGCCTCCCAGTATTCATCATTGTAGGTTGTGTACTGTGTAAAATAGTGAAAATGGGGCCAGATCGTCTTATTACTGAAACCTTCGTAGTACAGGCTGATCTCCTGCTGGGTCAGAAAAACGGGAACGAGCCCTTCTTCCAGCAGATCCTGGCGGATTACCTCCTGCTCTTCCGGATCATTCACTTCCTGGCCCGGCCAGCCGATCCAGATCCTTTCCAGCGACTGGTCCAGCGAGTTTAGGCCGGTTGCCAGACCACCGGCACTTGGATGATAGTGAAGTTCTCCATCTTTGCGGTTAATCGTAATAGGAAGACGATTGGAAATAATAACTAAACGTGGCATGTATTTATGAGTATAAGTTTTGAGCTGCTACCATTAGCAACTCAGGAGAGGTCCGTTTTGTTTGTGCGAAAATACACGGATCACCCCAAAAGGCCAAAAAAAATGGGCCTGTAGCGACCTGGCTGAAAAAACATTGCCTTGCTAATTTAAGTACTTATTTTACTCAGATAAAATTTTCTTTCTTGCCAATTATTCATATAAAAAGATAAGAGAAAAAGGACACATAGCTTGTCGAAACGGAGCCGTTGGCATCTACTGCGACCCCTGCCGGACCTCATTCGCCGGCGATCTGTTCCACATAGGCACTCGGCAGGATCCGGAATTGCTTCTTGAACACCTTGCTGAAATAGTTCGGATCGTTATAACCCACCTTATAGGCGACTTCCGATATGGGCAGTCCTTCCTGCAGCAGATCCTGGGCCTTTTCCATACGTACCCTTTTGATGTATTCGGAAGCGCTGACATTCATGATCTTTTTCATCTTGAGATGTAGTAAAGACCGACTGATGCCGAGCATCTGGGCCAGGCCGGAAATGGTAAAGCCCGGATCGGCAAAATGCGATCCGACCAGTTTGGTGACTTGATGCAGAAATTCCCGGTCCTGATTGTTCGGAGGTAAAGCCTCGGGTTCGATTCTTTCCAGATTGCTGAACCGCTGCTGTAGCTTTTGACCCGAATGAAGGGTATTATAAACCAGCAGGTCCAGTTCTTTGAGATTAAAGGGTTTGGTCAGGTAGGCGTTGGCGCCCATCCGCAGTCCTTCCATCCGGTGCTGGTCACTGGTTTTGGCCGTCAACAGTAGAAACGGGATGTGACTGGTCTGGGGATTGGCCTTCACTTGTTCACACAGTTCGATCCCGTCCATTACGGGCATCCGGGCGTCCGAAAGGATCAGATCGGGGATGGTCCGCCGGATCTTCTTCAGGGCTTCCTCTCCGTTGCGGGCCAGCTGGACTTTGTATTGCTGTACGAAGTGTTTGTGTAAGAATTTAAGGAGTTCGCGATTATCCTCCACAATGAGCAAGGTCTGATCGCGGGAGGATAGGGGAGTGTCGGCGATTTCCTGTAGTACGGGCTCCGGATACAGGGCCGAGTGAAGCCCAAAGTCTTTATTACCGTTGACCGTTGCGCTGACAGCTTCCGTTTCGGTGAGCGGCTTGTGTCGCAACGGTAATTCTACGGTGACGGCAGTCCCATTGCCGACCTGGCTTTCCAGCTGAAGCCGGCCATCCAGAAATTCTACAAGACTACGTACCAAAGCCAGGCCGATCCCCGAACCCTGCTGCTCCTCCTTGCCGGCTTTGAAAAATGGGGCAAACACCATCGATGTATCCTCTTCCAGAATGCCGGAGCCACTGTCCGAGATCAGGAGTTGAAGGATCCATCCGGTATTTTTATCATCCGGCCGCTGAATATTCACGGCCAGACTGATGTGCCCGTTTTCCGGGGTATGTTCTGCGGAATTGGAGACGAGATTGCTCAGGATCATTTCCAGCTTGTCCGGGTCGAAGAAGGCGTAATATTCCGCATGGCTGCTGGTAAACTCGTAACGGATCCCCCGGTGTTTGAAAAGGGGCGAAAAGGCCTGGAAGGTATCCCGCAGAAAAAGTACGACATCCCCTTTACGCAGGTCGAGAGAGGCGTGCCGGGTCTCGATCTTCCGGAATTCCATCAACTGTTGGATCAAATGATGCAGGCGGTTGGCATTGCGTTTGATAGACAGCAACTCATCCGGATGGTTTCGCTGATCGTTGCTGCTCTGAAAGAACTTCTCGATAGAAGCAATGATCAGGGTAAGCGGAGTTTTGAATTCGTGGGATATAAAGGTGAAAAAATTAAGCTTGTGCTGGTTGATCTCCCGGATCTTTTCCTTTTCCACTCTTTCCACCTGTACCGCCAGCTTTTGCCGGTGAAGGAAGCGGACAAACCGCGTATAACCGACGATCAGTCCGATGATCAGCACCGAATAGAGGAGCAAGGCCCAGTTGCTTTGCCAGAAAGGCGGCAGCACACTCAGTTGGATCCGGCGTTCCGGGCCGGCCAGGGCGCCACTCTGACCGGTAGCCCGCAGGTGAAAAACGTAATCTCCCGGAGAGAGGTTGGTGTAGGTCGCAGTACGTTTATTACCCACTTCATTCCAGTTATCCTCAAAGCCCTCCAGGTAGTATGCATATTCGTTTTTACCTTCCGAGAAGTAGTTCAGGGCGACGAATTCCAAAGTGAGTACATTGTCCCGGTGTCGGAGTGTGAGCTTTTCGGTCTGGTCGATGTGGGATTGGAGCGGTCCTTTTTCGGATATGGGTACATCCTTATTGAATAGCTTAAACCCGGTAAAGTACAGCTCGGGAGGCGGCACCCGGAAATCCGAGCTGTCCGGATGGAAGAAGTTGAGTCCGTTCACGGTGCCGAAATAGAACCAGCCTTCGGTATCGGTGTAAAAGGATTTGAAATTGAACTGGTTTTCCGAAAGTCCCTGAGCCGTAGTGAAATTGGTGATCCGACCGCTGTCCGGGTCGTACCGGGTCAGCCCTTTGTTGGAGGGGAGCCAGAGCTTCCCACGCTCATCTTCCAGGATACCGTAGACATTATCGTTGGGCAGTCCGTTCGCCTGGGTAACCGAGCTAAATTGCTGCTGTTGCCGGTTCCAGTGGATCAATCCTCCATTCAGCGAGCCGAACCACAGGTCTCCGTGGCGGTCCTCAAAAGCACTGACGATCTGATTGGAGCTCAGGCCGTGGGTGGTACTGTCCCTGCGGACATAGTGGTGGAGTCGGTCTTCCGCGGGCTGGTAGCGGTAAATGCCTGTCCAGCGGGTACAAAACCAGAGATCTCCCTGCCGGTCTTCCAGTATGTCGTAAACGAAAACGCCGCCGAGTTCTTCCGGCCGGAACAGTTCAAAATGATCCCGTTCGTAGTTGTAGATATTCAGACCTCTCTGGGTGCCGACCCAGAGTACATTCCTGCTGTCTTTCCGGATGGAGTAAACGTAATCATTGGAGAGCGAATGCGGGTCCGCTGGATCTTTCTTGTAAACGGTGATCCGGCCGTTACGGCTGTCGTAGCGGTTGAGCCCGCCGAGAAAAGTACCGATCCAGATATTGCCGAGCTGGTCGTCGTGGATGGCGTGTACATTATTGCAACTGAGCGCCGGATCTCCGTCCGTCCGCAGGTATTCGAAGGTTTGTTCGTCCTTATCGTAGATGGAGATACCGCCGTCTTCGGTGCCGATCCATAAGCGACCGTCGGTGGTTTCGGTGATCTGACTGATCGCTTTCCCGCTGATCGACTGGCCGGCTCTGGCCGGCATCAGTTTGTAGAAGCCGTTGGATTCCGGCTTGGTGTAATTCAGCCCCCCGAAATAGGTGCCGATCCAGGCGATATTCTCCCGGCTGAGGTAAAGCGCGTAAATAGACTTGTCCGAAAGGGTATTGGCATCCGTAAAGGATTGATTGTAGTGCTGGACCTCACCGCTTTTCTTATCATAAATAAAAAGCCCCAATTCGGTACCCAGCCAGAGCCGCTGATCCTGGTCGGTATCTATCGTCCGGATGACGTTGGCTTCAATCCCGTTCTCGCCCCGATGGATGGGAACATGCTGAAATTCGTCGGCCGGCGGATCGTAGCGAAAAAGACCTTTGTCCGTGATCAGCCAGATATCTCCTTCGCGGTCCTGGATGATCCGGTGCATGGTATTGAGCCGGTCGACCTGAGTCTGCAGCTCCGGTGGCTGTTGCGGCCGATAGGACTTAATGACCTCTCCCAAATGGTTAATGAGCATTACCTCCCGGTTGAGCGCCAGCCAGAACACATTGGATTTATAGTTGCAGATGCTGTTGGCTGAGACCGGCCCCATGAGCCTTTCCGGCTGGAGGTCGTCGTTGAGCCGGTAGAGTCCTTTATTGGTGCAGACAAAGATCGTACTGTCCTGGCCCCGGTAGATCTGGTTGATACTTTCGTTCAAACTGTCCCGTCCGATCCTGACAAATTGGTCTTTGGCGGGCAGGTAAAGACTTAATCCGTTGGACGTGCCGACCAACAATTGCTCATCGGTAGCCAGTAAAGCGTTGATCTGATTGGAAGCCAGATTAGATCTTTCGCCATCGGCGTAGTAGGTTTTCAGTTCGTAGCTGTCGTAGCGGTTAAGTCCTTCCCGCGTACCGATCCACATAAAGCCCCGATCATCCTGGGTAATGGCGTACACCGTGCTGTGGGAAAGCCCCTGCTGGGTGCTTAGCTTATGGAAGGATAATTGCTGTGCAAATGTCCAAAAATTGAAAAAGACCAGGAAAGTTGTTGACAGTAATAGTCTCATATTCGGGATTTGCCGTGGATATGCTAAAGTGGAAATAATTGGTTGAACGGGGACAGGAGAAATGATGAATCAACCTGTTAATGCTGCACAAATACCGGGCTTTTGCATTTGTTTTAAACAATATTCCTGCTAAATTAAACAATTGTACGCCTAATACCTAAGAGATTTATTTAACATTGGCGATATAAATTGAAGTAGAGGGCGTGATTACCCATAAGAAAATACATTTTTAAGTACAACTGTAAAATTTTATATGGAAAAAACCAACTTAATGAGCAAGTGGCTCTGGTGCAGCCTGATCGGTTTACTCTTTGCCTGTGATACCGGCAATGTGGACAAAAGTGCGGATGGAACCAGCGCTACTGCGGACGATCGCCCTAATATTATCGTCATAATGGCGGATGATCTGGGCTTTTCGGATCTCGGCTGCTACGGTGGCGAGATCAACACGCCCAACCTCGATCGCCTGGCGGGAAATGGTCTGCGATTTACTTCTTTTTACAATACGGCCCGTTGCTGTCCTTCGCGGGCGGCGATGCTGACCGGACTTTATCCCCACCAGGCGGGTATCGGCCGGATGACGATGGATGCCGGCCAGCCGGGATATCAGGGTACCCTGGATCAGCAGGCGGTAACGATTGCCGAGTTGTTAAAGGCGGCGGGTTACCAGACTGGCATGACCGGAAAATGGCACGTTTCTCCGACCGAACGACTAGCGCCGGAAAAGCAGCTACCCTGGCTGGCGCATCAGGCCGACATGGGACCTTTTTCGGATACCGCTACCTATCCGGCAGCGCGTGGATTTGAAAAGTACTACGGCAACATCTGGGGCGTTGTCGATTATTTTGATCCCTTCAGCCTGGTGAACGGAATGGAAACCGTGGCATCCGTGCCGGACGACTATTACCACACCGACGCGATCGGGGACACGGCGGTTGCCTACGTCGAGGAGTTTTCCCGTTCCGAGGAACCGTTCTTCTTGTACGTGGCCCACTGTGCGCCGCACTGGCCGCTGCAGGCACCGGAAGAAGAGATCGAAAAGTATAAAGATACCTATCGGGATGGATGGCGTGCGATCCGCAATGCGCGTTACGAAAACATGAAAAAACTGGGTTTATTCGGATCGGAATCACCGGAATTGTCTCCCTTCATGTTCCCTGAATTAGAATGGGCAAACAGCCCGGATACGATCTGGGATGCCCGAGCCATGGCCGTACACGCCGCGATGGTAGACCGGATGGATCAGTCCATCGGCCGGTTGCTCGACAAGCTGGAAGCTACCGGCGAGCTGGACAATACCCTGATCCTGTTTTTCTCGGATAATGGGGCCAGCTCGGAAAGACCTTCCCGCTACGGACCGGGATTCGACCGGGCCGGTAGCACCCGGGCCGGTGCGGAAGTATTCTTCCCCGTCGAAAAGGAAACGGAACATCTGCCGGGGCCGCAAACCGTACACTCCGGCATCGGGCCGGTTTGGGCCAACGTGATCAACGCACCCTTCCGATTTTGGAAAGCCAAGGTATACGAAGGTGGGATCACTTCTCCCTTCATTGCCCACTGGCCCCGGAGAATAGCTAATGGAGGAGCGGTCAAATCCCAGACGGCCCATATTATCGACCTCATGCCTACTTTTCTGGAAATGGCGGGTACCTCTTATCCGGAAACCTTTGCGGGCAAAACGCTGACTCCCGCCCCGGGTAAAAGTATGTTGGGGCTGTTGGCCGGTGATTCGGAGGCTGAGATCCACGAGCAATTGTTCTGGGAGCATTTTGGCTCGGCTGCCCTGCGGGAAGGTAATATGAAACTGATCCGGCTGGACCGGAAGGCCGACTGGGAGCTGTACGACCTGTCCAAGGATCGTACCGAACTTCACGATCTGGCCAAAGAACAACCCGACAAAACCCGGGCGATGGCCGAAAAATGGGAACAACTGGCCCAGGAATTCCGGGTGTATCCGCTACCCAACTGATGAACCCCAGTGGGACCTGATCATTTGCTCTATGAATTGAAGCGTTGCGCAAATGATCGATCCGATGAACTAGAAACCAACGAGCTATTCCGGCAGGCTGATCCAGCCAGCCGGAATAGCCACCTACCCGTCCGGCGCTCATCTGATTGCCCGGACCCGGATAAAACTGACAAATTGCGCGACCGTCCTTAGCGGTTGTAGCTATTGACCACTAAAATAATTTAAGACAACAATGAATTTATTTCGACTGATCCTCACCTGGGGATTTGCAGTATTCGTATGCCCATTGGTGGCGCAGGAACCATTGGAAGCGGAAGTGCTTAAATACCAGATGGATTCAAAATGGACGGATGATGTCGACCCGGAAAACGTTTGGAACGTTTACCCCCGGCCACAGTTACGGCGGGACAACTGGACCAACCTGAACGGCACCTGGGAATACGCCATTCGGGAAACTTCCGACGGGGCACCTTCCAAATACGATGGGGACATCTTGGTCCCATTTGCGGTAGAATCTTCCCTGAGTGGCGTGAAAAAACTCGTGGGAGAGGACAATTATCTCTGGTACCGCACCACCTTCAACGGTCAGTCCGTGGCGGCAAACGAACGGTTGCAGTTGCATTTCGGTGCCGTCGATTGGGAAACTACGGTTTACGTGAACGGTCAGATCGTAGGCGGCCACAAGGGCGGTTACACGCCATTTAACTTCGATATTACTCCCTTTTTGAAGCAGCGGGGCCGTCAGGAATTGGTTGTGCGCGTATGGGATCCCACGGATGGGGGCACCCAGGCCCGGGGGAAACAGGTGCGGGACCCGAGAGGGATCTGGTATACGCCGGTGACCGGGATCTGGCAAACGGTCTGGTTGGAAAAAACGCCGGCCGATCACCTTCGTCGCGTAAAGATCACTCCGGATATCGACCAGGGAAAGATCCGGATGGAATTGCAGACCAGTTCACTGAGTACGGCTACGACCGCCAGTATCAGTATCCGACAGGGAACCCAGGAGGTGGCCCGGTCGGAAATAGACCTGCCGGCCGGCAGCCGGGGGAGTGGCCTGGAAATTGCCGTGCCCAACCCACGCCTGTGGTCTCCGGAAGATCCTTTTCTGTACGATGTAACAGTAGAATTACGGGCGGCAGGCCAAAACCAGTCGGATAAGGTCCAGAGCTATTTCGGTATGCGTAAGATCAGTCTGGGACAAGGCCCGAACGGCTACACCCGGATCATGCTGAACAATCAGCCGGTATTCCAGTTTGGCCTGCTGGACCAGGGATGGTGGCCGGACGGCTTATACACCGCCCCGACCGAGGAAGCCCTGATGTACGATGTAGAAATGACCAAAGCTTTTGGCTTCAATCTGCTGCGCAAGCACGTGAAGGTAGAACCCGCCAGCTATTACTATAACTGTGACAAGATGGGCATGCTCATCTGGCAGGATATGCCCAACGGAAACTATTTCCGGGACCTCCGGGTGGCGCCCGGGCAACGAAATGACGCTGTACGCCCACTGGCTTCCGCACTCCAGTTTGAAACGGAATTACAGGAAATGATCGATCATTTCTACGCTTTCCCATCCATTATCACCTGGGTGCCCTTCAATGAAGGCTGGGGGCAGTATGATACGGAGCGAATTGCCGAATGGGTGAAAAACTACGATCCGAGTCGACTCTGTATTGCACCCAGTGGTTGGGAAGACCGCGGAGTGGGCGACATTATCGATGTGCACCTCTATCCCGGTCCCGGAATGGAAGCCCCGGAACCCGGCCGCGCCTCGGTACTGGGTGAATTCGGTGGTCTGGGGTATCCCGTACAGGATCACATGTGGTGGGATAAACGCAACTGGGGCTACCTGACCTTCCAGGATCAGGAAACGCTGGAGGATCGGTTTACGACACTAATGCAGGATCTGGTGGGCCTGAAAAGCCAGGGTTTGTCCGGGGCAATCTACACCCAAACGACCGATGTGGAAGGAGAAGTGAACGGCATGATGACCTACGACCGCGAAGTGATCAAGATCGATCCGGCGGTAACGCGAAAACTATTCGCTCCGCTCTATCGCTCCGCCTGGAACAAACGCACGCTCCTGAGCGATGCCGAATCCGGCACCACACAGTGGAAGATAGCAAGCGGACAGACCGGAGAAGCCTGGACAGGTCCCGGCTTTGATGACGCGGATTGGGCAAGTGAGGATTTCCCGATGAGCTCTTTTGATAATCCATTCCTACCCGACGGCGGGGAATGGAACCCAGAAACGGAGCTGTTTGCCCGTCGAACCTTCTACCTCACGGAGACTTACGACCAGATCAACCTGAAATATTACCTCCACCGTGCGGAAATGGACCTCTTCATCAATGGCAAGAAGGTGACCCACCTTCGGCACGAAGGGGGACGCAAACGCCACTACACCAATAAACTGATCCGGAATGCCGTCGCGTTCCTCCGGCCCGGCCGAAACGTGGTGGCCATCCGGGTACAACGCCAGGAAGACAGCCAGGAGGTGGCCTTTGATCTTGGCCTCTATGTTTCCGGCCTGGTCCCGGATGGCAAATCTGCCACCGGGGCGCGGGAAACAAAAGGAACCGAATAAACTACTCAACTCAGAGTGTGTTTGGGATTTTTTCGTTGTGGCGTTTGCAGTCCGATTAATAATTCCCAAACACACTCTTAAAACTGACAGTATATGAAACAGCGCAAAGCCTGGGCCAACCGGCCCTTACCGTGGCCGATCCTATTCGGCATCCTTTTTTTGAGTTTTAATTTATCCGCCCAGGACTTTCGGGTCAATGGGAAAGTGACCTCCGCCGAAGATGGTCTTGGCCTGCCGGGAGTAAATATCCTGGTCAAAGGCACTACGAACGGAGCGGTGACGGATATCGACGGCAATTACGAGATCTCCGTGCCGGACGGATCCGCCGTACTGGTGTTCAGCTACATCGGCTATTCCGGGCAGGAGATCGAAGTGGGTAGCCGGAACACCATCGATATTGATCTTTCTCCCGACGCGCGGGCTTTGGAAGAAGTGGTGGTTGTCGGTTACGGTACCGTCAAAAAGAGCGACCTGACCGGCTCCGTGGTCTCTCTGAAATCGGATGATCTTACACCCGGAGCCAATGTGTCCATGGAGCAGATGCTGCAGGGACGGGCGCCGGGGGTACTGATCTCCCAGGAAACAGGAGAACCGGGAGCAGCGATGTCCATTACCATTCGGGGCGCCAGCTCGATCACCGCCGGCAACGACCCGCTCTACGTCATCGACGGTATGCCGGTGAACAATGGAGCGGTTATTTCGGGTACCGGTTCGGGTTTTGTTGCCAATAACAATCCCCGGAACCCACTCAATTCCCTTAATCCCAATGATATTGCTTCCATCGAGATCCTGAAGGATGCCTCGGCCACGGCTATCTACGGTTCGCGGGGAGCGAACGGGGTGGTGCTCATTACCACCAAAAACGGGCAGGAAGGTCGCATGAAGGTGTCCTACAACGGTTACTACGGCACCCAAACGGTGGCCAATCAGGTTGATGTACTGACGGCTACCGAATACCGCGATGTGCTCAATGCCATCATTGCGGATGGTGGTGGCAATGCCGGGGAAGAGGTTACGGACATCCAGGGGGACGGCACCGACTGGCAGAGCGAACTGTTTCGGGATGCCCCCATCCAAAACCACAACATCTCCTTTTCCGGGGGGAACAACATCAACAAGTATTACGTATCTCTCGACTATTTTGACCAGCAGGGCGTCGTCCGGTATTCCGGAATGAAGCGCTATACTGCCCGGGTAAACCTGGATACCAAGGTCAAGGAGCGTTACGCCTTCGGGATCAACCTGAATACCTCCTTCATTCAAGATGACTATGTATCGAACGGTACGGGGCTGAACGAAAATGCCGGAGCTTTGTATTCCGCCATAAATTTTGATCCGACCATTTCGGTTTTCGATGCGGCCGGCAATTACAATCTGTCGCCTTTCATCACCACGGATAATCCGCTGGCTCTGGCCCTCGGAGAAGATGCCCTGAGTGAATCCTTCCGTACCTTCGGTACTATTTACGGGGAGTATTTCATTCTACCGTCACTATCGGCCAAAGTAAAGCTGGGAGGGGATATCAACAGCAGCCGGCGCGATGTCTGGATTGATCCCATTACCGTGACCGGGGGGCAGAACAGTGGTATTGCTACGATCATTACCGGTCGCCGGGATTATTACCTGACGGAAGGGACCTTGAATTTCAATAAGGCCTTCGGTGACCAATCCTTGAACGCGGTAGTGGGAGCGACCTACGAATATTTTGGTTCCGAAAGCTTCAACGGCAACGGCCGGGGATACGCCCTGCCGCAACTCACCACCAATGCGATCGGTTCGGGCTCGGCGGAAATGAATATCCTGGGCAGCGGACGGAACCTGTCCAAACTGGTCTCCTATCTGGCGCGGGTGAATTATTCCATCGCGGATAAATACCTGATTACCGCTTCTTTCCGGGCGGATGGTTCTTCCCGCTTCGGACCCAACAACCGCTTCGGCTTTTTCCCATCGGCGGCCTTTGCCTGGAAACTGCACAATGAAGCATTCATGGAAAACGATCAATTGTTCTCCCAATTGAAATTCCGGGCGAGTTACGGAGTGATCGGCAATCAGTCCATCCCCAATTACCGTTTCCTGCCTTCCTTTGATACCGGTGCGGATGTGGTGCTGAACGATTCCCGTTTTACGACCATCCAACCCAGCCGGAATGCCAATCCCGATCTGAAGTGGGAATCTACGGCCCAACTAGATATCGGTATCGACTTTGGTCTCTGGGAAGACCGGCTTTACGGTTCCGTAGAATATTTTGACGCTAAAACGACGGACCTGCTCCTGAACGTTCCCAAACCCAACAGTACCGGTTTCGGAAGCCGTACCGAAAACGTGGGCAGCATCAGAAATACGGGGATTGAAGCCATCCTGACGGCCCGGGTAGTGGATACGCGCAATTTTGACTGGACGACAAGCGCCAATTTTACGGCTATCCGCAATGAAGTACTGGACATCGGCGATGCCGAACGGATCATTACCGGCGGACTGGGTTTTGTGAGTGATGCGACCATCACCCGGCCGGGAGATCCGCTGTATTCCTACTACGGTTACGAAGTGGCCGGCGTCTGGCAGGAGAATGACAATTTCGATCTGACTACCGATAATGTTGCTCCCGGTGATCTCAAGTACGTTGACCAGAACGGAGACGGCACCATCAATGCGGACGATCAGGTGATCCTGGGCAATACTTTTCCGGAATATACCTGGGGCTGGACCAATACCATCACCTTCAAAGGACTGTCGCTGAGCGCTTTCATTCAGGGCGTGGAGGGGGTTAGTCTCCTGAATAACAACCTGGTGGATACCTACTTTCCCATCAACTTCCGTCGGAATAAAATGGCCGAGCCCTACCTGAACCGCTGGACGCCCTCTAATCCGACCAACGAATATCCTTCTTTTGTAAACCCCACGGCCCAGGGCCAGCGGGTGGTGAATTCCCGGACCGTTACGGATGCCTCCTATATTCGGCTGCAGTCTTTGCGTCTGGGCTATACTTTCCCGATGGCAAATGTCAAAGCCATCAGTAATCTGAACGTGTACGTTTCGGCGAATAACCTGCTGACGATCACCGACTACATCGGCACGGATCCGGGAGCCAATGCGACCGGCAGCAGCGTATTACGGATCGATTACAATACCTATCCCTTCGCCCGGACTTTTCTGGTGGGCCTGAATGTATCCTTTTAAATGTGGCAAGATCAAAACGCTAAAACGATGAAAAAATCAATAAAATACCTGTTCAGTTTATGCCTGCTCTCCCTTTTAAGTGTTGGTTGCGAAGACGTACTGGATGTCGTGCCTCCCGGTGAATTTTCTCCGGGCAATGTCCTGAACAATGAGGCCGGACTGACGTCCCTGCTGTTTTCCGCCTACCGTTTTCAAAACCTGCAAACTGGTCACAAAAACCTGATCAATATGGAAGAGGTGACCACTGATATGGCATTTAATACCGGCGGCGGGGAAAACCGTACGCTGAGCCTCTTTATCAATTTTACCTGGGACCCGTCTGTGGGCTGGATCCAGGGATCGATGTGGAATCCGCACTACAACGCGATCCGGGATGCCAACATCATTCTGGAAAATATCGAAACGGCGGATATCCAACCCGCTACGGCCAGCCTGTTAACGGCGGAGGCCCGCTATATTCGCGCATCGGAATACGCTTTTCTGTACAATTGGTTCGGTCCGGTACCGTTGCGGACCAGCACTTCGCAGGAAGAAAGTTTGCCCCGGGCGCGGGAAGATGAATTGCTGGGCTTTATCGAATCGGAACTGGAAGCTATCTTGGCCGATCTGCCCGACCCGGGACAGGAACCGCAATGGGGCCGGGCGACCAAAGGGCATGCCCTGGGCATTCTGACCAAGTTCTACCTGAATACCAAACAGTGGGCCAAGGTAGTGGAGACCACCCAGCGTATTTTGGATCTGAACTATTACGAGCTGTTCCCGGTCTTCAAGGATCTGTTCAAGGTAGAGAACGAAGGCAATAAGGAATTGCTGGTAGCCTGGCCCCAGATCAACGATCCGGGCTCGGGGAATACCTATCCGAACGGTGCCTTCCCGCCCAATTTCTCCTATTCGCCGCTGCTTCCCGAATACGTCTGGAGTACAAGTATGGCCAACTGGGCTACCCAATACCGGCTCCGCGACGATTTTGTGGATTCCTACGCTGCGGAAGATCAGCGCCTGATCACGATCGTACAGGAATACGTAAACCGCAACGGCGATATGGTCAATTTGCGGAATAATCCCAATAACAGTCGTAGTTTGAAGTACTTTGATCCCGCAGCCGTGGCCAACTTTCACGGCAATGATTCGCCCATCGTTCGCTTTGCGGATATCCTGCTCAGTCGGGCCGAAGCGCTCAATGAACTAAATGGTCCTTCCCAGGAAGCGCTGGACCTGATCAACCAGGTACGCAGTCGCGCCGGATTGCCCGATCTCACCCTGGCCGATGCCGGGAGCAAAGAGATCCTCCGGGATCGGATCCTGGCCGAACGCGGCTGGGAATTCGTCTCCGAGGGCAAACGCCGGGAGGATCTGATCCGGCACGGTAATTTTATCGAGCGGGCCCAAAATCGTGGGATAAGCGCCCAACCGCACCATGTCTTGTTCCCGATCCCGGCTGCGGAGATCAATGCTAATCCCGCCGTGGAGCAAAACCCGGGATATTAAGTATCAGACCGACAAGGAAGGGATGGCCCGGTAAATGGTGTGAGAATTATACTGTTTCCGGGCAATCCTTTATTAGACGGCAGGTATCAAATGTGGTGCTGGGAAGGGAAATATCCGGATCCTTTGGTATTTTCCGGGCGTGGTTTTGAGACTGGGTGATGGGGTGATCTGTAAACTGAAAAATATGTCAATGGCTTTGAAAAAGTATTTGTTATTCTTTGTGTGCCTCCAACTATCTATCGGGCTGACTGCGCAGGCCGAAAAGCCGAATTTCCTGCTGATCCTATCCGATGATCTGACCTATCACGATCTCGGCTGCTACGGCAACGAGCAGGTGAAAACGCCCCACATCGATCAACTGGCCCGGGAAGGGATGCTTTTTGAATACTGTTTCAATTCCTCCCCCATGTGTGCTCCGACCCGGATGAGCCTGTATTCCGGTATTCATCCGGTACGCAACGGCGGGCATCCGAATCACAGCGGCGTTTACGATCACATTCGCAGTATGCCTCATTATCTCGGTGGACTCGATTATGAGGTAGCGCTCCTGGGTAAACAGCATTATCTACCATTAGAAAACTTTCCTTTTGATCATCTGGGTGGGATCAGTCACGATAACGGGAACGGGCTCGATCTCGATCTCACCAAAGCAAGGGACTTTATTCAGAAGAACAAAAACAATCCGTGGTGTCTGGTGGTGGCTTCCAATCAATCCCATACTCCCTGGAATCAGGGCGATACGACCCAGTATGATCTGGACAAATTGTATTTGCCGCCTTATCTGATCGATACCGAGGAAACGCGCCGCGGACTGCGCCGGTATTACGCGGAGATCACCTATTTCGACCGCCAGTTAGGTACGGTCCTGGAATATCTGGAAGCCTCCGGGCAGTCGGAAAACACGGTGGTGATCTACCTGTCCGAGCAGGGATCGAACCTCCCACACAGCAAGTGGACCCTTTACGATAGTGGACTGCGTTCGGCCGCCATCGTCCGCTATCCGGATCGTATCGCTGCTAATAGCACGACGACAGCGATGATCCAATACGTCGATGTATTGCCGACCATGCTGGAAATGGCCGGAGCCGAACCGGAGGCCTTCGATTTCGACGGAGAGAGCTTCCTTCCGGTACTGGCGGGTAAACAACAGCAGCACCGGCAATATGTCTACGGTGTACAAACTTCCCGGGGGATCTTCAACGGACCGGAAGCTTACGGGATCCGCTCGGTCCGCAACGAGCGATTCAAACTGATCTGGAACCTCAATTACGATCAGGATTTTAGCAATACGGTTATTGCCAAAAATGGGCCGTACGGAATCTATGGTTCCTGGAAGGCTGCCGCCGAATCGGGTAATGCAGCAGCCCGGGCCGAAGTGGATCGTTACCAAACCCGCCCGGAGTGGGAGCTATACGATCTGGAACACGATCCCTTCGAAATGAAAAATATGATCGGCTACCCGGCCGCTCACACCCTGATCGAGGAACTCAAACCAAAGTTGCAGGCCTGGATGGAACAGCAGGGGGATATGGGCGATCTGACCGAATGGTCGGCCGTTACCCGGCAGCTGAAGAAGTTTCGCAATTCGCCTCCGGCTCCGCTGTTCATCGATCCGAATTACCACGGTTCCTGCGATCCGGAAGTGGTCTGGAACGAATCCGATCAACAATGGTACATCTACTATACCGCCCGCCGGCCCGGTCTGGAAAATACCTGGCTGCAAACCCCGATCGGGGTCGCTGCTTCCACGGACCTGATCCACTGGGAATTCAGGGGTTACTGCCGTTTTGATGGGGTAGGGGGCAATAAGGACGCCGGGGCTACCTACTGGGCTCCGGCCATTATCCCCCATGACGGTAAGCTCCATATGTTTGCTACCTTTAAGGAGGATACCTTAACTAAGCAGGGCGCCTGGGGCGGCCCGGGGCGTATCGTCCATTATGCAACCGATCTGAATGATCCGGTAAACGGCTGGAAGGTGGTAGGAGAGATGCACGATCAGGATCTGGTGACCATCGATGCAACGGTCTACCGGCAGGAGGACGGCTTTCATCTTTGGTTTAAAGGGAAAAAGAAAGGGGCTGCGAAAAACGAATTGTACCACCTCAAAAGTGCGGACCTGTACGAGTGGGAAAATGCGGATTTCACCCGGAGCGACGTCTTTAATCCGGAAGTGAGCGGTTCCGGTTTTGAAGAAGCGCCCTACATTTTTGAATGGCAGGGTAAACACTGGCTGATCACCGATCCGCATCGGGGTTTATTCGTGTACAGCAGCGGGGATGGTGAAAACTGGGATTTTCAGGGTACTATCCTGGAAGAGGGGGGCACGCGGGCCCTGGACAATAATATGGCCCGTCACTGTAGTGTAGCGGTGGTGGATGATCGTGCATTTATATTCTACCACGTGGAGCCCTGGCGGCGGTATGATCTGGAACAGCAAAAAGGTCCGGAACGCGTACCGATATTTAAGCAGCCCCTGAAGAACCGGCGTAGTGTATTGCAGGTCGCGGAATTAAAAATAGAGAACGGTAAATTGGTATGTGACCGGGACCAACGGATAAAATTAAACGAGTAAAGGCTATCTTACCGACCCAAGACAAAACGAACCATCACGATATGAGCAAATACATTTTCTTCCTGCTGCCGGTATTAGGATTGTTGACCGGATGCTCCTCCTCCGATACAGAAACGACCGATACCCCACCGAACCTTATTTTGATCATTGCCGATGATATGGCCTGGGATGACTCCGGTGCCTACGGACACCCATCCATTCGCACCCCCAATATTGATCGACTGGCCCGGGAAGGCATGCGCTTTGATCAGGCTTTTCTCACCACCAGTTCCTGCAGTCCGAGCCGGGCGAGTATCATTACCGGCACCTATCCCCACCAGACGGATGCCGAACAACTCCACTGGCCGGTACCGGCCGATAAGCTCACTTTTGTGGAAAAACTGAAAGCCCATGGCTATTGGACCGCACTGGCCGGAAAATACCACCTGGGCGATGCGCTGAAGGATCGCTTTGACCTCATCGCCGCCGTCGGTACTTCCGGCTTCGTCATGAACGCCGACGGCCCGGCGGAAGAAGCCCCCGAAAAGAAAGAAGACGGCAGCGGTTGCGAAAACTGGCTGGCGACCTTCCAACAAAGACCGGCGGATCAGCCTTTTTTCCTCTGGCTGGCCGCCGTGGATCCCCACCGACCCTACACTTCTGATATTGTAGCCGAACCGCACCGGGCCGCCGACGTGATCGTGCCGCCCTATTTGCCGGATGTAGACACCGTTCGCGAGGATTTTGCCCGCTATTACGACGAGATCCACCGAATGGATGATTACATTGGTCAGTTGATGGACGCCCTGGAAAAAAGCGGAGAGGCTGATAATACGGTGGTACTGTTTATCTCCGATAACGGCCGCCCATTTCCGCGGGATAAAACTACCCTGTACGATGGCGGCATCAAAACCCCCTGGATCGTTCGGTGGCCGGCGGCCGTAAAAGCCGGTACAACCACCGCTTCCATGGTGAGTGCAGTGGATATTGCTCCCACCTTCCTGTCGTTAGCCGGGGCCGAAGTGCCGCCAGTTTTCGAAGGAGTGGATTTCAGCCCGGTACTGCACGATCCTTCGGCTACCGTGCGGGACTGGATCTACGCGGAAGATCACTGGCACGATTTCGAAGACTATACCCGTGCGGTACGTGACCAGGACTATAAATACATTCGCAATTTCTACCCGGACCTGCCCAATACGCCACCGGCCGATGCACTGCGCAGTCCGACTTTTGCCAAGATGCTGCAAATGCGGGCAGCCGGTACGCTAAACGACGCCCAACTGGCCTGCTTCCGCGAACCGAGACCGGAAGAAGAACTCTATGATACTCGGAAAGACCCGCACGAACTGGTTAATCTCGCCGGAGATCCGGCATTTGCGGAAACGCTGGCGCAACTCCGGACAAAAATGGAAGCGATCCGGCAGGAAACCGGAGATATTTTACCCGCCCGGCGCACCCCGGATGAATTCACGCGCTACAGCGGACAACCCCTGCCGGTACGCAAGCGGCCCCGTCCCTCCAAAGCCGAAATGGAATTAAGTAGTACAGAGTAGGAAACTGCTCTTAATGATCATTTGAAAAAGGAGAAGCCCCGCCGGATCAATCCAAACCGGCTGTGCCATTTAATAGATATGGCCAATCGCATCGTCGATTCACCAGAAGAAAAATACGGTATCTTCTTCAATGCTCTCCCCATCACCCCATCACCCCATCTCCAAATCACCCCGTCACCCCCACACCTGACCCCTCTCACAACTCAAAATTCATCCCCTTCCGCTCCAACTCCTGGTACTTCTTCTCATCAAATCGGTAGAGGAAAGCCCCTTTGCGGGAATTCGTTTTATCCTTCTCGTCCAGTTTTTCGAGAATTTTCATGGAGAGGATCTTTTTGCGGAAGTTCCGCCGGTCGAGCTTTTTCTGGTAAATAGCCTGGTAGAGCAGTTGCAACTGTGGTAGGGTGAACTTTTCCGGTAACAGCTCAAAGCCAATGGGTTGGTAACGCGCCTTTCTCCTCAGTTTTGCCAGAGCGTTCTGGGTCATTTCCTGATGGTCCAGGATGAGATCGGGCAGATCATCGTAAGGGAACCAGCGGGCCTGGTGCGTCTCCACAAGTTGTTGCTTGTGTTCATCCAGCCGGATCAGGGCGTAATGGGCGATCGAGATCACGCGGGAACCCGGATCTCGTTGGAGATCGCTGTAACTGCCCATCTCTTCCAGGTAGACATTGTTGAGGCCGGTAGATTCTTCGAGGACCCTCTGGGCGGCTTCGGGTACACTTTCGCCGCTTTGGACAAAGCTTCCGATGAGCGACCATTCGCCGGCGAAGGGTGCAATTTTTCTTTTGAAAAGGAGCAGCTTCAAGGTCTCTTTGTCGAAACCAAAGATGATGCAATCAATAGCGACCAGGATCTTTTCAGCCCCTTCGTAGTATTTTTTCAATGTGGCAGAACTCATATATGGGCAGATGTTTGGATATCCCAAATATAAGTGTTTAATTTACACTTAATAGAATAAGCGTATAAATTACGCTTAAATTTGAACAATTACTCACCTGAACACCAGAAAAAATTAAAGCAGTGCACGTTCAGATCCGGACAGTCACTCAAGAATTATTTCCATAAACTATTGAATATCGCAGCGGTTCCATGCCAAGGATCGCTGCTTTTGTTTTAGGGTTTCCGGGATAAGGCTTCACTCCAGTGGAAACCAGACCTGCATTTCATCGTTACCGCGATTATTCCAGGCGTAATAGGGGATGAGATTCAGCGTAGCCGGCTCTTCCAGTTTATTGGCGGGCAGCGAGATCTGCTGAATGCGTTCTAACACACCTTCCTCGATGGTAGTGGTAATGATCTCCCCAACCTGGGGCATTCCCGTAAAGTGATATTCCGTGAGCGGTTTGCGGTTATCCACCCCCTCGGCGGCATACACCAGCGGTCCCTTACTGATCGCTACCTTATGGCGATCGGCCGCCACGGAATCAATGGCCGTATTAAAACGCACCGGCATCGGCAGCGACAGTTCGATCTGATCGCCTTTCTCCCAATTCCTTTCCAGGGAAATAAATCCGCGTTCCAGGGCGGGCTCCACGACCTTTCCGTTCACCTTGACTTGCCAGGCGGCGGCCTGATCGTTCGCGTAGTGGTAAAGTGCGCCGGGCACCAACTGATCCTGCGTCCAGGTGGGGATCCGGAGGTGGAGTTTAAAGGTTACAGGACCTTGTGATTCGATGGAAAAGCGAACCTGCTCCTCAAAAGGGTAGGAGGTCTGCTGACGAAGCGTGACCCTGCCCCCGGGTAACGGCAGGTTGGTCTCACTGCCGGCGTAGAGCGTTACGAAAACGTCATTGCCCGCATGGGAGTAGATCATGCCGGGCACCTGGGGGATCAGACGCGCCAGATTGGAAGGACAGCAGGCCGTATTGAACCAGGGTGAGCGCCCGGCCTGGCCGTGATTGAATTCCGTCTCGCCGTCGGCTTCCAGCGGATTGACGTAAAAAAAGCGGTTCCCTTCCAGATTTACGCCGGCCAGTACATTGTTGTAGAGGGCTACCTCGGCCACATCCACGTATTTGGCATCCCGGGTGAGCAGGAACATCCGGTAATTGAACATCACATTGCCCACCGCCGCGCAGGTCTCGTTGTAGGCTTCTTTATTCGGAAGTTCGTAGGCAGGACCAAAACCTTCGATCCCGTGCATGGCGCCCAAACCTCCGGTGATATGCATTTTCGTATTGACGATGTTGTTCCAGATCCGGTCCAGGGCTGCGCTGTATTTTTGGGTACCCTTCAGGGCTCCGACATCCGCCATCCCGGAATACATATAGGCCGCGCGCACGGCGTGACCCACAGCCTCGCTTTGTTCCGTTACCGGAAGGTGTTGTTGGGCGTAAGTAGGCGACATGTATTGTTCGCCTTCCGGACGATAGCTTACTCCCCGGATATCCAGGAATTTTTCGGCCATATTCAGATAGAGTTCATTGCCGGTAACGCGATACAATTTGGCCAGCGCCAGTTCCAGTTCCTGGTGGCCGGGAGCCTGGTTGACCGGTTTTCCGTCATTGTAATTCGGGTCCCCATCAAAAAATACCCGATTGATGTGCTGGGCATTCTTCTCCGCAACTTTCAGCCACTTATCCTTGCCGGTGGCCCGGTAGTAAGCGATGGCTGCTTCGTACATGTGACCCATGTTGTAGAGTTCGTGACTGTGCACGACATAATCGTACGGTCTTTCACCCATGTTGGCCGGATCGGCAACTCCCGCGGTGTGCGCTACATAGAGATAGCCATCTTCCCGCTGGGCCGCGGCAATGATATCGATGATCCGATCCAATTTTCGCTCCAGTTCCGGATCGTCATTGATCATCAACAGATAGGCGGCTCCTTCCATGACTTTGTATAGGTCCGATGAAATGTACCGGTGGGTAAAGGGAAGGTCGGAAGTATCTCCGCGCAGGTACTTACCGGCTTTTTCCAGGTTATCGACCGCCGGTTGGGTCTTTTCCAATGCAAAAGGGACCAGCGTGTGGATCTGGGTTTCCAGTCGGGGACGCCAGAAATCATCCGTCAGCCCCACTTCGTTGAAGGGGATCGGTTCCAGGGGGATATTGTTGGCAACGGGTGTCGCTTCCTCTTCCGGTTCTTCCGTAGTTTGACAGGCAGAAAACGAAAACGCTGCCAACAAAATGAGTAAATGTATTTTTATATAAAATTTGTATTTTTTCATAACATTGTTTTAATTTTCATGCTGTATTGAAAAGACCGCTAGAGGTCGTAGACCGGAAATTCCGTGATCCGCAGCGTGGTACAGCCGTAAGGAACCAGAGTGATCTCTTCCCGCGGCGGATCGTTCTTCGTATATCGACCCCAAAAGCCCGGAAAGTAGGGAGCACCTTTCGTCAGTTCCCATTCGGGTAAGCTGATCCCCTGCAAATGCAGCTCGATCGGAGCATTTTCCAGATTCCAGGGATACCGGCCATCCCATTCCTTTTCCACCACCTGAATATTGGCCGACAGATCAGCCAATTCGCTGGCTACCAGGCCGTAGTTCCACCGGTCGACCGGATAAATTTCCGTAAAGGCCCGGTAGCGGTCGCCGAGATCCTTTGACTTCTCCTCACCCCGGATACGAAGTGAATAAACGAGCGGCCCTCTTTCAATGGTCTGGGAAAATTCGTGCCATACGGACGAGCGTAGCGTCATGGGCAGGGTCAGCTCCAGTTGGTCGCCCTCCTGCCAATCCCGGTCCACTACGGCAATACCATCCTGTATCTCTGCTTCCCAAACGGTGTCGTTGACCCTGATCACGGCATCCTGCGTCCATGCGGGTATCCGCAGGTGAAACGGAAAACGGGCCGGCTGGTCCAGACTGATCCGGAAACGGACCGTTTCGCGAAAGGGGAAACCGGTTTCCTGTTCGATGGTCAGTTGCCGGCCGTCGGCCACCTGCAGGCTTACGCTACTCGGAGCGTAGAGCAGGGCCGCCACGCCACGATCGGGCGTAGCGTAATACAGGTTCTGTACGTATTTGGGCCAGGACTGGTGCATGTTCGTCGTGCAGCAGGGATAACCGGTGAGGGTGCCAAAAACAAAGTCCGTTCCCCGGTGGTGATTATTTTCGAAAGAGGTTTCCAGGCGATTGGACAGTTCCACCTGATTGGCTGCCTGGAAATACTGCCGCGCGGTAAAATCGTCGGTAGCCTGCGTCGGTAGAGCATTGTAGACGATCTTCTCCAACTGATCGGCAAAAGCCATATCGCCGGTAATGGTCAGCATGGATTCGAGGGAATACATTTCTTCGGCGACGGAGCAGAATTCAATACCCTGGACCGGATTGGTGCCGTGTAGCGGTTCGTCTCCGCCGTACATACCCTGCGGCTGACCGTGGTATTTTTTGACGTCCCGGAGCGCCTTCTTTACGGCATTGACGTATCGCTCATCCTGATCCTTCTGGTAGTAGATGACCGGCTGTTTCAATCCCTGAGCGAAGTTGACACAATGCATGCCGCCTAGCTTGGATACCGTCAGCGCATTGATCTCCGTAGTATCGAAGGGATAGCGTTTCAGCCGGCTGTAATGCCAGGGCGTAACCGGATCGTTATAATTTTCCGGATTGGAAAAGATGGTGGTCCAGGGAAAGGTTTGCTCGTAGATCAGGTCCCCGAGTTCCAGTAGAAATTCGTCGCCGGTAATATTGTACAGCCAGTAAACCACCTGCAGGTTATCGCCGCCGCGCCGGTTGGCCCAGAGCGTCAGATGGTCCAAAGGGGTAGCGGGTAATTCTTCCAATTGGTATTTAAAATATTTTGTCAGACAGTCGATCACGCGTTCGTCGCCCGTTGCCGAATAATACTGCTGCAGGATCTTCAACATCACCATTTTGGGCCACCAGTCCCGGCGGGCACCCCGCTGGAGTCCCGGTTCATTCTCCGGGGTTTCCGCAAAGGGAACCGGACCGATATAGCCGGATGTATCCTGGTTGTCCAGGGTCCAGTTCACCCACTTCAGTGCTTTTTGCTGCAGGGCTTCATCCTTGAGGATATAGGCAAGCGGTAGCAGGCCGTCTATCCAGTAGGGGCCACGTTCCCAGCCGTCACCGTCGCCGCCGAGCCAGCCGTTGCGCGGGCCGACCACTTCCGGATAGATGGAATCCAGTTGCCCGGTCAGGCCGGTTTTCATGCTGTTCAGTTGCGTGAGCAGCCAGCCGCGGGGCCTAATACTGCCCAGCGGTAATTCCAGATAAGGCTTCTGAATGAGGGGAGCACGGTTTTGGAGATAGTGCGCCGAAGACCCGTTCGCTTCGGTGGGTGATCCACCTTCCGGGCTTGTAGCATCCCGGCAGGAAAAGATGGTCAGCAGTACCAAAAGCAGGTAAGTTGGATATTTCATACTTTGCGGAAGCAAGATTTGTTTTTCGTAAGTTTTGTTTCATAATGATAGGAAAAAATTGGAAGAGGTGTAAGTATTTGTACAAATGAGCAAGTCCTCTTTACCGAAAATCAATAACCTTCCGTTAGCAAAAAAACACCTGTTGACTATGACCTTACCTCCACTGCGATTATTCCCACTTTTGATGCTGTTGGTTTTTGCGGCCTGCTCCGAAAACGGATCGGCGGATCAGCGACCCAACATTATTTTGATCATGTCGGACGATATGGGGTATTCCGATATCGGCTGTTTCGGAGGGGAGATCCAAACCCCAAATCTCGATCGCCTGGCAGCCAACGGCGTCCGCTTTACTCAGTTTTACAATACCGCCCGCTGCTGCCCAACCCGTGCGTCGCTGCTTACCGGCTGCTACCCGCACCAAACGGGCATCGGGCACATGACAAATCCGCCGAATAACCCCCTGGGGCACGATTACGAGCTACCGGGATACCGCGGTGCGCTCAACCGGAATTGCGTTACGATTGGAGAAGCTCTGGGACAGTCGGGCTACCGGACGATGATGACCGGAAAGTGGCACCTGGGTTACCACAAACAGGAGCAATGGCCGCTGCAGCGCGGCTTCGAGAAATTTTACGGTATCGTTCCGGGTGCGGCCAATTTTTTTAAACCGGTCCATCCCCGGGGGATTACCTACGGCAATGATACCCTCACCATTACCGATGACAATTTCTATACAACCGATGCCTTTACCGATTACGCCATGCAGTTTATCGGGGAAGCTCATAGCGAAGATAAGGAACAGCCTTTTTTCTTATATCTGGCCTACAATGCTCCCCACTGGCCCCTGAATGCGCCGACCGAGGAAATTGAAAAGTACCGGGGGAAATACCGAAAGGGTTGGGATAAATTGCGCGAAGAGCGGTACGCACGGATGCAGGAAATGGGGCTGATCGATCCCGACTGGCCACTCAGCCCAAGGGATGCCCGCGCCTGGGATAGCCTGAACGTAGAGCAGCAGGAAGAAATGGACCTGCGCATGGCCATCTACGCCGGCATGGTGGACCGCATGGACCAGAATATCGGCAGATTGGTGACCTATCTTGAACAGAACGCCTTACTCGAAAATACCCTGATCGTATTTTTAAATGATAATGGCGCCTGCGCTGAGTTCGCCGAACTGGGCAGCGGCCCCAAAGAGCAACTGGGTACAAAAGAAGGCTACGTTTTGTCTTACGGCCGGGCCTGGGCAAATGCCTCCAATACGCCCTACCGGCTTTATAAGCACTGGCTGCACGAAGGGGGCATGGCTACGCCCATGATCGTGCACTGGCCGCAGGGGATCGATCCCGACCGGCGGGGGCAGATGATCCGGGAACATGGATTCCTGCCCGATATTATGGCCACCTTTCTGGACGTAGCGGAGGCGGATTATCCGGAAACATACGCAGGGCACCAGATCGCTCCTCTGGCCGGTAAAAGTATGGTGCCCGTGATCCGGGGCGGCGAAGGTCCCATCCACGAGGAACCGATCTTTTGGGAGCACGAAGGCAACAAAGCCGTGCGCCTGGGCAAATACAAACTCGTGATGAAATGGGATAAGGATCGCACCGACAACTGGGAACTCTACGATCTGGAAAAGGACCGAACGGAAATGAACGACCTGGCGGAGACCATGACCGAAAAAAGACGGGAAATGGCGGACCTGTACCATGCCTGGGCAAAAGAACATCAGGTACTTCCGTGGGAAGAGATCCAAACGATCCGGAAAGAACTGGGCGCGAAACGCAAGGCCCGGCACTGATGCCCCTGCTCTGCTGGGGAGTTATACTGACGTAATATTGGTTTGGTCCTGATGTATCAAACCCGGTCAGGGCCAAACCAAATCACGTCATGAATAGAAGTACCGGGACATCCGATCCGGTACCTCTGCCGGATCTCCTTAAACTACCGCTCTTCTATCTCTTTCGGGCTATTCGCCTCCTGCCGGATAAATGCCCTTATAATCCAGATGGCCGGTATTGATCAGGGCCGAGCGGATGTGGAAATGTTTTAATCCTTCTTTATCGAGCAGTTGGATCAGGCGCGATGCTGCCGGTTTCGCGGAGGCCCCGAGATTTTGCAGCGTAGCGTAAGCGATGTAATAATCCGCTTCCACCTGATCGACGATGTAATACAACGCATCCCGGTCATTGCCGTGTTTGACCATGACCTCCGCACAGGCCAGTCGCAGTTCGGTATTGGCAGCTTCGTCGCCGAAAATGCGCAATATGCCGCCGGGGATCTGGGTGATCATACCTTTTTCGAGCATTTGCAAAACACCCCGCGCGGCCCAGTACTGGATGGCCGGATCGGTATTGTTCAGCAGGTCTTCCAGGGCCGGCAGGTCTGCGGGGCCGGCAATACTGGCCAGCGCAGCCGCCCGGATCACGGAAGCGACATCCTGCCCGCTGAGCCGGACGGATTCGTAGAAGGGCGTTGCGTCCTCCCGGTGCCGCATGGACCAGGGGTAGAGCCCGAGATCCTTATTATCGATCATGAAATCCATCAGTTCCTTGAGCATCTGGGAGACTCTTTCCCGCTGGGCCGGATCGTTCACCAGGTTATTTACCTCGTAGGGATCCTGGTCGGTATCGTAAAACTCCAGAGCGGTCATGGGCTCCCAGAAGCGGTTCTCGATACCGTCGGTTTTTCCTTCCAGATGGGCCCGGTCCCAGGCCTGATAGGATGGCATTTGCCACTGGTAAGACTGTCTGGCACCGTTCGGATACGCCGTATTGAAATTCCAGATGAGCCGGTAGCGTCCATCCGTCCAGGCCCGGGAAGGAATGAAACTCTGCTCCTGGTTGGCCCGGTACAGGAAAAGGCGGGACTTCGGCTGGGGTTGTTTGCGTCCCAGAAATGCCTGCCCCATCATAAAACCGGGAGCTTCCATTCCGATCAGATTGAAAAGTGTAGGTGCAAAGTCGATAAAACCAACCAGGCGATCGTCGCGGGATGGCGTTTTGACCCCAGCCAGCCGTTTTAGCTTCTTGGGGAAATGAACGACCAGCGGTATCTGCGTGCCGGTCTCGTAGACAAATGCTTTGGCGCGGGGCAGACAGCCGCCGTGATCCGAATAGAAAAAAACGATGGTGTTATCTGCCTCGCCGGAAGCTTCCAGTTCCTCCAGCTTGCTCTTCACCCAGGCATCCATTTCGGTAACGGCATCATAGTGCCAGGCCAGGTCATCCCGGATCCAGGCTTCGTCCGGGAGATAGGGCGGGAGTTCCACCCGGGCGGGATCGGTTCGGCGCGGACTCCGGCCCTCTACATTACGCGTTGCGATCCGTTTGGTGTGGGTCCCACCGTAATTGAAGACCGCAAAGAAGGGCTGTTCCTTATCCGGCCGGTCGACGTAACTGGCCTTATTACTCGAATCATTCCAGATCCCCTGCGGAGGATTACTGGCATTGTAATCCCTCTTGCTGCTATTGGTGCAATAGTAGCCGGCTTCCTGCAAATACTTCGGAAAATAGAATTGCTCGGGAACGGCCCGTGCCTCGCGGTGCCAGTCCGTTGCGAGCATTGGCGCGTAGATACCGGAAATAAGGGTAGACCGCGCCGGTGAGCACTGCGCCCCGTTGGAAAAGGCATTGGTAAATACGATGCTTTCGGCCGCCAGTTCGTCCAGGGTTGGCGTATTTGTGTAGGGGTTGCCGTAAAATGAAAAGTACGGACTCAGGTCCTCAACTACGAGCCAGAGGATATTCGGACTTTTCTTCTGGGCAAAGCCATTCTGGGAAGAGGTTCCGCAGAGGAACAGCAGCAGGATGGTAATCAGCTTATTCATGATCAGTTTTCGTTTTGTTTGCAGGCTACTAAATGTGCCGGCCTAAAATTAGGCCCGATTAACCGAACCGGCGCTGCTTTTGGCCGGGAATTTCCGGAACAAAACGGAAATGATAAGCGAAAGACTCAATTGGTCAGGGAGCCGCGCAGGCGTTCGAAATTCAGTGCGTTTTGGATGGCCGTTTTATCCTGGATCGTTTGATCCGGAAATTGTCGGATGATCTCCTCGGGAGAATAGGATATCTGTTTGGCCTGTTTCAATATCTCCGCTTTGGCGGTTTTGGAGAGATACCAGCCGTCCGGGATCGGTACGGTTCGCTGCTGACCTTTATTCCAGGGCTGACCACTTGCCGTCGCGGAAACGGTAGGTTCCTGATTGAGGGTAAACTGGAAAAAATCGAAATCGAGCAGCTCCGGTTTGGATAAACGCTGGATCAGATCGACGGTAACCTCCGGATGGTCTTTTATTTCCTGGCCGACGATTCCGCGACTATCCCATGCGCGATCATCATGCGGGGTATTTTTGCGGCGGTGATCTTCGGAGTTTCGGATATAGATCAGGCCCAGTTTTACACGGTTACCGGTCTCGGATTGGAACGTCAGACTGCTTTCCTTCATCAATAGCAACAACTGGACGGCGGTTTGCAGACTGCTGTTATCCTGAAAACCGGCGTCGGTGACTTCCAGACATTTCCGGCTTGCTTGATCTCCCTGCCCGGAGCAAATTTTTCCGGATGAACGCAGAAATGGATATTTGGCAGTGATTGCGGCGGCGGTTTTTAGGGAGATGTCCTGTTGTACCTGATCGTGAAAATCAATGGTTTCGGGGAAATAATTAGAGGAAAGCTTGAGATTGGAAATGATCATTTTTTCGTAGGTGCCCGATTTACAGGTATTTAAAAGCAGGTTGGGTATTTGAAGAACCGGCTCCCGCTTGTCCTGGTTTCGCCAGAGACTGAGAAAAGCATTATTGAGGGAATACCCGGCTCCGCGAAAGCTATTCCGGTAGGTTTCCTCCCAGCTTTCCTCCAGGCACCGCGTCCGGTCCAGCCGGTTGACACTAATGGGCAGAAGGCGCTGGATCATATCCGGATAACACAGGGAGCCGGTAAGTGGCGTGAGCAGATCGTCGTCGAGTGACTGGAGATGTGGTTCCGTCAAATTTGCCCCGGATGACCGATCTGCATTCCGATCGCGATTCAGTGCCTGATCAAAAATGAGGCCACCGGCACCGCCGGAAGTTCCGGTAAGGGCGTAAATATGTTCGGAAAAGTGATCGTCTTGGAGCGAACGGAGTTGTGCCATCACCAGGCTCGTCCAGTTGAGCGCCTTACTTCCCCCGCCTTCAGCCGCTACAATGAATACCGGTATACTGGATGGCTCACCCTGATCCGATGGCCGGTTTTTTACTTTTTCCTCTAACCATTTGTAAAAATTGTAGTTGATCTCCTCCCGCTGAATGCCGGTACTCGGGGAACCCATTAAATTGATCTCGTGCTTCTGATTGTTCAAGCTAAACAAGGTGAGAACGGCCACCGCGATGATGGAAAAAAGGTAAGCAGAACGGTGATTTAAGAAGGTGACAAAAACGATGAGCATCAGACTCCCCGACAAAGCCAGCTGAAAGATCGCCGGAGCTCCGAGAGCCGTCCAGACCGGTTTGCTGACCTCCATTGAGAAAAGTATCCCGACCAAAAGTTGTGCCCCCAATAGAAAGAAGGGCAGTACGGGTAGCCGGTAGAGAGGCGTTCCGGCAGCTGCGATCTCATTCAGGCGTCTGCCGGTCCCGACCATCTGGTTGCCGGGTGTGAAGCGATCCGGCAGGAGAGATTGAAGTAAGCGGACGAAGGTAAGTCGAAAACTCAGGACGAGAAAAATGCCGGCACTGAACACCAGGTTCCATAAAACCGCTGCGGGAAAGTCGACGGCGGCAAACGCCAGTGCATTCACCGCGAAAGGTACCGAACTGAACAGGCGGGGGAGCCAGGTTTTAAAAAAGATAACTTTTCGATCCCAGGCCGGCTCTCCGGTTCGGGAAAGGTGGATTGTATGGAGTACAATCCTTCCGGAGTACCAGAGCAGGAGGCTATACAAAAGGGTTGACCAGAAAAAAGGCAGATGACCGCGGTAGATAAAACCCGGGGCGCTGGCGGCAAGCTGGTAGTCGGTGCCGATACTTAAAAAAACATCCCGGGCCTGTGTCGTTTGCGTAAAGACCCAAAAGCCCAGGAAGCTGATCAAAAGGAGAAGTCCACACGCCCAAAGGACCCGGAAAAATGCCTGTAGCCATTCGAGCGGGATGGCGAAGTAACGCCCGATCTGCCGGTAGTAACTACCGAGGGTAAGGAAACCAGTCTTGGGGTTCAGCCGATTCAATAATTCACTGGGGATCCTGATCATTTCCATTAGGCTTCTTTGGTTAACATCAATTCGGATAAATCCTGAAACTACAGATCCATCCGCAGTTCGTCCGGTGGGGAACGAATCGGAAAGATCTCTTTGGGTTAGAGATTACAGAGGAATGTACCTGTTTTTGATAGCTGTTTCGCCGGGATAAAACCGGACGAAATCAGAGGGTCTGAGAGGTAGTACGCCGGCAACTTTCCCCGCTTTGCCCGGAGTGAGGGACAAATCAGGGATAGGACCTTCCCGCTTTGAAATGTGCTCCTATGCCTGGGCTCGGGAAGGAAGTTGCTGATTGCTGCTGAGTGACTGTGTAGTTGTTACGGTGCCGTGAAAATGAAAAATGCACCGAAAATCTTATTTAGAAAATATTCCAAAATCTTTCGAAATGATCTCAGTTACGGCCCACTCACCGCTTTTTCGGGCGAAAACGCCGGATAAACCCCCGAATCAGTTCGTTATCGCGTTCTTGCGAGCCTCACTGGGAGAGTAGCCGAAATGCTGCTTATAGGCATAGGAAAAGCTGCTCGTTCGGCTGAATCCTACCTTGTGAGCGATCTCGGCTATGGTTTCTTCCGTGTTCAGCAGTAAATGGTTGGCCTCATTGAATTTGATCTGCCGGCGGAATTCCCCCAGCGGTTGACCGGTCAACTGGTCGATCTTCCGGTATAGTTGGGAACGGCTGACACCAATTTTATGACAAAGCTGCTCAATACCGAAGTTGGCGTCCGAGAGATGTTCCAGTTCGACGTCACGTAGAGTTTTGATGAACTCATCTTCCTCCGGTGGGGGAGCCATTGCGGCTTCGTGCTTACCGGCTTCTTCTTCGGTGATGCGGCCGTTCGCATATTTTTCCTGCATCAATTTTCGCAGGCGGATGAGGTTGTTGATCCGGATCAGGAGCTCGCTTTTTTCAAAAGGTTTAGTCAGGTATTCATCCGCACCCTTATGCAGGCCCGATAACTTGGAAGCCATATCGGCCTTGGCCGTGAGTAAGATGACCGGGATGTGGCTGGTGAGTTCATTGTTCTTCAGGCGTTCGCACAATTCGAAACCATCCATTTTCTGCATCATCACATCACTGATGATGATGTCCGGGATCTGGTTGTAGGCAATATTAAAGGCCGTCTCCCCGTCGGACGCGAAACGGATCTGGTAGCGGTCGTCAATACAGGCAATGATGTAGCTGGCAATATCGTGATCATCCTCTACTACCAGCGCGATCGGAGCATCTTCCCGGTCCAGGAGCTGGTCTTTAGTAATGATGCCCGGCGCGGGTTCCCAGTTTTCATTGGGGGATAGCCCCAGTTCTTCATTTTTCTTGGTCTGCCAGGGGGCTTCGTTACTGATGGGCAGCAATACGCGGAAGGTAGTGCCCCGGTGGAGAATACTTTTCACGCTTACCGTTCCTCCGAGCATGGTTACCAGCTCGTGGACGATAGCGAGGCCGATACCGGTCCCTTTTTCCTGACCGGCATCTGCGTGATCGACAATGAAAAAACGCTTGAATACCTTATCCGTATGGTCTTTGGAAATGCCGATGCCGGTATCCCTTACGGAAAGCTCAAGTTGATCCCCGGACCGGTTTACCTGAAAATAGATCTGGCCATTTTCCGGCGTGAACTTTATGGCATTTTTCAACAGGTTGTCCAGGATCTTCATGATCTTATCCGGATCATAATCCATATTTATGCTATTCTCATCGCAAAGAAAGTGCAGTGTAATTTTCTTTTTAGCGGCCAAGACCTGAAAGGGTTCCAGGATGTAGCGGAAAAAGAGCACGATGTCACTCTGCACCATGTTGAGCGGCATTTCACCCGATTCCAGCTTGGAAATATCCAGGATCTGGTTGACCAGATACAGCAATTTCTGCCCGTTCCTTTTGATCATCCGGATGCCGTCCGAATACCATTTTTCGGGATCGGATTTGATCTCATCCGCCATGCCCAGTATAGTGGTGAGGGGTGTTCGGAACTCGTGGGATACGTTGGTGTAAAAGCGGGTTTTGAAATCGTCCAGTTCCAGCAGGCGTTTGTTTTCCTTCTGGGCTTCCTTGCGCATCTTGTTGTCGGATCGTACTTTATTCAGCACGTATCTTACGGCCAGAAATACCCCCACTAGAGTCAAAATGTATAGGATATAAGCCCCCGTAGTATTGTACCAATGCTCTTTGATCCGGATGTCGAGTACCTTCTTTTTCAAGAGATCGATCCGGCCGTCGGAATTGGTGGGATATACGATCAGTTGGTAATCATCGGCTGACAGATTAGTGAAGCGAATGGAAGAGTTGGCCATAACCCGGACCGAATCCTGATCAAGCCCGACCAGTTTGATCCAAAATTCATTCGACTCGGGATCGACGTAGTCCGGAGAGGCAAAGCGAAAGGATAATCGATCCACTCCCGGCCCCAGGGTGAGCTGATCCATTTCCGTGACATTTTGGGCATTAGCATTCCCTCGTTTTTGGTCCGGACTGAGTTCCTGTCCGTTAACGAGTATCTCCGTGATCAGGGGACTAGGCGGCTGATCGTTCACCCAGACCTGGGTAGGGGAAAATACGTTGATACCGTTGGTGCCTCCAAAAAACAGTCGACCTTTCTGGGCCGCCAACGCTGACCAATCGATGAACTCAAGTCCCTGCAGGCCGTGGTAGAGCGTAAATTTCACCGATTTGCCGGACTCCGGGTTAAAGTTATACAGTCCGTCTTTAGAACTGATCCAGAGTTCTCCATCCTTATCCTGGAGGATACCACTTAGGTTCTTTACTTCGAAATCAGCTCTACGTAGTTCGAATGTAGGATCCGAAGGTTGAATATAATAGAGGCCGTCGTGACTGGAGATCCACAGGCAATCCCGTTTATGGTCTTCTACCATGCCGGTGATCAGGTGCTTGAAGGGGCGAGCCGTTAAGCTATCCAATTTTTCATTTTCGTAGGTAAAGATCGATAGGTCCTGATCCATATTGTTGATGTAGATCCGACCCTGGTTGTCCCGAAAGCTAAAAATAGACTCTCCGATCTTTGCGGAAAGTTTCACGGAATCTGCGGGTGTCTGTGGGTCTACCTGGTATATGCCCGCGTGCAGGGTAGTGACCAATAGCTCACCGTCCGGCAGGAATTCTATTGCATAGGGGTTTTCTATGTGCAGATAATCCTGCAGGCCGGCTCCCCGCAACGAAGCCGGTGTAGGCCGGTTGATGATCCGGAACAGCCCGTTTCTATTGGTTACCCAGATGTTGTTCTGTGCATCGGCCCGGATCTGGTGGGGTTCTGCTTTCAGTCCGGGATGATCCGTACTGGAAAAAAAGTGGATCTCCTGCCCGCCGTTGTCCATCACCACAATTCCTTCGTTCGTCAGGGCCCAGATCCGACCGAAGATGTCTTCTGTCATGGATTTGACGATGCTTTTTCCGGAAGGCGACTGCCGGTCATTTTGCAGCCAGAAATCAAATTTACGGGCCACCAGATTGGTGAAATAGATACCGTTGTGGTCGGTGGAGATCCAGACGTTATCCGAATTGTCCGCGTACAGTTTGGTGATCTCCGGATGAAAATCCAGGACACCGTCCTCGTTGGCGGATTTTATCGCTTGGGAATAGCTGGGCTTTTCTAATCCCTTATAGAAAAAGTAGATGCCGTGCTTTCTGGTGGCGACCATTAATTTATGCGGAGCCGGTTGGGCAATATCAACTACTTCCTTTTCTTCCCCTGGGGAGGATAGCGGATAATCTCTTCGTTCGAGGGTTTCCAGATTGAAATATGCAATCCCCCGGTTAGTGCCCAGCCAGATCTCCCGTTCATTTTCAGCGTATATGGCATTGATCTTTTCCTGGGGAAAATAGACTTTTTCGTTTTGTGGCTGATCTATTAATTTCCCATTCTGAAAATTGAGCATGGCCAGCCCGCTATCACCTGCCGGACTCAGAAAAGTGTACCGACTGGTAGTCTGATCCTGCTGAATAATCTCCGTATTAATACTCAGGGGGATGTCTGGTACCTTCACCGGCTGATCTCCGATGCCCATTTTCCAGAAGTACAAATCGTTTTTGGCCGTGAGCCATAATTCCATCTGATAGGGATCTAGGTAGAGCAACAGATAGCCAATCTCGATCTTCTCCCCGCTCGGAGAGTAGATGTGATGCTTTTTAAAACAATCGTCCTTACGGATATACTGATGAATGGCATCAACCGTACAAAACCAGATATTGCCGTCGAGATCTTCGAATATTCGCCCCTGGATGTTGTTGTGGGATAATGAGCAGGAATCGGCTTCGTTGGGAAGGTATTGCCGGACACTGGTACCGTCAAAACGGTTGAGGCCGTTGATCGAGCTGACCCAGACGAAACCCCGGGAATCTTTGTAGACGTAGTAGTTCCAGTTGCCGGAAGTCAACCCCTGTCGGGGCGTCAGTCGGTGAAAGTTAAACAGATCACTCTGCGCATCCAGGCAACCCCATGCCAGTAGCAATAGCCATAGCATAGTATACCCTCGAAACCTGGTAGCAGGAACTCTTTTGAAATCCATCGACTAGTTGATAGTTAATTACTCATAAATAATTGGAAAACTTAATAAATATCGGGGATTTATTTGAGAGTAAGAAAGATTAACGATAAAGGATGCCCGGTTTTTTAATGTTCAGAGGTTTCGGAGAAAGGGCAAACTCGGAACGTAGAAGTACGCTCCGCCACGTAAGTCAATAGCATCCCGCAGAGAGGCCGGATGGGCTTCTGCTGCGCTGGCATCATTCCCCCAGTCCCGATTCCACCTGGGAGGTATACCGGCATTGGGGTTTACGTTTTTCTGGTAGTTTACTATCAGGTCCGGTCCGGCAGGGATCTCCCGACCGTCATCCGTCCGTGTGGTGGTGTCATTACCGAGTTCGTGCAGATATTCGAATTGTCCGGCAATGCTTTTCTGGTAAGCAATAAAAAAAAGCCCCCGGCCTCCGAAGCGTTGCTGCCGGTCAAATGGACCGTGGTCATAGGCAATACTTCTTCGAATGATCCGACGTTTCAGTTGGTTAAATTCCCCGCTCCGGGGGTTCATTTTTCTGACATGTGCATGGAAAGGGCACTTGAGTCCCAATCGATCCAACTGATAGTCAAAATCAACATCCTTCCAATTGTGAGAGGCCGGAAGGGCTTTTTCCGATAGATTCAGGGGTGTTCCGTTCTTGAACCGTCCCATGATCTGCGCTTCAATAAACTCCCGTGGATAGGGCACACTGGGGTTTAGTTCCTCGACCAGCCGACTAACCAGCCGGTCGAATCTATCAAGGTGTTGCTGAAATTTTCTGAAAACCAGAAAACTTCCGTATTGTCCTTTGGTCGTTTCTTCGTGAAGGACGACTTCCCGGGCATTCTCGAGGGTGCTGACGTCCGGTTGACTCAGTCCGTCGGCAAAGCCGAAAACATCCGTCGGGATAGCCTGATCACTGCCCGGAAACTGCTTTTTCAAATGCGCGCCTTTTTCAACAAAGGGGCGGGCTGCCAGATACGGAGACCAGTCAGAGATCAGTTTGCCGGTTTCCCGCTCCAGGATATCCTGTGCATCATTAGCAACCATAATCAGGGCGCTGATCTCTCCGAAGAATCGCTCGGCCAGGGGGTATCCATCCCAGTACCGGTGATTGTCCTTCAAAATGGATTTTCGTCCCTTCATTCCCTGTCGGAAAGCTTCGTCTTTCGGCAATTGGCTGGTCAGTTCCAATTGCTCAAACCCGAGGGCGGTGAGCATAAAACTGACCGTGCTGTCCTGTCCGATCGACTTACTTTCCGTTTTGTCCAGGTTGACAGTGCGCGTTTTTTTGTACTGTGAGGCCCGGTCTTCCTGAATTTTGGAGGAAGTGATGCCGCTTTCGGCGAGATCACGGATCTTTTTCCGAATTTCCCGAACCGCTTTGTCTTTAAAACGGAGGAAGATGAAATTTGCAAAATTCCGACCGTGACCTTTTAGGATGTTCGCTTGAATAAAGGGCTTGATCCGTTCCAGCTTGGTCGGCATTGTTTCAGTGTTTGTACGAAAATGATACTAGCTGGGATTAAGCTTTTTTCCGAAAAGCCTACAACTGGGAAAAACAGGTTGAAGTAAGGGGGAGGGGTTAAGTAGTTTTAAGGGTTTATCTCTTTACCCGGGATTCTGCCGGGAGGGCAGCCCACCACGGCGAGGTCGTTAGGGGCGGTCAGCGGATTGTCGTCCGCATCCAGACCGATCAGGACCATAGCTTGCTGGGTACTTCCTTTTTCGGAATAAGAGGCGTTGCGCAGTTCAAAACTGTTTGTGGCCGCATTATTCGCTTTTACAATGTTAATGTCCTCTTCGTAAAATTTAACACCGGGTTCGAAAAAGACATCAGATGAGAATGTCAGGTTAGAAATTTTTGTGTAAGACATGCTAGTGCGTTTTGAGTGTAACGTTCAGTAGTGTTTATTGCGCTGTATCTTTCTGCTGTTTGCTGGTGACCGATTAAGTGCAGAACTGTCTTTTTAGTAAGATCCGGTATCGGGTCGGGTCAATTTTTTTGATTTTGTAATTGCACCGGTCCCGGTCCCGAAATTCTGTGACTGATCAGCTGACCGACCGGCCATTGTTTACGAGCCGTTTTGCAAGTGTCTGTCAATCAACTGGCTGCAAATTGAGAATTTACCCCAAATCTCTGTTTTGAAATCGTTCGAAAATTTTTCGAAATCGTTCCAAAAGAACTTTAGGCCCTAAAGAAGGCACTGGGAATGGTGAAACTTTAAATTTCAGGCAAACAATGGAGACCTGTAGTCCCTTGCTCAGCCATGCCCGGGCCGGCACTTGTAAGTCGGGCAGTAAAGTACGGATCGACCCGGGCGGGATCTTTTGATTTTGACGCTGTCATATTTTTTCGGAAGTTTACCTGCCTTAGAGACTGTTTGAAAACCTCTCACTGGGTTACAAAACGCGGCTTTTGCCGCCACTTTGCACCTATTTTTAACTCCGTAGCTGGGCTATGCAGTAAAAAATAGCTTTCAATTAACGGCAAAATCCGGGTTTTTCTCCGGCAGCAGAAGTTTTCAAACAGTCTCTGAGATAACAAAACAATATTTATGAAAACCAACTATTTAAAAAATCTGCTGGGTGCGGGTTTCCTGCTGTTGCTGGCCGCCTGCAATACCGGAGAAGATCAGGCGGGATCGGATACTGAAACCACGGACAACAGCGGTAAACCCAACATCATTTACATCCTGGCCGACGACCTCGGATACGGCGACCTCAGCTGTTACGGGCAGGACCTCTTTTCCACTCCCAATATCGACAAGCTGGCCGCAAGCGGTATGTTGTTCACCCAACATTATTCCGGCAATACGGTCTGTGCCCCTTCGCGTTCTGCCCTGATGACGGGGCAGCATACCGGGCATACTTTCGTCCGGGGCAACAAGGAGGTGCAGCCGGAAGGACAGTATCCCATACCGGACAATACCTTTACCTTGGCCGAAGCGATGAAGGATGCCGGCTATGTAACCGGAGCGTATGGAAAATGGGGGCTCGGATATCCGGGGTCTGAAGGTGATCCCGTCAACCAGGGTTTCGACACTTTTTTCGGTTACAACTGTCAGCGCATGGGGCACCATTATTATCCGCACCACCTGTGGTCCAACCGGGATTCGATCATTCTGGAGGAGAATGCCGGCAAACTCAAAGGAAACTACGCGCCGGATATGATCCACGAAAAAGTGCTGGAATTCATTACCACCAATCAGGATAAACCTTTTTTCCTGTACGTACCTTCCATCATACCGCACGCCGAATTGATCGCTCCCGACTCCATCATGGATAAATACCGGGGCAAATTCCTGCCGGAAAAAGTGTACGAAGGCTATGACGACGGACCGAAATACCGGCAGGGCCCTTACGAGTCGCAGGCCGAGTCGCACGCCGCCTTTGCCGCCATGATCGAGATCCTGGATAAACAGGTCGGGGAGATCGTCGCCAAAGTAGAAGAACTGGGGCTGACGGAGAAAACCATCATCATGTTCACCTCGGATAACGGACCCCACCAGGAGGGTGGAGCTGATCCCGAATTCTTCGACAGCAATGGCCCCCTGCGGGGCGTAAAGCGGGACCTGTACGAAGGCGGTATCCGGGTGCCGTTCATTGCCAGCTGGCCGGGTAAGATCCAGGCCGGTTCTCGTTCCGACCATATTTCCGCATTCTGGGACCTTTTCCCGACAATCGCGCAACTGAGCGGACTGGAGGAACCCGAAAACATCGACGGGGTCTCTTTCCTGCCTACGCTGTTGGGAGAACCCGGGCAGGAACAACACGAATACCTCTACTGGGAGTTTCACGAACGGGGCGGTCGCATCGCCGCGCGCAAGGGCAAATGGAAGGGCGTCAAATACAACGTTCTCAAGGAACCCGATGCGCCGATGGAACTCTACGATCTTTCCCAGGACATCGGAGAGGATAACAACATTGCGGCGGAGCACCCCGAAGTAGTGGCCGAAATGGAAGAAATCTTCCGCACCGCCCGCACGCCCTCCGAAGTGTTTACCTTCAATCAGGGAACCTATTTACAGAAAGACTAAAAGACTAAAAACGGGTGCAGCAGGGATCTCCGGCTGCCCCAAAGTCCTATTTATTGTCCTCACTCGGAATGGCCGGATAAATGACACCATGAACAATACTGATTTTTGAAGATTTGAATTTGGAAACGTCGGGGTCAGCGGCCATTCCTTTACCACATTCGCCTGATCCACTTTCCGGGATCAATAACCCCCCTGGGAATACCCGAATAGCTCTCCACCAGTTCCCGCCTGGTGATCTGCATCTGCCTTTTTAACTACCTCGTACCAGCTTCACTTTTTCTTTGATCATTTTCACCGGATGGTATGATAGAGATCACCGGGGGCTACGGTAAAAGCCGTTATCATTGTCATATTAGCGAACAATAAAAAATCACACCCAAATGAATGTTTTGATCCATGCACCCTGGCAAGTGAACGAATGGTTTGAAAACCTGGCCAAAGAAAGTATTGAAAAACTGGAGACCTATTACGACCGGATCGAACGTGCCGATATTTATCTGAAAAATGATGAAAGCGATCCCGAAAGGGGGAAAACCGTAGAGATCCGGTTGGCTATACCGCAGAATGATCTTTTTGCGGCAGCTCATTCCGATGAGATTGAAAAAGCATTGAATGAAGCTACCCATAAGATCAGAAGGCAACTGATAAAGCGCAAAGAACTACTCAACAAGCATTAGTATGCTGTCGTAGGATATCAGATCACGTAGAACTTTACCGTGGGATCTATGGTCCGGCAGTATAGCACTGGAACCGGTCCGCATCATCGGTGCTGACCGGCAGGCAAAGCGGGTAGTAGCAGGAGGCAGGAAACCAATTTAGCCTGTAGTAATGGTAGTATTCATTTGCATTAGATGCTTTCCATCGTTGCCTCACCACCGGCCTGTTTACCAATCCGGTGGGCTTCTACCTGTCTGGATCTCCTCCAAAATTATCCGATAGCCATGAAACAGGAAGTCGCATATTGGAGATCGACGCGAAACGTTTTCCGCGAGATCGGAGAAGTTTCCCTCTTTGCCGGACGGTTTTTCCGGGAAGTCTGGCGTCCGCCTTACGAATTCCGGGAGTTCGTCCGACAATCTTATCTGATCGGATACCAGTCTTTACCGCTGGTTGGAGTAACCGGTTTCATCATGGGACTGGTGCTGACCCTGCAAACGCGGCCGACGATGGTGAATTTCGGAGCGGAGGGGCTGATGCCGTCAATGGTTGGTATCGCCATTATCCGGGAGATCGGTCCGGTGATCACGGCCCTGATCTGTGCCGGTAAGATCGGCTCGGGTATGGGTGCCGAATTGGGATCCATGAAAGTCACCGAGCAGATCGCGGCCATGGAAGTGTCCGGCACCAATCCTTTCAAATACCTGGTGGTGACCCGCATCCTGGCCTCGGTGGTCATGCTGCCCTTACTGGTCATTATTGCCGATTCGATCGGTCTGGTCGGTTCCTCCCTGGTTGAATACGTGAAAGGAGATGTTTCCTTCCGCCTTTATTTCACCAAAGTGTTCGATTCCCTGCAGTTCGGCGATCTGTTGCCGGCCACCATAAAATCCTTCTTTTTTGGATTTGCGATCGGCCTGGTCGGTTGCTACAAAGGGTATCATTCGCGGAAAGGAACTGCCGGTGTGGGCCGGGCGGCGAATGCGGCCGTAGTGGTGACGTCGATGCTGCTGTTCATCATTGACTTTATTGCCGTCCTGGTTGCGGATATTTTTTACAAATTGTAAATGCAATGAATGCCCCGATGCAAACAGTTGAAGAACGCCGGAAACGCGGCCCCCAAACGCCGCTGATCCGTTTACGCGATATCCATAAGGCCTTCGGTGATCACCAGGTGATCCGGGGCTTTGATCTGGAATTGTACGAAGGGGAAAACGTGGTGATCATTGGGAAATCCGGTTCCGGAAAATCTGTTCTTTTGAAATGTATCGTCCGCTTATTGCAGGCCGATAAGGGACAGATAGAAGTGCTCGGACACAATCTGGAAGCCATTGATCAATATTCCCTGGACCAGTTGCGGGTGGATGTAGGCTTCCTCTTTCAGGGAAGCGCACTTTACGACTCCATGACGGTACGCGAAAATCTGGAATTCCCGTTGCGCCGTCACCCGGAAAGAATGGGGGAGGAGGCCGAAGAAAAACTGATCCGCGAAGCCCTGGACAGTGTCGGACTGGGATCGGCCATTGATCTGATGCCGGAAGAACTCTCCGGCGGGATGAAGCGGCGGATCGCCCTGGCCAGGACCCTGATCCTGAAACCCAAGGTGATCCTCTACGACGAACCGACCAGTGGCCTGGATCCGATCACGTCCAAAGAGATCATCCAGTTGATCATGGATATTCAGGAAAAATACAACACCGCTGCTCTGATCATCACCCACGATATGGACTGCGCCCGGGTAATTTCGAACCGGGTGGTTATTCTGGTAGAAGGCACCAATTACGCCGAGGGTACTTACGAAGAATTGTACCGGTCCGAAGATCCGAAAGTGCAGGCCTTTTTTAAATAGCCGGGTGATAAACGGAGCAGACAGCGTGCAAAGCATAATGCGGACAGCGCCTGAACATTAGCTTCCGGCCGTCGCATTTTTAGTTCAATAAAATGGAAGCCCCATGAGAAAGGAACATGTTAATACCTTCAAGCTGGGTCTGTTCGTCACTACGGCGGTAGTCCTTTTCGTGGTGGCGATCTACTTCATCGGTAATGACCAGAATCTCTTTCAGCCCACCTTTCAACTCCACGCGGTATTCAACAATGCAGAAGGACTGCGGCCGGGCAATAATGTCCGGTATGCAGGTATCGATGCCGGTACGGTCAAGAAGATCCTGATCACTTCGGATTCTACGGTGACCGTGGTAATGTCCCTCCACCGGGAAATGCAAAATTATATTAAAAAGGATGCCGTTGCCAGTATCGGAAGTGATGGCCTGGTGGGCAACCGTATTCTGAATATCAGCCCGAAAAGTGTTGGTAATGGTGCGGCAGATCTGGTGGAAGATCAGGATGTTATCCAATCGTACAGCCGGATCGCCACCGATGACATGCTGGAAGTGCTCGGCAAAACGAACGAGAACATCGCCTTGTTCTCGCTGCAACTGTTGAAGATCTCGGAAAAGATCAACAAGGGAAGCGGAACCATGAATATGCTGTTGCAGGATGAAAGCCTGGCGGCCGACCTGCGTCAGTCCGTGGCCAATCTCAAATACACCACCTGGTCCCTCCGGGAAATGGGGTCGGAGATGCACAATTTGGTGGCCGGTCTGGAAGACGGGGACGGTTTGCTCCATCGCCTGTTGTACGATACCACCATAATGGCCAATGTGGAAGGGGTTTCCCTGCGCATGGATAGCCTGTTGTCCCGCGACATCAGTCCGATCGTGGCTAATCTGGAAGATGCCTCCCGGAATATCGCCGGTTCGAGCCGTAGTGTCCAGTCCCTGCTGGAAAGTATCGAATCCGGAGAAGGGCCGATCGGTAGTCTCCTGCGCGATACCGTCATGGACGCAGATCTGAAGGTCACCCTGGCTAATATTCAGGAAAGTTCGGAGCGATTCAAAGAAAACATGGAAGCTATGCGGCACAATTTTTTATTCCGGGGGTATTTCCGGAAAATGGAAAAAATTGAAAAGAAGAGTTTGAAAGAATAAGAGTAGCAAGGAAGTATGAAAAGCGAAACTTTAACATGTTTCGGAAGAAAATATGTTGCGTTTGCCAACCGTTGGTATTAGAGAAAGGACTAATTTTATTCTAAACCCCACCACAGCAGGTATACAATTACAATCACCTTCAATAAAACCAAATTTTAGTCATGCCCTTATCAACCACCCAACCACACGCATCAGCTGGTCAGACTATTGTAAACTCCAAAAACGGATTTACCGACCAGACAAAACTTCCAAATCAACCTTTAAACAAGTTCCTGCACCTGGCACTACAGCACTGGAAAACCGACCTGAATGAGCGCAAGCTGGAAGGCGAATATTTCCTCGAATGGTTCTCCTGGCGTAAACCCACGCCTCCGGAATCCGAGATCGCCACGAGCTTTCAGCGCATGGTCGGCCCGGAACTGGCCTCTCTCAGCCGCCTCATCGATAATTTTTCCAAGGGAAACGGGGTTTCCGATATGGATCAACTGCTGGCCGCCCAAAATGCTTACCTGCAATTTTGCGGTCGTTTTGATCGCATGAAGCAACATATTCTGAGGAAAATCGACCTGAAGGGGAATATTCGGATTTATTAAAGCGGAACGGCTGCAACTTTAAAGAGCTGAGGAAGTCCTTTTGGAGTATACCCTGTACTCTATTGCCTGACTTAATCCTCTCTTTATGTTTCGAAATTACCTGAAAGTTGCACTCCGGAACAGCTGGAAAAACAAACTAACCACTTTTATCAATCTCTTTAGCCTGGCTTTCGGTATCGCCGCCTGCCTCGTAGTCTATTTGTTTATCAAGGACGAACGGAGCTTTGACGCCCTACACGCCCAAAAAGATCAGATCTACCGGCTCAATGAGATCCAGAGCTTTCCCGGTACCAATACCCAGCATGTGGCCTTGTCCATGCCGGGTATGGGGCCCAACCTGCACAAGGACTACCCGGAAGTAAAAGGCTATACGCGATTCTGGGGCCGGGGCCGCCGTTTGTTCGAACGCGGAGATCAGCGCTACCTCGTGGATAAAACCGTGATGGTAGACAGTACTTTTTTGCGTATGTTCGATTTTCCCCTGCTGTCGGGAGATCGGAAAACGGCTTTGAACGAACCCTACACCGTGCTCATTACGCAGGAAGTAGCCGACAAGTTCTTCGGCTCCGAAGATCCGGTAGGGGAGTCCCTGACCATGGGCGATAAGCCCTACCGGGTGACCGGGCTGCTGGAAAATGCCCCGGAGAATTCCCATCTGCAGTTTGACGTACTGATCTCCATGCCCACGGTGACCAGCGAGAACCCGGATTTCAACCAACAGTTCGGCTCCAATTTTATGAATACCTATCTTTTGATGGAAGCCGGTACGGATATGCGGGCGTTCGAAAGCAAGATGCCGGAATTTTTGCTGCGCTATATGCCGCCCGACGCGGAAAGCGCCCGGAATGTCAATGACTTTTATCAGGTCTATTACCAGGCGCTACCGGACGTTCACCTGGCCTCCATGAATGTGGAACATGATTATCAGAATTACCGCAAATTCAACGGTACCTACCTGAAGGTTTTCGCCCTGGTGGGCATCTTCATTCTATTGATCGCCGGTTTCAACTTTATGAATCTGATCATCGCCCGGGCTTCCCATCGCTGGAAGGAAGTGGGCGTACGCAAAGCGGTAGGGGCGCTGAAAAAGCAATTGTTCTCCCAGTTTCTCGTTGAATCCGTCCTTCTGGGCGTAGCCGCTTTTTTGCTGGCTCTGATCCTCAACCTGGGCTTCGTTCCGCTGCTTAATCTCCTGATCGACCGCGAGCTTTCGATGCTGTACTTCCTGGATCATCCGCTGTTGTTGATCCTGGCCTTTGCGCTTTCGCTGGCCCTCGGATTACTGGCGGGTATATACCCTGCCTTCTACCTGGCTTCCTACGACACGGTGCGGGTACTGAAAGGGGGTAACGTAAAAAGCCGGAATTCGATCTTTACCAGCGGTCTGGTGGTGCTGCAGTTCGGTCTGGCCATCGGCATGATCATCAGTACGCTGATCGTAGTTCAGCAATTGTGGTTCATGAAGAATAAGGATATCGGTTTTAACAAGGACCACATCATGCTGGTGGATATGAACGATGAAGCCAATAAAGTTTTCGAAACGCTTAAAGAGGAGTTGAAAAAAAGCAGCCACGTCCGCGGAGTGACGGCTGCCGGCCAGCGCATCGGTAACAATTTCCACCAGTGGGGATTTAAACTTAAAACCGATTCCATTTTCGGCCTTACGCCGAGCAACGTCAATGTGGATTACGACTATCTGGACGTATACGAGATCGAACTCAAAGAGGGGAGAGGATTCTCCCGCGATTACGCCTCCGATAAGGATTACGCTTTCGTGATCAACGAATCGTTTGCCGAGGAACTGAATGTCGGTAATCCGGTCGGCCTGGCTGCCGGGCATTCCTATTATCCCGACGACACGCTGGGCACCATTATCGGCGTGGTGAAGGACTTTAACTTCAATTCGCTGCACTACGATATCAATACCCTGGCTCTGGTGGTACATCCGGACTGGGGATACGAGGAACTCTCCGTAAAGATCAGCGGGGAAAATATACCGGCCGCCATACGGGATGTGGAGCGGACCTGGAACGAAATGGTGCCCAGCTGGCCCTTCAAATACACCTTCCTGGACGAACACTTCGAAGAACTGTACCGCTCGGATCAGCAAATGGAGTCGGTGGTGACCATCATGGCGCTGCTGGCTATTTTCATCGCCTGTATGGGGCTGTTCGGACTGGCGGCCATCACGACCGAGCGGAAGGTGAAGGAGATCGGGATCCGCAAGATCCTTGGGGCCTCACTGGGGCACATCATGGGCGGACTTTCCCGGAACTTTGCAGTCATGATCCTCATTGCCTTTATCGTTTTTTCGCCCATCACCTGGATCCTTATGCAACGGTGGCTGGAGAATTTTGCTTATCGCATCGATATTCAATGGTGGGTATTTATTTTGGGCGGTATAATGGCCCTGCTGATCGCTCTGCTGACCATCAGTTACCACATCATTCGTTCGGCGCGGGCCAATCCGGTCGAGTCGCTGCGGTACGAATAACTTCCGGACGGAATACCCAAAAAAAATAAGGCCGGTCCATTGCGGACCGGCCTTAAGTATTTTTCAGATAGCCGGTTATGAATTAATTCATAGCCGTATGCTGTTCAAAGCATTTCTATTAATTGTAGCCCGGATTCTGAGGATATCCACCCAGCGTACGGTCGATCTGATCCTGAGGGATCGGACGGACGGTATGGAAATCCTGAATGTTGGCAGCCGCTTCCGGGTTGTAGGCCCGTACTCTTTCCACCAGGGTCATCGTCCGGGTCAGGTCCATCCAGCGGTGACCTTCTCCGATCAATTCGCGGGCACGTTCCTCCAGAATGAAATCCAGGTCAATTTGGTCGGCAGTGATCTGCATTTCGGCGGTTTTGTCCTCCGTAGCGATCATATTCAACACACGGTCACCGGGGTTAACGGCGGCACGCGTACGCACCACGTTGATATCGTCGGCAGCACCTTGATTGTCGCCCTGCTTCCAGCGTGCTTCGGCTCTCAACAGGTAAGTTTCACCCAAACGCATGAGCATGTAGTCACGCTGTCCCTGCGTTTTCTGACGATCCGGACGAGTGGGGTCGATCCACTTGTTCATGGACGGGAATACGCGTTCGCGGGTGTTACAGTTCGGGCAGTAGTCGTTTGCGTAGGTATAAACGGTATAGCGGGTGCTGGCGATCTTACGGTCATCGTAAGCTTCTTCCAGTTGCGGCCCCGGAATGAACAGTGCCGTATCACCTACCGTAAACTTGGGCTGGCCAACCTGGCTGGCGTCAACATAACCGGCGGAAGCTTCCTCAGAAGTCCATACCGGAATAGTACTGCCATTGTTACTGATCCAGGCGTGCTTGAAGGATTCGTCGTAGCGTACATCCTTACTTCTGTCCCAAAGGGTCAGCGTGTAATCCGTCGGACGGAAACGCTTCCAGGGGCGACCGTTGGTAACATCACGGGTCATACCCGGGCGCACGTCGTACTCCATCAGGAAGTACAGGTGTCCGCGGTGTCCTTCCGGATCCAGGTCTTCGTCTACCTGAGACTTGCTGTTCTGAACGGTGAAGATCACTTCGGAGTGTTGCTCGTTGCCGATTTCCCACAGTGCGCCGAAATCATCCAGCAAAGCGAAATCGTAGTTCTCGATCACATTGGTGAACAATTGCTCAGCACGGGAAGCATCGTTACCCTGAGCGTCGGAACGATAGCTTCTTCTCAGCAGCACCTTACCAAGCAGGTTCTCGGAAGCCGGTTTGGTCGCTCTACCGAAATCATCCTGAACATCCGGAAGGTTAGCGATCGCAAATTCGAGATCGGGAATAATGGCCTGCTCGTAAATCTCCGCTACACTGGTGCGGTTGGCATCCACTTCAATACCTTCCGTTTCTTCCAGCGTCAGGTGAGCATCTCCGTAGTGAGAGGTGATCATATAGTAGTAAAGCGCTCTCAGGAACCGAACTTCCGCAATGCGAAGCGTCTTTTGTGCTTCGGGAATATCCAGTTCCGTAGAACGGTTGATAACGGCATTAGCCTGGTTGATACCCCGGTAGAAATCCCGCCAGGTATCCCGTACAAAACCCTGAGTAGGGTTCAGGGCTCCATCGTAGCGGTTGAGGGTCTTGTGACCACCATCCGCTCCGTTGGTATAAGTATCCGTTCCGAAAACGGACATGGTAAATCCTCTTTCCGGACCGAAGAACGGCTTCATCCACCAGTAGGTAGCCTTAACAGCGTCTTCAAAGCCCTGTGCAGTGGTGTAGTAAGAAGAAGCGGAAACATCCGAGATCAGCTCTTCCTCCAGGAATTTTTCACAAGACTGACTCATAAGGGCGAACAAAGTCAGACCAAGTATATATATCTTCTTTTTCATTATTTGTTGTTTTGAATGAATTTTTGTTGATAAACTGAATGTGATCAGTTTAGTACAAATTAGAACTGCGCTTTTACCCCAAACAGGAAGATCTTGGTACTTGGTGTCGTACCGGCTCCCAGTGAAGGCAGATCGCCAGTATCCGGATCATCCACTTCCGGATCAAAAGTATCGTATTTAGCAGCAAACCACAGGTTCTGGCCGGAAACGTAGAAACGCAGGCTGCTGATACCAACGTTTTCCAGTGCACTGGAAGGCAGGTTGTAGCCCAGAGTAACGTTACGCAGTTTCACGTAGCTGCCGTCGAAGTAACCCATGGTACTGTTATTCCGCGGTCTTTCCTGGTTTTGGTTCGGACGCGGGAAAGTTCCGCCGGGGTTATTGATGGACCAGTAGTCTACGTTCAGGTTGTTGTAACGCGCGAAGAGCGAGTTGTTACCTACGTGGAAGTTACTGAAGATCGTTTGTCCCTGGCGGTAGTACAGGAAGGCACTCAGATCAAAACCTTTGTATTCAAAACGGGTCGTCAGACCACCGAAGAAATCGGGTACATCCGTACCGATGATCTTACGGTCGTCGGCAGTGATGATACCGTCGCCATTTACGTCTTCCAGTTTGATCTCACCCGGTACTTTCGCTTCCGCAGTTGCGGCCAGATCGGCTTCATCTACCTGGTAGATACCAATGTTGTTGTAGTCGTACCATACGCGAATAGGCTGACCGATGAACCAGCCGTTACCGATATCATCCGTAGGATTGCCATCTGCGTCTTTCAGTGCCAGTTCGGTGATCTGTTCTTTGTAGCTGGAGATGTTCCAGTCCAGAGACCAGCGGAAACCGCCCGGGTTGTCAATGATGTTAGCCGTCAGACCGAATTCAATACCGGAAGTCTGGGTAGAACCTACGTTCTGCAGGATACTGGTATAACCGGAAGTCGGTGGCAACTGACGCGCCAGCAGGATATCGGAAGTATTCGTGCGGTAGAAATCCAGGGTACCGGAGAAGCGACCGTTCAGCACGTCGAAATCCATACCTACGTCAACCGTACTGGAAACCTCCCAGGTCAGGTCCGGGTTGGGGATCTCGTTCAGACCGAAACCGAAGGCGTTGGCTTCACCGAAGGAATATACGCGACGGGTCAGACGACCGGCCGTTTGGTACGGATTCACGGAAGTGTTACCTACCTCACCGTAAGAAGCTCTCAGTTTCAGGTTGTTCAGCCAGTTAGCCGTAGCGAACATCGGCTCGTCACTCAGACGCCATCCCACGGATAATCCGGGGAAGTAATTCCATTTGTTACCTTCGGAAAGACGGGAAGAACCGTCCGCACGCAGAGTCGCCTGGATGATGTATTTTCCGGCGATGCTGTAGTTCACACGGCCCATGAAAGAGGCCAGTTTCCATTCGGTCAGACGGGAAGCAACATTACCCTTCACCGAAGCGGTACCGATATTGTAGAACAACTGCGATTCGTAGGGCAGGTTAGCAACGGCCGTATAGTGGTTGGTATTCTGGAAACTCTGGATAGACTGCAGGAAGGTAACCCCCAGATTACTATTGCCGATATCTTTGGTAAAGTTCAACAGGTTTTCCAGGGTATAACCAACATCGGTTGCGTTCTGGATCTCAGCGTCACCGGGGCCGCCACGGTTGTCGTTGGTCAGACTGGCCCGGAATTCACCCCGCTCGTAGAAGCGGATATCCGGTCCGAAAGTAGACGTGAACGTCAGTCCGTCGGTAATTTTTGCCTGTAGATACAATGGCGAGAAGATCCGGGTTACCTTTCTTTCATCGACAAATGCTCCCGGAAGGATCTCGTTCAGTGGGTTGGTCCGGATACCGTCGTTCGTCGGCAGGAAACGAGGCGTCACACCATCATCCTGGTAGGCAAAACCAACGGGAACGTTACCGAGGGATTCACCCATGGTGGCACTGGAACCCCAGTTTTGGGTACTGCTGGACAGGGTGAAAGAAACACCTGCTTTGAAAATATCGTTCAGCGTGTGGTCCAGGTTCAAACGACCGGACAGACGGCTGTAGTCCATGTTATCGATGATACCGTCTTCGTCAAAGTAACCGAGAGAAATGTTGAACTGGGTTTTTTCCGATCCACCTCTCAGACCCAGTTGGTGGTTGGTCTGGAATCCGTCTTTCAGTACGAGATCCAGCCAGTCTACATCGTTACCAGCGGCGATACCGGCCAGGTGATCATCCTGGAATACCTCTTCGTCAGAAGGAATGCTGCCGTCGTATCCATTCCGGAATGCTTCGCGGCGCATGTTCATCCACTGCTCGGTATTCATCATGTCCACATTGGTAATGGCGCTGGTCAGGCCGTAGTAACCGTCATAAGACACCACCGTTTTACCGGATTTACCCCGTTTGGTGGTAATGATGATTACCCCGTTTGCACCTCTGGATCCGTAGATGGCCGTTGCTGCGGCATCTTTCAGGATCTCCATGGAAGCGATGTCCTGTGGGTTAATATCCGTGATGGCGCTGGTACCACTGGTTTGCGGGATACCGTCAATCACAAAAAGCGGGTCATTAGATGCGGAGATAGAACGACGACCACGGATCTTGATGGTCGGTGCCTGGCCCGGACGGCCACCTGCACTCTGAATGTCCACCCCGGCTACCTGACCCTGCATGGCCTGTACCCCGGAAGCTACGGGTAAGGATCCGATCTTTTCTTCGCCGAGGGTAGAAATAGAACCCGTTACGTCCCGTTTTTTCTGGGTACCGTAACCAACTACTACTACTTCCTCCAGTGCGGCAAAGTCCGGATCCAGACTCAGTGTCAGTACCGACTGGCTGCCAACTGCAATTTCCATCGGCTTGTAACCGGTATAGGAAATATCCAGAACGGTGCTGCCGTCATCCGGAATATTCAGCTCAAAGCTACCGTCAAAATCGGTAACGGTACCAGATGAACTTCCTCTTACCAGGATGTTAGCTCCAATGAGAGGCTCGCCGGTAGAACCGTCGGTGATCGTACCGGAGATCTGCCTTTGGGCCATTAATTGAAAAGACATTAAAGTGAGGCTCCAAAAAAATAAGCTAAGGAACAATTTTCGCTTGTTCCATAACAACAAGTAACTTTTGGTTTCCATAAAACTAGTTTTATTAATCAATGTCAATGAATTGAAAGGTGTAAATCGCCAGACTTTGTTTCGCAAATTGGTAGAGATCGATCGCGTTTGCACCTATAGAGTCAAATCAACTCTATGTCAGATGAATACTAGTCAATCGATTGTTTTGATTGGCTACTCATCACCAGATGAGCATTAATTAGTTGGTTATGGCTCCCGTTTTTGAATAAATACGGGATAAAAGAGTGTTGTTGTATTGGAAATCGGGTAATAGCTTGACGGCACTTATTTGTCCAACCCTTACAATTAGAAAATTTTCAGGGTGTTCGTATTGCCGTAACTAAATTTGGTTATTATCACGACGGCGCAAGATAATTTTATTTTCATAAAAGTTAAGGCTGGCTAAAGGAAAAATTTAAAGATTTTCCCAGGTATTGTGAAGTAGTCGATTCTTCCCTTTTGCTTCTACCGAAGGAAAAAAGCTTCCGGAACCAAACCTGCCGGGAACCAAACGGGCGGATGACTCCGGAATCCATTGCATAGTGTTGGGCCGGTCCCGATACCCGGGCGGGGCAATGATATGTTTTACACTCCCAGGATCTGCTGTGCGGCCGGCGAAAGGCGGTTGCGGGTGTCGGCCTGAATATATCTTTTCTGATCCACCTGCTGGGGCTGGTCGGCCCGGCAAAAATAGCTGTGAACGGCCCTCCGCGGACGATCGGTACTGTTATTGGTACCGCCGTGCCAGGTATGGGAGTTGAAAATGAAGACGGAACCGGCGGGGGCTTCGATCACCACTTCATCGGGATGAGGGTCCCAGGGATCATCGAGGACATCCTGGGGGAGGTCACCCTGGAGCTGGGTACCCGGTACAATGCGGGTTGCTCCGTTGGCCCGGGAAAAATCATCGAGCAGCCAGATGGAATTACAGACCTTATATTCTCCGCTCGACACCGCTTCGTGCCAGTCGGCGTGCAGCTTTTGCAAACCTTTGCCCGGTTTGGCCGCCCGGTAGTTCAAAGAAGATAATTTGAATTGCGGCCCCAGAATGTGAGCCATGGCCGCCAGTACTTTGGGATGGGTATAAAAGATATCGAAAACGGAACCTTTATTGACGAGGTCCGCCAGGCGGTCGGCCCCTTCTTCTTTCGGGTGACGGATATAGGGAGAATCCATAAGTTCGGAACCGGCATGTTCTCCTTCTGCCTGTAACAGGGACTGGAGATGCCGGTTGATGCTGTCCAGCGCATCGTCGTCCAGAAGGCGACCCAGGTTTAAATATCCGTTCTGATCCAGAAATGCTTTTTCTTCTTTACTGAGGGTGTCCTGCTGCACGCCCATTTGTTCCAATAAGCTTTCCATAATTTCGATTTTTAGTTTTGTACTTGTTGGAAAGACGGCAGTTGAGTGGAACAATACTTACTGCGGAAGCCGGAAATAAGATCAATTGTCCAACACTTTTTTCAGGTAACGAACGGCGCCTTCCAGCACTTCATCCTCCGGTGTTTCCGGCCGATCCTCTATTATAAGGTCTGGTTCTACGCCCCGGCCTTCCAGTATCTCCCCGTCGACACGAGCCATATTTACGGCCAGGTACAGGAGATTTTGATCGGGCAGTATAAATACCCGCCCGCCGGTAACCGCTCCCGCCGTGGTAGTGCCGATCACTGCCCCGAGTTGGTACTTTCGAAAACCGAAAGCCAGGATCTCCTTTCCGCTGCGTACGCTTTCGTCCACCAGCAGCACCACCGGTTTTCGCCACTGGGAATCATAGGTGAACGCCTGCCCGTCCCGCCCCCGGAAAGCCATCACGGGCACCTGCTGGTTGAAGAGGTTGAGGTATTCGGGATTGGCGCCGCCCCAGCCGCCCCGGAGGTCGAGGATCAGAGCGTCGGCGTCTTTGAGCGTTCCGAAGAGTACCTGCTCTTTCAATAGTTCATAGTAGCGTTCTCCGGCAAAAGACCAGAGCCGGATGTAGGCCAATTGGTGGGCTTCCTGCGGGATCAGACGGGCGCTCTGGCGGGAGGCCTCTTCCAGTTCGGCCTGCGGATTGATCAGTTGGGGCGTCACCTGTAATTGCAGCCTTTGTCCGTCCCGGGCAATGGTGAATTGATGCTCACCAACTTCCAATTCCTGCAGTTGCGAAAAGCTATACGGTTGGCCGTTTAGCTGGAGCAAAAGGTCGCCTTCGCGAAAGCCCGCTGTTTCCGCCGGGCTGCCGCTTAGTACACTGCTTACCCGGTAGCCGGATCGGTCGCGCTGGGTGAGCAGTCCGATACTTTTGTAACGGATCTCTTCGTCTCCGAATAGGTGCTTGACGGCGGGTAAAAAATAGAAGATGGAAGCCAGGTGGTAATAGGCGTCATCGTCATGTGTGTAGAAGGCGGTGTGCGAGGTCTCAAATTCCTGCAGCATGGTATTCACCAGATCGGGGAGATCCTCTGGCACCGGCTGATCCAGCACCATCGCCCGGTACCGTTGGCGGATCCCGGGAAAGCGGTCGACGATAAAATTCTCATCGTAGAAATAACGGGCTACCGTATCACAGATAAGGTCCAGTTGCTGCACGGAAGGCACGGTGTCGGTAGGGACATTGCGGAAATTACCGGCTTGTAGGCCAGTATAAAAAGAGAGTAGCAGTAAAGCTGAGGTAAGAAGTCGGGTCGGGATCATCACTTTTTAGTCTAAAATTAATCCCTTGCGGGAAATATGCGGGATTAGGGTATAAAAAAGGATGCGGCGTCTATATTCCGTAAGGGAAGATCGCAGCTGTTTGCTGACCGAAACGATTTGGGAATTCGGACGGTCACAAGCACATCAGGTCAGGAACAAACCACTGTGCGTCGGATACCGGTTATTTTCCCTCTTTCCGGACTATTCGTATATTAAGGTGTGAACCTGGTGATTTGGTTGCGGAAGTTTCGGCTAAGGCCGCAAAAGCAACGGAATCCCCCAACCATAATCATTTTAAAAAGACGGCGTTTCGATCGTCCGACTTACAGTGGCATATTTCTAAAAGGCAAGACAAAATCAACTTATGCAAAAAAAAATAGGGATAGGGATCATTGGGACCGGATCGATCGCCGGTGTGCACGTCCAGAGTGTAAAGGAACTCGAAAATTGCCAGTTACTGGGACTCGCGAGTTCTTCGCGGGAACGGGCGAAAGCCGCTGCAGAGAAGTACGGGGTGCGCGTTTACGAAGATTACCGGAACCTGTTGAAGAACAACGATATCCAGGCCGTGATCATCTGTACCCACAGCGGTAATCACCTGGAACCAACCCTGGCCGCGGCCGAGGCCGGCAAACATGTATTGGTGGAAAAACCCCTGGAAGTAAGCCTGAAAAGAGCCGATCAGATGATCGATGCCTGTCGGGAGGCCGGCGTCAAACTGGGCTGTATTTTTCAGAACCGTTTCAGCCCCGATTACCAGCGGCTGAAAGAGGCCGTGACTTCCGGCGCACTGGGGAAGTTAAACCTGGGCAATGCCTATATTAAATGGTACCGCGCTCCGGAATATTACCGGACCAGTGACTGGAAGGGGACGATCAAGGGCGATGGCGGTGCGGCCCTGATCAATCAGGGTATTCATACCATCGACCTTTTACTGGACATCATGGGCGATGCGGCCAGCGTATTTGGAAAGGTCCGAACGGTAAAGCACGATATAGAAGGCGAAGACCTGGGCGTAGGGCTGGTTACTTTTCAATCCGGAGCCCTGGGTACCATTGAGGGGAGTACGGCCATTACTCCGGGTTATCCCGAAAGGCTGGAAGTCTTCGGAGAAAAAGGGAGTGTGATCCTGGAAGCGGGAAAGATCATATCCTGGCAGCTCGGCGACGACGAACCGCAGGACGAACCGCAGACCGCCGGGAACGGTTCGGGTGCCTCGGATCCCACGGCCATTGGCCACGCCCTGCACAAAGCTCAGATCAATGATTTTGTGGAGGCGATCCGGGAAAATCGCGAACCGGCCATTACCGGCCTCTCCGGCCGCAAATCCCTGGAGTTGATCCTGAAGATCTACGAATCCTCCAAAAGAGGAAAAGAGATCAAACTGTAAACACGCGCCTAATTTTCCGGAGGATGCCGGTGCCGGGTGCCCTGCTCGTAGGCATACGTCAATCCGACGAGCGTCGGCTCCGCGAACATCCGGCCCAGGAACTGCAGACCGGCCGGCAATCCCGCTGCGGTGAATCCCATTGGTACCGTAAACGCCGGTTGCCCGGTATGGGGAGCAATGATCTGGCTGTTATCACCCCGGTATTCCTCGTTGAAAGCATCGATACGGGCCGGGGGATGATTCCAGGAAGGATAGACGATCGCGTCCAGTTGGAGCGAATCCATCTCCCGCTCGATGGCTTCGCGAAAGGCGATCCGCCGGCTGTCCGTAAAGGGATCCAGGCAGGGGATCTCGGGATCCTGGGAACGGCCCGCCGCATCCACAAAACGGGCCAGTCCGTTGCGGGCGTATTCCGATCTGGTCCCGATCCGAATGATATCTTCCAGCGTTTTTAGGGTATCACGCTGCACGTAAGTCGCCAGAAAATCCTCAATATCGCCTCTGAATTCAGCGCACCACTGATTCTGCCTCAATGCAGAAAAGTCCGGTACTTCCACCGGATCCACCACGGTGGCTCCCAGCTTTTGCAGATCGGTCAGTGCAGCCTCAAAAAGACTTGCGATCTCCGGATTGGGATCGTCATCGCTCAAAATGCGCAGTACGCCGATACGTGCTCCCTGCAGAGCATCCTGTTGTAAAAACCGGGTATAATCTTCCGGTATCTGGTCGGCACCATACTGGGTTAGGGGATCAGCGGGATCCGGCCCGGCCATCACTTCCATTACCCGGGTGGCGTCGGCTACCGTCCGACACATCGGCCCAACAACATCATTACGCAGATAAAGCGGTACAATGGCCGACCGGCTGATGAGGCCAAGGGTAGTTCGGAAACCGACCAGCGCACAGTGGGAAGAGGGACCCCGGATCGAATTTCCGGTATCCGTGCCGAGTCCGATCGCCCCCATATTGGCCGCTACGGCCGCCGCAGTACCTCCACTGGACCCCGCGGGTACCCGACCGGTATCGTAGGGGTTATGCGTAGTGCCGGCGGTGGAACTTTCGGTGTGTTTCGGACTAAATGCCCACTCGGCCATATTGGATTTGGCCAGGATGATCGCTCCGGCTTCAACCAGTTTACGGATGATAAAGGCATCTTCTTCCGGGATGTAATTTTGCAGGGCCAGCGCACCGGCCGTTGTCGGCATGCCCCGGGTATTGATATTGTCCTTCACGATCAGCGGAATGCCGTGTAGAGGCCGTAACTGGCCGCTGGCCGCAAATTCTGCGTCCAGGTTTTTAGCGGCTTCCAGGGCATCCGGGTTAATGTAAGTCAGTGCATTCAGCTCACCATTCAGACTATCGATCCGGCTGAGATAAGCCCGGACGAGGTCTTCACTGGTATAGGTGCCGTTGCGGTAAGCTGCGTGGATCTCCTCCACGGTAAGCTCCCGAAGGTCGACGGGAACCTCGGATGCGGATTTACAGCCCATGCCGGCGAAGATTAAAAAAATACAGATTGGAATAAAAATGCGGTGGCTCATAGTAATAGTGGTGTGCAGAATACATTAAAAGGTGGAAGATAAACAATCCGGCTAATTTTCCGGAATAGGAAATTTCATTTTGACGAACAAAGTCCGGAAGATCCAAGTTTCAGGTTTATCTATTACATCCCAAACCCAAAAGACCATAAATGAAATCATTTCTTGCTACACATCTACCCGATGGTATCCTGGCTACGGTCGGCAAAACTCCGCTGGTGAGTTTAAAGAAATTATTCCCGGGAACAGGGGTAAAGCTATACGGGAAATCAGAATATCTGAACCCCGGCGGGAGCATCAAGGATCGTACGGCCCTCAATATGCTGACTACCGCTCTGGCCGAAGGCAAACTTCGCCGGGGAGATACCGTCATCGAGAGCAGTTCCGGTAATATGGCTATCGGGCTGGCTCAGGCCTGCCTGTACTTTGGCCTCCGACTTATAGTAGTGGTGGATCCCAAACTGAACAAACAAACCGAGTCTATACTACGGACCTACGGAGCCCGCATTGAATATGTGCGAAAGCCCGATAAAGTGGGCGGATATCTCTCCGCCCGGCTGAACCGGGTAAAAGAATTGTTGAAAAGTACTCCCCGCAGTTTCTGGACCAATCAATACAGCAACCCGGATAATCCCCGCACCCACGAACAGACGATGGCGGAGATCGCCGACGAGCTGAACGGAAAAGTGGATTACATCTTTGTCGCCACCAGTACCTGCGGCACCCTGATGGGCTGCGCCGAATATGTACATCGTAACGGGCTCACTACCCGGGTGATCGGAGTGGACGCCGTGGGCAGTGTAATCTTCGGAACTCCGGAAGGGGAAAGATTGATACCCGGCCACGGCGCCGGCCGACCCTCGGCCTTTTTAAAGAAAGACCGGATCGCGGAGGCCATCCACATCACCGATGAAGAGTGTATCGCCGGCTGCCATCAGTTACTGCGCAGGGAAGCCCTGCTTTGCGGCGGCTCCTCGGGAGCCATTGTTTCCGCCTTTGAAAAATATCTGCCCCGCATCCCGAGAGGCGCCGTTTGTGTGCTGATGCTCTGTGATCGCGGAGAACGTTACCTGGATACGATATATAATGAAGGCTGGGTGGCCCAACATTTCCCCCGGCAAAGCTCCGAACTGCAACGTGCCTAACCAAATACCCGAAACCAATAGTACCATGACGCTCAACAGCTTAAAGCTTTATCCTTCGAACGAACATTATGACACTACCTCTGATCCCGAAGAAATGGCCTACCATATCGCTATCATCGGCGGCGGCCCCAAAGGGCTCTATGGCCTGGAACGGCTGCTGGCATTTTTTAAAGCCGAACCGCCCGCCCTGCCGGTAGCCATCCATATTTTCAATCGCTCTCCATTTATCGGAGCGGGAGATGTGTACCGGCCCGACCAGCCGGAATATCTCATGATGAACTACAGTAACGATTACATCAATATGTGGCCCGGTGACGGCCCGTCTCCGGTGGTCCCGCAACCGCAGTCGTTCACCGAATGGCTGGAAAAGAATCAGGAAGAAGCGGCTGTGCCCGATGCCTGCGCAAAACGTGCGCTGGTCGGCGCTTACCTGATGGACGGTTTTGAACAGCTACGTCAGAACTGTCCGGAAAATGTCCAAATCCACACCCACGAGGGAGAGGTCACGGATGTGATCCCCGAAGGGGAGGTCTACCGGCTGGAACTGGAAAATGCTTCCGGCCGCTCGGTATTAGACCAGCCGTTTGCCCAGCTATTTTTAACCACCGGCCATCCCAAACCCCATTCCGGTTTTACCGAACTGGAATCCGAACCTACAGCCCGGCAGCATTTAGCCAACCATCTTATTCAGGCGGTGTATCCGGTAGAGAAACAACTGGCTGAGATCCGGCCCCAGGAAAATGTTCTGGTCAAAGGACTCGGGCTCACCTTTATCGATGCCGTTCTGGCGCTGACGGAGGGTAGGGGCGGACAGTTTACCGAGACTTCGGAAGTTGGCCTGATCTACCATCCCTCGGGCCGGGAACCGCATAAGATCTATCCTTATTCACGCTCCGGCCTGCCGATGTTCCCCCGGCAAAGTAGTCTGCGGGAGCCCCAGGCCGATTTGTTCTATTTCAAGCGCGAAAAACTGGAAGAACAATTTAAGGATCAGCCCAAGATCGATTTCAAAACCGAACTGCTGCCCCTGATCGATCGGGAGATCATTATCCGCTACTACCGGGTACTGTTCCGGAAGCACGGTGAGACGCTCGAATTGAGCGATGATTTCGACCGGGTCCGGGCGCAGATCGACACCTTCCACCGAACGCACCCTGCCGAAAAGCCATTTAGTCTGGATAATCTGCTGACGGCTTTACCGCAACCGGCTCTGGGATTGCACCAGTCCTTTGTCAACCAGCTGGACAACACCCTGGAGGCGGCCCGGCAAGGAAAGGAACACAGCCCACTGGCCGCAGCCGTAGCCACCTGGCGGGATATCAGTCCGGTATTCAACGATTTTTATTCCTTCGGTCGACTGAGTCCGGACGGCCAACGGGAATTCCTGGAAAAATATGCCGGTCATTTCAATCGCCTGGCTTACGGCCCGCCGATCGTGAATCTGGAGAAGATCCGGGCCATTGCCGCCGCGGGTATTCTGGATTTTAGTTTTGCCCGGTCACCCGAGATCGAGTTCCGTCCGGAACTGGATTGCTTTATGATCAGCCATCCTTTTCATCCCCTGCATACGACGGCTTACTACTGGCTGGATGCCCGCATTCCCAAGGTGCAGCTCAGCCGGGATGTTTCAAAACTGTACCGGAATATGCAGGAACGGGGGATGATCCGGAAATACCATAATACGGACGGTCAGACTACTTTTTGTCCGGGCTGTATGGACCTGGATCACGCCGGTCATCCACGGGACATCCGGGGCCGCTCTCAGGAACGGATCACGGCTTACGGCACGCCGACCGAAGGCGTTACCTACGATAACGATACCCTTTCCCGGCAGCGGAATGATTTCGCGAGCGAATGGGCAAAAGGTATTTGCAAGCGCATCAATGCAGAGGCTTCGGCCAATCAAAGATAGGAAACAAACCGGTGGCCGGCTGCCCGATCTGAAGACAGCAGCCGGCCCGACATTTCAAATCTCTCAATGACATGCAAAAAACAAGCGATATTACACTTTCACCGGGAACCAGTGCCACCTATTTACCACCATTAAAAGCTTTGACCGCCCCCTGGATCAACCGCTTACTGGAGGATCCGGAGCGGATCCGCCGTCAGATGGACGAACACGGATCTCCGCTCAATATCCATTGTCTGGAACCCTTCGCCCGGAACTATCGGGAGTATGCAGAAGTTTTTGAAGATCATCAGCTCCGGCACCTGGTCCTCTTCGCACGTAAGGCCAATAAATGTCAGGCCTTTGTAGAGGCTGCATCCCGGTTGGGTTTCGGCGTGGATACCGCCAGTTTCCGCGAACTTCAGCAATGCCTCCAGCTGGGATGCGACCCGCAGCGACTGGTTTATACCGCAGCGATTAAAGACCGGCGCTCTGTTTATCTGGCGGTACAACACGGCGTTTCCATCATACTGGATAATGTGGACGAATGTATGCTGGTGAAACAGGTGGCCGAAGACCTCGGAAAGCCGGCAGTAGTCGGCTTGCGGATCAGTGGCTTCCACGTGGATGGAAAAAAACTGTACAGCCGGTTCGGCTTTGATATTGATAAGGTGGAAAGCGTGATCCGTAGAGTTTTCCCTACGGAAAAATCCCGTCAACTGATGGATTACCGGGGGCTGCATTTTCACCTGGATGGCTATTCTTCCAATCAGCGCGGAGTGGCTATGCACGCCGCTATGGATCTGGCCTTTAAATTACAAAACTACCAGTTGAATACTCAGTTTATTGATATTGGTGGGGGCCTGCTGATGAATTACCTGGAAAAGCAATCCCAGTTGGAAGCGTTCGAAAAATCCCTGAAATTAGCGCTCAGGGAAGAACGCCTGCCGCTCACCTTCAACAATGACGGATTGGGATACGAAATGATCGACGGAGAATTACACGGCAAGCTGAAAGTCTATCCCTATTTCAACCACAACCCCCGCTCGGTTTTTCTGAATGATATCCTGAATGTGACGAACAGCGCCGGGGTTAGCGTTTCGGCCCGCGCCCGTGCCATGGACCTGGAAGTAAGGATGGAACCGGGCCGTTCCCTGCTGGACCAAACCGGTGTGACAGTGGCCCGGGTGGCCCACCGAAAAGTGGACAGCCGTGGCGATCTACTGGTCGGACTGGAAATGAACATGACCCAGATGTATAGTTCCAGCGCAGATTTTCTACTGGACCCGATCGTTATCAACCAAAATAAGAAACCGGGACAAAAAGGTATTGGGGCCTACTTTACCGGCGCTTACTGCCTGGAGCGGGATGTACTGCTGAAGCGGAAGATCCAGCTGGATCAGATACCGTCCGTGGGAGATCTGGTAGTATTTCTGAACACCGCCGGTTACATGATGCACTTTTTTGAATCCGAAGCGCATTTGTTCGAATTAGCGAGCAATCTGGTTTTTGACGTGAAGCGGGAAAGTTTTACGCTGGATGGAGATGCTTCACTTGCCTAACCAGCGTTTGAATTCCGTTGACTTTTCTTTGCTAATGATCACATCACTCTGCTCCGGTGCCGGATGTAGCTGCAGGATCAGTTTTCTGTTGAAGTAGGGACTGACGGCCTTCAACGATTTATAATGGACAATGTAAGACCGGTTGACCCGAAAAAAGAGGACCGGATCCAGCATTTCAATCAACTCTTCCAGCGAATATTCCAGAAAATAACGGTGATTGTCCCAGGTTTTGCAGTAGCAAAGCTTCCCCTCGGCGTGGATCCAGGCGATCTCGCTGGTTTCCACAGATAACAATTTTTGTCCCTGCTTGACCAGGAACCGTTGCCGGTAAGCGGGGGGTTGGTAGGCAAATTCGCCGGGCTGGGGCATAGAATGCAGCCCGTGTTTGACTTTGCGGTCGATCCAGAGGACCGTCAGGAGCTGGTATCCGAAAAAGGAGAAGGCCAGCAGGTTAATGCCGATCTTTTGGGATGTTTGCAGATCGGTCCAGAGGAGGTCCAGCGCCAGGTTGCCGCAACTCGCCAGCAGGATGCCCAATCCGATCACCCACCACACGGATAGTTTTGAGATCTTCATATTACCGGATCGGTTATTTTATCCCGGCTGACGGCAAAAAATACAGGTCCGGTTTTGGACACTTCACGCTCACCTTTTGCCGCTTCACTCCCTTATCACTTGTTATTTTCCCCCGATCGGGATCAAATTTACATCCGTAAATGAATTTATTAGTCAAAAGAATTTAGGTGATGATCAAAAAATTATTTGTGAGCCTGATTTTGCTGGAAGCGGTGCTCATGGCACTTCTGCTGATGATCACCAGCGCCAGATAAAATAATTGGAAATGAACAAGCCACTGCAAAACCGGATCGACCCCGGTTATTATACCATGCTGTTCCTCGTCATGCTCGGACTGCTGGTTATGCTGGGTACTTTTGTTCTGGGACCTTTGATGTCCGTGCTGAAATAGAAAAGATTGGTCAGTGCGGGATCTCGCCCCGTTTGCACCCATTGCCGGGGAAAGGGACGTTGGAAAATAACTCAGACCTATGGTCCGGGTCGGATGCTCCTGGCATCCCAAGGGCGTATTGGGATGAGTGACTATCTCCAGTGTTTATTTTTTGATGATCCTGACGGCCAGTTCCCCGTCCGGGAGTTCGAGGGGTATCCGGAGCGATCCGCCTACCGCCTCAATTTCCCGGGTGGGGCCATAACTGCCGCTGATCGGATCGACAGTTTCTATTTGAAATGTCCCGTTGCCGGTCCGAAGTACCAGTTCGCTCCGGTCCGTACCGATGGCCCGCAAAAATACGGCATATTGCTCCCTGCCGTCGGATAGCAGATAAGGGATCAGACCGGCGGAACGCTTCACACTGGTATGATCGGGAGACAAGCGCTCCAGCGGCAGGCTGTGCAAAAAGGTACTCAGGATATTCAGCTGGGACCGTAGGGTTTTGCTTCCGCCGCCGGGAGCCTCGTTGTTCCCCGAACCGTCTTCCTTTCCCACGTAAAACGAATAATCGAGGTGGTTGAACAGGCCGCCACCACTCAGCATAAACTGCCAGGCCTGTCTCCGGTACACCTGATCGTCCGGCCCCGCAAAACCAGATTCGTCAAAACCGATGACTTTATCGTAATGGTAATTCCAGCTGACCGCTTCCGGCCAGGCGTAGTGAAAATTGATAATGGAGATTTTTTCACTTACCGCGGGGATGGGAGCCCGGTAATTGGTGTAGTTCTGGGCGATGAGGTGTCGCTTGGGTAGATCATTTTCGGTCTCGGTAATGATCTCCGCCATTTTCTCCTGCCAGTCCAGGGAAGCGGCCGTGGCAAAGTCCGCCTTATAGGTCCAATCGTTTTTTTTCAGTTCTTCCTTATTGACGATGTTGTAAACTGCTTCCGGATGGTCCGCCCAGGGTTCATTCTGGATCTCGAAAAAGAAATTGTCATACTCGTTCAGTTCCTGCACCATTTTCCGGACGTAATTAGTTTGGTAATTCAAAAGCTCGCCATTGTCCAGCGTCTGGGCCCGACGGCGGTCAATCGGCTGGGCCATATTGATATTATTGTCCGGATTCTGGGGCGAAATATCCCAGTGCTCGTCGCGGTAAATGGAAGAAAAGAGGGTTACTTCAACGATGATGTCCAGCGACTGGGCCAGGGCCATGAGATCTTTTAGCCGTTCAAAATAGGCCGGATTCCAGGCATTGAGGTCGTAGCGGGTACGGCCCTGCGCGCCATTCTCCACCGATTGCCAGGGGGTAATTACCCGATCGGGCTGTGGAGCCAGCGTATTATACCGGATACTGAAACTTTCGCCGGGGATCTCGAAATAAGTACCTGTAAAAATGCGGGTATAGTTCATGCCATCTCCCGCCAGCGATTCCAGGTATTTTCGATAATCGAAATCCAGATTTAACAGGGCACCGTAATGTTCCGCTGCCGTGATGAGCGCCAGGGGTTGCCCCCGATAAAGGAAATAGTGGGAATTATTGGGATGTAGGCGTAGTGGGCCCGTTTCGGGAAATTCCGTACTGCCGGTAAGCTCGTGGGACGATTGGCAGGCGGCCAGGCAAAGGCATAACAGGAGAATAGCCGGGTTCCATTTCATGATCCGTAAAAGTTGGTCTTCTCCTCAAGGTAGGAAATTACGGATTACTGTAAGGTCAAATTCATCTATTTATGGTCTTCCTTCCACACCCATCTACTCGCCGGTATGAGATATTTTTCGTGTCTGTTATTCTTTGGTTTGGTCTTTGGTGCCTGTCAGCGTACGATCCGGGACCGCTCGCCTGCTTATCCGTCTATTTTTTTGGTTGGAGAGAAAACGGCCGGTTTTACGTCGGTGGAAGACCTGCGCCTGCCACCGCAGGAAGGGCACCAGACGGTGCTCTGGCGCGACCTTAAAGATCAGGCCCGGGAAGATCTCAAGCTGCCTTTTCTCGATCCGACGATCGACTTCCCGGGACGCAGCCCGGTCCACCTCAGGCATAAGAATGTCAGCTACGATATGGCGAAAGGCGTGTGCGAGCGACTTTTCCGCCTGTCGCTGATGTTCCTGATCACGGAAGAGGCGCAATATAAAGACCTGGTGATGGACCAGATCGAAGCCCTGTACGATCCGGAGCGTTGGCCGATGTGGTGCGACCAGTCCCACATGCGCCACGGCGAGCCCTATGTGGACATCCGCACTTTCCGGATATCCATGTGGGTGGCATTGGCCTACAACTGGTTGCACGATTACTGGACCGAGGAAGAACGACAATACATCGTCGACGGTCTCGACCGCAGGGCGATCCAGCCCTTTTGGGAAAAACTGGCACAGCAACCATTCTGGTACCAGCATCGACACAACTGGTTTACCAATATTTTCGGAGGCATGGCCATCACCGCCATGGCCCTCGGCGATGCGCACCCGGAAACCGGGAAGCTACTGGACACCATAGTGCCGGAAATGATCGCTTTCAATGACTTTTTCGGAGCGCAGGGCGAATTCAACGAACCTCCGGGCTACGCCGGCGCGGTGCGATTTTCCACCGAATTTGCGGAAGCCTACCGCTATTACACCAAAAACGAACGGAATTTACTGAACGAAAAGCCTTTCCCGGAAGTCTGTTACTGGGTGCTTAACCACACTTTGCCGCCGGGCCGTCTGACGGCTTTTGGTGATTCGCAGATCGAGCGGGGATTCAGCAGTATGGCGACCATGGCCGCCGCCGCCAATGCCAACCGGGATGGTATTCTGCAGTGGTACTACCTGCAAAACTTCACGGAATTGCAATCCCCTTTTGAAATACTGTGGTTTAATCCCACGCTGAAACCCACAGCTCCCGACGGAAAGTTGCCGCTTGCGGTGGCCTATCCGGCCTACGGTGCCGATCTGATCAGCCGGACCAGCTGGGATCCGCGTTCGGCGGCCTCGGTGGTGTACGGAAAGGCCGGCCGTGAGACCAACCACGACGATAATGATGTCGGCCAGCTCTGCATCGACGGTTTTGGTGAGCGGCTGATCGTTGATGTGGGCAAACCGGAGCCGATCTACCCGCTGGATTATTTCGCCAAGACGCAGTATAACTACTACACCCGGTCTTCCCTCGGTCACAATGTACTGCGGATCGGAAACGAGGAAATGCGAGCCGAACCCAACGAAACGGCCCGGGGAGAGATCCTCGATTTCTGGGCCGATGATTCGGTCGGCAGCTATTGGCAACTCGACCTGAGCCCGGTGTACGAAAACGCGGAGCGGGTCAGCCGGACGGTAGCCCACCTGCATCCGGGACTGGTAGTGGTGCACGATTATGCTTTGCTAGCGGCAGCGGATAGCCTGGATCTGCGTTGGCACACGATCCATCCTCCCGAAATGTCGGGAGCAGACGGGTTCCGTACCCGATCCGGCAAAGCAGCTCTAAGTGCGAAGGTCATAGAACTGGCGGGAAAGCCACTGACCTTTTCCACCGACCATCACGAATTTAAACCGCCCTATCATCTGACCCGGCAGGATGATCCGCTGGAGCAGCATTATGACCCCTACGTTCGGATCGAGACCGTGGGTAGGGAAGTGGCGCTATTTTCGATCTTTGTCGTCTCACCTGCGGATGATCCGGACCCGGTCTGGCGGGAGATCAGCGATGGTTGGGCGGTGCAAAGTGGTGATACAGACTACGAGATCCGGGTGGAGACGGAAGCCATCCTGTTGTCGAAAAACGGGAAGCAACAAATGCGCATTCCGCTTCTTCCGGGAGCAAAAAATAACTCCAGATGATGAAAAAGATAATGAACAGTCGTCACGCGCTGTGGATGATGCCCGTGTTTTTTGGAAGCCTGTTGATAAGCGATGAACCGCTCCGGTTTGCGGAGCCGGTAGATATTTCCGGAGGCAGCGTAGCGGGTATCAGCGCGCTGGATGTGGCGGATTTTAATCAGGATGGCCTGCTGGACGTGGCCGTACTGGAAGGCGGAGCGCACGCCGGTGGCCGGTTTACCCTGGCCTGGTTTGAGCAAAAAGAAAATAAGACCTGGCAACGGCACGAATTCGGCATCTCGGAACCCTTTGATGATTTCATTGGCTCCGCCCGTTGTGCGGATATGGACAATGACGGTGATCCGGACCTGATCCTGACCAACGACGGCCATACCACAGGACCGCAACGGGTGTATTACTACGAAAATCCGGGCAAAGATAAGGTAAATGCAGCCTGGCCAAATTACCGGATCGCCACTTTTGAGGGCTGGCACGCCAACGATATGCGGATCGCCGATATGGATGCGGACGGCCTACCGGATATCATCATCCGGCACAAAGGTCCGGACGTAGTACGTATTCTTTTCCAGAACAGTCGGGAGGACTGGACGGTGGTCAACGCCCATACCGGTCAGGAAGGGGAGGGGCTGGCCGTCGGTGATATTGATCGCGACGGCTTACCGGACATCACCATGACCGGGCATTGGTTCCAGACGCCTGCCAAACCGCGGCAGGGAGAGTATCGCCGGTGGGATATCGATCCCGTCTTTAAGACCATCAATAAGGCCACTAAAGAAGAAGTTGGAGACCTCAACGGGGATGGTCGTCTGGATGTCCTCTTGTCTCCGGCCGAACATTTTCCGAAATACGGTGGAGCCGATCACGACCTGGCCTGGTATGAAGCGCCCGCTGATCCTACGGACAGCAGCGGCTGGATCAAACACATTATTCGCTCCGGTTACAACAAGGCCCACTGTGCTAAACTGGCCGATTTTGACGGAGATGGCGACCTGGATGTACTCACGGCGGTAGCCTGGGACGATAAGGAGATCCGGATCTATTTTAATGATGAAGGAGTGTTTGACCGGTCCCAGCTGATCATTGCCAGCAAAGGGATCTATTCGGGTGCCGTAGCCGATATGGATGGGGACGGGGATCTGGATATTGTCGGTGAGGACTGCTATGCGCATGAGTCAAAACCCTGGTTGTACGAACAGCAATAATCAATGGCTTTTCTTATTTTGTAGCGATACTGTTTTAGATTTATTGACTGCTGGCGAGTCTAAAGTATTGAGTTTACTGACAAAGCTACTTTTAAAGTTTGGCATAAGAGTAGTACGAAAGATTCAAGATTTTAGTGCATAGTTCTGATGAATAAGCCTAAACCAGTACTTTATCTAAAAACTTTCTGATGACCCCCAGGTATAAAAATTTCCTCCCGGTTTTGTTGATTATTTTATGGTTATCCTGTGCTAAAGATGATCAAAAGAGTTCGCAATTCGATCCGGACATACTTCCGGAGACTCTGACCGATACCCTGTTCAGTAAAGCGGGTGACCCGATCCGGACCGGCGAGCCGATAAGGGTGAAATTTAAAAAAATACCACTGGATAGTGTAAAGTCCTCATCCAGCCAACTGCAGGCAATTCCGGAAATTTTTCCGGCTCTTTCAGAAACTTCTCCGGCAATCCAACCCCGCGTAACTACCCTTCCCGAAGAATTACCCACTGCGGAGCCCGGTGTAGGCAAATTCGCAATGCCCACCCAGCATCCGGTCCGGGGAAAGATCCTGCCGGTTAAAATGATGCCTCCGCAGGAAATAGGTCCCTTTCGATTTAATGATGACGCTAATATAAATATCAAGTACCTCGATGTCGATCAGGGTATGAGCTCCTCCTACGTAAGTGCAATGTTGGAAGATAGCCGGTCCAACTTTTGGATCGGGACCAGTGGAGGAGGTGTGCTTCGCTTTGATGGAAATAATCTTACTGCTTTCAACTTTAAGGACTTTGGAATATTCACCGTTTATCCACGGTTGGAAGATTCCGATGGGAATATCTGGTTTGAAACATTTGCCCATGGTGTTATCTGCTACAACGGAGCGCGCTTTGTACAGTTTGGAAAAGAGGAGGGATTACTGGAGAATAGAAACAGATCGATCATTGAGGATGATCAGCGGAGGATCTGGATCGGAGCCAATAAGGGCGTCAATTGCCTGGAATTGAATGAAGACGGTATAACTGGAAAGGTAAGCTATTACACCCCGGATGAAGGACTGTTGGTAGGTCGGATATTGGCACTAGAGGAAGATTCAAAAGGCCAGATCTGGTTTGCCGGGAGCGAAGGATTTTGCCGGTATGATGGACACCAATTTGTGGCCATTACCGAAGCGGAAGGACTTTCGGGACGTTGGGGATATAGTCTTATGGAAGATAGTAAAGGTAGTATCTGGCTGGGCACAGCAGCTGGAGTTAGCCGGCTGAGCGGTAATACCTTAACGCACTTCACCGAACAGGAAGGAATGGCCGGGCCAAATATTACGGATATTCATGAAGACGAGAGAGGCCGGATCTGGTTATCCTCTTCCGGGGGGGTAAGTATTTATGACGGCGAAAAGTTCCGGATTCACCGGGTGAAAAACGCGGATATTCCCATGGAGTTTACCGGCTTGATGGAAGATAGCTACGGCAATTTCTGGTTCGGTAGCCAGGGGCGGGGACTGATCAAACTGGATCTGAAGCACAACTTTGAAAATTTTCAGAAAATTGAGGAGGATGGATTTGCCGTAGCACAAGCTATTGAACTGGATAGAAATGGTAATTACTGGTTCGGCACGCCGGGACGTGGCATTTACCGATTTGATGGAAAACAGTTTTATAGGTTTTCCCAGGCTGAAGGTCTGGCCCATGATTTTATCTATAGTATCCTGGAAGATCGCGAAGGCCGGATCTGGATCGGCACCAGATCCGGACTAAGTCAGCTTATTCCCGATAAAAGAGGAATCGGAGGGGTGTTTTCAAATTTCCCTCCATTGTTTGGTGAAAGACCAGCGGTCATCTTTGATCTGTTGGAGGACACAAAGGGACGCGTCTGGATCGCTACCAGTAATGGCCTGGGGTACTTTACCGGTGAAACCTTTGTGGATTATTCCGCCGACATGACTATCCCCAGAATGGTCGTTTTTTCTATATTCGAAAGTTCGACGGGAGCTATTTGGTTGGGTACAACCAATGGAGCTGTAAAAATAGAAACGGTAAATAACGACATAAAATCAACATTTACATTTATCACAGAGAAAGAAGGATTTGGATTAAAAGGAGTTAATGATATAGTGGAAGACAAAAAGGGGAATCTTTGGTTTGCGGGGCCCGAAGGTGCTTCCTATTATGATGGTAAAAATTTCTTGAAAGTTCCGTTGAAAGATAGTTGGTGGAATCATTCCTATCGCACTATGGGGAAGTACAATTCCCTGCTTGTGGATAGCCTCAACCGCATCTGGATCAGTCGCGAAAAAGAGCTGAGCCTGATCGTACCAAAAGAAGCCGTACCGAAGCAGATCAGTGTTGAGGATTCAATGACCTTCAATGACCTGTACCAAATATTCAACTTCGGTAAGGATGATGGTATTTTCACTTTTGAAATGTACGCCAGAAGTGTACTGTTGGATGATAAGAACCGTATCTGGTGGGGAGGAGGACCGTATTGCGTCCGTCTGGATCTGAATGAGTTTCAGCTGCCGCAAGAGCCTCCAAGGATGAACCTGAACCATATTGAGATCCGGCAGCAATTTGTCGATTTTCGATCCCTGAGCGATTCGCTTTACCGGGATACTATCGCCAACCACCAGGCGATAATGGCGAGTTTTGACTCAGTGGTTCCCTTTCGTAATTATCCCGAAACGCTGGACCTTCCCTATGACCTGAATCACCTGACCTTTCATTTTTCGGCGACAGACTGGGCCGATCCGACGGCGATCCGTTATAGATTCAGGATCGAGGGCCTGGAGGAAGGCTGGAGTCAACCGCAGGCCAGTCCCCGCGCTGATTACCGGAACCTGCCTCCCGGGGAGCATCAACTGCTGGTACAGGCGATCGGGAAAGCCCAGAAATGGTCCGCACCATTCGTTTATTCGTTTCGAATTCGACCACCCTGGTGGCAAACCAGATGGGCTTACCTTTTGTGGATATTGTTGGCCGGGACCTTGGTCATGACGATTTACCGCTATCAGTTAAAGCGGAAACTGGCGCTGGCCGAGAATGAACGCCTACTGGAATTGGACCAGGTGAAGTCCAGACTTTTTACCAATATTACCCACGAATTCAGGACACCGCTCACGATCATTCTGGGAATGGCCGATCAGATCCGAAGTCGCCCGGAAAAGTGGCTGGAACCGGGAAGTGAGATGATCCGGAGAAACGGCCGACAGGTCCTGCACCTGGTAAACCAGATGCTGGATCTGGCCCGGATAGAGTCGGCAACCCTCGACAAAAAAATGGTGCAGGCCAATGTGATAAGTTACCTGAAATATCTGGCTGAATCTTTTCAGAGTCTGGCCATTACCCGACGGATACGATTGTATTTCATTGCGGAAATGGAAACCTATCGAATGGATTTCGAGCCCACTCATCTCATGCAGATCGTAACCAATCTCCTGACCAATGCCTTGAAATTTACTCCGGCAGGAGGGGAGGTGCACTTTCGGACAAAAGAAATAAAAAAGTCCGCAGCGACCTACCTGCAAATCTGTATTCGGGATACCGGAGAAGGGATCGCGCCGGAAAATCAATCAAAGATCTTCGATCGATTTTACCAGGTAAATAGCTCGGGCGAACGCATGCGTAGTGGAACCGGGATCGGTCTGGCGCTCACCAAAGAGCTGATCGAACTGCACGGCGGCTCCATTGAGGTTTCCAGCAAGGTCGGGATCGGCACGGAATTTACGGTTTTGTTGCCGGTGGGCCATGCGGCTCCTCTGGTCGAATTACTGGAGGGTGAACTGCTGGATAACAATTTATTGCCTTTGGCTACTTCCGGCCTGGAATCCGGTCCGGAACTGGAAACGGAAACGAGTGGAACGGTAAAGGAGGATGCCAATGAGCTGCTGATCGTAGAGGATAATACAGACGTAGTTCGGTATCTGCAGGCTTGTCTAAGGGGGCATTATGAATTGATTATCGCCAGAAACGGTACCGAAGGAATCCAATTGGCAACAGACCGGGTCCCGGATATCATAATCAGTGATGTGATGATGCCGGGAAAATCCGGATTTGAACTTTGTCAGACCCTAAAGAGTGACGAAAAGACCAGTCACATTCCGATCATTCTGTTGACGGCCAAAGGTGATCTGGACTCGAAGGTATACGGTTTGTCCCACGGAGCCGATGTGTATTTGCCCAAACCCTTTTATGAAAAAGAGTTACTGGCCCACCTGGAGAACCTGATCGTGCAGCGGCAAAAATTACAAACCTATTATCAGCGCATCCTGAAAGGTATTGCTCCGGCAGATCCCACCCCACATGAAAACCCGTTTTTGACCAAAGTGCTGCAGCTGGTTGAAGCAAATCTGGATCAGTCCGAACTGGATATTCAAAGCATAGCGGACCAGATGTTTGTGACCCGGGTGCAGCTCTTTCGGAAAATTAAAGCCCTTACCGGGAGTTCTCCTTCTCAGTTCATCCGCTCTTATCGCCTAAGAAGGGGAAAACAGCTATTACTTGGCACTCAGCTTTCGGTTGCTGAAATTGCCTATAGAACGGGTTTTTCCGATCCTTCTTATTTTTCGAAAACGTTTAAAGATGAATTCGGCGTTTCCCCCTCGGCGATCAGAAAAGATAATCTTAAATAATACGTGGTGTTAAATCTTAAATGTGTCATTAGATAGAAAATTTCATTTTTTAATTTCATTTAAAATATTGATTTTCAAATAGATATTTGTGTGATGTAACATATTTACACGAAGAAGTAACATAATTCCAACGGAGTGTTTTATAAAAAAAGGACCTTGCCGTGGCACGGTGAAAGTCAAGACAAAACCTTTTCGATCGGTCTAATTATTCACCGGCATTTTTATAACTATTAAATCCCGGTATTATGCTAAGACAACTGACCCTTTCCCTTTTTTTGATCCTTTTCTGTTCCTTCCTGCACGGCCAGGCCACAACGAATAATATCCACCGTAGTGGACAGGATTATTTCGAATTCGGAGATGGATGGATCGTAAACGTAGACTGGAATACGACGGCTAATTATCGCTATGTAAATGATAAGAAAGCTGCACTCGAAACCAGGTACACTTTTCATTTCCGGGAAAAGTGGAATTATGAGAATACGATTACCGGAGAGACCGTCACCGCTCCGACCGCCGGACACGTCACCGGCGCCTACGTCTACAATTCAGGTGATGATGTTTATTACGATGTCCAGGAGGTCTTGCATTGGGTGAAGGATCCGGTTTTCGGAGATTACCACCTGGTGCAGAAGGTTTTCTTTGGCCTGAATCCGGATACCGGGTATTTTGAAATAATCGATATCAAGATCGAACGGGCTACCAACTAAATCAGGTTGCGATGCAATCTGGTAGAAAGTATAGAGTTGAGGGTAGAAGGACTGCCAATCGTTAAAATGAGCGATTTAGCACAATTCTACCAGTCTCAGTCTCTCTACTCTTTACCATCTTCTCTCTACAATTCAAGTATCGAAACTTGTTGACTAAATCTGAATATACCAATACCTGTTTTTTGCGATGGTTGTTATCAGAATTGGACTGCTGGATAAGGGCCATCGCATTTTATTAACTCCGAGAAGGTCTGGATCCTCCGCTTGGTAATCCTGTTTTGATCCGTCCGAAAAGCTTGCCCGGTCACTATCCGTAAGGTGAACATAGTGGGTTAGCTGAAGGACTTTCCAGGTAGATCTACTGTATCGCTGATGGATACAGACAGGCTCTCAATTTCCCAGTTATGAAACTTAATAAGTTATTCTTTTTACTGTTGATCATTCCGATATCTGGCCTAAAAGCCCAGTGGAAAAGCCTGGGTAGCGGGATAGACGCATCACCACGACAGATCTTTACCATGCACGCCGTGAATGAGCAGGTGGTCTGGGCAACTACCGGATTCGATCCTATATCATTCGTGCCTTCATTTGAATTCACCCGGACTACGGATGGTGGCAAAACCTGGAAACCCGGCCGGCTGCAGATCGATGCTGATCTCTATCATTTTGACCTGTTCGCACTGGACTCCTTAACGGCCTGGGTAACCACCGCGGACGAGGCGGATCCGATCTCCGGTAAGATCTACAAAACCACGGATGGCGGGAATACCTGGATCCACCAAGCGTCCGCCTTTACCGGATTCAATCAAACGCCGGCTTCCCTTTATTTCTGGGATGCGCAAACCGGAGTATCGTTTGGAGCTACCTGTAAAGATGCCTACGATGATCAGATTTCCATCTATACCACAGATGATGGGGGTGACAACTGGTCACAGGTGGTTGGGGCAGATCTACCCGAACAACTACCCGGTGAAGCCATTTGCCTCTGGAGCGGTAACAGCAACTACGCAGCCGTGGGGGATACGATCTGGTTTTTCACCAGCTACAGTCGGGTATTCCGTTCAACGGACCGGGGTAAGACCTGGAACGCTTTTCTGGTGCGTTTGAAAAACGCCATTTCGATTGCCTTTAAAGATTCCCAAAACGGCATTCTTGTTGGGTTCTTTCCCAACGGGGCGATGCGCACAACGGACGGAGGGGAAAGCTGGTATCCGATCGATATCCCCGCTGATGTCCGGTCTTCGGAAATTGCCTATGTGCCCGGTACGGCCGGCACCTATCTGGTCCAGGATGGAGATATACTGGGCGACCAGGACATGCTGATCACCCACGACGACGGGGATTCCTGGGAACTGCTGAGTTCCAACGAGAATTTATCCTGCCTTGAATTTTTATCTCCCACGGTTGGATACGCCGGAGGAGAGGTACAGGGCGTTGATCAGGGAGGCATTTACCGGTGGGAAGGCAATCTGTTTTCCGGAACAGTGGACGTAAAAGAATCATCGTTTAACAGAGGTATCCACCAGCTGGAATTATTCCCGATTCCCAGCCGGGACGAAATAAACATTTCACTTCCGGAAGGCTTCGATGATCGGGTAAGCGTTGAAATTTTTGATCTGAACGGTCAGCGGGTACTGCAAAATGAAATACTGAATGGTACTCAACTGGCTATAAACGCACTTCCGGCGGGAATGTATCTGATGAAAGTACGGGACCGACATCGATCGGTTTCCCGAAAATTCCTGAAAGAATAAGCCCTAATGTACCCCATACTCCCTGGAGTTTACGACCAAATAAAGAGGCACTTTTAATGAGTGTTAATTTGAGAGAACGGTCGCCGGTTATTCGGTTAACTGGTGACCACTCAAATTCCTTAAAATGTATTGAAAGGATCATTCCTGGTGAAAGCCCGTCATGGTCAAAAGGGAAAAGGACCCGGGCCGGTAAAACCTGAGATTATCCCAATTTGTAACATAACTCCAAAAATCGGTAACATAATTGAAAGTGCCGTAAAGCGGCGATCCGGATATTTGTTTAGCCTTGGAGAACAAACAGTGCACTTTTCGGAAATAAGCATGTACTAAACCCATTTTTAAATTTCTAAACCCTAAACATTATGAAAAAGTATCTGATGCTTTTTGCAGCATTTGCCTGCTCTATTACCATCTTATCCGCTCAGTCTTCATGGACCCACAATGACCATTACGAGGGCAGTTACACCATTCCGGTAACCGCAGAATGGGTGGCCGAAGTGGTATGGTCCCAGGTGGTCAACCACGTCCATCAGGTGAATAGAGAGGGACAGATGGTGACTAAATACACCATCCATTACCGGGACAAATGGAACTACACCAACCTCGTTACCGGGGAGACTGCAACTTCTCCCGGTGTTCAGAATGTTACCGGCGATTTCATTACCTGGCCGGACGGCTTTTCCAATGATCGGCGTTTTATCGAACATTTTGTAAAAGATCCGATATACGGCAGCGCCCACCTGGTCTTTCGCCTGATCTGGGAAGAGAATCCGGAAACCGGATTCATTGAGATCGTCGAGATCCAGAATGAGTGGCAAAAATAATGCGCCCCTGATCTCCTTCACACTACGAGGACCAAGTCAATGAATGGTCTGTATACTTGAAACATATTTACAAAGTCTCTGAAACAAGCAAATAAACACCGGCATTTTGGAATGCTGAAATGGACGCATGGTCACTGCACCCCGTTGGGGTGTTCGGGGACATTCGGGATCGATAAGCTGGAATTATATCGCAGTATATTCAATTATAAGTGTTTATTGTGTGGCCGTTAAGTACCTGCCGGTATTTAACGGTCTTTTTTTTCGATACCTTTCGGTGGATGATTAAATTTGGCGCGGTTCATAAAATCCGGCAACATGTTCAAGCGAAAGATCAAGTTCAATTCCGAAAAGCTGTTGAGTATTTCCGCCATGGGGATCAGCTTCATCACCCTGATCATCTTTATTTATCAGACCAATCTGATGAGCCGCCAGAATAACCTGTCCATTATGCCTTATCTGGACTTGTCGACTACGGAAAACAGTGCTAATCGGGAATATACTTATCAGTTGAACCTGAAAAACCACGGCATAGGTCCGGCGATTATCGTATCGGTGCGTTGTATGTACCGCGGGAAGTCATACGATCTGAAAGATTACGACAATTATTTTTTCCGTTTCCTGGAAGAGCAACTGCCTGAACTCAAACAACTCACCAGGACTTCCGCGTCGTCCCTGGATCGGGGCATGGCGATACCGGCCAATACCAGCTACAATATCTTTACCGTAAAGGATTCGCTGGGGTACCAGCTGATCACTGCCGGCCTCCAGAAAATGATCGCTGAAGGGTTTGATTACGAGATCGTTTATAAATCCATTCAGGATGAACGCTGGATGATCGATTACAATTCGGAAGGCCCCCGGAAACTGAAGTGAGCTCAGGCCGAAGGCCCGAAAGGAGGAGCAGCCTATCAATAATCGATTCCGAAAACCTTGCATCAATTCGGGTGGGTACTTTTTTCGCTTTGCATACACTTGAATGTGTCGCCTCGCAGCAGAGTTAACCCAGAACGCAGCGGAGCGTCACCCTGAAAACCGTACCAAAAATCCATTATGAAAACGAATTCTTTTGTATTGCTGGCTTTCTGGATGGCTTCGGTCATTCCATTGATCAGCCTGCCCAAACCGGAACCCCAATTTGAAGATCACGTACAGGAAGTGATGAGGGCATTTCGCCAAAAAGACACCCGTGCGCTGAATGAAATGATCCATCCGGAGCGCGGTCTGATGATTGTTTTCCGTCCCGGAGTATTTAACAACTACTACCACTTCAAGGAAGTAGATCTGAATGAGCCCCACCCACACTATCTGCCGGAAATCACCGATTCTGTGGATCACCAGATTGCCTACGAAAGCCTGCCCACCTTTTCCTGTGATGAATATGTTTGGAATAAAACGGGATTGTTTTGCGATACCACCAGCGTGGATCATTTACTGAGCAGGACGGCCCAGAACCGGATACGGTACGATCTCGGAGAGGTAACGGACGAAGAGATACAGGCGTTTACGGATCTGGAAAACAACAGCCGCAAGGTGGTCCTGGCGGATAATGTCGGAAGAAGCCTGATGTTTTCCCTGACGCCCATCGACGGTAAATGGTACCTGACCATCATCGACCTGGTGAGGAATGATTGTAGTACTTAGGCCAGTGCCGGATCCATATTAAACTTCTCCTTGCCTCTTTACAATTGCCTAAGCCGTCCCTTAGAGCAGTTTGCCCTTCATCCACGGCGCAGTGTTTAAAAAATTGGCCACTGCACTGCCGGGAGGTACGATCTCATCGCAGGCGGCCTGCATCTCCGGACTGATGCTTTGTTCCATCAACGGGATGAGGTCCTTCAATTGATCCAGCGTCCGGGGGCCGCAGAGGGGCGCATTTACCCCCGGCTGTCCCATTACCCACAGCATAGCGAGATGAGCCGGCACATATCCGGCTTCGCGGGCGAGTTGGGCGAAACGCTGTCCGGCCGCCACGGCTCTGTTGGTGATGCGCTCGGCGTAGATCCCGCCGCGGCGGTAGCGGGGCGTATCAAAACTTTCCCTTTTCTGGTTATCGTATTTACCGGTAAGCATGCCCATAGCGAGTGGAGACCAGGCCAGCACGGCGAGGTCGGCCCAGGCGCAGGCGGGCAGTATCTCGTTTTCCGCCCGGCGGTCCAGCAGATTATACGGTAATTGTTCCGACACGGCGTAGCGGTAATTCCTGAACTCGGACAGTAATTTACTTTCGGCAATTTTCCAGGACGGGGAGGTCGTCGCACCAAAATACCGAATCTTTCCCTGCTGGACCAGATCGGTCATCGCCGCCAGTACCTCTTCCAGCGGCATCTCCATATCGATCCGGTGCAGCTGGTACAGGTCGATGTAATCGGTCTGCAATCTGCGCAGGGAATCTTCACAGGCGCGGATGATGTGCTTGCGGGAAGTGCCCCGGTCATTGATCCCCTTATTGCCGGTGGGATAGTAGAACTTGGTGGCGAGAATGATGTCTTCCCGCGTCCCGCTTTCCTGCAGGGCTTTGCCAATGATCCGTTCCGATTCGCCGGCCGCATAACTGTTGGCGGTGTCGATCAGATTGATGCCGTTTTCGATTGCACAGTGGAGGATCTGGATCGATTCTGTTTCGGCGGTTGGATTGGCAAAGTTATCGGTACCCAGGCAGATCGGGGAGACCCGAAGGCCCGTCCGTCCGAATGGGCGATAGTGTTTGGCTGCTAACATGCTACAATTGGTAAAGTTACAGTTGCTAAGCTAGCATTCCGGAACCGGATTGCCAAGTGTGGAATAATTCATCACCAAAACCGAAAATCAGGGAGGAGGCTGTAAGGGACGGCTAGGAGCTCTAGCGCCTACAGAGAAAAGAAATATTGATATGAAAAAAATAGCCGCCGGTATTTTCCTGATCCTTGTGTTGATCCTGTTCGTTTCCCTGACGCAGGTATGGGCTCAACCCGTTCGGGTAAGTGAGAACGGGCGTTATCTGGAACGGGCGGACGGCAGCCCCTTTTTCTATCTCGGGGACACCGCCTGGGAATTGTTCCACCGCCTCAACCGGGAGGAAGCCGATCGCTACCTGACGGATCGAGCCGAAAAGGGCTTTACCGTCATTCAGGCCGTCATCCTGGCGCAGCTTGGCGGCCTGACCGTGCCCAATGCGAATGGAGACCTGCCGCTGACGGACAGTGATCCGACCCGGCCGGTCGAAGCTTATTTCGAGCACGTGGATTATATCGTCGAAAAGGCGGCTTCGCTGGGACTTACGATAGGTATGTTGCCGACCTGGGGTAACTACTGGAATTCCATTGCCCCGGATGATATCATTTTTACGCCGGAAAATGCCCGGACTTTCGGTTCCTATCTGGCTAAGCGCTACGACGACCAGTCGATCATCTGGATACTGGGCGGCGACCACAACGTCCATACGCCCGAGGATAAAGCTATCGTGGAAGCAATGGCGGCCGGTATAAAAGCCGGCGATGGAGGAAACCACCTGATCACTTACCATCCGCGGGGACCGGGCTTATCATCCGATTATTTCCATGCGGCCGACTGGCTGGATTTCAACATGTACCAGTCGTCCCACGGCGGCCACGATCACGACAACGGCCTGTACGCCGAACGCGATTATGCCCTGGAACCCGCCAAGCCTACACTGGACGGAGAACCTCGCTACGAACGCATTCTTGCCGGTTTCTACTTCGACGGTTTCAACCGGCAGGATCGCTTCGACGACTACGATTCCCGACAGGCCGCCTACTGGTCCGTGCTGGCGGGTGCCTGCGGACATACCTACGGACACAACAGCATCTGGCAGATGTTCACGCCGGGTCGAACCCCGGTCATCGGGGCTATTACTCCCTGGTACGAAGCCCTGGATCATCCGGGAGCTTTCCAAATGAAACATTTCCGGAAATTGTTTGAAGCCTATTCGGTGAGCAAATTGCAACCCAATCAGGGCCTGATTAAAAGCGGACCCACTTTCGGAGGCGCAAAGATCCGGGCGGCCATGGCCAGTGACGGTAGTTTTGCCCTGGTATACAGTCCGATGGGCGCGCCGTTCACCATCGATAAAAGCGATGTTACCGGCAGTCGCATCCGGGAGCGCTGGTACGATACCCGCTACGGCATCGTTTATACCATTCATACGGGAGATACCAAAGGCATACAGACCTATACGCCACCCACTTCCGGACGCGGTCAGGATTGGATACTGATCCTGGAGAATGCGGATCAGGAAACTCGATTACCCGATAACTGAAAGTAGAGCCTACTTCCGGCCGTTCTCGAAGCCGATCTTCCGACTCACTTCCTGCCGAAATTCCTTGTCCCGGTAGTTAAAGATGTCCGCCAGGGTCATTCCTTCGTCTACGTTCTGGAGGCCAAGCTCTTCCATCAGTTCGTTTGTCTTTTGGTTGGAGAGCGGTTTAAATTCGTAGTAGGCGATCATTCTTCCTTTGCGCAGGAGGGCTTTGTCGATGCGGTCGATGCTGGTATTGAAGGTGCAAATGATCTTAATATTCAGAAAGTCACTGAATAATCCGTCCGTCAGTTGCAGGATGGTAGAGACCACGGAATTTTCGTGCACCTGATCCCGGGACATGATCACCTTTTCCGCATCCTCAATGATCAGAATGGCGTTGCGGTTCTTGAGCATGAAGGAAATGAAATCCGGATGCAGCAGTTCGTTCACGAATTCGTTCTGAATAAAAATAAAGGTCTTGTCCGCAAAGCGGGTGATCAGACTTTTGATGTAAGAGGTCTTCCCCGTACCGGGATCACCGTGCAGCAGGATCAGACCGGCTTTTTCTACCGCCAGGGATTGCAGAATGATATCATCTACTTCCCGGAAATCATCATTATAGAACTTCTCGACGTCCGTTTTAAACTCATCGGTCCGTACGTCTTCCGTGAAAAAGCAATGTTTGTTGTGGGACAGTACCTTAAAGACGGGAGTCCGACTGACGCCGAAGGCGCCGCGAAGCTGGTGGTTCTTCTGAACGACCCATGATCCTAGATCTGCATCGGACAGATCGTAATAAAAAACAATTTCCAGCGATTCGTATTCCAGCGATATCCAGACGAGCAGGTTTTTAGTACGACTTTTAAAAAGCATCCGGGCGGGAAAGTCCCGGGTGAAATCGGCGCTGCTGGAGTTCTCGGTATTCCAGTGCCGGAACAGTTCTTCCAAATCCTCTTCCTCCGGGTTCAATTGGTCCAGTACCTGTTCTGAATGCTCCTTGTTGGGTTTCAGCGGAGCGGACAGGGTCAGTTTGGAAGGAAGCGCATTAAAACAAAGGGCGAAATAGGTTTCCTTGGCAAATTCGTTATAAGAATTAAAAGCTTGGTGTAATTCTAACATGCTCGATTGATTCATTAATGACCACTCTAACGTGTATCGTTTTTCAATAGTTCCTTACCCGGGATCTCAGGGCCGGTTTACTTCTCTTTTATGGTTTTGATGGCGGATACCTTAATGTTTTCCCAAGCTTGCTTCACCGGGTTCTTACTACCGCGGCGGTTATAGGATTTCCAGAGCGCATCGTGTTCCTGGATACATTTTATAATGCTCTCGATGAAATCTCCGTAGAGATCGAGATCGATGCCGGAATGGGCGTTGATGTGCAGAATGTGCCTGAGTTTCTCCGGTTCGGTCTGGTGATGGATGAGGGTGTCGATGGCGATCCGCAGCATTTTTTCCCGTTGGGAGGTCTTTTCCCGGTCTTCCCGGGCTTTCTCCCGTTCCTCAAAGATCGTACGGATAGCCGGCTTTTTGAACAGGTGATCCTGATAGAAATCCTGCGTGAAATTGGGGTTGGCAACACAACAGCGTTCGTAACTGGCCAGGGCCTTTTCGACATCGGGATCCTGGGGGATATCGATCGCTTCCAGCGCTTCCCAGGCTTCCAGCAAACTCGGATAGCGCTGCTGCGGGTTACGGTCCAGCATCTTCAACAAAATATCCGTCACCGCTTCGGGGATCCCCGCCTTTTTTATGATCTTTTTCCGATAGGCCGGATCCTCCGCTTCGAAGAATTTCCGGCGGGCTTCAAAGACCTCAAAGACATTGGGTTCAGCGGCTGCATGCCGTTTCTGGCAGAATAGCGGATAACCACTCATCAGTTCGAAGGCCAGCAGGGCCAGCGAAAACTGATCGGACTGGAAGTCGTGACCCGGCGCTTCACCGCGCAGCAACTCCGGCGCTTCGTACATCAGGTTCTGGGAACTGATGGAGTCGGACAATTGCCGCTTGCTGGAACTAACGATATCAAAGGGGGAAATAATAGGGCGCAGTTCGTTGTCGATGAGCACTTTATCCGGTTTGATCTTCTTGTGCACTATACCGTTGACGTGCAGGTGGTAAACGGCCTCACAGAGTTCACGGAAAATACTGAGGGAACGACTGAGCGTAAAGGGAACCCGTCCGATCAGATGATCCAGGGAAATGCCGTCGATATACTCCAGGATCAGGTGGTAGGGAAAACCACTCAGATCGGCTCCCAGCACCTTGATGATATTCCGGTGTTTGATCTTCAATACCTGCTGAAGCCGCTCGTCGATCAGCGTATTTTGCGGTTCTTTACCGAAATTAAGGTCGGGTAACACGCGGAGCATCACCTTCCGTTCGGTATGGACCTCTTTCCCTCTAAAAAAGATCGCCGATCCTCCCTTTTGTTTTTCCTGGATCTGTTCGTAACGGCCCATGTGCTTCATCATAAGCTGATCCGTCAGCGACTCGGAAGAGATCTTGAAATTGACACTCGGAAAATAATCGATGAGTTTCTTTTCAATAGCGTGGCAGCAGTAAAGCGTAGCGATAGTGATCTTATTCATCGCCCGGTCTTTCTCTTCCGGAGAGATGGTACCCATCAGGTCCTGGGAGGTGAGGCGGTTGGTCCTTCCCGTCTGAATGTACAGTTCATTCCGGGCATCATCAATAAACTGAAAGAATTCGTCAATCTTTTGCTGAGCTTCGGCAATGTCGCCGTTTTTTATAGCTTCCCTGATCATGGGGCATGTTTTTAGATATGATCCTAAAGATAAGTTTTTAATACAGTTAATCACCTTCGATTTGGAGATCTGATTTTTGTTTTAAAACATATTTTTTTAAAAATTAATGTTTCAAATATTTTATTTTCAAAGAAAAACCTCTAATTTGTCTATCTGTTTGATGATTTGATGAGGTTCCTTACGAGCCAAAGTCCAATTCAACCATTTCACCCAAAAACAACCATCAACCATCAACCATCAACCATCAACCATCAACCATCAACCATCAACCATCAACCATCAACCGTCGACCGTCGACCGTCGACCATCAACCGTCGACCATCAACCGTCGACCGTCGACCGTCGACCGTCGACCGTCGACCGTCGACCGTCGACCATAAAATTAAACCTAAAACCATGAGCCAAATAAGAGTCCTGGTGGGTACCAAAAAAGGTGCCTTTATCCTAACCTCCGATGATCAACGCCAAAACTGGGACATCAATGGTCCGCTTTTCGGCGGATTGGAAATTTACCATTTAAAAGGTTCTCCGGTCAATCCGGACCGGATCTACGCTTCCCAGGCCGGTGACTGGTTCGGGCAGGTGATGCACCGCTCGGACGATGGGGGCAAGACGTGGACAACGGTCGGTAACGAGTTCGCCTACGAAGGAGAAGCGGGCACCCACGCCTGGTACGACGGCACGCCGCACCCCTGGGAATTCAAGCGGGTCTGGCATCTGGAGCCCTGCCTCACCGATCCGGATACGGTGTACGCGGGGGTAGAAGATGCGGCCATCTTCAAGTCTACCGATGGCGGCCAAAGCTGGAAGGAACTGCCCGGCCTGCGTAATCACGGTACCGGTCCGCAGTGGCAGCCCGGTGCGGGCGGCATGTGTCTGCATACCATTTTATTGGACCCCAAAGATCCGGACCGCATTTTTGTGGCCATTTCGGCGGCCGGCGCTTTCCGTACCGATGACGGTGGTAAAAGCTGGAAACCGATCAATCAGGGCTTGCGGTCCGAATACATTCCCGTGCCGGACGCGGAAGTCGGCCACTGTGTCCACCGGATCGCATTGCATCCCTCGAAGCCGGATGTGCTGTTCATGCAAAAGCACTGGGATGTTATGCGTAGCGATAATGCGGGCGATTTCTGGTACGAAGTGAGCGGTAATCTTCCGAGTGACTTCGGCTTCGTAGTAGACGTACACGCCCACGAGCCGGAAACCGTTTATGTGATCCCCATCAAGAGCGATTCGGAGCATTATCCGCCGGAAGGCAAACTTCGGGTCTATCGCAGTCGCTCGGGAGGCAACGAATGGGAAGCGCTAACCAATGGATTACCGCAGGAAAACTGCTACCACAATATATTACGGGACGCCATGGCCGTAGATTCTCTGGATTCCTGCGGGATCTATTTCGGAACTACCGGTGGCCAGGTGTATGCATCTGCCGATGCCGGTGATAACTGGATGGCCATCGCCAGTGATCTGCCGAGGGTGCTGTCCGTAGAAGTACAGACCATACCATGATCCGGGTACTCTTACCATATCATTTACGTAACCTGGCTAAATGCGATGTCGAGGTGGAACTGGATATTGACGGGCCGGTTACCCAGCGTTCGGTTATTGATGCCCTCGAAGCGAGGTTCCCCACTTTACGGGGAACCATCCGGGATCACAGCAGTCTGCAGCGCCGGCCTTACCTGCGCTTTTTTGCCTGTGAGGAAGACCTGTCTCAGTGGGGGATCGATGAACCTCTACCGGATCGGGTAGCGTCCGGGCAGGAGCCCTTTATTATTCTGGGAGCCATCGCCGGGGGCTGAGTTATTGATCCACCTAATACCTGACTGCCTCCATCATACCTTGCAGCTGCGACCGCTCGTATACTTTCCCGCGCAGGATTACCTTGCTGACGGTTTGAGTAGATTCGATATTTTCCAGAGGGTTTTCTTCCAACAGCACCAGCTCGGCTATTTTTCCGGGTTCGATACTACCGTAATGCGCTTCCTGCTCGAAGAAAATAGCTCCGTTGAGGGTGGCGGCCCGCAGGGCTTCCGCCGGACTCAATCCAGCGTTATGAACCATTAGTTTCAATTCCTCGTGCAGGGAAGATCCCGGATAGACAAAGGAATTAAACGGACCGCAATCCGAACCGGCCAGCACAAGCACACCTTCCTCCTGCATGGGCCGAACCATACTCTGGAACAGCGCTTCCATATCCTGGCGCATAGCTTTCATCGCCGGTGAAGACCGACGGGCGCCCCTTACGCGTCCGGAATAGGTAGATTGGATGCCCGGACCGATATAGGCGAGCATCGTATCCTGTTGGTGGTCGTCTTCGGCCAGTCGGTTGATGGTATAACCTACATAGAGGGTCGGAACGATGGCCGTTTTGCCCGCAGCCATTTTTTGGAATAAAGCCCGGGCGGTTGCCGGATCGTAGGAATCAATATATCCCTGTAACTGGGCCCAGAAACCCACGGGATTTTCCCGAACAGCGGCCGTAATGCTGTCCTCCAGTGGCGAGCAGCCTTTCATGGCGTAATACAAATGTTCGGAAGCATCCAGGCCGGCGTCGATCGCGTCTTCCAGTTTGGCGGTAAACGGCATATGGCCGGTGGTTTTGAGCCCCCGAGCTTCCGCCTGGCGGATAATCTCCAGGTAAACATCCGCGGTGATCCGGCTGTCGTAGATCTTGACGTAATCGACACCGATTTCTTCCAGGCTATCCAGCGCGGCGCTTACCTCTTCCACGCTTCCTACTCCAATACTGCCCGCCCAGGTACCATTCGGACCGTCCAGTTTAGGACCGGAAGTGTAGATGTTCGGTCCATCCATAGTCCCGGAAAGGATATCGGCTCTCCATTGCATAAGCGCATCGGTCAGGTCGCCTCCGGCATCCCTGACGGTCGTGATCCCGTGGGCCAGATAAAGCGGGATCAGCTTTTTGTTCTCTTCGGTGAGCGTATCGCCTCCCCGGAAATGGACATGCATATCCCACAGGCCGGGGATCAGGTACTGACCGGATGCATCAAGGGTCTGGGCGGCCCGGAGATCTGTTGCTTCGCCCGCCATGATCCGGACAATGGTATCGTTGCGGATGGCAACGCTGCGGTCGGGCAGGATCTTCCCGTTCCTGACGTCGACCACCTGAGCGTGGGTGATCAGAAGATCAATATCGGGGTCGTTCGGCGTACAGGAAAGCAATCCCATGGCCATAGAGCTGCAGAAAAATATTCGGAATAAAGTAGACATCATCTTTGTGACTTTTGTATTTGTGAGCCACCAGTACGGCGGTGACCGGCCGGATGGATAAAGCTGAACCCCTGGCCTCGCCCAATTGTCCAGCCAGGCCACAAAATAAACAATGCTGTGCGGAGAAGCTGGTAAGCTGAAGGATTTTAATCCTTGCGGATGCATGATCGACGCTGGCTAATTTTGCAATTAATGGCTTCGCAAATTCTATTATCTTTATCAGCCGGGGTGTAAAGCTCCGTTTTCACTTCTATCTCTAATGATCAAACGAAAAACCATGGTCCGTTCCTTTTTCCTTCTACTGTTGCTGTCCGGTTTGCTGGCCTGCAATGCTACCGATACCACCACTGAATCATCTCTTATCGACGCCACGGCTACGGCCCGGATCGATTCTACCCTGCAGAGCCTGGTGGATGCGGGATCCATTGCCGGCGTCTCGGCCCTGATCTTTGAAAAGGATCAGGAAGTGTATTACAACGCTTTCGGTTATGCCGACCGGGAAGCACAAAAGCCGATGGATCGCAACACGATTGTCCGGATCTATTCCATGACCAAACCCATCACCGGCACGGCCCTGATGACGCTCTACGAAGAGGGGGCCTTTCAACTGGATGATTCCCTGGCCCAATACGCTCCGGAGTTTGCCGATATGCAGGTATTCGTCGGCCCGGATGAGGACGGAAACATGATCCTGGAACCGGCCAAACGACCGGTCACCATCCGGGATATTACCCGGCACACCTCGGGTATTGTGACCAGTACTTCCGATACGACGGCCTACGGAAAACTGGTGCGGGAAACCGATCCGATGAACCGGGAGAACACGCTGGAGCAAATGGCCGAAAAGTTCGGAAGCCTTCCCCTGGCCTTCCATCCGGGGGATCAGTGGGCCTACGGTCCATCGGTGGACGTGCAGGCTTTCCTGGTGGAACGGATCTCGGGCGTACCCTATGCCGATTATGTGCAGGCTCAGGTGCTGGATCCCCTAAAGATGGATAATACCCACTATGTAGTGCCGGAAGCTGATCGGGGCCGCTTTGCGGCTGCCTACCGCATGGCGGAGGGCGAAAAGCTGGAGCGTGTACCCGACGAAGCCGCCAACAGCTTCAACTTCCAGCGCTGGGCACTTACCCCGGGCGGTTATGGACTTACCTCTACCATTGATGACTATATGCGTTTTGCCCGTATGCTGGTGCACAAAGGAACTTTTGACGGTGCGACCATCCTGAAACCGGAAACGGTGGAACTCATGGCTACCAATCAGCTTTCCGATACCATCAGCCAGCGGATGTGGCTGCCGAGTAAAGGCCAGGTCGGCTTCGGTATCGATTTCGCCGTGCGGACGCGCCCACCCGCATCCGTGGAAGAGAACCATGGCAAAGTGGGGGAATTCTTTTGGGACGGTGCGGCGAGTACCCTTTTCTGGGTGGATCCGGTAAATGAATTGACCGCCGTGCTCTTCGTGCAGAAATTTCCCTTCGATGGCGCTTTGCACAAGAAATTTCGCGATGCCGTGTACGGCCCGATCGTGCTGACGGGGCAATAATTTTTGTGGGGAAATTTACTGGTCGGACAAAGCCCGTAGCAATCGCACGAGATCGGCTTCGTCGGAAAGTCCTAGTTTTTCCGCCTTGATGATCCGTTGTATCTCCTGGCTGTGATCCGGCAGTGCCTTTTCGATGGCTTTCTTTTTGAGTTTTACCTTCTGGAAGGCCTGTCCGTTTTCCTGAAGCCAGAGCGAGCTTTGGTCGATGAATTCGTCGTAGCGTTTGTTGCTGCTGTAAGCACCCTGATAATCGGCTTGGCGAAACTCCTTAGCCGGCAGCCGAAGCAGGACGAACTGGTCATCCAGCAATACCTCGTAAAACCTGAGTTTGGGACTGTTGGAGCCTTCGATCCTGCCTTCCGGAAAAACGCGGAACAGACGCGGTGAGCCGGAGTCGGTCATTAGCTGGAGTGATCGGACTTTGTTGGTAGGCAAGGTTCCGGTAAAACCGTTATTGAGGCGAAAGTAGAGGATTTGGTCAGCCAGGTCGAGCTTCACCAGCACTTCTTCACCGTATCCCGTTTTCCCCGCCAGTTCGAAAGTGCCTTTTTGCCAATCCTCGTTCAGAAACGGACTACCCTTGACCCCTTCGTAACGGGTGTCGATCGAGCGAACGGCGCCGCTGCCGGGATTTAGGTTGGAAAGGTCCTGGAGATCCTGTTCGGTATAAGAGGTATTGGTCGGCCGGTTTTGCCCGGGCAAAAGTCCGGATCCCAGCACCATGATCAACAAGAGCAACTGCGTTTTCATATTTCCGTTTTGTGATTCAGCCATTGAAAGTACGATAATCGGAGGATAGAGAAAAGAAGTGTTTGCTTTTTTGCTGTGGGGAATAGGATGAACAATTGTCATTCGTAAAGCTAACTGGAGCAGGTCGGGGAAAGGCCCTTTAGCTACCTGCAAAGATCCGGTTAACCGGCCAAATCCGCTGTTTATCCCCTTCATCCGGGCTTTAGTACCGGCGAAACTTTTCTACCGGCGCTTTTTTCCCTTTATTTATAGTCACCTTCAACCTAATGCATTGCCTTATCAAACCCGGATAAATGAGCAAGACGGACCTCTTTCAACAATTTGAACAAATTCACGAAGAACAACTGCCGGTACCCAGACACAAATTACACGGCTGGCAGCATTTCGCCGGCCTCTATGCCGCCGAACACGTAGCCGCTACGGAATTCGTCATCGGGGCCACCTTTGTGGCGCTGGGCGCCAAAACCATGGATATCCTTTTAGGGTTGTTTATCGGCAATATTCTGGCGGTTCTGAGCTGGACCCTGATCACGGCTCCCATTGCGGTGGAAACCCGCCTTAGCCTGTACACTTATCTCAACAAGATTGCCGGCGATTCCATGTCCAAACTGTACGATTGGGCCAACGTGATCATATTTACCGTCATTTCTGCGGCAATGGTGACCGTTTCGGCCACGGCCGTGCGCTTTGCTTTCGGCATTCCGGCCCAGCTCAACTGGTATCCCACCAATCTGTGGTTTGTGCTGGTGGTAGCCGTGGTCGGACTGGTGGTGGTTTCGGTAGCCATTTACGGCTTTAACGCCGTTTCCGATTTTTCCGGCATCTGTGCACCCTGGCTGTTCACCATGTTCATCAGCGGTGCATTCGTTTTATTGCCCGCTTTATCCCTGGCGGTATTGGGAGAGCCCCTGCCGGATAGTTGGGGGGCGTTCATTGAATTGGGTGATCAATCCATCTGGACCGGGATCAACAGCGAGGGCGAACCGGGCATCGGTCTGCTGGAAGTGGCCGGTTTCGGCTGGGCCGCTAATACCATCACGCACTTCGGTCTGATCGATATGGCCCTGTTGCGATTTGCCAAAAAGAAGATCTACGGTCTGGCTACGAGTACCGGGATGATGTTCGGGCATTACATCGCCTGGATATCCGCCGGGATCATGGGGGCCGGTACCGCAGTGATCCTGGGCAAAACGATCGTTGAACTCGATCCCGGAGATGTGGCCTATTACGCTTTGGGCTGGTCCGGATTCGTGATCGTGATCGTTGCCGGGTGGACGACGGCGATCACCAATCTTTACCGCGCCGGGCTGGCCGCACAATCGGTTTTTACCCGCTTTTCCCGCAGAACCACAACGCTCGCTGTCGGCTTGGCCATGATCGTAGTAGCCGTATTCCCGTTTGTCTTTTCTCAGATTCTGCCGCTGCTTACCTACGCCGGATTGTTGGTGGTGCCGGTCGGTGCCATCGTGTTTGCGGAGCACCAGATCTTTCCCCGTATCGGTTATACCCGATACTGGCGTTCGTACCGGGAGCTGTCCCACAGCGTGCCGGCAATAGCTTCCTGGGGTCTTGGCCTGGTATTTGGATTTGGATTAAATATGTTGAATGTCATGTCCTTCTACTATCTGTTCATTCCCACCTGGATCTTCACCATTTTCCTTTACACCTTTCTGGCCGGTCGGTACGGTGCCGGAGAGCAGTATCCGGTAGCGGAAGCCAGAGAGGCCGAGCGGAACCGTCAGATTGATCTGTACCAGGAAGAGAAAGCGGCGGGGGAACCAGTCCCGGTCAAGGACCATTCCCCTTTTTCCAAAGTGCTGCACGCGATGTCAATCCTGGCTCTCGTCATTACGCTGATCCTGGCCGGGATCGTACTGTTCGGCAGTTCGGACGCGGCGGAATACGAAATCAACCGGGACCGGTTTTATTTCTACGGTTTCCTGTGCACCCTCATTTATTTTATTACGGCATACTGGGCTATGCGGCGCACCAAGGCCCTGAATGCGGACCCATCAACAAACGTAAACTGAATGGAAATCTTCCAACTTAATAAAGATCATTTAGCCCAAATAAAGGACCGGATCGCAATCCCGAATTACGACCGGAAAAAGCTCAAAGCCGGTATTGTGCACATCGGAGTCGGTGGTTTTCACCGGTCGCACCAGGCGTATTATATCCATCAACTGCTAGAAAAACCGGGAACTGCGGACTGGGGGATTTGCGGAATGGGTTTGAGGGAAGGAGACCGGCGGATCTACGATGTGCTGCGCAAGCAGGATTATCTGTACACCCTGATCACACGCCATCCGGACGGCAGAATAGATAGCACCCTTATCGGTTCGATAATCGATTTTATCCTGGCCGTGGATACGCCCAAACTGGCCGTCAGTAAAATGGCCCATCCCGATACGCGGATCGTGTCCCTGACGATTACCGAGGGCGGCTACAATTTCCATCCGGTGACCGGTGCGTTTGATTTTGATCATCCGGATATTCAACATGAGATCGCCCATCCCGATGATCCGAAAACAGTATACGGTTTTCTGGCTGCGGCCCTGAGGCAGCGACGGGAAAACGGCCTGCCGCCCTTTACCATTCTCTCCTGTGATAATATTCAGCACAACGGAGCGATGGCCCGAAAGATGTTACTGGCGTTTACCGAGCGGCAGGACCCGGAATTAGCCGGCTGGATAGCGCAGACCGTACATTTCCCCAATACCATGGTGGACCGCATCACTCCCGTCACCGCTGACCGGGATATGGCTTACCTGCGGGAGGAACACGGCATTGCGGATGCGTGGCCGGTCACCTGTGAACCCTTTATCCAGTGGGTGGTAGAAGACCGGTTTTCCAATGGGCGCCCACCCTTGGAGCAGTTGGGCGTACAATTCGTCCCGGACGTTTCCCCTTACGAGAAAATGAAGATCCGTTTGCTGAACGCGGGGCATTCGGTACTGGGTATACCCGGAGCTATTCACGGCCATCCGACCATCAACGCCTGTATGGAAGATCCGGTATTTGCCACTTTTATGCGCAACTTCATGGATCTGGAAGCCACGCCGGTATTGGATCCGGTGGAAGGCATCGATCTGGAAAAATACAAGGATACGCTGGAAGAACGGTTTGCCAATCCGAACATCAAAGACAGCGTAGCCCGGATCTGCTCGGAAAGTTCGGCGAAATTGCCCAAATTCCTGCTCCCGACCCTGCAGAAGAATCTGGCCGCGGGTGGGCCGATCACTTACGCCACGCTGGTACTGGCTGCCTGGTGTTACTACAGCGACAAGCAACAGGATGAAAATGGAGCAGCACTGGAGATCAGTGATGTCATGAGCGATGAGTTGCACCGGGCTGCCCGGGAAACGGCAACCGATCCGGCAGCTTTCCTGCGTCAAAAGAATTTATTCGGAGACCTGATGGACGATAATCGTTTTATGGATCAATACGGTCTGATGATCCGCCAGTTGTACGGGCAAAAAGACATCAGAGCGCTGATGCAATCCGTCATGGATAGGGAATAAGAGGCTATCGACGGTTTCGACCTGCTTGTGAAGTGATGGGAACAGCGCGCAGAAAAGATCACCTAAAACTGAACCTATGAAAAAGATCATTTTATGCTTGCTACCTATTTGGGTAATCTCCATTGGCTGTGCACCGGTGCAATCGGCAGACCCGGAGAGCGATCTTCGGGAGTCCAATAAACAGCTAGCGGTGAACTACATAACGGAAGTAGTCAACAAGCAGCAACTGGCCTTAATCGATACCTTGTTCTCACCGGACTACACCTTTCACGAATGGAATGGGGAAGCAGTGCAAAATCTGAAATCCGGAGCCCTGCTGTCCTTTCTGGAATATTTATTCCGGGCATTTCCGGATCTACAGTATACGGTGGTGGATGCCATTGCCGAAGGGGACCGGGTGGCTCTTAACCTCAGCGCAGAAGGAACCCACCGGGACGAATTTCTCGGATTCGAAGCTTCAGGGAACAAGGTCATCTATCGGGAAATGTTCTTCTTCAAGATGAAGGATAATAAGATCACCGAAGGCTGGGCGGTGGTTGATGTAGATCGGGTGAAATCCCAACTGCAATCGCAATGACAAATTCGATGTGCCCAAATCAGGCGAAAAGGTAAATGCAGTAGAGTCCTGAAATTGTAGGGAAGAAAGAACAACCCTAAAGGCTTCTTTCTTCCCCGGCAGGTGTCTATTGTACTTTGGCCAGCGCTGCTTCGTATTTCTGCTCCACTGCGGTCCAGTCCAGTACGGACCAGAAAGCTTCCAGGTATTCGGCGCGTTTGTTCTGGTATTTCAGGTAATAGGCGTGTTCCCAGACATCTATGCCCAGAATGGGAAATCCGCGATCCGTCAGATTGGTATCCATCAGCGGATTATCCTGGTTGGCGGTCGAAGTGATGCCGATGGTGCCGTTGTACTTGACGATCAGCCAGGCCCATCCGGAACCAAAACGCGTCAGTCCGGTCTGTTTGAATTGCTCTTTGAAGTTTTCCAGGCTGCCGAAAACCTTATTGATCTCATCCGCCAGTTTCCCCGTTGGAGAGGTTTTGGGGGAAGGGGACAAGGTCTCCCAAAAGAGCGCATGATTGTAGTGGCCGCCTCCGTTGTTTCTTACGGCGGTGGTGTATTTGCTGATGTTCTGCAAAATGTCTTCCAGACTTTCCTGTTCGGCTTCCGTTCCGGCAATCGCGTTATTCAGGTTGTTGACATATCCCTGGTGGTGACGTTGGTGGTGGATCTGCATGGTCTGTGCGTCAAAGTGAGGTTCCAGTGCATCATGGGCATAAGAAAGCTCGGGCAATGTGTAACTCATAATAAGGTCTTTTTTATTGTTTAAATGCGTTGCAAATTTAAATGGATGTTTAAATAAAACAACTAATTACTTGTTTTAATAGAATAACATTGGCTTTGATTTAGTTGAGTGGAGGAGGCTTTTTTTACAATAAATTCGGAATAAGTCCCGGTTTTTGCCGATTTGCCGAATTATACTTAACTTTAAAATCTGGTAATAAAACAAATTAAAAATTGGAAAATAGATCGACAAGCGACCGGATGCTCACCTTTATCAAAATGAGGCATGAGGTAACGGCAGCCATGCTGGCCGGAGCGTTTGACATGACGAAAGAAGGAGCCCGCCAGCATTTGCTGAAACTGGAAAACGGCGGACTCGTGGCGAGCTTCACCAAAAGTGAAGGGGTAGGGCGGCCGACGACGTATTACGCACTGACGGAAAAGGGGCTCGCACGTTTCCCCGACGCGCACGCCCAGGTGACTGTAGAGTTGTTGAGGTCGGTCAAAAGTCTGCTGGGCGAAAATGCCCTGGACCTCTTGATCAGTGACCGGGAGCAGCAGACCTACAAGCGATACGAAAGCAGCCTGCAGGAGGCTGCGTCTCTGGAAGAGCGGCTGGACCGACTTGCCCGACTAAGATCGGAAGAGGGATACATGGCGGAGTGGAAAAAGGAGGACGGGGAATATTTCCTGATCGAGAATCACTGCCCGATCTGCGCCGCAGCGACGGAATGCCAGGGATTTTGCCGCGCGGAATTGAAAAACTTCCGGCAACTGATCGGCGAAGAATACACCGTAGAAAGAGTACAGCATATCATCACGGACGGTCAGCGCTGTGTCTACCGGATCGTTCCCGCAGCAGACTGACCACAATACAGATACTAAATTAATCGATTTGCTTAGCTCGACTTTAGCATTTTGATATTGGGTTCAATCAATAATGAAGAAAAAGGTACGTTCCTGGCAATCTAATGGCCAGGGCTACGCCCTTCGCCGCAAAATACATGATGGATCTACAAATATTTCCGCAGCTACGCCACTGAGGATTACAAGGGCATCGCCCTGGAGATATCCGACTTTTTCGGATGCTACTCCCCAGGTTCGAAGGCGCACCTGGGCTCCAATGTATTTTCAAACATCCGCTTCAAACCCGGATGTGCATAAATTAGATAATGACTTTGCTGAGCATTTGATTGCGCTCATTTCTAGAGTCTCTTAAGCTTTCACTTCAGCCTGTCTAAAGGTCGAGGGGCTCGATCCGGTGTGTCGCTTGAAAAAATTATTGAAATAAGTAGGGTAATCAAATCCAAGCGCAAAGGCCACTTCGGAAATATTCCAGGTGGTATGCTGCAGGATCGCTTTGGCCTCTCCGATAATCCGGTCGGAAATGAGAGCGGTAGTGGGTTTGCCGGTCACTTCTTTAACCGAGCGATTGAGGTGATTCACATGCACCGAGAGGTTTTCCGCGTAGTCTTTTGCACTTTTCAATTGCAGCGGGCGGTCCGGACTTTCGATCGGAAATTGTCGTTCCAGTAATTCCATAAAGACATTGGTCAGCCGGACTGCGGCATTTTTGTGTTGATCGTAGTTTTTGGAGGGTTGCAACTTCATCGATTCGTGCAGGATGAGGTTAATGTAGTTGCGGATCAGATCATCTTTGTGGGCGTAATCGGACTGCTGTTCTTCGATCATTTTTTGAAAGATGCTGTTCAAAAAACTGCGCTGTTCGTCACTGATCTCCAGGATGGGCGTACCGCCTAATTTGAAAAGTGGGGACTGTTGCAGGCTTTCCGTTCTATTGTGCGGATCTAAAAAATCCTCCGAAAACAGACAGGTATAACCGACGTATTTGGTAGACAGCGTCTCCCAGGAATAGGGGATATGCGGGTTCCCGAAAAACAGAATAGTCCCATCCGCTTCAAAACTCCGGTCGGCGTAGTGGATCTTGCTCTTGCCGGTAGTCAGACAGATCTTGTAGAATTCTTTTCGGCTGTAAACGCGGGTCGCATTTTCGTCGTCCTCAATTTGAAAAGCGTTGAAACCCTTCAGTTTTAACCTGGTATTGTATTCCGAAACAGCTCGCATAGCGTCCTTCTTTATTAAGAAATTCAAACATTCCGAACCATGATCAGGTTCGGCCCCTCCACCGGTAACCCACCCTCCACATGTAAATAGTTATGATATTGGGGCAAAGAGTAGATAATAGAACTCCCAACTTAATGCTTTTGTTTGAATATCTTAAAATTAAAGTGCTGTTGATACCTTGTGCTTGGGTAATGATCGATCTTTTGTTCCTCTATTTCAGCCGATTCTTTTGTTGTGATCCTTTATCCATCCTGCTTAAAGCCTTCTTCTAATCACTGATTTTTCACTATTTAACGGTATCCGCTTTTTAGCTACAGATCAATCCTCGCGTTGCAGCTGCATCCATCCGTCCGGATGCTCAATGGCTAGCGTTGCAGCCTCGTATTCCCGACTCCGCTTAAAAAACTGCCATTGTTTGAATTCATTAAGTTTTGATTTGATAATCATTATACATCCCCTTCCCGCCGCAGCTAACTTTGTACCAGATAATTTGGATGGAAGACCGGAACGATCATCGGATCACCCATCCGGAAGATCATTCCCATAATAACAATATTCAAAGCATACCATCATGGAATTACCAGATCATAAAAAACCAAGAAGAAAATTTTTACAGCAATCGGCAATTGCCGGGGCGGGCTTCATGCTGGCCGGTCCGCTGCAGCTGCTTGCAGACGAAAACAATCCAAATACTATGCAACAGAAACTAAGATCAAAGGGCTACGCGGCCAAAGACAATTCGGGCAAACTCAGTTCCTGGGAATTTGAACGCCGGCCCGTTGGCGACGATGATATCCTGATCGATATCAAATACGCCAGCATTTGCCATTCCGATATTCACCAGATGAAAGGACACTGGGGGCCGCAGCAGTATCCTCAGATCCCCGGGCACGAAATTGTCGGCATTGTGGCTGCCGTCGGTAAAAATGTCACCAAATTCAAAGTAGGGGACCGCGCGGGTGTCGGCTGTATGGTGGATAGCTGTATGGAGTGCGACAGTTGCACCCACGGCGAAGAACATTTCTGCGAGAGAGGAGAGACGCTGTTCACCTACGGCTACCCGGATAAAAGATCACCTACCGGCATTACCCAGGGCGGATACGCTACCAATATTGTGGTTCGGGACCATTTTGCCGTGCACATTCCGGAACACATCTCTTTCCAGGAGGCGGCTCCCTTGCTCTGCGCCGGTATTACCACCTATTCGCCGCTCATGAACGCCAATTTTAAAGTTGGAGATAAAGTGGGCGTAGCGGGTATCGGCGGTCTGGGACATTTAGCCGTGAAGCTGGCGGTTTCCAAAGGCGCTGAAGTCTATGCGTTTACCACTTCCCCCGACAAAGTAGCCGATATCAGGTCCTGGGGAGTTCAGGAAGTGATCGTGGTGGACGAAGCATTCGAGAACATGCAGCCTTACAATAAACAGCTGGATTACATGATCAGTACGATCCCTTACCAATTCAACGTGGCTCCCTACGTGGCCTGCGTAAAACCCTACGGACATTTCACCTACGTTGGAATGCCGGACGGTTTTGAACTAACCTTCAGCAATATTGCCCTGGCCAGTTCTAGAGTGAATTTCAATGCATCGCTTATCGGCGGGATCCCGGAAACGCAGGAAGTGATCCACTACTGTGCCGATAATGGTATCCGTCCGGAGATCCAGATCATCAAGGCGAAGCAGATCAATGAGGCCTGGGAAAAGGTCGTGAATAAGGAGGCGCGTTATCGCTACGTGATCGACGCCGCTACCTTTTAATAACCGCAATTTAAATTCCGTTTCCGGTCGGTGAATCTTTCTCGACCGGAAGCGATCTTATTAAAAAAGAATACATTATGGAAATTATAAAAAATGGCTCCTTGCCATCGGTCAAAGGTCCCGAAGACTGGTTTACCGGATCGGTAAGGATCGATCCCTTATTTCAGAAAAAAGAGGTAACCAAAGCGGCCGGTGCCAGTGTGACTTTTGAACCGGGAGCCAGAACGGCCTGGCATACTCACCCCGCCGGCCAAACCCTGATCGTCACCGCCGGCTTAGGCTGGGTGCAACGGGAAGGAGGGCCCATTGAAACGATCCGACCGGGAGATGTGGTCTGGTTCGCACCGAACGAAAAACATTGGCACGGCGCCGCTCCCGATAAAGCCATGAGCCACATTGCGATCCAGGAAGAAGTGGACGGATCGGTGGTTACCTGGATGGAAAAAGTGAGCGATGAGCAGTATAGCGAAAAATGATGCTAAGGTAATGGCTGTGGAAGGCTATCGCCCACCATTACCTGGATCCACCAGCACCCCTGACCAATGACAGTCAGGCCAATGCTCCGGGTCATTGTAAGTACTCAGTATTTGGGCTAAAATGGGGAGAGTATCATACTGATGTGAATTGCCGGGGACAATTACCCCGACAGTTTACACCGAGTACAGTTTTTTAACGTAGCGGATTCTTTATCGCTATAATCATCTGCCCCATGAAAGCTACCATCCCCACTTCCGTCCAACGAGTGACCGCTTTCCTGTTGGTCCTCCTGACTCTGACCCTCACCAGCGGTTGTTTTCTCGAGTACTACAAGATCGATCGCTCCGACCGCGAGCGTTTCGTTCGGGTAGTGGATGAGGAACATGCCGAAAGGTATTTTGTCGTTTACCAGCGGGGAAAAGTATTTCAGTTGCTGGACCCGGTGATCGAGGGAGAAGTGCTGCGTGGTTCCTTAGCGGTACTACCGGCGCACAAAACCAATTTCGTTTACCGCAACCGGGTGGCCGTACTGAATGACGACGGTCCGAAAATTACCAATAAGCAAGGTCACCGTTACCGGCCGTACGAGAAGTTTATCATCCAGGCGGTCCACATCTATCTGAAAGAAAGCTCTGAAGTGTCGCTGGAGCCGGGGGGAGGAGCATTTGTACCTTTTACCGAGATCCTCCAGGTGCACATTTACGCCAAGGATAAGGGTAGCACTTTTGCTTCACATGTCTTTCCGGTTGTGAGTTTGGGCGGATTGGCCTATCTGATCAGTGGTGCCGAGGTGATGAGCTTTGGCGATTGGGACTTAAGTGGTTTTCATTATTAATAAGGAAGGTCTCCGGGTTCTTATCCGGTAAGGCTTGAAAATAAAATTCAATAATCAATAACCAAAGGAGAATCCTCCGGGAGTCGAAAATGCCCGGAGGATCACCTGTTTTATCATTTTCACTTAGCCCAGTACCTCCTGGTCTCCGAGGAAGGGCTGGTGGTAAGATCGTTTGTCCGTCGCTTTGTACATCGCGTTAGCCACGGCCCCGAAAATGGGCGGGAATGGCGGTTCTCCCATACCCGTCGGATCCACGTCGCTCGGTACGAAATGTACATCGATGTTCCGGGGAGCCTCACTCATCCGGATCATGCGGTAGGTATCGAAGTTTTTCTTCTCCGGGGCACCGTCCTTAAAGGTCATCGCTCCGAAAAAGGCATTACCCACACCGTCAGTAATGGCGCCTTCGGCCATGTTGGCGGCCGCATCGGGATTGACCACAATACCACAGTCGATGGCACAGCAGACATTTTCCACGCGGGGTTTGCCATTTTCCATCACCAGATCCAGAACATGGGCTACGTAGGTAGCGTGGCAGAAATAGGCGGATACGCCCCGGTAGACATTTGGCTGCTCCTGTCCCCAGTTCGATTTTTCACGTACCAGTTCCAGTACACCGGCGTAGCGCGCGGCATCGTAATCATTTCTTTCTCCAACCGGATCATTTTTGGCCCGTTCCAGCAGTTCGAGCCGGAATTCGATGGGATCTCTTCCGGCGGCCTCCGCAACCTCATCCAGGAAAGACTGCTCCGCACCGGCAATGAAATTAGACCGCGGTGCGCGGAAAGCGCCGATGGTAATATTCGAATCAATGGACCATTCTTCGGCTAGGTAGTTATCGATCGCACCGGCGGGGAAGCGATTGGCAAAAACCGGACTTTCCGGCACGCCGCCACCCTTCACGTGGAAAGCCGTCAGATTACCGTTCTCGTCCAGAGCTGCCCGGTAAGTCGCGGAATAAGACGGACGGTAAATACCGAAAGTCATATCGTCTTCCCGGGTATACATCAGTTTGACCGGCGCATTCACCTTCTGGGAGATCAGAGCCGCCTCTACGATGTAGTGTCCGTACGCCCGGCGACCGAAACCGCCACCCATACGGGTCAATTCAATTTCAATATTTTCCACCGGTATGTCGAGCCGGGCGGATACCGTTTGCTCGATCACGCCGGGTCCCTGAATGGGGCCGGCCAGTTCTACCTTGTCGCCTTGTACGTGGGCGAAAAAGTTCATGGGCTCCATACAGTTATGCGCCAGGAAGGGAGCGGTGTAGGTCCGTTCAATGACCTGCGCGGCATTTTTAAAAGCCGTTTCCGGATCGCCGTCTTTCCGGCTCACTTTGGCCGGTTGTTCAGCCAGTTTGGCCATTTCTTCCCGGTGGGAGGTGGTGCTTTCCAAACCGGCCGGAATGGTTACTTCCTGTTTGCCGCCCCAGCCGTTAACCACCATGGAGTGTTCGGAGAACGGTTCCCATTCGGCCTTAAGCGCCTTTTTGGCGTTCATCACCTCCCAGGTAGAATTGCCTACAATGGCGATCATTTCTGGGAAGGCGTTGGTGTCAAAACCCGCTCTTTCGTAATCGTCTTGCAGGGTTTTGATCGTGAATACGTCGCGAATCCCCGGCATGCCTTTCGCTGCGTCCGTGTCGGCTGATTTCAACTGCATACCGAAGGCCGGCGGATGGGCGATCATGGCGATCAGCATACCTTCCTTCTTTTTGTCTACTCCGAACATGGGCTGGCCGGTCACGATCTTTTTACCGTCCACATTTTTGCGGGAGGTACCGATGATCTTGAAGTCCTTATTGTCTTTCAGTTCTACTTCTTTCGGTACGGGGATCTGGGCGGCGGCGGAAGCCATTTCGCCGTATCCGGCAGACTTACCGCTGGCTTCGTGGTGCAGCATGCCGGCGGCCGTGGTAATTTCGCCTACGGGTACTTCCCAGGCGGCAGCGGCGGCTTCGCACAACATCTGACGCGCGGTGGCGCCCGCCATTCTCAGACCTTCCCAACCCCGGCGGATACCGGCACTACCGCCGGAAAACTGATTGGTGGCGGTGTAACGTTCTGCGTTGAAGTTGGCCTGCTCAACGATCACGTTTTTCCAGTCCACATCCAGCTCTTCGGCGATGATCATCGGCATGGAGGTCTTAACGTTCTGTCCGAATTCCGGATTGGGAGATAGGATCGTTACGACTCCGTTGTCGCCTATTTTAAGGTAAGCATTGATGTCGAACCATTCGTCCGGCATCTGCAATACCTCTTCTTCGGCCGCCGCTTGACAGGACGTCAGCCAGTTGAAGCCGATCATCAGGCCACCCCCGGCGAGGGCGGAAGTTTTTAGAAAAGAACGTCGGTTATATGATGTCTTGATAAGGGTCATTTTTTAGTGATTTGGTGAATTTAGGATGAATAGACCGGGGCCGGACGTTTAGTCCGCAACCGGGAATCAACCGTTAGCAGCGGTCTTGATAGCCGCCTTGATGCGGGTGTAAGTGCCGCAGCGGCAGATATTGCCGTTCATGGCCGTATCGATATCGGCGTCACTCGGGCTGGCATTGTTCTGCAGGAGCGCGGCGGCGCTCATGATCTGCCCGGCCTGACAGTAACCGCACTGGGGCACATCGTGCTCCAGCCAGGCTTTTTGTACCGGATGGTCTCCGTTCTCGGAAAGGCCTTCGATCGTAGTGATCGACTGATCGCCTACCGCCGAAACCGGCAACTGGCAGGACCGCATGGCATTGCCGTCCAGGTGAATGGTGCAGGCCCCGCACTGGGCGATGCCGCAACCGTATTTGGTACCGGTCAGGTCGAGGTGATCCCGCAGTACCCACAGCATGGGAGTGGTTGGATCGACGTCTACCTGAAGTTTTTTACCGTTGATGTTCAGTTTGTATACTGCCATGATAATGATGGATTAAATGACTTATGCTTAAGCGGTTAGTGTAGAGGCATAAAATAAAGAATTACCCTTGCAATATGGTAATGCAATTCAAATAAATACATACGAAATTCAAACAATTTGACCCTAAGTCGGCTAATCCGGGAAAAAGGTGGCCCTTAGTGTGCTTATACCAGACTTTGGGAGAGGGAATGGCGGAAATATTTACTATTTTCAAACACTCCGGGAAATCAGATAAACCGGAGGAATTTACAAACAACGGCTACAGAGCCAGGATAGCATATAGATCACCTGATACCCCGAAATTTATCTTCCAGATAACCATACAGCTGGATAATGACTATCAGCATTGCCGCAGCAAAAAACATCCAGATCGCGACAACTTTTTGGGGAGTCATCAGAAACAGGATCAGGGCGCTGATGCTGATCCAGATCAGATCCCGGCGCAATTCCTCATTTTCGCCACCCAAAAACAGGTGTCCAATCAGATTGAATAGATGCATAAAGTAGATCTGACCAAACGCAATAATGACGGTCCAGTAAATACCGAATGCAAAACCATAGAACGAGCACAGCAGAACCCCCAGTATCCCTATCCAGGCCAGCCATTTTAAATTCAGCATGCTGTTGATTTGCTTCATGATCCCGGGAGCGCTTTGGTGTGACTCCATGATAATGATAAAATGGGACTGAGCCGCTAATTTTCCTGGTAATTAACCTTTGGGAATATCGGCGCTTACCGGATCCACACCATTTTTTTCGAAATGAGCCCTTCGTTCGTTTTGAGTGAAACCAGGAACAGCCCCGGCGCGATACGGTCCGGCGGGGTCCATTCCAATACGTGCGTACCGGCAGTTTGCCAGTTGGTGGTTTCCAATTCCTGCAATAGTCGTCCTCTCGAATCCGATATGCCCAGCCATACCGGACCGGGACTGGACAAGTGATAGGCAATGCTAGCTGAAGTATGTACGGGATTGGGATAGATATTGAGGTGCCCTGCTACGCCCGTCTTTCCGGGAAGGTCCCCGGGCGGAATGGAGTAGGGCTTGATCTCCGGTTCTTCGCCAGGACCCGAGCGGGCCAGGGTGGGCGAGCAATCGATGACACTGGCCTTAAAACTGGACCCCGCCTCTGCAATAAAACCCGGCTCCAGGGTAACCTGAATGCCCGCTAGAAACTCTACCGTGGATCCGTCGGCCACACGCCCGGCGGAAGTAATGGTTTGGCTGGCGGCGTAGTTGCCGGAGGGAATAGGATCGTCATCGATGGTCGGATCGACCAGGTCTGGATTGAAACAGCCGGGCGGCGCTTCGTTTTTGAAGCGGACATGGTGGGGACGTCCCTGGGAATCCAGGGTGATCCGGGCGATCTCTTCTCTGGTGAGATCATTTAAGAAAATATGAAAACCGGAAGTGTCTATCCCAAGGGTAGCTGCACTGGCCGGAAAGTATTGCATGCTGAGATCGGTGATGTCCAGCCAGCCCAGTGGAATAACGTGCGCATCCATTCTGGTCTCTTTATACTGGGTAACTGCTAATCGAAGTACGGGATAGGGTACCGGAAGATCGGGACTAGGTATAGTGGCAGTGCCGTAAGCGTTTACCGCATAGAAAGTGCTGATGCTACTACGGATCCGGACGGAATCCGTAGTCGTCAAACCCGCAGCCAGGTAGGCATTACGGATGGCCGGCGGTAATTCGCTAAATTTGAATCCCTCCAACAAACTGGCAGATTGCGAATAGGAATCGAAAAAGTTGAGGGGTGTAATGCGCTCGTCTAAGCCTCCATTGGGGAGTCTCCCTTTCCAGGTGTAATCGTATACGATATTAAAGGGCTCACCGAACAGATTGTTTTCGGTCCAGCCCTTGAGCTTTAGCCCCGAACCGGAAACCAGATAGTACCGTTCCTCACCGGCTGCATTTTGGGTCATTAAATTGGCCCCTGGGAACCGGTACACATACTGCCCCCCATCCGGGGCCAGGAACGTTTCGGTGAGGGACTCATCGGCCGTCAATCCACTAAAATCCCAGCTGAGATCGAATCCCGGAGGTGTGATCATCCCGAAGGTAGCCTGATCGTAAGCCCAGGAGTATTTCAGCTGGTCGCCGAGCGCGGGTAGGGTAGAGGAAGTTATGGTGATCTGGGCCTGTAACAACAGACCGAAAAAGGTCAGGAAAAGTACAATGGAGCTTCTCATAGGATGTATATCCGGACGGATTAAAACGGGTAAGCTGGATGTTTCAAAAGACGCCAGGGTATCATTCCCATCTTGCCACTTGCGAACCCTTCCCGTCGACGGCATACATTCAAAGCTACTGATTTTTTGCGGTGTTGGTGCCGAATGCCGGGGATTATTTTTGGTCCGTATTTTTTACTAGATCACTGCATTTCGAAACTGTTCGCATACCGAAGGATCAGGCAACCCCCGGATCAAATCACGGAATGCTCCCGGCTACTCAAAAGGGGTTTGATCCAAGGCCAAGGATCGTTAATTTTCATTTCCTGGTTCCTCTATGCGACTTTCAGTCTGAACCAGTTCCCTGATTAACTCATAAAAATCCAAACGTCATGAAAAACTATTTGATTACCGGGATCTTCCTGATCACCTGTACCTTGATGCAGGCCCAAAGTCAACCGATCAAGGTAGTATTCGATCTGACCAGCGGGAATGAATCCACCCAGGAATCAGCCCTGCGGCACTTGAAACTAATGAGCGAATCCTATCCCGATTCCGAATTTGAACTGGTGGTTTACGGCAAGGCCCTGAATATGGTGCTGCAGGAAGAATCCACCCTGGCGGAGAACATCCGGTTTTTTGAAGATAGAGAGCGGATTTCGATCAAGGTCTGTGAAGTCACCATGAAGAGACACGGGATAGAAAAGACCCAATTGCTCACCGGCGTGGAGTCGGTCCCCGATGCCATCATGGAAATTGTGAGCAAACAGGCTGCCGGGTGGGGGTATATCAAAGAGGCGCATAACTGATCCCTGGCCGACGGAAAATTTGTATCCCCGATGGTTCGGTCCTTTGCGGCCGATTACTAAAAATTAAAGTGATTTTGAACTGCCGGTCGTATGGCCCGGGAAGAGCCCGGTGCCATCACCGGCAATTCAGATATTCCCGCCAGGATGATCGGTTATTTTAGCCCAACTTTGGCAATTTCAATGATAGGATTCCGTGCCCGCAGAAAGCTAGTTCTAATTTTAAAACGTACCATCGTAAACCGGATGTCTTAAAATCGCTCTTTGAATTCGCCGGATCATTTGATGGAGAAAACCCATTTTATCTCCAGGGCTCTGCCCTTCCCTGATCTGAATTCAATCATGCCGCTACAAATATTTCAGGGCTCTGCCCTTATCCATGTCAGCGGCGTAACTGCGGAAATATTGGTAGATCGGTAAGGTGTTACACCTCGAAGGGCGTAGCCCTGCCCAGGTATAAATCTAGAATGTTTGTATTCCTATTCTATTTACCGGACGCAACATAAAATCCTATAGTCGAGCTTTAAGGGATAGAGCGCTTTCTGATTACACACCTCAGACTCTTAGGTCAAATTTTGGCCGGTCGCTAGGCAGAATCCAGGATTTTCAGGAATCTACAGAACATCCTCCAGCCCGTTCCGGTTACCAAAAATATGACCGCCCTTCGAAACATATACCGGATACTGGCCTTTAGTCTAGCCGGCCTGTTGTTGATCAGCTCGATCAACTGCGCGGTCGATATGCATTTTTGCGGCGGCAAGCTGGTGTCGGTAAGTTTATTGGGCAAAGCAAAAAGCTGTTCGGAAGCCGAGAGCCGGCAAAAGCGTTGCCGGATGTCCGATGATCACGAAATTGTGGGGACTAATGATCTCCAGCGGATAAGCCGCACTCCCTGTTGCCAGGATCAGTTGCTGCACATTCAGCTGGACCAGGACCAAAAGCAGGAAACCGTAGAGCGCGACATCAACTCCCCGGAATATTTCACCCATAATTTCACAACGGCATTGCTGTCCGTTCAACCCGTTGGGTACTATCCGGAATGGAATATCTCAGCGGCCCACGCTCCACCCGACCCACGCCGGGACCTCCGGCTGTTCACGCAATCCTTTCTATTATAGCTTTCGTATGAGGTCCGACCGTAGGGTCGGCTGATCCTGATCATCCGCTGTTCAAGAAAAAAAACCGGGCATTCGTCGGTCTGCACAAGGTGACTGATGCCCCGGCATTCGCAAATTCGCCGCCTTCGGGGAGCATGTCTTCTCCGGGTGAGCCACCAAATTCCAAAAAAATGAAAATCTTTCATGCACTACTGTTTGTCCTGATCTTTGCTCTGGGAACCGCCTGTAACGGTGGAAAAAAGAATACCGATATTGCCATCAATACGCCCGAAGAAGTGAAGACGGAAAAGGCCAATATGCCGGATAATTTTGATGCCGCTTTCGCTGACGGCCTGACCGAGGCGATCTTTCAGGACTATTTACACTTACGCACCGCTTTCGTGAACTCCGAACAGGGGGAAGCGACCGCCGCTGCCCGGGAACTTACCGAACGCCTGACCGACGAGCAGGCAGAGGCGCTGGCCGCCGCACGCTCCATCGTTGAGGCGTCCGATCTGGAACAACAAAGGGACGCTTTTTCCGATCTGACGATCGCATTGGAACCGCTTTTCAAAAACGGTCTCAGCGAAGGCGTGATCTACAAACAACACTGCCCGATGGCTTTCAATAATGAAGGCGCTGACTGGTTCAGCGATTCGGAACAGATCCGTAATCCTTATTTCGGAGATAAAATGCTGAGTTGCGGGAAAGTGGTGGAAACCATTCAGTAACCATAATTGAAATTTTAAAACCAGAATCAAGCTAAAATAAAGACCAATGAACCCATACGTAAAATTTGGACTGATGCTGCTGACCAGCTTCATTACCATGTACGCTGTGATGTACATGAATGTCGATCAGCTGGATCACATCTATCTGGCCCAGACCCGCACCTATATGACCATCCTGATGATCGCCCCTATGGCCATCTCCATGCTGCTCTTCATGTGGGGCATGTATAAGGACAAGCGCAAGAACTACCTCATCATAGCGGCTGCCCTGCTGATCGGGGCTTTCACCTACCACATCCTGCGCCAGCAGACCTTTGTGGACGATAAAGCCTGGATGCGGGCGATGATCCCCCACCACAGTTCCGCCATCATGGTCAGCGAAAAGGCCCACCTGGACGATCCCGAAGCCATCCAGCTGGCCAAGGAGATCATTGAAGCCCAGAAGCGGGAAATTGCCCAGATGAAAAAAATGCTGTATCGCCTGGAGCAGGCGGAGTAAGGACCGATACCGACCTTCTCATTCTTATCTGATGAGCGAATAGACCACTTTTAGATAAGATCTGTTAGAATACAGAGACCGGATCGTTTGGTAAAAGCCGACTACCTAATTAACAGTTGACTTTCCGGAAAACCGGAACGGTGCGTTTCAACCATTTTGTAAATTAAAACAATAAAGCATATGGCTTACTATTTCAATACTACGCTTGAGAATGCTGACTTTGATTCGGCCATCGAAAAGGTCACCGCCGCCCTGAAGGAACAGGGTTTTGGGATCATTTCCGAAATTGACATTCAGGCAACGATGAAAAAAAAGCTGGATGTAGAGGTCCGGCCCTACCGCATTCTGGGAGCCTGCAACCCGCAGTTCGCCTACCAGGCGCTGCAGGTCGAGGATAAGATCGGTACCATGTTACCCTGTAATGTGATCGTCCAGGAAGATGAGAACGGGAGGATCGAAGTAGCGGCCGTCGACCCGGAGCAGTCCATGCAGGCTATCCAGAACGAGGAACTCGAAAAGATCGCCGGGGAAGTGCAGGACAGACTGCGGAAGGTGATTGCAAGCCTTTAAGGTTCCGGGGCGCTGGAGATCGCTTAGGGCATGAGTACCAAACGGATAGGTGCGAAATTCAAACAATTTGATGTGTTGTATTTCATTTGGAAAGTGCTGCAAGCGCTATATCCCCTGATAGGTTATCGGTTTTCGTAGACCAGGATCTGCCGATGAGTTGGTAACTGAAAAGAACAATCCTATTTCCTATCCCGAAAATCACTTGGTGCAAACCCCGTTTCCCGTTTAAACATGCGACTGAAATGCTGCGGGTATTTGAATCCAAGCTCGTAGGCTATCTCGCTAACTGATTTATCGGGATCGAAGATCTTTGATTTTGCCACTTCGATGACTTTTGCCTGGATATATTCCTGAGCGCTCTTTCCGGTTTCCTTTTTGATGAGATCTCCGAAATAATTGGGCGAAAGTCGTTGTTGCTCGGCAAAATAATTTACGGAAGGAATGCCCGCTCTCCAGAGTTTGCAACTCTGGATATATATAGACAACTGGCTGCTCATATCGGTAAGCTTTGTAGTTGCCTTTGTATCACTACCATACTATCTACAAGAAGATTTCGATACAGGCTAGCATTTTGAAAATTCGAGAAACGGTGGCCCATATTAAGTCGGAGTTGCAAACTCCTCCGAGTGGTAAGGGTACCGGCTTTGATTCTGTAGATTGCTGAATGACAAATTGCGAAAAACCTCGATGCCCGTAGTATAGCGAGGCCCATCTCACTACCGCTCTCCAGAGTTTGCAACTTCGGATGCCTATCAAATTACACCTCGCTGTCTGTCGTATAGCCGCACCCGCCTTAATACCGCTCCCCAGCGTTTGCAACTCTGGATTTATATAAAGACAACTGGTCGTTCACATTGGCAAGCTATGAAGTTGCCTTTGTATTACTTCCATGCTATCTATTAGAAGATTTCGATACAGGTGAGTATTTTGAAAATTCGAAAAACGGTGGCCCATATTAAGTCGGAGTTGCAAACCCTCGATGCCCGTAGTATAACGACGCCCATCTCATTACCGTTATCCAGAGTTTGCAACTCTGGATGCCTATTAAATTACACCTCGCTGTCTATTGTATAGCCGCACCCACCTCACTACCGCTCTCCAGAGTTTGCAACTCTGGAGCCATATTATTCAACAGCCAACCGTAACAGGTTCAAAATCCCTGGCGAAACCATTGATCGTCGTTTGAAACGACAACCAATTATCGAGACAACAGCAGAAATGGTTGAGTCTACATTTTACAAAAATTACTAAATTTTCGGCTCGTTGAAGCTATAGCGATTAGATATAGTGTTGGCCTTACAAATGCCTCCGAGCGGTCAGGGCACTGGCATTGGTCCGACAGCTTACTGAAAGATAAACCACAGTTAGCAGGAAAGTTTTTCTTCGGGGTAATATGGTTTTTTCTGCAACACAATATTTCACTTTCACTTTCAATGAATCTAAGAATCAGTTGTTTAGGTGTAGATGGGTAGTTTTTGATGAATGATATTTGCAACAGCTTATCAATTTTGTCCATGATAGATAAAACACTGGAAACTAACTTTACTGCCAGTCAGATAACCTGATAAATGGCTGATCGAAGTAGTTTGGGAAAGCATGCAACCACCTGCATGAAGCATAATTACACCAAGCATTCCCATCCGTAGATTATCATTACTTAAAACTATAACCTTTTTTATCATGGAAACAAACGAAGCAACCTGGTACGGCGAGAATGGGTCCGTACTGAAATATCATTTTGTAAAGTATTTTGGCAACAAGCCAATGATCCAGTTTGAAGGCACTTATACCCAACAACAAGAATCTCCAACCACACCGCAAACCCTTACCGGCATACTAACTTTCACGGATGACGATCCGCCCAAAAAGGTGCTTCCGATAGGCTTCGTGGTCGGCTGGCCACAAATGACTTCCCGAAGAGTGGCGGTGACGAGTTGGTGTGGAAAGATCCGAACCCTTGAAAATGGGAAAGAAGTTATGGAAACTACGTGGATAAAGACCATCAGCGGTGTCGAACAACCAACGACAACGGAGACCGGTAAAGAAACTTTTTCGCAGACCCCTCCCGGCGGAGAGTAATGTTGGTATAAAAAACGGAGTAAAGTCTTTAGCATGTTTCAATAACTATCAAAAGGCTTTACTCCACAGTTTAATAATTCTCTCCTAAAATCATACCCAATGGAATCTCTTTATAAGGCAGCTACACCCGTTCAGAAGGCAAAAGGCTTTGATACCAATACCAAACTAAACACTGATCTGGCACAGCAGCTTAAGCATGCGGGCTATCAGTTTTGCTTACGCTACATTTCGCGTAGTACTGCTGAAGATCCCAGAGATCTCACCGCGGAGGAAGTCGGGGACATTTTGGAGGGTGGCCTGGCTTTGATGCCTGTTCAGCATGTGGACAGGAAGGGGTGGACCCCTAATGCAGCTCTCGGAAAGGAGTACGGAGCGGAGGCGGCAGCCCATGCTAGAGAAGTCGGTTTCATTCCTGGAATAAATGTTTGGCTGGACCTGGAAGGGGTCGCTAGGGGCACAACCGTGGATGCTGTGGTTGACTATGCGAATGCCTGGAATCAGGAACTCTTCGCTGCTGGTTTTGTGCCCGGGCTGTATGTAGGGAATGATTCAATACTAAATAGTGACGATCTATACCAGAAATTGTCCTTTCACCATTACTGGAAATCATTGAGCCAGGTACCGCCTGTTGCCCAACGGGGCTATCAGATGATTCAAGTAATGGGAAACATAACGTGCGGGATAGACCTGGATGAAGATTACGTACAGCCTGACAATATGGGAGAGACGGTTATTTGGATGGTAAAAAATAGCTGAACCATTGAATGATGTGGGCGTTACAAACGCCCCGCTCTTCAGCCTTTGCAAGGCTGGATTCATAGATAGACAATTGGTCGCTCACATCGGCAAGCTTTAGTTGCCTTTGTATTACAGCCTATTAGAAGATTTCGATACAGGTGAGCATTTTGAAAATTCGAGAAACGGTGGCCTATATTAAGTCGGAGTTGCAAACTCCTCCGAGCGGTCAGGGTACCGGCTTTGATTCGGCAGATTGCTGAATGACAAATTGCGAAAAACCTCGCTGCCCGTATTATTGCGACTCCCATCTCACTACCGTTATCCAGCGTTTGCAACTCTGGATGCCTATCAAATTACACCTCGCTGACTGTTGTATAGCCGCGACTACCTTACTACTGCTCTCCAGAGTTTGCAACTCTGGATAAACAATTGATCGCTCACATCGGCAGCTTTGTAGTTAGCTTTGTATTACTACCTATTAGAAGATTTCGATACAGGTGAGCATTTTGAAAATTCGAGAAACGGTGGCCCATATTAAGTCGGAGTTGCAAACTCCTCCGAGCGGTCAGGGTACCGGCTTTGATTCGGCAGATTGCTGAATGACAAATTGCGAATAACCTCGCTGCCCGTAGTATAGCAACACTTATCCCACTACCGCTATCCAGAGTTTGCAACTCTGGATGCCTATCAAATTACACCTCTCTGACTGTCGTATAGCCGCACCCACCTTGCTGCCGCTCTCCAGCCTTTGCAACTCTGGATATATGTAGACAACTGACTGCTCATATCAGTAAGATTTGTAGTTGCCTTTGTATCACTACCATACTATCTACTAGAAGATTTCGATATAGGCTAGCATTTTGAAAATTCGAGAAACGGTGGCCCATATTAAGTCGGAGTTGCAAACTCCTCCGAGCGGTAAGGGTACCGGCTTTGATTCTGTAGTTCGTTAAAAAACAAAATGCGGATAACGGGCGAGTAAGGGAGATTTGCTGCAGACATCCCTGAAAGGGGAAGAGTTCAAAGCAATGCAGACCTGCCGATCTACTTTTTTAGTGACTCTACACCAAATTCAAGCGAGCTCGATTGGGTATCAAACCAATAAAAAAGGCCACCCTTGGGTGGCCTGTATCGCTTTGCGGAGGAAGAGGGATTCGAACCCCCGGTACCTTTCGGTACGCCGGTTTTCAAGACCGGTGCATTAAACCAGCTCTGCCATTCCTCCAGAGCTTTTTATCAAAGCGACCGCAAAGATAAGTATTCTGATTAAAAACAAAAGACTTTTTTATGAAATTACTGTCGGTAATTCGCAAAAAATGCAGTAGATTTCTCTTCGCTATTCAAAATGAGGCGGTTAGCGACGGCTGGAAAGCGATGTTTTTTTCGGTCAATTTTCCTGGCCACCTCCGGATCATCCTTTACTGATCATCCGCATGGAAAACCAACCCAAAACACCGATGGCCAGTACCAGTACGATCCACAGCCAGGCGCGGTTGACGAGCAGGGGAGAGCGGACCGCGAGGTCCGGTCGAAGCCTGACTTCCGGGGCCAGGCGGACTTCGGGGACATCGCTGGGGATCTTTTCCTCGAAGCGATTGAGGTCGTAACGCGGGGCGATAGCGTCCGGCCAGCCGTACACCAGGTGATAATCCGCGGGCTCGGTGATCCGGAAGATGACGGCGGGATGGATCCCTTCCACCCGGGGCGAGCCGAACTTCAGCGGCGCGTTATCCTGATGATCGATGATCACCCGGATGCGGTAAGTACGCTCGGGAGGAAAAGTGAATACCGGTGGTTCCAGCGAACTGAGCACCCCGCGGTATACCTCCGTATAACGATACTGCACCCCGGATTCAGAGCGCGTACTGTCTGTCAGTAACTGGATGCGTAGGGGGCGGTAATAATCAAAGGTGTCGGTCACCGGGAGTTCAATGCGGGAAACGGGTACGGGGGTAGCGAGTTCCCATTCCAGTTCGGTTTGTTTCTGTTCTTTGTTTACCGTCGCCGATTGGGATATAATGGTGTACTCCTGGTAGTCAATATCCGGTTTTTGGAATAGGTGATAGGTAGCCGCCCGTAATTTCACCGTTTCCGAGCTGCTGATCTGGATGCGGTAATGACTGTAATCCGATTCGGGGAATTGCAGAGTCGTGAAGGCGTAATCTCCCAGTGGGCCCTCGTAGGCCAGAATGCGGTAGCCTTGCAGCAGGCTAAACCATTCCCGCCCGTCCGGACTTCCTTCCAGATCGATCCGCCAGTTAAAATCCGTATTGTCGAATTCCAGGTCGATCCGGTTGATCGCTTTGTCGTCATCTTTGGTCAGGGTGGCAAAATAGGTGTTGCCCTGTCGACTCTGATTGAGGAGGCGAAAATCGGAGCGTTCTACTTTTACTACCGGGTTCGGCCACCGGATCAGGTAGGGCGCTTCGATCGTATCGCCGGCCGCAGTGATCCCTTTTATCCGAAGGTCTCGTAAGGAGGGATCCAGATGGCGGAATATCCCGTCAGGGAGGGAAAGCTGTTGCCAGCCCGCTTCCGTGCCTTCCAGGTCGCGCAAAAAATGATAGGGGCCCCACTGCGCCGAAGCCGTAGTCCGGCAGCCGGCCAACAGGCAGATGGCAATTATCCACGGGGCCAGGAAAAAGCTATACTTCGTTTGCATCGGCAATGAGGTGTTTGAATTTGTTATACAGGAACGAGATCAACAACAGCAGTACGCCCAGTGACATCAATACCACGGTCTTGGACATGGTATTCAGGTGGGCAATATCGTAGAAGAATAACTTGATCAGTGTGATGGTGAACAGCACAATAGCGCTGATCCGCAGATAAGCCTTGCGGTGGGCGATCCCGAGGGCGATCAGGAACAGGGCATAAATACCCCAAAAGATACTGAGCCCGAGTTTTTCGGCATCTTCGACACCGGCTTGCTGCAGCAGGTGAATTAGTTCATTGCTGAGCAAAAACAAACTGACCAGATGCAAGAGTGCGTCGAACGGCCAGCTGCTTTTCAGGGGGATAAAGTCCATTCGCTGGTAACGGTAAGTGATGTACAACAGGCCGCCTACGATGAGATAGCCCAGATAGCGCAGGTAGGTAAACCCACCGGTCAGTATCACATCGCCGCCGTCGCTGAGCAGGTAGGATTCATCCAGCAGTCTTAGCGAGAACAGCCCGCCCGCCAGGAAAAAGAAGAGACCGTAGGCGTTCATAATGAGATTGATCACACCCAGTATCCGGTCCTTGATCCAGCGCATATTGACGAGCGAGAGCAAGGCGAGAAAAACCAGGGAGTAATAGATTACCCAGATGCTCGCCAGATGGGTAAAGGTACGGGAGCCGGCCGTGCTTTCCGGCATACTCGCCAGGGCCTCCCGCATCTGGATGCGGAAATAATATTCGATCTCCACGCGGAAAGTGAAATACAAGGCCATCAGGAAAACCGCGGGAATGGCAAACCGCAATCCCTGGTGCCAGATCTTGCCGGCGGGCAGGGCCGAGGTCCACTGCTTCCGGTTCTGCATCCACACCATCAGCCCGAAGATACCGCTGACGATCAGCGAACTCAGGAACTGGATGTTGAAGACCGGGGCAAGCAACAATTCCGTATCCTGATAAAATGCCTGATCGTAACTACTTGACCAGTCCTGCAGCAAACTGACGAAGGCAAGAATAGTGACCGGCAGGCTCATCTTCTCGTAGGCCTTGATCTGCCGGCTTCGTCCCAGCCAGAACAACAGGGCTGCTTCACCGGCCCAAAGCAGGGTCACCCAGTTGCCGTCCAGCTGAATAGGTACGGCGATGCTTAAAAAGACCAGTACCAGACCGACGATGAAATAGAACAAATTGCGGTCCGCCAGTTTATCCCGGTGCATCAGATAACCGACCCCGAAATGCACGGCGGCATTGGCAACGGCGAATACCCCCAGGAGATCGGCCCCGACGGGATGATCTTCCAGCATATTGTAGCCAAATCCGAAATAGATAAAGGAATTGGACAGCAGCAGGAGGATATCCGTCCAGCGGTAAGTCTCTTTCTGCATCAGTTTGTAAGCCAGAATAGTACCGTAGAACAACAGGAAGAAAACCGTACTGAACAGAAATCCGGTCAGGAAATGCTGATCCCGGGTATAGCCAAACAGCATCCACCAGGAGAAGATCAGCCAGGTCAGCCAGAAGGCCATAGAGAACAGGCTCTTCCAGTATTTTTTGAAGGCGATGACCAGAATTCCGGTATTGATGAGCGCCATATAGCCCAGCAGCACGGTGGCGCTACCGGATTCCTCACTGATCAGAAAGGGTACTCCGTAGGCACCCACCAGTCCCATCAGGGCGATGATCTGCCGGTCGTAATGCCAGGCGGCCAGTACGGTGAAGGCCGTAAACAGTGCCATCAGCACAAAGGCGATGCTCTGGGGCATCAACGCGTAATAATTAAAGGCAAAGTAGGTGATGATGTAGAGCACGGCCAGTCCGCCGCTAAGCAGCACGGCACTGAAGGCTTCGTATTTTTCTTTGAGTCGCATGGCGATCCCGGTCAGGGCAATACCGGCCAGGTAGCCGAGTACAATGCGGGTAAGCGGGGAGATCAGTTCGTGATCGATCGCATATTTGGCGCCGAAGGCAATCCCGATCACCGTAATGAGGATCCCGATCTTGCTGATGAGGTTCTCGCCGATGAATTTCTCCCAGTCCAGTCCGGTGCGGGAGGAAGGACGGAAACGATCCCATTTGTTGGAAGGAGGAGTTTCGGGAGCTTCTGTCACCGGGACAGCCTGCGTTTGGACGTCGGGAACTTGCTGTTTCGCACTTATTTTGGGAGGTGGGGCGGGGGAGAGTTGCTCTTCCGGCTGGTGCAACTGGTCGATCTCCCGCCGGAGCAGAGCGATCTCGCGTTGTAATTCATTCTGCCGGTGCACTACGCGATCCAGCTTTTTGGTGAGTTCCTCGTATTTATTCGGGTCCTGATCCATAAGGGTTTGATTAGTTCAGCCTGCAGTTAATACCGCCGGTAGGGTGGTGCGTTACGCCCGTTGCCGTTGGGGTTTTAGGTATTGGCCGCAAGTAGTATGTTTTTGGTAGCGCTTATGCTTTTTTTTCGACAAGATCGGCGCGGGTTCCGGACCGAATGCTTGGCGTTGCTGTCCAAATTTAAGAATTAATGTTTTTTGCCGGAGCATTCCTGCCAATTACGGCCTTTGCCCTGGTTTCGAAATTTTTCTTTTCTCCGGGCGGATTGGGAATTTTTTGCTGCGATGCATCAATTCGGGTAAACCTAACCCAGCCCGTCGATCGCTACTAAGTGTTTGTCAGTGGGAAAAAGTTCCGGTCAGAAGGTAGGAATCAGGCAGGAAAATTCCGACAGCATCCTTTTTCACGGCAATTTCCGTACCTAAGGTAGCTATTTCGTAGGGTGGGGATGTTGACGAAATTCAGATTGTAGGAAAAAAAATCAATGATTGGAACACCCGGTGCGGGCCATATTTTTCCCCTACTCATCTATGGAGGTTTCCACAAAACGAAAGTTATTTTTCCATTCGAAATGCATAAAAAGGACGTGTGGGTTGGGAAAAACGATAGAAAAAAATAAATTTGCCCTTACAGATTTGCCAAAGGCATCAATTTGATTGTATATTTGACGAGAATCGAAGACATCAATAATTTGTCTGAAAATAGAAAGGCACCCCGCTCCGGGGTTTTCGTTTTCACGGAATTGGCCTAATTTCAGATTGAAAGATATAGTCGTTTTAAGTTTCTGGTTTACTTGGGTTAAGCTAACATGTCTTAACCCAAGCTTTTTTTTGTCCCTATTGAAGGAAAAAAAGGCGGCTTCAAAGCCGCCTTTCAGTCGAATTAAGTTCCATACCTTTACTTGGGAAAAGCCAAACGGTATCTTTGTTTCTAGTTTTGTAAATGGCAAATAACATTTTCACTCACTAAGAGAAAATTTTGAAAATTGTTCTTTTTAGTTGAAAAAAAATCTAGATTAGCTCCAATAAAGAACAATATTTTGTCTAAGTTAAACTTGTCTGTTCTAATTACCAAGACAAATCATAGTTTATTTCGACTAAAGAACTCGCAAACGAGTGCGCAAACGGTTGCGGTGGAAAAATTCTGAAATAAATTTTGTAGACTACAATCACAAAAGGCACAATGGGGAGAATTACTGTAAAAGATATTGCCAGGCTGTTAAATATCAATCCATCAACTGTCTCCCGGGCGCTTAAGGATCATCCAGATATAAGTAAGGAAACTATTGAGAAGGTTAAACAGGTAGCCGAAGAGCTTGGCTACGAACCTAATCTGCAGGCCATATCCTTCCGAAATCGCAAAAGCCGGCTGATCGGTCTGATCATCCCGGATATGAATATGTATTTTTTCCCTTCGGTGATCAAAGCCATCGAAGATCGCGTAAGAGCGGAGGGATACAATCTGCTGGTGCTGCATTCCAATAACAGCCTGCGTGGAGAACAAAACAATACCAAGATCTGTGATCGTCTGGGGGTGGAAGGACTCCTGGTTTCGGTTTCCGCTGAATCCGAGAACCTGAGCCATTTTGAGGAACTGACCGAACGAGGCGTTCCCGTGGTCCTGTTTGATCGCATCGTGGATCGGCGGGATTTCCCCATCGTCTGTATCGATGATGTACAGGTCGCCGGAAAAGTGGTGAAGCACCTTTATGATCGGGGTTTCCGCAAAATATGCGGTGCTTTTGATGACCCACACCTGTCTATTTCCAAACGACGGCGGCAGGGATACGAAAAAATGCTACAGGATCTCGGACTGGAAGTAAAACCGGAATGGATCTTTCACGCCGATTCTTCGGAAACTGCGGGAGAAAAGATGGCCGAAGTACTGGATCTGCCCGATCAGCCGGATGCGATCTTTTCTATGAGCGATCAGTTATTGGTCGGCATCATGCAGGCCTGTCTGGCGAAGGGCGTGGAGATACCCGGGGAAATGGCGATCGCCTGTATCAGCAACGGTCTGGTACCTAACTTCTGGAAACCGCACATCACCTACATGCATCATTCCGGCGAAGAAGTAGGCGCCATTGCAGCGAACGTGCTGTTCAATATGATCCGCAACAATCCGGTGCCGCATATGAATTGGGTGGAGACCAATATGGTGGTCCAGTCCTCCACCTAGTAATACCTGCACTGTTGGTTCCTGACCGCCTGATTAGGTCTGCTGACGCGAAGCCATGGGGATTTCCCAAACCAATTTTACATCAGTATGGGTATCCCGTCTTTTAATCAGTACTTTTAAGGCCTGAGAGTGAGGTGGTTCATCCATCCGGCCTTTCCCGGCCCCTAATTACCGAGTACTGAATACCGCATACCATGTCCGAAATTACTTCCCGGTCCCGACTGGCCGGAGCTGTGCTGATCTGTCTTTTTTTCGTCATACCCGGGATGTTCTGGCCCGAAGCGGTTTTCGAATTCACGGGCAAGTTCACCCAACAAATTCTTTCCTTATTTCACGGCTTTTATCTGTGGCTGGGCCTGTTGCTGGTCCTCTTTTGTCTGGTGCTGGGATTTTCCCCCTGGGGTAAGATCCGGCTGGGCGGACCGGAGGAACGTCCGGCATTTGGTTTCTGGACCTGGCTGGCCATGCTCTACAGCGCCGGCATGGGAGCGGGACTGTTGCAGCGCGCCGTGCAGGAACCGGTATTTTATTACCTGAACCCGCCGGTGCCTTCCGTGCAGGATGAGCTGGGCCGGGAGATCCTTTCGCTCCAGTACGCGCATTTTCACTGGGGATTCACCGCCTGGGGCTTTTACGCTTCCTTTGCCCTCATTGCCGCCTATTTTCTTTTTCGGAAAAAGCGGGCGGCCCTGCCCAGTGTCATGCTGGGCGGAACTGAAGCCCGTCGTTTCAACTGGTTGGGCTGGCTCGATCTGCTGGTAATTCTGGCTACGGTATTCGGACTGGTGGCGTCCGTCGGTCTGGGTAGCGGACAGATCGCGGAGGGACTCAGCCAGTGGCTGGGTACGGATCTTCCGGTCTGGGATACGATCCTGGTGGCGCTATCCATCGGTGTGGTTGCCTTTATTTCTGCTTGGAGCGGTCTGGAGAAAGGTATCCGCTTTGTTTCCCAGATCAATATGAGCGGTGCGGTGATCCTGCTTCTGCTGTTCTTATTCCAGAATAATGCGGTCGAACTGATCAACCGCTTCGGCCTCAGCTTCTGGCATTACTTACGGGATTTTATTCCGATGAGCCTGGCTTTGGGCGAATACGGAACCAATCCGCAGTTTACGGCCGACTGGACGATCTTTTACTGGGCCTTCTGGTTGGCCTGGGCGCCCTTTACCGGCTTGTTTATCGCCCGGATCTCCCGCGGGCGTACCCTGCGGTCCTTCGTGCTGGGCGTATTGATCGTACCCGCCCTGGGTACATTTTTGTGGTTTTCGGTGTTTGGCACCCTGGCTTTCGATCAGGTAGCCGGCCTATCGGAAGCGGGGCGGCAGGAGATGACGGATATATTTAAGGCCACCTATTTATTTTATACCCAATTTCCCTTCGAGAACTTTGTCAATCCCTTAACCATATTTTTACTTTGCACCTTCCTGGTCACCTCGCTCGATTCGGCCATATACGTGGTGAGTATGATGACCGGAGGCGGTACGCAGATCCCGACCCGGGTGCATAAGATCACCTGGGGCATCGGTCTGCCGCTGATCACCGCGGTGGCGGTTTGGGTAGGAGGGGATGCGCTCCTGCGGTCGATGAGCAATCTACTGATCATCGTTGCCTTACCCTTCGGGATAATTCTTTTGGTAATGATCCTTTTCTTCATCAGGATGTTAGTTAGGGAAGAGAAAATATGGAAGAAAAATTAACACAGATACTGATTGAGATCCTACTGAGGGAGCCTTTTTTCGGCCATCTGGCCGCTAAATTGCTGCGGGAATCGCGGGAGGATGTCGAAGAGACCGGACTCGTCCTCCAGTCGGACGGAACCATCGTCCTGGGAGTGAACCCCGCCTTCTGGCGGCTGGCCGATCTGGATGAATCCGGCCGTTACGGTGCGATCAAACACGAATTGCTGCACCTGGCCCTACTGCATCCTTTCCGCAAACGCGAATTTGCCCAGGCGGAACTGTATACAATTGCGGCCGATCTGGTCGTTAACCAGTACCTGTCCGCCGATCAGTTGCGGCCGGACCAGATCCGGCTGGATCGCTTGCATTCCGTTGCCTGGGAACCCAATCGCAGCCTCGGCTATTACTATCGGAAACTGGAAGCCGCGCTGGCCGGAGCCCAGAAACTGAGCAAACCGGACCAGGAGCAGATCGGGCAGTGGTCGGACCCGTCACATCCGGCCCAGCAGCAACATCAATTCTGGGCGGATGCCATGGATACCCTGGACCTCGAACAAAAAGAGGCGCTGGCCTCTATCTGGCAGCACCAGATCAAAGGGCTGGTGGAGAAGGAAGTCACCGCTTCCTTTTACCGACTGGACGAACCCTTGCGGGAATTGATCTTCCGCCGGCTGGGCGAGCAGGCGGCCAAAGTCGACTGGAAGCGGGTACTGCGGATGTTTGCCACCAACAGCCGAAAGATGTTGTTGAAAGATACGATCCGGCGGCCGTCCAAACGCTACGGAACCGTGCCGGGTGTGAAGATCCGGCGACACCAGAAACTGATGATCGCCCTGGATACTTCCGGAAGTTTGCCCCCGGCTATGCTTAGTGCATTTTTACGGGAAATTCACCAACTTTGGCGCACCGGAGCCGAAATGACCATCGTTGAATGTGATGATCAGATCCATAACCAGTACCCCTATCGCGGTCAGAAGGTTTTGGACGTGGCCGGTCGCGGCTCTACCGCTTTTGATCCACCGATCCAACTGGCCAATGACCTGCGCCTGGACGGACTGATCTACCTGACGGACGGCTTTGGCCCGATCCCGGAAGTGGCTCCCCGGATGCCGATGCTCTGGCTGATCTCCCATCAGGGCATCCGCCCGGATAGCCGCACCTGGTCGCGTTTGCCGGGCCGGGTAGTGAAAATGAGTTAAAAGGTAAAGCCGGTTGCTTTGTTAACGGCTGGACCATCATTAGGCGCAGATCGGGTAGCACGAAACAATACCTCCCCGTGGGGAGTTTTTAATTTGATCACTGAAAAACAACAGTTTTAAGAAAGGCACAAAAACTACTTTGCCCGTTCCTTGCGGGCGAATACAGCATAAAGAAATATAGCATGACAGCATTTGATTATACTTACTACGGAACGAAGGTTAAAGCCGGATCGCTGATCGAGTTTCTGGAATACATGTTCGATATCAACGCCAAAGCGGCCGAAGCCGGTAAACTGCAGACGCCCGTATGCATCTGGGGATTACACGGTATCGGAAAAACGGAGATCGTACGCGATCTGGCCCGACGGAAAGATTATGGGTTTTCTTACATCGCCCCGGCACAGTTCGAGGAAATGGGAGACCTGCTGGGAATGCCCACTATTGACGGTGACGCTACGGTATTCCGGGCGCCGGACTGGGTGCCCCGGGAAGAAAAACCCGGTATCCTGCTGATCGATGATGTCAACCGGGCGGACGATCGCATCCTGCGGGGGATCATGCAGTTGCTCCAGAATTACGAGCTGGTAAGCTGGAGCCTGCCCAAAGGCTGGCAGATCGTACTGACGGCCAACCCCGACGGGGGCGACTATTCGGTCACTCCGCTCGATGATGCGATGTTGACCCGGATGATGCACATCACGCTGACCTTCGACGAGGTCGAATGGGCGCGCTGGGCGCAGGCCAGCGGTATCGATAGCCGGGGTATCGACTTCGTTTTGACCTATCCCGAAATGATGCAGGGGCAACGCACTACACCGCGTACCCTAGTGCAGTTCTTCCAGGCCATTGCCCCCATTGAAGACCTGAACCAAAACCTGGGACTGGTGAAGATCCTGGGCGATTCCTGTCTGGATGCCGAAACGGTAGCCGCTTTTATTGCGTTTGTCCAGGAAAGTCTGCACAAGCTACCGGAACCAGCCGAACTACTGGCTGCTTCCTCCGATACGGAATTCCGGAAGCAATTGGAGCCATTGATACAGGAAAAACCCGTACGCGTCGATCTCTTATCGACGCTGGCCTTCCGACTTTTTACTTTTGGCACCGATCCGAACGGGCAGGCACAGGCCGGACAGGTGGAAAATATGAAGCGCTTCCTGCTGCTGGACGCCATACCCGCGGACGTCCGGCTCGGCCTGGCGCGCAACCTGGCCACCACCAAACTGTCCGTCTGGCAGGAACTCCTGGAAGACCCCGACCTGATGGATCTCTTGCTGGGCTGATTTTGAACAACCAAATAATTTCAAATTTAATGAAGAACTTTCTTATTGTCATCCTGATCATAGGCGGCGCGCTACAATTTTCTTCCGCCCAATCGGGCAAGGCGCAACTGCCGGAATTTCAACTGGAAAAAAGCGATATAGAGGCGCAACTCCGATTCATTGCGTCCGATGAACTGATGGGTCGCCGGACCGGATCGATCGGTAATAATATTGCCGCCCGTTTCATTGCCGCAGAACTGGAAGCGCTGGGATATCGTTCGCCGGAAGGTGCCGACGATTATTTTCAAAAGATCAACTTCGCCGCCAGCCGTCCTCCCCGGGAAGGCAGCCTTCGTCTGGGAGATAAGGATTTTGCCCTGGGCGAGGATCTCATCCTGCTGGACGGAGAAAAGAAGACCGTCAAAGCACCGGCCGTTTATGCGGAATATGGCTGGATCGACGAGGCCGCCGGCCGCAATGATTACGCCGATCTGGATGTGAAAGGGAAAGTCGTCATTATCCTTTCCGGACTGCCGGACAGCAACGATCCTTCGGAGGTTTTTGCAGCCATGTCGACTAAAAGAAAACTGGCGGCCGACCGCGGAGCCGTAGCGCTGATTGAAGTGTATACCTTGTCTTATCCCTGGACGTTTTTTCGCAATTACTTTAGCCGGGAACGCATCGAACCTTCGGCGGGCGAAAATAAGGATGGATTGATCTACGCCTGGATCCAGGTGACCGACCGGTCCGATATCGAAGCGCTGAAAAATGGCAAAAGTCTCTCGGTAGAGCTGGAAAGCGGAAACGGAACGTACAAAAGTATGGCTTCCCAGAATGTCATTGGTGTGCTGGAAGGAACGGATCCCAAACTGAAGGAGGAGTATATCTTGCTGACGGCCCACTACGATCATGTCGGTACCGGCCGGCAGGGAGGTGGCGCTTTCGGTCCCCAGGACAGCATTTTTAACGGGGCCCGCGATAACGGCATCGGCGTAGTCGCTATTCTGGGAGCGGCAAAAGCCCTAGCTAAACAGCGCCCGAAGCGTTCGGTGATCATCCTGGCGGTAACCGCCGAGGAGATCGGTCTGCTCGGAAGCCAGTACTACGCGGCGCACCCGCTGATCCCACTCGAAAAAACGATCTTCAACCTGAATTCCGACGGTGCGGGCTACACCAATACCGAAGCGGCCGGCATCATCGGCTGGGACCGCACCGGTACGAATAAGTCGGTAGAACAGGGACTGGCGGCCTTTGGGCTCGAAGTGATCCCCGAGCCGGCGCGTGAACAGGGGTTATTCGATCGCTCCGACAATGTGTCTTTCGCCCGGGAGGGAGTACCCTGTCTGACTTTTAGTCCGGGATTCGAGACCTTCAACCAGGAGCTGATGAAAAATTACCACCAGGTAACGGACGAAGCGGATACGGTGGATTTTGATTACGTCCAGAAATTTGTGCAGGCATTTGCCCACACGGCCCGCCTGATCGCCGATGCGGATAAGCGGCCGGTCTGGGTGGCTGGAGATAAATACGAGGCGGCCGGCAAGGCGCTTTATGAGAAAAAATAATTTATGGACATTTAGCTTCAAGCAACATAAGAAATCACCGCAAAGGCGCCAAGCCGCAAAGATTTAGAGCTATCTTATTCGGAAAATTTGCCGCCGGCAAATTCACAAAACTTAGCGCCTTTGCGCCTTTGCGGTGAAAATAAATTAGTTTATGGAGCTGGCATTATAAAATATTAATTGTCAGGTATTTATATCTGAAATAGATATTATTTATTCAGGCTAGATCATAACTTTCCATTGCAGACCTGCCCTCACCCTTTCAGACTTTCCAGCGTCTTAAATAATGCGCCGTCCCGGGAGATCAGGGCGCCGTCTTCCATCATTTTGAAGAGTTCCATTTTGCGGTTGGGATGGTATTTCTTTTGCGCGGTATAGATCTTCAGTTTGGCGCCGCTGCTGGCCAGCAGGCGTGACATTTCCTCCGGGTCCTGCGCCTGGGTGAAATCGATATCCGATTTACCATCCACCAGCAGTCCGTTCATAACGATCTTGTGCTTTTCGCAGTGGAAGATCTTGATATCCTTCGGCGTTTTGTATTCCAGGTATTCGATCTGATCCAGGGTCTTGTCGAATATGATGTCACTAAAAAGTTCGATCAGTCCCTCGGCTTTTGCGGGGTCATCTTCTTTGATCTTTTCCCAGTCCGGTCCGGGAATGCCGTTGGCGGACAGAAACTGGATAAAATCCTGTTCCAGTTCACTCAGTTCCTCCAAAGTCAGTCTACGGTATTTCATATACAGAACTTTATCTTCTTGAATTTCGGGGCAAAGGTAACTATACTGACGTAAAATTGGTTTCGGAAATCCAAACCAATTTAAGTACAGCACGTACTGGGTAAGCGTTTGCAACGGTAAAAGGTGCCGGCTGCAGCCCGGAATTGGCAATGGATCGGCGGGATAGTCTACGACCTGCGAGTTTTACCATTCTGGTTTACCGGTCTTTAGCTCTTTTCCGGCGCAAATGCCTATATAAAATGCCGCATCAACTGAACATTCTGGAAGCTTCTGATCTTACTATTATTGCGGATCGCTGCGCGTAGCAGGTGTTCATCCGCGAAAAAATGGCCCGGGAAGAAGTCGGTCTGGTATCGTCTTCCAGAAGTCGGGCTTTCTTACTGCACCTTTTATATTATTTTCCGTAACATTGCGGGAATTAAAAAATTACCCTAAAGCGCTATGGATTTTATCATGCCGGATTTTGCGAGCGCCGCCGTTTGGATGAGCTTGCTGACCCTTACCTTTCTCGAGATCGTACTGGGTATCGACAACATCATTTTTATTTCCATTGCGGCCGGTAAATTGCCACCGGAAGATCGGCCCAAAGCCACGAATATCGGGCTGATCCTGGCTATGGTACTACGGATCGTTTTGCTTTTTGGCGTGTCGATCCTAGTCGCTATGGAAGAACCCTGGTTCACTATCGACAACTCGTTCATGCATGCCGGCTTTTCCGGACAAAGCCTGATCCTGATTGCCGGAGGGATATTCCTGCTGTACAAAAGTACCAATGAGATCCACCATAAGCTGGAAGGGGATGACCACGAAGACGCAACTTCGAAGAAAGGGAAGGCCACCTTATCCAGCGCCATTGTACAGATAACCATTATTAATATTGTATTTTCCTTCGACTCGATCCTGACGGCCGTCGGAATGACGAACGGTCTGCAGGGGGCTCTGATCATTATGATCGTCGCGGTGGTTATTTCCGTACTGATCATGATGCTGTTTGCCAATCCGGTCGGAGATTTCGTCAATAAGCATCCGACGATCCAGATGTTGGGGCTGGCCTTCCTGATCCTGATCGGCTTTATGCTGATCGCGGAGGGGGCTCACCTGGCCCACGTGGTGATCGCAGGGGCAGAGATCGGTGCGGTGCCGAAAGGGTATCTGTACTTCGCCATTGCCTTTTCCCTGCTGGTGGAATTCCTGAATATGCGGCTTCGCAAGAAGCAGGTGCCCGTACAGTTGCACGGTGTAAAGGAAGAGGCCGTTCGCGAAGGCGTTTTGCCAAGAGCCGAAACAAGACAAAAGAAGTAAAATATCTGGTGCCCATTGAATATCCTGGACTGACCTGAATTCTTTAATCGCCTAACTCCGGTCGGAAAGGAGATCGTATGCCTATTCGGACGGAAAGGCAAAAATGGAAAACATGTTTAATTCAAAAGGGACCGACCTGGCTCTGTTAATCTTACGCGTTGTATTCGGAGGATCAATGATCGTCGGTCACGGCTGGGGAAAACTCATGCGGCTTTTTTCCGGAGAACCGATAGAATTCGGTGATCCCTACGGCCTGGGACCGGCCACTTCACTGGTGCTGGCTACTTTTGCCGAATTCCTCTGTGCCGCGCTGGTCACCGTCGGTTTACTGACCCGTTGGGCGCTGATCCCGCTGATCATTACCATGCTTACGGTCGTATTTTTAGTGCACTTCGGTGATCCCTACAGCCGGGTGGAAAAAGGTATTCTTTTTCTTGGGCCTTACCTCGCGCTGTTTTTGACCGGCCCCGGAGCCTATTCCCTGGACGCTATCTGGCAGAATCGTAATGCCTGATCGGCTTCCGGTCACCATTCGCAAATTCGCACCATCATGAGATACAGTCTGCTGTTCGTATTCATCTTTGGTTTGCTGGCCTGTAATTCAGGTGGGCAAGAGTTGGAGGAAGTTCAGATCCTGCGCGGTGAGACCATGGGCACCTATTATCAGGTGAGCTATGTGGGGAGCCAGCAGCCTTTTCTGCAGGAAGAGATCGACAGTTTGCTGCGGGCGATCAATGCGGAGGTGTCTACCTACGAACCGAATTCTGTGATCTCCCGGTTCAATAAATCGGCCAGAGGTATTGCGCTGGGCGAGGCACCGCATTTCTGGATCAATCTGGAAATTGCCCGTAGCGTATTCAACGTCACGGATGGCGCCTTTGATGCTACCGTAATGCCTTTGGTCAATTTCTGGGGATTCGGATTTACCGAAGACCGCCAGGGCCGCGAAGTCGATACGGTGGAAGTAAACCGGATCCGCAGCCTGGTTGGATTCGACCAGGTTCGTATGGAGGGTGATTCTCTGTTAAAGGAGAAGCCGGAGATACAGTTGGACTTTAGCGCCTGTGCCAAAGGCTACGGCGTCGACGAAGTGGGGCGTCTCCTGGAGAAAAGATCCCTGGGGCGCTATCTGGTGGATATCGGCGGCGAATCCCGGGCGCGGGGAGTCAAACCGGGGGGCTCCATCTGGCGGGTGGGGATCAATATGCCGGATGAGGACGCTTCGGTCAACGAGATCATTACGGCCTTTCCGCTGGAAAATCGCTCGGTGGCCACTTCCGGGAATTACCGCAACTGGTACGAAGTGGACGGCGTCAAATACAGCCACACCATCAACCCCCGGTCCGGTTTTCCGGAGAGGACCGAATTGCTGAGTGCTTCGGTCTTTCACCGCGATTGTGCCGTTGCCGATGCTTACGCCACCTCCTGTATGGTACTCGGCGTGGAAAAAGCACTATCTTTGGCGGAATCCAACCCAGCAATTGAAATCTATTTGATATTTAGTCGTCCGGATGGTAGCATGGAGACGCGCTACACCAGTGGATTGAATGCATTATTTAACGAATAACGTTTATGGAATTACCCCTGAAAAAAGATCTCTGCTTTTTCGACATCGAATCAACCGGCTTAAATGTAGTCCGGGACCGCATTCTCCAGATCGCCATTAAAAAATTCTTTGCCGGTGGTAAAGATCCCGAAGACCTGGTCATGCTGATTAATCCCGGAGTGCCCATTTCCATCGAAGCCATGCTGGTGCACGGTATTCAGCCCAAGGATGTGGCGAATAAGCCGGTATTCGCGCAGGTAGCGCAGAAGATCTACGATTTTATTGGGGACGCTGATCTGGCCGGTTACAATTCCAATCGCTTCGACATCCCTATCCTGATGGAGGAGTTCGCCCGCGTAGGTATTGAATTCACGATGGATAACCGCCGGACGATCGATGTGCAACGCATTTTCTATAAAATGGAACCCCGCACCCTGAAAGCTGCGCTGAAGTATTACTGCGACAAAGAACTCGAGGATGCCCACGACGCTATGGCGGATGTAGAGGCTACCGTAGATGTTTTCTTCGGGCAGCTCAAACGCTACGAAGGGATCGATTATGTCGACGGCGACGGTGAAGTGACCCCGGCTCCGGTGGTGGCGGATGTCCAGTCGCTACACGATTTCACCAACGATATGCGTTTTGTTGATGCAACTCAGAAATTGAAGTACGATCACAATGGCGTCATTGTATTTAATTTCGGAAAATACAATGGCAAGCCCGCCGCCGAGGTGCTTTCCCGGGATAAACAGTACTACAACTGGATCCTTAACAAGGAATTTACTTCTCAGGTGAAACAGATTGTGAAGAAACTAGTGAAAGACTTTGAAAAATCAAATAAAGGATAATATCGCCCTGGGCTTTGCCGGGGCCTGGTCCCGGATCACCACCTTTGCTATCGCTTTCTTAATTGTTTCCTGTTTTTCAGCTTGTTACGAACAGGTGGATGGCTGCCTGGATACCAATGCCTTAAATTTTAGCCTGGACGCCGACCGGGAATGTGACGGCTGCTGCACGTATCCCGCGCTCTCGATCCGGCTGGTACACCAGTGGATCGATGCAGATACCAGCTTCACCTTCCGGTATACGAGTGGCGCATTTAAAGACGGGGGAGGAAATCCTTTCGTGATTGACCGGATCACTTATTATCTGCAGAATTTTAGTCTGGTGACGGATGCGGGTACCCGCGTCAGCACTACGGACACCGTACTGGTGGGCTACCTGAACGATATCGGCTTCTACGAGGATCGTTATATTCCCGACGATTACCTCCTGATCAACGCTACCGTCTCCTCGGCCTTTGAGGTGGGCACGCTTGCGCAGAATGGTAATTTTACCCAATTGCAGTTCGAACTGGGCGTTGATGATTTTATGGACCGCATCCTTCCGGGCTCCCTGACCAACAACCACCCACTTTCCCTACTGGATACAACGATGTACGATCTCAATAACGGCCGCTACGTGTCCAATCGGCTGGACCTGGCCCGGGATACGACCCAGAACGCCGAAGACCTTTTGTTACAGTACGGCGCGGAAAGATCTACCGTACCCGTATCGGTAGCTATCCCCGGAGGTTTTCCGCTTCCCGCCGGTTTCAACATGGTGGTCACCCTCCAGGTGAACTACGCGGAGTGGTTCCAGAACGTCAATAATATCGCCACCGCTACTCCGGAGACCATCATTCCCCAAATTGTCGCCGGCCTGCCAAATTCATTTACTTTAGTGGACATTACCGTGAATCAACAGTAGTTTTATTAATAGCGCAACAACCACCGGCCATCGGTATTTGTTGTATTTATACTTCCCGGGAGGGTTTAGGTAAGCTGCGGATAACTACTTTGAAGCGTGATCAGTTCCATTGATCCGGTTGCAATTACAGCCGATGATCACCCTTATTTCCTCGCTACCCAACCAACTCCGGGTGAACAAAAGGCCTGTCTGAACATTACTGGGTTTTAAAACAAGACCAATGAAACACACTCCATTATTTTTTATTCCAATTCTATTGTTGTCATTATTTATAACGGCCTGCGATCAAAAAGAAGAGATCAGTACCGGGAGCCTGGAAATTGTTTTCAAGGGGACTTTCGGCAACGAGCCGTTGTACATGTTCGGGCGTAGTTATGACTATCGCGGAGATGCCGCAGTAAAATGGCAATTGTTCCAGTTCTTTTTATCCGATCTGGAATTGCTGGGTTCCGGTAATGCGGTCAAACCGCACATGCTCAGCGCCATTGAATCGGTAAGCTTCGGCGATATCCAAAGTGAAGAGGAAGCACTGGAAGGCTATGCGCTGCGGTTCAATGATATCGAGACCGGTACTTATTCCGGTCTGCAGTTCGGCCTGGGCGTAGCGCCCGAACTCAACGCTACCCAACCGAGTGATTACACTCCGTCGGAACCGCTGGCCCAGGTCAGCAGCTACTGGGAGGCAGCGTCGAGCTACATCTATACCAAGATCGAAGGTAATGCCGACCTGGATAATGACGGCCAATTTGGCGAGGATGAGGAAAAACTCACCTATCACCTCGGGGCATCCGAGCTTTTTCAGAAACGGACGCTGCCGGTGACCATCGATATCCGGGAAAATTCCACCACTTCGATCGTGGTAAACGTCGATCTGCTCAAAGCCCTGGAGAACACGGCCGAAGGGACCTTTATCGACTTCCGCCAGACGCCCAGAGATCACCACAAGAACCCGGACGTATACAACTTTGTAATTACACAATTGCGGGAAAGTGCGATCAGTATCGGTAATTAAACGAGGGTGCTTATTTTTTCTGTTGAGCGCGGTCCTGTCGGCCTGCAATGCCGGTGATCCCGGCTCCGGCCGCCTTTCGGATATTCCTTACGAATCCGAACCTTACCCGCTACGGGAACCGGATCGTTTTGTCCGGATGGAGATCCCTGCGGACAACCAGCTGACCGTGGCCGGCGTTGCGCTCGGCAAGCAATTGTTTTTTGATCCCTTACTTTCGGCCGACAGCACGGTTAGCTGCTCTTCCTGCCACCTGCCGGGTCGGGCTTTTACCGACGGTCAGATACTGAGCCGGGGAGTTGCCGGTCATCGTAGCTTACGCAATAGCCCATCTTTGCTGAACGTCGGCTACCAAACGGAAGGACTATTTTGGGACGGCCGCGTCAACGATCTGGAGGAACTCATAGTACACCCTGTGCAGGATACCAATGAAATGGCTGGCGACTGGACGGAACTGACCACTAAACTTCGCGATCATCCGGAATACCCATTGCTGTTCCGGAAAGCTTTTGGCATCGATACCGTGGCCGCCATCGATCAGGAACTGACCGTGCGGGCCATCGCTCAGTATTTGCGGACGCTGGTAAGCGGAAACAGCCGCTACGATCGTTATAAAGCCGGTGAAGTCATTTTGACGGCTTCCGAAGATCGGGGGCGGCGGATCTTTTTTGACATTGAAGACGGTGTGCCGACCTCCGAGTGCGGTCACTGTCATGTCGAACCTTTGTTCAGTGGTCTGGAATATTTCAACAACGGACTGGATGAGGTATACGATCCGAAAAATTTTCCGGATGCCGGGAAAGGGGGGATCAGCGGCAGAGTAGGGGAGATGGGCAGCTTCCGGACCCCCAGTCTCAGAAATGTAGCGCTTACCGCACCTTATATGCACGACGGGCGTTTTGCCACGCTGGAAGAAGTGATGGACCACTACGTCAGCGGTGGAAAATACAGCGAGAATGTGCATCCGAATGTGCGTAGGCTGGATTTTTCCGAGCGGGACAAGGCGGACCTGATCGCTTTTTTACAGACCCTAACCGAATCTGAATTTTTAAAAGAATCGAATTGATGCATCAATTTTTGAAAAATAGCCGGGCCGGAGTTGGCTCACTCATTTTATTGGGAATACTGTTGCTGGGCACAGCCTGTAAAAAGGATACGGTCGGAGACGACAGTTGTGAAACGTGTCCCGCTACGGATCTGATCCCGGGAACCTACGCTCCGGAACCCTATGTACTGGAACTGGCGGACTGGATGGGCGAACCGATCATTCCGGCGGATAATCCGCTTACCAAAGACGGGGTAGCGCTGGGCCGGATGCTTTTTTATGATCCCATCGTTTCGTCGGACAGTACCATGTCCTGCGCCAGTTGTCACGCGCCGGACCTGGGATTCACCGATGGTACGGCCTTCAGTACCGGGGTGGAAGGGAGGCAGACCACCCGCAGTTCCATGCCGCTGTTTAACCTGGCTTATAATCCGAACGGTTTTTTCTGGGATGGGCGTTCGCCTTCGATGGAAGATCAGGCTTTGCATCCGATCATGGATCGGGTGGAGCTCAATGAAGATTGGGAGAACGTGGTCCGGAAGTTTCAGCGGCACCCGGATTATCCGCAGCGTTTCCGTAAAGCATTTGGTATTGAAAGGACATCGGAAATCACCAAAGAACTGGCCGTAAAGGCCCTGGCGCAGTTTGAGCGTACGCTGATCAGTCAGGATTCCCGATTTGACCGTGTGGTTTACCGCAATGAGGGTTGGTTGACCGATAGTGAGCAAAGAGGAAAAGACCTTTTCTACGTCGAACCGAGTTTGGTGGACCACCCGGGCTGTTCCCACTGTCACGGTGGTGTGAACTTTACCGATTTCAGTTTTCGGAATAATGGAATTGATAGTGTCGCTACCCTGAATGATTTTCCGGACAAGGGCCTGGGAGCAGTTACCGGACGGGTTTATGACAACGGTCGCTTCAAGGTACCCAGCTTGCGCAATATCGAACTGACGGCACCTTATATGCACGACGGGCGCTTTGCCACCCTGGAAGAAGTGCTGGATCACTACAAGACCGGCGGGCACGGTGTGGAAAACGAGGATCCCAATATTGTACCCTTTACCCTGACCGGAAGTCAGAAACAGGATCTGATCGCCTTCCTGCGCACGCTGACCGATACAACGTTTATTAAAAATCCAGCTTACGCCAATCCATTCAACTGAGCCGGGGGCGGCAGAGCCAATTGCAAGCCCGTAACCCGCCCGGACCTAACAAAATAATTACCAATGTGATCCCCGAAAAAGAAGAAAAGCACTTTTTTTTCGGGGATTTCGGTGAATAATTTCTTTTAAAAAGCTAGTTTTTTGGAATGTTTTTCTCACAGATTATTTTATAATAAATTGATTGTCAGTTTATTGGAATTTAATGACCGAATCGAAAAATTCACAATTATCCTTTTTTGTCTTTGTTTGTCGCAGCTTTAATTAAGATGTTTGTAATGTCAAACGAAAGGATCGTCGATAAATGAATCGGCGACAAAATGAAATTAAATGGGATTGTTCGTTATTAGGTAGGTCAGGTATTAATGGGGATTATGCCTGACTTACCTTTAACAGTCTGCTTTCGTTGACCAAAAAATTGAATTTGCATATTTCGCAATATATCGAATAGATGGCTTGAAAAGCTATTCTTCATTTGATTATGATTTGTTATTAAGATAAGCCGTATCGCAATGGGAGTGTGATGCGGCTTATTTATTTTTACACTTTAGCCGAAATCTGGAAACTTTCTGAACAGGTTTTTTGTTAAATTTCTGTGAAAAGTGAAATAAATTGCAGGTTTAAACTGTTTATACTCTCGACACAGGGTGCGTTAGCAAAAAACTAACCCCTGTCTTAGATTTTGGAAATTATTCATGGGATTATAATTTGTTAGTAGTAGGTCGTGTCACACAAGCTGTGATACGACTTTTTTTTTGCCCTTCTTTTTAGCAGAATTTCCGAATGGCCGGCATTTTAATATTTATATTTTTTATCATCTAATTCACTTATTTATTGGTATTCTGAAAAAAAAGTCTGTTATTTGATCCAGATTATCAGACCAGATTACCCACCCTCCATAAGATGGTCCAGTAATGAGACATCTATCGCCAATTTCAGTACATTATCCCTCTTTTACCCACATTTAACACACGGACTATTAATTTTTGTTGACCTTGAGTGAACATGTGGTTTACTGTACTGATTATTAAATCAGCCTCCAGTAAGCAATCATACACTAACAATTAATTTTCCTATGGCAAATTTTGTACAACCAATCTTGCCGGGCAAATCTCGTTTGTCTGGTCTGAAAAACTTATTATTTACCTGTCTATTCTTACTCCCTGTATTTCTCCAGGCCCAGATCACCATTGAATTTGAGATCACCAATCCCAAATGTTATGACTATACCGACGGTTCCGTCCTGACTACTATCAGTGGGGGCGCAGCACCTTACACCGTTGCGTGGAGCAACGGCAGCACCGTCAAGGACCTATACGGTGTTGGAGCCGGAGAATACGTGATCTCCGTAACGGACAGTAACGGAGCCGAAGCAGTAGACACTGCGACCGTCACCGAACCCGGACCGGTAGAAGCCAGTGCGGCTATCACCTCCGACTTCTGTTCGCTTCCGGCCGAAATAACCGCCACTCCGGGCGGCGGCGTGGAACCTTATATGTACGAATGGACCGACGGCTCCACCGAACAAACTTTCACGGCTATGGAGCCGGGGCAATACTGCGTAACCATTTCCGACGCCAACTGGTGTGCGGCGGTTGCCTGTGTGATCGTCCCCGAACCGCTCGAACTGGAACTCGTCGTACTCCCACCGGCCTGCCCACTGGGTTGTGACGGTAGTGTGACTGCGATCGTGACCGGCGGCAAATCACCTTATACTTACCAGTGGAGCAATGGCGCTACCACTTCTATCAATCCGAATCTACTGCCCGGCGTATTCACCGTTACGGTGACCGACGCCAACGGTTGTACGATTGAAGGGACCGCAACGGTGGAAGATGGCACCTCAAGTCTGGATGTGACCATCACGGCGAGCAATCCCGATTGTAAAGGCACCGGTAGTCTGACCGCCAGCGCTATCGGAGGTCAGGAACCATATTTATATGTATGGAATACCGGACAGACCGGCCCGACGCTCAACAATCTGGATGGCGGTACTTATACCGTGACCGTAACCGATGCCAACGGCTGTAAAGTAGTAGAGACCAAAGAACTGATCGGTGATTCGGACCTCGACGTTGCTGCCGAACTGATCGACTACGAATGTGGCGATACGATCGGCGCCATTACCGTAGTGGCTCTGGCGGGTGTACCTCCGTATACTTTTACCTGGAATAACGGCCAAACCGAAGCGACCGCTACCGGATTAACTCCCGGAGAAGTATATACCGTTACCGTCACGGATGAAACCGGATGTACGGTAAGCCGGACCTTCCCGGTTGTCGACCCGGACGGCCTCGAATTTGATGTGATCGTGACCAACCCGGATTGTTCCGGATTCAATAGCGGTAAAGCTACCGTGATGATCCCAGGCGATGCGGACGAATATAATATTACCTGGAGCAACGGCTCCATGCAGGATACCGTGGGACTATTGGGCCCCGGAGATTACTCTGTAACGGTATACGACAACCAGGGCTGTGGCGGTATAGCGGATTTCACCATCGTCGCTCCCGAACCGCTGGAAGTATCAGCGGAAGTAACAGATGCCCTTTGCGGCGAAGCGATCGGTACGGCTACGGCCATGGTGACCGGCGGAACGCCACCCTATATGATCAAATGGAGCGACAATCAGATGGGCGCTATGGCTACGGGCCTGCTGGCCGGTACCTATACCGTACTGGTGACGGATGCCAACGATTGCGAAGTAATGGCTCTGGTGACCATCGACGAATCCGAAGGGATCACCTGTGAGGTAACCGAAGTAAGCGCAGTTAGCGAATCCGGTGCCATGGACGGTGAAGCTTCCGTAAGTGTAGATGGCGGAAGTGAGCCTTATACCTACGAATGGAGCGACGGACAAACTACAGCTACCGCTACCGGACTGGCCGCTGGTTCTTACTCAGTGACCGTAACCGATGCCAACGGCTGCAGCACGACCTGCTCTATTGAGCTCGAAGCGGATCTGATCTGCGTGAACTTTACCGACGGCGGTGAGATCGCCTACGACGGCGGCCCGCTTTGCGGCCCCGGCGTTGATCCGGAAGAGATCGTGAGCGTTTCTTTGCCTACGGGTGGATCCGGTGAGATCGAATACCTGTGGATGAAGAGTACCAAAGACGGTCCGTTCCGCGTAGATACCTACGAGCCGATCCCCGACTCCAATTCTCCTTCTTACGATCCGGGACCCCTACAGCAAACGACTTATTTTGCGCGCTGTGCCCGTCGCGGTGGTTGCCCGAGCTTCGTGGAATCTAATATCGTTAAGATCGAAGTTGGCGACGATGCCGTAGCGAAGATCACGCCTCCGGATTACGTTTGTTCCGGACAATCAGTGGTGTTCATGGCCGAAGATAACGGCCCGGGTGCTACTTATTCCTGGGACTTCGGACTGACCTCCAACCCGAGAACGTCTACGGAAATAAACCCGGTAGTGACCTATACCAATTTTGGCAACCGCACCGTTACTCTCGAAGTAACTGCGAACGGTTGTACGTCCACTACTTCCGTCCGGGTGTCTATTCTGAACGGAGGACCGAATTGCAGCACGGCGAACGCCATGGCTATTTATCCGAATCCCTTCCAGCAGTCCTTCTTTATCGAACAGATCGAAGGAAATAAGGATCAGCCGGTGAAGATCAGCCTGGAAACTTTCTACGGTCAGCAACTGCAAACCTACGATTGGAAAGACCAAACGATCAAACACGAGATCATTGCGCGGGACCTGCCGGCCGGAGTTTACATGGCCCGGATCAAGGTTGGCGATGGCAACGAAAAGACCTACATGGTCGTCAAGCAGAAAAATTAATACCTGATAAATAGAATTAATAACCCGGCTTCGGAAACATTCGGAGCCGGGTTTCGTTATTACAGCTAGTATAAACACATATATATTTTGAAAATTTAATTTAAAACACTACTTTAGCCCCCGCTCACCCTCCACAAGCTGGTACGAAACTCCATCTCGTAGTCACATCATTCTTATTCGCCTGATAATACAACCCCACTTGTATTCCGTCTGCTTTATTGGTAAATATTAGAAGCAAGAGCAACTGTAGCTGGAAACACAGAAAAGAAAGGCAGCTATTTATAACAAATTGTCGACCCAACATGAATAATAGATTCCCTAAGGGAAGTGGCCAGCGGCTGCTATCCCTAAATGCACTAATTCTACTTTTCCTCTTCTCGGGTGGATTCTATTCCCAGGATCTGTCCAAAATCATCATTACGTGTACCGATGTCGTGATCCCCACCTGCTACGGCGATGCCGACGGCAGTGTTCGGGCCGAAGCTACCGGCGGGGTGCCGCCCTATACCTACGTATGGAGTGACGGTACGGAAGGACCGGTCCTTTCCGGGGTTAAATCCGGGGTGTATACGGTAAAGGTGACCGATGCGGAGGGGAATATGGCCGAAAAGAAATTTTTCATGCGTCAGCCTAAATTGCTGACGGTCGACTTCAGCGCCCGGGCCTGCTCCCTGCCGCTGAAAGCTTCCGCCCAGGCCTGGGGCGGAACGGGGCCTTTCACCTACCAGTGGTCAACCGGAGCCTCCGGTCAAACCATTACCGTTGAATCCGGAGTTGAATACTGCGTGACCGTCACGGATGCAAATGATTGCACCACTTTTGGCTGTACCACGGTAACCCTAAGCGACGTTTCCGTGAGCGTAACGGCCGAACAGATCAGTTGTCCGGGTGTGGATGACGGCAGTCTGACGGCGACTGTAGACGGTGGTTTGGAGCCAATAACCTATAGCTGGAGTAACGGGGCGACTACTCCGCAGATAACGGGATTGGCACCGGGGACCTACGAAGTAACCGCAACCGATGCGAACGGATGTAGTGAAATTGCCACCGGTGAAATACTGCCGAAAGAAGATCTGCTGGTCGACCTGATGAAAACGGACCCGGTCTGTACCGGAGATACCACGGGCAATATCCAGTCCGCTGTAAGCGGCGGAACGCCACCCTATACTTACCTCTGGAATAACGGTGCCGAAACAGCGGACATCGCTGAGCTTGGCCCCGGAAACTATATCCTGACGGTGACCGATGCGAGCGGATGTACCGCCGAAGCGACGGTTGATCTGGCCTACCAGTCCGAATTAACGATAGAAGCTACGGCTACACCGGAAACCTGTGCGGGCGACGGCAACGGATCCGCCAGCGTGACTCCCGCCGACGGGGTAAGTCCTTACGATATTATCTGGAGTACCGGAGATACCTCCACTACTCTTAGTGGTGTTGATCCCGGTACTTATACTGTGACCGTTACGGATGCGGTAGGTTGTCAGGATACGACCTCCGTAACCGTAGAACCGGCGCCGGATTTTGAGATTGAAACGGAAAGTACCGATCCGAGTAGCTGCTCCGAAACGGACGGCACGGCTTCGGTAACGGTAGTTAGTGGTGAAGGTCCTTTCTCCATCGAATGGAGTACGGGAGATACCACTGCCGTGATCGATAGCCTGGAAACGGGTACTTACACCGTGACGGTAACCAATGCCGCTCAGTGTACGGCAAGTGCTAGCGTCACCATTAACCAGCCCACTGCACTGGACATCGATATTACGGGGCAACAATTACTCTGTCCGGGAGATTCCACCGCATCGCTGATGGTATCGGTAAACGGAGGAATACCGCCGTTTGATATTTTGTGGAGCACCGGCGATACGACCGAAGTGATCGACAGCTTGTTTGCGGGCACCTACACCGTAACGGTGACGGACTCTACCGGTTGTTCGGTGTCGGAAACGGCGGTGATCGAAGAAGTGGAAGCGCTGGAGGTAACTATCGGCGGTTTGTCGGTAGTCTGTGGCCAGGGAAATACCGGCTCTGCCTTTGCCAATGTATCCGGAGGGGCGGAACCATTTACCTATATCTGGAGCACGGGAGACACCACCCGGGCCATTCTTGGTCTGCTCACCGGCACCTATTCCGTTACGGTAACCGACTCTATCGGGTGTAGCGGTAGTGCTTCCATTGACATAAAAATTGTGGATGATCTGGCCGTCGAGATCGTGGGGCAGGGCATTTCCTGCGCCGGAGAAACGGACGGCAGTGCGGTGGCTACGGCTACCGGAGGCGACGAACCCTACTCTTATTTCTGGAGTAACGGCGCCAGCGGCGATTCCATCTCCCAACTGAGTGCGGGCACCTACGTGGTGACCGTGCAGGACGCCAATAACTGTACCGCCCGGGATACCATTACCATCAGCAGCCCATCTCCGATCCTCGGTTTTCTGGACGTTCAGAACCTGGTTTGTCAGGAAGACTCCACCGGCGCTATCGATCTGAGTGTGATGGGCGGCACGCCGCCCTACGCTTTTGAATGGAGTACCGGCGATACCACGGAAGATATCAGCGGACTGCCACAGGGCACGTACCGCGTAACCATAACGGATGCGAATGATTGCTTTGTCGTTCGTTCGGGAACGGTAAGACCTCCGGCACCCTTCACCCTGGATTTTGACGTCAAAGACGTATCCTGTAATGGAGGTCAGGACGGAGCCGTTAGCGTAACGGTAAACGGTGGCACCGAGCCTTTTACCTACGAATGGAGTACCGGCAGTACGGAAGATAACATTTCTGATCTCAGTCCGGGCGATTACGGGCTGACGGTGACCGATTCCAACGGTTGTGTCACCCAGGATTCGGTATCGGTTACCGAAGTAGCCACTTTGGTCTGCTCGGTAATGGAAGTCAGTAAAGTAACGCTTGGAGGCGATGGCGTCCTGGAAGTAATTCCGGAAGGCGGAACCGCACCTTTCAGTTTCGAATGGAGTAATGGCGAAACTACAGCGGTGATCGACAGCCTCGACGGCGGCGTGTATTCTGTGACCGTGACCGATGCCAACGGCTGTACTACTTCCTGTGAGCTGGAACTGGTCCCTCTCTCCGGTCTGGGTGATTATGTCTGGATTGATGCCGATAAGGACGGTATTCAGGATGCAGACGAAGCACCGCTTGCCGGCGTAAACATCACGCTGCTGAATGCTGCGGGTGTAGAGGTTACTTCAACCGTCAGTGACAGCAATGGATATTATGCCTTCTTTGCCCTCAAAGCCGGAACCTACCGGGTGCAGTTCGATATGCCGGAAAATTACAGCTTTACGAAGCAGGATGCCGGTGGAAACGATGAAGTGGACAGTGATGTAGATATGACGGGAATGACTGCTGCCATCATCCTCACTCCCGGAGAATTTAATTGGAATATTGACGCCGGTTATACCCGCGACTGTATCAATATCACGGATCCGGGATCTATCGGTTTTGATCAGTACATCTGTGGCCCCGGCAATAACCCGGATCCGTTGGTCAGCCTGACACCCGCTTCCGGTGGGGAAGGCGAGATCGAATACCTGTGGATGTACAGCACAGAGGAAGGCCCCTTCAACGCGGCCACCTGGAAGCCGATCCCGAATTCCGATTCCCCGACTTACGATCCCGATATTCTGTTTGAAACAACTTACTTCGCCCGTTGCGCCCGCCGGGAGAATTGTCCGAATTTCCTGGAAACCAGCATTGTAAAGATAACCGTCGGAGATGACGCTTTTGTGGAGATTATCGGTCCGGCCACCGTTTGTGTGGGAGAGCCCGTGATCTTTCAGGGAGTAAGCAGCGTCGAGGGATCGACTATCGAATGGATATTCGGCCCCGGCATCCAGAAGATCTCCGTTACGGAAAATATGGCGGAAGTCCGCTTTACCTCTTTCGGCACCTTTACGATCGGTGCGACGGTTTCCGAAAATGACTGCAAAGCCATCGGTACCAAAGAAGTCTTGGTGATCAATAATAACGGTATTTGTGAAGAAGGACTGGAGATCGCTGCTGTAGTTGAGAGTGAGATCACCCGGGAGATCCGCCTGGACTGGATCGGCACCAAAGCTATGAGACTGGATTATACCATCGAGCATTCCGTGGATGGCGTACACTTCACGCCGATCGGCATCGATGCGATCCCGGTAGCCGAGGTGGAGAATGAGCTGTTGTACGCCTGCCACGTCAAGGCACCCAAACCTGGACTCAACTATTACCGGGTCAGAATGACCGATGAACGCGGAACGGACTGGTATTCCAATACCGAAGAGATCGTTTTCCACGACAATTCCGGATCGGTGCTCCTGTACCCCAATCCGGTAAGACAAAAGGCAACTCTGGAGCTCTTCGAAGTCGGTGAGGAAGAAATGAATTTCAAACTGCTTACCATCACCGGACAGGTGCTCCAGACCTGGAAAGCTTCGGCCGATGACCAGCGGATCGAAATGGACCTGGGCAGCTATCCGGGTGGCGTATACTTCCTGAAGATCGATTACGGAAGCGACCGGACGGAAACGCTGCGCCTGGTGAAACATTAACAGACGACTGTCTGCTCCTCCTCCTGGAAGAGCAAACGCAGAAAAAGTATAGATCAGCATGCCGGTTAGTCCCGCTAATCCACAGTGGAAAGGGGACTAACCGGCTGCTCTGGTTAATATTTTAGCGGAATGGCCTCCTGGATCACTTAGCTATCTCGAAAATTTATATGTATAAAATCGCAAATTCTATTTATAGATATTTGAAATTTTGCCATATTTTACTTTTCTTTGTCCAAAATCGCTCATGAAGCGGTTTTTCTTCTCACTAAGGAACACTTTCTATAAGGCCAATTTGCCCCACCGTACACAAAATTGGCCAAACATCACGCATTATTCCCTTCCCAACACTTTTCATTGGAGATGCATGCTCCGGTGAAACAAACACTGTTTTCTCACATTAGGATAAAAATTGTTGACCTGACCGGATACGTGTATCCCGGCGGTTAAACGCGATTTCTTTTTACTAACAAATTATTCGATTATCCATGAGTAACTGTTTCCCTCTTGGTACCCATCGGCGTCTATCCCTAAGTGCCATTTTAACCCTGATCTGCCTCATCGTAGGTTTCTCACCATCAAGCTTACACGCCCAGCTGGATGTTGCTTTCACTGACATTGCCGAACCCGGTTGTTACGGGTTACCCGGCGGAAATGTGCGGGCCGTTGCCGTAGGTGGTACCGGTCCTTACACCTTTGTGTGGAGTGACGGTACGGAAGGTGATCTGCTGACTAAAGTAGTAGCTGGAACCTACTCCGTTACGGTGACGGACGCTACGGCGAGTTTTATCAGCCGAAGTATTACCATTTTGCAACCTGAGCTGTTAGTGGTCTCATTCGAGACCCAGGAATGTGAATTGCCGCTGAAAGCTATGGCTATTCCTGACGGTGGCTTCGGGCCTTACATGTATCGATGGTCAACGGGAGAGACCTCCTCCATGATCATGGTTAATCCGGAGGTCGAATACTGTGTTACGGTAACCGATCAAAACGATTGCGGTGCCGTAAATTGCGTCACTTTGGAGTATAATCCACTGGAAGTCAATGTGGAAGTGAATGACATCTCCTGTCCGGGAGAAGAAGACGGTTCCCTGACGGCTACGCCGATCGGCGGCACCCCTCCGCTGAGTTACGAATGGAGCAATGGAGCTAATACGCAGTCCATCACCGATCTGGCGCCGGGTACCTATACGGTAACGGTAACGGATGACAAAGGCTGTACCGCCACGGCCAACGGCAACGTAGCCCCCCAGACCGCCATTGAGATCGCTCTGGGTAAAAACGATCCTACCTGTGTGGGAGAGACCGACGGTAGTGTAACCTCCTCGGTAGCCGGCGGCACCCCGCCTTATACTTACGCCTGGAGCACCGGCGCGACGACGGCCAATCTGGGAAGCCTCGGCCCGGGCACTTACACGCTTACGATCACGGATGCAAATGGATGTACGGATATCAACAGTATCTCATTAGAATATCAATCGGAAATATCGATCGGGGTCGCACCTACCCCCGAAACCTGTCCGGACGCCAATGATGGCTTCCTGACCGTAACGGTTAATAATGGCGTGCTGCCCTATACCTACGAATGGAGCAACGGTGGTACCACCCAGGTGCAGTCGGGTGTCGCCCCGGGTACCTATTCCGTAACGGTAACGGATGCGGTAGGCTGTCAGGATACGGCCTCGGCTACCGTTTTACCGGCACCGGACCTTGTGGTTGAAGTTGAAGGAACCGATGTAAGTATTTGCGAAGGTGCCAACGGTAGTGCAACGGTTACTTCCGTTAGCGGCACCGGCCCCTTTTTCTACCTTTGGAGTACCGGCGATACCACCCCGACGATCGAAGACCTGGCCGCCGGCACTTACACGGTTACCGTTACCACCCCCAATCAGTGTGAAGGCGTCGGCATGGTCACTATCGGTGAACCTCCGGCAGTGATCGTGGAAGCGACCGGCACGGAAGTGCTTTGTCCCGGCGACGAAACGGGCACGGTAAGCGCGGAAGTGACCGGCGGCACTGCGCCATTCACTTTTGTCTGGAATACCGGCGCTACCACCCAGACTATTGCAAATCTGCCGGCCGGAACCTACACAGTCACGGTGACGGATGCTGCCGGATGTACGGATGTAGATAGCTGGGATATAAATGAAGCGCCCGCTTTGACTGTCAATACCTTCGGTACCGACATTGTCTGCGGTGAAGGAAGCACCGGGTCAGCAATGGCTACGGTAACGGGCGGTACGGAGCCTTTCTCTTTTGAATGGAGCAACGGATCCGAAACGCAGGCGATTGCCGGTGTGGGTTCGGGAACCTATACGGTGACCGTCACGGATGCGCTGGGATGTACCGGAGAAGGAATGTTTACGATCCGGGTGATCGATGATCTAGAAATTACATTCACCGCCGAGGACGTCGATTGTCCGGGAAGTGAGAACGGAACCGCAACCGCTATGGGATCCGGTGGTGATGCACCTTATACGTTTGAATGGAGCACGGGGGTTACGGGAGCGACCATTACCGGACTGGCTCCGGGTACCTACTCCGTGACTATGACCGATGCCAACGACTGTACGGCCGAAGGCACCGTAGAGATCGGCGAACCGGAAGATATTACCGCCACGCTGGTGCCGGTTGATCCGCTCTGTTTTGGTGATGCCACCGGAAGTATCAGCCTCACGGCGGCGGGCGGAACACCGCCCTACACCTTCGCGTGGAGCAATGGCGAAACTACGCAGGATATCAGTGATCTGCCGGCTGGTGACTACTCCGTGACCATCACCGATGCCAACGATTGCTTTATTGTGAGCAATGCAACTGTCTCCGAACCGCCGGCTATTGAGATCGACGGCCTGATTTCGGATATTTTATGTACCGGTGACGAGAATGGAGCGGTGGATATTACCGTTTCGGGCGGTACTCCGCCTTACACCTTTGCCTGGAGTACCGGACAAACTACGGAAGACCTGGACAATCTGATTGCCGGCGCTTATACGGTAACCGTCACGGATGCTAACGATTGTACCGCCATGGAAACGTTCACGGTTGTTGAACCTCCACTGCTCAACCTGGCCGCCACTTTGCTGGATGTTAGTTGTAACGGCGAAAGCGATGGTGCCATATCCATTACGGTAGGTGGCGGTACGCCTCCTTACACCTTTGAGTGGAGTAACGGCGCAACAACGGAAGATCTGGTGGGCGTACCGGTAGGTACTTACACCGTAATTGTAACGGATGCCAACGGTTGCATCATTTCCGCCACGGGTACCATCAGCGAACCACCGGCTCTGATCTGCACGATCAACCAGCTTTCCGACGTAGTACTCGGTGCGGATGGTTCCCTGGAAGTAGTGGCGGAAGGCGGCGTTGGTCCTTACACCTACCTGTGGAGCAACGGCGATACTACGGCCGTGATCGACGGCCTGGACGGTGGCGTATTTTCGGTGACCGTCACGGACGCCGTGGGCTGTACGACCATCTGTGATTTCAATCTGATCGCTTTGGCCGGTCTGGGCGATTTTGTCTGGGAAGACATCAATAAAGATGGCTTACAGGATATGGACGAACCCGGCATAGCCGGCGTGCGGGTAAGACTGAAAGATGACGAAGGCAGTGTGATCGACAGTACCCTGACGGATATGAACGGCTTTTACTCCTTTGTGGGGCTGGAAGCGGGTACGTATTCCGTACAGTTTGTTGGTCCGGAAGGATTCAATACGACCCAACTGGATGCCGGCGGAGACGATGCGCTCGACAGCGATGCAGATCCCGATATGGCTGGTATGACCGCCACGGTAACGCTGAGCCCGGGTGAATTTAACCCGACCCTGGACGCCGGTTTTTACAATCCGCCTTCCGGAGCGATCACCGATCCCTGTCACTGTCTGAATAATGCCACCAACGAACTGAACGGCCAGTTCAGCGAAGAAGTACTGATCCGTTCCTACCCCGGCGAAACCTGGACGATCATCGAGCAGGAGAATATGTTCCTGATGGAAAGCCCGGCTCCCCCGGCTGCACCACTACCGGTGCCGGTTGGAACGGTTATTCTGGAAAGCGAAGTGCCTGGGGAATATCTGTTTGAATTCAGACTGGTGGATGAGTTTTCTTATACCGTATTGGCTACCAACGGTTTTGATACGCTTGGTTTTACCAATACCTGTATTTATCCGACCCTCAATGTGGATAATTTCCCCGGACCGGAGATCTGTATTTCGGACGACCCGATCGTTCTGACGGCTTCGCCTTCTATTCCGGGTACGGTTAGATTTTATCTGAACGACGAGGAGATCACCGTCCTCGATCCGGCGCAGATCGGTCTGGGCGAATACACCCTGCGTGCAGAATTTACACCGGATGACGAAGATGAATGTATCGCTACGGAGATCGAAAGTCTGGCCATTGTCAACACCTGTTTTGCCAAGATCGGTGACTTTGTCTGGGAAGATATTATGCGCAACGGCATTCAGGATGAAGGAGAACCGGGTATCCCGGGCGTACCGGTTAGCGTTACGGAAGTGGGTGTAGAAAATCCATATACGGATGCAACGACTACAGACGAGAACGGGATGTATATGTTCCTGGTACCGCCGGATCGCACCTACCAGGTGACCTTCGGCCAACCGGAAGGACTCAATCCGGTGATGCCGAATACCGGTGCGGATGATACCATTGACAGCGACGCGGATCAGATGACCTTGATGAGCCAGGAAGTAAGCGTGGCCGACGGAGAAGTGAACCTTACGATCGATGCCGGATTCTACTTCCGCCCCGAAGCGGAGATCGGTGACCCCTGTACCTGCCTGAACAATGCGACCAACGAATTGGACGGACAATTCCAGGAAATAGTGGAGGTTCGCTCTTATCCGGGAGAGACCTGGACGATCATCGAGCAGGAGAACATGTTCCTTCTGGACAGTCCGGCTCCTCCGGCGGCACCGATACCCCTGCCCCTTGGAACGACCATGGTAGAGACAGACGAACCGGGCTTATACGAGATCAGGTTCAAACTGGTGGACGAATTCATGTACAGAATTGTGGTTACCAATGGTTTGGATACACTGAGTTACAGTAGTGTCTGCGCCTATCCGACGGTGAATGTGGAGCAATTGCCTCCGCTGGAAGCCTGTGTTGCGGATGATCCGATCGTGCTGAATGCTACGCCTTCGGTGCCGGGTACCACGGTGTTCTACCTCAATAATGAACCGATCTCAGTATTTGATCCATCTACGCTGGAGGTGGGTTCCTACGAATTCCGCGTAGAGTTCACACCGGAGACCTTTGATGTGTGTATCGTTACCATTGTGGAACAGATCTTCGTTCTGGAGGACTGCCTGGCTAAGATCGGGGACTTCGTCTGGGATGACCGCGATCACGATGGTGTGCAGGATATGGACGAAAGTGGTATCGAAGGGGTGAAGGTAACCGTCACCGAAACGGGTGTGGAAGATCCTTATATCGACATGACGACTACGGACGCCAACGGAATGTACATGTTCCTGGTGCCTCCGGGTAGTTACAAAGTAACCTTTGAACAACCGGCCGGATACATCCCGACCCTGCAAAACGCCGGAGGGGACGATACGGTCGACAGTGATAGCGATCCCGATATGCTGATGACCCAGAGTGTAACGGTAGCCGACGGTGAGATGAATCTGACCCTGGATGCCGGATTTTACATTCCGTCCTCGGTAGCGATCGCGGATCCCTGTACCTGTCTGAATAACGCCACCAACGAGGACAACGGGCAGTTCAGTGAGATCCTGTCTATTCAGGCGGATCCGGGACGCACCTGGACGATCCTAAGCAATGCGGGCATGTACTCGCTGGATAGTCCGGCTCCCCCGGCAGCGCCCATTCCGGTACCGGTCGGTACCCAATTGGTCGAAGTATCACCGGGTGTTTATGAATACGAGTTCATTCTGGTCGATGAGTTGTTGTATTCGACCATTGCAACGAATGGCATCGATACGCTGAATATTTCCAATATCTGTGAATATCCGACGATCAATGTAGAAGAATTCCCGGGTGCAGACGTCTGTACCGGTGACGAACCGGTCCCTCTATCGGCAAATCCCTCCGTCCCGGGCGTTGTACGCTTCTATCTGGACGGAGTAGAGATCACCGAACTGGATCCGTCCAGTCTGGAACTGGGAACTTACGAATTACTGGTTGAGTTCACGCCGGACGATCCGGAAGAATGTCTCGCTACGATCCTCCAGGAAATAGTTGTAAACAACGAGTGCCTGGCCAAAGTCGGAGACCTGGTCTGGTACGACAGGAATGAGAACGGCATTCAGGATGCCGGCGAAAACGGAATTGGCGGTGTGGAAGTCAGCATTACCGAGCTGAACAGCGATAATCCATTCACGGCCACCACCACTACCGACGGTACGGGGATGTATATGTTCCAGGTGCCGCCGGGTGATTTCAAGATCACTTTCGGACAGCCGGAATTCTATGAGCCTACTATTGCCAATGCCGGTTCGGACGATGCACTGGATAGCGATATGGACCCGGTCAACCTCATGACCCCGCCGTTTACCATCGAAGACGGGGAAATGAACTTCACCTTTGATGCCGGATTTACCCGCGAGTGTATCAACATTACGAATCCGGGAGCGATCGGATACGATCAGTATCTGTGCGGACCGGGCAACGATGCGGCGCCATTTGTCAGCCTGGCTCCGGCCTCGGGTGGAGTAGGGGAGATCGAATACCTCTGGATGTACAGTACGGAGGACGGACCCTTCAACCAGGCTACCTGGACCCTCATTCCGAATAGTAATGCACCAACTTACGATCCGGGAGTACTTTACGAAACGACCCGCTTTGCGCGCTGTGCCCGTCGGGAAGGTTGTCCTGGATTCCTGGAAACGACCATCGTAACGGTACTGGTCGGCGACGAAGCCGTAGCGGAGATCTTTGGCCAGTCCACCATTTGTGTCGGCGAGGTAGCTACCTACGAAGCAGTGGGGATCAGCGAAGGAGCGGAAGTTTCCTGGAACTTCGGTCCCGGGGCGCAGCCGGCCACGGCCACTGGTGCGGAAGCCCACGTGAAGTTTACTTCTTTCGGTACGTTCACGATCGAACTGACGGTTACAGAGAATGATTGTACGTCCAGCATAACCAAACGGATCGTGGTGACCAACAACCCGGCCATCTGTGGCGAAGGGTTTGTCATCAACACGGAAGTGACCAATGAGGAAAACCGTGAATTACTCATCGATTGGCAGATCAAGAAGGGCAACCTCCTGGACTTCACGGTGGAATATTCCGAGGACGGTCAGAACTTCATGGTACTCGGGCCGAACAACGAGCCGGCCGGTTTTACCGCCGAAGATCTGCAGTACATGTACCTGACGGTGGCGCCGAAAATGGGCCGGAACTTCTACCGGGTGAAAATGAGCGACACGCAGGGTAACGAATGGTATTCGAATACCGAGGAAGTGGTCTTCTTCAGTGAATCCAAACTGGCCCTGCTGTATCCGAACCCCGCGCGTAACCAGGCCATTCTGGAGATATTCGAATCCTTCGATGAGGATGTCACCATTGAACTGGTAAGCTCCAGCGGGCAACTGATCCAAACGCACCAGGTAGTTGCGGGCAGCCCCCGGATCGCTCTGGACCTGACGGACGTTGCTACCGGAGTATATCTGTTGCGGGTGCGCTTCGGCAAGACGAACATAAAAGCATTGCGTCTGGTAAAATATTAATGGAAATATTTCCGGATAATATCGCTTAGCATTGAATGCCCCGCCGGTTCTGATCGGTGGGGCATTTAATATTTAATAGCTCTGATTATCAGTAAATTTGATAGTTGAATTTTTTTAATAAAAATTTCTAAAAAATGGATTTTTCGTGTAACCTTTTTTTTTGTACACCGTAAAGCAGAGTACCGGATTCCAAAAGAGCAATGGGTACCCTGAAGGTACTCCGAAATCAAACCAAAAAAATTAGGCTACTATCGTTGTAAAATGCTAACCATCTGACCTGCAAGGAAGGCAGGGGAAAGGTATGCTCATTATGTCCAGCTTTGAAAGTTCCTCGAAAAGTGTATTTGAAAGACACCATAATCCCAAAAGGTTTTAATATTTTTTATATAGTTTGCTGCTTAATGAGACATGAAAGCCGTTGCCCGATTACCGGAGCAGCGGCTTTACCATTTTGGAGGAGGAGAGAAGAACCCGGAGACCGATCTCGGGGAATTTGGAGGTAATATTTTTTAATCGGGGCAGGGACCGGCGGAAGCAGTGCCGAAATTCAGTCAGAAATTTTTCTATCCCAGAAATAAACTTTTTTGGCGCTCGTTGTTAAGCTATAAAGATTTAATTGAAAAAGGGAGTTGAAGTAGTTGCAGTAACTTTATTTTTTAATTAAATTCGCAATCGTTATTTTCCAATCAAGGTCATGAGAAATTTTTTCCTGGAACGGCAGCTTCGGCGCATCGAACGAGATGTGAGTGACGACTTACTGATGATACTGGAGGTTGGTCCCCAGTATTATTCGAACCAGGAATTGTACGAACTGACCGACGAATTGCAGCAGCAGGAGGAGATCTCCAAAAACCTTCAGCGCAACTTTTTCCTCTTCCTGGTTTCCATTCCCCTCTGGGTGTGTGCTTATTTCCTCTCCAATGCTTTTGGCTGGCATGCAGTGGCACGGATTTTCCTGTATATGATCCCCGTCGCCGGTCTGATCTTCGCCACCGGAAGTTTCTATTGCCGCTATCAGTACCGCAACTGCCGCCACGCCAACCTCATTCGCTCCATCATCCAACAGGAACTCGAACGTCGCCGCAAAGACGCTTCCATCTCCTGACAACCGACCCTCAACCATCCACCGTCAACCCTCGACCATCAACCGTCAACCGTCCACCATCAACCATCCAAAAATAATCCCCCCACTTTCCAGTGACCTTTCCCACTTCAAGCGTCATATCTGATTATCAACACTTTTAAATCCAATAAAGGGTATGAAGCGCTGCTCCCTGCTGGCTATGATCATAGCCGCGTTTTCGCTTGCCCAACTGCAAGCCCAATCCGGTGATTACGTCATTCGTGGCGACACCTTGCTTTCCGGAGAAAAAGTCCGCTACGATCCACTCCGACCGACCGAAGTAGCATTTAGGTCCCGTAAAAAAGGTCAGCAGATCTTTTCCGCCGACGAGGTCAGTGAATTTGGCCTCAAAGAGGACGGCGGCCGGGTTTTTAGATCCTTTCCACTGGCAAATGGTGGACAGTACCAACGCTTTTTTCTGGAACGACTGGAAACCGGTGAGCTCGAACTTTACCATCTGGCTTCCGGGCACGATCGCTTTTATCTGTTTTCAGATACCCTGATCCCTCTGGATCCGGTTACCTTCCAACATATTATTCAACTAAGAACGAGCTATTGCCCGGAGCTGAAGCAGCAGTACCAACTGATCCATTATACCAAAGCGTCATTGACTTATTTTGTCCGCGCTTTCAACCGAAAAAAATGTGGAAATGTACCCTTTGTCCAATTTGGGGGCGGTGTAGGGTATGGCCAACAGGAATTGCAGTTGCCCGCGGGAATTTTTCCCGAAATACTGGCGGCGGGCCGCTCTCTGACTGCAACCAATCTGGATCTCTCCCTTTTCATAGACCAGCCCATCTGGAAACTACCTGGTCTAAGTCTCACCAATTCCATCGGATTTAGTCAAAGTTTATTTGCGGCCGAGCTACTCTCACCCCGTATCAATCAGGACATTCAGATCAAACTGTCGAATATTCAGTGGAGTCTAACTCCCCGGTATACTTTTGATCTACGCAGTGTGCGGCCCTATCTGCTGGCCGGAGGAGCCGTGTCCTACACGATCGACCCCGAAACTAAATTTTTGCAGGCCACCATTGACGGTTCCACTGTTAGCATCGATTATTCGGATCAGCTCGTTCCCCAGCCCGGTATATTCTACGGTTTTCAGTACGGCGGGGGCATCCAGCTATTTTACCACTTTGGCCATTACCTGGCCCTTGAGTATAGCGGGAACCGACTAAGCAGTAAGGAAAAATACGGTCTGAACGCCAATTACCTCAAAATCAAAGTCAACCTATGAAAAACCACTCTCTGATCCGGCTTCCCTTTTTACTGCTACCGCTGCTCAACGCCTGTACGAAAGAAGATTTTCCCTACCCGAAAGCCTATCCGGTAGTGATCACGGACGAACTACTCGAAATGGATGAAAGCGGGGTGACCTTTTACGGGGAGTTATTTACGGTAGGCACCCAGCCGATCCAGTCTTACGGCTTTTTGTGGTCCGGCAGTGACGCTACCGAACAACGTATCTCGGTCACTGGCAATCTGGCGGAGGGCAAATTTTCCCATCGCCTGGCCACCTACTTACCCGCTGGAGTCAATTACACTTACCGGGCTTTTGTGGAAACGGCTGATCAACTGGTCATGGGGAATATCCGGCAGTTTATCAGTGTCGGCAATGCCGTACCCCGCATCCTTAGTTTTACCCCTGCTTCCGGAACGGACGGTACGCTGGTAACACTGACGGCCATCAACCTCAGTACCGATCCGGAGCAGAACCTGATCTACGTCCAGGGTGAACTGGTTAAAGTGATCTCCAGCACAGAAAATACGCTCATTTTCGAAATGCCCGTCACCAATTACCACGGAGCTGCGGAAATAGCGCTTCAGATCGGACTGACCGGTCAGGCAGGGGCGATCCGGGTTCTGGCTCCCGAAAAGTTTATGGTTCTGGGACCGCAGATTGATAATATCTCCCGGATCGACGCATTTCCCGGAGAGGAAATAACGATCCGCGGTAAACACTTCAGTGCCTATGGTACCGATGTCTACGTGCGGATCGGTGGGGAAGCTGCCGGCACTGTAGCTCTCAGCGATGAAGAGTTGACGATCATCGTACCGAGCGTAGAATACAGCCTTTTGGCGGATTTTGCGGGAGAATTGGAGTTATTCACGGCCCAAAAATCGGCAGTTTATCGGGAAACCTTTACGATCAAACGATCCTGGGAAGGCCGGTCCGAAGTTCCGGTGGCGGGGGCCTGGGCCCACAATGGGTTTACCTACGGCGGAAAGGGATACGTGCTGGATCCGGTTGCCCAAAGAATGTATGACTATGATCCTCTGTCGGACCAGTGGACAACGCTGGGAGCCATCCCGGAGGGTATCCATTATGGGCGCAACCTCAGCTTCGTGTACAACCAAAAGCTCATTGTACTGGAGGGAACAGATCTCACCGGTACTAGCGGCCAGGTATGGGAATACGATCTTACTTCCGGCCAATGGCAGGAAGGAACGGTGATGCCTTTTAGTTTCCAGTATGCGACGGGAGTAATGTGGGGAAACCGCTTTTACGTGATCACCGGATGGGGAGAGGTCTGGACCTACCGACCGGATGACCGGACCTTTATTCGTAAACAGGACGTTCCGGCCAAATTTGCGTACGCCGGATCTGCTTTTGAGCAGGATGGCGAATTCCTGCTTGTGGATGATCAGGCAACCTGGCGCTATTTTCCCGATCTCGATACCTGGACTTTCCTGCATCCGAACCGGGTCATCCTGAACAGCAGTGAATTTCTGGGTTTCTCGCACGGAGGGACGAACTATCTTCTGCAATCCGGAAGATATCTGTACAAATACCTGCACGCGCGGAGAGAATGGCGTCCGGTAAGCTCATTCCCGGGCTGCGGAGCCTACAATTACAGCGATCGGGTGGCTTTTACGTTTAACGATCAGGCCTATCTGGCCGAATTCCACAATCCGGATGATCCTTGCGTTTCCGGACTTTATAAATTTCAGCCTTAGACCGGCGGAAACCTTTAGCTGCGATCGAACTGATCCCGGTGATTTAATGGTGCTGTAAGCTATTTTTATTCTACTTTTGCCTGCATCATCATCAATTCAAGGGCTTAAAGTTCGCATGGGTAAAAAAAATACGAATCGATTGTATCCCAATTTGGTGCAGGCCGTAGTGTCTGCGCTGCAAACCATTTTCACCGAAGATTACTATGCAGACAAGGTCATTCAGCGTCTGCTGAAATCCAACCCGAAGTGGGGTTCCCGGGATCGGGCATTTCTGGCGGAAAGTGTCTATGAGATCGTTCGTTGGTACCGCCTGCTCTATACCGTACTGGGCCAGGAACCAAAAACGGAGGAAGACTGGTGGGAAATGTTCGGCGTCTATTATTTGCTGGCCGGTGGCGCCCTGCCCGACTGGAAAGAATTTTCCCGGCTCGATGCGGAACAGATCAAAAAGCGGCAAACGGAATTGCTGAAGGACCGAAAGATCCGGGAATCGATCCCCGACTGGCTGGATGAACGGGGTGCCGCCGAACTGGGTGAACATTGGCCGGAAAGCATCGCGGCGCTCAACCGCATGGCCCAGGTCGTACTGCGGACTAATCAACTAAAGACCACATCCGCTGAACTGGCCGAACTACTCAGCAAAGACGGTATTGAGACCCGAACCCTTGAGAACGGCGGTTTACTGGTCACCAAAAGGCGTAATCTCTTCGCTACCAAAGCTTTCAAGCAGGGATTGTTTGAAGTACAGGATTTCTCCTCCCAGCAGGTGGCGCCCTTTCTGCAGGTAGAACCGGGTATGCAGGTGGTCGATGCCTGCGCCGGCGGCGGTGGGAAATCGCTTCATCTGGCTACACTAATGGAGAACAAAGGTCGGCTGTTGGCCATGGATACCGCCGCCTGGAAACTGAATGAGCTGAAGAAACGGGCCCGCCGCAACGGCATTCACATCGTGGAGACCCGACCGATCACCAATTCGAAAGTGATCAAGCGGCTGGAAGGCAAAGCGGATCGGCTTCTACTCGATGTTCCGTGTTCCGGTTTGGGCGTGATCCGGAGAAATCCCGACGCCAAATGGAAACTGAGTAATGACTTCATAGAAAGAGTACGGAAAGAGCAGGCGGACATCCTGGACCGATATCCCCGTATGCTGAAACCGGGCGGATTGCTGGTGTATGCCACCTGTAGCATTTTACCGAGTGAAAACCGAAAACAGATAGACCGTTTTTTGGAAACCCATCCGGAATTCGAACTCGAAGAGGACCGGACCATCCTGCCGCAGGATGAAGGCTTTGACGGTTTCTATATGGCCCGGCTCAAAAAGCGGGAAAACTGAGGCCATCCGGTTTCCTAATCTTCATCCCCCAGCAGGTCCGGACGCCGTTGCCGGGTTCGTTCCATGGCCTGATCGTTGCGCCAATCTTCAATCTTCGGCGTGTTTCCGGACAGTAGGATATCCGGTACTTTCCAGCCGCGGAACTCCGCCGGACGAGTGTACACGGGCGGGGCGAGCAGATCATCCTGAAAGGAATCGAAAAGCGCGGAGGTTTCATCGTTGAGTACACCGGGCAGTAAGCGTCCCAGAGAATCTACCAGCACGGCTGCGGCCAGCTCGCCACCCGAAAGCACATAATCTCCGATCGAGATCTCCATCGTGACGTAGTGCTCCCGGATCCTTTCGTCAATACCTTTATAGTGGCCGCAGATCAACAGCAGATTGTTATTTAGAGACAGACGGTTACAGATGCCCTGATTGAGCGTTTTGCCGTCGGGAGTGAGGTAGATGATCTCATCGTAGGTGGTGGATTCCTGTAAGCGATCAATACAGGCGGCCAGAGGTTCCACCATCATCACCATGCCCGCACCGCCACCGAATTGATAATCATCCACCTGCCGGTGTTTTCCAAGCCCGTATTCGCGTAGGTCGATCAGGTTGACCGTCAGCAGCCCCTTAGTCTGGGCGCGCTTCATGATGGAATGTTCCAGCGGACTGTGTAGTAATTCCGGCAAAACGGAGATGATATCAATTTGCATAATCAGCTTCTGTCATTTTTTCGGCCACAAATATAGTCAAGATTTTTGTTGCGAGTTGTTCTCCGGTCGAGACTGTAAGCAGGAAATTCGCTATCAAACTCACGCTCTTGGTCGTCTTTTAAACTTCCATATTATGTTAAAAATGCATTAATGACATCCGGGGGGATTGCCGATCTGCGGAATAATAATTATTTTAGAACGCGTTAAAACTTTTTACTCATCCGGATCGTCCATACCTCAAAAAACATCCAACCCATGTCAAATATTCGTTACGCTGTTCTGATCATCGGTGCGCTCAGTCTTTTACTTGGCCTCAGTCTGGGGCAGATCTACTTCCAACACCAACGGATCGAGCAATTGGAATTCAACCGTTTCCGCAGTTCTGTAAACGTACCGCAGGCCGCTCCCCATACCTGCCATCCCCGAAACAGATGCACCCACGATCTGTCGCGGTTCTTTGATGGTCATCGCGAATCTATGGAAAGAGCGAGAGTGGAAGCATTCCGTAAAAGACAGCGGGAGATGACCATTCAGGTGGACGAGGTGGAAAAAAGATTACAAAAAGCCATTCGCCGTTACAACAAAGAAGTGGAACTCTGGGAGAGTAACCATACCTGGAAAAGTACCAAGAACGGACTGTATCGATTTGAGGATTAAGCAATCCCCGTATCGCGTTTGATCTAAAATACTAGAACTTCGCGGATCTCAGATTCCGGCCGAATACTCCAACCAATTCCCGGGATCTGAGGTCATCTATTCCTTTCTGGAATAAACAGAATCATAACATTACCTATCGGAAAAACTTATTTCCATCTTTCCGAATAAGCAAGAGGGTATAAAGTCGTGTAGAGCGTTTACCCTTCAATTAGGCAAACTTACTACCAACCGACCTTATACCCTCCGGCAAAGTATTTACAATTAGTTGATCTTCAACAGTTCCACATCAAAGATCAAAGTAGAGTAAGGTCCGATCTTTCCACCGGCACCCCGCTCCCCGTAAGCCAGGTCGTACGGGATGTACAATCTCCATTTTGATCCCAGTGGCATCAACTGCAGACCTTCCACCCAGCCCTGGATAACCTGGGTTACCCCGAAGGTGGCCGGCTGGCCGCGATCCACGCTACTATCGAAAACCGTTCCGTCCAGCAGCGTACCGTGGTAGTGTACCGTCACGCGGTCCGTGGGTTGCGGTAGAGCGCCGTCTCCGGCTTGCAACACTTCGTACTGCAGACCGCTCGGCAGAACCGTAACTTCTTCCCGCTGGCCGTTTTGCTCGAGGAAATCCTTTCCTTTATTGATAATTCCTTCGTACTGCTTGGCCTGTTGGGCCTGCATGAATTCCTGAACGATCTGATTGGCTTTGCTGAGATCGATATCCAGCTCACCTCCGGCGACCATATCCTGAACTCCCTTGGAATAGGAAGCAACATCAATTTCTGAAATACCTTGCTTTTGTAGACTCTGGGCCATCAATACGCCCAGACTGTAACTTAATGAATCCATATTGGTTTGTGCATTAGAAAAAATAGTCAACATCAGGCAAAATGCCAGTATGCCTATTGCTTTCATGTTATTTGGTTTGTTTGAGTGCTAAAACGCGCGCAAAGGTAGGGAAAGTATTTCATAACCTGAGGCCTGACCATAATCTATACTATACTTAAAGCGGTTTAGGATTTCCCCAAACCGCTTTAAGTAAAGTAGTATGCTAAGCACTGTCCAAATCTAAAAACAGGAAATCCGCACTCGCCACCAGTATGTTGGTCCCAAAAGCCCGCACATCGGCCAATTCTGCGTTGAACTGTTCGTATTGCAGATGAATGTTAATGTTGAGCTGCTTCCCGGAAAGGGTTTCAAGTTCCTCCCGATCCCGGCCCTGAAAATAAAGGCCTGAACGACATCCGGGTCGATCTCGTCGTTATTTACCGCTTTCTAAGTTCAATCTGCCGGGTGAGCCGGGTATTAACACTATCTTTAAAACAATACTGCCAAGCTCACCAAAATGGCATTGGTCTCAAAATGGCGCGCATCGTTAAGTTCACCGTTTATCTGTTCGTATTCCAGGCTGAGGTCGACATTAGTACCCGGAATAAACTTCAGGCGAGTACCGATACCGCCGTTAAAGCGGAAGGACTTGTAAATCTCCATGTCCACCGTGGTGTTTTCCACTTCTCCAATCAGTTTGACTCTTTGGGTGATCAGGTCTTTTTTCAGATAAACGGGAATCTTGGTCCCTCCGAAGAAATACGGGCTGACCTTGCCCTTGCCGAACTGATACCGAAGATTCAGGGGAATATCCAGTTGCTCAAACTGGTTGATATGAATCAAGGTACCGAGAGAGTAGGGTGTCTGTTGGGTAAATTCGAAGCGATGATAGACCACACCGGTACGAAATGCCAGATTTTCAAAGTAAGACAGATGGACCAGCAGACCGGCCTGTATGCCGTCACCGTTGCCTTTAGAAACCGGCTGGGCAGCATTGTAATTGTTAGCAATGCTTTTGATAAAATCTTTGCCGGCCAACACCCCGAAATTTACCAGGAGCCGGCGCGGGATGGTTAGCGATTGGGTAGCCGTTTCCGGGTGTGCGCATTGATTATAGCGACGCACGTAGCTCGTAAGGGCACCTTGCGTGAACTCGATGCGGCCGCCCCGTAAAATTAATGATTCGCAGTCCCTCAGTGTATATCTGATAAGCCCTTCGTATCCTTTATCACTTTTCAGCTGACCGTCCTCTATCCGATCCCGTTTCTCCAACTGGACCACTTCGCCGGAGGCCTTGGTCAGGACATACACCGGGTCGGAAACGGTATTGTATTCGTAGAGTCCGGCATAACCGGTCACCAGTTGGCGGAGGAACTTCAGCTCTGTCTTTTCCTCTATGGTAATCGGTAGGGAACGGTAACTGAAATTAGGGTCGTAAAAGAAGGAATGGACCTGTTCCGGAGAGAATTGTTGCGGCGAGGTCTGTGCGAGATCCGCCTTGAACATAAAGGCATTGCTTTGACTTACCTTAAGCCGGTCCTGAATATACCCGTGTGTGGTATCACCGGAAAGGGAGACATATCCGCCCCGTACGTATTCACCGGTTTGGGCGGTGAGGGGAGCGCCTGCAATACAGCATAGAGAAACGCATAGAAAGATGAAAGATCTTGTCATTTGATTGCCGGAATTTGATGATTTTGAATTTACCTGAAATACCAGGTTTTTATGAAGCAAAATTGTCCACATCCGGCGATATAGTAATAGGGCAAAAACGCGATTTTACAGGACAAAACGTTCATTTTCTCGTAGTGGCAGAACCACTATAGTGGCAGGAAGGACCTGCGATAGGCCCGTGGCGGCAGCAATACCTGTTGCCGAAAAAAACGGACGAAGTAAGATTCATCCTCAAACCCAAGCGAAAAGGCAATCTCCTTGATGGAGCTATCACTGTCGAGTAATAAGCGCTTAGCTTCCTCTACCAGTCGATGCTGGATCAGATCCGAAGGAGACTGGTTCAGGGCTTCCCGGCAGTGGCGACGAAGGGTAGGCAGGCTCAGGTTTAATTGCCGGGCGTAAAAGGATGGCTGATGTTGCTGGGTGTAATGTTCTTCGATCAAACTTAGGAAGGCGGTTGTCCAGGCCGATTTATGGCCTGCCGTAACGAACTGAAACTGATCCCTTATCACCTGCCATAAGTGAAGCACCAGGAGGGTAGCGGTGGTATAGGCTAATGAATTTTGCTGGTAGGGGGAGCCGGACAAATATTCCTGATGATCGTGGCACAGATTGCGAATGGCCGGAAAGGTGGAAATAGAAGATATTAGAAAAGGTTTCTGAGCGCCCCATGCCGCTTGCCTTAGAGACCGCTCCAGCATGGGATTATTCGTCAAAAAGGTATCATCAAACCAGAAAGTGAAACCTTCCACTTCCCGTAATGGAATGCCCGGCTTAAAGTGTTTCGGAAAAAACCATAGGGTTTCGGCTAAGTCAAGCTCCTGGTTCCGGACACCGGTTGCCCAATCGATGTGATCTTCGACGATCCAAAGCCGGTAAAACCGCTGATCGGGCACCTGTAGGAGCCCGGTTGCCACCGAGCCGGAGAGACGGTTTAATCGGTATAATCCATGCACAGCAATGGTGGTTATTGGAATCGGAGCTACGTAATATTTTTTTTGATTTTCTTCATACAATCTATAAATATTATTCGAGTGCTTCTAGGAAAAGCCTAAAAAAAAATACCCGCTGATAGGGTGAATCGCTGGGGGCGAAAGCTACCGGTATTCAAGCCAACATCTTTGTAATCGTAATCCAAGTTAATGAAGAGGAGGCTGCGGTCGAAAACCCGGTAATTTATCCCGACACCACCATTTATAGTGAACAATATAGTCTCTTTGAATAGATCCCGATCCCGGTCGATACTCAAGGTTCCAAATGCAAAGCGACGGAATTTTTCCCGGACTCCAAAAGTGAGGGGAATGTTCATACCTCCGTATAGATACGGGGTGAATTTACGTTGGTTAAACTGAAATTTTATATTTACCGGGATTTCCAGACTACTGACTTCATGCTTAAAATAGTCTGTACCGAAAGAAAATTCCTTCATGGTTTCCGCAGCGTAAGTGAAATACGTGAGCCCGGTTCGCAGAGCGACCTGTCTGAGAAAATAAAATTCCGCCAAAAGCCCGGCATTCCAGCCGCTTCCGTCTCCTTCAAAAGCAAGTGTACCACTACTGCCTTCAGCCATGGTGTGGGAAATTCCCGCTTGTACACCGATACTGACTCGTAACTTCTGTCGATTGATATAGAGCTCAGAATTTTCATCGGCATGAGCGCACCGGTTATAATTGTGCACTAATCGAGCAAGCATCTCTTGGGTATAGTTGATTCGGCGATAGTTTTGCACAATTGACGGGCAATCCCGGAATAAATATTTCATCTTGCCGAGATATTCACGATCCAATTTAACGTGATCTTCAATAATTGAATCTTGTCTTTCTAATTGAACCTCTTCGCCACTTTCCAGCGTCAATACATAGATAGGCTGACCTGGACCCAACTCCTGGTAAAGCTCAGCATAACCGCTGACGAGTTGTCGCATAAACACTATTTTCTCCTTACCGGATTTAGTAACGGTCATTGATCTATAGTGGAAATTTGGCTCATAATAGATCCGTGTTATTGCTTCCGGTACCAATTTCCGGTTATCCTTAGTATCCAGTGTGGGTTTATAAAAAAATGTATTCGCCTGGATCGGTTGATAACGATTGTTGATAAATCCGAATATAGTATCCTGATTGGACGTAATATAATAGCCGGGGACGAATGGACCCGGTTCCTGGGTCACACCGCGATTTATTATAAAGAGAAGGCACATCAGAAAGAAAAAGTAGCGTTTCATTAAATTAATTTTCGGCTAAAAGATCATTGGAATTAAAGTCTGACTCAATATAGCAATGAGGATTATTGTTAAGATATTCAGCACCACCCCCGCCCGCATCATCTGCGGGATACTGATATAACCGCTGGCAAACACGATAGCGTTGGGCGGCGTAGACATCGGCAGCATAAAGGCACAACTCGCGGCCAGGGTCACCGGAATACAGGCGTAGAGCGGGTTGATACCCATGCCCACGGCAATCCCACCGACTACCGGTAACAGGATCGTTACCAGGGCGACGTTGGACATCACCTCCGTCATAAACAGCGAAACGGCTGCGAGCCCCAGAATGACCCAAAAACCGGCCTCTTCCATCCCGGAAAACTGATCGGCGATCAGGTTGATCAAACCGGTACTTTCCATAGCGGCCGCCAGGCTGAGCCCACCACCGAACAGCAGCAATATGCCCCAGGGGAGCCTTTCGGTATCTTTCCAGGACAGTAAAAATTTACCTTTCGAGAAATCCACGGGCACCACAAATAAGGCTATGGTCGCCCAGATGGCGATCTCCGGGTCGGTGATGCTGGTGCCGTCCGGCAGAAGGCCATTGATCTGTTTGCGGAAGATCCAGCAAAGTGCGGTGCTGACAAAAACGATCAGCGTCCGGATCTCCCCGGTAGAAGGATTCCCCAGATTTTTGAGTTCTTCCCGGATCAGGGCCTTGCCGCCGGCAAAGTTACCCAGGCCGTTTTTGTAGAGCACCTTTACGATGAGCCCATAAGTCAGGGCCAGCAGCACTATCGCAAAAGGAGCGCCCAGCATGATCCAGCTGGCAAAACTGACCTCAATGTTATGGTTGGTACGCATCACGCCGGCAAAAACCACGTTGGGTGGGGTCCCGATAATAGTGGTCGTACCACCGATATTCGCGCCGAAGGCTACGAGCAGCATCATGCTGATGGCAAAATTGCGAATGCTTTTCGGAGCGTATTCGGTTTTACCTTTGGTCAGCAGATCGATCACCGATACCGCGATCGGCAGCATCATGACCGTGGTGGCCGTATTACTGATCCACATACTCAGAAAGGCCGTAGCGATCATAAAACCAAGGAGTATACCATTGGCATTGGTGCCGGTGATCCGCACGATATTCAGGGCAATCCGGCGGTGCAGGTCCCATTTTTCCATGGCCAGAGCGATCATAAATCCTCCGAAGAACAAATAAACGATGGGACTGGCAAAAGGAGTCGTCGCATCGGACATCGAACCGATCCCGAACAGGGGAAGCATCACCATCGGCAGGATGGCGGTCACGGCCAGCGGTACGGCTTCGGTAACCCACCAGCAGATCATCATGGCGGCGATGGCGATCACCCGCCAGGCGTCCGGACTAAAAACTTCCGGTCGGGGGTACATCAAAATGCCGATCAGCAATAGCGGCCCGGCCACTAACCCTATTTTTTGCAGACTCATACCTTAAAATTTTCCCAAATATGGGAAATTCTAGCGCACTATTGGTCCAAAAGTCTTTCATTTGTATCATTCTGTCGATAGCTCAGCTATGATTAAAGCATTATTTTTATCATTGTAGCTGAAATAAACCATCATACTGGCGGGCAGCCAAATGACACCTATGCCTACTGAGGATCACAAGCAAATTCTGGAACGCTTACGTGAGGATGATCAATCTGCATTGCAGGAATTGTTCGATCAGTGCTATCTGCCGGTATGTACCACCATTCGTCGCTTTATTTCCGATCACGCCCTGGTAGAGGATCTCGCCCAGGAGGTGTTCGTCCGCTTCTGGGAAAAGCGCAACACCCTTCAGATCAATTCTTCACTCAACGGTTACCTGCGCCGCATGGCCATTAACGAAGCATTGGGCTACCTGCGCAAGAACAAGGTGTATATCGAGGAGTTGGATCCGCAAACGAATAAGGAACTCGCCCCGGATGTCGAAAAACAATTGCTGCATTCCGAACTGGAAGCGGAGATCCGGGCGGCTATCGACAATCTTCCCCCGCGTTGCCGGACGGTCTTTCAACTGAGCCGGTTTGAAGAACTAACTTATCAGGAAATCGCGGATAAAATGGAGATCTCCATCAAAACGGTGGAAAACCAGATGGGGAAAGCACTACGGGTGCTGCGGGAACAGTTACAACAATACCTGAATCTGATCCTGCTGGTCATTTTTACGTGGTTTGACTGATCGTACGGGTACCCGTTTACCGGGGCTCCGGCCGGCCGGGAAAATAAATTTCCGGGTACTGAAAAAAAAATTGATGCTGGTATAGGGGGGGAGCGAACATCGCTACATCCTATACACGGAAAAGGGATCGTAATACAATGGAAGATGCCAAATACATAGAACTGGCAGCCAAATATCTTTCTGGTGATATTGATTCGACAGAAAGAAGACAGCTGATGGAATGGGTCGCGGAGAGTGATGCCAATCAGGCCTTCTTTGACGAGATGATCCATCTGTGGGGGCTGACGGGAGATGCAGACCGGCCGTTTCAGGCGGATACTAAAGCAGCCTGGAACAAGGTCTCGGCGCGGATCGGCCCCGCTCCTGCACGGGAGGAGCCGGAAGCGCAGTCTCCGGGAGCCAAAATCCGGCCTTTGTCGATAAAACGGGATTTCCTACGCATCGCCGCTGTACTTTTGCCCCTGATTGCGGTGGCTGCCTGGATTTTACTGCAACCTAATGAGCCGGTGGAACGTCTCATAGTCAGTACAGATACGACCAAAGAGATCGTATTGCCGGACAGTAGCCGGGTAACCCTCAACGCCAACAGCCAGTTGAGCTACTTTGAGGATTTCACGGATCGAAAAGTCCGTCTGACGGGAGAAGCTTTTTTCGACGTGGCCAGAGATACCGCCCGGCCCTTTGAGATTTTTACAGGAGAAACCGTCACCCGGGTACTGGGTACCAGCTTTAATGTCCGGGCTTTCCCGGAAGAGGATAAGGTAGAAGTGATGGTCGTTTCGGGCACGGTGGAGTTCAAAGAGGCAAAAGATGAAAGCGACCGCATTGTTCTGAACGCAGATGAAGGCGCCGTATTCAGTAAAGAAGCGCAAAAAGTAGAAGCCGCTACGAGTCTGGGAAATAATGCGAATGCCTGGATGAAAAACGAAATTGACGCAGTAGATATACCGCTGCGGGAAATGCTCCAGATCATCAATAATTACTTCCGGACGGAAATAAGCGCGGAAAATGAAGCCGCGCTGACCTGTAACGTCAGTATTCCGAAACTAAAAGATCCGACCCTGGATAAAGCTTTGGAATTTTTGACGGAACAATTGTATCTGGAAAAAGATACGACCGGAAACCGGATCATTTTGACCGGAAAAGGCTGTAATAATTGATCGGTAAATAGTTTGGTTATGATAAAGTCAACTTACCTAATACCTGCATTTTTGTTCCTGACCATAGGTGTACTCACCGGGCAGGACGGGGTATTGCAGAAAAGAGTGACTTTGAATTACCAGGAAACAAAACTGGGAACGGCTCTGACGGAGATCAGCACGGGATACAACATCCAGTTCGCTTACAGTACGGATATCGTGCCCATCAATGAAAAAGTAACCGTTCAGGTCGTTAACAAGCCGTTGGATTACGCTCTGGAAAGCATGCTTTCAACGACTAAGGTAGAATATAAGGCCATCGGTTCCCATATCATTTTGAAGGTCAATGAGGAAAAACTAACGCGTTTATCCCAACCGCTGCCGCAAAGCGTACCGCAGATCACGCCCCTTTATCAGGACCCTAAACCGGAAGAACGGATTTCGGAACGGCAGCCGCCCAAACGGGACCCCGTACAACGACCGGAATACATCGGTACCCGGGGACCCAAGTCTTTACCGGGAGGTGACCAGGTCTACGATCTGGATCCCGAAAGGTTCAAGATCCGGGATGTATCCTACGATCCCAGCAAATCGATCTTTGACCAGAGGCTGGCCCAGATTTCGCTTTTGTCCTTCCTGGGGACCAATGCCGAACGGAGCGAAGATGTGACCAATAACCTGTCCGTTAATGTATTCTGGGGCAAGAACGGCGGGGTGAAAGGACTGGAAGTCGGCGGCCTGTTCAATACGGTAGTGAATGATGTGGAAGGAGCCCAGATCGCTGGTTTGGGAAATACCGTTGGCGGCCGGGTGATCGGAACCCAGTTCGGTGGTCTCTTTAATGTGGTCGGTGGGGAAATGGACGGCATTCAGGGTGCCGGGCTCTTCAATGTAAGCGGTGATCAGACCAAGGCGGTGCAAACGGCCGGTCTGTTCAATATATCGAGCGGTGATTTCTACGGGCTCCAAATGAGCGGCCTGTTCAATGTATCCAACGGGATTGCCGATGCAGCCCAGGTCAGTGGCCTGTTCAATACGGCGAACGGTAAAGTGAAAGCACAGATCAGTTCGTTGTTCAATACGGCCGGAGATGTCCAGTGGGGACAGGTAAGTGCGCTGCTGAACGTCGGTAAGAAGGTAGACGGCTTTCAGATCGGATTGATCAACGTGTCGGATACTATCACCGGAATGCCGATTGGCTTACTCAATATTGTAAAACACGGATATAACAAAGTGGAGTTTGCGGGTAGTGAAACCCTTTTCGCTAATTTCTCCCTCAAACTCGGGGCACGTTCTTTTTATAATATTTTCCACGCGGGCATCCGCTGGGATGATCGGGAGATCGAAGAAAACGGCGCTATCCGTACCGGCCGATTCAGTAGCTGGGGACTCGGATACGGGATCGGTACGGTGATCGACCTGGGCCGGACCACATTGGTCAACTTTGAACTGGAAGCTACTCATATCAACGAACTGGAATCCTGGACCAAGGAGCTCAATCTGTTGAACCAGGCGCGACTGACTTTGGACATTCGCACGGGGCCGAGAAGCGGGCTCAGCCTGTTCGGCGGCCCGGTACTAAACGTAATGATCTCCCGTCGTTACGATCCGGAAACCGGAACTTACGGGTCCAACATTATGCCCAAAACTTTTTACGATGAAACCAACAACGGAACCAATGTGAAAATGTGGACCGGTTTTATTGCAGGTATCCGCTTTTGATCAACTCTCCAGAAATCACAACAGTCCTCTTTTAGCGGGTAACGGCCGATCCGGTTCCCGATTAGATGAGCGGTGAAAACAAGTCAAACAGTACAAGTAATTTTTAACTAACAATAATAATTCATCTGATAATCAGTGAATTGAGTTTAGTTGTCCGGAGTATTGATACCCGGCCGACCGGAGCCTTCACTGTCTTTTAAAAAGTGTAAATCATGAAAAAGAATAGTTATCTGATCATTTTGGCCCTTTTATGCTCTACCGGGCTGATGGCCCAGCACGAAACCCTGTTCAACCGGGCCCGGGTAGTGGGCGGATTCGGTGCGCCGATCCTGGAAATGGGCATTAATAACAATTTGAATACGTCCGTCGGTGGTGGCGGTGGTATCGTGATCAACAGTTTCTTTCTGGGTGGTTACGGTCTCGCCAGCGTTGATTTCGAGGAACTCTTTGACAACGGAGAAGTGGAAGTACTGAATATCGGCCACGGTGGGTTTTGGCTGGGCGGCACCCTGCGTCCCTACAAGATCCTGCACCTGTACGCCAGTACCCGTCTGGGGTGGGGGGCCGTGAATGTTGACCTCCAGGACAACAACCAACGGTACAGCGATATCGATAAGATCTTCGTAGCGACTCCCGAACTCGGTATCGAACTCAACCTGACCCGCTGGTTCCGCATCGCCGGCACCGCCGGTTACCGCTGGGTGAACGGTACTTCCGAAAACCGCGGATATACCGATGATGACTTCAGCGGAGCGGTAGCGAGCGTAGCCCTTCGCTTCGGTTGGTTCGGCTCCAAAAGATGGTAATATCCGGTAGACTTTCTAAGTTGTTGATCAATGACTTGGGAAGTCTATTTAATTGCTAATGATCAAATTAAAAACGCACCCCTTTAATCCAAATTAAGAGCCGATCCAGCAACCGTTTTTGCTGTCGAAAATGACCAGATTTGAGTTCTTAAGAAATTATTTTCGAGTTTCCTAGCAGCGCTACGGAAGGAGGAAATGACGAAATGAGGTTCCATAGATGGTTATTTTAAGACCAAAGAATGGCTTTGGGTTAGGCTCTAAGCAGCAGGATGCACTACACCTGAAATTCACCGCATCCTGCTGTCCCGACTTCTAAATCACCTGACTAAAATGAAAAATTTTCTGACTGTGCTCCTGCTCGGGGGCCTGCTACACCTGTGCGCCTCCAATGCAGGGGCCCAAAACCATGTGCAAACCATTCGCGGACAAGTTCGCGATATTGATACCCAGACCCCGCTGATCGGGGCCACGGTAGTCCTCCAGACGGGGACGGACCCCATCGGAACGGTTACCGACCTTGAGGGCAAATTCCGTTTCGAGTCCGTTCCGGTCGGCCGTTTTGATCTGTCGGTTAATTACCTGGGATACGAGCCATTGCTGCTCAATAGCCTGCTGCTGACCAGTGGAAAAGAAATGGTACTCTCCCTCGATCTGGTAGAATCCGCGATCGCCATGGAAGAGGTGGTAGTCACCGCCCGGCACGATAAAACCGAAGCTTTAAATGAACTGGCCAGCGTGAGCGCCCGTTCCTTTTCGGTGGAAGAGACCAGCCGCTACGCCGGTAGTTTCTACGATCCGGCCCGAATGGCCCAGAATTATGCGGGCGTATCGGTAGGCAGTGGGGATGATCTGAATAATGAGATCATTATCCGCGGTAATTCCCCAACCGGGCTGCTCTGGCGGCTGGAGGGGATCGAGATCCCCAATCCCAACCATTTCGGTGCCCTGGGGAATTCCGGAGGAGGGATTAGCATGCTGAGCAGCAGTATGTTGACCAATTCTGATTTCTACACCGGGGCCTTTCCGGCAGAATTCGGCAATGCCACCTCCGGAGTTTTTGACCTGAATCTTCGCAAAGGGAATAACGAGCAGCGGGAGCACGCGGTAATGCTCGGCGTACTGGGCCTGGAAGTTGCCACCGAAGGACCGATCAGCCGGGAAGCCGGCTCGTCCTATCTGCTAAATTACCGCTATTCCACCCTGGCGATCCTGCAATCACTGGGACTCAATCCCGCCGGTGATGCCCTCCCAAAATACCAAGACCTTTCGTTTAACATCAACCTGCCGACCGCCAAATTCGGAACTTTTTCCCTCTTTGGTCTGGGTGGGTCAAACCAGTCGTATTTCGAACCGATACCCGATCGGCAGCAATGGGAGTTTGAAGATGATAAATGGGGATTCCTCGAAGAGCAGCAGGTAGGGACTGTGGGCTTGAGTCACCGAATACTGCTATCCGATCGGAGTTTCCTCCGCACGGTGCTGGTGGCTTCCTCCAATCGCTACCTGGACCGGGAGTACTGGCTGAATGATACCCTGGACTATACGCGCCATCTTGACGAAGAAACCACTTCCACGAATAATTCCATCCGCATCAGCAGTACCTACAATCTCAAACTCAATGCCCGGAATTCTTTCCGGGCCGGACTGATCGGCAGCCACCTGTCCTTTGATTTTGTTTACGATGAGGACGACGGCGAAGGACTGCACCGTTATTTTGACAATTCGGGCCAAACCCAGTTTATGCAGGCCTTTGCGCACTGGAAACACCGTTTTAACGATCGCCTGAATATGAACGCCGGTCTGCACTATTCCCACCTGATGCTCAGTCACCAGCAGGCGCTGGAACCCCGCTTTGCCCTGGAATGGCAGCTATCTTCCCGCCAGAAGGTAAGCGCAGCTCTGGGGATGCACAGTAAAATGGAGCACCTGGCGCTGTATTTATTTGACGGGACCTTGCCGAGCGGACGTCGCCATGTGCCGGCCAGAGACACGGAGTTCAGCAAAGCCTGGCATGCGATCCTGGCTTACGACCATCGCCTGGGCGAGAACCTGCGCCTGAAAACCGAGCTTTATTACCAGCATCTATTCGACGTCCCGGTGGAGAATAATATGGCCTCGCTAGGCTCTCTGATCAACGCTACGGATGTATGGGATGTGATCGGTGCGCAAGAAGTGGTCAATGAAGGGATCGGGCGCAATTACGGGGTCGATGTAACGCTGGAAAGATTCTTTGCCGATCAGTACTATTTCCTGCTTACCGGTTCTTTGTACCAGTCCGAATACCAGCCCCTGAACGGCAACTGGTATTCTACGGCTTTCAACGGAAATTACCAGTTGGTCGCGCTGGGAGGCAAGGAATTCAAGGTAGGGAAAAAGAAGGTCAATATTCTTGGATTCAACGCCAAATTGATCTACTCCGGTGGCCGTCGCTCCACGCCGATCGACCTGGAAGCCTCCCGCGATCAGGGACATACGGTTTACCGGCAGGACCAGCCGTACGCCGCCCGAAACTGGCCTTACAAAAGACTGGACGTTGGGATCAGCTACCGGATCAATGCGCAGAAAATGAGCCACGCACTGCTGCTGGATATTCAAAATGTGACGAACTATCTGAATATTTACAGCCAGTATTACAGCAGTAGCGCCCAGGAGATCCGCTCGGTTTACCAAACGGGGTTATTACCGGTATTTGCCTATCGGGTAGAATTTTAGAGGACACAGCCGCCGGGTATTTCGCGGCCTCGTATAAGGGGAACCGTGGACTGTCTGGCGGCTGTTTTTTTGCGGGTATGAGGAGTGGAAAGGGGGGAAATGTACGCTGAAACCCAGTAAAATGGGACAATTTTCGCGCCCTAAAAAAAAGCAGGGTATCTACAAAACGTAGTACCCTGTATAACCCCAAAAAACCAAATGAAAACAATCTACATATGAATGCGCTTATTCAGCGAAACTGATATCGAAAGTTTGTTAGAACCTAAAGTTAGGCAAAATAAATTTTGTTAACAAATAATTAATCTCCCTAAAACTATAAAATATTCCTGTTCCGCCAAACTAAATTATTATTATTTCTGACTAACAGAAGAATATAAATATACTAAAATCAGATATTCAATCGAATAGCGTGGATGCTTTTAGCGCTCGGCGCAGCGAACACAGCGGTTGCTTTGCGGCATAAACATGAGTCTCGCGGGAGGTATCGCCTGCTTGCAGCGAACGCAAATTCCGAACTCCGGCAAGTCAACTTTTGTAAGTGCGGCTTCCAGGTTGGAGAGCTTCTTTTTGGCCGAGCGCAGGGTAGCTTCGGACACACTTTTGTTGTTGATGGCATCCATCCGGCTGACCCGTCCGATGGCGTTTTCCGGAGCAATAGGCTGGGTCGCATCCTCCAGATGCCGGATCTCTTCCCGGGTTTGCTGAATGGTATCTATGATCTTTTGTTTAAGCAGTGCCCTTTCTTCTTTATTCATAGCGGATCATTTGTGATTTCAATGCATTCACCGGGGTCTTCCCGGAGGTAATAACGGATATTTATAAACTGTCCCTTTACGGGATTGCGGTGTATATCCCTGATGATCAAAGGGGTGGTCAGGCCACTATCTCCGTGACGCAACCTTTGCTTTTGAAAGATATCAATTTCAGTGAAGATAACCAGTTGATCAAAGCCATCATCCAGGTTATTGGGGACTTTTATCCGGGCGGAGGGAAGAGTATCCCCGGATCGATCATCCGGAATATGGTCGCGGTCGAGCCGGAAATAACTGCCGAATTTAACGGCTTTTGGCGGGCTATCGGACGGCTCATAATTGGACCGATAGGCACCCATAAACAGCTCGATACGTTCGGGGATCGGGATCGCCTGCCTGGCTGCCTCCTGCGATAATAGGTTCCAGAAAATGGGGACCTGCACCTCCCGTCGCAAACCGGCCTGCATGGTTTCACTGAGGACGATATCCACTGTTTCTCCCGGGGGGATTCGGTAGGTCGTAGCATCGGCCGGTTCCAGCCTGCGGACGTAATCCATCAGATCTAAATGCTCCAGCAGTTTTTGCAAATTGTGATAACTGATCGGATTGATCTCCAGAAAAGTAAACTGAAGTTCCTCGGGCCGAAAACAGTACAGTAAGGGCAGTACCAGCGTAGCGAAAGGTCCGGTACCTGCGTATAGAAGATGGACCGGCCGGTTTTTACGGGTGGTCAGCAAATGGGCGACAGCCGTATGAATTCCTTTGATAAACCGGCGGGTACGTAAGAAGTCATTCAGGCAATAAGCCGCCCAGGTAGAACCCAGGGCCATCCCCTGCGCCAGGGCGATATTGTATCTGGCAGCTTCAGTCTCCAGATCTAGTTCGGAAAGTTCCAGCAACAGTTCCTTGTAGAGATTGCAGGCCCGCCAGGCGGTTCCCAGATCCTCCGGTTCTTCCAATAACACTTTAGCTACCTCCTGAAATCTTGCCTTCATAAGTCTCAAAACGAACCGGAACCGAAGCATCAGCCATCTGGGCCCGGCAAAAAAAAGATAAAAAAAGCGCTAATCAGCCAGGCTAATCAGCGCTCTTGTATTAAATAAACAGTAGTATCTTATCCGGACTAGTCGCTGGAAGAAAAGATCGCAACCAGTCGGAGTATTTCAACGTACAGCCACACGAGGGTGATCAGCAGTCCCATACCGCTGAACCATTCCATATAGGCCGGGGCACCGTATTGTTCCCCTTTCTCGAAGTTGTCGAAATCCAACAGCAGGTTGAACGCGGCAACCCCGATGATCAGCAAACTGATGCCGATGCCAATGGGAGAGGCGTCGTGCAGGAACGGCATGTTGATACCGAACAGGCTTAGTACAATATTAACAATGTAAACCAAAGCGATGGCCCCGGTAGCCATAAAGATACCGGAACGCAGTTTATTCGTCACCTTAATGATGCCGGCCTTATAGATAAACAGCATGGTAAACAAAACTGCCATCGTCAGGGTCACGGCCTGAAAGATAATTCCGTCAAAAAACTGGGCGTACATCGCGGAAACCCCGCCGACAAACAATCCCTCCAGACCGGCGTAAAGCGGGGCCAGGGTAGGAGAGAGGTGCGGACGGCTGGAAGCGATAAGCACCACGATAAATCCGGCAATAGCGCCGCCCCAGATGAAAATGGGGTTGGGGTTGGTGAAGCCGACCCAGGCGGTCAGCAGCATAATGCCCGCCAGAATGAAGGTTTTGTTGATCGCCCCCTGGACGGTCATTTTTTCACCTCTTACGATCAGCCCGCTGTCGAGCGTCTCGTGACTTGCTTTCTGGAAAGCTTCTTCCTGGAGTACAGGATTGCGCGATTCAAAAAATCCTTTTCGTCTACTCATTTAATTCTTTTTTGTAAATCCGGTAAGTCCGGATATCACTGACAATATAAGCCCGGGCCAATTGCCGGGAGAGAACGTCCGACCAAAAGCCGACATTAATATATAAAACCATTAAGCATGGCCGATGGTTTCATCCTGAAATTCGGCTTTGTGTCAAAATTTGCTGCCGGTCCGTTGCCGGCATTAGCTAGAACCAAATATAATACTAAATGGTTTCGCGTGCAAAAAAAATAGACCTGACAGTGTGCACTGTCAGGTCTTGGGGATCTATGGATGGGAATTACCCACGAGCTATTTTACCCATATGGCGGCAAACCGGGTCGAGTTATTGTAGGATTGTAATTTGTAGAGTCGCATACCCTGTGCGGAAAATTGATTGAATTTGGACTGGTAAGCGCTGGGCGTCAAACCGTAATAAGCCGCATAATTATCACTCTTAGGCATCCACAGGCCACCGACCGTACTACCGTTGACGTGCATACTGATCAGTTGCCACTTGCTGTACAATTCTTTGAATTTATCGTTGAAAGCGCCGCTGGACATGCCGTAGTAGGCATAAAATCCATTGTTCTTATTGGTGAATACTCCGGCGTGGTAGCGCTTGCCGCCCATGGTATAGGTGACGTGCTCGCCGAGCTTCCATTTTTTGGTCTTTACGTAGTTGTTCCAGAGGGAACCGAAGTTGTTGTCGTCGCGATTGTGAAAACTGGCGTAGGCTTCACCGGCTTTGTTTTTCGCCCAGATCACCGAGAAGCGGGGATTGCCCTGACTGTCTTTGGAAACCTGGATCTGACGGGGGTGGAATCCCTGACTGTTATACTGATTGAAGTAGTTCTGATAAGACGTTGCGCTCATGTAGAAGCGGGCGTACCAGGAGTTGGGCAGTCCCCACTGGAAGGAGCCGGATGCCATCAACTTGCCGCCGCTGTTCCGATCGATACTGATCGTCTGGAGGGCCATACCCATTCCGGTATAGTAGCCCCAGTATTGATTCACATACTGCAGAGGTACGTTGTGGAAGCTGGGATAAAAAGGAGCGAACAGGCGGGCGTAGGGCGTTTCGGAATCCAGGTCGTAGCAGTCGATACCGCTCTTCTTGTTGTATACGCCGTAGGGATCTACTTTTACCCAGTTGCCATTGTTGTCCTTGATGCGCAGTTCAAAGTGGATATGTACGTTGAAGGAAGTGGTCGGATTTTTGAAGTTTCCGTTGTCGTCGAGAATGATCCCGATGCCGCCGGATCCGGTATTACCGGTCCATGCGATCATTTGACCGGCTTTTACGGTCTGGCCCACGGACACTTTGATCTTTTGGGACTCCTTACCCCAGCAAAGGGTGGACGGATTAGGCTTGTAGGCGAATTTTTTATACTTGCTGCTCGGGGATTGCTTGGCTTTGTTGATGTCATGCGTGAAACCGTTACGCAGGTGCAGGTAGGTACTCCGGTACTTAAAACCATTGGGTGCGGTGTGTTCAATGGTGACGACATTACCTCCGCCGTTGCTCCATTTTACATCGATCACTTTCCCGTCGGCGATCGAGTATACACCGAAGGTGGGATCCTCGCCGTTGGCTACGCTGCTTTTACCGTAGTCGATGGCGCCGTGTTTTTTATCCCAGTTGTAGTAGAAACCCTGCCAGACGGTCACTTTACTGTGGCGGTAAGGGACGTAGAGCGGCATGTGGGCTTTGGCCGAAGCGTAGACGGCTTCCAGCTCGGGTTCAACGATGGGGACTGCACAGTAGTTATTGCCGGAATACGTGCGGTAGGTGGTCCGTAAATTGGCTTCCGAAACGACCTGTGCGTTTCCGGTCTGAAATGCGTTGCTGTTCCATAGTGTGGATCTTTGGGGCATTCTTTGCGCCGGACGGGCTTTGGAGAGCCGGATATTTAAACGGGGTTCTTCGGAATGGTCATGGCCGTCTTCTCCCTGGGGGATGTCCATCCGCATCGGGGGAAGAGAACGGTAAAATACAGCATCGGAATCATCTTCCGGATCACCTTGCTGGGCGGGGGAAACCCTTTGAATGGCCTGGGCCCGACGGATCTGGGCCGATAGGGATGAGGAACTCAAAAAACTGATGCCTAACAGGCATACGAATAGGAACGATATCTTTCTCATGGTTCCGGGTTTTGGTTTTTGTAGTTTTAGTAGGAAATTCAATGGGATGTGTCCGGCAGGCAGAAGATGTACCCACCAACTTCAAATTTTTTCAAAAAAGGGCCGGAACTCCCTTGAAAATAATCGACGAACGATAGAAAATACTTGGGCAAATGTGCTGGAAACGCATTTAGATTTGCAGGGAAATTTAAACCCTTATAAATTGATTATCCATGCGAAAAAAGGCGCTTGCCGCTCTGATCGTTCTGCTTGGGCTGACGGGACCAGCCTGCAATAAAGAGATCGAAAGTGTACCCGTTCCACCCTTCACCGTTTTTCCCAATCCGTTTCTGGAAGACTTTGCCGTACACCTGGAAAACAGCTTTCCGGCCGGTACCGCTACGGAATTCCGCATTCTCGACGGTAAAGACCAGCCCATCATGGTCTGGGAAGACCCGGCTCCCGGGACTTCGATCCGGGTGGATATGACCGGCCGGGCGAAGGCACTTTATTACGCCGAATTACGAGTGGGTAATTCGGTATTTATCCAACCCATTGTAAAAGCGCAGTAATGAAGAGGTTAAGCTTTTTGCTACCGGCGTTTATCCTGGTATTTGCCTGGGCATCGGCCCTGGAGGCACAACTCTGGCAGGTCCATTTGAACGGAAACGAGACATTCATTACCGGAAACGAACTTCAGGGCCAGTATCCCATCCTCTGGTATTCCGGGGATGAGGGGCGGGGCGTTTTGGTCGGCGGTTTCGGCGGAGGCGTTTCCTACACCACGGTGCGTATGGGCGCTTACCGACTCCGCTATCAGCTCAATTTGCAGCGGTCGCGCTTTTACGACCATCCGGTGATCTTTCACGATGAGAACGGGCAGATGCTCGGGGGCGTGATCGGGATCAACACCAATCTCAACGCCTCTTTACAGGCCAGCTGGCAGTGGTTGCTGGGTTCACACTATGCGATGGGCGTGGGCTTGGGAACCCGTTACACTTTCCGCTCCATTACGGATTTCGGGAAACTGGAAGTGCGGGGACAGACCACCGCTTTGAAGGAAAGGAATTACGCACTTGCGCCGGAGGTATTGTTCCTGCCGGTGGAATTCAGCAGTTACTTCGGGCGGTTTTCCTACGCGCTTCGTCTGGAAGCGGGACTGACCAACTTCTCCCGCCTGGATGCCTTCAGGGGAGACCGGGGACATCTCCTGTTCCTGGAAGTGGGGTATCGTTTGGGAAAAGCGGCGGAGTAACGGGTATAGCGTGGAAGGGGCGAGCAATTCTCTAAAATGGCAATTTCAATTTCAATTGCAATAGCAATAGCAATAGCAATATCAATCACTCAAAATCAGGCGAAAAGGTCAACAATTGACCAAACGGCCGCTGGTTACCTGCTATTGTAGTTGCCATTGTTATTGAAAATTGCTATTCCTAGAACGGGGGAGGACTAACGGCCGTCCAGCCCCCGTCTACAACGATGGCCTGGCCGGTGATGTGACCCGACAAGGGCGATAACAGGAACAGGGCCGCGTGCGCAATATCCAGCGTGGTGGCCGCCCGCCCGTTGGGGGTGATCCTTTTCCAGGTTGCCTGATAATCCGGATCGGAAACGGTCCGGTCGGTCAGCGTGGCTCCGGGAGCTACGGCATTGACGGTGATACCGTGTTCGGCCAGTTCCACACCCAGACTTTTGGCCAGCATTTCCAGGGCAGCTTTGGTCATACCGTAGGCAGCCAGACTGGGATGCGCCTGGTGGCCGGTGACCGAAGACATAAAGAGAATTCTGCCCCCACTTTTTTGCCGGACCATCTGCCGGGCCGCTTTCTGGGCCAGGAAAAACGAACCCTGCAGGTTAACGGCAGTGAGGCGCTGGAACTGATCCGGCGGATATTCCAGAAATTTACCGAAGGTGGTGATGCCGGCATTCGCAACGGCCAGATCCAGACGTCCGAAGGTGCTGACCGCGAGGTCTACCATGGAGTCGATCCGCGTCAGTTCACTGGAATCCCCGGGGAGGGCCAGGGCCTGCCCTCCGGAACTTTTAATCTTTTCTACGGCGGCAAAGGCGAGTTCTTCGTCGATATCGTTCAGCACTACCCGGGCTCCCCGGTGGCATAGCTGGGCGGCAATTTCAAAGCCGATCCCGATCCCGGCACCGGTAACGATCGCTACCTGATCTTTAAAAATAGGCTCATTCATGATCTGAGGAACTTAGACCGGTGAAGCTATCTTTTTAATAATATTTTTCCGACTTTTTGGCGCATTTTATAAAAATCCCCTTTTCTTCGTAGCCCATCCGATAAAGCAAGCAATGTGAAAAAAGTTCTGGTTATACGCTTTAGTTCCATCGGCGATATCGTATTGACGAGCCCGGTGGTCCGCTGCCTGAAGCAACAGGCGGGAGCTGAAGTGCACTTCCTGACCAAGGCCGGTTTTCGGTCCGTGGTAGAGCCTAATCCGTATATCGATCGCGTATTTACCATTGAAAAAAAAGTAAGCGAAGTGTTACCGGCTCTAAAGGCCGAGCGGTACGATTTCCTGTTTGATCTCCACCAGAATCTCCGTTCCCTACAGGTAAAAATGGCCCTGCCGGGCATCCGGCATTACAGCTTCGACAAACTCAATCTGGAAAAGTGGTTGCTCGTCCAGATGAAGATCAACCAAATGCCGAACCTGCATATCGTTGATCGCTACCTGCAGACAACAGAGATCCTGCATATTAAAAATGACGGAGAAGGACTGGATTATTTTATTCCCCCGGCGGATGAAGTGGATACGGATGCCTTGCTGCGTAGCGGAGGTACATCGGTGCAACTGCTACCGAAAAACAAAAAGCCCGATACCGCCTATGTGGCCTTTGTGATCGGGGCCGCACACCCCACCAAACGGCTGCCGGTAGACCAGATCATAGACTGGTGTGCCCGGATCAACGGGCCGGTTATCCTGCTGGGCGGGCCGGACGATGCGGAGCGCGGACGGGCTATTGCGGAGGCTACCGGATCGCATGTGGTCAATGCCTGTGGCAAATTACGGCTCCATCAGTCGGCATCGGTCGTACGGCAGGCGCGCTTGGTCATTTCCCACGATACGGGCCTGATGCATATTGCAGCGGCCTTTCGGAAACCGATCTGGTCGGTTTGGGGAAATACGGTGCCGGAGTTTGGCATGTATCCTTACTACCCGGAAGGCATGGACCGAAACCGTACGTTTGAAGTGAAAGGTCTGAAGTGCCGCCCCTGTTCGAAGATCGGTCACGCTTCCTGCCCGAAAGGGCATTTCCGCTGTATGCAGGAGATTGAATTAGAGGATGTAACGCTCCAGCTCCAGCCTTAAGCCATCATTCAAATTTGATGGTGTCGTGCAGGTTGGGATATTGCCGCCAGAATTCCGCGTAGCGATCCCGGCTGGCGATAAAGAAGAATTTCTTGCCGAAAGTGCCTTTTGCCCGCAGATGGATGGTCACCACCTTAAAGAAAAGGAATTCACTCTCCCCGATCTTCTCAATATCTACGTACTGATAGCGCAGGTGTTTGAAGTAATTGGTAACGTACATACCGTCCGTTCCCATTTCCACCCGTTTCAGCCGCATCAGAGTAAACAAGAACATCGCTATACCCGAAATAAAGAAGATCAGCAGACCGATACGGAACGGACCGCCGGGGATCTCTCCGTAGAAAGCATTGTCGTATACGAAGGCCGCTATCGTCATGGAGCCGAAAAAGACGATCCAGAACACCGGCATGAAGAACTTATAAAAAAGCGTCAGATTAGTTGAAACTCGCTGCATTAATTTTAATTATTCCAGATCCTTATTGTACTCTTTTTCTCCGCGACGAGCGATACCGATACTGAGCTCATAAAGAATGAAAAGCGGAATACCGATCAAAAACTGGGTAACCACGTCCGGCGGCGTAATGATGGCCGAAAGTGCGAGGATACCGATCACTGCGTGCCGGCGGTATTGTTTCATACCGGCGGGCGTCACCAGTCCCAGTTTGGATAAGAAGTAAACCACCATTGGCAATTCGAAGATCAGTCCGGCCGGCAGCGTAAACATCACCATATAGCCGATCAGCGAGCTGACGGTTGGCGCATTTTCTACGCCCGGGAGTACATAGCCGCCCAGGAAATTAATGGCGAAAGGAGCAATGACGAAATAACCGAAAAGTACACCGGTAATAAAGAGGAAGGAACAGATGATCACTACGCCCCGGGTCACTTTGCGTTCATTGGGGTAAAGCCCGGGAACGACAAATTTCCAGATCTCGTAGAACACGTAGGGGAAGGCTGCCACAAAACCGCCGATAAACGCACTCTTGATGTGGAGAATGAAGTTCTCGGCAAAGCCGGTAGCCTGTATCCTAAATTCCGGAGGATCAAAACAGAGGGCCGAACCGGCGTGCAGCCATTCCGAGAGCCAGCAGAAATATTGGTAGGAAATGAAGTCATCTTCAGTAGGCCCTAACAGAACAGTGCCAAAAAACCAATTCTTGAAAATAAAAAATACAATACTGACTGCCAGTATGGCAATGAGGGAGCGGATGATATGCCAACGCAACTCCTCCAGATGATCCAGGAAGGACATCTCTGCTTCTTCAGGATTGGATTTTCCGTTTTCTATTTGATCCACGTCTATTTGATCTAGTGGCATAGATTGTACTTAATTTCCGCAAATGTAATAAAAATGTGAATAGCGTGCTTCAGTTTGCATCGGGCTTAACCGTCCTTTCTTTGTCAGTTTTTTTTATTTGGACTGTTACTTTTCTGCTTTATCCCGTTATAGAGACGAACAATCGATACAAACGGTTATTAATGAAAGCCTTTCCTCAGGTGCTTTCATCCGTCTTGATCAGCACTAAGTCATTCCGACCAAATTACTTCAACTAACGGGAATTACAAAAAATCATTCAAACAAAGCGGGTTTTCGGACCGGCGTTTGCCATCGGTCCGTGTCACTACCCGCAGCCTGATTTCTTTTGTGGAAGCAGGTTCAGATAATAACGTTGTCCGGCGAAAGCCGGAGCGCGAAAAGGAATGGTATAACAGTACCTGGACGCGCTCTCTCAAAATCCCAAAACGAGATGAACTTTGATCTCCCGGCCCAAAGCCGGGTGCGACCGTATTTGTTCCGGCAGAACAATGCGTATGGCCCCTGCGTGCAGGTCGGGTAGTACGCCATGCCGGGCGAATGCCCGCACCCGTGCTGTTTCCGGGGATATGAAATGGTTTTACGAGTTCCCAATTTCCGTCAAACTACTCAGCGAGCTATAAATTTTCCGGTTTAAACGATCGGATTCCCGTTAGTGGAAGCCCCCTTTTGGGGCTTCTTTTTCTTCACCTTGGTAATTGATACGGGGTATTTGCCTGTGGCTTCCGGCGGCAGTCATCTACCTGGTACGGTATACCCTAAACCTAACAATATGTCTTCAATCCCAAAGGAACCCCGGCAATTGATGATCAATCTGATGTACTTGGTACTCACGGCTATGCTGGCGCTCAATGTATCGGCCGAGATCCTCAACGCTTTTATTTCTCTGGACCGGGGATTACAGGAAAGTAGCCAGATCGTGCAATTGTCCAATGATCAGCTGTCGTTGGCGATCGAGCAGCAGGCGGACGCCTACTCCCAGTTTGAACCCTACCGCGAAAAGACCCGGGAGGTAAACGAACTGGTCAAAAACCTGAGTCTGTACCTCGGAGGCGTAAGAGATACCCTGATCGAAGCAGCCGGAGGAAGGGATGAACACGGTATGCCCAAAAAGAAAAAGAACAAGGAGATCGCCACCCGAATGATGGTTAAAGAAGGACGCGGTGACCTGCTGAAAGAACAGGTACTGGCCGTCCGGGCGGCGCTGTTGGCTACGGTGGAAGATGCCGGTGAGCGGGCGGCGCTCGAAGAGGCCATCCCCCTGCGGATCGCCGAGCTGCCGGCAGATAGTGAAGAAAAGGACTGGTCCACTTTTACTTTCAATCAAATGCCGGTGGTCTCCGTATTACCGCTATTGACCAAATGGCAAAATGATGCCCGGATCGCCCAGACGGTACTGCTGAACCATTTTCTGAAGAAGACCGAGGTAAATACCATCAAACCGGATGCTTTTATTCCGGTCGTTGCGGCCGAGAAAAGTTATGTGATCCGGGGCGAGCCCTACAAAAGTGAGATCTTCCTGGCCGCTTACAGCTCTACTGCCGACAATATCAAGATGTGGGTGGATGATCGCCCGGTAGTCGTACGCAACGGCAAAGCGGAATTCAATACCTCCACGGGAACCATCGGTGCCAAACAACACCGGATGCGGGTAGAACTGACCGATCCGGTGACCGGGGAAGTGAAGCGATTCGACAAAACCTTCGGTTATGAAGTCGGCGAACGCTCCGTCACGGTTGCCGCCGAAAAAATGAATGTATTCTATGTTGGTGTAGAAAATCCGCTGGCGATTTCGGCGGCGGGTGTGCCGAGCGGACAAATAAAAGTTACCGCATCGGGCACGGAACTGGAAAAGAAAAGCAATGGCAAATACGTAGCGATCCCCAGTAAGGTCGGCGAGGCAACCATTACCGTTTCCGGCCCGGGACTAAACCCCACTACTTTTCCCTACCGGGTAAAAAGAATACCCGATCCAATCCCCGCGCTAGGCAATCTACGGGGCGGCGATGTGCCCTCCGGAACTTTTCGGGCCCAGCAGGGGCTTATTCCCATTCTGGAACAGTTTGACTTCAATGCCCGCTGCAGTGTGATCAGTTATGAAATGGCTCGTAAGCCCCGCTCCGGCGATGTCGCCCTGGCAACCAATCAGGGCGCCCGCTACGAAGCAGCTACCCGGCGTTTGGTCGATCAGGCCGATCACGGCGATACCTATTACATAGACCGGATCAAAGTGAAATGCCCCGGCGATATCAGTACCCGGGAACTGAGCGGCATGATCTTTCGGATCAAATAGTATTTCGAAATACAGCTATACTAATTGAGCATTAACCAATAGCAGGTCCATCAACCGCACCAACTCCTTGGAGCCTGCCATACAGCTTCCTATTTATCACCACCTAAATCTATCGATGTGAAAAAAACAGTGTTATTCAGTGTAGTATTTCTCTTGCCTTTATTCATCTTTTGCCAGGAAACGATCCTGATGACGGCCGAACGGTCCACCCCGCTGGATGGCGTGGTAGAAAAGAAGATCCGCTCCGAACGGCGGGTCCTCCAGTACCCACACCTGCGGGAGAATGACCTCCTGTGGGAGAAACGGGTCTGGCGCCTGATCGATACCCGGGAAAAAATGAATCTCACCTTCCGCAATCCCAAGGAGAATTTCTTTCAGGTGCTTATCGAGGGTATTGAATCCGGGGCCATTGCGGCTTACAGTCCGGAAAATGACGCTTTTGAGTTTCCGATGGCCCAACAGGATGTAATGGACGAACTCGTTTTCCGGGATACGCTCCCGGTCTACGATCCCACTACGCTGGAACCGACGATGCAGATCATTGAAGACCAGCTGGATCCCGCCCGCGTGGTTCGCTACCGGCTTAAGGAAGTTTGGTATTTCGATAAAAAGCACGGCACCCTGAACGTTCGGATCCTGGGCATTGCGCCGATGATCGTTGAGGAAGATGCGCAGGGCAATTTCAAATTTGAGCGGCCCCTGTTCTGGGTGTACTATCCGGACTGCCGGGAATGGCTGGCCCGCCACGAATTTTACAACGAAGGAAACGATCACCAGCAACTGAGTTGGGAAGATCTGTTTGAAATGCGGCGTTTTGCCAGCTACATCACCAAGGAAAGCAATGTGCACGATGAACGACTGGAAGACCGGCTTTCCGGTTTGGACCGGCTGTTGAAATCGGAACGGATCAACCAGGAGATCTTCAATTTTGAAGGAGATCTCTGGTCGTACTAAAAAACGGAAATTTGTAACTCCCGGCGGCGGCTGGATCTGACGGACCGCCGCCGGCCCGGAGGGAGCCTCAGCTAAAGGGTGCTCTGGTTGCCGGATGTGACAATTTAGTATAAAAATTCCAGACAATCGTCCGCTGATTGTTACCTTTGCGCCTCTCCCTGGAGTCCGGATCATATTCGGACTTTTCATCAGGTAAGCAGCGGATATGGATGTATTGTTGTACTTAGGTATTTTTATTGCAAGTCTGGCGGTGCTGCTTAAAGCATCTGACTGGTTCATTAATTCGGCGGAAGAAATTGGCCTGTCCTTCGGCATTCCTCCATTTCTGGTGGGGATTACCATTGTGGCCTTCGGTACTTCTCTGCCCGAGCTGGCCACATCCATTGCAGCCGTTTTCGGCGGAGAATCGGAGATCGTTAGCGGTAATGTGATCGGTTCCAACATCACCAATATCGCGCTGGTACTGGGACTGGTAGTCGTACTGGTCAAAGAGATCAACCTGGAAAATAACATCTGGCACATTGATATGCCTCACCTCTGGGGTTCGGCATTTCTGCTCTGGTTTGTCATGAGGGATCAGCAGGTAGATTTTCTGGAAAGTATATTACTGCTGGTCGGTCTGGTGATCTTTCTAATCTACTCCGTAAAAAGTAACCCGAGTGATGAAGGAACGGTGAAATACCGGGCTGCTCCCCGTTCTTATCTGTTACTGGTGTTGGGCGGTGCGCTGGTCTGGCTCGGTGCGGATTACACCATTTTTGCCATTCAGAAGCTTTCCGTTATTGCTGGCATCGAACCCAAGATCATTGCTCTTTCGGCCATATCACTGGGAACTTCTTTACCGGAGATCATCGTCAGCCTGAACGCTGCCAGACGGGGAAAGACCTCCATTGCCGTGGGTAACGTGATCGGTTCCAATATATTCAATACCTATGCGGTAATGGGCATACCTTCCTTTTTTGGCAATCTGGAGATCCCACTGGATATCATTCAGTTTCACCTTCCGCTGATGGTGGTCATGACGATCCTGTTCGGAGTGATGTCCAATAACAAAAATATCAATCGGTGGGAAGGGGCCCTGCTGCTGCTGTTCTATGCGCTGTTTCTCGGCCAGCTGTTTAAGACCGCACTTTGAGTAGTTCGGATCTCCGGCTTCATTCGTTATCTTCCTCGCCCTCGCTGCTTTCCTTCATTTCGGTCAGCTCTCCTTCAAATTCCGTGGATACAACGTGGGCTTCGTACCCCTGTTCTTCCAGCCATTTGCGAAAAATATCGGTATATCCATGGGTGACGAAAATGCGTTCGGCGCCGGTATCGGCAATTGCCTGGTTCAGCCCGTCCCAGTCGGCATGATCGGATAGCACAAAACCGCGATCGGCAGCCCGCCGGCGACGTGCTCCGCGCAGGGCCATCCAACCCGAAGCGATACCGAGGGAAGTGGTGCCGAATTTTTTCACCCAGGGAGAACCCAGGGCCGAAGGCGTAGCCAAAACCAGACTGCCGGGATATTCTTTCTTCGGGATGGTCGGAGTCACCCGGATGGTATCCGGGAGTGCGATCCCCTGTTTGCGGATCACTTCATTCGTATTTTCAACGGCGCCGTGGGTGTAGATCTTACCGATGGAGGCATCCAGGTTGTGGAGGATGCGTTGGGCTTTCCCCAGAGCGTATGCACTTAACACACTTACCTTACCTTCTTCCTGGTTTTTTCGCCACCAGTCGTTGATCTCCGCAAAAACCTCCTCCTGGGCTTTCCACTTGTAGACCGGTAAACCGAACGTACACTCGGTGATGAAATTATGGCATTTCACCGGAACAAAGGCCTCTGAGATGCCGTCATCTTCCAGTTTATAATCCCCCGAAACTACCCATATCTCTCCCTTGTGTTCCACCCGGATCTGGGCCGAACCGATGATGTGCCCGGCGGGAAAGAAGGTGAAATTCACGCCGTTGATATTGCGCCGTTCACCGTATTCAACCGTTTCGATCTTGATAGGACCGAGGCGGTGACGAATGACGGGCTTTGCCGTTTTGGTAGAAAGATAATACTGGTGCCCCCAGCGGGAGTGATCCGCGTGCCCGTGGGTGATGAGGGCCCGTTCTACCGGTCGCCAGGGGTCGATATACACCTTGGCCGGTGGGCAGTAAATTCCCTTTTCCGTAAATTCTAATAACATGCAGCCTGGTCCTTGATCAAATGAGATTTACTATGCTGAAACACGGTGCCGTCGGGATGGTTTGCCCGATCGGAAAATATATGTTATCGAAGGCGGTATCGTTTACATTACTTTATAGCCGTGATGGACCCGGTGAAGGTCTTCTTAGTAGCATCGATAAAGCGGACATCCACCCGGTAGATGTAAACCCCCATATCTACCGGCTGGTTACGGTACCGCCCGTCCCAGCCCTGGGTGAGATCTCCGGGTTGCAGATCACTTTGGGTATACAGTAAATTGCCCCAGCGGTCGAATACCTGAAATAATTCGATCACTTCCACTTCAAATCCGTTGGAGAAAACGGTAAATCGGTCATTGACCCCGTCCCCGTTCGGGGAGAACGCATTGGGCGCGTAGATCTGATAAGAATCCTCGGTAGAAATGGAAAAGTACAGGCTGTCAACGGCCGTACAGCCGGCATCGTTGGTCACCTGCAGGGTGAAAGTACCGTTCCCGTTGGCCAGCAAATTGGGTTGCCGGCAATCCGTACAACTCAGGTCCAGCGGTCCGGTCCACTGGTAACTGACATTGCGGTAACTGGAAAATGGGGTAAAGGTGTACACCGTTCCGAGAGCGACCATAGTGTCGGGGCCCACATTGAGCACCAATTCCCGGGGAGCATCAATGTTCACCTCCTCGGCAAAGGTGCAGCCGAATTTATCCGTGATCATCACCCGATAATTTCCCGCACTGAGATTGGCGAATCCCGGACTGCCGGAGACCAGCGAATCGTTCAGCGAAAAGCTGTAGGGCGGATAACCCGTCTGCAGCAGATCAATGGCAATACTGGCATCCTGGTCACCATAGCAACTGGGCGGCTGGGCGATCAGCTCGGCATCGATCATGGGATCGTCGAGCACGGTCAGGTCCAGGGTGACGATACTGTCACACCCAAAAGAGGAGAGCAAGGTATCGGTATAGATCCCCGTTTCGGTATAGGTGGAGCGACCCGTATCGTAGATTAGACCGCTGCAGATGGTATCGGTGATCGTGAAAAATTTAGGCAGGACGGTCACCAGTTTGGGATAGGAGAACACCCGGCATTTGAAATTCTGCAGGTTTTCCGGCGTGCCGGCTACCAGATAACGGTAGTAATAGCGGCCGCTGGCAAAATTGCTAATGGTATGGGTGGTACCCATGGCTCCCGGAATATCGTTGAAGGTAGCTCCTTCATCCGTACTGACCTGCCACTGGATATAATTCTCCGGAAAGCTGGAACTGAGTACTTTACTTTCCAGAAACAACGAATCGTCATCAACGCAAACAAAGGTTTCTTCTTCCGGCAGAATGATCGCTTCCGGTCCGCAGGGGCGAAAAGAGATGTTGTCCAGAGCCAGATCGTTGCCGATCCCACCCGGAGCATTATTGCGGATACTGAGGGTGAGGTTCTCACTGGCCAGCCCGGTGGTGAAGGTAAATCCATAGGTCTTCCAGGTTTCATCCTGGGGAATGTCGCCGGAGGAGAACTTCAACTCATCGTTGATATAAAAGCTGATATTGGGTTTGATGTGTCCGGTGGTCGTACGGGAGATCAAATTGATCACATCGGCGGAAAACTCAAAAGTGGTATTGGCGCAGAGGCCCGTGATCTCCTGCTGGTAGAAGATCCCCGGTTCGTAGCTCGCATTGACCACCATCATGTAGCCGTTGGGATCACTGCTGTTGTCCCGGATGCGGATCCAGGTACCGTACAGGCCGGACCAGGCGCCGGTATTATTGGTGATCACGTACAGTCCGTCACTTGGTGGACCCTGGCGCGCGTAGGAATAACCCGGTGCAATTCCCGGATCATCCGGCGGAATATTCGCCGACCCGGAGCCGAAATCACCACCCTCAAAAAGATTTTCCCCGAGACTGCCGTCGCATCCCATCACTACCGGATCCGGTAAGGGAGCGCTGACTGGGGTAGCGGTTTCCCGGTGCCATAAGGTAAAATACAGGAGGGCAGGGACCAGGGCAAAAACGTACTGGGTGCGCTTGGGACCAAAAGAAAATTGAGGCATGATGATTTTAATTTTTTCAGCTGCGAATGGCTCCTCTTCCGGGAAAAGCTGTCAAATTTAAACTTTTTCTTCTTCCTTTTCTTCGTGGAACCCCATGAAAACTATCCCCGCGATGACACAAAGCAATCCACCGAAAATTGCCGACAGGCGAATACCGAGATCATTTCCGGGGTCTTTGCCGAAAATGGTCAGGATGGCGAAGATCATGATCCCGACGGTCTGGCCGAGTTTGGTACTGAAGTTCCGGGCGGCAAAATACATGGCTTCTTTCTGCTGGCCGGTACGGTCGGTATCCCTTTTGGCGAGGTTGGCGATAATGGCGTAGGGCAGGATCCCCAGATACGCTGCCGGGATCGCCGCCAGAACGGCAAATCCGAAGATCTGGGTCTTGGGAGGTAACGGCAGTTTACCGAAAAAGTAGATGCAGAATAGCAGCAATCCCTGCAGTAGCAGAGAGATGACCACCAGTGGTTTTTTACCGAATCGTTTGACCAGTCCGCCGACAGTAGGGTAGAAGAGGAGCGAAACCAGCACCAGTAGCCCCATAACGGCACCCCCGAGGCTTTCTTCCAGACCGAGAAGTACCGTCAGTACGTATAACATACTGCTGCTCACGATCGTGAGGGATACGAAATAGGCAAAGTCCGCCAGGATAAAAATGAGGAAGTTGCGGTTGGTGACGATCTGCCGAATGGCCGGTCCGAAGGCCAGGGTAGTGGGCTGACTGTTAAGCAGTTGCTGCTCGTTGACACTCACCACCGGTATGAATAAAAAGACCGTGCCGGCGAAAACCTGGATAACGATGGCCCATTGTAGCGACTGGTGTTTATCCATCCAGTGGAACCAACCCTCCAGCCAGGCCGCCAGAGAAGGGGTCTGACTGGAAATGATGATCCCGATCACAAACGCCAGGGACAACAGGGTAGACAACCGGATCTTTTCGTCGTGGCTCGGGGCCAGTTCCGGCAAAAGTGCGTTATAAGGTACAATATAGGCCGTCATGAACAGGTAGAAACCCGCTTGCGTCAGTGCCAGCCACCAAATATTGTCGCTGCTTTCCGGCCGTTGGTAAGGGAAGAAAATGAGGATACAACAGATCGCCGCCGGCAAAAAGGAGTAAAGCATAAAAGGAATACGCCGGCCTTTCGGACTTTGCAGGCGATCGCTCCAGAATGCAATAAGCGGATCGGTAATGGCATCGAGCAAGCGGCCACTGGCCGCGATCAGGGACAGAAAAGTAAAGAGCCCGAAGATAGTGACCTGGGGTATCAGCACTTCCATTTTGGAGTTGGACGGAGGAACATAGAAATAGATCAGCATCACCGTAATGTTGTTGGTCAGAATGGACCATCCCAACATTCCGCTGATGTAGCCCACTTGCGTGCGCCGGGAAAGTGCGGACATGAATTATTGGTTTGCAGCGGGCAAAATAGTAAATAATAGTAGCTTTGGCCGCAAATATTAAAAATAACGCTACAGGATGTCTGATCCCATAAAAAAGATCTCAATTCTCGGTTGTGGCTGGCTGGGCTTGCCCCTGGGGGCTGAGCTGGTAAGATCCGGTTTTTCCGTTTACGGTTCAACCACTTCTCCGGAAAAACTGGAAACTCTGGAAGCTGCCGGCATTCAGGCTCATTTGATCGAGGTCGGGGAAACCCTGACCGGCGATATCGATGATTTTTTCCGGACGGATCTGCTCATTCTCAATATTCCTCCCGGACGCAGGCGTCCCGATGTGGCGGACCGCTATCCAGCCGAAATCAAACTGGTAGTGGATCAAGCTCTGGCGCAGGGGACTTCCCGGATCATTTTCATCAGTTCTACCAGCGTTTATCCCGACCTGAACCGGGTGATCACGGAGGAAGATGCACCGGCAGCCGACAGCGGCTCGGGATTGGCCCTGGTGCGTTGTGAACAATACCTGGCGACTTTACCAGATCTATCCCTGACTATCCTGCGTATGGCCGGACTTGCCGGCGGCAACCGAAAACCGGGAAGGTTCCTGGCGGGAAAGACGGACGTCAGCAATGGGCGCGCCCCGGTCAATATGGTGCACCGGGATGATTGCATTGCGATCATCCAGGAGGTCATCCGGGAATCTGCGCTGGGAGATACCTTTAACATCTGTGCAGATCAGCATCCGAGCCGCAAGGAATTTTATCGGCACCAGGCCCAGAAAGACGGTTTTGAACCGCCCACCTTTGCACCGGAGGGAGAGACCCATTATAAGATCATTTCCAACCAGAAGATAAAAGACCGGCTGCAGTATACTTTTCGGTATCCTGATCCCATGGACTTCTGAAACCGCGACCCTTATTCCAGGGTCAGATCGATCTCGCAAAGTTCAAAGTTGCCGTTGCGAAAGGCCGTGATCAGCAGTTTTTGCCCGTCCGGACTCCACATCGGTAAGGTATCGCCGTCTTCGTTGCGGGTGATGCGTTTTTTCTTCCTGCCGTTCTTGTTCATAATGTAAATTTCCGGCCGGATATCCTCCATGGAGGTGACGTAGGCGATTTGTTCACCGTCCGGCGACCAGGCCGGACAGAAATTGTGTTGCGGCCAGCGGGTGAGGCGCTTCCATTTTCCGTTCTTTAAATTGATTCGGTAGATCTCATCGTCTTCATTGCGCGTATCCTTGCGGGAAAACAGGAGCAGGTAATTACCGTCCGGAGACCACATCGGGTATACATTCCGGAAATCATTATCGCTGAGAGTAAGGTGTTTTTTCTTTTCCAGGTCATAGATCCTTACGCTGATCCGGTCCTCGCTTTTCTGGAGGGAATAGGCCAGGAATTTACCCGATGGAGCGTAGCGGGCAAACATGGGCGAGCCGCCGAGCTGAGGTTCGCGGAGCAATTTTTTGGACAGCCCGATGAACAGATCGTGTTCGTAGAGATCGATCCCCTCGTTATTTTCAATCTCGAAGATGATCGACCGGCCGCTGGGGTGCCAACTGGGACGCCTTTCGTTCTGGGGGCTGAAGGTAATAGGACGTTGTTCGCCGCTGGTCAGATCCAGTAAATAGATATCCCAGCTGCCGTGGCGGTCGGTCTCAAAGATGATACTTTTACCATCGGGCGAATAACTGCCATAACGGTCATTGCCGGGATGATTCGTCAGGCAGGTTTCGGAGAGAGGAGACTGACTGATCAGTAAAACGGGTAAAAGAAGCGTACAGATCAAAAGGGAATATTTCATCATCCGAAATTAAGGATTTATTGTGGATACCGCTACGGCTGAGGGAAAACACAAAGCAATAAATGACCGGCTGCCGTCAAAAAGGACCATCGGGTACATGGATAAATTTGAACCACCCGAAATGTTCCCCGTTTTCACCTTGGTCATTGTAGCATTCTGACTATCAATTTAGTGCGCGTTTGGTGCGGGCGGTTCTTGGAACTTTTGTCGACAAGAACAACATGAGTACGAATAGGACCAATACGACGCCCAACGCAATACGCAGGCCTACCCAGTCCGCGATAAAACCAATGATGGGTGGTCCGAAAAGGAATCCGCTGTACCCCACCGTAGTGACCATACTGATGCCCACTCCGGGTTCAATGTTGGGCATGTTTCCGGCCTTGCTGTAGGCAATGGGCACAATTACCGAGAGCCCGAGACCCACGAACATGCAGGCGATGATGATCACCACTGGTTCCAGGATGGCCAGGATGAGGCTTAACCCCAGCGCCGCAAAAAAGCTGCCGGCGATCAGGAGCCGGCCGTCTCCCCAGCGGGCCCGGGCGCCGTCCCCCAAAAAGCGGGCCACCATCATCGCCATGGAAAAAGCAGCGAGCCCCAGGGGAGCAGTAGCGGGCGCGGCCATAGCGATCTTTTCGAGGTAGTTGGTACTCCAGTCGGCCATGGCCCCCTCGCCGAGCATGCAGCAAAAAGCGATCAGGCCCATGCCTATCAGGGCCCGGTTGGGAAGCTGAAATCCACCGCCTTCGGCCGTAGCGTTCCGCACACGATCGACAATCAGATTGGGGGTGCCGTACCAGGCCAACACAACGCAAAGCACCAGTATACTGTAGATATGGGGCATAATATCCAGGCCGAGACGAATGAAAAGTGCACCACAGCCCGCGCCCAGCATCATGCCCAGGCTGAATACGGCGTGGAAGGACGTCATGATGGGTTTTTTGTAAACCTGTTCAACCAGTACGGCCTGGGCGTTCATCGATACATCCAGCATACCGCCGGACAACCCCATGCAGAAAAAGACCGTGCCCAGGATCAGGACATTGGGCGCCAGTGGAATGAAGATCATCCAAAACAGAAAAGACCAGGCGGCGTAGATCGTGGCTCGCCGACTCCCCACCCGGGCGATGATCACTCCGGTGATCGGCATGGCGATCAGCGCCCCCACGGCGTGGGAAAGCAAAATGAGCCCGATCCCTCCATTGTCCAGATCGTAGATCTCCTGGAAACGGGGTAGGCGGGAGATCCAGTTGCCGTAGGAAAAGCCATTGAGCAGAAACATGGCATTGAGGGCCCAGCGGTGTCGCTTTTGCTGCATATTTTTGATTTTGGGCAAAGGAAATAGATAATTCGGAAAAAATTGCCGGAAGCCCATGCCTTATTTATATTTTAATCGCCCAATTCATACAATCATCAACAATTATGGAATACATGAAATATCTATCTCTCCTGCTGCTTTTGCTGGCCCTGGAGACCAGCTCTGCACAGATCAGGCTGCCCCGGCTGGTCAGTGACCACATGGTTTTACAGCGCGATCAGGACATCAATTTGTGGGGCTGGTCGGCGCCCCGGGAAAAACTCACTGTGAGTCTGGGCGGCCAGGAATACAAAATCCGAGCGGACAAGTCCGGGAAATGGTCGGTCGATCTACCGCCAATGGCACCGGGCGGGCCGCTGACCTTAAGGATTGCCGGCAAAAAAGAAACCAAAGTGGTTAGCGATATCCTGGTCGGTGATGTCTGGGTCTGCTCCGGACAATCCAATATGGAGTGGGTGCTGAGCAATACCAACGATGCAACGGCCGAGATCGTCTCCGCAAACGACCGGAAGATCCGGCATTTTAAAGTGCCCCGCACCGCTACCTTTGAACCGCAGGATACCCTGGCCGGAGGCAGTTGGGAAGTCGCCGATCCGGAAACAGCCGGAAATTTTACGGCCGTCGGGTACTATTTCGCCAAAGAGCTGCGCAAATCCGAAGGGGTGCCTATCGGTCTCCTGAATACCTCCTGGGGAGGCAGCCGGATCGAACCCTGGATGGATGCCAAAACCCTGGGGTATATGGACGCCGATGCCCTGGTGAAGAAGCTGGAAGCCGACCAGGCAAAACAGGAACAGGCGCTACAGGACTTTCTGAAAAATAAAATTAAAGGAGAGATCCCGAAAACGGACCAGGGGATGAACGGTGATACTCCTCTCTGGCATAAAGCAGACCTGAACGATGGAGACTGGGAAAGTATGAAGCTGCCCGGACTCTGGGAACAGGCCGGCTGGAACCGGCTGGACGGTATCGTCTGGTTTCGCAAAACCTTCGAACTGAGCGCAGCACAGGCAAAAACGGGGGGCACGCTGGGGCTGGCTATGATCGATGACAGCGATATTACCTGGGTCAACGGGAAAAAGATAGCGGAAACCCGCAATGCCTACAATCTGGAGAGAAAATACGAGCTTCCGGCCGGTGCATTGCAAGCCGGTAAAAACACCATCGTGGTGCGGGTAGAAGATACCGGCGGTGGTGGTGGCTTCCACGGAAATCCGGAAATGATGTTCCTGGAGCAAAACGGACAGAAGATGGATCTGGCCGGCGACTGGAAATACAAAGTGGGGAAGGTGGTACTGGCTACCGGTGGACTAAATGATAATCAGGTGGCTACCAAGTTGTACAACTTCATGATCCACCCGATCCTGTGGTATCCGATCAAAGGGGCCATCTGGTATCAGGGGGAAAGCAATGCCGGTAATGTAGAACAGGCCGAAGCCTACGAAGAACTGTTCAAAAATATGATCACCAGCTGGCGCGATCAGTGGGGTGTGGGCGAATTTCCTTTTTTGTGGGTACAACTGGCCAATTTCATGCAGCCGGCTCCCGAACCGGTAGAGTCGGGCTGGGCTTCCTTGCGCGCTTCGCAATCGGCGACATTGTCCCTGCCGAATACCGCCGAAGCGGTGATCATCGATATCGGGGAAGCCAATGATATTCATCCGCGCAATAAGAAGGATGTGGGTTATCGCCTGGCACTGGGAGCCCGAAAGGTCGCCTACGGGGAAGATGATCTGATCTTTTCCGGTCCCGTATACAAAAGTATGCGGCAGGAAGGCAACAAGCTGCGGCTGCAATTTGACCAGGTAGGTAAGGGACTCACTACCAAACAGGACAAATACGGATACCTGAAAGGTTTTGCCGTAGCCGGTGCTGATGGGAAATACGTTTGGGCCAAAGCCATGATCGACGGAGATGAGATCCTGGTCTGGAGCGATGCCGTAGCGGCACCGAAAATGGTGCGTTATGCCTGGGCCGATAATCCCGATGATGCCAATCTGTACAACCAGGCCGGTCTGCCGGCCGGACCCTTCCAGGCTAAGCTGAAATAAGTGCAATCCTGTACAGCATTCCGGAATTTCGCAGAGAAACGCGAAATTCCGGAATGTCCTTTCCAATATTATCGGCTCAGGATCAATTTCCGGGTAGTTTTTTGCGAGCCGTTCCCGATGACGAGGAAGTACATGCCGTCGGACAGATGGCTGATATCCAGACTAATCTGCTCGTTTGCGGACACCGGTTCCAATTGACGGATGAATTTGCCCTGGGCATCCAGGATTTGGATAGTCAGCAGACCGCTTAGATCCTGGGTGGTGATGGTGACCGGTCCGGAAGTTGGATTGGGAAACATCCGCACCTGATGGCGGGCCAGCGGCGGTTCGGGGATCGGAGTGCTCTGATCCAGTTGGAAATCCCAGATACCGCGGCCGTAGGTGCCGAAGCGTACGGTATGAATGGAGGGAACGTATTCTACAGACCAGAAGGTCTGCGCCGGGGAACAAACTGAACTCAGATCGTGCCAGCGGTTCTGATCTACGTCGTATACATAAGGACCGGATTCCGTGGCGGCAAAAAGCAGACCTTCATCCGGAGTAGAAGCCAGCGAAAAGATCAGCGTAGCCGGCAGACCCCGGTTGATGGCATTGAAGGACCGGCCGCCATCTTTGGACAAATATACCGGCGGATTATTATAACCGCTGCCGGCCAGGATCACCCTTTTTGGATCGGATTTCGATACCCAGATCGCCTGTCCGTACAGGTAGTGCCCTTCCGGTACGAAATTGAGGGATTGTTCCCAGGTCTTGCCCTGGTCTTCCGAATAGAAGAAGCGCCCGTTGGTCGTGGAGGCATACCAAAAGTTCGGGTCCGAGGGTGCGGTGGCCAGCGCGCTCAGGGCGCCTCCGGCCGATTCCAGTTTAAAATTATAATCAAACTGTCGGGTACTTATTTTCTTGTCTTTGTATTCCAGTTGGATCAGGTGAGAACCCTCACCGCCTTTGATATTGCCGCCGGCCATCAGCAAACCGTTCCTGCCGGGGGTAGGGTCGGCCACGATAGGCGGAAACCAGACGGATTCGTCTTCGGACACCAGTTCGTAGGAAGCCTTCACGAAACCGTTCCGGGGATCGTCGTAGTAATTGATCCAGCCATCCGGATAAACGGTCCAGAGCGCAGTGCCTTCCCGGGTAAAAACGATCGGGCCGTAATCTCCGGAAATAACCTGTTCGAAAGCCTGCGGACCGTTTTCCCCGCTTTCGAAGGTTTGGGCCCGCTGGAACCCCTGATCCTGCGATCCGGCATACACGAAATTCGGATCGATCGGATCGGTGCGGATGCAATAGTACTGACTGGTATTCAGATCGGTCAGACTGATGTTTTCCTGGGTAGCAAACTGATCGTAGGAAATAGATATCCCTCCGTGGTGGCTGATGAGGCTAAAGGTCTCTGCTTCCGGAGTCTGGTATTCGGCGAAAGCCATGATGTCGGCGTGTAAAGCTCCGGGAACGTCGTCGTAATATTCCCACCATTCATTGATCTTTTGCCAATCCTTGCCGCCGTTATCGGAACGGAATGCCTCTACTTCTCCCATGTAAAGGGTGTTGGGGCGGGTGGGCGAAAGAAAGATCCCGACCTCCCAGGGAGCCTGCGGAAGTTTGCTCAATTCCGTCCAGGTCTTTCCTTTGTCCGTACTTCTATAGAGAAAGTAAGATTTGTCTTTTTCAACATAAGTAAACAACTGCAGTTGTCCCAGAGAATCGAGGCCTCCGGTCAGGTTAACGGAGGTCCGGCCCACGGCCAGAGGTTGGTCCGGCTCAATGTCTACAAAGACTTGCTGGCCAGCGTTCCATTCCTGCAGCCGCAAATTGTTCTCGGCTGTCTTTCGGGCCAGGATCAGGGTGTCCGTTCCGTAGGGATGGCAGAGACTGAAATATCCCGGCTGGTAGGCATCCAGATCCATGATCTTGCGGTAGGACTGCCCGCGGTCCCGCGAGTGATAGATCTCAAAAGTACTGTAATAATCCGGCTTAGCGAGCACGAAAACACTTTGCTCGTTAAGGAGAACGGGCGAACGAAAATCCGGCGATTCACCTTCTGTAATGAGGCCAATTGCGCGTTGCCAGCTCTGGCCTCCGTTGTCAGAATAATGAGGCAGCTGACCGCTGAAAGCCAGGAGCCGCTGCCGCTTATCGGGTAAAGTTATGATCTTCAGAAAGTCCGGATCGAGTTGAATGTCCTGGTTGATCAGTTGCCATTCCGGGCTAGTACGGGCCGTTTTCCAGAGGCTGCCGCCGGCGGAGATCAGCCAGATGTCGTCGTTGACGGCGTCGTAGGCGGTTTCGAAAACGCTGCCGGCTTGGTTGTTGCTGCCGCGTTCTACCCACCGGCCACTGATGTCGGTACCGGGAACCTCGTACAGCAGATTGCAATCCGAACGGCCGTTACCGGAGCGTTGGCGAAGCAGGGAACGGTCGTATTGGTTTTGGTATTCAATCTGTTTCCAGCTGGTACCCGGAGCGGTCCGGTGCATCAGTTCTATCCAGGCTTTTCTTTCACTGTGCAGATCATCCGAATGGAGTATACCTCCGGTTGGTTCCGGATGGGAAGGGATAGGAGTAAGCTGTACCAGATGGCCCGAAATACTGAGAAAGATCAACCCAATTATCCAGCGGGATCGGCTCGGAATATGCATATTGGTTTTACTTGGTGCTGCATGTTTATGGAGAGAGGGACAAAACAAATTTAAATAAAAAAACAAAAGCTTCGTCGTTCCGGATGAGTGAAGCGTAAGATTCTTTGTCCTGTCGGCTACCTTTTATTAGTATTGGCAGATTGCCAATTAGTTGTAAATTGTAACGAGAGCTGTAGGCAGGGCACCTAATTTCGCCGACAACGGGAAAACTATCGAATTTAGATACGAACCTTATCAACTATTACAGCTTACCATTGTTTTATGATAGTATTACTTATATTTGTGAAAAAAACAGAATATGCCAACAGAACGTTATCGTGAAGTCTTCGAGAACAACAAGAAATGGGTTGAATCCAAATTAAACTCTGACAAAGAGTTCTTCGAAAAGTTGTCCGCCGGGCAAACGCCGGATTTCCTCTACATAGGATGTGCGGATAGCCGGGTACCCGCTAACGAAATTATGGGCCTGGAACCGGGAGACGTTTTCGTACACCGGAACGTTGCCAATGTCGTGGAAAACACCGACCTGAACTGCCAGTCAGTAATTGAATACGCAGTTGCCCACCTTGGTGTTAAGCATGTTGTCGTTTGCGGCCACTATGGTTGCGGCGGTGTAAAAGCTGCCATGCAGCAGGCCGATCTTGGATTGCTGAACGGATGGTTGAGAAACATTCGCGACGTTTATCGCCTGCATTCCGATGAATTGGAAGCCATTGAAGATGAAGATGCACGCTACAACCGTCTGGTGGAGCTCAATGTACAGGAGCAGTGTATCAACGTCATCAAAACTGCTGTTGTACAAAAGGCATACGGAAAGAAAGGTTTTCCGACGGTACACGGATGGGTCTATGACCTGAAGAACGGATACCTGGTGGACCTGGATATTGACTTCGATAAAATTCTGAAGGATATTCAGAAGATCTATACGATCGCATAAGATAACATCAGCTGCCGGACGGCTCAGTTTAATCTTTCTAGCTGAGCCACTGGTAAGCCAGGAAACTAGTCAAATATGCAAGGCCCGTCATGAATACAAACTGAATGACGGGCCATTTCCAACTCTTCGTTTCTCTCTTCACTACCGCCAGCGTACTCATACACATCATCGCGAATACATAGAACAGCAACAGGGACCAGGAGGTCGCCCGGTTGTAGACCTTTTCGCCCGTTTCCGGGTTGATTTCTGTGGCCATTTTCGCCCTCACCGAGTTTTCATCACTGTCGCTACCAATGCTGTAGATCGTTGCCATCGTACCGACGAACACTTCGCGGGCCGCAAAAGAGGTGATCAGGGCAATGCCGATCTTCCAGTCGAATCCGAGCGGGCGGATCACCGGTTCAATGGCTTTCCCCAGTCGGCCGGCGTAAGAGGTCTCGATCTTTTTGGCGGCAATGAGGTTTTCGGTAGCCTGTTCGTCCAGGGCCTGGGCTTCGGCGACTGCCAGTGCTTCCTGTTCGGCGGCATCCATCGCTCCGGACGGTGCAAAGCTGGCCATGATCCACAGTACGAGGGAGATGGCCAGGATAACCTTACCGGCTTCCATCAGGAAGGTTTTAACTTTTTCCCAGACGTTGATCCAGATATTGCGCATTACCGGTAGCCGGTATTCGGGCATTTCCAGCATCAGGAAACTGTGTTCCCGGGTCTTGAGGATCCATTTGAATACCAGTGCGGCCAGCAGTGCGGCGGCGATACCAAACAGGTACAGGGCCATGAAGGCCAGTCCCTGCAGATTGAAGATGCCCCCGACGGTGGTTGCCGGTACGGCAAAGCCGATGAGGACGGTATAAACGGGGATCCGGGCGGAACAACTTATAAATGGAGTCACCAGAATGGTGATGAGTCTTTCTTTCCAGTTGCTGATGGTCCGGGTACTCATTACCGCCGGAATGGCGCAGGCACCGCCGGATATCAAGGCAACAATACTCCGGCCGTTGAGGCCGAATACCTGCATCAGCCGGTCAAACATAAAAGCTGCCCGGGCCATGTAGCCGACTTCTTCCAGGATGGAGATCAAAAAGAACAGGATGGCGATCTGAGGTACAAATACGACAATCCCCCCCAAACCGGCCAGCAGGCCGTCCACCAGTAAACTGCTCAGCCAACCATCGGGTAAAGTTTGTTGAATACCGTCCCCGATCAGGCCGAACAACCAGTCGATCGCGTCCATTGGGTAGGCAGCCCAGGCGTAGATGGCCTGAAATACCAGCAACATTAACAGGAAGAAAATAACGGGACCGAAGATCCGGTGGGTCAGTACCCGGTCCAGTTTATTGGAAAAATCGTTGGATTCGGGCGTATGGTGGGTGAGGGTCCGTTTGACCAGCGGAGAAAAGCTGTCGAACCGGGACATCGTCTCATCGACCTGCTCCCGTAAGGTCTTGAACTCATACTGCTCGACCAGCCGGGCCACCGCCTTCTTTTGGGAGGTTTCCAAAAACGGCAACCAGTTGTGATGGTGAGCGATCAGTAAGGCCTGATAATCGTTTAAATTGGGAATAAGGTTCTGGATCTCCCGGGTCAGTTCCCGTACCTCGTTGGGCAGATCATAATCCGAAGGCGGATTCTGCTTGAGGTTCAGCAGATTTTCGATGAGGGAAATCATTTTGTTCATCCCTTCACCGGTACGGCTGCTGACTACCACCACCGGCACGCCCAGTTGGGAGGCCAGTTGCTGTTGATCGAGCTGCAGCCCTTCCTTCTCGGCGATATCCGACATATTCAGCACCAGCGCCAGCGGCAATCCCAGGTCTTTCAACTGGGAGAACAGCAGCAGGTGTTTTTCCAACTTGGTAATATCGGCAACGTAGAGAATGGCGTCGGGATGATTCTCGGATTCGGGATCCAGCAGCGACTGGACCACGATCCGCTCATCCAGAGCGGTGGGATAAAAACTGTAAGTTCCGGGAAAATCGACGATCCCTACTTCCTCTTCGGAAGTCAGGCGTATAGCGCCATATTTCTTGTCTACGGTAACGCCGGGAAAATTCCCAACTTTCTGACTCAGTCCGGTCAGTTGATTGAAAAGGGAAGATTTTCCACAGTTCGGATTACCTAGAAGGGCGACAGTTTTGGTAGTAGCTTGTGTGTTGTGTTCCTTTACCATTTTTGCGTCACGATACAATCCAACTCTTCTTTCCGTAAGGCTATGATCTGACGGTCAACACGCACATACCAACCACCGCCGAGGGGAGCTTTTCTGATCAGCTCGATCCGGCTTCCCGGCAGAACACCCATAGACATCAACTTACCGGCAACCTGATCATTGGTAAAATGAGAGATAATATTGTTGGGAGGTGTAGATGATACAACTCCTTTAAAGGCCGTGGTTGTGGTTAATGTATTCACCCTGCAGTAATTTGGTTGAAGGATATTGCGAAAATAAGGTGTTTTTCCATTGGCCGGTCAAGAACCTTAAACTTTACCTAAGTTTCGAAAAGGCCCTATCCCTAATGTTAGGTATACCACCTGCTAATATCTTCCCAATCCCTAAATGAACGATTTACATGGCTGCGCCATACCGGACAAATATAGAAAATAAAGTTTATTTAGACTGTGTATAAATAAAGTTTTGGCAATTCTTACCTTTTTGTGACAAAATTGTGCGAGGGCGCCATGATTTAGTCTTACATTAAAAATTGTTTAATATTTACTGTGGAAATAGTGAAGGGAACTTTTATTTTTGAGGCAATAGTTTACTAATGCACAATTGGCCTGTATCTTTTCACCCTTTGGGTATTGATACAGGTTTTTTTATTTGCCGGTCACCGGATCGGTCAGACCACGTCTACTTCCCGGTAAGCCTGGAGTACCGCAGCCTCGCCTTCTTTCCCGGATTGGGAGTTACCGTGCTCCATACCCAGTATGCCGGGAAATTCCTGCTCGTTGATGTATTTGAAGATATTCTTATAATTGATCTCTCCGGTGGTGGGTTCCTTCCGACCCGGATTGTCCCCGATCTGGAAATAGCCGATCTCATCCCAGGTCTTTTCGATATTCGGCAGCAGGTTGCCTTCCTGGATCTGCTGGTGGTAAATATCGAACAGGATCTTGCAGGAGGGGCTGCCCACCAGTTTGCAGAGCTCAAAAGCCTGTGGGCTTTCGCTCAGGAAGAGTCCCGGGTGATTGTAAAAGTTCAGTGGCTCCAGTACCATCACGAGTCCGTGGGGTTCCAGGATCTCACAGGCGCGTTTCAGCGATTCGGCTACGTGCAGGGTCTGGTAGTGCATATTTTGCCGGAGGTCCTGGTAGCCGGGTACTACGGTCATCCATTTGGCATTACACCGTTTGGCGACTTCTACCGATTCTTTGATCTGGGTGAGGAATTCTTCCCGCAGGTCTTCTTTTCCACTGGCCAGGTTGGGTTTGCTCCAGTAGATATCGTGGGCTACGAACACACCCATGTCAATACCATGTTTGGCCATCGTCTCGCCCATCTTCTTTTGCAGTTCAACATCGCGGCCCTTCATGCCGTTATCTTCAAAAGCACTGAATCCCTGCTCGGCCATGAAAACCAGCTGGTCGATCGGATCATCGCCGGCGTGGTGTTTGAACATCCCGAGGTGGGGCGCGAATTTCATTTTAAAGGGTTTGGCCTTGGCCGTGAGCCCCGTAGTGGATTTGGCATTCAGTCCGACTGCACCGGTAGCCAGTGCGGCGGTTGTGGTTACTCCGTTCTGTAAGAAAGTTCTTCGCTTCATTTTATGTTGTTAAGTTAGTTGGTAAAATATGCTGTTAAGTTATTTCCCCCGCCAGGGGCTAAATCCCTCCATGGGCCAGTTCTCCTCCCAGTCTTCGGGTTTTTCGCGGAGCGGTTCACAGGCTTCCAGGCTTTCGTAGCAGGCTTTCGGCAATTCCTGATACAGCCGGGTGCCCTCGGTCTTCCAGGCGATCATTTCGTCACTGACTTCCCGGATAATGCGCCCGGGATTGCCCACTACCATACTTCTGGGGGGGATCTGCTCTCCCGATTTTATAAAGGAAAGCGCGCCAATAATACTATTTTCTCCGATAAGGACCTTGTCCATGATGACACTATTCATGCCGATTAGGACATTCCTGCCGATCTCGGCGCCGTGAATGATCGCCCCGTGGCCGATGTGGGCGGCTTCGCGCAGCGTAACCGAAAGGCCCGGAAACATATGCAGCGTGCAGTTCTCCTGGACGTTGCATCCGTCTTCGATAACAATACCACCCCAGTCGCCGCGGATGGCCGCGCCGGGACCGATGTAGACATCGCGGCCGATCAAAACTTTACCGGTAACATTAGCCTGAGGGTGGATAAAAGCGGACGGATGGATGACCGGACGAAAGCCATTAAATGCGTAGATCATAATTGTTAAAGTTGAGCAACTTGTTGTTTCTTTTCGTAACTTTTGTCCGAATTAAGCTATATGACGTATAGATAGTAAATTTTACACACTTGGCACAGTTTAATTGGTTGTATCTGGGTGATAACGGCCGCCAGTATAATGTCGGTCTTTTTCACGGTGATCGTACAGGTCACCTCATGGTCATGTGCAATGCCCGCATTGTACTGATCGACTTCAGTGTCAAGCAGGCTAAAGACTACTCTTTTTTCATTGACGACGAACTATTTGAATTATCAGTTGAAGGAAAACCCGGAAGTTACGCTTACAATTGTTCGATCAATGAAGATGCCGATACGCCCCGCAATCGGATCCGAAAAAAACAAAAAAAGCTGGATTTTCGCAAAACGGTCGCACTGATCACCATTTTCGCTTTGGTTATGATCGGGGTCCTGGGTTTTGCGATGGCTAATCAGCAGGCCGAGCCGCCACCGCGAAATATGGAGGTATTGCTCAATCAGGAAGGCCTGGAAACTGTAGCCAGGGTCTACGTGGAAAGTTCGGATAAGCCGGAAGAGCGTACGGTGAAATATTCCTTTGTTGCGGACGGCCATGCCAAGAACTACGAACGCTCCTGGGACGGAACTTTCGTGAACGGTTTTCCGCTGGAGGACGGCGATGAGTTTAAAATCACCTACCTGATCAATCGCCCGAAGCAACACCGGCTGGATCTGGAGCGGCCCACCCGGGAGCAGATGGATCGGTATCTGGAGCGCACCGTCGAGCAGCACGCTACGCTTAACCCGCAGTTGACGCCCCGGCAGGCGCGCTGTCAGACCGAGATCGCTTATCGTCTCGGTGGGGTCGAAGGTTTAGCGGTTCTGTACAATCAGGATAAAACCGCTGCGGAAAACCCCGAATTCAACGACCAGCTATACACCAAATTCATCCGTGACATTCCCTTCCAGGAAGCCGTCGAGAAAGAGTGCTGGGATTGATCCGCCTCTTGTCATTTCACTTCATTTATCTGATCATATCTACCGCACTGCTCATGCGAAGCCGTTGCCCGTTGATTAACTGCAATTCCAGTTGGCAAATGTAGGTACCTGATCCCAACAACCTGCCTTTATACCGGCCATCCCAACCGTATTGGGGATCGTTTGCCGGAAACTGCCGACGTTGGTAGAGCTGGTTGCCCCATCGGTCATAGATTGCCATACGTTCAATTTGGGAGACACTTTGATTTGAATAAACCGTCAGCCGGTCGTTCACGCCGTCCCCGTTGGGCGAAAATGCGTTGGGAATAAATACCGGCACCTGGGTATTTACCGTAACTTTTATTTCATCGGAGATCGTGCAGCCACCTTCACTGAGGGCGGTAAACCGATAAACAGTACTCTGCTGGGGCGTGGCGCGCAGTTCCAAAGCCGCAGTATCACGCACCCAGGTATTCGGAAACCAGTCCCAGCTTTGCGGGGTAAAATTCAGTAAAGGGCTGATCAAGATACTATCCCCCAGGGAAATACTGCGATCGGGGCCCAGATCCAGCAAAAGCTGTTCGCTCTGCGGAATAATGACCTCCTGCATAAGCGTACATTCATTTTCATCTTGTATGAACACCTGGTATACGCCGCTGCTGTCCAGCGGGCCCAATTCTACCGGTGCGGTACCCAAGGGTGCGTAGCCTCCGCCATTGAATTGGTAAAAATAATTTCCGCTACCTCCACTCAGCTCATGGATCCGTATCAGCGGAATAGCAAATTCATTACATCCTTCCGTTATTCCTTCCATTTTTCCGGAAAGGGGAGCAGGGGCTTCCAGGACGGCAGTAGTTTCCGCTGTACAACCGATCTGATCGGTAAGGCTGATCGAGTAAGTTCCGGCAGCAAGACCGGTTTTGACCGTCCCCGGCGAACCGTCGTTCCAGAGTACCTCAAAGGGAGCAATCCCTCCCTCTACGTTTACCTCCAGCTGACCATCATGGGCTTCGGCGCAACTGACGCCGAAGCCATGATAGTCCGCTAATGGATGCAGGCTAATTTGGGGATTACTAACGGAAATGTTCACGGAATCCTGCCTGATAATTATGGGGCAATCATCTGCAGAGGTAATGGATTGCAGGACGAAAACGTCCGATTGCATTGGGTTTTGTGGGATGATCAGCTCTTCACGATCACTACTGCCGCTGATCAGTCCGGCAGCAGATTGGATTTGGTAATTATAGGTTCCTCCGGGGCTGACTACCAGTCTGAGATAGCTTTCTCCACCGGCACAGATTAAAGTGTCTCCCCGCAGCGTGGCCTGCCGTTCGGGAAGGAAATGGAGATTGACTGTGACCGTAGAGTCGCAACCCAAAGCAGTTTGCAGGATGACCGAGCCCGCCGGTCGATCGGCATTGAAAACTTCACTGCCAACGATCAGACTGTCTCCGGCGCAGAGGGTTTCTTCCAGCTCGGAAGTGATCGAGGCCGTAAAATCAAGAGATACAACAATGATACTATCGCAAAAATCGGCGGTGGCATTCGGAAGGATAACGGTGCCCGTGGGCCGGTTTTGATCAAAGATCTCATTGCCGATCGTCAGACTTTCCCCCGGGCACAGCACTTGTTCGATATGTTCCGTTTCATTAAAATAAATGGGAAGTACCTCGATCAGACTATCGCAACCACTGGCCGCCGCATTGGCTAATACGATGGTGCCTCCGGGATTAGCCGGCGTAAAAACGGTGTTCTCGATCACTATGGAATCAGTGACGCATTCATTTACCTGCAGGATGGAATGGACGGGAGCCTGGTAAGCAAATGACCGCACTGTGTTGATCTCCTGACTACATTTTCGGTCGCTGAGCTGACCGAAATTGATGAGAAAAGAACCAGGCGTAAGTCCCAGATCCTCAGGGCAGATCTCCAGATAATTCTGTAGGTCCTGAAATTCTTCCCGGTAACTTTCGGTACGCCCATTTTGGAATACGGTGTATTCGAGCGTGAAGGGCGGAGAACCGGTAAAACTGATCGGATACTGGTAACATTGGCCCCAGCAAATAGTGGTGCCCAGGTCAGCGGTGAGTTCCGGTAAGGGCAGACCGTAGCCGATGAAGACCAGGGTCTCATTTTCACAATTATTGGCATCGGTTACGGTGATCTCGTAAGCATCCGGTCTCAGCCCATACTGATCCAGAGTAGTTGCACCATTACTCCACTGAAACTTGAAAGGAGGTGTTCCACTGACAATATTGACCTCAATCCGACCATCACTTTCATTAGCGCAGGACTCCCCATAGGAAAAAACGTCCACTTGCAGATCACATGGCGGCGGATCGACCGTGAACGTACAATTTTGGGTGCAACCTTCAGCATCGGTTACGATAAAGGTCCAATCCCCGGCGGGCAATAAGCCGCTGGTCCAGGTGCCCGCGGTATCCAATACAAAATCGAGCTTGGCGGTTCCCTGCAGCTGAAGGTCGTATAAGGGAGTGCCGCCTTTGATCTCAAATGAATAACTTCCCGGGCCTAAGCCTTCTCCCGGGCCGTTTTCCCGGCACGTCAGTTCCAGCTCACAATCCGGAGCGGGGTCATTAATGAAAAAGGTGCAATCGGTACTACAGCCATTGTTGTCTACAATAGCGACAAAATATTCGCCGGCAGTGAGTCCCCCAATGGAAAATTCTCCGGGAGGCAGGCCAGTACGGGAACCACTTACGGGCCCCGTCCAGGTGATGGCGTACGGGGGCGAACCACCAAGTGCATAAACCGTATTGCTTCCATCGGCAGCTCCAATGGTACCCGGGCTGATCGTATCCAGGCAGGACAGGATCAGCGGAGGGGGATCATTGATCAAAATATTTCGGATATCTACACAGCCGTTGGCCGCCGTGATGGTAACCGGATAAAATCCACTGGCCAGCTGAGTAAGTTGGTGTTGGCCGTCGTAGGCATCGTTTTGCCAATCGAAGGTATAATCCGCAGGTGTGCCGGAGATTAGCTGCAGATTGATGCTTCCGGCGCTTTCTCCGTGGCAGTTGGAGAATTGGCTGACCACGTTTACCAGCTTTTTTTCACAGCCGGGAATGTTCATATCCACCGAACAGCTGGAAACACATCCGTTACCATCCGTGACACTAACGGTGTAAAGGCCTTCCGCCAGACTATCGATCTGAAAAACATTAAATAATAAGGGGTTGGAAGTGGGCCAGGTTAAGGTTTCCAAACCATTGCTGTATTCAATAGTAAACGGTCGCGGTGCCTGGGGATCGATCTGAACAATAAACTCCCCGTTCATCGTGTCCTGACCGGTTGGGAAATTGGGATCTCCACAGGTGACCAACAAGGGGGCTGCCTCCTGAATGATGGCGGTGGCGGCCGCCACACATCCATTTTGGTCGCTTACGCTGAGTGCGTAAATTCCGGCCGGCAGATCCTTCAGTTCACCGTCAGCACCCTGCCCATCGTATTGATCATCGGCCCAGTCATAAATGAAGGTAGGTGTACCGCCCGTGACCTCTATCTGCAGCTTTCCTGAATTTTCCCCGGGGCATTTGGGAGAGTTGGGTACGAGTTCTACGGAAAAGTCCGCACAGGGGATTGGATTGCCCAAAGTTGTACTGCAAAATGCAATACAGCCGTATTTGTCGGTTAACTCCAGATCGTAGGTTCCGGCCGGCAGACTATTGATCATAAAACCAGTGGGATTGTCGATCTGGGCGGTATCACTCACCGGCCCGGTCCAGCGCAGGGTATAGGGGAGACTGCCTCCGGAAAGCGTGGGAGAGATACTACCGTCCTGAGCGGAAGCGCTACCGGGGTTCCGAAAGCTTGCACAATCCAGGGCCAGCGGCAGAGCTTCGGCAATAACCGTGGAGTCCGCTATCCTGCAATTGCGGGAATCGGTGATCGTCACACCGTAGGTACCCGCCGGAAGCAAGGTGGTGCCGAAAGTATTGATCCCGTAAATATTCAGAGGAGCCTGATCGCGACCACTCCACTCTATATTCACCGAATTGTACCTGGTGCTATAGGTGAAGGCAAAAGTACCGGTTGCCGTCCCCGGACAGGTAGTAGCCGCGGTGAGGAGGTCCAAACTGATATCACACTCCACCTCGTCGAGGGTAAAGGAACAATTCGCCGTTGCGCCATCGGCATCCTCTACCTGGATCTCGTACATACCGGCCGGAAGGTCCTGGATCCGGTACACCCCATTGGTGTCGAGCAGACCGGCATTGGTCACCGGACCCGTCCAGCTGACAACGTAGGGGGGCGTTCCGTCGGAGATCCGGATGATCGCACTACCGTCGGAACCCTGATAGTACAGCGGATTGTAATGTTGGCTGCAATCCAGTAAAATAGGAAGTTCGGTCTCCGTGGAAGCTCCTGCGCTTAGGGTGAAAAATAACAGGAGTGGCCATAATAACAGGGTTTTAGGGAAAGGCGCTTTGGTCATTGGTGCTTTGCTGTTCCTGGGAAAATAATTGCGCCATAAATGTAAGCAAAGCCCGGAAGGGGTTTTAGGACAAATTAAGAAGCTTATAGCAATGAAAAGCAAAGAAAAATAAATTATATAATTGGTTAACAGTTGTTTACAACTTAAAAATATAGGTGAATCAATCGGTCAATTCGTCACCAAATCACCCCATCTCCCCTTCACCCCATCTCCTAAATCTCCCCCTCACCCGAATCACCCTCGCGCTCCCACAAAAACCAAATAATCCCAAACGCCAAAATAAGCAGGTTTAACCTCAGCGAGCAGCGGTTTAAAGCGATCGGAAAGGATCGGCAACAAATGTCCGTCTATGCGAACGTGGTGATTGCCCATATGATTCCTGAACCAGTCGTGCCGGGAATCGTGAAAGTCGGCAACGGCAATGATCCCTCCGTCCGCCAGGTCTTCGCCGGCCCGGTCGAGTAAGTCTTTCCACTGCGGATTGATCATGGTCAGGGCGTAGGAAAAGAGGATCACATCCGGCCGGTAGGAGAGGGGAGACTGTCCGTAAGGAGCCTGGATCAGTTCCACCCGATTGCCGAACCTCCGGGTATTTCGCTTTGCGATCTGCAGCATGTCTGCCGACAGATCCATTCCCTGCAAACGCGCATTGGGATAGTGACGGGCCAGCTGGGCGAGATTGTATCCCGTTCCGCAGCCTACTTCGAGGATGGTGATCAGCGCTTCCCGCTGAAAGGGAAGTTCCCGAACGATGCGTTTACGTCCGAACAGAAAGGACCAGCGGGTCAGGTCATAGATCCCGGACTGAAACTGATAGTAAGTGGCAATGGTCTGATTCTGTTCCTTGATACTGGATGTGATCCGGGTTTTGTGCACGATAGAGGAAATTGAGTTTTAAAAAATTGGAAATGATGGTTTTAGGTGTTTAGTGGCGGACGGTTCCGATGTAAACGCTACCGTAGGTCCCCACCCGGTCCAGGGTATGAAAAACGGCCGCTGCATCGGGGTCAAACGTTACCCGTTCCCGGACGAACGGCGGCAGGAAACTGATCTCATCGGCGGCGGAGCGCAGCAGGATGCGGGTACCGGGCTGGCTATTAGCTAGGATCAGTTGCCACTCTTCCGCCAGTGCCGGCCGGTTATTGGCGGCCAGCCAGTCCTGGTGGTCCAGCAGCACGTAATGGGAATAAGCCTTCGGGAATTGTTTTAGAAAATCGCTCAGGGTGATGGTGTGTTGATCGATACGGTTCGTTTGCCGGGCGATGGCGGATTGATTGGCCGCATTCAGATAAGCCGGGCAACAATCCAGAAAATAACATCCGTGGAAATACAACTACCAGAAATAATTATCCTTCAGCGGCAATTGGGTAAATACCTGCCGCATACTGCGTTTGATATAGCCCAATACTCCATCTTCGTGCTGGTCAAAAAACAGCGCCCGCTGGCTCCGGGGCACCCCTACGGCATACAGGGTAATGTGCTGATTCACGACCCACTGGATCAGCCGGTTGAGGACCTTCCCTTCGATCTGACCGTAAAGCCGGACCTGTTCTTCCAGACTGCCTGCCTCGAACATTTCCCGGATCTGCCGGTGCAGTTTGGGGCGGGATTTCAGGTACTGGCGCGCCCACCAGGCCACGCTGCCGGAAGAGCCGTAGTAGTAAAAGGATTTTCGTAGTCCCTGACCGTTGAAGTATTGCTGGTGGCTGTCCCAGTAAGCGCGGGCATAGTCAGGAAGTAACGGCCGCAACTGACCGGTATAGATCTCACTCCAGTTGGGATGCCAGCCCTTACCGAACAGCAGAAACAGATCATTGTGCTTCAGTTGACGGAGGGCAGCTTTTTTGAGTTCCAGGAGGGCATTTTGGCGGGGATTGACGTCGATGCAGTGGATCCGGGCGGGTTCGTCCAGCAGGTATTCGAGCGCATTGCATCCGGCGCTGGTGATCATAACGATCTCGCTGTCTCGTTCCAATTGCAACATTTGCCGGTCGCAGCGGGGATCTTCCCAGCAGGTATTGTAGACGAGGTGGCGATTATGGATCTGCCGGAAGACCCAGTCCTGGATCTGATCTATTTTTTTGGTCACGATGATTACTATTGGGTTCGGACCAAAAATACAGTCTAAGTCCCGGGCCTGGTGCCGGAAACAGTTTATCTAATTGCTAATCTTTGGTTAAGTGAAGATTAAGAGTGTGTTTGGGAATTATTAATCGGGCTGCAAACGCCACTTTTTCGTTTATACTTCAGCTATTTTTCTGTCCGTACCCTCCGGGTATGCACTTCAAAATGAGCTTCGCCTAAACAAAAAATTGACTGTTTTCGCCACAAAGAAAAAATCCCAAACACACTCTAAGCTCTAACCTCGGGTTCTTCGATTTCGACTTGCTGTTTTAAATAATTGTAAATATCCAGTTGGGCCCGGTTAACGGATGAGCCGTCCGGCCCTGTTCGGAAAGTATTGCATTGATCGGGATCGATCTTTCTGGCTTTGCAATTATCCGCCAGTTGAATGTCGATGATCTCCCGTAATTCCTGTCTGATGTCCGGATCGTAAATCGGGATCGCCACCTCAATACGGTTGTAAAGATTCCGATTCATCCAGTCGGCGGAAGCAGTATAGATCTTTTCGTCACCTCCGTTACCGAAGATCAATACCCGGGAGTGTTCGAGGAACCGGTCCACGATAGAGATGATCTCGATGTTGCTGTCCGGCCCGGGCAAAAGGCAACAGATACCCCGGACGATCATTTGGATCTTGACGCCGGCTTCACTAGCTTCCAGCAGCTTGTCGATCATGCCCTGCTCCTCCAGGCTATTCATTTTGAGGATCATATAGGCCGGTTTCCCGGCTTTGGCCAGTTCGATCTCATTATCGATCATATCGATCAGCCGGTCGCGCAGATAGAAGGGTGCCACCAGCAGGTGTTTTGTTTTGGGAACGATGATCTCTCCTTCCAAGACCTTAAAGATCTTGCTGACTTCCTTGCCCAGTTTTTTATCCGCCGTGAGCAGGGCGTGATCACAGTAGATCCTGGCGGTTTTTTCGTTGAAGTTACCGGTGCCCAGATAGGCGTAATTCCGGATATCGTCGCCCTCTTCCCGCTGGATCAACAGCAGTTTGGTATGCACTTTGATACCCGGATAGCTGTATTGTACCTTGGCACCTGCTTTTTCCAGTTCCTTTCCCCAGTGCAGATTGGACGCTTCGTCAAAACGGGCTTTCGCTTCAATGAAAGCCATAACCTCCTTACCGGCTTCCAGGGCTGCGAGCAGGGCCTGGACGACCTTGGATTGATTCGCTACCCGGTACAGGGTGACCTTAATGGCCTTTACCTGAGGATCCGCAGCGGCTTCCGCAATCATCCTGTGGACATAGTCAAAACGCTGGTACGGAAAGTGGAGCATCTGATCCTTTTTCGCGATGAGTGACAGGATCGAATCCGCCTTTTCGAGCGTTGGATGGGGGAGTGGTGGCAGCGACTCGTAATGCAGCTCCGGATGCCCGACGGGGTCCGGAAATGCGAAAAAGTCATTGAAGTTGTGGTACCGTGCTCCCGGGATCAGGTCGTTCTTGCTCAGGTTGAACAGTTCCTTGATCCTAGCCACCAGGTCTTCCGGCATGCGGCTGTCGTAGAGGAAACGGGTCGGTAGTCCTACCTGACGTTCCTTGAGCCCGGCCTGTATCTTTTCTACCAGATCGCCACTGAATTCATCATCAATATAGATCTCGGCGTCTCTGGAAACTTTGATGGCGTATACTCCCGAAACTTCGCGCTCCAGATAGTTCTCCAGATGGTTGCGGATAATATCGTCCAGAAAGGTGATAGGATGGTGCCCGGCTTCGCTTCCCGGCATCTTGATGAATCGCGGCAGTTTATCACTGGGTATATTGACAATACTGAGGTCGTGAGAATCGGGGAAAGTCACAATGAGATAAAGCGCTTTATTCAATAAAAAAGGCGCTTTCTTGCTGCTGCTTTCCAGTTCCAGATTTTGTAAAAGCGGGTAAACCTTCTCGTAAAAATACTGGTGGGCAAATTTTTGTTGCTCGGCATTGTACTCGTCCGGCTTTAGCAGTTCAATGCCGTGTTCCGCCAGTTCCGGTAAAATATTTTCCTGAAAGATCTCCCCGAACATTTCCTGTTGGGAACGAACGATCTGACGGATCTGTTTGAGTTGTTTTTTGGGTTTTATATCGAGTTCTTTGCGGGTTTTCTTCCGCAATTTGCGGTAACTGCGCAGGGCTGCTACCCGTACTCTAAAGAACTCGTCCAGATTGGAGCTGTAAATAGCTAGAAATTTTATCCGTTCGTATAGAGGCACTTCCGGATTGGCCGCTTCCTGGAGGACCCGGTGGTTAAAGTGCAACCAACTAATGTCTCTTGCTATTTTGCTTGTTGTTTCGCTCATGTATTCGAAATGCCTGTTGAATTAAACCCTATATTTGGCACAATAGTACTCATTATGAGTAATGAACCATAAAATTGGGGCAAACTACTTTTTAAAACCTGTTTGCGGGCAAGATTGTGCGTTAAGCCTAGATTAAATTTATGCCGGTATCCTTTATCGATAAAATTGCAGCAATGTTTCCGGAATTGCCGGAAAGCCGGACCTTACTGGCCGTCAGTGGAGGTGTCGATTCGATGACTATGGCGCATCTATTCGAGACTGCCGACTGGGCCTACGGGATTGCCCACTGCAACTTTCAGTTGCGGGGGGATGCTTCCGATGCCGATCACGATTTTATCAAGGCCCGGGCGCTCTATAACGGAGTCACCTTTCACAGCATTACTTTTGATACGGAGGACGAAGCCGCCAAAAGGGGCATTTCCATCCAGATGGCTGCCCGCGACTTACGCTATCCCTGGCTGGAAGCCGTCCGGCAGGAGCACGGCTACGATTTTGTGGCCACAGCTCACCATCTGAACGACAGCATCGAGACCAGTCTGATCAATCAAACGCGGGGCACCGGCTGGCGGGGGCTGAGCGGGATATCCGAGCGCCAGGACCATTTGATCCGGCCGCTGTTGAGCTTCACCCGCAGCGAACTGGAAGACTATCTCCGGGCTAACGATATTGCTTTCCGCGAAGACAGTTCCAATGCCAAGGACGATTATCACCGCAACCGCATTCGGCACCACGTCATTCCGGTACTGCGGAGCATCAATCCTGCTTTTGAAAGAACATTTGAAAAGAACCTGAAGATCTGGTCGGAATCCACCCATCTACTGGAGTGGGCCATCGCCGAACTTAAACAACGATACGTCCAAAAGCGGGGCGATCAGTTGGTGATCGATTACCGTTTTATCGAGGATCACCGGGACGCGGCTCCCACTTTGTTTTTCGAGTGGGTCAGCCCGTATGGCTTTCATCCGGATCAGTTGACGCAGGCCCTTTCGGCCGCCGGTAAGTCCAGTGGAGCCATGTGGTATTCGACGACCCACTGCCTGCTGGCGGATCGCAACGCTTTTTTGATCCAGCCGGCTACATCGGAGCGCACGCCTCCGGTCAGTCACCAGCTGGAAAAGGCAGGAGGCCGGGTATCATTAGAGAACGGCCTGCTGGCGACCGACGTCTTCGATCGCCCGGCGGAATTCTCCTTTTCCCTTTCGGAATTTGAAGTGGAACTCGATGCCGAAAAAGTACAGTTCCCGCTGACGGTCCGACACTGGCGGGAGGGAGATGTTTTTTGCCCGCTCGGACTGGGTGGCCGCCACAAAAAGCTCCAGGATTTTTTTTCCAATCTGAAACTGAGTCGCTTCGAAAAAGAACAGATCTGGCTGGTCCTGGATGGCCGGGGCGAGATCATATGGGTGGTCGGTCACCGGCCCGACGATCGCTATAAGGTCGACGCGAAAAGCTCCAGGCTCTTAAAGCTGAGTTTCCGGGCGCGTTAGTCTCAGCAAAATTGTAATTTTGGGATCGTTATCCGGTAGCAATTGCCGGAGTGTAAGAAATAGCAACAAATTAAACATCCCACTATGCACGCCCTGAAAAATTCCCTGTTTGTCCTTGGTATCCTGTTTTCCGTATCGTCCATTGCGCAAACTGACCTTACCGTTCCCCAAACGCAGGTCCCGATGATCACCAAGATCTCCGCATCCTGGTGCCCGTATTGCGGTACCTGGGGTTGGGATTTTATGGAAGCCCTCATGGAAGACAACAGTAATTTCAGTAATCTGATCACCGCACACTATAGCGGCGACTACCGGTCTACTGAAGCCGCCCAGATGACTTCCAATTTCGGAGCATTCGGCCAGCCGGAGTTTTTCTTTAATTCCGACCGCATCTCCGTTAATGCTTCCACGACCAACCAGATGAGAACGGAGGTAAAGGCCATGATCGCGCAAAAAAGGGAGGAGAGCCCGGTCGTACAGACGGGGCTGCTGGCGGGCCCGAATAATGGTCAGTTCAACGTCGTAACCAAAACCCGCTTTTTCCAGAATACTTCCGGGGAGTTCTATCTGGGTCTGTACGTGGTCGAAAAATCCTTTTCCGGACCACAGGCCGGCCGGCAAACTACGGCCCTGCACAAAAATGTACTGCGTGCGGGCTTATCCGATAATACCTTTGGCGAGCAGCTGATCGCCGGTGCGGTTGGAGCCGGAGAAGAGGTCATCATTCAGAAATCCATTGCGCTGGATGAGCTCGGTTACAATCCGAACGATATCCGGCTTCTAAGTATAATCTGGAAAAAAGACGGCTCCAAATACACCGTGGTCAATACCAATTCCCTCAGCGAATTCCAGGCGGGAGTGGAACTGTTGGCCACCACCGCTACACGGCAGCTGGGGGAGGCAGATTTTCAGATTTCCGTACAACCTAATGTCGTTTCCGATTTTTCCCTATTGAAATTAATTTTACCTTCGCAGCGGAAAAATTTCCGGGTCGAACTCTGGACACTGGATGGCCGGAAGGTGCAGGATATCTTTAGCGGACAACTGCCCGCCGGCGAGCACCAGTGGTCGATCGACCGATCGGTTACCACGGCAGCCGGGGTGTATGTACTCCGACTGTACGACGGGCTCGGCCAGATAAGCCGGCAACTGATCTTCCAGTAGTGGTCCGGAGCAATAATTTGTAGCATTGATCGAACTGGATCTTACCGTTTGGGAAAAACAACTGCGGCTGAAAAGAGAAGCCGGAGTCAGTTATCTGCTGGACCCGATCCGGAATAAATGGCTGGTTTTGCAGCCCGAAGAGATCGTTCGCCAGTTGATGGTCCAGTATCTGCTGCAGGAAAAGCACTATAATAAGAATCGCATTCGCATCGAACAGGGGCTATTGGTGAACGGACTGAGCAAGCGTTGTGATATTTTGATCTACAATAAGGCAGTACAACCGTTTTTGATGGTGGAATGCAAGTCGCCGAAAGTGCCGATCACCCAGGCCACTTTTGAGCAGATTGCCAACTATAATCTACCTTTACAGGTTAAATATTTAGTGGTAACCAATGGACCTGCCACTTTTTGTTGTGAGATGGATTATGAAACGCGAAGTTTCAATTTTTTGTCCTCCATCCCTGAATATCAGAATTTTTAAACCAAATTAGTCAGTTGCTCCCTGTCGGAAAGTCGTAAGAAAAAAGATAGGGACTGATTGAATTACGACCCTAAGACCGGCAACTGACAGCAATAATTCAGTCCTAACCAGTTCGTATGAGTCAATCTACTGTTCTGATCGTTGGTGCCAACGGTCAACTTGGTTCGGTTTTAACGGATGCCTTGCGGGCGGAGCTTGGAGAAAATCGGGTGATCGGCTCCGACATCAAAATGCCCAAAGAAGAAAAAGGGCCTTTCGAGTTGCTCGATATTATGGATAAAGAGCAGCTCCACCGATTAGTCCGGAAATACCAGGTTACGGAAGTCTACCAGCTCGCCGCCATTCTTTCCGCCAAAGGAGAGGAAAATCCCAAACTTGCCTGGGACATCAACATGAACGGCCTGTTCAATGTGCTGGAGATCGCCCGGGAATGCAACCTGAAGGTCTTTTTCCCCTCTTCCATTGCCGTTTTCGGCAGCCATACACCGCGACAACAAACACCACAGGAAACCATCATCCATCCGGAGACCATTTACGGGATCAGTAAAGCCGCCGGAGAGAACTGGTGTCAGTACTACCATCTCAAATACGGTGTGGATGTGCGGTCCCTGCGCTATCCGGGCGTTATCGGCTACCAGTCAATGCCCGGCGGTGGTACTACGGATTACGCCGTGGAGATCTACCACAGTGCGGTCCGGGAAGAGCCGTTCACCTGCTTTCTGAAGCCGGATACGCGCCTGCCGATGATCTATATGCCCGATGCGATCCGCGCTACGCTGGAATTGATGGATGCTCCGGAAGAGCAGCTCAGTGTCCGTACGAGTTACAACCTGGCCAGCATGAGCTTTTCGCCGTCCGAGATCTACGAAGCGATCCGTAAACATTTCCCCGCATTTAACATTGAATACCAGCCGGATTTCCGTCAGAAGATCGCAGAATCCTGGTCGGAGACCATCGATGATACCAACGCCCGCCGGGATTGGGGGTGGCAGCCGGAATACGATCTGGAAAGTATGACGGACGATATGATTTTCCATTTACGCAAGCAATACCAAAAGAATATCTATGTTTAAAAATGTCGAACCTGCCCTGCAGGAAGAAATTTCTGAGATCCGGGAAGCCGGACTTTACAAAAACGAACGCATTATCGTCACGCCCCAGGGAGCGGAGATCGAAACCCAGGGCGGTAAGGAAGTGCTGAACTTCTGCGCCAACAATTACCTGGGGCTGTCTGCCCATCCCGACGTGATCGAAGCGGCCAAGCAGGCGATCGACACGCACGGCTTCGGCCTTTCCTCCGTTCGTTTTATCTGCGGTACCCAGGACATCCACAAGGAACTGGAAGAAAAGATCGCGGCTTTTCTGGGAATGGAAGATGCCATTCTTTACGCGGCGGCTTTCGACGCGAACGGCGGTCTGTTTGAGCCGATCCTCACGGCGGAAGACGCCATTATTTCCGATGCACTGAATCACGCTTCCATTATCGACGGTATTCGTCTCTGCAAAGCCCAGCGCTATCGTTTCAACCACAACGACATGGCCGACCTGGAAGAAAAGCTCAAAGAGGCGCAATCTGCCCGGCGTCGCCTGATCGCAACCGATGGCGCTTTTTCTATGGACGGGACCATCGCCCAACTGGATAAGATCTGTGACCTGGCCGATAAATACGACGCCATGGTGATGGTGGACGAATGCCACGCCACCGGCTTTATGGGCAAAACCGGTCGCGGTACCCACGAATACTGCGACGTCATGGGCCGGGTGGATATCATTACCGGCACTTTCGGTAAGGCGCTGGGTGGCGCTTCCGGTGGTTTTACCGCGGCGCGTAAAGAGATCGTAGAAGTATTGCGGCAGCGTTCCCGGCCGTATCTGTTCTCCAATACCGTGGCTCCCTCTATCGTTGGCGCTTCCATCAAGGTGGTAGACCTCCTCTCGGCTTCAACGGCCCTGCGCGATAAACTGGAAGAGAACACCAAATATTTCCGCCAGGCCATGACCGAAGCCGGATTCGACATCATACCCGGCGAGCACCCCATCGTGCCGATCATGCTGTACGATGCACCGCTATCCCAAAAGTTTGCGGATCGCCTCCTGGAAGAAGGGATCTATGTGATCGGCTTTTTCTATCCGGTAGTACCCAAAGGCAAAGCCCGGATCCGGGTGCAAATGTCCGCTGCGCACGAACGGGAACATCTGGAAAGAGCCGTTGCGGCCTTCACCAAGGTTGGGAAGGAACTCGGGGTTATTTAAGGAGTTGAAGCTTACTGCGATTATCGTGATACCGTAGTAGAGGCCATTGGAGTATCGCCGTATTTCAACATCATTGAACCAAAAAGATCACATGAAAAATATTACTGTAATCGGTGCCGGTACCATGGGTAACGGCATCGCTCATTTATTCGCCATGAAAGGCTACGCGGTATCTCTGCTGGATATCTCGGAAGATGCCCTGGCCAGAGGCCTGAAAACCATTGACAAGAACCTGGACCGCATGGTGCGGAAGGAGATCCTGACCGAACAGGATAAACAGGCTACACTGGACCGCATCTCTACCTTTACGAGCCTGCCGGCCGCGGTGGAAAAAGCGGAACTGGTGGTAGAGGCCGCTACCGAACGGGTAGATCTGAAACTGGATATTTTCCGGGAACTGGATAAAGCGGCTCCCGAGGGGATCATCCTGGCTTCCAATACTTCCTCGATTTCCATTACCCGGATCGCAGCGGTGACCCAACGACCCGAACGGGTGATCGGCATGCACTTCATGAACCCCGTGCCCATTATGAAACTGGTCGAGGTGATCCGGGGCTACAGTACCTCCGATGAAGTGACGGATCAGATCATGGAGCTGTCCCGAGACCTGGGGAAAACCCCGGTGGAAGTGAACGACTATCCGGGCTTTGTGGCCAACCGCATCCTGATGCCGATGATCAACGAGGCGATCTACTCCCTCTATGAGGGTGTTGCCGGCGTGGAAGAGATCGATACCGTCATGAAGCTGGGGATGGCTCATCCGATGGGTCCCCTGCAACTGGCCGACTTCATCGGACTGGATGTTTGCATGGCCATCCTGAAGGTACTGCAAGACGGATTCGGTAATCCTAAATACGCACCCTGCCCGCTGCTCGTCAATATGGTGACCGCCGGAAAACTGGGGGCAAAAACCGGTGAAGGTTTCTACGCCTATACACCGGGCAGTAAGGACCTGAAGGTAGCCTACCAGCGCTAAGGGGCGATCAGTTTACTTTCGACCGCAGGCCCTGCAACCAGGCAGCAAGCTGCAAGGACAGATAGGAGAAGACGGTAATGCCGAGCAAATCGCACAGCATGTCCATCAACTCAAAATTCCGCGTCGCAAATGCGATCTGGGTAAATTCCTCAACAATCGCGAAAATACCTACCAGCAGTGCGCCGGACAGAACGGGTAAGGAGAAAATCCTTACCCGTTTGTGATTCAGGGCCAGGTTCACCAGAAAAGCCAGCATGCCGTAAAGGGTGAAATGACCTACTTTATCACCGTAGGGTAGTTTTCTTATTTGTTGCAGTTGAGGAGGTACCTGACCGGTATCTGCCGTAAAAATGATCCAGCAGATGAACAGGAAAAAACCGATCGCGAGGACTGATCGCAGGTTCTGACCGGTTAGAGAGCGCAAACTTTTTGAATACATAGGACGTGTTTAAGCGATATCAGAATAGAATAAGATCTGTGTGAAAATGCAGGGATGGCGTTCGGCCCGGATGATCGTGCCCACCTCATCCCTGCAGCCTGGACTTTGCATTATTTTTGGGCAGGAGATTTGTCTGTCTCCGGATCGGAATTCACATTGTACCAGTTGATGTTGCGCGTAAAATACATCGTGGTCGCCAGAATAAGGGTGAGCCCCAGGCTGCCCAGCAGCAGTGCATAATCCGCCATCTGGAGGGTGACAAATAGAAATCCGTACACGCCGGATAATACCACCAACAGCAGCACCGTCAGCTTTTTCCTTTTAAAAATGGTGGCCGAATAAAGCGTGATCATACTCACCACCGCCGAAGCCGAAACCATGAAGGCCGCATTGAAATTCGTATGTTCGGAAATAGACACCAGCAGTATATAGAACAGGCACAACGCCAGTCCAACCAGAATATACTGGAAGGGATGGATCTTCTTTTTATTTAGGATCTCGATTAGGAAAAAAGTCAGGAAGGTCAGGGCAATGGTCATGATCCCGTACTTGACCGATCGCATGGATTTTTGGTAATCGTCCAGTGGTAATAAGAGGTCTACTCCGAAAGCGGCATTGTTTACCGCTTCGGCGGGACCGTTATCCATCCAGGATTGTGGGAAATTTCGGTTCAGTTGCAGCACTTTCCAGTGGGCCTGAAAACCCGCATCGCTGATCTCCCGCTGATCGGGCAGAAAGCTGCCATTGAAGCTGGGGGAAGTCCAGTCCGACCGGATATCTACCGTAGTGATACTGCCCAGCGGCACAAAACTGATGTTCTGACTCCCCTGCAGACTCAGATCGAAACTAAAGGGAATGCTGCCTTCCAGTGCCGCTTCCAGCCCGGGTACGGCCATCGTAATGCCGGATTGGAAGAGACTGCCCGCTTTGGCGCCGGGTTCCACCTCCAGAGTGCCTCCGCCCCAATTGAAACCGATCTGCTCTTCGATCCCTCTCAGATCGGAGATCCCAAAAGTGAGGAAAGCCTCATCGTATCGTATCTGGTGGAGATAGTTTTGGTCGATCTTGGGCCGGATGAGAAAATTCCCGCTAAAGGCGAGTTTCGATTTGTATACCACCACTTCGTAAATGCCCCGACGCAGTTTTTCCGGCTGGATACTGCCCTCCGCGTGGAGTTCTTCCGGTAAAATATTCAGATAGCGGGTATAGAACTTCGTTTCTCCGTTCTCGGTACTCTGATAGGTAGCGGGAATGGTGAGCACCGGCCCCGTTAACTGCTGCCGGCCCGCCCACTTGGCGCTGACCTCGTAGACCGCCTCCCGGTTCAGCGATTCTCGTTCCTGAATGATGTTGTAGATCATGGTACTTGGGATCAATAACACAAGACTGATAATGGTGATGATCACCATCTTTAGGGTCACCGAACTCTTGATCCAGTTGTTCAAAAGGCTGATAGGCGAATTTTCCGTATTCATAATGGAGCGGTTACAGCACTTTGAATTTCAAAGTGGATGGTTAAAAAAGAACCGCAATGATCTGCGGCTATCATAAAGTACTTTGAAATACAAAGTAAAAGAATTTATCAAAATAAAGCAAGTGCCCTGGCCACAAAAAATAAGGGTGCTGGGAAAATAGGGGAGTGGGTATAAAAAAACGGTTCCGGATAACTGGTCGAATTATCCGGAACCGCTGTGCGGACCAAAAGCCGGTCCGCTGTTTACAAAAGTACTTCTGAAAGACCTGAACCGTTAGTACTCGTCTTTAAACCGGTCGATAACCCTCCGTTCTTTTTTGGTGGGTCGGCCGGCGCCCTTTTCTCTTTTCTCGGCGCCGCCTTTACCGATGTACCAGTCGTTGTACTTGTTTAGTTCCTCTTCCGGGGTCAGGTCCTCGTAGCAGACCTGGGCCAGGGGCGCGGAAACCCGCTTCTGGATCAGGTCAAGTACTTTGAACTGTAGGCGAAAGCCGTTTTTTTGTACATGTACAATCTCGTCCCGTTGCAGCATATAGGACGGTTTGACCGATACCTCATCGATCTTTACCTTACCGCTTTTGCAGGCATCGGTTGCCAGGGTACGGGATTTAAAAATGCGTACGCTCCAGAGCCATTTATCGATCCTTACTTTCTTCAGCATAAATAATCCTCCGACTATTCTTCTTCTAGTTTAGGGAACTCCATATTCAGAGATTCCAGTTTCTCTACAATGGTTTTCGTGACGATATAGTTCCGGTACCAGCGTTTATCTACCGGTACGATCGTCCAGGGAACTACATCACAACGATTGATCACGTCTTCATAACAACGCATATATTCGTCCCAATGTTCCCGTTCTTTCCAGTCATTGGCGTTGTGTTTCCAGTTTTTCTCCCGCTCGTCGATCCGTTCCTGAAGTTCAATCTTCTGCTGGTCGTAGCTGAGGTGGAGATAGAATTTGAAAATGTGGGTATTGTTGTCAAATTCCAGGAGATCTTCGAACGCATTGATCGCGGCGATCCTTTTATCCACCCGTTCTTCCGTGATCCAGTTGTGCACCCGCTGGATGAGCACATCTTCATAATGCGAGCGGTTGAAGATCTGGATCATGCCCTTGGCGGGAGCTCTTTTGTGGACCCGCCAGAGAAAATCGTGGGCAAATTCCTCTTCGGTCGGTTTTTTGAAAGAGTAGACATTGATGCCGTTAAAACTGCAATCCTTGAAAACGTTGCGTACCGCGCCGTCTTTCCCACTGGCATCCATGCCCTGGAAGATCACGAGTACGGCGTGTTTCTGTTCGGCGTAAAGCAGTTCCTGCAATTCTCCCAAACGTTCCACCAGCCGGTCCGTTTCCTTTTCGAGTTCCTTGCGGGTAATGCTTTCGGGAGGAAGGGTTGAAATTTCGGAGAGTTTGATCATGTATGGTATTTTTCAATGACGGTCATCTGTTACCTGGTTCACTAAGCCGGGTAAGCAACGCCTCTTACACTTTCATTTTACTTCTTTTCACCAGGAAGGACTGGAGAATGGGACGCACGCCCTGATTGATGTCCGCTTCGACGAAATCGATCTTATACTGCAGGCATTTGATCTGCAACTCCTGAATGAAGTTGGCCATTTGCTCCACGTAGTGTTCTTTCACCTCCTTGGGCTGCAGTTTGACCCTTTCGCCGGATTCCATATCGATGAATACGTAGGGGCGATTATCAAAATCGAAATCGATCTCTTTGGATTTATCCACGACGTGGAAGAGAATGACCTCGTGTTTGTTGTGTTTGAGGTGCTGCAGGGCCGAGAACAAAGGTTCGACGTCTTCGGCGTGTTCGAACATATCGCTAAAAATAACCACCATGGACCGTTTGTGGATGCTGTCCGCGATCTGGTGCAGCGCTTTGGCCGCCGAGGTCGTTTTGTTCCTTTCGGGATGGTCGATCAGGTGCTGGAGATAGGTCAGCAGCAGCCGGTAGTGAGAAGTACTACTTTTACAGCGGGTATGATTTTGCACTACTTCGTCAAAAATGCTAAGCCCGAAAGCATCCCGCTGTTTCATCAGCAGGTTCATCAGGGCCGCCGAAGCGAGGGAGGAAAATCGCAGCTTATTCATGTAAGCGTGCTTTTCCTTACCGGTCTGTTCCGGGAAATACATCGAAGAAGACGCGTCGATCACGATCTGGCACCGGAGGTTGGTCTCTTCCTCGAATCGTTTGACGAACAATTTATCCGAGCGGGCAAAAACTTTCCAGTCTATGTTCCGGGTAGGCTCGCCCTGGTTATACAGTCGGTGTTCGGCAAATTCTACCGAGAAGCCGTGAAACGGGCTCTTGTGCAATCCGATGATAAATCCTTCTACAACCTGCCGGGCGAGTAATTCCAGGTTGCCGATGTCTCTGATCTCAATATTGTCTAATAAGTTCATATATGGGATGTGTGATTACTGCCCGGGGCAGTTGGGTCATTCGGGCTGATCGCGCAGATACAGGTAAGACAAGGTGCAAAACCCGTGATTTACGACGCTTCGGCCTTTGACAAAAAAATAAGCCTCTGTTTCAGAGGAAACAGAGGCTCAAAGTATTAAAAATTTCTTATTTGATCAAAGTGCAGCTTCGATTTTATCCGCCAAAGCCTGTTTGCTGGTGGTACCCACCTGCTTATCGATCACTTCACCGTTTTTCAGGATCAAGATAGTGGGGATGCTACGAATGCCGTACTTCATGGAGATTTCCGGATTATCGTCAACGTTAACTTTTCCGATCAGCGCCTTGCCATCATATTCAGTCGACAATTCCTCAATAATTGGGCTGATCATGCGGCATGGACCGCACCATTCGGCCCAGAAATCCACTACGGCTACTCCTTCAGTATTTAAAGCAGTTGTTTTGAAGTTGTTATCAGTGAATTCGAATGCCATTTCTTGCAAATTTAGAGTTTAATAATAATAACCTTTTCTAGAACAGTATATGAACTGAATAAGTTGCAAATATAGTTATAATGCCCGATTCTACTGTCTGGGATAGGACAATATGACCACACTAAAAACAATTTTAGGGATTGTATTTCCTTTGCCTATTTTAGACGTACTTTGTGGATAATAGTAACATTATAGCTGCGTGGACATGATAAAGAGAAAACACCTGGTCTGGATCGCTCTCGGCTTGCTGGCCTTAATAATTCGTTGGTTTTCAAGTGCTCATTTTATCGAACAGTGGTACAGTCGCGGTCTTTTTCTGGGTATTCGCTGGTCGATCGACTATCTGTTGGCGAGCTGGATCCCCTTCTGTATGATCTATCTGTTCATCATCGGGCTGCTTTTCTGGGGGTATTGGAAGTGGAAAAAAACATCTTTTAAATCCTGGACCTGGAAAAACTGGCTGATCGGCGGAACGGTGCGTGTGCTCGCATTCCTGAGCGGCCTATTGTTCTTCTTTCTCTTCCTGTGGGGATTCAACTACGGCCGGTTACCCGTAGAGGATCAATTGAAACTGGAGTTGAGTCCGGTATCTATGGAAGAGCTGCGGGATCTGATGATCGATGAGGCGGAAATGTTGACTGCCCTGCGTACCGAGATCCCCGGTATCACCGATTCCGCAATCACCTACGAAAATCTGCCGGACCGGCTCGAACGCAATTTGCGGGAAGATCTGGAAGGCTGGCTGGCCGGGCACGGCTTTCCCACCGTTGGTCGGGCGCGGGTGAAGCGGATCTACCCCAAAGGGATCTTTATGCGTTTCAGTTCTTCGGGTCTATATTTCCCGTATACCGGAGAAGGTCAGGTGGATGCCGGCCTGCATCCGTTGCAGTGGCCGTACGTGATGATGCACGAGATGTCCCATGCCTACGGTTTTGGCGACGAAGGAAGTTGTAATTTTCTGGCTTATCTGGCCGGTATCCGTTCGGAAGATCCGCTGGTTGCTTACGCTGCCCATCTGGCGTTTTACCGGACGGTAGCCACCAATTATCTGCGTTTTGAACCGGAAAAATACCAGGAGTTCCGGGCAAAGCTGCCCATCGGCGTGCAATCCGACCTCAACGCGATCAATCAAAATCTGCAGGAGTACCCGGATATTTTGCCTCGCCTGCGTTACGCGGCATACGATACCTATCTGAAAGCCCAGGGCATACCGGAAGGAATGCAGAATTACAGCCGGGTGATCATGCTGGTGAAAGCCTGGAAAAAGCTGGAAAGAGGATAGCGGCCGCTGCTTATCCGCCGCTGGCTTTGGTTTGGCTGTATCCTTCGTTCTTAAGGAGATCAACCACTTTATCCCGCTGATTTCCCTGCACGATGATCTCTCCGTCTTTGGCCGAACCGCCGACGCCGCACTTCGTTTTGAGCAGTTTGCCGAGGTCTTTGAGGTCGTCTTCCGGACCGACAAAGCCGGTGATCAGCGTGACTTCCTTGCCTTTGCGCTGCTTGCGATCGATGCTGACCCGCAGTTTTTGCTGTTGGGGCGGCAGGAGTTCCGCTTCCGGTTCGGATTCGTATTGGTAATCAAAATCGGGATTCGTAGAATATACGGTACCGATTCTCTTGTTCTTTTTCTTAGACATATTCCTTAGTTTTAAAACCGACGGGCGTAACCGATCATGGGGATGGCGCTGAAAAAACCGTCTGCTACTCCTAACACACCAATTTCCAATCGGTTCTTATTTTTGAACCAACTTAGCATGAAATTGGGGATTATCCCCTCATTTCCCGGCGATACCCCCACATCGGCGTAGATCTTCCAGTTTTTCGCGAAAGCAGTACTGCCTCCAATAGTCACGATAAACGGAGAATCCTCCGGGAAAGCCCAGTCGCGGGCGGTGCCCGCCGTAATATTAATATATTGTTGCGTACTACCAAACGTCAGTATCCCGAATAAATGGGAAATGAAGGAATCCGTTTCATGAGTGAATCCGATCAGGTTATTCAGGCCCACTCCCATGTAGAACTTTTCACTTAACTGGTAGGAGAGTTTGGACCGGACGATAAACAGAAAAGGGATCACGATGCCGCCCCCGATCGACAAATGGTCCGAAAGTCCCGCATCCACGATATTGTACAGAATGCTGATATTGCGGTATTCTCCGCCACCCCGCGGGTAGGGAAAAGCCGTCATGGAATAGCTCAGGTTTTCCTGCCAGTAATAATCGCTTAGATCGTACAAGGCTCTGTACCGGGGGGAGTTGCGGATCTGATCCTGCAGCCAGCCCGCATTTTTTACCGGGCCCAGCCATTGGATCTCACTCCGGCCGAAGCGCAGCGGACCGAGATCCCGAACTTCAAAAAGGACACTGTCTTCTGCTTCGGAAAGTATACGCCCGAAAAACACATCACCGCGGAGCGTTTGCAGTACCTGCAGGTCTTCGGTAATCAGCGTATCTGCCGGCAGATCAGTATCCTGTCCGAATACCGTTGAAGAGGTGAGAAAAAAGATGAGGAGCAACGACAGTTTCCATTTCATACTAGGAGTTTTGTGATAAACGGTAGAAATAAATAACATTTACTTCAAAAGACAGGCAATACCGAAAATTAGTTGGGTTTCGGAACCGGCCAGGGCTTTTTTAATTCCGGAAAAATAGAGTAATTCGCCCCTAATAAGGATTTTTGACCGAGCTTTAACCAATTCATCATGAACCAGATTACCGATACCATCCTGATGGTCCGTCCCCGTCATTTCGGATATAACCCGGAGACGGCCAATAACAATAGCTTCCAGAGTAACGATACCACGCTTTCTACCGCTGAGATCAGCAAAAAGGCGCTTGGGGAGTTCGATAATTTTGTTGCGAAACTCCGGTCGGCCGGCATACGTATTGTCGTGGTGCAGGACAGCGAACAGCCGGTGAAAACGGATGCCGTCTTCCCCAATAACTGGTTCACTACCCACGAGCAGGGCGAACTGGTGACCTATCCCATGTTCTCACCCATCCGAAGAACGGAAAGACAGGCCTACGCCGTCGCTACCCTCGAATCCGGTTTTGAGATCAACAAATGGGTGCATCTGGAAGATAAGGAACTTGAGGGCCGTTTTTTGGAAGGCACCGGCAGCATGATCCTGGATCGGATGAACCGGATCGTTTACGCCTGCCGGAGCATCCGGACCGATGAAGGATTACTGGACGAATTTTGCCGCTGGATGGGGTACGAAGCCGTCATTTTTGACGCCTACGACCGGGAAGGTATTCCCATTTACCATACCAACGTCATGATGGCCCTGGGCACGACCTACGTGGTGATCTGCATGGATGCCATCCGCAACGAAGAACAACGGCTCATCCTCAACGAATGCTTTGAACGGACCGGTAAAGAAGTGATCGCCATCAGTCTGGAACAGATGAATTCATTCGCGGGCAATATGTTGCAGGTAAGCAATACGGACTGGACCCGATCCTATCTGGTGATGTCCCAGCAGGCTTACCTTTCGCTCCTGCCGGAACAGATCGACCGCATCAGCCGGCACAGTGAGATCCTTTCCAGTCCGCTGGACACGATCGAGACCTTCGGTGGGGGCAGTGCCCGTTGCATGATGGCCGAAGTATTTCTGCAGCCGAAGCCCGTGGAAGAAACGGAAGAATCCAATTCTCAAATGCAGGGGACTCAGGACCGCAGGTAAGAGGCACCGTTAATATCCAGGATAGCTCCCGTCATGAACTCGCTACCTTCGGAAGCCAGAAAGAGGATCCCCAGGGCAACTTCCTCCGGCTGGGCTACCCTCTGAAGGGGACTTTGCCGTCGGATACTATCCCCTTCTTCACCCTCCAGCCAGGCCTTGGCCATGTCGGTTTCCACAAATCCCGGAGCAACCGTTCCGATAAAGATATTATAGGGGGCCAGCGCCTGGGCCAGGGACTGTCCCATGGCGTTCATGGCTGCCTTGCTGGCACCGTAGGCCGGCTGGTCCGGTTCTCCGCGAAAGGCACCCCGGGAGGAGACGTTGATGATGCGGCCGCCCCCGGCTTCGATCATATGGCGGGCTGCACAGTAGGTCGCATTAGCTGCACCGGTGAGGTTAATTGCCAGCGTATCTTTCCAGACTTGTTGCCATTGGTCGTAGGAGACTTCGGTGATCGGATGCAGTTTGAAAATTCCCGCATTATTCACCAGGATGTCGAGACGGCCGAATTCGCGGACTACGGCATTGATCATCTGCTCCACTGCGCCGGAACTTCCCAGATCGGCCCGGATCGCAAAATGTCCTTCTCCGGGAAGGGATTCAATCGTTGCTTTAGCCGCTTCGTTATCCGAATGGAAATTGATAGCTACCCGTGCGCCTTTTTCGGCGAAAGCCCTGGCGGTAGCCCGGCCGATCCCACGGGAGCCGCCGGTTATTAAAACCGTTTTCTCTGTAAAATCCATGCCCGAATATAAGTAGTGCCGGTCGATTCTGGTGTATCCGGCACCGTATTTTATTAGCAGGCTTTACGGCAGCCGGAAAAAGCAGGTGGAAACAGAATGAATGATAAGAGTTTTAAGCAGCCGAAGGGCTTAACGCCTAGCCGGATATTTAGCCATAATTCTGCTGGATCATCAGCAATTAATGCCAGGGGAAGCGGTGGAAATAGCGGTCCGCCCGTGGCCAAAAATTCTGCAATAATTTTTCTCCTGGTTTAGGCCCTGACCACGAAAAAAAACGATCACTAATCTGGGGATTAGCGTAGTTTTGAAGTCTAAATCTCAATACCAGTATGAAAAAAACGCTTCTCTTTCTAGTCCTCTCGCTACTGCTGGGGGCATCTCCCGCTACCGTCGCTGCCCAAAGCGATTTTCGGGAAGGTTTCATCATCAATCTTTTACAGGATACAGTGCGTGGATGGGTCGATTACCGTTCCAATGCCCAGAATTACAAGGCCTGCCGTTTTAAACTGGGAGGCGATATTACCGAATATACCCCGGATCAGTTGTCCGGCTTCGGATACGAGAACGATAAGGTCTTTCGCTCCTCCGTTGCCGAAGATGCCTTTGTGGAAGTACTCGTAGACGGTGCGCTCAGCTTGTATAAGTCGGCGGATCATTACCTGTTGCAGCGGCCCGACGGAGAAATGTTCCGTTTTCGCCAGGAAGCACTGAAGGAAGACGGCAGCAGCTCCGTAAATAACCGTTGGATCGGAGTGTTTAATGTGCTGTTGCAGGACTGCGCAGACAACCTGATCAAGGAACGGGAAAAACTCCGGCTCAACGAACAGGTGATCACCCGGCTGACCGTTCAGTACCACCAATGCCGGAATGCCGATTACACGGTGTACAAGTCCGGAAAACCCTGGACCCGTCTCGAATGGGGAGTCGCACTGGGCGCCAAAAACTCCAGCTATACCTTCAACCCATTGGTACTGAATACGGCAGATTATCCCTATTTCGACGATGCTTTTAATTCGGTTGATCCCGGCGTGGGTATTGTTCTTGCTATATCCTCTCCGCGACTGTCCGAAAATTTTGCCTTTCAGCCGGAAGTCCATTTTACCCGATCGGAGTACCTGTCGGAGATCAGCAGGCAGGGCGTAGATACGGAAAACCGCTATACCACTCATATACAGTTAAATACGCTTTCCATTCCACTTTCGATCCGGTACAATTTGCCGGAGCGAAAAATTTCCGGTTTCGCTCAGGTCGGGGCCATTTTAGAATATCAGTTGCGGGCAGAGAGCCAAGTGCTGTTAGAGCGTTACGTCGGCGCAGAGGTGGTGAGTAGCCGGGAATCGAGTTTTCCGATCCGAAAGAACCAGGTTGGGGTCACGGCCGGACTGGGTATAACGAAACCCTTTAAAAGTTTTAGCGGATCGCTGGTGGTGCGTTACGCACAGCTCACCACGCCCAATCAGGTGACCGGGATCGTTCACAACAGTCGGCAACTGGGGCTTTATCTGATCCTGCTCAAACGGTAGAGGCAAAAATAAAGCGCGCAGCGGATGACCCGCTGCGCGCTTTGTTTTTGCGATTATACCAATTACTCCGTCACCGGATTAGGGTCACCGAACCCAATCGTTTGTAACCTCCCGCTTCGGTGGGTGTACCCATCCAGAAGGTCCCGTCCTCGAAAATGGCCGTGATCTTCCAGACATACACATCCTGGGGCAGGGGATTGCCGTTGTGGGTGCCGTCCCAGCCTTCGGCCGGTTGTCCGTTATCGAGCAGGGTACTCTGCCACAGCATTTCACCGTAAGGAGAGAAGATCTGCAGTTGGTATTCTTTCAGTCCCACACCTTTAGGCAGGAATATGGTTGCGTCGCCAATGCCCTGTTGCGGAGCAAAAGCATTGGGTACAAACAGTCGACCGATGAAGGAGGGTTCAACCGTCAGCAGGGTATCATCCTTACAGCCGAGACTGTTGGTCACTTCGAGCAATACCTGCCAGGCCTGCGTGAGCTCGTAGGAATGGGTCGGATGTTCCTCGGTGGAGGTGGTACCGTCCCCGAAATCCCAGAAGTAAGAGACCTCGTTTTTGGATTGGTTGACGAAATTGATCGTCCGGGTGGTTTGCCCGTTCTCCATAACGGGGACCCAGTCGAAATCGGCGAACGGACTGGCAAGCACATTGACCTGTCCGCCCATACTAAGGGTATCCGCACAAACGCCGTCAAAGGATGCGACCAGCCGCACGTTGAAGGTCCCCGGATTTTCGTAAATGTGGGTTGGCTGGCGTTCCGTAGAGGTGGTACCGTCCCCAAAATCCCACATAAACAGATTGCCCTGGGAGTAATTGGTGAAGATCACCGGCAGCGGATCGCAACCCTCGCCGGGATCGAGAATGAAATCTGCCAGTCCCTGATCGCGGATCTGGGCCGCTTTCTGGATCGTATCCGCACAACCGAACTGATTGGCGCTGATGAGGTTGATCGTCAGATCCACCCCGTCCGTAATGGTAAGGGTAGGGGATCTCAGCTCGGAACTCATGCCGTTACTTAGGTCCCATTGATAATCGTCCGCGCCGGTTGAGAGGTTGGCCAGATTAAGGCTGGCCGGTAGTCCGCAGATCTGATCCGGCACCGTAAAGTCGGCCTTGGGAGAAGGGAAAACCGTAATGCCCGAGATAATGGTATCCGCTTCGCATCCCTGCATATTGGATACCGTCAGTTGCACCGTGTAATTCCCGGCTTCAACGTATTCGTGCAGCGGCTCAGCATCGGCTGAAGTGTTTCCGTCTCCGAAATCCCACTTGTAAAAGTCGCCGACACTTCCCTGGGAGCTGAACCGGGCGGGATAAGGTGCACAACCTTCCAGATCGACACCCTGAATATCCGCACTTGGCGCTTCCACGATGATGATCTCCTTGCTCAGCGTATCGGCACAGCCGCTACCGGTCACACTGCCGCTAAGGCTGACGGTATAGGTGCCGGTGCTGGGGAAAGTGTAGGTAGGATTGCCCTGCGTACTGGTCACACCGGTGCCGAAATCCCATTTGAGGTTGGCCAGCGTACCGGAATTGTTGCTGAAAAAGATCTCCTGCTCGGTACACAGATTAGGGGAGTGCGCAAAGTCGATATCCGGGCTGGGTAAAACGGTGATCGTTGCGCTGGTACTATCCTCCCGGCAACCGTTGCCAACATTGAGCTTGACCGTATACGTACCGGCTTCCTGGTAGGTATGACTGATCTGTTCACCACCGGCGGACTGTCCATCCCCGAAATCCCAACTCACGTAGGGGGCCGGAGTGGAAAAACTTTCCAGTTCGAGCGTATAGGGCGCACAGCCCTGCTCGTTATCCAGGTTCAAAAAAGCCTGCACCTCGTCAGGGTAGACAACCAATGGTTTACTGAGGGTATCGGCCCCACAGGCATTAGATGCTACCAGGGTAATGTCATATGTAAGGGGAGTACTACCGGCCGTAAATACTTGAGATGCAGGCGTTTGATCCGTGGAAGTAAAACCATTCCCGAAATCCCAGAAATAGGAATCCGGACTACCTTGCGAAATATTGGCGAAGGCAACGTTTACCGGTGCGCAGCCGGTATCAACGCTAAATCCGAAATTGGCGAGGGGGAAAGGGTATACCAAGATCGTATCCCGGAATATATCCGAGCCACAGCCGTTGAAGGTTCGAAGGCTTATAATAAAAGACGTATCACGCCGGTTGGTCTGGTAGATAACGGGGTCGAGCGGCACTTCCCGGGTGGAGGTTTGTCCGTTGCCGAAATCCCATTCGTAACTGATGTCGGCACCCTGGCTCGTATTCTCGAATTCAATGGTCAGAGGACCGCAGCCTTCGTCCTCCGGGATCATAAAGGAAGCGTCCGGTGGTGGCGCCACTTCAATCGTGTCAATAAAGATGGCTTTACAACCCAGACTGTTTTCCGCTTCCAGGCTGACGGGATAACTGCCGTAATTGGCGTAACTGTGGGTAACGTTCGTATTGGAGCTACCCGAGCCGTCGCCAAACTCCCAGATATACTTGGTGGCACCCGTCGATTCGTTTACCGGACTGAATTCCGTATCGATACAAACTGCACCGGGAATTTCAAAAGCCGGAATGGGCTGGGGATTAACCTTGACGATTTTGCTGTCCACTCCGGGACAGGCCAGATTATCATCCTGCCGGGAGAAAGTGACTTCATAATCACCGGGTTCCAGGTCAGTAGGGTCAAAAAAGCCGTTCAGGCTATCCACGATACCTACTCCGCTCCAGATACCGTCCAGTCCTCCGGTGCCGCTGAGTTGGATCTGATCGCCGTTTTCACATACGGCCTCATCGGGGCCCAACTCAAAGTTTTCCGGATCGGCAATACTGACTTCCAGGGTATCCGTTACCACACACACGCCATTACCGACCTGGTAGGCGAATTTGTAGGTACCGTTGGAAGCCTGATTGGGATCAAATACGGCATCGTCCATCTCATTACCCTCGAAGAACCACAAACCGCCGGGGGGCGTGGCAATTGAATCGAGCAGCAGAACATCGGAAGATTCACAAATGGCCAGATCTTCTCCGGCATCTACTTTCACGGGATCGACAACGCTCACCTGGATCGGCACCTGTGAGGTACAACCACTGGGAGCTGTATAGTAGTAGGTCAAAGTATAAGTACCGGCACCTCCGGCGGCAAACGGACTGAAAAATTCATTTTCCTTGATACCGGTCCCAGTCCAGGTACCTCCCGAAATGGATACCGCCGGAAGTTCCTGATCTTTGGCGGAGTTACAATAGGAAGTATCGGAGGAGGTAACGGCCGGACCGTCCATGAGGTCCACCGAGATCTCGTCGCTGGCTTTACAGCCGTTGGCATCTTCGTATTCGTACCTCAGGCCGTAGCTGCCGGCGGGCGTTTGTTTTACGAGTAGTTTGTTGCCGTCCAGAACGGCTCCGTCCATACTCGTCCAGGTACCGCCTTCCGGGCTGGCCGTCAGGGTAATATTATTATTGGAGGTACACAGGCTCAGATCATCTCCCAGATCCACACTAGGCAAGGGGTTGACGGTGACCTCCATCTGCTCTTCCAGCGTACAGACGCCCGAACCAAAGGTATAGGTGAGCATATTGACGCCGTTCTGGGCAAATTTAGGATCGAATTTTCCATTTGAGTTTACTCCGGGCCCCGACCACGTACCGCCCGAAAGCCCCGCATCGAGCGTAAAGGGCTCATCGGATTTGCAGACTTCCCGGTCCGGGGGCAGCATCAGATCGTCTTTCGCCTGGATGGAGAAAGTATCCCGTACCGTGACCGAACCACAGGTATTGGACGTCCGCAGGCGCACGACGTATTCTCCGGGTTGGTTATACTGAATATTGCTTGGATTGGCCTCATTCGAAGAGGTCGTTGCGGCCCCTTCGAAGGTCCAGTCGTAGGAGTCTATATTATAGCCGTTGTCCCCGTAAGTGACGATGGAATTATTGAAATCAATCGTGGCCTGATCACAGAAATTGGGAATATCCAGCACGGCGGTCGGCCGTCCCTGCAGGGTGATCATGGTGTCCCATTCCACGGTGTTACAGGCGTTTGCGGCGGAGAGCTTGACGTGATAATCGCCCCCGCCGTAGAAAATGAAATTGGCATTTGGAGAATCGGACGTACTACCGTCGATAAAGTCCCAGTCCTGATCGGATTCTACCTGCCACGAATAGCTGAGGATCTGCCCGGTAGCCGTTGAGTTAAATTCGAATTTGTAGGGCGAGCACTGTTCCCCGTTGGGACCGGCACCGACTTCTATCAGTTTCGAATCCCCGTCGAGGTCGGGCTGTTCGGATATGGTGATATCCTGGGAGAATTTGTATTCCCCGCAGGCGAAACTCACAATGGTCATTTCAATCGTATAGGTCCCCGGATTGAGGAAGCGGATGTCGACATTGTTGGCATTGAACAGGTTGCCGCTTACGATCTCCCAATCGTCCCCGGAAGCACCGGATATGGTCCAGTTCGGGCTCAGGATCTGCAGACATTCCGAGGGGCTGCCGCTTCGCACCTCGTTGACGTTGGCCGAGGTATTTTTAAAACCGTAGACCGCCCCCGTACAACTGTAGGCCGGAGGCGTGATCTCAAACTGTGGTTCGGGCGGTGTACTGACCTCAATGGGTTCAATGGTGGCTGCCGAAGAATTACACGGGTTGGAGGCCACGATCTTCAGGTCGAAGGCATTTTCGTAATTACCGGTACTTGTATTGATGCCGCAGGAAGGAATGTCAAAAGTATAGGTAAAGGACGGCGGCAGATCTTCCTGGTCGTAACTGGCTACTTCCTGGCCGTTCACGTAAATGAAATATTCGGTTCCCGGCGGGTTGCCGGAGGTATTGGTGATCGGGAAGGTCAGGGTAGCCGGTGCACAGAGGCCTACCGTGTTTCCCGGGTTTGCCAGACCGACCGAGGGGTTACCCCCGTTATACAGGACGTAGTTTCGACTGTAAACGCAACCGTTGGTGTGTTCCACGCTAACGAAGATGGGGAAATAACCAAAACTGGTGTAGGTGTGCGATATGGTACTGGAAGCGGTGAAGGTACTGTTGTCAAAAGTTTCGGGAGGCGAGCCGTCACCCCAGGAGATCCGGTAGGAAACATTGTCGCTGATGGTGGTGGAGGCATTGTACAGTTCGAGGACGATGGTACCCATGGCTCCGCAGGCTTTCAGTTCGTTGCCTTCCAGGGTGACCGGGCCGTTGGGCACTCCGATCGTGGGATCGGGCGCTGCCTTTACGGGTACGCTGAGCGAATTACAGGCGCTACCATCCTTAAACAGGGTAATGGTATAAGTGCGATCAGTAAAAGTTTCCGGAAAAGAATAATCGAAAAATACGGAACCCCGCAGATCCACCTGGCCGTCGTTGTCGAGGTCCCAGCTGTAATCGGCGTTGTTTTCGGGATCACCCACACCGATGGAAACTTCCGATCCCGAACAGGGATTGTCATCGGAGATGGTGATTTCACATTGCCCATGTAGATCAGTTAAAGTCGCACTAAAAAAAATCATCGATAGTACGAGGAAGTGTAGCCTCCAGTTCATGCTTCGTACAAGTTACCGTGTTAAGGAATGACTATATTAAATAGTCTTGTGTCTGTTTTGCACCAAAAGCGGTCAAAGCAAGGGGGCACGGTATAGGGGGAAATTCACCATGCCCGATTCCTTGCGTGTGGTTGCTTTTCAATGATGCAGTCTCAGTTGTTATTATTCGGGTTAGAAAAACGTTAAGGGTAGTTTTCTAATTTTCTACAGCTATCAGAAAAAGCTTTTACAATCTAAAATTCTTTTGGAATTACGTCCGGAGCGCTGGCGATTAGCTCCCCAAAGGCCCTCGGGCGCGATCCGGTAGCGGATAGTTGCTTCAAAAACACTGCCGGCCATTGGGCCGACACCCGTTGAATTTACGTCTACACTGACGCCGAAGAACAGGCGGGGATCGTCTCCACTGCTTCCCCGGGTAGTGGCGGTGTATCCGCCCAAGGTAATGATGAATGCGTCCGTGTGTAAGGTATTAGGTGCGAATTGGCGGTTCTGGTACAGAAGTCCGAGATAATAGCTGTTGATCAAAGTATACATACCAAAGGTGCCAACGGTAATATTTTCTTTGGAATTCAGGAATTTATAGCCCTGCATATCGAGTTTGAAATTCGGAGAGATCGCAACATCCAGGGAAGAGCCACTAAAGGAACGAACGGGGATGATCAGTCCGCCGTGAAACGTTACCCGGGGGGCGATGCGGTTTTCGCGATTGAGGAAAGAGTCATTGCCCTGGGCGTTCTTGTTGACCAGGTGCGGCAGGTGGTGGATGCTGATACCAAACTGGCTGCGTACATCCCGCCATCTTCTTTTGCCCATCCGCCAGTCGCCAACCCGGCGCCAGACGACCCCGAAATCCACGTCGCCGTAGGTGACCTTCTCAACGGCCGGCACCACGCTACTTTCGCTGACCACACCGCTCATCGGATCTAATTGATCCGAAAATATGAGCTTATCCCAGTCGATATCCTTCTGGACCATGCGGGCTTCAAAACCAAAATGTAAATTACTATTTTTTCCGGGGATGGTGTAGGACATAACGGCCCCGGCCATACGGGTGCGTAGTTTGGCGATCCCTTCGGTGTCGCTCAACAGGTGAAGTCCCAGACCCAGACGGGCAACCGGGAGTTGGGTTTCCACGGTGAAATTAGACGTGCGGAAACCACGATCTGTTGGCACCCATTGCATTCGGGAAGTCGCACTCAGGGTAATACCACTCTCCAGGCCGACAAAGGCCGGATTCAGGTAAACCCGGTTGGCGTAGAATTGCGAAAACGAAGGGTCCTGAGCTTGTAATTCAGTAAACCAACTAGTTCCAAATACCAATAATATCCATGAGAAATACCTCATGGTACGCAATTGGAGAGACATATTGTTTTTTTTTAGGGATGACCAATGTTCGAATTTAAACCAATATGTCCAATGGGATTAATTTTTCACAGCGTAGTAAATATAAAAATAACTTATGGATACCTATCCAACATTAGGACAATTCCGGTCAATTAAACCCGAAAAAGTCAACTATTTAAAATTGCGTGTTCAGCCTTATTTATCCTTGTGATAGGAGGGGTATAAAAGCGTGATTTGCCATCATCTGGCCTAATGGGGAATCATTTTGTCTTACAAACGTGAAATATATTCAAAAATTATCGCATCCGGAGCTTTTAAGTGTTAAAATTGGACGCTCCGTCGGAGGTAAAAAAATGGCCTTTTACCGTCAGGGCCCGGATACGGGGCGCTGCGGGCGGATCAGCCGTTCAGCATCTTTTGTTTTTGTGCGGAAAATTCTTCTTCGGTGAGAATACCTTTATCACGCAACTCGCCCAGTTTTACGATCTGATCCAGCAGATCGTCACTGAGGTTGAGTTCCAGGCCGGAGGCAGGTTCTTCCTCTTCGGGTTCCGGACTTTCGGCTTTTACCGGCTGGGGTGGGGCCGGAGCGGCTTTCTTTTCGGATAGTTTCTGATAGCCGTTGCTCACGAAGTCCTCAAAACCAGGCGTCGCCCGTAAAAAAGCCAGTGATGCGTGGGTGTGGATCTTTTTGATATCCTTAAAGCCGAAGGCAACGGCTTCACTGAGGTGGTGCAGCGCCTCTTCTTCGTCTTCGAGGCGGGAATAGCAGCAGGCCAGGTTGAAATGCGTGATCGGATCTTCGTAGTAGTGATCGAGCGCTTCCAGAAAGTCATCAATAGCGGCTTCGTAATTGTAGCGGCGGAAGTGTTCAACCCCTCTCTTTTTGAAAAAACGTTCGGGGTGAGCCGGGGCGGCGGGTAGTGCTTTGGGTTTGGAACGGGGTGCGGGTCGGCGGGCCGGGCGGCTGTAATCCTCGCCGTACTCCCGGTTCAGGTATTTGAAGTTATAGCGCTCGTCAAACTCTTCTTTCGGCATTACGAAAAGCAACACGGCATCGATAAACCCGAGCAGTGCCGGAGCGATGATCAGCGGCGCTCCTTCTTCCACGGTGATCATAAAACAGAAAAAGAATAGGATCAAATGAAGAATGCCCCAGAAACGCTTTCCTAGATAAAACCGGTGAACTCCGAAAATGCCAAATAATAGGGCTAAAACACCCGCAACCTGCTTCGACTTCATAGTATTAGCTCATTATCAGATATAATTACAAAAAGGTAAATTACAATAAGCACCGTTTAATGCCTGCGTACTTTATCCTAATGTGAGCAAATCATAGACCAATGGTAGCTGATTATCGCTGTTCGTCCAGCCGCGAATTGATCTGGTCCAGATCGTTTCGGACTTTCTGGTGTGTGTCTTCGATCTGCTGGAGGTTTTTGGACTCCTGTTCCAACAACTGATCAAATCGTCTAAAATTGTGATCGATCCGTTTTTTTAGATTACTAATATACAATTTTAATTTCTCACTGACTTCCTCTTCGATCTTTAAACGACTGTTGTTGACTTCCTCCTCGTAGCCGGCCATGATCTTCCGGCGTTTCAGGCTGGTGGTCACTCCGGCGAAGATCAGTCCGACCCCCGTCAGCAGCCCGCCGGTGATGTCGAAAACCATGCCATTGGTCACGGCCATCAGAATGACCCCGATTGCCGCAATGCCGCCGCCGGCAGCCAGATTGGGCGTGAGCGCCTGCTTATCTGGGAACAAACTGGCGTCGCGGAAGTTTTCTGTATTCTGTACAAAATTGGTGAAGGCATCCTGCAGTTCGCGCAGGATGTTTTCCCGTCTTTCGGCGATCTCGCTGAACAGTTCGTGGTCGTTTTTGAGGATGGTCTCGCTGTTGCGGATCTTCAGGTCGATCATTTTGGCCATTTGCTGGATACTGTCCGCCAGATCCACAACGCCTTCATTTAGCTTTTTACTCAGCTCGGCGTTGAGGTCGTTCTCCAGTTCTCCCGAAAGGCCTTCCAGCCATTCCTTAGCCGATTGCTTTTTGCTGAATACACCGGAAATAGAGCGCTTCAGCAGCGAAAAGAACGACAGGCCGGATCGCAGTTCCTGCTCTTTCTTCAGGGTGATCCGGTCGTAACCCGCCAGGAGGTTTTCCACCAAAATATCGACCTGCTTGTGCGATTTGGCTTCCTGGGCATCCAGTGTTTCCCGGATGTCCTCCCGGAAGGCGATATCCGCTTCCCACTGAGCGCGGCGCAGGTGGATACCTTCCCCGATGCGTTCGCTGATATTGACGGCCGTATCGACATTGTTGATCATCTTCAGCAACGGGGCCTGGCCGCCGGTAATATTCTCGCGAATGTAATCGCGGAGCGGGCCGAAGCCACTTTGTTCGGTCAGGCCTTCCTGTTCCTGCTTGGCGGAAACCGCAAAGACTTTCGGGGCTTCCATGCCTTTTTTGACCGCCTGCTCCCGGACACCCTGAAGGTTGATCTCCAGGTCTTTTTCGTCCAGCAGGTCTTTTTGCTGCAACACGAAGATGACCTTGCGCCGCCATTCGGCATTAACGTAGTCAAAGAATTCCCAGGAAGACTGTCGGTAGGGGTTTTTGGCCTCGAATACGAATACGATCAGATCGGAATAGGGAATGAACTTTTCCGTGATCTCCTGGTGGTGTTCAATGATGGTATTGGTGCCCGGGGTGTCTACAATGGCAATTTCCCGCAGTATCTCTACCGGCAGGTAGATCTTTTTCAGGTGCGGATTGATCTCCGTGATCACTTCCTCCTCACCGTATAATATTTGTTGGATGGTATCCGTCATCGGCTGGGGCGCGACCTTGGCAATTTCCCGACCGGTAGCCAGCAGCGCATTGACGAAACTACTTTTTCCGGCCTTTACTTCGCCGACGATCACAAACATGAAGGGCTCGTTGAGACGGATCCGCAGATCGCTGACGGTATTGCCCAGGTCGTTATTGCCGGTCTGTATGGCCAGGTCGTGCAGTTCTTTGACGATTTCCCCCAGTTGGTCGCGCAGGGGCTGCAATTCGGGATGAAGTAAGGTTTTGGTCACAATTACTGTTTAAAATTGTTCATTCAGTGCAGGCTGTTTCGCAGGATCTCCACGGCCTGTGGACCCGTGCAGAACAGCAGGTCCAATATACTTAAATTGGGTAAAAACCCATGCTTTTCGGTAAATACCTGCGGATATCGACTGGGAGCAAAGTGGGGATCGCGGGCGGCATTTTCATCCTTGGGGGAAACGAGTTCCCGAAGATCGTCCGTTTCCGGATCCGTCTCCGATCGGTAGCCGTTACTGTAACTGATCTTCTCCCCTAAACCTAACTGTTTGCAGATCAGTTCGAAAAGTTGCCGGTTGAACGTAAATAAATGTTCCGGACGCTGCTGGAAAAGCGCTTCGATCGGTTCGCTGTAGTAGGGAAAGAAGGGAGCGTTGGCGTAAGCCGAACGGATGCTTCGCCAGTGCTGGATATGCCAGGGTTGGGCGTAGGCAATGCGTACTTCCCGGATGGGAAGTCTTTGGTGTTTTCCTTTTTCCAGTGGAATGGACATGATCTGCAAGCCGTTGGCCCCGGCGATATGGCATCGATTCCGGTAACTACCTTTCTGGTAATTCTCGTGTTCCTCAATGACGATCTGCTGGTAGGCCAACAGCTTGCTGAAAAATTGGATAGAGGGCAGATAATGCAACTCTATCAGCGCACTTCTTTTCAAGTATTATTCAGGTATTTATTCTCCCGGAGCTTTCACAAAGTGGTGCGTGATGGCTCCTTTATAACGGGTAAGTGAAGCTGTTTGCACAGCCTTATTCGTACGATCGATCTGCTTTTGAAGCTGGCGGTCGCTTACGGCTACCGCTTCACCAAGGGTAACGGCGTCCGTTGCGTAGCTGTGCAGGAGCGAGGGCAACTGCCGCTGCAGGAGGTCCGGATGGCCGAAGATGTCCGTTGCGATGATCTGTTTGCCCGAAACGGCCAGGATGCCGACCATGTTTTCCATATCCGTGAATTTATCGGCGAAAAAGCGGACGTATGCATCCCGCTCCCGGGTGAAATCTTCGGAGCTTTCCAGCGATGCGTAAGCACCGGTATGGCTGTCGATAGCGTAGTGACTGGTGATCCGGCTGACCTTATCCCAAACTTCCTGCTGGTTCTTGCTGGTAGCCAGGGTGTTGCGAATATCACCGGCAGCTACATGGTAATAACCCGAAAAAGCGAAGACCTGATCCTGCCGGGTGGCCACATCTTCTTCATTTTCCGTTTCTCCCTCAAATTGCCAGCGTCCCTGTTCTACACAGAAGACCGGAATGTCTTTCAGCGAACGGGCGGCGATGATCTGATCTTCTCCGACCACCCGGTCCTGGCGACCTCCGCGAACGATATCGCCGCTCATCAGGAATACGGCATCGCCGGTTTTATTTTGTACCGTCAGGTTGTTGACGGCCCCCGAATCTTCAAACCGGCCGAAAGGTTTTTTCTCGCTGATGCGAAACCCATAAGTTTCAATGGCCTCGGCCAGGGTTTTCAGCTCACCGGCGGCGGCGTTGTCGGACAGGTATGTGTCGGATGCCAGAATGGGGTAGAGGCGCAGGTCCTGAAACTGCCATTCCGCTTGATCTTCCGTTACCAGACTTAAAGAGGGCGCTTGTTCCAACTGGGCCTGCTCACCGGTATTGCTTTCCTGCCGGCAGGCAACGAAAGCGGCAACCAGGAACAAAAACGTACTTAACTTTTTCATCTATAGGATTTTTGGTAATCAGTCCCCCAAAGATACCATTAACTGCCCTCAATAGCAATAACGCTGATGCTGTCCTGCACTTGGCGAGCGGTAGCCATGGCTGCTTCCACACTATCTCCGAGGACGGTCACGTGGCCCATTTTCCGAAAGGGTTTCGTCATGACCTTGCCGTAGAGATGAATATTGACCCCGGGCAGGGCCAGACAATCTTCCAGTCCCTGGTAGTAGGCCGGGCCGGTATGTCCTTCGGCTCCCAGCAGGTTGACCATCACGGCCGGTGTTTTCGCCTGGGTGCTGCCGAGCGGCCAGTTGAGGATGGCACGCAGGTGTTGGTCGTATTGGGAGGTATAACAGCTTTCGATAGTGTGGTGCCCGCTGTTGTGCGGCCGCGGCGCTACTTCGTTCACCAATATCTCACCAGTTTTGGTCAGGAACAACTCGACGGCCAGCAAGCCACAGAGGTCGTAGGCTTCAATCACCCGGCGCGCCAGTTGGTCGGCCTGTTCTTCCACGACCTGACTGACCTTGGCCGGGCACGACAGGAATTCGACCAGATTGGCTACTGGATTGAAGATCATTTCCACAGCGGGGAAGGTGCGAACTTCTCCCTTTTCATTGCGGGCGGCAATGACGGCAAGTTCCTTATCAATCGCTACCAGATCTTCCGCTACGCAGGGGCCCGGCAGTAGTTTATCTTCCAGGTCTTCGGCCGTTTTGATCACGCTGACTCCCCGGCCGTCGTATCCGGCAGTGCGGGATTTTTGCACAAAGGGCAGGGAGCGTTCACCGGAAGCAACGGCTGCTTTCAGTGCGTCCGCATCGGGATAGAGCACAAAATCAGAAGAAGGAATGCCGTGTTCGGCGTAGAACTGCTTCTGCAGGCCTTTATCCTTGATAATATCGAGGGCTCGCGGGCTCGGATGAACGGTCACGCCTTCCTTTACGAGCTGGTGCAGCGCTTCGGTGTTGACGTGTTCGATCTCGATGGTCAGTACATCGACGGTCTTACCGAAATTATAAACATCATCGTAATCTTTAAAATTACCGGTTACAAAGCGATGGGCGTAGGGTGCTGCCGGAAAATCCTCCGAAGCATCCATCAGGTCGATCGGTAGGTGAGCAGGCCCGGCCGCAAGGGCAAGCATCTTACCCAACTGGCCACCGCCTAATACCCCTATCCTGGGAAATTGCATAAATGGGAATTTTGAATTTGGAGTGCAAAGTTAAAAAACCTTATTTTCACCGCACAACGAAAAAATCAATGTCAAAAACTTTTCTTTTTAAGAATGGCCGGATCGTCAACCGGGGAGAGATCACCGGAGGGGACCTCCTGGTGAAAAACGGATTTATCGAAAAGGTCGGTGGTGTGATCGAAGCATCCGGCGCCGAAGAGATCGACGCGGAGGGCAAATTGCTGCTGCCGGGGATCATCGACGATCAGGTCCATTTTCGCGAACCGGGCCTCACCCACAAGGCCAATATTTTTACCGAATCCAGAGCGGCGGTGGCCGGCGGGGTGACTTCCTTTATGGAAATGCCCAATACCAAACCACCGGCGCTGACCCAGGAACTATTGGAGGATAAATACCGGATCGGGGCGGCTACCGCCCTGGCGAATTACTCCTTTTTTATGGGAGCCGGCAACGATAATCTGGAGCAGGTGCTGCGCACGGACCCTAAAACGGTCTGTGGGGTCAAGGTCTTCATGGGCTCGAGTACCGGCAACATGCTGGTAGACGACGCCAAGACTCTGGAAGGGCTCTTTTCTCAGGTACCCATGCTGATCGCCACGCACTGTGAGGACGAAGCCACCATTCGGGAGAACGTCGCCAAATTCCGGGAGCGTTACGGAGAGGATGTGCCGATGGAGGCGCACCCGCTCATCCGCAACGTGGAAGGTTGTTACCGATCTTCCTCTTTTGCGGTAGACCTGGCCCGGAAATACAATACCCGCCTGCACATCCTGCACATTTCCACGGCCAAAGAACTGGACCTGTTCCGCAATGATATTCCGCTGGCGGAAAAGCGAATCACCGCGGAGGTCTGCGTCCACCATTTGTATTTCAACAGTGATCAGTACGCTAAGCTCGGCAGCCAGATCAAGTGCAATCCGGCCGTAAAAGATGCTCATAATCAGGAGGCGCTTTTCCCCGCTTTACTGGACAACCGACTCGATATCATCGCTACGGATCACGCTCCCCATACCTGGGAAGAAAAGCAGGGCAAGTACTTCGATGCGCCCTCCGGAGTGCCGCTGGTACAGCATACACTGAACGTCATGCTGGAATTCCACCAGCGGGGTATGATCAGTCTGGAACGCATCGTAGAAAAGATGAGCCACGCTCCGGCTATCTGCTTTGAAATGGACCGCAGGGGCTATCTGGACGAAGGCTACTGGGCCGATATCATTTTGCTGGATCCCGAGAAAAGCTGGACGGTGGACAAATCCAATATCCACTACAAGTGCGGCTGGTCTCCCTTCGAAGGACATAATTTCAAAGGCAAAGTGGAAGCCACAATGGTGAGCGGCCATCTGGCCTTCCGGGATGATCGCTTTAATGAAGACAAAATGGGGGAAAGGCTGGCCTTTAGTAGATAATCCCTACGATAATGCTTACCTTTGGCCCACGTAAAATTTGAAGTTTGTAAACCAACTGCAAAAGGAAATTCGAACATGAAGTTTTTTATCGATACAGCAAGCATTGAACAAATTAAAGAAGCACGTGATCTAGGTATTCTGGATGGGGTGACCACTAACCCTTCTCTGATGGCCAAAGAAGGGATCACCGGCACGGACAATATCATCGACCACTACCGTAAGATCGCCGATATCGTTGACGGTGATGTGAGCGCGGAAGTGATCTCTACGGATTTCGACGGTATTGTGGAGGAAGGCGAACGCCTGGCGGATATTGCCCCCAATATCGTGGTGAAGGTGCCGATGATCAAAGAAGGCGTGAAAGCCATCAGCTATTTCACCGAGCAGGGTATCCGTACCAACTGTACGCTGGTATTCTCCGCCGGTCAGGCGATCCTGGCCGCTAAGGCCGGAGCAACCTATTTGTCTCCTTTCGTAGGTCGTATTGACGATATCAGCTGGGAAGGCATGGACCTGATCCGGCAGATCGCTGAGATCTACGCCATCCAGGGGTACGATACGGAGATTCTGGCGGCTTCCATCCGCAGTTCCAAGCACATTGTCGACGCGGCAATGGCCGGAGCGGATGTGGTTACCTGTCCGCTGGATGCGATCACCGGGTTGCTGAAACACCCGCTCACGGACATCGGTCTGGAAAAATTCCTGGCTGATTACAAAAAAGGAAATTCTTAGCCAAGAGGCTATCACATACATACCAAGAAAGGAGGGGTCAGCTTTCGGGCTGATCCCTTTTTATGTTTAGGGCGGTGTGTAACTACAATTGCTCCAGGACGGTACGGATGAGCCGATCCACATCACCGGCCGAATCCTGGCTGAAGGTGCCGTCGTGGCGGTTGGCCAGGATCACGCTGCACGAGATCGCCCGGTGGCCCAGCATGCCGGCCAGACAGAGCAGGGCGGAAGTCTCCATTTCGAAATTGGTGATGCGTGTGCCCCGGAAGGAAAAGTCCGCAAAGGAATCGAGCAATTCGGGACTGATCCGGCTCGCCAGTCGCAGAGACCGGCCCTGGGGAGCGTAAAAACCCGGAAAAGTGATGGTAATGCCCTGGGCCCAGTTGCCGGTTACGCTGTTTAGTAAGTCCGGATTGGCTTTGCCGGCGTAAACGGGCACCGGAAGCTCCGGAAACTGTCCGGTAAATGCCGTGAGCAGTTCGCGGGCCTCCGCCTCCGGAGTGTAATCGTAGAAATGCAGGAGATTGTCCATCCCGATGGTGTGGGATGAACTTACCAGCGTACCTACCGGATGGTCGGCCTGGAGCCCGCCGGTCGTGCCGACCCGAATGAAATTTAGCTGCCTTTTTTTGGATCGGATGGTGCGGTTTTCCAGATCAATATTGGCCAGCGCGTCCAGCTCATTCAATACGATGTCGATATTGTCGGGACCGATACCGGTTGAGAGTACCGTCAGCCTTTTGTTGCCGATCCGGCCGGTGTGGGTGACGAATTCCCGTTTTTGCGTGCTGAATTCCAGCTCATCGAAATATTGCGAAACCTTGGGGACCCGGTCGGGATCACCCACCGTAATGATGGTGTCGGCCAGATGCTCGGGACGGAGATGCAGGTGATATATACTACCATCGGGATTGAGTACGAGTTCGGATGGTGAAAGTGTGGACATTTTTTACTTTTATGTGATTAGGCGGAGTAAGATATGACTTACTTTTGGCTTTTCCGGAACCGGAAGAATTCCGACGTTCCGGTCGGAATGTATTATTTACTCAGGCTTTATAAGCGGATATACTTTTATGAATAAGATCTTTCATTTGTCTACCTGCAACACCTGCCAGCGGATCATCGGTGAACTCAACAACGGCGAGGGTTTTGAACTGCAGGATATTAAGGAAACACACATCAGCGCCGAAGAGTTGGATCGGCTGAAAGAGCAGCTTGGCTCCTACGAAGCTTTGTTCAATCGTCGGGCGATGAAGTACCGGAGCATGGGCCTGAACGAGCAGCACCTGAGCGAAGCGGACTACCGCCGGCACATTCTGAATGAATACACTTTTCTGAAACGGCCGGTAGTTATTATCGACGGAGAAGCCTTTGTCGGAAATGCCAAAAAGACCGTAGCCGCCGCTAAAGCAAAATTGGGATGATTGATACTTTGGACAAAACGCAAATCGCCGCGCGTTTTCGGGCGTTGCAGGATGACATTTGCCGCCAGCTGGAAGCCGCGGACGGTAGCGGTAGGTTCCGGGAGGATGCCTGGGAGCGTCCCGGAGGCGGAGGCGGCCGTGCCCGCGTGATCGAGGGAGCACATATTGAAAAAGGCGGGGTGAATTTTTCCGCCGTGCACGGAGCGATGCCCGAAAAGATCAGTATGGCCCTGCAACTGGACCAGGCCGATTTTTTTGCTACCGGCGTTTCGATCGTACTGCACCCGAAAAGCCCGATGGTGCCCATTATCCATATGAATGTTCGTTACTTCGAAATGAGTAACGGTACCTGGTGGTTCGGTGGCGGGATCGACCTGACCCCGCATTACGTTGTACCCGGGGATGCTGCTTACTTCCACGGGCAATTGAAGCAGGTCTGTGATGCGCACCACGCTGATTTTTATCCCGAGTTTAAAAAATGGGCGGACGATTATTTCTATCTCCGGCACCGGTCAGAAACCCGTGGGATCGGAGGGATCTTTTTCGATCGACTGAACGAGCAGAGCCGGGGACTGACTAAAGCAGAACTATTTGATTACGTCCTGGCGGTCGGAAATATCTTTGCGCCCACCTACACGGAGTTGCTCAAGTGCCACAAAGCCGAGCCCTACGGAGAGCGGGAATTGCAGTGGCAGGGAGTCCGTCGGGGGCGTTACGTAGAGTTTAATCTCGTGTGGGATAAAGGAACCAAGTTCGGTCTGGACACCGACGGGCGTACCGAATCCATACTGATGAGTATGCCGCCGATAGCCCGGTGGATCTACGATCATCAGGTAGAGGAGGGTTCTGCGGAAGCCGAAACCCTGGCATACTTGAAAAAAGGAATAGATTGGGTGTAGGTGGGAAAGATTCGATGCCGGGTATCAATGGCATTTGGATACCCGGCATCGGTAAGCCTTACTGACAGAGAATGGTGATATCTGGCGTTTCGACCTCGTTACTCCAGTTGCCGGCCCGGTCCTTGATCCGGATACTGTAATGGTAGGTATTGATGGGATACTGCGGGTCTACCGCACAGATCCTCCGGTCGGGGAAAATGCAGCAGATGCCTTTACTACCACCGGTCTTGTTAGGGATCAGGATCCTGATCTCACCGCGAATACCGTTTTCCGTACCTTGCTCATTGATCGAAGGGATCCGGTTGGGAATAATGGTACTGTCGCGGCTGTCTACCAGTACGATATTGGGTTCCGTTTCATCGTCACTCAGGTCACCGTCGCCATCGGTAAAACCGATAGTGATCACCAGGGTATCGATGGGGCCATTGGTGCTGGCCTGCGGAATGGAAGTCTGATTTACGCTTACGGAAGTAATGACCGGCTCATCCGGATAATCGGGAGGTTTAACGCAGGTAACTGTGATAAGGGCTACCACCAGAACGGCAATATATTTTAAGCTTTGGCTCATAGAAAGTCTCTTTTCATTCAAACGGTAATATAAGCGATTTAGTTTACTCCATGCATGAGGAAAAACACCGCCGACAGCTACTTGACAAAATCGAAGCACTTCCCGCGGGCGATTTCCGGGAAATTGCTCTGGAGGTCTTCCGCTACCAGGCCACCCACAACCGGGTATACGCCGATTACCTGCGTTATCTGAATGTCGATCCCGCCGCTCCAAAGGAGCTATCGGATATCCCTTTTTTACCCATCCAGTTGTTTAAGTCTTTTGCGCTGCAGAGTGGTGCCTGGGATGCCGTGCGAACGTTTACTTCCAGTGGTACGACCGGCCGGCAGACCAGTCGACATCTGCTGCGTGAAGATGACTGGTACCGCCGCAACGCCCGGCGTGGTTTTGAATACTTCTACGGCGCGTTGGAAGATTATTGCGTGCTGGCGCTGTTGCCGGCTTATCTCGAGCGGACCGGCTCTTCCCTGGTCTTTATGGCCGATGATTTTATACAGCGTTCCCGCTATCCGGAAAGCGGTTTTTTCCTGAAGGATTACGACGCGCTGGTTCGACAACTCCGCCATTGCCGCGAAAAAGGAATTCCGGTCCTGCTGATCGGGGTCAGCTTTGCCCTCTGGGATCTAGCCGAACAGTATCCGATGGACCTCAGCGGCACCATCATCATGGAAACCGGAGGTATGAAGGGCCGCCGCCGCGAAATCACCCGGGAAGAATTGCACGGCATTTTTAAAACGGCCTTCCGGGTGGAGGCCGTACATTCCGAATACGGTATGACGGAATTGTTGTCCCAGGCCTATTCCCTGGGAGGGGGATTGTTCCATCCGACTCCGACCATGCGGGTGATGACTCGCGAGATTACCGATCCGCTGGCCCCGCAGGATTTGGGAAAGACGGGGGCGGTCAATATCATCGATCTGGCCAATCTGGATACGATCAGCTTTATCGCTACCGATGACCTGGGGCGGGTTTATAAAGACGGCAGCTTTGAGATTCTCGGCCGACTGGATGCGAGTGATCTGCGGGGCTGTAATCTGTTGCTGGCGGATGTATAGCTCCATCTAGGCAGACTGCTGCTGCTGATTCCAGGCATTGATCCCGCCGGCAAGATTGTAAATGTCCTTAAATCCGTGTTCCTGCATAAGTTGTACCGCTTTGGCGCTGCGTTGTCCGCTCTGACAGTGGACAACGGTCATCCGGCCCGGATCCAGTTCGCCCAGTCTGGCCGCCAGTTCTCCGAGTGGGATGTGGTGCCCGCCCAGATTATCGGCTTCGTATTCGTAGGCTTCCCGGACATCGACCAACTGGAATGCTTTATCACCCCCTTGTAGTTCTGTAAAGGCCTCGATGGTCATCTCCGGCAGTTCCATGCGGGTAGTAGCCGGTAGTCCGCAGAATGCATCGTAATCCACCAGCTCGGTAATCCGGGTATTGGGATCTTTCGGGAACTTCATCACCCGGCTGGTGAAAGCCGCAGCGTCGAACAGGAACAGTCGGCCGCTGAGGGGATCGCCGAAGCCGCTGAGGATCTTGATCACTTCGCTGGCCTGCAAACTCCCGATAATGCCGGGTAAAACCCCGAGCACCCCGCCTTCCGCACAATTCGGGACCATATCGGGTGGAGGTGGGGTCGGATAGAGGTCGCGGTAATTATGCCCCCGGCTGCCGTCTTCATGCGGGAGATTAAAAACGGAAACCTGTCCTTCAAAGCGGAATATGGACGCATAAACGTTGACCTTACCACTCAGCACACAGGCATCATTGACCAGATAACGGGTCGGGAAATTGTCGGTACCGTCGGCAATGATATCGTATTCCGCGAACAGCTCCATGACATTATCCCGGGTGAGCGCCACCGGATAGGTACGGATATCGAGGTGTGGGTTGATGGCCAGCAGACGCTTTTTGGCGACTTCCACCTTTAATTTACCGATGTCCGCCGTGGTGTAGAGTACCTGCCGTTGCAGATTGGTGAGGTCCACCTGATCGAAATCCACGATCCCGATCTTGCCCACTCCGGCAGCGGCCAGATAGAGTAAAACCGGGCTTCCGAGTCCTCCGGCGCCAATTACGAGTACCCGTCCTGCCTTCAGGCGGGCCTGGCCCGCCGTACCAAAATCCGGGATAGCGAAATGCCGGGCGTAGCGTTTCAATTCTTCTTTCGAAAAGTCCGTCATGCTCAATCGTTCGTTTAGGAAGCGAACCGGATACCGACCCGCCGGATAAGTTAAAACGTTTATAAGTCTTTATCGTTTTACCGGAATAGATTATCTTTACCGGGCATTTAGTCATCCTTAATCTCGTGATCATGGTCCCAAAACCAATCGTCCTTCGTTTGTTGGTATACGAAGCGCCTGCCGTTTATCCTACCTTTTATCTTTTCAACCTTAATCGTCGAATAATGTAGTTATACACAATCACCCTCCATGTGTTTAATCCCATTTGGTAGCACTGCTGCCAAAAACCGATCCCAAAAACTGATCAGCAGTTTTCTGCTGTCCGCTACCGTCTTATCAACTTTCACCAGTTTTAAAACGGTAGAGGTGCCGGCTACCGGCGCTTTCGAGCCCAGTTGCCGTGGTGCTGTAAATATAACCCTCAACCCGAATTTATGCTACGCCCACATTAAACCCACCAATTTATTACTCGGTGATTTCAACCCGGAAGAGTATACCGTGGAGTTATTCGCTCCTTCCGGCCTTAGCCTCGGTGATACCATTCCCGGGATCTACGCCGGACAGACCATCGATGCCGAAGTTCGTCATAATCTAAGCAATTTCAGTTGCAGCAGTCAGATCAGCGTGTACGATCTGAGTCCTCCGGTGCTGCAATTGCCGGATGATGCCGTGCTGGCCTGTACCGAGCAACCCGATCCGTCCCTTACCGGTACGGCCACCGCTTCGGATTGTACTCCGGTAACGGTGAACTATACCGACGAATGGACGGAGACGCTCTGCGGCAATCCCAAAGTGGAGATCCTGCGCATCTGGACGGCTACCGATGAACAGGGGTTTACGGCTGTGGATACGCAGCATATCGATATCGTCCGGGCTACGGCCCAGGATATGCGCTTCCCGACCGATATGGAATTCACCTGTACCGAATACCGGAACGATCCGCTGATCATTGAGGCAAGCAAGGATCGGGCCGGCATCCCGAGCCTCGTCGATAATCCTCGCTGCGGACTCATTTACACTCATCAGGACCGGCGGATCGCACTCTGCGGAGATCCCGAAAACAGCTTCGTCATCCTCCGGGAATGGACGGTGCTGGATGCCTGCGGCAATCAGGTCTTTACGGTAGACGGCGCCGGCAACGGCAATGTGCAGCTCATTCGGGTGATCGATCAAACGGCGCCGGTGATCGAACCCATTATTCAGGACCTACCGGCTACCCTGCGACCGGAAGATAACGGACTGGCCAAATGTTCTGCGGTCGGCTTTATCCCCGCTCCCAACGTTTTTGACGAATGCAACGAAGTGACCATCCGGATCTTTTCGGCCGTCGGCGAGCTGGAATACGTCAATGGGGTTGACGGCTCCGAAGGCGGCTATATCCCATTCCCGGGTCTGACCCTGGGAGGACCCCACCAGATCTATTACGAAGTGGAAGATGCCTGTGGCAATAAAAGCGAGATCTCGGCCCTGGTGCGCGTGGTCGACACGGATGTGCCCATCCTGCTCTGTGACCAGCGAGTGACCGTCAGCCTCAGTTTGAACGGCGTCGGCCGCCTCGAACCCTTCATGATCGATGAAGGTACCCGGGACAATTGCTGCCTGGATAAAATGGAGATTAAATGGGTGGACGAGCCGATCATCTCTTTTCGGGAAAGAATTGACATCTACTGTCAGACCGAGCCGCGACAGGCGATACTGCGGGCCTGGGACTGTAACGGAAATTTCAACGATTGTACCACTACGGTTGTCACCCATGACCCCTTGCCGGCGCAGATCGTGTCGGTGCCACCGGAAGTTATTGAGGTAGATTGCGGAACGGATCGTAATATATTTGCCAGTGCGCAATACCAGGCGCCGGTTTTCCAGGACAATTGTCCGCAGAATATCCAGTACCTGGTCCGCGATTCGACCAATGCCTGCGGTACCAGCGACCTGTACCGGGAGTGGGCGCTGCAGGATCATCCGGATCACGCCGTATTGCGGGTCAGCCAACTGGTCCGCTTCATCGATGAGGAAGCGCCGACGATCAGTTTTGATCCCGCATCTCCGGCCTGTGATACGGACGGGGACTGCCTGGGTGAGGTCAGTTACCCCATCATAGTGGCCGATAACTGTAGCGACGTACTGAATATCAGTCATCGCTTCAGCCAGGACGGCGGCGCCTTTGTCAACGACACTTTCGGCCAGATCGTACTGGGCCCGGACGGCTTCACCCTGGAGGGAGATTATCCCATCGGTGAACACGAGATCTACGTAACCGTGACGGACCCCTGCGGCAATACCACCAACGGACGGTATCCATTGGTAGTGGTGGGCTGTACACCGCCGGAACTTCTTTGTGGCGAAGAGTTGGAATTCTATATCGGAGAAGATCAGCAACTGGTGCTGAGCCCGGAAGACTTCATCGCTTCGGTGAGTGATGCCTGTGATGATTTTTCGCTGACGTTCGCCGATACCGGACTTTCCGAGCGCATCTTTGACTGTGATTCGCTGGGCGTCCGCGAGGTCAGCATCTGGGCAACGGATGTCAACAACAACCGGAGCAAATGTACGGTCAGTTTCGTGATTGCCTCCGAAGGCATCGGCTGCCAGCCACTGGGCAGACTGGAGGGACGGATCGTCAACCAGGCGGATCAGGGAATCGCTCTGGTGCAGGTCAGCCTGAACGGACCCGATACCCTACGGACCGTTACCGGTACGGACGGTCGGTACCTTTTTGAAGGTGTACCGCTGGATACGGATTACGAACTGGAAGTAAGGAAAAATATCAATCCCGGCAACGGCGTATCGGTACTGGATATCATTCGGATGAGCCGGCATATATTAGGCCTCAACTATCTGACGGACCCTTATCTGGTGATCGCCGCCGACGTCAATAATTCCGGTAATGTATCTACCCTGGATATTATTGCGGCCCGCCGGGTGATCCTGGGCTTGTCCGATCAGTTTGCCGACAATCCCGATTCGTGGCGGTTTATACCGGCGGATTTTGAATTTGAGGATCCGGAACGGCCCCTGCAGGAAAGGATACCGCGTAGTATAAATTTCAAATTGTTATTCGAAGAAACCAATATCGACTTCCTGGGCATAAAATTTGGAGATGTCAATTACAGTGCTGATCCGCTCAAGTAATGGCGCTGAGACACCACTTACCGCTTAGATCATAATACTCTGCTTGAAATCCTTAGCGAGCAGGAGTTTGATATTGGCGAGTACGATATCGCCCATTGTCTGGCAGTGGTCAAAAGTGTTGGTCTTGTGGTGATAGGACAACTCCTCTTTGAGCTGGGCTACCTTTTCATCGGAGGAAAGGCGATCCTTGATCATTACCTGGAATAAGGTACGGAACCGGATCGGCGAGGTTTTCACCCGGGCGGCGATCAGACTGCGTTCTTCCAGTTGGTACTGCGTCACCGTCTTGGGGCGCATGTGCTGGATCCCCATAAAGATTATGGGATTGTTCTCCTTGAAGTATTGGGGCAGGTAGAAACTTTTCCTCCCTTCGTACGATTGCTGATCGAAATCAATAGCCCGCAAGCGGTATTGAGACCCTTCGATATCCGGCGTAATATCCACCACGTAGTTATAGGAACGCATGTCGCCGAGCAGGCGAACGAAACAGCGCTCGTTGAACTTGATAAACTCTTTTGCGATCCGGATCTGATTGAAAGTGCTGGTTTCCAGATGTTCTTTCATGAAATCATCACCGGGAATACCCGCAACGTGTTCTTCGATGAGCGTATCTCCATCGATGAGGAAAATTACCCGGTTCGGGGAAAGCAGGTCCTCCAGTTCCAGACCATAGATCCGGGAAGCGTCCGCTTTTTTGATGTAGAAATGGTCGTAGTTATCATTCAGCCGGTTGATGATCCGGATGCGGAACGGTTTGGTATTGCCGAAGGTACAGAAATCGATCCGGGCCACGGTCAGGTGTTTGATGACGTCCGTATCCCCGTCCGTTTTCAGTAGCGAATAGATCTGGGTAAGTGCCAGAAAGATCGCCTGGCGATCGTATTCGCCGTAATACACCGTCTCCCAAAGCGTATCTTCACCGTTCTGATCCAGTAGCGGCAGACTGGATTCGTACTGGGTGAGGTCCTCGTAATGCAGCGGAAGTTCCACGTGCCGGTTATAGTGGGCCAGGTATTCTTCGAGGTCTGAACTCGGGGGGATCAACTGCTTTTTCCTGGAAGGAATATTTCCTTTCATGTACGGTGTATTTGGTGCTGCGATGCGGTACGCTTGCTACTATTTTTTTCAGTGAGATCAACTCTGATCGGACAAATTAAAACTATCCGGCCAAAATCAAAAATTCCACGGTCGTACCCGGCCGTGGAATTCTTGCCATTACACAAATATCCTGGTTTTTACCTAATTGATGATCCGGAACGTCAGCAGGTAAGTGCGGTGCGACATCACTTCGGTTTCCCGACTCACCTTTATGGCTATGGTATAATAATCGCCCTTTGGTGGTGGATTGACCGGCACGGGTTTTGCCACCAATACCTCATTGTTTCTCTGGACAGTAGTGGTCTTGGTCGGGTTTACGCGGACAACATTGGGGGAGGCCACCTTCATTTTCTCTTTGGATTCGACTACTGAGTATTTTTCCTTGCCGGGCTTGGCCGTGATGACTTTTGCTTTATTGGTCGGTTGAACCTGGGTATTCGACTTTTGGTAGATCTTCGCTTTCTGCGGATTAACCTGGTAGTACTGCAGCACATTTTTGTTGGCTTCCTTAAAATGGTACTGCATGGCCGGTAGGTACTTGTGGATTAGGATCTCCGTATTTTTAGGATCCTTTCGCTCGCGGATCAGCTCGGGATGTTTTCGGATGTAATCCGTCTGGTAGACTTTGTTGAGTTTGGTATTCGGTTCCACGAAGATGAATTCCTGTTGAATGCGTTTGCCCTGACGATCCAGACCCGACATTTTCAGGTCGGACGCCATGATGGCCGTAAGGTCCAATGTCGGCGCTGTGGGGCGATCCCGGCCGGGAACGGTCGTTAAATAGGCTTTCATACCATTTTTGCTGGCGGGTTTATCCCGCAGGCTTTTTCCCTGCCATTCGAAGCTCACCTGATAACCGTAGTTGTTTTCGTGATTGGCAACCAGCACATAGGACTGACTGCCGAGTTGCACTTCCTCTTCGATCTCGGTAATAAAATTAAAGGCTTCTCTGGCATCCAGATTGATCGTATCCGGTGAGAAGGGGAGAAGTTGTCGTTCAATCCGGTTATTGGGATTGTTGACGTCCTCAAAGCGCACAAAGATCGGTTTGTATTCCATTTTCATCGGTAGGAAGGCTGTTTCGGTTGCACCCGGAACATCCTCTCTCACCTGGAAGGGGTAAATGGCGTCCGCCAGCAATTCGGCCTTATCGTCAAAAAGCTGAATGCGAAAAGTATCCTGATTCCCCGCCTGGCCCGTCGCGATGGCGTAGATGGAAACATTATCTCCTTTCGGGGTAATGGCGGTGATGCGGTAGTTCTCCCGCACGGATTCCGGGATCTTCACCGAATAGAATTTATCCAGGTAATTCCGGGGATTGATCACCGAATTCCCGGCGAAGTACGAAAAGTTGAGATCAAAGCGGTAGGCTTCATTCTCGTAAAGCCGGATGAGATTGGGATTATCGTAGAGGACTTCATCGCCGAAGCGGTAAGTATTGCAATCCAGGAACTGACGATCCTGCTGGTCGATGATTTCTACTTTGGAACTGATCAACTGCTCCAGTTCCTGGGCCACGGCCGCCATTTGCAGACTAAACATCAACAGGAAAAACAGGGCGATCCGGCAGACCGGTATTCGATTAATTACTTTGGTTTTCATAACAGGGTTAATTAAAGTTTACAACTGATCCGGCAGGTATTAGTGATGCCGATCAACAACAAAGTCACCAATTAATACCCTGAAAATCAGCTTGGTTTCGGTTTTGCCTATGGAAGTTACGTATTTATCCGGAGAAAGCGTGATTTGGGAGCGCGATCGTCAATTGTTTCCTTTGAGTTGTCCGGCCCGGATATTTTTCAGCTGAATATCGGAGTTGAACTGGAATTTTTCCATCCTGATCTGTGGATCTTCCAGTATGAAATCCTGTAGTAACTCCAATTGGTCCGGCGGCAAACGATTCATATAATTGGGATAAAATACATCAAGATCCTGGGTAGGAATGACCAGATCAAAGTTGCCGTTCCCGGCCAGTTGTCCACCCGGATCGATCAGGCGAACTTCAAAGGCCGCCAGGTCGCCGGTCTTGGCGGTTGATACGCCGTATACCGAGATCCCGTTCGCTTGCGGCGAAATGGCATTGATCTTAAAATGATGCGGATTGGAGGGCTTAATCTCGAGTTGATATTGCTGATCGCGGTAATTGAGGTGATCGATCTCCTGCAGCCCGTTGAACAGCCGGAAGCGGAATTTCAGGTGATAATACTGATCGGGATACAACCGCAGGAACTGGGGCGAATCGTAGATTACCGTACTGCCCAGCCGGTAGGCGTTGCAGATTACCTTTTGCGGGTCCAGCGAGTCAACTACTTCAATCTCCGATGAAAACCAGGGCTCGATATCTATATTCTGTCCGCTTACATGGGTGGTCAGCAAAAGACCGGCAACGAATACTGTGATCCGGAAAATTCGCACCCGGTTCGGGCCGGAGCTTAAGATCGTATGTATTCTGCTGAGTTTCATAAGCATTAATATTTTGCAATCGGTATGCTGTCTTTGTATTCCAAATAAGTAGTTGACGATGAGGGGTTTTGTGTTTTAGGCAAAATTAGAAAAGAGAAAGGGAACTCCATAACCGTTTTACCCGAAGCGTCGCTGAGCAGGACCTTAAATTGGCCCGTCAGGGTTTGTTTGTCGGTAACGGAGCCTTTGACCAAAACCTCACCGGCGTGTTTGGCCGAAGCATCTATACTTTCGATCTTATAGTGCTCATCGTGTTTATCGATCTTCAATTGGTACTGTGCTTTTTCCATATTGGCGGGAGTGATCGTTTTCCCATCCAGTTGGCATTCGAATTTGAGCATCAATTCAAACTGCTCTTTGGTATAGAAACGGATCTTATTGCCCGCCATTATCATCGGATTTCCCTCAACAGCCGTAGTCGTAACCTTGACCGTCTGCGGATCCGTTATATCGATAATCCGGATCTCGGCCGACCCGGATTGGGCGCTGAGCGTCAGCGTGGTCAGAAGGATCAATAAAGAACCCACGATCCGGTTCAGCAGGGTAGTGGAGGTAGACAAGTTTACAGATCGCATAACTGATGAGTTTGTTTTAAGGTTTAGGTGATCAATAAGGGTATTGCCAAAAACAACCGCCTCAACGCGCCAATCGTTCCTCGTAGAATTCAATAACCTCCTCTGCGTTTCGGTCCTTCAGTTCATTCAACCGCCAGACTTTGACCGTACGGTCTCCGGCGGAAGTGATCAGATAGGCGTCGTCCCGGGCGAATTGCGCCAGCCGGATCTGAGCCCGGAATCGCCGGTAACGCTCCTTGACAGCACCTTCTATTTCCCAGATATCTACCCGGCCGTCGGCGGATGCGGTTAATAAGTAACGACCGGAAGGGCTAAATGTAGTATTCAGGATCGCAAGATCGTAGCGGGTGTAAAAATCGATGATGCCGGCCCGCTGTCCATCTTTTGTCTTCCGGTAGGCCGACCAGAAGCGGATGCTCACGCTATCGGTCTGGAATAGGGTAATCGGGCTGGTGCTTCCCGGAGCCGAAAAAGCAAAGCGCTCGACCGGAGGAAAACGGGCGAGTTCCTGGTTGAGGTATTTGTAAAAGGAGAAAGTATCTACTTTCCCGGATATGTCGAATACCAGGTGGGTACTATCGGGGAAACCAACCAGCACCTGCATCTGGATCTGATCCGAAGCAATATATTGGGCATCCCGGACCGGACCGGGGATGGTAAATCGTTTTTTTGGCTTTCCCAGTTCGGCAAAAGACAAAGGCAGACTACTAACCGAATCGGGCCACACCAGCAAAAGCTCATTCCCATTGGGCGAAATCGAGGCCCGGATCAGGGGAGCGGGTGGTAGTGCAAAATTCCAGGCTTTGCCCCTTTCATCCAGTAGGATAAAATCATTTTCCGTTTGCAGCAGGATCGTTTTATTCGGTATGCTGAAGTCGAAGTCCAGTATCGGACCGGACATTTCATAACGCCATTCCTGACCGCCTCCACCGTTCCAGAGATAGGCCGTGTTCCCGGCTATGGTCAATAGTTCCCGGGAGCCGCCCCAGGGAAGGAAACGCGCTTTTCGGGGGGATTCGGGATGTTCTATGAGGTAACGTAATTTTCCCTGGAAGTCCCAGACATAGGCGTTCGTTCCCGCGGTAATGCTTAGAATGTACTCCTCCTGCGGGTTGATGTCCAGGCCCTTAATCGGCTGATCGTGCAAAAGATCATATTGTAAACCGGATTGGTAGATATCCTGTAAGACCTCCCGGATCGTTCCCCGGGTATCTTGATCTACAACGAGGATGTTTTGGGCGGATTGCGCGTGCCTAAAGGCCTGCGTCACCCAGCCGTTTTCGTAGGATACCTTCGCCTTCAGAGCCCTGGTGCTGGCCACCGAACGCTGCCACTGCCAGAGTGCGATCAGGAGAAATACGCTGAGTATACTAATTACCCCGATTACGATCTGCCGCTTGCGCCGGGCGGCACGGGCCAGTGCCGCTTTACTTTCGCGGATCAGTTGCTGCTCGCCCGGACTGAAATTTATGGCTTTTTCGTGCGGGCGGATCTCATCCAGGTCTTCCTGATTCAGCAGGATCTTTTTGTCCAGATAACGCTTATGGGCACGAGCGACCAGCAACTCCGCCTGCCGGCGGGCCTTGGCCTCTCCGGATACGCGATCCAGGATCTGGCGGGCTAAAGAGTCGTGGGAAAGTTCGTAGCGCATGCTTCCGGTTTTACGATTTTCATCTTCGGGTTATTCACTGGTTTCCAGGGCGCGCAACAGGCGCAGCCGCTGAAATTCGTTCAGGCAATATTGTAACTGTTCCGGTTGGATCTCCCGATTGCGGGGCAGACTTTCGCGGATCTCGGCGGTACCCATCGGCTGTTTGGTACCATCTTCGGTGACGAGCGTAAAAAGGATCTCCAGCGGCAGGCCTTTCACGGATGGTACGCCCTGCTGGTCCAGTTGATTTTCCAGTCGCATCAGTTGTTCTTCCAGGAAAGTACCGAGTACGTTATCGATCCGGCCGACCCGTTCGACCAACTCGGGATCAAATGTGACCTGCCGGACCTCCGAGCCGCCCTGCCTTTCCAGGTCGGTGCGATAGAGCCGATCCATGTACACCTGCAAATTGGTCAGGTCGACTCTCTGGTGCTTATCCCGCAGATTATCGATGATACGGGTGATGGTGGTTTTCGGATCTTCGATCCTGATCTCCGGATCTTCCGCCTGGCCGGCCATGCCGCGGATTACCCGGGCAATATTGAGATCGTTCATCCGCTCGATCCGCAGTCGATTATCAAAAAGGCTGGGGATCACCTTTTCGAACTCGTTGAGATGGGCGATCCACTCTTCGCGAATGATGAGGATGACCTTGGCCTGCAGACGCGCCCGGAGTAAATGGGCTATGGACTGGTAAAAGCTTTGCTGTTCCTCCCGGTTGCCAAGAATGAACAGTTCTTCAAACTGGTCGAAGATAAGATACACCGGCCGGTAGTGATCGAGGTAGAGTCGCTGGATCTGATCCGCAAGCGGCCATTCCCGAAAATCGCTGGGTTGTTGCCCGTCCAGATGGCGGGCGATGGCTGCCTGCAGGGAGAAATTGAGATTCTTTTCCCGCCGGATGAAGATCGGCAACCAGTCGCTGGGATAGAATTTATTTGCCAGGCCGCAATTCACCAGGCTGGTCTTGCCCGTACCCGAACCGCCGTACAGCAGGGTGAGATTGGCGGCAAAAACGGCATTGTACAGCTGGGCGGTTTCCCGCTCCCGGCCGAAGAACCGGTCTTTATCCTCTTTTCCGTAGGCGTCGAGAAATTTAAATGGCAGCATCTGGTGGTAATGGTAATGTTTTGGTATTAAGGTGATTAAGTGGTGCATGGGGCCGTTTTAGGGCGCCAGATCCGTAAACAATTGTTCAAATTGCGTTTCCAGCAGGGTAAATACTTTAGGACTTTCCACCGCGGCGGTTCCGGATTCCCTAAAACCGAAAGCGTCGCCGAAGCCGAAATCCTCCTCCTCTGTGATCGGGTTCTTGATGTTGCGACCTTCAGCAAAATCGGCCATGCTCATATTGGTATCGATGATATCCGTTCCTTTTTCGTTGGCCAGGGCCAGGAAGATACTGTGTTTTACCGCCAGGTAGTGGTAGTGCTCTCCTTCGTGGAAACCGAAAAAGAACAGGTCGATGTGCTCGTTTTGCAGGAAGGTATTCTTGTCGATCACAAAAGGGGAGAGATTGAGGGCATGACTCAGGTCATTCTCATCCGGCGTAAGGACAATCGATTTGCAATTGGAATAATTCTCCTTGCGCCGTTTCTCTGAATCCTCATACAGACTCAGACTGGTACTAACGATTGCGTTGAGCGCTCCGAAATTCAACTCGTAGGTCTCCTCGCCGTAGCGTGGATTATCGATCGAGATGTTCCGGACAGTGAGCATGCGATAATCAGCCAGAAAAGCTGCTTTTTGCAGTAAAACAGCCAGTGCCTGCTCTGCGCGTAAACAGGTTTTTTCGAACTCATCCTCCGGAATGGCATCCATACCGGTCCTGACCTTTTCCAGGTATTTCCAGGCTTTGTGCAGATGGCTTTCCCGATCGGAAAGCAGGGCGTGAAAATGCCGCATTTCCGGAATAAAATATTCGGCTCCCTGACTTTCCATGATCACCGCCAGATCGGCAAATGCCTGCAGGAAGTCTTTCGTAAGCAGTCCCGATCGGTTCTGCCGAACTTCCGCGGAAATAGCCGGCGGGAGCTCAAAACCAAGCCGTCGTTTCGTATCCCAGAGATCGGATAACAAAATGTAGTAGAGCGTAATACCGGTGAGCAGATAAGTGCTTTGCAGTTGTTCCAGCCGCTCCCGGCCGGGGCGATTGAACTGCCGCAGCAACTGGATCTGCGAACCGATCAGCCAGGGAAAATTCTGGATCACCAGGTCGAGATAGGTACTGCTGTCCTTTTTGACTTCCTCCCCGTCGCGGATCTCTACCATCTGGCTGTAAATGTCTTTATTGTAACGACACATTTCGTCCAGTACCAGCACGATATAACGATTTACCTTGAACTGCTGACCAATGAACTGGATCATGTGATTCGGCAGACCGACTTCGCGGTAGTAGGGGAGTCGCCAGGCCAGCACTTCTTCCGCGGATTGGGGTTGCACGTACAGTACCCAGGGTAGGACATCAATATCCTCCGCGTCGGCTCCTTCGAGTCCCATGCCTCTCTGGATACGAAAATCCGGGCTGTCGCGGTATTCGGTTTCGACGGCTGCTTTGGCAAATTCAAAGGCGAGTTTAATGGATCTTTTGTTGGCCAGGGCCCGGTAGAATGCGGCGGCAAATTGTACCGCTTTTTCATCCCCGATCGGTACGGAAGTAGCGATCACTGCTTTTACACCGGCCTCAAATAATTGCTTGACCTGCCCCTGGGTAGAGCAGCCATTGAGGAAAACGAGTTGCAGTCCCGTCTGTTCGCCCAGTAGCTTAGCCAATCCCTTGGCCTGTCCGGCTCCGGCCTCCAGTTCGAGCCCCGCACCGTCGGCGTGACCGGCGTAATGAAAGATGCTGACCCGGTCGGGATAAGCCGAGAGGGTTCGGATGATATCCTGGGTGGTAGCGCTTTCTTCTCTTTCCAGTTTGATGAACTCCCGGCTTTCCAACGGACGAAGGATTTCCTTCAACTCATCCATTTCCCTTTTCAGTTGGGGCAGATGATCGTCCTCCTGGTTGGCAAAGGTGAAGTACAGTATGGGTTGGGTCATGGGTCTGGTGGTTACGACGAGGACAATTTAATAAATTTTGCGTAATCCGTTTCCATTCATCCGTCCTTGCCTGTATCCTCATTTGTACAAACCATTACTCAGTGATCGATGCAGCGCACTGTCCGGCTAATTTTCTATATCGGTTGATCTGGTCGCTACGCTGTAGCTCTATTTATCTTCATCCCTATGGTCTGAAAGTAGTACGTTGCGCTGCAACTACCTGGGCATTTGGGCTACACACTCCTCCGTTCCCCCAAAATAGTAAACCCTCAGGCAGCTGATTGCCACCTGAGGGTTCGTCCTCACTTGTATATGCTTTGCTCCGGGATTAGCTGCGGATCGCTTTGATGCCCGGCAGTTCTTTTCCTTCCAGGAATTCCAGCATGGCACCACCACCGGTGGAAACGTAGCTTACCTCGTCCGACAGTCCCATCTGATTGACGGCAGCGACGGAATCACCGCCACCTACGAGGGAAAATGCTCCCTTTTTCGTAGCCTGGGCCACCGCTTCGGCGATGGCTTTGGTGCCCTGGGCAAAATTCTCGAACTCAAAAACGCCCATCGGGCCGTTCCAGAGCAGGGTTTTACTGCGGTCGATGGCGTCGGCAAAAACTTCCCGCGCTTTCGGACCTACATCCAGTCCCATCCATCCGTCGGGGATACTGTTGCTGTCGGCCACTTTGTGGTCGGCGTCTTTGTCGAAACGATCGGCGATCACCGAATCTTCCGGTAGCAGGATCTCTACGTTTTTCTCTTTTGCTTTATCCACCAGTTTGAGGGCGAGGTCGAGTTTGTCCTCTTCCACGAGCGAGTTACCGATCGTACCGCCCTGCGCTTTAATGAAGGTATAAGCCATACCGCCACCAACGATCAGGGTGTCGACGGATTCGATCAGACGCTCCAGCAGCAGGATCTTATCGGATACCTTGGCACCGCCGACGATAGCCGTTACCGGATGCTCCGGATTGTTGATCACCTTATCGGCGTTGATGATCTCCGCTTCCATCAGGAAACCGAAGGTCTTTTTTTCGGCGGGGAAAAACTGCGCCACCGTGGTGGTAGAAGCGTGGGCCCGGTGAGCGGTGCCGAAAGCGTCATTGACGTAGATGTCGCCCAGTTTGGACATGGCTTCGGCCAGTTCTTCACTACCTTTTTCCTCACCGGCTTCAAAGCGGGTGTTTTCCAGCAGCAGTACTTCGCCCATCGGCAGTTCTGCAGCCTTTTTTTCGGCAGTAGCACCTACCGTCTCCGGGCAAAAGTGAACGGGAACGTTCAGCAGCGCCTGCAGGTGATCTACCAGATGTTTGAGGGTAAAGGTATCCACATCGATGGAGCCGTCCTCCTTTTTCTTTTTCTGGGGGCGCCCCAGGTGGGACATTAGTATAGCTGCTCCGCCCTGATCGAGGATCTTTTTGATCGTCGGGAGGGCCGCACGGATACGGGTGTCGTCGGTAATTTCGAAATCTTTATTCAGGGGCACGTTAAAGTCAACTCTGACCAGGGCTTTCTGGCCTTTAAAGTTAATATCCATAGGTGAGATGGTATTAGAAGTGAGGAAAGCGGAATAAGAAATGAACCTGAAAACGGAAGAAAGAGGAACGAACCGGCCGTGGCCGAAACCCATTCCTCATTCTTCACGCCCGATAACTACAATTATTTCGTAGCGATCAGGTGGGCGAAATCAGCCAGACGGGCGGAGTAACCGGCCTCGTTGTCGTACCAGCTCACTACTTTCAGCATGTTGCCGTTCACCTGGGTCATACCGGCATCGAAAATAGAAGAGTGGGTATTGCGGATGATGTCACCGGAAACGATGGGATCTTCCGTATACTGCAGAATGCCCTTCATGGCACCTTCAGCGGCAGCTTTGAAAACACCGTTTACTTCTTCAACGGTAGTGGATTTGTCGATCACAACGTTCAGCTCGATCATAGAACCGGTAATCACCGGTACACGGATAGCGATCGCGGAGATCTTGTTGCCGATGTTGGGGTAAACCAGTTTCACGGCAGAAGCGGCACCGGTGCTGGTTGGTACGATGTTGTAGGCAGCAGCGCGGGCACGACGCAGGTCGCGGTGCGGAGCATCCTGGATATTCTGGTCGGCAGTGTAGGCGTGGATCGTTGTCATGGAACCTTCCACGATACCGAAGTTTTCGTCTACCAGTTTAACTACGGGAGCCAGACAGTTGGTCGTACAGGAAGCGTTAGAGAAAACGTTTGCCCGACGGTCCAGCTCATCCTGGTTAACACCCAGCACGATGGTCTGTACATCGCCGCCTTTGGCCGGAGCGGAGATCAGTACGTCCTTGGCACCGGCTTTGAGGTGCATACCGGCTTTGTCTTTGCTTACGAAAATACCGGTACATTCCAGTACCAGATCTACACCCAGTTCTTCCCAGGGCAGTGCTTCCGGGTTGCGCTCGGAGTAGGCGCTGATGGAGGTGCCGTTTACGATCAGGGCATCGTCCGTAGATTCAACGGTACCGTCGAATGGGCCTTGAGCAGAGTCATATTTCAGTAGGTGAGCCAGAGTATGGTTGTCGGTGAGGTCATTGATAGCAACAACTTCAACACCGTCTTTCTTTAAAAGATTACGGAAAGTGAGACGACCGATACGGCCAAATCCGTTGATAGCAATTTTCTTTGCCATGGTAGGATAAAGGTTTTTGGGCTGTCCAGCATTTCTGGAGAGCCGGGTTTTACTAATAATGTTGAATTCAATCGAGGGCCAGATGCCTCCCTTTTAAATGAGTCGCAAAAATAGAAGAAAATTTGCTTTCATACTAATGTTTGACTCACTTAGTGTAAAAAATACAATTTCTAGTTAAAATAGTTTTGCCAAAGGAAGCATTTTTTTCTCAGCGCCTTATTCCCTGGACGTCAAGGTAGTGTTACTTATTTGTAAACTAAATTCCGGACATTTTTTTAGAAAGTTTTTGAAATCTGGGGAAAGGTTATATATTTGCATCGCCTTTGAAAAAAGGAGCCAATTGTTTCGGCAGCTGGCCCGTTCGTCTAGGGGTTAGGACGCAGGATTTTCATTCCTGAAACACGGGTTCGATTCCCGTACGGGCTACCCAACAGTGAAGCAGCGGTAACGGTAAATGACCACTTCACTGCCGGATCTTCGACATCCGATCCATTCCGGCGAAGGCCGGATAAAAAGTTTACCGATCAGGTGGTTCCCATTTGCCGGCAAGGCAAGCCAACCCATGAGTTGGCCCGTTCGTCTAGGGGTTAGGACGCAGGATTTTCATTCCTGAAACACGGGTTCGATTCCCGTACGGGCTACCACCACACACTAAGGGAAAACGTCTTTGGATGTTTTCCCTTTTTTCGTATTACCGTCCTCCCGGTCGTATTTTCTCTATCGACCTGTAGTGTCGAACAGTTAAAATTAATAAAGCTTGTCTTCACCGCGAAGGCCGCGAAGCCGCGAAGTTTTACAATGACTTCTTTCAAGAAAATTTGCTTCAGCAAATTTTTCGATCTTTTGCAACATTATCGGTTAAGTACGCAAAGGTTAGTGGATTTGCCGTCGGCAAATTCACTAAAAAGCTTGGTGTCTTTGTGTCTTCGCGGTGAAATTCAGTCATTCCTGGTTTTCGATTACTAACTATTAATGTTCAGCACTAGAGGTCGGAGCCACACTTTAAGACTTCTCTTACAAGAATTAATACATATTAAGAAATATTTAATGATCGCACCGCGTTTTGCTGCCATGAAGAAATTGATACTAGTTTTAGCGATGTTTGGAATGGCTTTTAGCGGGGCCTATAGTCAATCCTACGATTTCACCGGCGGCGTACGCCTGGGCACGGACTGGGGGATCACCAGTCAGGTCCGGCTCGCGAAAAAGACCACCGCCGAACTCATCCTGCAATCCAGTCTGAAACGGGAAGAAGTGCTCGTAACCGCCCTGGCCGAGCAGCATTCGCCGATCATCAGCCGGCGCTTCAATTTTTACGCCGGAGGGGGGCTGCACAAGGGATGGAACAGTGCATCGAATGAAGTGGAACCGATCAAAGATCCTTTCGGGGTGACCCTGATCGCCGGTGCGGAATTTACCCTGGCGCGTTTGAATATCAGCTGGGATTTTAAACCGGCCATCAATCTGGTAGGAGGGGAGAAGAAGATCTACACCCAGACGGGCATTTCGCTGCGCTACGTTATTTTTAAGAAAAATCACTTTGAAAAGGCCCGCAAAAAGCGGCAGCGGGTGAAACGCCGCGAGGAGCGTCGCGAAAATCGCGATGGATTCAACTGGCGGTTCTGGGAGAAAAAAGATAAGGGCTAGACAGCAGGCTCTTATAGTCCCCGGAAACTTCGGATCTACCGGTTTTGAAACGGCCAAGCGGCAACCTCAATCCACAATCCGCGGGAACTTTTCAAAAAATCAGGCTGTTTCAGAAAAAAGTTAAGCAAGCTATTTGCTTTTTGTAAAGATGTATTATCTTTGCAATCGCTTTTAAAAAATGGTGGCTATAGCTCAGTTGGTTAGAGCGCTGGATTGTGGTTCCAGAGGTCGCCGGTTCAAATCCGGTTAGCCACCCAAAACTGAATTTTCGCTTAATATCAGAGGTTCAGTAACCTCCAAATAGGTGCAATTGTCTGATAAATAAGCGATTGAAGAAATAAGAGAGTTCAGCCGTTTGGTTCGAACTCTCTTTTCTTTTATGGAAAAGCCTTCCGGAAAGATGGCCCGCAAGATCCTACGCTTGTGCTCATAGGTCGCCTGGCGGTAGATCTTACTGATACTGCCTAATACTTCCGCTACCTGCAGCCTTAAGGCTAAATCGCTCTGAGCACTGTATTTTAGTTTTTCTTTTCGGGTGTTTGCCTTAGCCAGATCTAACCTAAATCGATTGGATAACTCATTGTAATCTACTGCCTGCAAAAAACCGTCCGCATAATCTTCCTGGATCTTCTTCAAACGATCCTCCAGCCTGGCTACCTCCTGAGATAAACGTTTTGCTTCTTTTTTATCGGCAGCGGTCTGTTCCTGAAGATAAGCCCGGATCTCGTCTTTTAGATCTTCCATGAAGGATGCCTCCGGCACCATTTCTTTAATGGCCTGGTCTACAATGCGGTGGGCGTCCAAAACATTGATGCGACTGGTATTGGTTTGCATCCGCTCGTAATAGTAAAATAGTTTCCCGTTTTTCTTTCGCACCTGGTAGCCGGTTAGCTTTTTTCCGGTAATATGGCAATGTAAAACGCCCTTGAGGAAATAGAAGCTGGAGGCTATGGATTGCTGACCGTTGCGGATGCTACTTGGCTTGCGTTCGGATTGGCTCCGCTCCTGCACCCGATCGTACAATTCTTCACTGATCAGGGGCTCATGGAGGCATTCCACTCGCCTGGCCGGATTATTCTTGTAGGCTTTCAAGATCATATATCCGGCGTAGATCGGATTATTGAACATATTGTAAAAAGCGGTGCGCTTCACCCCTACGGTTTCGCCGTGCCGATTATAAAGATCCTGCTTGGTATGGTGGCCATCAGCGTACTGCCGGAATATCTTACGCACCAACGGAGCATTTTCATCCGGCACCAGCCGCTTTTCCCGTTTCCCATTGCGCCGGGTACGGTTGCTTACTTCCCGAATATAACCGGGCGGGCATTTGCCGGTAAAGATCCCGGCACTGTTGGCGGCATAGGTTCCGTCCTTGGTCCGTTCTCCAATTTTCAGGCTCTCGACTTGGGCCAGGCCAAACTGAATGCTTAAAAAGATCGGCCAGCTGGTGCTGGCGTGGTCTACCCAATTGTCCGGGCAGTTGATCTCAACACCGATTTCGCTGAAGCGCCTGATCAGGATGAAAGCCTCCCCTACATCGCGCCCTAAACGGTCCCAGCGGTAGACGAGCATATACTTCAGCACTCCCCGGGCCTGACTGTAGATCTCGTAGATGTTGTTCAGCTGCTCCCGGTCAAACTTGCGTCCGGAGATGGTATCGCTGTAGATACCGAGACAGGTCCAGTTCTTGACCTTGCTGTGTCCTTGTAAACCACTGGTCTGGTAATCGTGGGAAAAGCCCTTTTGCTGTTCTTCCGTAGAGCAACGTGTATATAGTATATAGGTGGTAGGTGTTTTCATGCTCGATTCAACCTTTTTCGACAATCAACAAGATAGCTTTTTCTTTAGGAATGGCGCAAATGGCTGCGGCTAACGCTCTTAAGAGGCGTTGGCGATCTTTTTTATCTGGATGTTGCATCAGAGATTAATTTAGTATGTGGTTGTTGGTGGAATTGTTTTTTTGATCTTTCTTGAGCTCCTGGTTTATCCAGTCTGTTATCTTTTCGCTATCATCACCAAATCGATTTATACCGTCTTTCCTCAATTCATGGATCAGAATCTCCTGATAGGCTTCCAACACATTTAAAATTCGGAAGTAAGAAACTCCATTTGGTTCCAAATTCGCTTCCTGGTTTCCGGAAGGGATTAAAAGAATGGCTACGGTTTCCATTTCAATTTTAGATTTAAAAAGCCCGACCGGCGAGGTTCACCTTAATAGTGCCGGCCGGGCGATGACAAAAACAGCAGGATAAATTCCTTTAAAACCGGGCTTCGATGTTCCGGTCCGTTTCTTGAATTTCCTTAAGGCGATCGCAGCTGTAAACGATAAGCAGCAACACGATCACCAGGAGAGCAATCCGACCCAATTGCCGGAAGTATTCCTTCGCACCTGGTCGCTCCCAGGTGGCCTCCCATTCCTTAAGGAAATCGTCCAGTTTCTGGTCTTTCATTCTTCCGAATTTTGCGCACTGGCGATGCCGAAAAATAGCGATCCGACCATGCCGATGATGATGCCGGTGGTTAACCAAAATCTTGGGGTCTGTACCACTGGCCAAAACAGTACGGCCAGTGATCCAAAAAAGAGGGCCAAACAGATGTATAATCCGGATCGGAACAGTTTTCTCCCTTTCATTTTGCTTTTGATTTTTTGTGCGCAATTGCAGATTCTAATTCTTGAATTCTTGCGGTGTATGCTTCCACCCAGTTAGTGTTATTATCGATGGCTGCAAGTGTTTTTTTCGGAACTGTTTTACCTGCTTTTTCCAATTTGATCTTGCGTTGTGTAACACTTCCGAGACGCTTCTTATACATCTTCAATCGCTGCTTACATTGCGTCAAATTCAAGTGTTCCAACTGTGCTATAAAGGTCACACTTGCGGTAGGTGTACTTTTGGGCATGGATCTGGGAGCACTTGCTGCTTTGAAAGTGGAGGTGTTTTCAAACAATCCGCGGTAGGGGATATCTGTTTCGTGTTCCCCGGGTTCTCCAAACAGCCAGCGGATCAATCTTCTTAAGCCGCGTTCCATCCGCCAACTGATCATCACTTTGAACTCGTCCATAACAGTTGGCAGGTTCCAAAATTCATTGGGTTCAATTTCGTAGTTGATATCACTGCCGGCTTCGACCTGCAGGCTTAAGTAGATCATCAGATAAAAGACCGTCTGGCCGGCGATCGTGAGGATGATGAATACAATTCCTTTGAAACTGGAATCGTCCGAAATTTCCTTAAGGCGATCGCTGTTTTTTTGCTCTGCCTGAAATAGGGTAGCGGCTTTCTCTTTTTCCAGGGTCCTGGTCTTTTCATTTCGATCTTTTACCGCCGCCATCATCGCATTTCCCTTAAGGGAAGAGATCACCGCCAGACTGTCGTTCATGGCGGATCGGGCCCGATCGATCAGGGCCAGGTATTCGGTCATTTTGTTTTTACACCACTGCTTGCCGGCATTGGCGCAGGTGCGGTATTTTTCGCGTTCTTTTCTTAAGGCGAGCGAGTCGGATTGAAAGCGATCGCGGGTAGCTCTCAGGCGTAGTTCATACGGACCGGATAGGGTGAGGGAGTCCTGACTGAAACCGGTCTCCAGTTTTCGCATCTGATCAGCGTAAATTTCCTTAAGGGAATCGACCTTGATCAGATCCGGAATTTCGGTGGAATCCTCCGCGTAGTAACTGGAGCCGACGGCCGACAGGAAATAGGAGAGGGCGGCAATGGCCACCAGGCCGACCAGGTAGGATTTGTTAAGGATCTTATGCCGGCCGGCCAGCTGGGGATCTTCTTTGAATAATCCCTTTACCACAAATGGCTTGATCGCCCGCCGGGCAAGAATGCGATTGGCCAACTCGATAAAGAGGGCCACCAGGAGGGCAAATAAAAGTAAGGGTAGGGTAGCGACGGGCATACCCTGCTTAAGGATTTCCGCGAGGATAAGGGCATAAACCGCGTAAGCCAGGGAAGCTCCGGACAGAAACTGGCCGATAAAACCGATCAGGCCGTAGGCGCCAAGGCTAGAGCCGTGCTCGTTGAAAAAGTCCTTGTTCTCCGGTGTTGTTTTGGTGATTTTCATATCTTTAATTCAATGATTTATCGACTCCCATCTGGATCGGCCTCCCAAAGCACCCAGATGGGATATTTTTTTACGATTCGTCTGGATCGTATCGACTGGCCATTCCGTCTATCCAAAATTGCCATTCTTCCAACTGCATCCTGAAATTGTAAAAGCGTCTGCCCAACCAGGAAAAAAACAGGAAGCGTACGTCCGGCTTTTTCATTCTGTCCATGGAATAATGTTTGTGTAGTTCCCCCGATCAGGCCGGCGACCTTTGCCGCCGGCGTCTGATTGGGTTAAGCTCTGACGATCACCCGTGATGTCAGCATTTCTGCGGGGGGTAAACTGCGTGGCTTAGTCGTCGATCCAGGACGTGTCCACATCATCTACCGGAGTGGCTACCGGCTGCCGGTGGGCTTGCTGTCCGTTGCCTTGTACTGCCGGCCGCTGCTGCTGGCGCTGTCCGTTGTTGCGGGCTGCCGGCTTTGGTGCCTGGCCGTTGTGTTGGCTCTCTGTCGGCTGCTGGTTATTGTCGGAACGGCTGCCGATCAGCTCGATGCGGTTGACCCGCAATTGGAAATCGGCGACCTGCTGGCCATCTCGGTTCGTGTAGACGCCGACCGACGGGGTGCCTTCCACAAATACCATCTGACCTTTCTTGAGGTATTCCGTCAGCCGGGTTTCTTTGGTGCGCCAGAAGGTGCAATTGATCCAGAGGGTCTTTTCGTGGGAGACTCCATTGGAATCTTTGTACTTCTCGTTGTGGGCTACGGAAAAACCGATAGCAGTGGTACCATTTACGTTGCGGACTACGGCGTCAGCACCGAGGTTTCCGATGATTTCAGTTTTAAGCATGACTTCGCTTTTTTTGGTTTAATGAATTTATTCTTGACTGCCCGCTGCCTGGCCCTGGCCATCATGTCCATTTCGACCAGGGCATCGAAAGCGGTATAGGCGTTATCAAGGTATTTGGGCGCTACGTTCTTACAGATCTTGATCCGTAGATCATCGTTGGGATCTACCCGGACCTTGGCCAGACTGACCACCAGGTAGCGGTATTCCTCGCGCAATACGGGTTCTCCGCTTTCCGGATCGATCACCTCTTCGTGGCCGAGGTTGGCCAGGTCTTCGGCCAGTTCTACTCCGGATTCGTCGGGTTTGTAGTTGACATTGAGTGTTTTAGCTCCCGGATGGGCGTTTTTAGTGCCGGCGTGGAAAGCGCCAAACTTTCGGTAGAGCGGTTTGCCCTTAATGGCCGGCAGGATCTCCGTGATCAGCTCAAAGTCCAGTGTGCCGTCTTCGTACATAGCCATGGGCTGAAAATGGTATTTGATGCACTCCATGATCCCACCCAGGAAGGTGTCAAAGCCGTCTTCCGGCCGGACGTATCTTTTCCAGTATCCGGAGCGCTCATCGTAGCGATAGCCCCTTTTTTCCTGGTCTGAGCGCAGATAGAGACTCTCCAGGCCGATCAGCGTGGCGCCATCCGGAGACAGGCAATTGACATCTTCCGGGGTCAACAGGCAGTTACTCTTTAAGATCGAGGCTTTTTCGGCCGCTGTGATCTCATTTCGCTGGCCGGAGCCGGCAGTCTGCATATTCCAGGCCAAAAGAATCTGCCGGTGCAGCGAATTGCGGTTCTGGAGGCTTTTGTGCACCAGCAACAGGGCGTGAATGTGGATATGAAGTCCGTTTTGGTTCTTGGTGACCTCCACGCCGAACTCACCGGCATAGACCATTTTCTTCCAGAAGGCCTTCTTCCGCATGTAGTTGAATTCCTTCATCAGTTCGTCGGCGTACCAGCGTTGGCCGCGGAAACTGTTGGTCGCATCGTGCGGGACGGTCAACGTCAGGTGCATGAAATCGTACTGGCGGATCAGATCCGGGTATTCCTCAAAGAAGTTCCACCAGGTGCGGCGGACTTTCTTGGCTCTTTGGGCGTTGCAAACCGCGCAAAGCTTGTGTTTGCAGGTGTGCGCGCCGATAAATTCCTTGGTATCACTGTTCAGATGTTCCCGGAAAAGGGCGTGGTGACAGCAGGTATTGATCTTGTACCGGAAATCCATGAGGTATTCAAAGCCCGGACCGATCACCGTCTGTCCCTGTTGCCGCTTTTTCTCCAGCCATTCGTGCAGATCGGTGTAGTTACGCTGGTTCTGGCCCAACTGGCGGCGCATGGCCAGGCAACGGCGCCGATTGTAGTTGGCCCGCTGCCGGTGGGGTGGGGCGGACTCCCCGGGAGCGCCCTGCGGATCGAAATTTCCAGTGAACCCGATGGTCGGTTCGGTGGCCATCATTCCGACCGTTTCTTTACTATCTAGGAAGGGACTATTAGTATACATTATAGCTGGGGTTTTGCGGTACCTGCAATCAGTTGGTCTACCTGCTCCAGCTGAAAGGCGGTGACCGCCTGGAAAAACTGGACTTTTTTCAGCTGCGAGGGATAGTTGCGGCTTTTCGGGTTGGGCATCAGTGACCGGATCTTGGATAGGTTCTCTCGCAAAGCTTCCTGGATGGTCGGTAACAGCATCTTTTTGGTGAGATAGCGTTTCAGTTCCCGCAGGGATTCCAGGTTCTCTTTTTCCGGACCGATCAGGTAGGCGCCTTTGCTGTACCCGACCACACTGACGTATTTGGCCAGGAGGGATTTGGTGCAAATGGCGATCGCTTCCTGGAGCTTGCGCTGGAGCCGTGCCGGATGTTCTACGACAATCTCGAAGGGTTTGCCTAAAGCCGGATGGATCAGGTTCAGTTCGAACTCTGCCAACAAATTCTGGCTGTATGTGAGCATTATAGTTTCCATAAAAATTGATGTTGTCTGGGGGTTCTTTTTCGGCTTCCTGCGAAGTCACCGTCGGAATAGGGGAGCGGTGTCCCCTGTTCTTAAGCAACAGGAAGCTTGGCAGGGAGACACACGTCTCCCCGCCGACTTCGCAGTATAGCCCCCGCTTCGTTCGCTCAACCCCAATAGAGCCGCAGCGGGAATTCTTGAAATATGGTTGCTGAAGAACCTGAATCGCCGGAGGGTACAACGCGATTGCCCAGTTCTTCCGATTGGTATGTGATAGCTCGTAGATCAGACCGAAGGAGTCGAACCTCCGCGAGTTCCGAAATCTGATTGTTAGGTAGGGAAAGGAGCGTCCCGGACGAGAATGGGGACGCTCAACCATAATCCCCTAACTAGAAATTGTAATCATTGCTGGTGAGGCTTTAAAGGATCACTCCCCCGGAAAGGTAGAGGGAGTGACCGGTAATAGCCTCTAACTCACTTTAATTTTTCCGCTACCTGGTCAAGTGGCGGAAAAAGGGCGGCCGGATCTGGTCGACGGCCGCCCGCTCATGAAACTAAACCCCAGTTAAGACTGCCGGTGATGATAAACCGTATTTCTTGCCGGACGGGATCCAGTGCTGCAGGAATTGCTCCACAACTTCCCGTTCCCGATCAGACATGCCTTTTTTGCCCAAATCGTACTCGATCATGATGTCGTACGGCGACTGCCCAAAAAATTCGGCTAATACGATCAGTTGGTGGAAAGTGCAGCGGGATGGATCGTTGATCACTTTGGTTTTCATAATCGAACTTCCCATCTGTTCCGGCTGCTTAAGCCAGTCCTGATGGTATTGACCAATTAAATCTTTGCCATCTTTTCGGAACAATTCCTTGAATTTCTCCATATCAGTGGTATGTTGCAGCAAAACTTTTCCAGTCCAAGTTGTGGCCAACTTTGATTAAAAGTTTTTTACATTTGCTAAATGTGATTTTCTTTTTACGAAAGTAGAATAATTCACGACTTTTTGCAAACATATGACGATTAAAATCGTCAAAATTAATACATTTTTCCTATTGTAATGTATTTAGAGCAGAACATCAGATTTTTACGAAAGTCGAATGGTATTAATCAAACTGACCTTGGTAAACGGGTTGGAAAGAGTAAGGAAGTTATCAGTACTTATGAAAGAGGAAAGATTCAGCCTCCCATTGATGTTGTCTTTGAATTATCAAAGGTTTTTCAAGTATCAATGGAAGATTTATTGATGAGAGATATAGAAACGCACGGAACTTCTGGCACCCCACCTTCTGAAGAAGAGCGTATCAGCGATGAAAGGATTATGCAAATAAATAAATTGCTAGAACAAAGGGTGCAAACCTTAGAACGGGAAATTCGACGAAATAATCCAGATTTAGCAGATGAACTGGGAATTGACTAGCTATAGTAAAGTATAACACTAAAGTAGCAGTAAATAGAATTTGATTTTTCATCTAAACCACCATATTATGCGCTTTCCACAAATTTCTCTTGAATGGATGCTCCTGGAAACAGGTGATATGTTCCAAGAAGATGATGGGGAAATTTCTCTATCTATTTCAATTATCAATGAATTTTCAAAACCTAATTTGTTTTCCGAAGGTGAGGAAGTAGAGTAGGGGCTGCGGTAAAAGTCACGGTGATTGCGAATGAGGATGAAAAATGGCATGCTTTTTTGTTTTTTCCGTAAATTCTTTTTCTTTGCTTCCACACTCATCACTCCCCCCACCAATTAAGTATCATCTTTAGATCCTACCTGTAATGACAAAAGAACTTGTATTAAATTTGTGATCAAAAGAGACCACAATGGGATTACATAAGAATGCAGGCTTGACCGAAAGTCAGCGAAAACAGATCAAAGCACTGTATAAAGCTG
>NZ_PDUD01000021.1 GCF_002646595.1 Flavilitoribacter nigricans DSM 23189 = NBRC 102662
CCGACTGCCTGATCCGCCTTAATGCTATCAATCATTTCTTCTTGGCGTCTTGGGCCTGGTACTTTTTTATCATCTCATAGCCTTGTTGCAGTATATTATGGTTGATGCTCAGTTCAGCAAACATTTTTTTGAGACGGGCGTTCTCCTCCTCCAGTTCCTTCAATCGACGTTTATCCTCGTCCTGTTCGATAGCCAGATCCTTCTTCCATTTATAAAAAGTAGCTGGGCTGATCTGATGTTTTCGGCAAATTACTTCTACCGATTGACCGGCATCTTGTTCAGCCAGGATCGCCAGACGTTGAGATTCGGTAAAATCACTCTTACGCATCTGATAAGTTTTTTGAAAGTTAGATAATTTCTTGCTAACTCTCTACTCATTTTTGGTTGCGCGATTTGGGAAGAGCACACCTGCGCCTTTTTCCTCAATCTCATTGACCAGGTTGATCAGATCTCGGAGGGATCTGCCCATCCGGTCTAATTTCCAGGTAATAATCACATCACCTTCTCTGAGCTGATCGATCATCCGTCGGAGTTCCGGCCGCGCCGCTTTGGCACCACTGATCTTTTCCTGATAGATCTGTTTGCAACCTTCTTTCTGAAGTGCATCCAGTTGAAGAGAAAGATTCTGCTCTTTGGTGCTAACTCTGGCGTATCCGATCTTCATGAGTGTTTGCTAAAAAGGTTATGGCAGCAAAATACCATACGCTGATTTGAAAAACTAGTTTTTTGTACGAAACTTTCGGGAAAAAGTTCCGTAAATTATTGAAGAAGAAGTGTTTGAGAAAACCTCCGTTTTTTTTTGACGGGCAACTGAGAAGCGATAATGGTTATTTGTTTTAAAACATTTCAATAATCGGCAGTTACAATTCCATTTGATATATACCTTGTGCCAACTTGTGTAGATGTTATCATCAAAACAGTCTAATTAAAAAAAAGAAAGGAACAGTTAACGTTCCTTTCTTCGAAATCAGATACGGACTCTGATGGTAAGGATTTCGGCAACGGTTTAGGCCCCGTCAAATAGTTTGCCAAAATCTGAACTTTAAATTTTCTTTTCTTTTAGGTCATCCCCTAGAATAATTTTGGGCAATAATGACATCAAGGTTTATTTGTTTTCAGTTTTGCTACTGAGAGTTGCTTCTTATTTCTATGAAATAAGATTGACTTTAAAGGTTTCAGAACAAAGTTGAATAACCTAGGCTTTAATTTAAAAGTTCATGACTAGATAGCTCTACTTTATTCTTTAGCAGTTCTTCAAATTCCGATTTAAGGTTTTTCATATTAGAAATTTCCTCTTGAATTTTGATTTTGTCATCCTCTAATTTCCTTAACTGATTTTGCTTTTCTCTTGCTAGAAGAGCCTTGAAATAAATAGTCTTCAAGAAATCAAAGGTATCATGTAGTAACACAGAAAATTCATCCGATTCATCTTTCAAATCACCTTGAGCAATAAAAACAAGAAGATGTGGTGGAATTCTTAAACCATTCTTGGCAATGACTTCCAAATTCTCAAGATTTAGATTTCGTTCTCCTCGTTCGATCTGTGATAAAAAGCTTTGTGAAATCTTATTATCACACCTTTCAAGAAGTTGTTTCTGACTAAGACCTAAAGTTTTTCTAACTCTTACAATTGCCTTACCGATTTCGATCATGATCTTTTTTTTTGATTTGGAAAAAATTGGACTTTACGTAATTCTCCATCATCTGCAAGATGGTAGAAGAACTAAGCCCTAATTTGAAGGTCAAAGTTATCTTCTGATTTAAGAAATAAATCTAGAAATCTCGGCTTAAATTCTGAGATCGAAATAAACTTTTTGACCTGGTGATTGAAATAAGTTTCTTGAATTGCAACTTGAGAAATCCTCTCAAAGGAATCAAAAGATGCACTTATTTCATGTTTATACCTTAAAAGCAAAACTTCTTTCGTGAAAGAAATTTCCTTATTCTTTTTACTAACTTCAGCTTGAAGTATTTTTGAATCAACTGTTATCAAAGCCCGCTTATCCTGTATCTTAACAATCTTTTTTTCAAAAAATTCCCAAACTTTCTGTACACTGTATCTTCGATTTTTAGTAGGTCCATTTAAGAGTTTATTGATTATGATTGGATCACGACCACTAAGTCTTTTCTTGTTGAATGGTGTATTAAGTAGGCAATTCATCAAATTTAGCCGTCTAGAATTAAGTTCTTCCTCGATTTTATCAAAAACACACAAGCTCTTCCTAAAGGCCTCTACAGTTCTATTACTATTACTATATTGAATATGAATAGCAAAATTCGGATTCGATTGATTGGGAACTCCAAAAACGTGAGAGAATTTTGGAACGTTATCGCTTTTTTCTAGAATTTTTATCTCATTGTAATAATCAAACTTACTTTGTACTAACCAATCATTAAAAAACTCAAAAGCACATATCTTATCCTGATATATAGCAAATAAGTTGAGTTGATGAGTTTTATCAAAAATACAAATAGGAATGTTCAAAAAATTTTCCATTATCAGATTCACGGAATATATTCCATCCCATCGGGTCTTTCTATCTAAAAAATTTTTAACCAGAGTATTAAGTGAATTTTTTAAAGAAATTAACCTATTATGAACATGACTAATTACAAGCTTCTCTTTTCGTATTTTTAACAGCTGATGGTCATACCATTTAGCCGAAATACTCTGAATAATTTTTTTTAGCTCTGGCCAATTGAAGATTTTGAATGATTCCTTTTTTTGAAAAGTTGCAATTAGAGTTTTACAATTTTCAATTAGTTGATTGTTTCTAATATTCTTTGATACTCTATTCCCTATGCGCTGCTGATACCACCATTTGAGGACGGTTAAACTATGAGCACTAATATTATAAGCATAAGAATCGATTAGAATTGAGATTATCGCCCTTTCCCTATGCATTCTTTCCAGTTGATTAGAAATTTTATCAGAACGTATACTCTTAATCAGCGAAGAATTTGAATTAGAAAGAAAAGTTAAAGGATGTAATAAGAAATGGGGCTGATACACATCAAAATATCCTTCTATAACTGAAGATTTCAATTTTTTTGCTACGTCACTGTCTTGCTTTGTTTTTCTTAATTCCCGTACATTACCACTCCAGTCATATTCTGCTAGAAAGATTCTATTGACTTTATTAATAAAAAAATTCTGTAGCCTTTCCGAATGGTAATACCCACATAGTGGAATCTCAATGGGAAAAATATTTAACCTTTCATAGAGACCTTTCCGAAAGCGCCCTTCCGCTACTTCAGTTGGCATTATCTTATTGGTAGCGGTCAGCACTTGCACATCCAGCACGATATCCTGCTTGGCGTCCAGCGGCCAAATGGTTTTCTTTTGCAGAAACTGCAGCAGTTTGCCTTGGCTGTTGGGGTCTAGGTCGCCGATCTCGTCCAGAAAAACAATTCCCTGATTGGCCAGTTCCAAACGGCCGGTGCGGTCTTCCTTCAGATCGGTATAGCTACCCTTTTTTGCGCCGAATAACTCGGCTTCCAGCATCCTTTTCGCGATATTGGAAATAAAAATCTCTTCAAAGGGATGCTTGTGCCTTTGCGAACTATTGTAATGCAGCGAATGAGCAGCGATGCTCTTGCCAACACCAGTATCCCCAGTGATCATTACGGTAAGATCAGGTTTTTCGGCGGCGATTTTTAGAGACCTTCTCAGTCTTTCCATCTGTGGTGAACCACCAATTATCGGAAAATCCGGATGCTGGATAAACTCATGACGATCCTTTATCTCTTGCAGTTTCTTGTTTTCTTTTTCCAGTTCTTCGACCTTGCTCTTTAGATTGGCATCCCGTATCACCTGCTGGAAGGTGGCGTCCCAAACCTCATACTTGTAATCTCCCTTGTACAGGAAATTTTGAGCGCCCCGGTAAAGAGCCTCTACTGCGGTTTGGTAGTCGCTATTCCCGGTAACTACAATGATCGGAATACCTGGCCGCTTTTCCTGAATCTCGGGAATGAGATCCAAACCGATCTTCTCGCCGCTTTTTTCCAAGACCAAATCCAATAAAATAAGGTCAAAATGCTCCTTTGAATTTAGTTTTTCCCTTAGCTGCTTCACCCCGGCCGCTTCTTCAAAGTCATAATGTTTTCGAAAAGCAAAACTCAAGGCATGAATATATTCTAAGTCATCATCTATCAGCAAAATCGTAGTTTTTTGTTGCATCATGTTCTTAATATTCTTTTCATTTTTCACATCAATATGCGATTGTCTACCTTGAGGATTAATTAAACACCGTTCTTGTGGAAATTCACAGCAATCATCTGTTGAATCTATTCCAAGGGATGTAATACTGGATAAGAGATCCATTCCTGAACTAGTTAATAGAAATTTCAGATTTCTAATAATATTTCCACCTGTTCCGCCCAAGCCTATAAAAAGTGTAGGAGGTTCTAATCCATTTAAAAATACCTTGTTATTCATGCTCATAAGCTTTAGCTGATATTAACTTAACAGTATGTTCTTTAAAAACTTCTGCCTGGTAGAAAGCGATGGTTTAAACAATTTATTTCATTGCAGTAAGTGAGCTAATGCCTCATAAGTGGCAATTGCTTTTCCAATAATCTCCAATGCTTTGGCTATCGCCTGTAACGTATCTTCGTTCATATTTACAAGTGTATCATCATCGGGATTCTCATTTTCCGATAAAACCCCTCTAACTAGCTTCAATGTTTCAATTGTGATTTGACCTAATTGAAGCAATTCATCATGTGAAAATTCAATTAACTTGTCTTTCTCCTTAGGTAATTCATTTGGAAAGCCATTTTTGCTTAAAAAGTTTTCCCATTTTTCGATAAGCAAATCACAGCATTCGACGGGGCCTAAACCGTTGCCGAAATCCTTACCATCAGAGTCCGTATCTAAGTTCATAGGCAAGTAGGTTTTTATCTTTCGCCAATACCAGACAGAAATTTTCAAAGAACAAAAAAGCAATATAGTATATTGCAAATAGCAATTTATGTTATTACAAGGATAAATTCTTGTTTTAACTTTTTTTTAACAATTGTTAAAATATTGATTTGATCTTAAAAGCTCGCTAGTTCAAACTACGCCCTTTTAGGGAAAGAGATTTCAGTTGATACTCATCTTAAAGACGCATGAAAGGCGACTGGCCTCTGGGCTAGTCGTTTTCTTTAGTCGAATTTCATTCGATTCCAAACGTTTCATTTTATATGGCTAGGCTTCGAGTTGGATTGACAATGAGCCATTTAAACTTTTCTACTGGTATGCGCATCAATCCTTAATTGAATCTCGCTTCTGTATTTACTTCATTTGTCTTTCGGGTCTGCATTTGAGAACTTAGAAGGGCTGGCGTTCGCTGGTATAATAAAAGTTTAAATCACTTCAATAAATTAATTTTAGATTTTCACCGGATCTAATATCAGATTTATCTGATGACTACTCCAACCGAAAACCCACTCTCCACCACAAAATCAAAAAATCCAATCTCCACCATCAGCTGCAGGCCCTGGTCGGTAGGGTAGCCCTCTTTGATAAAAGTATAAGCCCTCCGGAACCAGGTCAAAGCCTCCTCCCGCATTGCTTTTTCGGCATAGATCATGCCGATCTCCATGAGTGTCACAGCACAGGTATATGTATCCCTTTCTGCCGGGAAGTTTTCCACCAGGATGGATTTGTAGTAAAGCGCACCGTCCAGATCTTCCGAATAGCCTTCGTGCGCATAAAGATATCGGGATAGCTCAAAGACGGCATTGATATCGCCGGCACGGGCCTGTTGCCAGTAGGGGCGAAGTCTCGGATCGATGAGGGTTGATTGAGCGCCTAGGGTTTGGTTACTTGCAGAATAGTTGTCATACTTTTTACTCCCTTTTTGGTTGATACTCAAACATTCCAATAGAAATAACTTAATCTGTAATATAAAAAAATAGGTAAACGTGTAAGCGTATTAGTTAATGAATTTATTTTTTGAACCAGAAAAGTTTGTATTTATTTTGTTATGTGCTAATTTTACTGATGTGACATAGATTTATCCCTTTTAAATAGCCCCATATGGTTCAAAAAATTTCTAAAGGGTTTTCAAAAAGTAAAGAACTTAGGAAAAAGACAAACCCCTTTATCATTTCCATAATATTTCTTTTTGGTGTCGCGATATATTTTGGATTACCACCATTTTTAGAAAAAGGTCAGGATGGGGGTTATATACTTTCCAGACAAAGGCAGGAGGATTTTGATAAAAAGCCATTGAAGTCAGAAAATGTAGAAGTGTACCGTTTGATTGCAGGCCTTAGGGGTAACTATCCATGTATCAATTGCAATAAGGGTATCCAGCAAATTCTTTTATTTCCAGGAGAGGTTTGGAAATATGGAATAAGCAGGAATGGACGAAAAAGATACAATGAGAACTTCTACTCGTCAAGTAATTTGGTTTATCAAACAATTACTATTACGGATATTTTGAGCGCTGAAAAACTTGAATTAGAATTGATAATAGGATATCCACTCTTGCCAGAATGCCAAAAAAGAATGAAATTGCAACAAATCTTTTTGAAACGACCTCCAGGAAATGCAATAGACAAATGACCACCATCCATCTCAACATACCGGGTATTGACGCACATGCTTTAAGCATCCACCTGCTGGTAGTCATTAAAAACTATATCGAAGGTAAAGAAGCCGGCAGCATTCCAGCCCAAAAAATGGAATACCTGGAAGCGATGGATCGTTCTTATCTCAAATTAGACCAGCTTAGCCAATGCCATGATGACGAAACACCCCAACCGCTTGCATTAACCACGGAAGAAGCCGAGGCTGTGATCCGCGCCTTTACCGATGCAGAATTCCAGGAGCTGGCATTGCGAGATGAATACTACCAAAAAAATTCCTATACCAGTTATTTTGGATTGATCTACGCTAAATACCTGAAGAAAATTTCTGAGGCTTATGTAGACGCCTTGGCGTCAGCCTGACTTGATCCATCTCAACGCGTCTCCACGACCTCCCCATCCACTGCTGCAGAGTAAAAAGTAGTGCCGATCGGACCGGGGCGGACCTGCCCATCGGCGCTCAGCCCCATTTCCGATTTTTTCCAAGCCGATTACGGCTTCAACGCAGGATCTTTACTGGATGCCGGTCCGAAGCAACTACACGCTACGGCCTCCGGGACCGCACCGAGTGCGGGGGGAAGGCCTGGATAATTCCGCGTTGCTGTACAAAGACACATCCACTTACGTGAACGTTGAGAAAGACACCGGAATTTCCTTAATTCAGATCCCCATCACTCACCTCAATACTTTCCGGCTCCCGGTATTCCGGTAGGGGGAAAGGGCTTTTCAGATTTGCCTGCCGCACCTCCGGATTACCCGGCAATTTCACCCAAACCTTCCAGCCATTACCAGCCGCATATTCCCGGTAATCCTGGTAGCCGGAATAATGGGGTTGCCAGTCGTCGTCACTGCCGCCGATACGGACGTAGAGGGCTTTGCCGTCCCGTCCTTCCACGAAAGCAGCATAGATGCCTTTTTCCCGGGCATTATCCTGCGTATGGATCTGGCTGCCGCTCGTCACGCCGGCCACCTTGCGGGCGTTGATCAACGCTTTGATCTTTTGCTGCAGATCGTTCCCCCAATCGAAATAGTGTTTCCAGAATACACTGGGCACGCCCGGATGGGTCAGCAGATAGGCGTAGGCCTGTTCGATCTGCCAGTTATTCGCAAAATTGTCCCGCTCGTGGTTTTGCTGAGGACTGCCGTCCTCATTAGTGCGATAGCCGGTATCGTGATTTTCGAGGAAGGTAACGGCCCGGTTGCGCCAGTCGTGATTATCCGTATTATCACCGATCAGGCCCGGACCATTGCCAAAGCCGTACCAGGCCGTGTAATTGCCTTTGTTGTCTTTGAGGGTGAAGAATGAAGAGAAATCAAAGACATTGCTGGCGGTGGTCAGGTCGCCTTCATTGGTGGCGGTATGCCAGACCCAGCCGCGCTGCTCGGCCTGTTTATCCCAATCGTACTCTCCAACCGAAAAGGTAGGTTGACTGGCGCGATTGTATACCCCGATCCAGCGGGCGTGGTAGCCGTGGACCATATCGTAGCGCCAGCCGCGGTAGCCGAAGGATTTTAGCTGTAATAAATAGCGGATCAGATCCCGGCGAACTTCGGGATTGGTATGGTCCAGGTCCCGGAAGGCGTTATAGGAGTAGGTAGTGCCCTGGTGTTGGGCGTAGGGAGTCGGCTTTTCCTCGGGAGCGCCCCGCTGGGCGACCGGTGTATTGTAGACTTCGGAATTGCTATTCAGAAAGGCTTCATCATCGCGGCAAATGGATTGGGTATCCCAGGCCGGATCGACAAAACCCGCCCAGCCGTTGGTCCCGTCCCGGTGATTGATCACGATGTCGGCGACGGGTTCTACGCCGTTGAGCAGCAGGGTTTCCAGCATGGCCCGGTGCAATTGCTGGTCGCCGTAACTATTATTCAGATTGAAATATTCTTTGGGGTTGTATCCGGCGCTGAGTCCTCCGGCGTAAGAAGGCGGTGGCAGCCAGATCAGATCGAAGCGGGCGTCCCGGATCGCCGGTGCATTTTCCTGGATGATCTGATACCATTTTTTGGTGCCGAACTCCGGAAAACGGTCCGTATGGCCGTGCCGGTAGGACTCCCAGTAAAAGCCCTGCAGTAAAACCCGGTCGTCATCAAAACCGGCCGGACTAAAACGCATTGGATCGGATACGAGATCGCAACCGATCATAGACACCAATAGGTGGATGAGAATGATAAAGTATTTCATGAAACTCCTCATTTAGATGATTGTACAAGAACAGCTCCGTTCTGCCAGGAAAATGTAGAAAAGGATTCGTTCGCCGGTGTATAATGGGGCAAACATTATCTAAGAAACTGCTTTTACCCCAAAAATGATTGGCGAAGCGAAAAATTTATCCGCTTTTATCATGAAGCCAGGTGATCGATTAGGGGATCGGATCCTTTATTAAGTGCTGAGTAGCGCGTACCCCAATCCCTGATTCCATACTTACTTATATCCGCATCGCTGGTAAAGACATTGGGGGATAGCGGACTTTAATTCGTCTATTAAATATTCTGCTAACGAACCCTTATCAGCTCGTTTATGCCTAACACCCTACACCTCCCCATTTTGGGGCTACTGCTCTGGTGGTCCACTGCCCTGAGCGCCCAGGATTCAACCAGCCCTTTGGATCTTTCTAAAGCATCGGTATACGTATCGCCCGTACAACGGGCCGATTGGCAAAAGGTAACGGCGGTCCTGCGGGATGAAGTCTCCCGGCGCAGTACGGTGCAATTGCCGGTACGCAATGCACTGGAAAGTAATGATGCTCCCCAAATTGTGCTGATCACGGAAGCTGAAAAAGCGAAATTACCGGACGACTGGTTACGGGAAATACGTACACTTTCCCCGATCGGGCCGGAAGGCTATCAGCTCTTCACCATACCTTGGGCCCGGAAAGTAGTACTGGTAGCCAACGATAAGAGAGGAGCCCTGTACGCGATGGGTAAACTATTGCGCAAGCTGGAAATTCATCCCGACCGACTGCTACTGTCAGGCCATCTAAAACTTTCCAGCACACCGCGCTACGAGATCCGGGGGCACCAGTTGGGGTATCGCCCGAAAACCAATGCTTACGACGCCTGGTCGGCCGACCAATTCGATCAATACATCCGTGAACTGGCGATCTTCGGTGCCAACAGCATTGAGATCATGCCGCCGCGGACCGATGATGATTTTACCAGCAGGCACATGCCGATCCCGGCCATCGAAATGATTGCGGCCCAATCGGCTGCCTGTGCGGATTACGATCTGGATGTCTGGATGTGGTATCCCAACATGGGGACGGATTACGAACATCCTGATTCTATCGCCAAGGAAATAGCAGAGCGGCACGAAGTATTTGCAGCCGTTCCCCGGCTGGACCATTTGTTCGTACCCGGTGGGGATCCCGGCGATCTGGCGCCGGATATCCTTTTTGCCTGGCTGGAACAGGTGGCTACGGTACTGCACCAGTACCATCCGGAAGCTAAGATCTGGGTCTCTCCGCAGGTGTTCCGACCAACCCGGCTCTGGCTGGGCTCCTTTTACCAACACATCAACCGGAAATACGACTGGCTGGGTGGGGTCGTGTTTGGCCCCTGGGTGAAAACTCCGTTGCCCGAGATCCGGCATCTGATCGATCCGGACATTCCGATCCGGCGTTATCCCGATATTACGCACAGTTTGAGTTCGCAGTATCCGATTCCGCACTGGGATCTTGCTTACGCCATTACGCTGGGACGCGAATGCATCAATCCGAGGCCGGAAGACCAGAAACGTATCCACAATGCTCTCGATGAATGGGGCAACGGCAGCCTGAGTTATTCGGAAGGTACCAATGATGATGTCAATAAATTCATCTGGAGTGATCAGGACTGGGATCCGGAAACTCCGGTGATCGAAACTTTACGGGATTACGCCCGCTTCTTCATTGGGCCGGATTACACGGAATCCGTAGCGCAGGGACTACTGTCATTGGAACGTAACCTGCGCGGCCCGCTATTGACAAACGAGCAGGTGGAAAAAAGTCTCTGGCAGTGGCAGGCCATGGAGGCCCGGGCCCCGCAAGCAGTGCGTTCCAATTTCCGTTTCCAAATGGGAGTCATTCGCGCCTATTTTGATGCCTATATCCAACAGCGACTGATCCGGGAAACCTACGTGGAAAATCTGGCCCGGCAGCAGTTGGGAGATTACGGTAGCAATGGGGTAAAGGAAGCTATAAATCGCTGCGAAGAAACCCTGGCCGAATATCGAAAACAACAGGGTGTTCACCCTTTCAAGGAAAAATGTGAACAAATGGCCGACGATTTATACGAAAGCATCGGTGCCCAGCTTACCGTGGAAAAGCACGGGGCGATGGGTGGTCGCGGTAATTTTATCGACAATATTGATAACCCACTGAATGATATCGCATATATCTATTCCGAGCTGAATAAGATCAAGGCACTTCGCACCACCGAAGCGCAAAGAGCTGCCATTGCGGCCCTGTTGCACCGGGAGAATCCGGGAGAAGGGGGCTGTTACGATAATTTTGGCGATCCGGCCAGTTGGGAGCGGGTGCTGGTGCGAACTCCGCTTACCGAGGATCCCGGTAATCTGAAAACTCCACGGGTAAGTTTTGGGGTCGGACTGATCGGAGAAGAGTGGGTACACGAAATTACGGCCACGGGTTTTTCCGGTCAGGCGACACCCCTGGCCTGGGCCAATCAGATCACTACCTTGTACGATCAACCTCTGGAAGTACTCTACGAAGATCTCGATCCGGAGAGCAGTTACCGCATCCGGGTGGCCTATACCGGGCGTTTTAAATCCCGGATGAAATTGACGGCCGACGGCCTACCGGTACACGATTTTATCCAAACCGGCACCCAGCCCCTGCACGAATTTGCTATTCCGGCCGAAGCAGTACAGGACGGGCAGGTCCTTTTCACCTGGACCTGCGGGGAGGCGGAGCGGGGCGCACAGGTATCGGAAGTGTGGATCATCAAAGCGCAAAAAGAATAAACGGTCCGAAAGTGATTGATCTACTGCAAACCGGAATTCCCTTAAACAAAGCCACCCATCATGAGTTTTCAACGCGATGATCTGAAGCGAAAACTACAGCAGGGCCGGAACGTCTACGGCACCTGCATCACGGTAAATGCGCCCCGCTGGCCCGAACTGGTGGCCGGCACTGCTCTGGACTTTGTATTTATCGATACCGAACACATCCCGCTCGAACGGATGGAACTGGCCCACATGTGCCGCACTTACCAGGCCTACGGGCTCACGCCCATCGTACGCATCCTGCAGCCGGATCCTTACCGGGCGGGGCAGGTGATCGACGATGGGGCGATCGGTGTCATTGCTCCTTATCTGGAACAGCCGGAACAGATCCGGGAGCTTGTTGGAGCCATCAAGTATCGGCCCTTAAAAGGGGAGCGGCTGGACGCCGTACTGCACGGCAGCGCTACCTTGCCCGCGGAAATGCAGACTTACCTGGAACGGCATAATTTCGGCAATCTGGTGATCGCTAATGTTGAAAGCGTCCCGGCATTGGAACGACTGGATGAACTGCTAACCGTCGACGGCCTGGACGGGGTTTTTATCGGCCCCCACGACCTGTCGATCAGCATGGGTATTCCGGAGCAGTACGATCACCCGGATTTTGTAGCAGCGGTAAAAACGATCATCCAGAAGGCACGAAAACATACGCTGGGGGTGGGCATTCATTTTTCCGAAACGCCCCAAAGGCAGATCGACTGGGTAAAAGAAGGTGTAAACATCGTCATCCACAGTTCGGATATGAGCCTGTTCAAACAACGACTGTTGACCGATATCGGAGCGATCCGGGCGGCGTCGGGTGATGGCGGCAACGGTTCGCAAAGCAATGATCCTGTAAACGAAGTCATATAAATGAGTAAGCATGTTTAAAAAAATTATCCTGGCCGCAGCGCTGATGGTCGGTGCACTGGCCTACGGCTTTCGGCCGCAACCGCAATTAGGGAACGATAAGTATCAGTACCCGCATCACATCAACATCGCCTGGGAAAGCGCTCCGGCGACGAGCCAGTCGGTCAACTGGCGAACGCATGAGTTGCAAAAGGAAAGTTTTGTGGAATACCTGGAAGCAACCGCCAGCCCCTTCTTTGCGGACCAGGTGCAGCGGATCCGGGCGGAAAGTGACGCCCATCCGGCGGACGATGGGGTGTGGAATTACCACAGTGTCAACATTACCGGCCTGCAGCCGAATACGCTCTATTCCTACCGGGTGGGCAACGGGAATTTCTGGTCCGAATGGTCTGAGTTCCGCACGGCTAGCGGAGATCCGGAGGAAACTTTTTCTTTCCTGTATTTTGGCGATGTGCAGCGGGATATCTTTTCCCTGGGGAGTCGTACTATTCGTCAGGCCGTATTGGCGCAGCCGGATGCCAAATTCCTGCTTTTCGGGGGCGATCTCGTACACCGGGGTGGCCTGAACAAAGAGAACTGGAACGAATTTTTCCCCACCGGCGGCTGGATCTTCCAAAATTATCCGATGCTGTCCACCCCCGGCAACCACGAGCATCTGAACGCAAAGAGCGGGATCGATATGTCCGAGCACTGGTATTATAACTTCACTTTTCCCCGCAATGGACCGGAAGGGCACGAAGAAGAGACTTTTTATGTGGATTACAACAACATCCGGGTGATCTCTCTCAATCTCAACCGGTATCGCTATCCGGAAGACCGGGCCGCCATCTTAGCTTGGACCGAGGAGCGACTGAAGGAGTTCAAAGGAGATTGGGTATTCATCACGCACCACCATGCCATGGATGCGTCGGCCCGTAACCGGAAACCCGGTATTCGATTCCCGGAATTCAAGGCGCTGTACGAAAAATACCAGGTGCCGCTGGTACTCACCGGGCATGAACACCTGTACGCCCGGGGCAGGATAGACCATCCGTCACCCATGTACGTGGTATCGGTGGCGGGGCCGTTCCAGAATGCCATTCAGTTTGGCGACTGGATAGAAAGGGCGGGCACTTCGCTGCAATTGTACCAGGAGATCGAGGTGAGTCCGGAGGCTGTTCACTATGTGGCCAAAACTGTAGTAGGAGAGGTGTACGATGAATTTACCATCAGCAGAGATGCCGGTGGTGATCTGCAATATACGGTCCATCCCGACCTGCACGCAGAATCGCTGCTCCCGCCGGCATCGTTTGAGGAACGTTATGATGCCGAACTGGTGGAATCCTGGGATGCAGATCTGAAAAATTACCTGAGTAAGAAAAGCACGGATAAGTAATCAGCCGATATTCCGGTCGCGATGATCGAGGCCCCATTCGATCATCGCTTCCAATACGTCGTGGAGCGACTGGCCCGATTCGGTCAGTTCGTACTCTACTTTTACGGGCATGGTATTGAAAACCGTTCTTTTCACGATACCGTTGGCCTCCAGATCTTTCAACTCTTTCGACAACATGCGCGGGGTAATCTTCGGGATCTCGTGACTGATCTCCTTAAATCTTTTCTTACCGAACAGCAACACGCCGATGATTGGCATTTTCCATTTTCCCTGGAAAACATTAAGGGCGTCATTGATGGCCAGCACATAAGTAGTGGAACATTTTTTGATATCAGACAGGCTGGGTCGAACGGTCATAATTGCGGTATTTATCCAGGCTGGTATACAAAAGTATAGCGCTATACTTTTGTATACTAATATACTTTTGATACCAAAGGTACCATAATTTTGACCCATCAGAAATATTAATCACAAAAAGAATAAAATGATATTAGTAACAGGAGCTACCGGTAATTTCGGTAGCGCAGCCATCGATCACTTACTGGATAAAGGTGTAGCCCCGGAAACCATCTCTGCCCTCGTGAGGGATACGGCCAAGGCGGAATCTCTGAAGGAAAAGGGAATTCATATTAAAGTTGGGAATTATGATGACCCCGCTTCTCTGGTCGCAGCCATGGAGGGAATGGAAAAATTATTACTGGTCTCCGGATCCGATGTGGGCAACCGCCTCGATCAGCATAAGAGAGCCATCGATGCGGCCAAAGCAGCCGGCGTCAAACACGTGGTGTACACCAGTTTTACCAGAAAGAACGAAACGGACAGTAACCCGCTGGGTATTTTGGGCGCTTCGCATATCGAAACGGATCGCTACCTGCAGGCCAGCGGACTGAATTACACCATCATGCTGAATTCGCTCTACGCGGACGTCCTTCCGATGTTCCTGGGCGAGCAGGTGCTGGAAAACGGTGTTTTCTACCCGGCGGGTGACGGTCAGGTTGCCTTTGTAACGAGAGATGACATGGCCGAAGCGGCCGCTGCGGTACTTACCACAGCTGGTCACGAAAATAAAGCCTATAAGATCGTCCATACCGAAAATTATACGTTCCAGGATGTGGCCGATTACCTCTCGGAGATCACCGGAAAAACCGTACCCTACCTCAAACCGGATATAGAAGTCTACCGGGAAGCGCTGACCAACGCCGGTGTTCCGGCGGAATATATCGGCATGTTCGTTGCTTTCGGAGAAGCGATCCAACAGGGCGAATTTGCGAGCAACGGATCGGACCTGGAATCGCTGCTGGGAAGAAAACCGACGGACCTGAAGACTTATCTGCAGACGGTCTACGGATAGTCAGCAGAATTTAATCTGGGCAAAACTGCAGCCCGTGAAAATTGAAAAGCGCAAGGGAAAACCATCTCTTGCGCTTTTTTTGCTGGACCATGAAGTTAGCCTCAGTTCAACTCCCGGATGCGAACGTTCCGAAACCAAACGGGGGCACCGGCGTGTTTGCCCTGCAATCCAATGTATCCTTTGGTTGGTAATTCGGCAAAAGGCGTACTCAACCATTCGGGAATGGGGCTGCCGTCGGGATTGGTAGTCGCGGAAGTCCATTTGCTCATATCCATATTAGTAACTTCCTGCCCGTTCAGTTCCACTTTGATCTGCTGATCGATGCAGGTGATGGTATAATGATTCCATTCTCCCGGCGGGTGGACGACTTGCTGTTCTTTGGCGGGCAGGTGACCGAAGATGGCGCCGCATTGCCAGTCTTTCGGAGATTCGGCCCATTGCTGGGCGTAGTCATCGGCGATCTGTACTTCTACGGAATTCGGGATCCAGTCCTCTTTATCCGTACAGTAGACGATGACCCCACTGTTGGTGCCCGGTGCATTTTTAAATTCCAGGTCCAGCACGAAATTATCGTATTCCCGGGTCGTCCAGATCGCCTGGTCTTCGCTGGCGGTGAGTTCACCGTTCTCGACAGTCCAGACATTTTCCTGAAACTCCGCGTTGGAGAGATCTGCGGAGAACAGCGGTTCCCAGCTTGCTTCGGGAGCGGCTTCCGGTGTTTCGGTTTCGGTTGCATCCGCCGGGGGAGGAGTGTTGTTGCATGCGCTTAGCAAGAGCAATAAAAGGAAGGTAAAAGGTAATCCAGATTTCATGTGCCTGTTTTTGAACAAGATACAAAACAATGCCCGGGCTGCGATGCAGTTGAGAAAAGCATGATGGAAAAAAGTTGTGATGCCTAAGAAATTTAGGTATATTTGTGATGCCTAAAAAACTTAGGTATGTATGGTAAGTGCCCGGGCAGTGATAACCTTTTTCAACCTATCGTATCCCGGCACCGAAATGTATGAACGTGGAAATGTGGAAACGTTGGGCAAGTTTTAAATGCCTGGCAAACTCAACCTTTCCACATTTCCACATTCGCACGTTGGACTATGGCAAACAATAAATTATACAAAGGTTCTTTATCCACCATCATCCTGCGCCTGCTGGAGGAGAACGAACGTATGTACGGCTACGAGATCTGCCAGAAGGTCAAGGAACTGACGGACGGGGAACTGATTGTTACCGAGGGCGCCCTGTACCCGGCTCTGCATAAACTGGAAGGTGACGGTTTCCTGAGGGTAGAGTATCAGGAAGTCGACGGCCGCACACGGAAGTATTACCTGCTGACAGAATCCGGGCTAAAAGAAACGGCCCATAAGATGGACGAATTACAGGCCTTTGTGCAGCAGATGCAACAATTGCTGGATCTCAAACCGGGAATAGGATAGCGCTCCCCAAAACGTGTTTTTGATGAAGACCAAAAAAATAAACGAAGAACAATTAACGGAACTGTTTGCTTTCATGCGCCGCAAACGCGTTCGCTACTACGACCTGCAGGTGGAACTGGTGGACCATTTCGCTTCGGCTATTGAAGATATCTGGCGGGAAGAGCCCCGTGTTTCTTTCGAAAGTGCGGTCGAGCGGGTTTACGGTAAATTCCCGATCACCGGATTCTGGTCGCTGATCGATCAGCAGACCCAGGCGATCCAGAAGGAAGCCTGGCGATGGGTGTTTCGCAGCTGGACAACCTATTTCCACTGGCCCAAAGTACTCCTCTCGATAGCGGTCCTTTTGGCGATCCGCTTATTGTTTTATTTGCCGATCCCTGCGGAATGGCTCATTTCCATCGGTTTTCTGCTGATTTTCGGCTGTGGGATCCGGACGATCTACTTCTCCAAAAAGGGGATGGTAAAAGACGGAAAGCGCTTCCTACGACTGGAAGCCACTTACGGGGTGATCGCCAATGTGATCAATGTGTTTAATTCGTGGTTTTACATTTACATGATTGGTTCTCATGACTTCACCCCGCTGGCCGACTGGGTGGCCTGGCTCCTGGCTTTTTTCTTTACCTATTCCGGTTTTTTCATGTATATCCTTTTCTTCCAGTTACCCAAAAGGGTAAAAGAAGATCTGCATCGATATTTTCCCCGCTATGTCTAGAGGGCTTTACTGGAAGTGGTGGATCTTCAGGTACTGTAGTAGCATGATGGTTTTTCCGTCCCGGATCTGGCCGTTTTCCAGCATGCGGTAGGCTTCATCAAAGGCGTATTCCAGTACTTCGATGTCTTCTTCTTCTTCATCCAACCCGCCGCCTTCGTGTAGTTTCATATCTTCCGTGTAGGCAGCCACGAAAAAATAGAGCAGCTCCGTCACCGATCCCGGCGACATATAGGCTTCAAAAACCTTTTCCACTTCGGAGATCTGATAGCCCGTCTCTTCTTCCGTTTCCCGCTTGATACAGGCTACCGGATCGGCTTCGTCCAGGATGCCCGCACAAGCCTCGATGAGCAGACCTTCCGGATTGCCGTTGATGAAAGTGGGCAGCCGGAACTGTCGGGTCAGGATCACACTGCGCTTCTGTTTATTGTACAGCAGGATCGCCGCGCCGTTGCCCCGGTCGTAGGCTTCCCGGGTCTGGGTATCCCGGCTTCCGTTAGCTTTCAGAATGCGGTAGGTGATCTTCCGGAGTACCGCCCAGTTTTGGGCAATGATGGTATTTTCGAGGATCTCGATATCGGTGTTCATAAATCTTATTTACAGGGATGGTTAAATGGCAATGTACAAAACCGGTCGCGACAATTATGGTAAATTTTATATTTTTGAGCGTGCTACATTGACAAAACACTTCTCTTCTTTAGGCGTGAGCCATTAGACATAACTAGAAAATCTGGATCCTGGAATGCCTTTTTCATTGGCTTGCCGGCTGGCTGTCGGCACGCAACAATGTAAGGCTGTGATGGTTATAACATTATTGCTCATAAATTTTTAATACTAGTATGAAAAAAAGTCGATTAATTGGGGGCCTGCTATTGCTGTGCTTCCTGCCGTTCCTAAGCTACGCGCAGGATGACCAGGAGATAGCCCCCGTCACCCGTACTTTTGTCCTGAAAAACGCGACCATCATTACCCAGCCGGGGCAGATGATCGAGAATGGACAGATCCTAATTAAAAACGGCCTGATCGAGGCCGTAGGCAAATCCGTATCCGTCCCATCCAATGCCAAGGTGATCGATGTGGATTCCATGTACATCTATCCGGGCTTTATCGAAGGCCTGTCCCGCACCGGTGTACCCCGTCCGAAAGACGAAGAGCGCCGGGAGATCAAAGATCCGGGCAATCCGCCGAACGACGCGGCCGGCATCCAGCCGGAACGTAGTGTAGTCGATCTGTTGTCTGCGGATGATTCCTCCATCGAAAGTATGCGTAAACTGGGCTTTACCGCCGCCCACGTAGTGCCGCACGGTAACATGCTGCCCGGTCAGGGAGCCATCATCCTACTGGGCGGAAGCAGTCCGGAGGAAATGGTGCTGGCGAGTAATACCTCGCTGTTCTCCCAGTTGGAGGGGGCCCGTCGTGTCTATCCGGCCACCACGATGGCGGTAATGTCCAAGTGGCGGGAATTGTACCAGCAGGCCAAACAGGCCCAGCAGCACGAAAAAAATTATAAGAACAATCCCCGCGGGATGACCCGCCCGTCCTACGATGGTACTTTGGAAGCCTTTTATCCGGTACTGGACCAGGAATTGCCGGTATTTTTTACGGCCGAAAGCGTCAAGGACGCCTACCGTGTACTGGCTCTCCAGGAGGAACTCGGCTTCCCGCTGGTACTGGCCGGACTGAAGCAGGGATTTTACATGACGGATGAACTGAAAGCCAAGGGCTTTCCGCTCCTGCTTTCGCTGGATATTCCGGAAAGCAAGGAAGAAAAGAAGAAAGAAGAAGGAGAGGAGGAAGATAAAGAAAAAGCTAAACCGGATCCGGAAAAAGAGGCCCTGAAAAAACGCCAGAAAGAAGCGATCGCCAAGCATCAGAGTCAGGCGGCTACTTTATCCGAAGCCGGACTGACTTTCGGATTCTCTACGCTGGAAGTAAAGAGTGGTGACGTGAAAAATAACCTGATGACCATGATCGAAAAGGGGATCAGCGAGGAAAAGGTACTGGCTTCCCTCACCACCATCCCGGCCAAAATGCTGGGAATGTCCGATATGTTGGGCACGCTGGAAAAAGGCAAGATCGCTAATCTTGTGATTACCGATAAGCCCTATTTTTCCAAAGAATCCAACGTGCGCTACGTGTTTGTAGACGGTGCGCCCTTTGAATACGAAGCCAAGAAACCCAAAAAGAAAGGAGATGCCAGCGCCAAAGTTTCGGCGGCCGGCGAATGGAGTTATACCATCAATATTCCCGGACAGGCGATGAGCGGGACCTTCAAGATCAAGCAGGACGGCGACGGCCAGATCAGTGGTACCATCACCAGTCCGGATGACGGCTCCGAAGGCGAGCTGCAGGAAGTGGTCCTTTCCGGTAATAACCTCAGCTTTTCCTTCCCCTACGATGCGGGTGGGCAGGCCATGAAAGTATCTTTCGACGTGATCATCGACGGAGACGAAGTGGAAGGTACGGTTACGGCCGGTAGCTTCGGAACTTTCGATGTAGAGGGCGAACGGATCGGTGTTCCGGACTAAAGACCACTGCAAAACAGTTTCCGGATAACCGCTAAGCTTGCTAAATATTGCAGCGCGGTTTATCCGAATTTTTGAAATCATCAAAACGGGCGATCATTTTCGCTTTTCAGATAAAAAAGATAATCATGAGATCAATCATATTGCTCTTGCTGTTCGGGATCATTGCCAGTTGGCTACCGGCACAGGAAGGCACACTACTCATCAAGAACGGGACGGTCCTTACCGTTACCAACGGAACTTTAGAAAATACCGACGTGTTGGTCGCGGACGGTAAGATCCGGCGGATCGGTAAAAGCCTGAGCGCTCCGGCCGGAACCCTCACCATCGATGCCACCGGCCAGTTCGTGATGCCGGGTATCATCGATGCCCATTCCCATTTGGCGCTGGACGGGGTCAACGAAGCGACCAATCCGGTTACCGCCGAAGTCTGGGTAGGTGACGCTCTGGATCCCCTGGACGTAGGGATCTACCGGGCGCTGGCCGGTGGAGTAACGGCCTCCCACGCCATGCACGGATCGGCCAATGCCATCGGCGGACAGTGCGAGACCATCAAACACCGCTACGGAGTCTACAATCCGAATGAACTGCGGATGGAAGGGGCTCCCCGGACCATCAAATTTGCTCTGGGTGAAAACCCCATGCGCGTACACGGTGAAGGGCGCAACATCATGCCCCGCACCCGGATGGGGGTGGAGCAGGTTTTCCGCAATGCCTTCTCGGAAGCTAAAGTCTATATGGCCGCGCAGGAAAAATACGAGCAGGAGCGTCGCTCCAACGCCAATGCCGTACCTCCCAAATACGATCGCCGGATGGAAACGCTGGCGGATATTCTCCGGGGCGATATCATCATCCACTGCCACTCTTACCGGGCGGATGAGATCGCTATGCTGATGGAAGTATGTAAGGATTTCGGTGTGGATCGGCTGTGTTTCCAGCACGTGAACGAAGGCTTCAAAGTAGCTCCCGAACTGGCCGATTTCGGTGCCGGCGCTTCGGTATTTGCCGACTGGTGGGCCTACAAATTTGAGGTATACTATTCCACCGCTTACAATGCGGCGATCCTCTCCAAGAACGGCGTGGTTACTTCGATCAATTCCGACGACAGTGAGCTCATTCGTCACCTTTACCACGAGGCCGCCAAAACCCAGCGTTACGGAGGCCTGAGCGACGACGAAGCGCTCGCCCTAATCACCATCAATCCGGCGAAACAATTGGGCATCGCCGAGCGGACCGGATCACTGGAAGTGGGTAAAGATGCGGATATCGCCATCTTCAGCGCCCATCCGCTTTCGGTATACGCTATTCCGCAAAAAACGATCGTAGACGGGGTGATCCGTTTCGACATTGAGAACGATCCGGATGATATGCGCTTAGATGTGAATCCGGCCGAGGACGTTCCGGCGGTGTACCTGCATACCGAAGAGATCGACAATTGCATGGAAGGTGTATTCGAGCAATTGTTCATGGGAGAAAAGTAAGAAGAGCCGGCTGCGGCCGGACCCAATTAGTCCATTTAATTAGGGACCATTTTAAAAAAAGAAAACAATGAAATCCATTATAAAAAATATAGGGATCAGCTTGCTGGCGCTACTGATGAGTCACCAGCTTCTGGCCCAACAGGTTTCCAAAGCCTCGACCGGTACCTTTGCGCTGACCAATGCAACCATCGAGACCGTGACCAACGGCACCGTTAAGGGCACATTGATCATCAGTGACGGCAAGATCGCCGATATCGGCGGTAATCTTCCGATCCCTAGCGGAGCTACGGAGATCGACTGTGCCGGTTTGACTATTTATCCCGGTCTGATCGACGGCGGTACCCGCCTCGGTCTGGCGGAAGTAGGCTCGGTGAGTCTGACGGAAGACTTCAATGAGATCGGTGACGCTACGCCGCAAATGCAGGCACTGACGGCCGTGAATCCTAACTCCGTAGCCATCCCCGTAACCCGGGTGAACGGCGTGACCACGGTGATCACCAAGCCAAGCGGCGGCGTTATGCCCGGCACGGCTTCCCTGATCCACCTGCTGGGATATACACCTAAGCAGATGTACGGAGACTTTCAGGCGGTAGTGATCAATTATCCGTCTTCCGGCCGTCGCGGACGTTTTGACCGTCGCTCGGATGAAGACATTAAAAAAGCCGAAGAGAAAGCCCTGAAAAAGCTCAATGATGTTTTCGATGAGGCCTACCTCTACCACCGGATCGATTCCGCAGCGGCCGGAAAAGCCGAAATGATGCCGGATTACAATCCGGCCCTCGCGGCCCTACTGCCGGTAGTGCGGAAAGAAATTCCCGTAATGGTCGAAGTGAATGCAGCTAAAGACATCCAGTCGGCTCTGCGTTGGGTAGAGGAAAAAGACCTGAATGTGATCTTCACCGGAGTTGCGGAAGGCTGGCGCGTGGCCGATGAGATCGCTGCGGCCAAGATCCCGGTGATCACCGGACCGGTACTTTCCCTGCCGACCCGGCAGTCGGATCGCTACAATCGCGCTTACACGAATGCCGCTGCGCTGCACAAGGCCGGTGTAAAGGTAGCGCTGCGTACCGATGATGCCGAAAATGTGCGCAACCTGCCCTTCAATGCGGGCTTTGCGGCTGCCTATGGCATGGGCAAAGAAGAAGCGCTGAAAGCCGTAACCATTGTACCGGCCGAAATTTTCGGACTGGATGATCAGATCGGCTCGCTGGAAAAAGGCAAGATCGCCAACCTGTTCGTCACGGACGGTGATCCTTTTGAGCCCAAAACTCAGATCAAACACCTGTTCATCAGCGGATACAATATACCGCTGGATAGCCGGCACATTCGTTTGTATAACGAGTTCCTGGATCGGGAACCGGGCCTGAGCAAGTAATTTTTCATAAACCGATAAGGATCTATCGCAAAGGTGGGGGCAATCCACGCCTTTGCGATAATCTATTTCTTCTCCGCTTTTTTATTCCACTCGCGATCACTCCCGTCGAATAGCATCTACCGGATCGAGTCTGGCCGCCCGCAGGGCCGGGTAAGTCCCGAAAATAATACCGATCAGCACCGCTACCAGAGCCACCACCAGCATGGTACCCACCGTAAAGGAAGCGGTGAAGGGAATTCCCAGGATCATTTTGACGATAGGTGCCGCCACGAGACTCATGAGGATGCCCAGGATCAGTCCCAGAAAGCTGCCCAGAGAAGATACCGTTATCGATTCCGCCAGGAATTGCAGGCTGATGTCTTTCCGTTTGGCGCCCATCGCTTTGCGCAAGCCAATTTCTTTGGTTCGTTCCGTAACCGAGATCAGCAATACGTTCATAACACCAATACCGCCGACCAGCACGGAGATACCGACGATCATGCCCATGATGAGCCGAAACAGCACAAAGCCCTGGGCCACCTGATCCACCCGGGTTTCGTTGATAATAAAATTCAGATCGTCGGTCTTGCCGGGAAAAACCGTCTGTAGAGCCGTACGCACACTGTCCCGCAGGGCGGGGACCTGCTCAACGTTCTGCGCCCGGAAAAGCAATTGCAACTGTTGCTGCTCAAAATAACTTTGGTCCAACAGAGTGATGGGGATGGCCGCCCGGGGTGGATCTTTCGGTCCTTCATTTTCCACCACGCCGATCACTTCCAGTTCGAAGTCATCCAGACGAAGGCGCAGACCCGGGAGACTGCTGTCCTCCTGATCGGGGCGGAGTTTATCGGCCAGAGTCTGATTGATGACAATGACCTTGGTACTATCCCGCACATCACCCGTGCTTAGGCTGCGGCCGGCAACCACTTTTTTCGGCTGGATCGTCATCGGCACGGGAGTAGCGCGGATATAAGCGCCCACTTCGGTCGTGTCTTCGCTGACGGATAGTACGCGGTTGAGATCCAGCCAGGCGAAGGAGGCGGTAGTGGGCGAAATTTGTTGCTGTACGTGCCGGAAATGATCGTAATGCAGCGTGGCCACGGAATCCCTACGGACAAAAATGCCGTTGACCCGGTCGCCGGTTTTGGCACTTACCATCACCGCTTCCAGACTGGTCGTGCTGGAGATCTGATCGTAAGCATACTGTTCCATTCCGTCGATGAGCGAGAGAATGGTGACCAGCGCGCCCACCCCGATCACGATTCCCAGTATGGACAAAAAGGTGTGAAAGAAATTGGTGCGAATATTTTCAATGGCCTGTTTAACAGAGACTAGTAGCGTTTTGAGCATAATGCTTGTACATTTGTTAGGGCCAAAAGTGCGCAACCGGAAAAAGGCCGCCAAAAAGATTGGACGAAGGCAGTCAATTTGGAGATGTAAAAAACTTCACCTTTTCGATCGCTGGTCTTTTAATCCCCGACAAATACCCATTTCATCGATCAATTATGTGGAACAGTAAGGAAACAAAACTCAACCCGCAGACCATACACTTTCAGCTGGAAAAGTCCTATCGACTCCTGTCCGTGCAGGAGGTGATCGATGCCTGGATAGCGGACCGTGAATTCAGGAAATTTTACAATGATCTGCTCGCAGCAGCGCCTTTTCCCGCTTTTTTCTGGGAACTCCCGCCGATCGTCCGGTCAGACCTTGACCGGCCATTTGAGTTTGTGCTGGTCAACAGCAATGCGCTGGCCCGGGTGAGCCCGATGGGGCAGGCATTTCGGTCGTATTTTCATACGGAAGAACCGGTCGTGGTTTTTGACAATCTCGGAGGAGATGCTACGCTGGTGGTACCTACGCCCAAAGGGAAGAAGTCCGCTTATCCGCATCTGGGACAGTTTGTGCGTCACGGCCCGGAAAGCCAGGTGGATGCTTTCTGGCAGGAAGTGGGACGAACCTATCGGCAAAAAATATCGGACACCGTGCTTTGGTTGAGTACTTCCGGGCTGGGAGTCTACTGGCTGCATGTACGCCTGGACTCCTACCCGAAATACTATACCCACGGTCCTTACCGGCAGTCCCGATTTTGAGTGGCCTGCCGACCTTAATTGGATAACAACATCAGGAGTTCCTCCTTTTTGCTTTTGGATACCGGCACCTTCACTTTGTTTTTCATGATGAGGTAACCGCCGTCCGAACGGACATATTCTTTGACGTGGGCCAGGTTGATCACATACGAATTGTGGGCCCGGAAAAAGCCAAAGGTTTGCAGCATGGTCTCAAATTCCTTGAGGGTTTTGGAGATCAGGCGGGTGGGCTCTCCCATCAGGTGAATGAGGGTGTAATTACTGCTGGCTTCACAGAGAATGATCTGTTCGGGATCCACGTATTCAATGCTGTCCCGGGAGATCAGCCCTACTTTACCGGGCCGGCCGTTCCGCTCCGCTCTTACATTCTGGAAGAGCTGATCCATCTGCATGGAAGACAGGCGTACATCCCGATGCTGGTGTTTGTTGACGGCGGCCACGAGTTCCTTATTCTGCACCGGTTTTAGGAGGTAATCCAGCGCACTGAATTTGATCGCCCGGATCCCGAAGGAGTCGTAGGCGGTCACAAAAATAATGTCAAAGGAAATGGATGGGCCGATCTCTTCCAGCACATCAAAGCCACTCAATTTGGGCATTTCAATATCCAGGAATAACAGGTCAACCGGGTTGTTCTGCAAAAATTCCACGCCCTCCACCGCGTCGGTGAAGGCCGCTTCAATAGAAACATCCGAACAATAGTGTTGTAGTTTCCATTCCAGTGTGTCGATGCTGTGCTGTTCATCGTCGATGATGACTGCTTTAATCATATTCTTTAGATTGCAATAGTTAAGGTAACCTGGGTGCCGGCAGCTTCACCCTGGCTGTCATAGAGGTCGGAGATCACCACCGAAGCCTCTGCCTGATACAATTTGTTGATCATTTCGATGCGGTTCTGCGTGATCTGCATCCCCATCGATTTTTTATGGTTACCGGATTTTCTTTTCTGTAGAATGGCCGACTGCACCCGGCCGATGCCGTTATCCTTGACGGCAATGCGCAATTTTTCCTGGTGCATGTCGAGGGAAATATCCACCCGTCCTTTTTCCCCGCCGTTCAGGTGCCGTAGTCCGTGCCAGATCGCGTTCTCCACGTAGGGCTGGATCAGCATGGGCGGGATCTCTATGTGGTGGACATCCACATCGGGAGCAATGTTGATATTATAGGTGAAGCCGCCCGCCGATCGCATGCATTCCATTTGCAGGTAGAGCTCGAGACCGGAGATCTCGTTTTCCAGACTGATGTAGGTCGTGCGGGAATTTTGGAGGATCAGACGCATCAGATGAGCAAACTTGTTTAAATATTCGGAAGCTTTGAAGGACTGATTTTTGATAATGTAACTGTCAATGGAATTCAGACTGTTGAACAGGAAATGGGGATTCATCTGGGAAACCAGGGCACTCATTTCCACGCCCGCCAGTTTTCGTTCGTAGGCGGTTTTAATTTTTTCCTCTTTCCGGATCTGCTGGATGCGGTACTGAAAAATGCTGTAGACCAGGACGGAAAGGCAAAGGGCAACGAGCGTCAGAAACCACCAACTTTTAAACCAGGCCTGATTAACAATTACGGGCACTTCCAGGATGGCCTCATTCCAGATGCCTTCGTTGTTGGCCGCCATCAGTTGGAAGGTATAATCCCCGGGCGGAACGCTGGTGTAGTTGGCCACCAGTTGGTCGCCGGCATCGATCCACTCCTCGAGTCCCTTCAAGCGGTATCGGAAACGGATGTTTTCCGAAAAAGTATAAGCCTGAGCGGCGTAGGCGAGGGAAAAGAAATTCTCGTTATTACGGAGTTCCAGGGGCGCTCCGCCAAACATCGGGTAGGCCGCGTTGTGGGGCTTTTGCCGAACGCTGATCTGGGTCAGGTAAGGTTTGGGGACCTCCTTATTCCGGGTAAGACGCAGGGGATAGGTCAGCGTGATCTCCTGTCGCCCACCGATGACCAACTGGCCGTCGGGAAGCATCGACATTCCGAAAAAATCGATGGGGAAACTGCTGTATTTCAGACTGAAATGCGCGACCACCCGACCTTCCCGGTCAATGCGGAAGATCTCCTTATTGGTCGCTCCCCAGATGTTGCCCTCCGGATCGCTGATCAGCGCATAAATGTGGCCTTCCACGCCGGCATCCCGGATGCTGGTTTTCGCAATTATCCCTTTTTCCGGATGGGCTACTTCCATATATGCCATCCGGCCCTCTTCGCTACAGGTCCATACCCGGCCGTATTTGTCTTCGGCGAAGCCGTTGACCACCGCGAAGCTTCGGGCCGGGTCAACAGAAAACAGAAAGTTGTGGATCTTATCATCTTTCCGGCTGTAGACGCTGAAACCGTCCATTCTTTTCATCCAGACATTGTGCGCACTGTCTTCTAAAAGATCCCCGATGCGGGAGACCAGTTTGTTATCGATGAGAAAATCATTGACAAAAGAGGAATAGGTGCCTCGGTGGGGATCCACCAGGAACAGGCCGGCATCGAGACTACCGGCCCAGAGCTTACCGTCTTTACAGATTTCCAGGGACGTAAACCAGATATTTTTGGTAGCCGGATCGTTCAGAATGGGGCTCAGCAGTCCGCTGGAAGGACGATAAAGAAACAGCCCCTCCTGAGCGGCTAGTACATATTCGTCCCGTCCAAGCTGACCGAAGCCATAGATCTGAAGCCAGTTATATTCCTTTTTGTAGCGGGAAAGATTTCGGAAAGGGTAGCTGCCCCAGGTATTATTCTTTCGATTAAAAAAGTAAAGTTCTTTAGTCACCCGGGGGCAGATAACGATCTCATCCTTTTCCGCATCGTAATCCTGGAGAAACACGAAATTCGTTTCCCCGTCGGTGTGGGGCGCAAAAGAATAAGTATGGAATTGCTGGATATAGGGGTCGTACAGAAATAATCCCTGGTGGTTGGTATACCAGTAGCGCTGGCCCTTGTCGAGTAATCGAATACCGTAGTAACGTTTATTACGGTTGTCGTTGAGTGTCTTGTAGAGTATACGGTTCTCTTTGGTAGAGTAGAGGAACAGCCCCTTACCGGTAGTGAGCCAGATGGTCTCATTGGACTGCGGGACCACGCTACTTACCGGAAGCGCGCTTAGAAGCTGGGCGGTATCGTTAACCGCCTGGATCAGGTTCATCTGTTTCGTGACCGGATCGAAGTAATAGGCCCCTTTGGCCCAGGTGGAGACATAGACCCGCCCGTCGTCGTGATGATAAAGACTGCGGATCGTATTCAGGCCCGAATAAGTTGCCTTATCCTCGTGGAGGAAATGGTGGAACTGAAGATCACGACTGTATTTGTTGAGCTCCATCAGACCGGTAGACGTACCCGCCCAGATGATCGAATCGTTGGTGCGGGATTGTTCGATAGAACCCACCATCCGTGCTTCAAAATTGCTGGTAAGATAGTCCGGGTAATAGGAGGGCGCGTAGAATTCAAAATCATCCTTTTCCGGATCGTACTTCCAGAGGCCCATGAATTTGGTCCCGATCCAGATATCTCCCTGACGATCTTTGAGGATCGCGAGTACATCCTTGCGGGAACTGGTGGTGAGACTGTCTACCTTACCGGATTCACCAAGCTGGTAATTGCGAAACTCGTGGGTATGAATATTCAGTACGGAAATTCCCTGCAGGGTTCCGGTCCAGATCTCATCTCCGATCGGTAAGACCGTGAAAACCTGATCGGAAAAAATGGAAGTAGGGTCCTTCGGATCGTTTTTGTAAAACTTGAACCTCCGGCCGTCGAAACGGCAAAGCCCATTATCGGTAGCCATCCAGATGAAGCCGTTCGCACCTTCCTCAATAGAAGCACGAAGTGTGACGTCCTCACTACTGTTGATCTTTACAAATTGCTCAAAGTGATAATCTTCCTGGCCGGAGAGGTGAGGTGAGAACTGGAACCCCAGTATTGCAAGGAAATATATCTTTAGTGGGCGAAGCAATGGCGTTGAGGATTTTAGAGACCGTTAGCTTACATTGAAGGTATTACTTATTGCTTTTCTTTCCAAAGTTAATGAGTGAAAATGCCTTATCGCTTAGTAGAAGTAAATGTTCACTGATTCTAAGTTCGGGCTAAAGCGTAATTATTGCAGATTAAGCCCCGTTCGGCAAGATTACGCTTGTAAAAAGCCAAAGCACAGAACGGCTAAATGGCCGCTATAGGAAAGCCCGGCGGGGTGTAGCTTTGTAATTGAAACCGAATGGAAACTATTTAAAATCAGCCGAATGAAACCTCTATTAGAACGGCATGAAGGAGAAAACTTACGTAAGATAGAGCCCCTCAAAAGTGACCACCAGCATCTTACCTCACCTCCAAAAGAAGATCTGCGGCGCCCCACGGCCCGGCAAATGGGATACCCGGATGCCCTGATCAGTCGCATACCCGCCGGGGCGATCTCATCGTTTACGGGTGTCGGTTACTTTTTTCACCTGGTAGAACTCCGCCCGGGAGAGCGGGTGGTAGATCTGGGTTGCGGTTCGGGGACGGACAGTTTTATTGCCGCCCTGTACACCGGAGTGGAGGGAAGTGTGGTCGGACTGGATATGTCCACGGAACTCCTGGAAAAAGCCCGGAATATCCGGGATGCCCACCAACTGCAAGGTATCGAATTTTACGCCGCGAAAATCGACCGCCTACCTCTGCCGGACGCCTCCACGGATATGGTGATCAGTAACGGGGCGATCCACCGGGCATCCAATAAGGCGGGGGTGTTCCGGGAGATCGGCCGTATTCTGCAGCCGGGCGGACGACTGGTCTTTGCCGATATTGTGGTCCGGACTTCATTTCCGGGGCAAGGAGAAGCGCGCGAGCTATACCGGCCGGATCATTTTGACGGAGCGGTAATGCTGGAAGCGTACATCCAGTGGATCGAGGCTGCCGGTATGAAAATGGTGATCGTGGAGGATAATTCCCAGTACGGGCAGTTATTGCGAAAGAAAGAGAATTGCCTGAGCCGATACGGACTTAGAAGTATCTCCCTGCTGGCCATCAAACAATAGGGAACGATGGGACTCCGGTAAGGCTACGGCCATCGGTAGCAATTGGGTGAAATTTAAAGTATCTTGATCCTTTCCGTTGGTACGGAAATTTCGTTGTAATTTTTCGGATCCATTCATCTACACCCAATTGTTATGCTCCTCACCAAACAAAAACTGGAATACGGATTGCCGCTGGCGATCACCCTGTTGGTCGTGATCACGGTACTCCAGGACCTGATCGCTTCCATTCTACTCGACCGCGGATTTTATCTTTCCGAATCACTCCTGTTCAAGATCGTCTGGATGCTTTTTCTGCCGGCGGTGTTTTTGCTTTGGTATGGTCTGAAACGCCTACCCTACAGACCTACCCGGCGCTGGTTGTATCCGGGGATCGCCCTGGGAATGGCCGTCGGACATTTGCTGCTGGCCGGTGCCCTGACCGCCGGGATCGCTCAATTGTTCATGAGGCGTCCCTTTACTTTTAAGGGCGTGGAAGAATACCTGCTCTCCCACCAGGGACTGCCGGTTTTATGCTGCTATCTGATCATGGTCGCCGGGATCGTCTACCTCCGGCACCGGCGACGCCAAGCCGACGAATTACCGGCATCGCCACCAGACTATCCGGAATTTTTAAGTGTCCGGCAGGGGAAAAAGGTTATTCCCGTTCCGGTAGAAGCGATCCAATATATCCAATCCGAAAATCCCTATTGCCGCCTGGTGACCCATGGTGGGAAATATCTGATGAGCACCAGCCTTAAACAACTCCACTCGGAGCTGGACCCCGGTCTTATGCTGCGCGTACACCGGTCCACGATCGTGAATGTGCGGGAGATCCGGGAATTGAGGTCCCGCTCCAACGGTGATTATGATATCCTGCTCCACAGCGGAGTAATGCTGCGGTGGAGCCGCAATTACGCCGACGGCCGCAAAGAACTACTCCACTTAGCCCGATAACTACTCAGGATAGCCGGTTTTTGTGGTTTGTCGCCTTTCCGGGGCTTACTTTCAACCGAAAAAACCGACATGATGAAATTGTTGATCCATGTTTTCTTTTTGTGTTTGGTGGTAGCCTGCCAGTCGCAACCCGGCAGCGGACCGGCACCGAAAAAAAGCCGTCTGGTGGGCGGGCCGTGTGAAATCTGCCATGCTATCGAGGGGTACGATTACGCCGCACTAAGGGCGGTGGATACCCTGCCGGATTTTGCGGGCAGCGCCCAAAAATTAAAGATCACCGGTATCGTTTATCAGGCCGATGGGAAAACCCCGGCTCCGGGTGTAGTGGTCTATATTTATCATACCGACGAAAAGGGGGTATACCAAAACCGGTCGAACGCTAACGGCCCGGGATCCTACACTTACCACCAGGGCTGGGTGAAAACGGATGAGAACGGGCAGTATACCTTCTACACATTCCTCCCGGGCACTTACCCCAGCCGCACGGAACCCCGGCATATCCATCCCCTGATCCAGGAGCCGGACGGCAAACGTTACTGGATCGATGCCTATTTTTTTGACGATGATCCTCTGCTGAACTCTGAAGCGCGCAAGGGGCAGGAAAATCGTGGTGGCAGCGGGATCCTGCGGCTGCGCCGGCAGGGCGATCTGCTGGTAGGTCGGCGGGACATTATCCTCGGACTGAATGTGCCGGGTTATACCCCCACTACGGGGCAGGTATTACCTTCCGGGAAAGCGGTTGGAGAGGAAGTCTTTTCCTTCACGCCTTACCACGTCTGGGGGCCGGACGCCGGATCCAAAACCTGCCCGGTGTGTAAATACGGACGGTACCACGGTCTTTTGTTCTTTGTGGGGCACAACAACCAGGATTGGGAAGAAACAGGCAGATGGCTGACGTATCTGGAAAACGAAAGCGCTGCCCGCCAGCAATACCTGAAGGTATATTTGATCTACGAAAATGAGAATGCGGGGGAGGCCGAAAAGCAATTGAGGCAGCTGGGCGAAGATCTCGGCCTGGAACGGGTAGCCCTTACCTACGTGCCTTCATTTGCCGATAAAAAATCGGAAGTGGATCTGATGGAGATCAATTCCAAAGCCGCCAATACTATTGTGCTCTACCGGGATAGCCGCATCATTGATAAATTCGTAAATCTAAGCGCCACAAATGAGCATTTTGAGCTTATCTCCTCCCGGCTGGATGCAACGGCCGACGATATCTTTTATCTTCCGGCGTTTCAAAAACATTAGAAATAGGCTAACTTTATTCTGCGGCCAAATCTAGAGTCCGCAGAATAAAGTTACCATGAATTTCATCTTGATTACCGGCCCTCCTGCGGTCGGAAAAATGACGGTAGGTGAGCATCTGGCCGAACGGCTGGATTACAAACTGTTCCACAACCATTATTCCATCGAATTGGCGCTTAGTATGTTCCCCTACGGCACAGAAGATTTTGAAGCCGTCAATCAGGGCATCCGGGATCTGGTATTTAAAACTGCCGCGCAGAGCAAATCGCTGAAGGGCCTCATCTTCACCCTCGTCTGGGCTTTTGATCTGGAAGAAGACTGGGAATACGTCCGGAAGATCAAGGCGCACTTTGAACCCCACGATTGGGATTTCTACTTCGTAGAGCTGTATGCCCCCATGGATGTCCGGCTGGAAAGGAACAAAACGCCCCGGCGACTGGCCGCAAAAGCGAGTAAGCGAGACGTGGAAAGCTCCGACCGGGGCGTACGCGAAATGGAAGAAGAATTTGAGATGAATACGGACGGATCGGGCATCGGGGAAGCAAATTATCTGTGGATCGATAATTCCGATCTATCGGCTACCGCCGTAGCGGAGCGGGTGATCCGGGAGTTTGGCCTTGGCGATTAGCATAGCACTACAGCTTACCAGCGTATTCGGAATTTGGCACGTATCAACCCGGCAATTCAACAGATTCCTTGTTGGATAATGTGAAAAGTTTCAGATAAATTTGGTGGGAATATTTCGCGCTATATGACTGAAAAAAAGGACAAAAATCAACTGCCGGATCTTCTGTTGGTCGTAGTGCCTGCTTTGTTGTTACCCGCTCTGGGAGAAAGCCTCGACTTCAACATTCCGGAGATGGTCTTAAGGATGGTATTGACCGTCATGGGCGTGGCGTTGGGTGGAGGCCTGTATCTGATCCTGCAGGGGCGTCCGGCCTGGCTTAAGATCGGGAGCCTGCTCCTGATGACGATATTAGTTTTCGGCCTGATCATCGGCCTGAAACCGGCTCCGCAGGAAGAGGTCCTACTCACCTGTGAAGTATGTGGTTATCAAGCCTTATACGAGCCGGCGGATATTTGCGGGGTCTGTTACGTAGAGCTCAACCACGCCACCATGGAGGAAGAAGGCTATACTTCCAGGGCTGAAATGGTCCGAGAAGAACAACTCCTTTTCTTTGCCACGGAAGAAGGCGTTTCCTTTTTTGAACCCCAAACTTACCGGGACGAGGAAGAAGTATTCCATAAAGACCCTGACTGGAAGCCGCTCGTAAGTGCGGAAGAAGTACAAGCTTACCGGGAAGAGTAACGGCTGGAACTACCGAATCTCAACTACTTAATTCCTTACCTTCAAACACCCCCGCACCTGCTGCAATCCTCCCAATTGAATACGGATGTAATACTGCCCGGCGGGTAGTTCTTCCGCGTGCCAGTCGACCTGGTGTTCTCCCCGGGGAAATATACCGTTGGCGGGATTGGCAACCAACTGGCCGGCATTGTTGAATACCTGGAGGATGACCGGCCCTCCGTCACTCTCGAATCGTAGGCGGGTCCAGGAAGTAAACGGATTGGGATAGATATTGAGTAGCTGCCGACCGGCCTGGAGGTTACGATCCCTCACCGATGTAGGCAGGCAATTCACGGTGGAGAATACCGGCAGGTCCTGGTAGTCCCGGTACAGAATATCCCGGAGTGTATCCGGTGGCACGCAGAACCAATTTTTAAGCACAGTAGCGTATACAGACCGGAAATCGTACTGCATGGGCAGGTTGCTTTCAACGGTCGCATCCACCGGGATATCGGGATTATCTCCCAGTACGCCACCTTCGATCGCCTTGCCGAATAAGAACAGGGGGGCGGCAGCGCCGTGATCGGTGCCGTTGCTAAAGTTGGAAATAATGCGTCGGCCAAATTCCGAAAAGGTCATTCCGGTGACGCGATCGGCCACCCCCAGCGCTTCTATATCTTTTTGGAAAGCGTTGATCCCTTCCGAAACCCGTTTCAGCAGTTCGGCGTGTTCTCCCTGGGTCGTGTTATCCGTGACCACCTGGTTGTCGTGCGTGTCAAAACTACCGATGGATACCATATAGATCCTGGTTTTTAAGCCGCCGGCGATCAGCCGGGCCACGATCTTGAGCTGTTCGGCGAGGAAGTTCTCCCCGGGGTATTCGGCAATATTTCCGGCTTTACCAAAGGCCTGCACGATCACCTGTCCGTAGGCATTGGACTGTCTTTTGACAGTGCGTACGTGGCTGAGCAGTTCGCCGGCTGGTGTGGCGGGAGCCGGGGTTTGTACGCCATTGATCAATTCGTAAAATTCCGCCGGATTGACTACGGACATGCCCATGGCGGCAAACGGCCCCTGTAGAGCCAGGGAAACCGTTGCGCCAATTTCCAAAGAGAGCGGGTCCGGCATATCCTGATTGGGAAACTCTGCCGGGAAGTTGGGAAATTCTTCGTGTAGATAGCGCCCGGCCCAACCGGAGTTGACCAACTGGTCGGCGTCCGATCCGCTCATCCAGATATCAGTAGCCCGGAAATGGGAATAATTAGGATTGGGGTAGCCTACGGACTGGATGATCTTGAGCTTTCCTTCATTGTAGAGGGACTGCATGCCGGACATGGCCGGATGGAGTCCAACGCGATCCTGGCCTTCCAGTTGGAGCGTACTGTTTTCGGGCAGGACGACCTGAGGCCTTACCTGCGTCAGCTTGCCGTATTGATCGAGGGGGACAACGGTATTCAGGCCATCGTTCCCGCCGTCGAGCCGGATCAGCACCAGTACTTTGTCCGTATCCGTTGTGGTATTGGTCAGGGCGCTCATCCAGGGATTGGCACCCAGTGCTTTTATTCCAAACCCGTTGATCAGATTGGGTAATACTACTCCCGCTGCGCTATATTTTAGAAAATGTCTTCTTTTCATTGGTTTGTTTTCATTGATCTGACTTATCGAAAAATACCCGGTATTCAGATTGGTTGCTTCAATCCAGTATTGGCATCGGATCCGGCCCTTTACCGGCTAAGACTCAGCACAATTGATATTCTTCCTGGTGTAAAAAGGTATAAAAGAAGGCCAGCAGACGATTGCGAACGGTCTCCCTTTTCATTTCATCGGTGGGGTCAGCCGTATAGGCCAGCCAGGCGTCGGTCCAGTAATAATCACTGATCTGCCCGGAGAGCAGGATGGATTTCAGGCGACTGCGCAGTGCACCGCTGATATCGATACCCAGTTGCCAGGACGCCAGGATATCGACCAGCGCATTCGGATCTTCGGCATTCGGTAACAGGGCCACGGTGCTGAGAATATCGAGCGGCACCTGGGTATTGTCGGTGGCAATGCCACTCCAGAGCAACCAGTCGGCGATCAGCCCCCGGCGCGGCAGGGAATCCGTCGTGATCCAGGATTTATCAAATACCGGAACCTGGTAGTAGGCCGGCCAGCCCGAAACGCTGGGTGGGTCGCCGATACTTTGCTGCTGGATGTCTCCCATCCAGACGATGGAAAGATTGTGCTGCAAGCGGTCCCGCAGCATAGACCGGTCGGGGATTGGATTGCCGAATTCCCGCAGCATGCCGATGTGGTAGTCGAATGGACTTTTCAGCATAGCTCCCCGTCGGCTGGTATCAAAAAAATGGGCGCTGGAAAACAGCGTTTTTAATACCGGTAAGATCTGATAGTCACTGTTCCGGAAGATCTGGGCCAGAGGCTCGATCACCTGTTCTTCCGTAAGCTCATCAATGTCGTGGTGGACAAAAAAGCGATAGATCTTCCGGCAGATAAACAGCGCACATTCTTCGGTAGCAAAGAGCATATCCAGCAATTCGGAGAGCTCCTGTACGCCGGCTTCTCCCGACCGTCCCGTGATCAGCCGGTTGCCGTAAAAGGCAGAGAATTGTTTATCCTCCGTATCGTGTTCCCAGAAGGCAAAATAGATCTCATTGGTATCCCAGTTGAAACGCCAGCCGGTTAGTATCCGGGCGGCAGCCTGCACGTCGCTTTCGGTGAAATTTGCGCCGGGGCCTTTACCGATACAGAACAATTCCTGGAGTTCGCGGGCATAATTCTCATCCGGAGCACCTACGGAATTGTACTGCCCGTTCAGATAGAACAGCATGGCCGGATCCAGGGTAAGCGCGAGGATGAGTTCTTTGAAGTTACCCAGAGCCAGTCGCCGGATCGTCATCAGGTAGTCGTAATTGCGACGGGCGTGAAAAACGGCATAGAACTGTATCGGGATATGATTGTGCCAGAAAACGACCATCTTTTCGAGAATGGACCGGTCCTGCTCGATCAGATTACCAACCCACCAGGCTTTGAGGGAGCCGATACGGCTGGCCTCAATATCAGTATTGAAAGGGGCGTTGATCCAGGTTGCTCCCCAGGGCACATCCGGATCATCGATCGTTTCTTCGTTGAACCCATTGTAGTCGTTTACCGGCAGGGGAGGAGAGGCTGCGTTCGGGCTCAATAGCTCCGTCACCGCTTCTTCGGGCGTTTTGCTGAGCAGGTAAGTTACATCTTCCGCCTTCGCCCCGAACATCAACCGACGCAGGAGGTGGGAAACCTGCAGTAGCCCCCAATCTCCGCTGTAGGGTTCAAGCCCCGGTGGGGGATTGTCGAAAGCCTGTACGCCTGCTGCATCTTTGGAATAGAAGGTGGGGGCCGTCCGTTTTCGGGAATTTTTGTAGCTCATCAACTGAAATTATGGTAAGGCCGGCAGCGATCAATGTTCCTGCGCAAGTCGCCAGGCATTGGCCATCCGACCGTAGACATCGAATAGAAAGACTATTTGATTGGTAGTAATTTGTGATGATAATTTGTCCGGGAAGGATGGTAAAGATAAGGAATTCGGGAGCCGGAGTCCAGGAGCAAGGCGATTTTTAGATGAAGGGGCAGAGCCGTGGGATGAAAGAATACGGAACGTCGGAAGTTTACCGGACCGTAAAGACCCGTTCGAAATAGGGCGGAGCGGCCTGGTTACCGGTTTCGGTTTCGGCCGGCGCATCGAATAGCCGGACAAGGTTATTACCGGCGAGATCCTCCACATCCGTACTGATTCGCAGGCGATAGGTGCCGGATTGCCAGGTTTGGTCGGGGTGCCAGCTCCAGCTCTTTTCTTCCGGCCCGACCCGGATCTCGCCCTCCAGGAGGTTTCCCTGGTCATCGAATACGGCGAGACCACTCTGCAACAGTGCCCTATCCATCGCTTCCGGGAAGTGTATCCTCAAGGGGGTTTTGCTCCCGGCCGCCGGGCAGAGGATGTCCCATGTAGCCGGATCCGGTTTCTGGCTGTCTTTGCTCCCCGTGCGAAAGACTTTGATCTGATCTTCGGCCAGGGGAATGCCGCCGGCAGCCGGCCAACCCTTGCGGATCACCAGCCGATACGTGCGCCTGGGCCGGAGTGGAGGTCCCATTTCCCGGTTGGGGATCAGCAGGCTTTTGATGCGACCGGGATCAAACCACACGGTTAACCTTTGTTGTTCCGGATCCCACAGTTCCTGGGCCATGTCGAGAAAGGGGGCGATGACTTCGGTCCCTTCGTCATCGAAAAGCTGCAGATAGTCCGTTAGATATCCGGCCCGCATCCGCTGATCGAAGTGAATATAAAATTTGAGCTGATTAGCGGGCCAGAGATCCGCACTCGGGTAAATAGCGGTTACCGTGGGCGGCGCTACGAGTTGCGACTGGGGAATAAGGACCGGTATGACTTGTGCCGTCTCATTCCCAACGTACCAGATGTAGTAGGTGCGACCGGCCAGAAAAGGGAAACGAGGCCGAAAAAAGAGGGTGTCGCGATTTTGTGAGTAGCGCCCCATCACCGCCGGCAGATCCAAAGATTGCCCGGGAGCCTGGGTGTAAACGCGGAGAACGGCCGGACCCGCATCTTCGGCCAGTGGTGCGTGTCTGACGGGCAGGACCCAGCGAACGGTCCCGAATTGATCGTCCTGTTTCGAAACGACCAATTCGGGTGCCGTCGGGGATTGGGCTGCCAGAGGGAACAACCCTCCGGACAAAACTACCAACACGGTAAACAATATGCTTATTTTTCTGAGCACTTCGTTGCTTACATCCACTGATTCGGATAGGTATTCAGATTCAGATCGCCGTTCGGCATCCGCTGGAGCGTCAGAATATTTTCTTCGTTGAGATTGTCGATGTGGGTAATGCCCACGCGGGAGAGCACGGAGTGCTCCAGGCCAACGGCGTATTCACCATCCTTGAGCGGTTCAGTCAGCCCTTCTTTGATCTTGGTAATATCCTCCGGGTCGATCTTGATCAGCGCTTTGGAGGTATTGGACATCAGGATGTAGGATTTGTCGCCCTGCTTGTAGGTGATGATGTCGATCGGCATGTTACCGAAGCCAAATTCGCCCAGGGTTTTACTGACTACATGCTGACCGTCCTTCACTTCGGAAAGCGGAATACTGACGAAGGGCGTGCAGGTGTAGGTCGCCAGCAGGTAGGTTTCCCCGTTAAGGTCATACGGGATCAGTGTCCGGATCGGCGCCTCGGTTTCGGACTTCCCGTGGGCCACGTGGAAGACCTCAATCGTAGTGGTGGTCGCTTTCTTCTTAAATGGGAAGTTGAGCACCCGGAGCGCCGAGGCGAATTCTTCGTTGCTGAGGCCGGTAACGAAGAGCTTGCCGTCGTGGTAAGCAATATCGGTGATCGCTTCGGTGCGGTTGTCGCTTTTGCGCCAGTTTTGTTCCCCTCCCTTGACCACGCTGGGTACATCGGCCATCGAATGCCGGATATTATCCAGGGAAACTTCACTGATGTTGCCTTCCGGATCGATCCGCAGCAGTATGCCGGCGTAAGCCAGATCATTTGGGGTTTTCCAGAAGCCGAGCGCTTTGGCATCCGAACGGGAAACCGCCAGATAGATGTGCTGGGAAAGCGGATTGACCGCCAGATCGTGGATCACCACGCCTCTGGGGTCCGTGCCCAGCAGGGCGGCGAGTTTGCCTTCCACGTCTTCCATGGAAAAAGGTTTGCGTTCGGCGGGCGCCTCGCGATCTTCCAGGTCGAGTGCGAAGACCTTACCGGCTTTGGAATCACCGATAAACAGAATGCCTTCCGGGCCGAAGGTCAGCACGCTCATGCTTTGTACAGCGGCCTGTCCGCGCACAAAATCCTTGGTTAATCGTTCGTAATTTTCGGGAGAAGCGTAGGACCACAGACAGGCCACTACCAGGCAAAAGCTTAGGAGTTGTCTTTTCATTACAATCGGATTTTTGATGTGATTTCTCTTGTAATATCGTAAATTCCCCCATCAAAATATATACTGGCCAAGAAAATTGTGGAATCAAGATCATGGAATCTACCTTAAATGTACTCGGTGAACCCCTCGAAAGTTGTTGTAATAATCCCCGAACCGGATTCTACCGGGACGGCAATTGCCGGACGGGTCCGCAGGATACCGGACGGCATCTGATCTGCGCCCGAATGACGGCTCCGTTTTTGCGATTTAGCTTTCTGCGGGGAAATGATCTGACTACACCCCGGCCGGAATTTCAATTCCCCGGTCTGAAACCCGGCGATCGCTGGTGCCTGTGTGCGCTGCGTTGGGTGGAAGCTTACGATGCGGGATTTGCGCCGCCGGTGATCCTGGAGGCTACGCATCAGGATGCACTGCGCTATACCTCACTGGAAGCGCTGCGGGAATACGCCATCTTTAATCATCCGCAGGAGACGTAGGAAAGTGCCTGAACGGCACAGATCCCTGTAGCTTTCGAGCTGCAGGGATCTGTGGACCGAAATAGACTGCCCATAATTTTTAATATTCACAGGAAGCCGGATCGTGTTTCACGATGTAGGACTTGTAGTTTTTCGCTTTTGGGTCCTTACAACCTTCCAGATTTAGCAATTCTACGGTCATGAATTCTACCGGATGGCTTTCGCTCTGTAGAGAAATGGAGCCGCCGGACAGCAGTTGTCCATCCACCTTCAGAGCCGGATCATGACCGGATACGCTACCGCCGCCAATCTGCGGATTGTTGTAAGTCAATACTTCTTCACCCTCTACAAAATGCTGGATGAGCGAATCCCCCAGGGCGATCACTTCGGTCGTTACCCACTGATCACCGTGGTAGGTTTTTGAAGAAGAATTGATACAATGGTTGGTGAACAGGGTATCGCCCATCACCACGTTCGTACCCGGCGTACAGAGATTGGCCGTGGTCCGTGGGTCGGTACCGTTACCACCCAGCAGCTGCACTTCGATGGATATCGGGAAATCCTGATCGACGCCCATCGTCTTACCATCCTGTCCGTGGATCATGAGTCCGCTGTTGCGATAGGCCCAGCCCGGTCCGCCTGGACACTGGTCGCCTACAAAGCGGTACTTAGCCCGAAGTTTGTAGTAGGAAAATGGCTCTTTGTAAAAGATGTGGCCAAACTGGCTGTCAAAATCGGTATACCCGTCATAATTTACGGTAAGCAGGCTATCCTTCACCCGGAAGGTATTCCCGAAATTATCTCCGACTTCGTGCTGGCGGATCTTGATGATCCAGTCGTCGAGATCTTTGCCGTTAAATAGTTGTATCCATTCTTCTTTTTCCGGGTCATTAGCGGCCTGTTCCGGCGAAGAGGTTGATTTACAGGCGCTCCAAAACAGACTGCCGCATAGGAGCAGCAAAAAAGTTAGGTTTCTCATTTCTTTTGTATTTAATGAATTCACTGGCCCGGTAACGATTACCGTTCCCACCCGCTAACTTAAAGTTTTCGGATAAAAAAACACCATCCCGTATCGGGGGATTAATTCTCCTGAGGTTTTAAGCGGAGCACTTCTTCGGCAAAAGAGAAGGTCGCGGCGCGTACGGTATCGAGATCCTGGGACTTCAGATAAGAAGCGAGAATGTGATCGCCGACGGTGGGAAAGGCCACTTCCCGTTTCTGTTCCGGAGGCGTATGGATCTGCCGAAACATTTCCTGCATGGCCGCTACGGAAACTACGGGGTCCTGTTCTTCTTCATTTTTATAATAATAACCCAGAAAAAAAGGCTGGGTGACTTTGGCAAAGGTCGCTTCCGTCATGCCGTATTCCAGCAGATTCTGCAGTTCCACCAGAGCTTCCAGCCGGTAGGTGGTCGACCAGTATTTTTTGTAATTCTCGGGCGCATCGTAGGTCCGGTATTCTCCTTCGTAGACCATCTGGGCGATGTTGAGCCCCCAGGGGCCGTTCAGCAAAAAAGCAGCGGAATTGGCAATGGCGATATTCGGTGAGTAGGCAATAATGCCGGCGATCTCCGGAAATTTGGCCGCCAGCATCAGGGAAAGCGTACCGCCGGTGGAGGTCGACATCAGGATCACTTTTTCACCGATTTGTTTCCCAACGGCAAGAGCCGCCGCGGCGGAAGCCAGTAAGCTGTCGGAATCGAAGGTCAGCATAGCATCTTTATCGCTGAGGCCGTGGGCGTACAGCCGCGGTATGTACAGATTGCAGCCGTAGCGCCGCGCAAATTCCCGGTGAATGGGTTCGCCTTCTGCCCAACTGGCGGTAAAACCGTGCAGGTAAACGATACTGTAGGGCGTCTTCTGCGGAATGGAGTCCCGCCAGAAGATCCGGCTTTCGTTGTCCGGTTTCAAGCCGGTCACCTGCCGTTCTGCATCCCGGATCGAAGTTTCCAGTGCGCCCAGGTCATTGGATACCTCGGGTAGATCAATGCGGAGAGATGGCTTGTCCGGACTGGGGCCAAGCGCGAAAAGGATCATCAAGGCCAGCAGGACCAGTCCGATGATCATGAAAAACTTTTTCATAAACAGACCTTTACTGGTAGTTAAATTCGGCTTGCTCCCCACTGTCCAGCTGGTAGTGTTGCAGGAACTCATTCATAGACGGCCGGAAGTACAGGAACAACAGCAGACCGGCACCGAAAAAGATCAGGAAGGTTGTGTTGTTTTCCAGGAGCAGGATCACCAGACTGAAGAGATTAACCCCTTCGATGAGCGCCGAACGGAGAATGACCAGCGTTCGGTAGTGGGCCATTTTGGCCGGAAGATTTTCCTCTTCCGAGCCCTGGCTCAGTTGCCGGTTGTTGATGAAAAATACCAGTGGGAGCACGCCCACCAGTATGGCCGGTACCAATAGGCCATAGGTGCCTTCGGGCCAGCCTGTTTGACGGGTTTCCGGATTTAAGATGGCGAAAACGATCACGGAGCAGAACAAAACCTGCCCCGCTAGAAGGGAAAAGTACAGGATATTGGTCTGGCGGAAAACTTCTTTTGCGTTCATATTTGACGATTGACAATCAACTGGTGAATAGGTCAGGGCTGCAGCAATTGCAGAAAAATAGGAGTTTTCCAGCTTATTGACAAGCGCGGAAGCTTTCCGCCAGGGAAAATAAGATTATCGACGGTAATTTACGGTCACCGCTTCGTCGATCCCGATGATCCTGACTTCGGTACGTCGATTGTACTGATGTTCGGATTCCGAGCACTCCACAATGTCGCAGTCACAGCGGTTGCGCGGCTGGGTTTCACCGTAACCGAGGGTTTTGATGCGGTCGGCCTCAATACCCCGGTCCACCAGGAATTGCTTCGCTGATTCCGCCCGTTTTTCGGACAGCTTCAGGTTGTATTCATCCGTTCCCCGGCAATCGGTATGAGCGCCCAGCCGGATCTCCATGGATTTGTAGGTATCCATCAGTCGCACCAGGCCTTCGAGTTCGCGGGCCGCACCTTTGCGTATGGCAGATTTGTTGAAATCGTAGTAGATGTTCTCGAGAACGATAACGGTCCCCTTGCGAATGGGTTCCTTTTCGGAAAATTCGTCCATGGGAGTCATCTGCATTTCCACTTCTGCGGAACGTCGGCCGCGGATCTTCTCCATGGAGATCCGGGTAAGCTGCGGTTCGTAGCCACCCCTTTCGGCAATAATGGTGTATTCACAGCCGATCTCCAGACAGGCTTCAAAAACCCCGTCGAATTTGGTCCGGGTGAGTATTTCGGTATTGTCACACTGGTTGAGAATACGTACCAGTACTCCCGGGATCAGCTGCTTACTGGCCGCCGCCGAACGAACGGTACCCGTCAGTTCTATGCAGTTCTTCGGATCGAGCACCACTTCCAGCGGGCGCAACGGAGCATCTTTTTTCAAAGAATACGCGATCTCCTTGGAGGTGTAGCCGTCTTTCGAGACCAGTATCACATATTTTTGGTCCTCTTCGATCTGGAGCACTCCTTCACCGTTTCTATCGGTCTTGACATCCGGATCCCCGAGGAATTTCTCTTTTTTTCGTACCAGTTTCATGACCATTTCCCCGTAACCCTCACTGGGTAGCAGTTCCAGATCGTATAAGCTCTGATCGTCGATCAGTCCATCGTCCGTTCGGTAGAAGATCCGGATATCCGCACCGGGCAGACGGCGGCTGGCCTGACCGTCGTATACCGTCGCAACTAAACCGAAAGTTTCGGGGAGTTCGATCCCACGAATACCACCGGCGGCTTCGAAGAAATAGATATCGTCACCACCGGCACCACCTTCCCGGTTGGAAGTAAAGTATCCCTGTTCGCCGTCCTTGGTGAGAATAAGTCCCAGGTCATCGCTGGCTGAATTGAAGGGTTCTCCGAGGTTGATCACCCGGCCCCATTTCCGGCCGCTGATGTCGATCATGAAAATATCGAGACCGCCAAAGCCTTTATGATGATCCGAAGTGAAGAACAGCATACCGCTCTCGTGCAGGAAGGGAAATACTTCATTGCCCGCCGTATTGATATCCGGTCCGAGGTTGAGGGGCTTTTCCCAGCGACCTTCTTTGCGTTCTACGGAGTAGAGGTCCATGCCCCCGTATCCGCCCGGACGGTTGGATGCGAAGAATAGTTTATTGCCGTCCGGCGAAAGCGCAGGGTGCATACAGGTAAAATCGTCGCTGTTGAACGGCAATTCCTTCTGGTGCTCCCAGTCGAATTCACCCCGCTGGGCTTCGTAGATCTTGAGGTGGACCTTTTTATCTTTTCCGGCCCGGGTCACGCCGTGCTTTACGTTACTACGCGTAAAGTAAATGCGGTCAAACTGGCGGTTGAGCGCCACCGGTCCTTCGTGCCGTTCGGAATTGATCTCGACCGAGAAATTGGAAGGCCGGATCGGCAGTCCGTTCGGATCGAGGTCCGCATAGAATAATTCATTGAAAGTCTGGCCGGTCTTTTCATCAATGAGTCCGTTACGGTTCTGAGAAACGTACATACCTCCCTGGTAAAAGGAAGGAGAAAATTCCATCCGCGAGGAATTGATCGAACTGGCGTTATACACCCGGATATCCCGGTTGATATCTTCCCGCTTGTAGAGCGATTCGATCTTTTTGTTTCTATTCTGACCAAAACCAAGGCTCACTGTGAAAGCAAGCAGTAGCATCATTGATAAGGACCGTCTCATTTTATAACGTTTTGGAGGGCAAAACTACCCCTTTTGACGTAGATAAGCTGAACTCCTGTCCAGCCTGTTAGAAAAACCTTGGACTTACGAACTCTGCCGCATCATCCGACTGGCCGCCGATGCAGTAGCGCACCACGGCTTCCACCGAACCGCCGGTTGTATAACGAATTTCCGAAAGGGTATAGTCATAAGACAAACCCAGAAACAGCTCATCGGAGATCTGAATGCCGCCGATCAGACCGACCGCTTCACCGATCCCACTGCGCTTGGAACCGCCCAAACGGTAGGAAACACCGGTAGTGAATCGGTTCATAAAAATGAAGTTGACGTTGGCGTCTCCTTCAAAGGGCGCATTGCGGACGTATTTCAACAGTACCTGGGGCTGAAACTGCAAATTGGCATTGAGGTCCCAGCGCATACCACCGGTAAAGTAAATATGGGGCACTTCGCGGGTAATGATCACATCATCTTCCGCCAGATCGATGCTGTTGCCCAGCAGTCGGGGAGCGGAAACGCCAATGAAGAAGCGGGTGTTGTGGTAATAAAGCCCCGCCCCGAAATTGGGGATGTATTTACTTTGCAGGTCGCCGGGAATAGCTCCGTCCGTACCGGTCGGCTGGGTCGTAACTGCTTCACTGAAGTTGATGCGGATGAGCCGAACCGAACCCTGGATCCCCATGCTCAGATAACCCAAGGCTACTGGAATGCGGTAGGCGTAGGATACCTCGGCGGAGATGCGTTCCGTCAGACCGATCGTGTGCCGGGATACGGTTGCTCCGAGCCCCACCTTCCGGCCGAACATCGGCATACTGAAGGTCAGTAACTGACTCTGCGGTGTTCCCTCCGGACCACCGATCCACTGGTTGCGGGATACAGCGGTGAAACAAATACCGTCTTTACTCCCCGCGTAGGCGGGGTTGAAAGCCAGTTTGTTGTACATGAACTGAGAGAACTGCTCTTCCTGCTGTGCGTTCAGCGCGGAAAAAACAAAGCAGGAAACAAGAATGATATATAGCTTTTTCATGGTCGTAATGTTGGCGTAATTTTGAAAAAAATGGTGATGAAAAGTCCCTAGCGCTGGATCATGACAAATCCGGTCTGCCGGGGCTCACCGTTCCCAAAGTTGATTACGTAAAAATACGTGTCGGCCGGTAGCTCCTGTCCGTTGAAACGGCCATCCCAGTTGTTCTGGTAGGGCATATTCGATCGGAATACCTCATCTCCCCAGCGGTTAAAGATGATCACCTGACTTTCCGGGAAGCGATCCAGATCCAGCAGACAGGGTACGGTGAACGTATCGTTGATATTATCGCCATTGGGCGTAATTACGTTCGGTGCCTGACAGCGGGCATCGGTGCCTACCATAAAAGTTGCCGTCCCTTCGGCGGTGATACAACCTTCGCTGATCACGGCGTAGTTGACCTGGTCAAAGCCAACAAAGTTGAAATTCGGGACATATTCAAAATTACCATCACCCAGGCTTTCCAGAACGCCCTGGTCCGGACCACTCACGATCTCCGTACGGGTACCCGCCGGGACCTGGTCGTTGGCCAGAAGGTTCACTTCGGTAGCCTGTTGAAATTCTATTTCAAAACTCTCGTCGTTCACTACGGGCGGGAGTTTATACGTCACTGTAACGGAATCTGTGGATCCTTCTCCACAGTATCCTTCATCCACGGTCCAGTAGAATACGTTCTCTCCTTCTCTCAGACCGCGTACTTCCGTAACGGGCTGATTGGGGAAGGAGAATATCGGATCTCCGTCTTCGGAAGTCCACTGCCCGGTACTGCCGGAGGTAGGTCTTGCGGCTTCGAGGATAAACACTCCCCGGTTGTTACAAGCCACCGTATCCGGCCCGGCATAAGGCGCGGGATCCGAAATAATGACGTTTACCCGGTCCTCGCTGACACCACATTCGCTGGTGACGGTCCAGGTGAAAACGTATACGTTATCCGGCTCCAGACCCTCCAGTAAAGTGGTCGGGTTATTTTCTTCTACGATATTTACACCCAAAAGGTTCTGAGCTTCCGGTTGGGACCATCGACCTACGCTGGTATTGCCCGATACGGGGTTCGCACTCAGGTTGACGATCTCGTCGGCACAGGCCAAAATGTTGTCGCCGGCCTGGGCGGTTTCGCCGGAGCTGACGACCACCTGAACTTCATCGAACGAATAGTTCTGACACGCACCGTTAGACAGGGTCCAGCGGAAGGTATATGGTCCGCCGTCGATGGTCAGGGTCTTTACCGGAGAACGCGGATCATTCGGGTTGGCGATCGTTACGCCTTCGGACGAACCGGCAACCTGGGTCCACAGACCGACCCCGATCGGCGGAGCCGCTCCCCGCAGGGCAAAGTCACCCGAGCAGATGGTCGTATCCCGTCCGGCAAATGCCTGACTGGTCGGTACGGTATTCAGCGTAACGCTTACCGGATTGGAAAGCGTCGATGTACAGCCGTCGAGATTCGCCTGGACAAAGAAATCGTAAGTGCCGTTCGAAAAGCCGGTAAAGGTGCTTACTTCCAAAGTCGTATCGGTAGTAGGCGCTCCGATCGGGTTTTCGGTATCATTCAGGTACCAGCGATAGCTGGCGCCATTGGTAAAGCTGCCGGGGGTTACGGAGAGTTCCAGAACTTCTTCCGAACCGCTAATACAGAGGGGGCCGTTGGATAGCCCGGATGGTTTCCGTGGGGAAGGCTTCACCGTTACGTTCACAAAAGCAGTATCGGATTTACAACCGTTGAGGTTGGCGATCACGAAATATTCGGCCGTAGGCATCAACTGATCCGCGGTACTGAAAGAAGGATTGCGCAGGCTGGAAGTGATCGGTCCTCCCCAGGCGTAGGTAGCACCCTGAGCCGAATTGGCCATCAGTTGGATGTTACTACCCGCACACACCGGACTGTTGCTGGCCGCAGTGACGGTCGGGATCGTGCTTACCGTAACGTTGACGGCCGGGGAATTCAGAGACGTACAACCGTCTATGATCACATAAACGCTGTACTGACCGCTATCGTCGATCTGAGCATCTTCAATGATCAGTTCGGGAACAGTGGTCGACATCTGCTGGTTATTCTGCGCTTTTACCCAGTAATAGGTAACCGAATTCCCCTCGCCGGCAAAGTCGTTGGTCCGGAGCACGATATCGTCTCCCAGACAATGTTGGAAGGAACCGGTCGGTGAAGTGGGGACACTCGGGGTTAGCGGAGCATTTTTCAGGTCAAGCGTATAGGTGACGAAGCCGGAAGAACAGCCGTTGCCGGTGGTTACTTCCAGGGAATAGTTATCACTGTCCGCTTCGGTTGCGTTGGGAATTACGGCCGTTTTTTCCGTGGAGAAAACCATGCCGTTCCGGCGCCAGGTATACATATAGGAGCCATCATCAGCCGGGAAGACTGACGGTACCAGATGAATATCGGTCGGACCGGTCAGGCAGCTCGGCGCATCATCTACAATATCGATGGAGGTGATCCCGTCCACTACCCGTACTTCCACGCTGGCGGTGTCTTTACAACCGGGCTGACTGGTGACCTCCAGGATAAAGGTGCCGTTATTTGCAGGACTGGCCTGATTGATCACCGGATTTTTCGAAAAGCGCGGCTGAATGCCGGGGCCGGTCCACTTATAGGTTACCCCACTGATATCCGAATCTCCCATCAGCGTAACCGCAGAACCAACACAAACCGGAACCGGATCGGCGTCGGCAATGGCATTCGGAGCCGGATTGACGATCGCATTGACCGGATTGGCCGGATCGGAAGTACAACCGTTACGGGTTATCGCTACCTGCCAGTTGCCGCCGTCCGACGGGTCGGCATCCGCTACGGTGTAAGACGGTACGGTAGTGATGAATTCGTCGGTGTTGTGCAACCAGTGGTATGAGCTGGCCCCGGTAGATGTGGTGGTCAGCGTTAGATTCATTCCTTCACAGATCGGACCATTATACGTGATAGCCGGTTTTGCCGGTTTCGGGCGTACGCTGATCAGTACGGAATCCGGCGCCGATACACATTCGTTGCGCGCCACGGTCAGGTAGTAATGCCCGGCCTTGGTAGTGGCCAGGGGACCCACATTGGGCGACTGCTGGGTAGAGGTGAAATTATCGGGTCCGCTCCATTTGTATCCACTGATCGTAGGTCCGGCCACCAGTGTGCTCAGAGTGATCACTTCGCCGGCACAAACGGAGGTGTCCATTTGGGTGATATCCGCCACCGGCCGGGTGACGATATTGACCGTTTTGGTCTGACTGGGCCGCGAAGTACAACCATTGGCTTCAACGATCAGGTAGTACTGTTTATTCCCCAGTGAATGGGGCGGCGGTATGGTATATTCTGCTTCCTGGGTCGTTGCCAGTAGCGTTCCGTTAGGCGCTGTACCCGAATACCAGTAAAAATTGATATTGTCGCCGTCATCGGGAATGTTACCCGAAAAACTGAGCTTCACAGACTCCGAACTACAGAAGGTAGACTGGGTCACCAGCTCTGGTTGCAGCGGAATGGAATTCACTTCTACAAAGACGGAATTTTCTGCACTACATCCGTTAAAGATACCCTGGATCTCCACGGTATAGAAATCCTCAAAAGTGGGATCTACGTTTGAGATCACCGGATTTCGTTTGGTGGAGATCACCGCACCCGGATTGGATGCCCGGTACCAGCGGTAGGTATAGGCTTCCGGACCGGGAGCCGGCGGATTGGCAAAGAGGAAGAGCGAATCTCCACCGCAAAGTCCGTAGTTATAAGTAGGCTCGGGTCCCTGGAGGGTGATCCCGAGGGTCGTAGTACATTCGCTGCTGTTGCCGGCTGCATCCTGCACCGTCAGCGTGATGGTTACCGGTTGGCCGCCGTCGGCACAGGTGAACGTATTCGGTGAAATAAAAGCGGTATCGATGCTGCAGTTGTCGTAACTGCCGAAATCCACATCCGAGACATCAAATACTTCTACCTGCAGACCGGATGGGTTGATCGGTAACGCGCCCAGCGGTTTACACAAGGCTTCCGGGGGAATGGGGTCTTCTACCGTCACTTTAAAGCTACAGGTATCCGGATTGCCGGCAAGGTCCCGTACAATGTAAAACACATCGGTTTCGCCCACGGCAAAATCAATAGTCGGTGAAACCATCGGTTCCGCCATTACCGTGAGTGGGATCTCCGTAGCTCCCGTTGTATAATAGCTGGGACGCAGGAGACCGTAGTCCAGAGTGAGGAAAACGTAGCTCAGCCCGTCGTTATCCCCATTCATGCTGACCGAATCCGGCTGGCAGGGGTTGATCCCGTCTCCGGGAACCCCGGGCGGTACCGGTACATTGAGCGGTTGCAGGCGAATATCGAGCGTCCCGTCGCTGGCCCAGCTGTTGAAAGTGGCGGCCGGGATCGTGAGATTCAGCTGGCCGGGAGTACTGCAGTTGGCCGCACCGGCCGTGGTTTGTCCCAGCAGCGTATTGCCCTCACCGTATACCTCCATGACGGCCCGGTTGCCGGTGAAATCTCCGAGGAAATCCATCGTCAGGGCGATATCCGTCACAGCGTTGGCCGCTACTCCCGTAAACGAGATCGTTCGGTTTTCCGCCAGATAATCAGTCAGGTTGGGATCAAAAGAGAAGGTCAAAAATGCGCTCGCAGTATCGTTAGGCTGTACCTGATTACCGTCCACGTAAACACCGCAGTTGTCGGTAATATTCGGAGGCAATGGCAAAGTATAGGCAATATCGCAGGAATCTCCCAGCAGATCCAGCGTAACATCCGGTGGGCAGGTCATCATCGGCGCTTCCACATCTTCTACGGAAATGACGTATACGCAGCTATCTACGTTGCCGGCGCAGTCAGTCGCAAAGTAGGTAACGGTGTGGTCGCCCTGCGGCAGGGTTACCGGAATGGGTGCGATCGGATCAACCACGGTCGAATCGATCAGATCATCGATCCGGTAGGCAAAAACGATGGACGGGAACTGTTTGGTCTCAAAAGTGATGTTCCCGTTCACCATGCCGGTGGGTGAACAAATGGCGTTAATAGCAAAACGTCCGTCCATGCCCGCCGGAATATTCGGCTCCAGCCGGATCGTAATGACCCCGTCTACCGCCCAGTTATTGATCGTGGAGGCGGGCAGGGTAAATACCGAGGTTGAATTGCCGCACTGAGCGTTGGTACCTTCCGTGAAGCCGATCAGGTTGCCGTCTTCACCCAGTACATTGAAAAATTCATTGATCTCTTCGCCGTCTACGTTGACGAGATCAATGGTCAGGGTGGCATCGCTGTTGGCATTGAGCGGCAGTTCGCCGGCCAAGGCGAAACTCAATTCCACCGGATCAACCGGCGTATTCCCTTCTTCGCCGGGAGCCGCCTGACTGGTGAGGGTAGCCGATGCGGAGACATCTTCATTCCCCGTATTGAAAAAGCAGTTCTCTTCGATCACCGGCGGCATCAGTACAAAGTCCGCTTCGCAGGTGCCCGGATCGTTGGGAATGGAAAATGATTCCGGACAGTTGCTCAGCACGGGCGCCTGGTCATCGATCAGGGCGAAGGTAGCGGTAGTGGTATCGCTCCGGCCACATTCGTCCGTAACGATAAAGTCAATCGTCTGACTGCGCAATACACCTCCGGTAGCCGGGCAATCCAGGGCCGGAAGGCTCGGAGGATTGCTGGTGCCGGTATTATAAGCCGCCCAGCTCAGGTCTTCGGTATCGGAGCAGTTGTCAACGGCCATGGCGCCGCCGCGGCTGCTCAGCCAGTCGGCAAAGGCCTGGTTAATATCCACTCCTTCCATACAACTGATCTGCTCATCGGCCGCATTAACCGTAATATTCGGATCCTGCTGATCCTGAACGGTAATGATCTGATCTTTACTGGTGACATTGTCACAGCGATCGGTTAGCGTCCAGGTCCTGCGGATGGTGTATTCACTGGGGCAGGAGCCCTGGGTCAGTACATCTTCGTAGGAAATATCGGGATCCGGATCACAGGCATCGGTAATATTGGTAGGCTGGCCGGTGAGGCTCAGGTCATTGGCTTCCGTACAGTCTACACTGATATCGGCCGGTACATCAAATTCCGGACCGACACTGTCTTCGATGGTAATTACCTGCTGGCGGACATTGAAGTTGCCACAGCGGTCGGACGCCCGCCAGGTTCTTACTACGGTGAAGTTATAAGGGCAGTCGCCACCGGTGATGTTATCGGTGAAATTGACGGTGATCTCGTCTACCGTCGTACAATTATCCGACAGGTTACTGATCTCACCGGTGAGTTCCAGATCATTGATGTCGTCATCACAGGTAAGTGTGATCGGTGCCGGCGGGTCGAAGGTAGGACCCGTTTCATCCTGCACCATAATGATCTGAGTATCCCGGGCTTCGTTGCCGCAATTATCCAGCGCCGTCCAGATCCGCAGGATGTTGTACTCGTATTCCAGGCAGTTACCGCCGATAAACTGATTGTTCTCTTCTCTGTAGTCCACCGGAACCACTCCGGCACAGTTGTCCAAAGCCGTTACGGTTGGTGCGGTCGGGATCGGATCGGCACAACTCAGGACCAGATCCGCGGGTACCCCGGTCAATACCGGCTCCTCCGCATCAATTACGGTATAGGTGGCAATCCAGTCGGTAGACCAACCGCAACTGTCCGTGGCGGTAAAGGTAACGGTAAGCGTACCGCATTCTTCCTCGTAATTGGCCGGAGCGTCATTGGTGAAAGTTTCCACCCCGGAGCAACCATCTTCCAGGCGGGTAGCCAGGGCGGCCTGCAGATTGCTGATCCAGTTGATGTAGCGATCCGGAGACGCCGGGGCGTCCATTTTACTTACCTCACAGGAAACGGTATCATTAACCGGAGAGAGGTCGAAGACCGGTCCGGTAACGTCCGCCTGTACCGTAATGATCTGGGTTGCGGTGGCCGTCAGATTGTCGGCCGTATCCACCGCCGTCCAGGTACGCGTAATGGTCGCATTGGAACAGGCACTCAACGTATTCAACGGAGGATTATCGACGGAAACGATTAATTTCGGAAAAGATGGATCGTTATCATCCGTTGCGTTGAGGGAAACCGGTGCCGGTACATCATTGATACAGCTGACTGTAATGTCCTGAGGGATTGGGTCCGTGAATACGGGTGGTCCTACGGGCAAGGTGTGATTATCGGTGCGGTTTGTATTGCTTTTTTCATCAGAGGGCAGCCAGGCGGTGTTGAGCACCAGGCTAAAAAGCATCAACCAGATGATCGATAGTTTTGGGATGCGTAGCAATTTTCTCATAATGCTTTATATGTTTGACAAGGGATTATATACAATATCTGGCCCAAACTCCAGGAGCCCAATTTACCGGTAACTCAGTAAGTGCTTGATTGTAAGGGTAGGAATGTGGTAAGTGAAGTTCCGGTAAAGGTTTTGGAATTCAGGAAATCAGGCTTAACCTATTCGGTATGTTCCTGGTGGTCTGTTAAAAATGAAAATGAGAATTTCAGGCAAGGACAGACGAAATCCTTTAGCGGTTTTTTGACGTTCATGGGATATATCGGTTTGTGGTACAAAAACAAGCTGCAAAATAGGAAATATTCTAGATTATTTATAGTGGCAGAACCACTTAAGTGGCAGAACCACTATATATTAGCATCAACGGGCCGGAAGATGACAATACTTCCGGCCCGTTGGCGACAATTCAGATACCGACTGCGGACTAATCTTCCCGCACGGTTGGGTATTTTATGCCCAACTGTTCAAGATAGGTGTCGTATTTGGTCTCATCGTAGTACAGTGCTTCCATTTCCTTTCGGTAGGTTTCCATGATGTCCTTGTTGAGATAAGTGGCCGGTTTGTCTTCTTCGGTCACCATGGGTACGTACTTCTGTTTCATCCCCTGCTCGTTGCGGAAGTATTCCCAGGCCTGATCCACCAGTTCCGGTTTCAGGAAGAAATCGAGTAGCGTCATGGCTTCTGCTTTGGCGCCCGCTACTACGCCTTTATGGGCGATCGGAGTGGCCATGGCCACGGCATTGGACCAGTGGTGCCCCTGCAGTCCGGGAATATTGGCCGGGAAGCGGAGGGTGACGGTCGGCAACTTCCAGGAAATGTCCCCAATATCGTCGGAACCACCGCTGATCGGGCGACTGATCGGCAGGCCAATCGTATCCAGTTTGGTGCTCAGCCCGTTGGTGTCCCGGGGAGAATTGACCTCACGCTGCAGCGCTCTGGCCAGCGTCTGATCGGCTTCGCTCCACTCCGGCAGGCCCACCTGGCGGATATTCTGGTACATGGTTTCGGCGATCACTTGGTTAAAGTGCCGGGGCCAGGCAGAACCCAGTACTTTGCGTTTCACTTCGGTGCCCGTCATCAGGGCAGCTCCATCGGCGATGTTATTGCACTTTTCGTACATCTCCATGATCCGGGGATAGGTGACGTTGCGCAGGTAGAACCAGATAGAGGCTTCGGAAGGCACCACGTTCGGTTGGTCTCCACCGTTTTTGATCACGTGGTGCGAACGCTGGATGGGATCCAGGTGCTCGCGCTGGTACTGCCAGCCGATACTCATCAGTTCTACGGCATCCAGCGAGCTTCGGCCCCGCCAGGGAGAACCGGCGGCGTGGGCCGCTTCCCCTTCAAAAGTATATTCCACGGAGATCAGCCCGGTACCACGGGCCTGTCCCCAGGATACGGTCATATTGTTGGAAACGTGGGTGAAAATGCACATATCCACTTCGTCAAAGTAGCCGTCGCGGGTGAAGTAGGCCTTGGTACCTACCAGTTCCTCCGCTACACCGGGCCAGAGGATCAGGGTACCCGGGATACCTTCGCGCTCCATGATCTCCTTGACGGAGATAGCCGCAACGATATTGAGCGGAATACCGGAATTGTGCCCTTCGCCGTGACCGGGAGCTCCTTCGATCTGCGGATCGTGGTAGGCCACGCCGGGTTTCTGGGACGCTTTCGGGATACAATCCAGGTCGCTACCGACAGCGATCACCGGTTTGCCGTTGCCCCATTTGGCCCACCAGGCGGTCGGCACATCGGAGATCCCGTGTTCGATGGTAAATCCGTTCTCTTCCAGGATGTCCGTGAGGTATTTGGATGAGGCGTACTCCTGAAAGCCGAGTTCGGCAAAACTGAAGATCTTATCGACCATTACCTGAGCCATCTTGGCCCGACCTTCGACTTTCTCCTGCACTTCTGCCTTCAGTTTTTCCAACTTCCGGTCCTCGCCGGATTGTGCCCAAAGTGTCATTCCGGTGCACAATAACACCCAAACTAGTAAGCATTTTCGCATAATGATTTGATTTTATTATTTACGGTGAAAAATGGTCTCGGTGATCCGGTAAGCGCATAGTGGTTTCTTGGCCGGTGGCCATTCAGTTCGGATGTACAATCAGAGCGTCGGATCAAAACAATTTGCTGGCAGGGCGGAAAAAGATACAGTTCCGGTGGTTTGTCGGGGTGGTTCCGGTTGAATATCGCCTAATAGTTTACTCCGGTGATCTTTTTGCTGCTTATTTTCGCCGGCTAGCCCAAAAAAGGCTTACCATTGGTGGCGAAATACCCGGCGCAATTCCAAAAGCGGTACCTGACGAAAATTGAGTGGGACTTCCCATGCCAATTTATCTCAGTACAAACCAGAACCGCATTTTACATTTCTTTACCTTTAATTCACTGAGCCAAAATACAAAAACATGTCAGATCAATTTACTCATCTGGATGCAAAAGGAAATCCATCGATGGTGGATGTGGGAGAAAAGCAGGTCACCCGGCGGGAAGCGGTCGCGCAGAGCATTATACAACTGACCGAAGAGATCATGGATCTGCTGGAAGATGATGAATTGCACACTAAAAAAGGCCCTGTATTCCAAACTGCGATCCTGGCGGGCATCATGGCCGCCAAACGCACCTCGGAACTGATCCCACTGTGCCATCCGCTGCCGCTGGAAAAGATCGGTATCGACATTCAGGTAAATGAAGAAAGGGAAGTTGTGATCATCTGTACCGCGATCATCACGGGAAAAACCGGGGTGGAAATGGAAGCACTCACCGGCGCCTCCGTGGCGGCGCTGACAGTGTACGATATGTGCAAAGCTTTCAGCCACGATATCGTGATCCGGGAAACGAAACTAATGGCCAAATCGGGTGGGAAAAGGGATTTTAAGCGGAATTAATGGATGCTTATAACCAGAAAAACGCATGAAAAAGATCTGGCTGATCCTGACGACGAGTGGCGTGATCACATTCCTGTTGCCCGCTGCCTTATGGCTACAGGGGCTTATCTTTTGGGAAGAATGCCGGCTACTGATGGCGCTGGGAGCCGTGCTGGCCCTGGTGGGATACTGGGGAATGAAGAAAGTGAAGGCAGGTGGCGACAAAAATCGGGATTAGCCGCTCGTTTGTAGCCCCCCTGCCAAAGCTAAAAATAACCCGGAACCCAGTAGAAGGCGAAGGCCATCTACCGGGCACCGGGTGTGAAACGTCTATTTCAGAAACTCTAAACTCTTATTGATAAACCGCGTCAACTCGGCTCCCTTGAGCATACTCTGGTTGAGGCGGGCCAGATTGTAAAGGTATTCCGCCAGTTCTCGCTGCTGGTCGGCGTCTTTCTCACCGACGAGCTTGGAGGCGATCAGCGGGTGGTTGGTATTGACCACCAGATTGATCGAATCCGGGAAAGCATCCATGCTCATCCCCTGCATGGCCTGCATCTCCTTCATCCGGCGCATGAACTCCGGCCGGGTGATCACCACCGGCTGGTCATCCGGTGACATAGGTTTGAGTACCACCTGATTGCCGGATTGTCCGGCCAGTACTTCAAATATCGTTTTAACCTGGCTCTGTTCGTCTTCGCTCATCACCGATTCTACTTCCTCGTCCTTCTGCACCAGTTGATCCACGGTGTCGGAATCCACCCGTACGAAAGTGACATTATCGAGTTTGTGTTCGAGGTGATTGACAAAGTGGTTATCGATGATGTTATCCAGTTCCAAAACGTCGTAACCACGATTTTTTGCCGGCTGGATCAGACTATCGTGCTCCTTGGCATTATTGGTGTAGATATAGATCACCTTATCGTGCTTATCCGTTTGAGTGGGTTTTACTTTCTCCTGGTATTCGTCCAGGGTAAAGTGTTCCCCGTCCACGTTTTTCAACAGCACAAACTTGGTGGCTTTATCGTGGAATTTCTCTTCGGAGATCATACCGTACTTAATAAACACTCCGAGGTCCGGCCATTTGGCTTCGAAATCTTTCCGGTCGGCCTTAAACAGTTCCTGCAGTTTATCGGCCACCTTCCGGGTGATGTATCCGGTGATCTTTTTCACGTTCTGATCGGCCTGCAGATAACTCCGGGAAACGTTCAGCGGAATATCCGGTGAATCGATCACCCCGTGCAGCAGGGTCAGGAATTCCGGTACGATCTCTTTCACGTCGTCCGTAACGTACACCTGGTTGCTGTACAGCTGGATCTTATTTTTCTGGATCTCAATCGAGTTGCCCACTTTGGGGAAGTACAGGATACCCGTCAGATTGAACGGATAGTCGATGTTGAGATGGATCCAGAACATCGGCGGGGTACTGAAGGGATAGAGCTCGGAATAGAAAGAACGGTAATCCTCATCCGTCAGCTCGTTGGGCTGCTTTTTCCAGATCGGGTTCGGATTGTTGACGATATTGTCAACTTCGATCTCCTTGGTTACTTTTTCCTCGCCTTCATCTTCGCCTTCGCTTTCTAATTCTACAGTTTCCGTGCGAGTACCGAATTTGATGGGCACCGGCAGGAATTTACAGTATTTCTGCAGCAGCGATTCGATACGGCCCTCTTCCAAGAATTCCTTGTTCTCCTCGTTGATGTAGAGGATCACATCCGTACCACGCTCTTTTTTATCGTTCTTCTCAATGCCGTATTCGGGGTCCCCTTCGCACACCCAGGTCACGCCCTTACTCCGCGGCTTCCAGGATTTGGTGCGTACTTCCACTTTGTCGGCTACCATAAAGGCGGAGTAGAATCCCAAACCGAAGTGGCCGATGATATTGGCATCGTCCTTATATTTTTCCAGAAATTCGGCAGCACTGGAGAACGCTACCTGATTGAGGTATTTCTGTACTTCTTCTTCCGTCATCCCGATACCGTGGTCGCGGATGGTCAGGGTGCCGTTGTCTTTATCGATGATCACTTCTACCATCAGATCACCAAGCTTGCCCTTGAATTCACCTTTGGAAGCCAGCGTCTGCAATTTTGTCGTGGCATCAATGGCATTCGAGATCAGCTCCCGGAGGAAGATCTCGTGATCAGAGTACAGAAATTTCTTAATTATGGGAAAAATGTTTTCCGTTTGTACGGATATAGTACCTTTTTGCATAGCTATTTCTTTTTGCCTTTGAAGTAACAAAGCCTATGCCAGAGCGTCGGAACTGACAAAATGACGGATTTTGCCCTCCGTACGTAGGGTCAGTAAGACAGTAAAGTCCGGTCGAAGCAGCAGGCGCAGGGCCACAACGGAAAAAAACGGGGACAGATATTGAAAATTAAAATAGATTTATTTAATTTGCAGCATAATTGAGAGGGACTTAACAAAAAAACATTTTTTCTTTCCAAAAGAGCTTTGAGACGCTGCTTGACATTTCCTACGTCAAAGCGTCCAGTAATTGCTTGATTGCCATTCTGAGCGTACCGCAAATTCATTTTTTAATAAAATTTGAATTTGTTCCAGCTCGTTTGTAACCTTTCTATGCGATTATCGTAATACTGATCACATACTTTGACAAATGCAATTGCGGTTGAAGTGACCGTATGCATTTATCCAGAAAAGCTTTTTGCGTATGTAGCAATAAGCCTGGCTTCTGGGGGGTAGCCGGGCTTTTGCTCATACGAAAATAATATAACCCTGTGCGGTAATGCGAAAAGCAGCCGCTGACAAAAGGGTCTAAAAAAGTTAGTGAGGCGGGTAGACTCACGGGGGGGTAAGAGTCCACCTCAACCTCACTTTCAACCACAAGGCCGGTGGGATTCGTCTCACCGACCTTTTTTTTATTTTAGGACCCCGGTGCGGGCAGCAACCTGGCTACACGCACCGAGCTAAAAATACAAAGTATTTCTAGGGTCTGACATCCACCTTAATGCGATCATCGCGGTTAGCCAGTTCCCAACTGGTATAAAATACCAGGCGACCGATCTTTTCCATCTTTTCAAAATTGATCTTATCTACCGTATCGCTGGTGCGGTGATAATCCTCGTGCGTACCGTTGAAATAAAAGATCGCCGGAATGCCGCGCTCGGCAAAGTTGTAGTGATCCGACCGGTAATAGTAGCGATTCGGGTCATCTTCGGCGTTGTAGGTATAGTCCAGTTCCAGTTGGGTGTAGCGCGCATTGGCATCTTCATTGATCTGATGCAGTTCGGTGCTCAGCCGGTTGGAACCGATCACGTAGATATAGTCACTGTTGCCTTTTTCTTCGTGCTTGGGATCGACACGTCCCACCATGTCCACATTGACGTTGGCAATGGTGTTCTCCAGCGGGAAGATCGGGTATTCGACGTAGTACTGTGAACCGAGCAGGCCTTTTTCCTCACCGGATACCAGCATGATTAGGACGCTTCGGCGCGGACCCCAGCCTTCGCTTTTAGCCTGGGCAAATGCCTGGGCCACTTCCAGAACTGTGGAGGTGCCGGATCCGTTATCGTCCGCACCGAAGTAGATATCTTCCCCGCGTTTGCCCAGGTGATCGTAGTGAGCGGTGATCACCAGCAGTTCGTCCTTCAGTTCGGGATCCGTACCCTCGATGTAACCGAGTACGTTTTCACCGACCAGACTGCGTACGGATTTCTCCTGACGAAGCCGGAGGTTTACCGGAATGCTAACGCTGCGGAGTTTGCCTTTTTTCTGGATGCGCTTCCGGGCTTTCACCACTTTTTTAAACTCGCCGCTGATCATTTTTTTAGCTACCTCAGAAGAAAGGAAAACGCTATTGGCCAGGTTCCGGTCTTCGGGCAATGACTCTACCATCGCCAGACGACGGTTCAGGATCTCCCTACGCGCATTGCTGACGTTCTGTTTGAAGTCATTGTCGATGATAAAGACCACTTCCACACCGTGTTGTTTGGCTACCTGCAGCTTTTTCTCCAGATTTTCAAACCAGTCCGAAGGGTTAGAGGTGCCGCTGACCAGGTAATTCCCTTTCCGGTCTTTAGGCTCGTCCGGGTAGATCAATATGGCCTTACCCGCTACATCGGTACCCTTATAATCGCTGTAAGCAGGATCATCAATACCGTATCCGAGGAAAGTGACCTCGTCGATATCCTTCCAGTCCCGGCTCTCGTTATCGGCCGGCATGGCGTAGTAATCCCAGAGATGGCGCAGTGGCGTTCCGTCCATTTCCAGGTCGATATTTTCCCAGTTTTCCGCAAAGAAATTGATCTGCTGAAAGTAATTGCCGTCATTACCGATGGCTGGAATACCCAGTTTCTGGAAATACCGGGCAATGTATTCGGCGGCCTTCTTCTGACCGTCCGTACCGGTTTCCCGGCCTTCGAATTCGGTGCTGGCAATGGTGCTCAGGTGCCGCTTCATATCCTGGGCGGTAATCGTCTGAGCGAGTTTGGTAGGCGAGGGAGCATCTTTGGCTCTTTCGGGGACCCGGTCGGAACTCATTTGCGCCGTTAATGCGGGCACAAAGAACAACCAGGCACCGAAAAATGCACTCAAGTATCTTTTCATGTTTAATTCAGTTTGTAAATTAAAAATACCATTTCCGGCTAACTTATTGTCTTAAAGCCTGATTTCTGTCTTTTGCCGAACAAGAGTCAGGCATTTCAAGGAGAGAAAATAGAAGTGGGTATAAGCAGGTCATATCTTTTACCTTTAGCCTAAATACGATCAGCAACTGATCTTACCTACGCGTCGTGCGTGACGTCCGCCCTCAAAGGTACTGTCGAGGAAGGCATCCACGATCTGCAGTGCGGTTTCCTCGGATACAAAGCGTACGGGCAGGGCCAGTGCATTGGCATTATTGTGTTGGCGGGCCAGGGCGGCAATCTCCGGTAGCCAGCAGAGTGCAGCCCGCACGGACTGGTGTTTATTGGCCGTGATCGCCACGCCGTTGCCGCTGCCGCAGAGCAGGATGCCGAGATCCACCTGTTCGGTCTCGACCGCTTTGGCGACGGGGTGGGCAAAATCCGGATAATCTACTGAATCGGCAGAGGGTGCGCCAAAATCCTGTACGCTGATCCCCTTTTGTTCCAGATGGGCAATGATGGCCGCTTTGTAGGGAAAGCCGGCGTGGTCACATCCGATAGCGATATTGTTTACGTTGGGCATGATCGTTTTACGTTGAACTGTAGACAATTAAAAATCGCTGCAAGATAAGGTAATTTGCCAGAGCGTGGGCGGGAATCCCGGAAGGAATGTTTGGATACGGAAGCTGGCTACTTTGAATTCGGACTGTGCCGGGCTATGGTGGCGGACTTCGGGACACTCGCGTGTTTCGTAACGAAAAAAGCCGCAGCCGGTATCTTCCGGCCGCGGCTTTTTTGCACGCTAACGATCGTAACCGACTACACCTTAGTTAATGGTCGTATCGGAAGGATCGATAGAGATCGGCTGGGGTGCCGTATCCTGCGGCGTGTCCAGTACCTGCGGTGTGGCCGGCATATCCGGAGCGTTCACTTCATTAAAGAAGGAAAGACTGCCGAACAGGTTGTTGAGTTCCTGGCGGTAGGCAGAATCTCCCGCCCGGCTCGCTTCGTTGAGCAGGCGCTCCATCACGTTGAAAAAGGCACCGAATTCTCCTTCGTAACTGTTCAGCGTGGCCTGATCCAGCGAGTCGATGTACTCCAGAAAATCGTAAGTACTCTGCGCCAGGATCTCCATATGCGGTTTGGCTTTCTCATACTCGCCGGCCTGGAAGTATACATCCAGCATGGTCAGGGTCCGGTAATCGTAGGGGAAGTTCATCGCCGGGAAAGCTTCGAAATATTGATCGACCAGTTGGATCGCCTGTTCCTTTTTGCCTTCCGCCAGCATAGCAAATGCGCCCCGCCGCATGGCAAACTGCATACTTTGCAGGCTCGGCATATAACTGCGATCTACGTAGGATTCGTGCGTATCGAAATTGCCCCAACGGAATTTTTCAGTAATATTCTCGAAGAGCTTATCCGTCGCTACCCGGCCACTACCCAGCACGCCGTAAACGCGATCGCTCTGGCTGCGGACCGGTACCAGGCGCAGGGCCAGACCTTCCAGTTGCATATAGTCATCCATCCCGAAGAATTTCTCCGGACGGCAGGTAACGGCAAAGTAGATCGGGCGCTCCCAGAGGTTAGACGCCAGGATGTCCAGAATGGCGACATCGTCCTTGATCAGCTGGCTCCGGTTCTGGATATTGATCGGGATCTGAGAAACGATCTGGTTGGCCAGTTCCGGTGGTACAACGTTGTTGGCCAGCACCTCTTCCCTGTTCACATTCATGTAGACCTGATCCGTTTCGTAGAAACCTTCCGCGAAACGTCCGCCTACCAGCGGTACCTGCCGCGGTTGCGCGATCAGCTGCATGAATTGCTGCAGATCAACCGGCCGGTTGGTAAATGGCGTATTGGCGCGATTATTGAAAAATACCTGGGTCCGTTTGTTACCCCGGTAGCCTTCCTGCGGAATGGTCATCTTAATGGCCGGCGAATCATTGACCTTCCGTCGCAGCAGATCAATATACCAGTCGACGGCGATCAGGCTCAGGTTGACCACCCGTACGTCCGTACGAATGCCCTCCACCTCCTGGGCGTACCAAAGTGGATAAGTATCATTATCACCGTAGGTAAATATGATCGCGTTCTCTTCCACCGAATTCAGGAAGTTGGACGCATAATCCCGGGAGGCTTTGTGGTAACGGCGACTGTGGTCGTCGAAATTCTGAAAGCCCATCAGCAGCGGCGCGATCAGCACAATGGCGGCGGCTACCCCGGCGGCTACCGGACCGCTTTGTTTCAGACGGTTCTGCAAGAGCCGGAAGAGGGCTAGTACAGCCATCCCGATCCATATACAATAGGTGAATATGGACCCGACGAGCACATAATCGCGTTCCCTGGGTTCTCGCGGTGGCTGATTGGAATAGATAATAATACCAATACCGGTTATGACGAATAAGGCCAGTAGCCCCAGAGCATCATTACTTCGATTCTTAAAATGGAAGAATATACCTAAGAGCCCGAACAGGAACGGTAGTGCAAAATAGGTGTTGCGGGCTTTATTGTCCAATTGTCGCTCCGGCAGTTCGGCCTGCGGACCCAGTCGGATCGCATCCAGGAACTTAATACCGGTGATCCAGTGGCCGGAAGATTTATCCCAGGGTTCGTATCCCTGTTCTCCGTTCTGGCGCCCCGAGAAGTTCCACATAAAGTAGCGCCAGTACATCCAGCCGAATTGATAACGGAGGAAGAAACTGACGTTATCGATTTGGTTGGGTCGCCCGTCCGGTAATGGCCCGTCGGGATTCAGTCCCATCCACTGTTTATAGTAGCGAGGTCGTCCCTGGGTGCCGTCTCCCATCCGGGGCAACAGCATTTTATCCCGGGAATCGTATTCCACATCGATCTTATAATCGGTTACTGCGTAGCGATCTCCAACCCGTCCGTAGCGATCGGACAGTTCCGTGTTGGACGGGCGGGCGTCGAAATCCGGTCCGTACAACAGGGCGCGTTCACCGTATTGCTCGCGGTTCAGGTAAGGGATCAGTCGCATGGCGTCACTCGGACGGTTCATGTTGATGGGAGGGTCGGCATTGGCCCGAACGACTACCACGCCAATGGTGGAAAAGGCAATGATCAGCAACAGGGCGCTAACGGCCAGGTTCTGTACCAGTGCATTGTTGTTCTTCTGCGCGTAGTATAGCGCATAGTAAAGAATACCGCCGATGATCAGCAGGGTAGGGATCAGTCCGGAATGGAACGGCAGTCCGAGCGTATTGACCGTGAACATTTCCATCCAGCTCCAGAGCGTCGGAATACCAACGATGATAAGCTTCTGCACGGCTGCGATGATCAGTACACCGGCACCGGCAGCCAGGGCGATACCTTTCCAGGTAATGGTCTTATATTTCTTGAAATAGTAGAACATGGCCAGGGCCGGAAAGGTCAGCAAACTCAGCAGGTGAACTCCGGTAGACAAGCCGGCCGCATAGATGGTGAAAAACAACCACCGGTCCGCTTTAGGAGTGTCCGGCAGCGTATACCAGCGGATCATTGACCATAAGGTTAGCGTGGTGAAAAAGGTAGACATGGCGTATACCTCCCCTTCGACTGCGGAAAACCAAACGGAAGTAGCAAAGGCCGTAGAAAGTCCGGCGGCAAGTCCGGCGCCGGCCAGGGCAATATTCTGACCGGTATCGGTCTCTTCATTGCGACCGACGAGGGCGAGTTTGCCGAGCATCATCGTTACCCAGGCGATAAAACCCGCCGCAAAAGCGGAGCAGATCCCGGACATCATGTTGACGGCAAAAGCAATATCTTCGGGGTTATCCGACAGGATTTCGGCCACCCATGTAAAGAGCCGGCCGATGAGCAGAAATAAAGGGGCGCCAGGTGGGTGAACTACCTGTAACTTATTGGCACCCAGGATGAACTCTCCACAATCCCAAAGGCTGCCGGTTCTCTCCGCGGAAAAGAAATATACCGTGAGAGCGATCGCGAAAACCAGCCAGCCGGTTATTTTATAGAGTCTGTTATAAGATCCCATGCAGTTTCATTTAAAAAAAGGAACTGCAAAAGTAATAAAATATTGCCAAGGAATACCCGGTTTGCATTTTGTAAACATTTGATTAACCCTTGCCGGGGGCAAGCCCGGCGGGCACCGGGATGGATCGGCCCGTAAGGCCGTCTGTTTCAACGGATAAGGCACCGGATCGCAGAAAGGAAAAATGCGTCTACCCAGTGCAATTATAAAATGCTTACATTTGCCCGTGTATTGTATTCGAAACGAAAAGCTATGCTTAAATTACTAATTACCGCCGCCATCATCTACGGAATTTATCGATTTTTCATTGCTCCGCCTCCGGCCCTAAATCGCCGGCCCCATCAGGACGAGCTCAACAATCGAGCTACGACCGATCGGAAAACAACCGATGAAGACGGGGAGTACGTCGACTACGAAGAGGTCGATTAGGCCGGGTCTGTACACATTGTTATTTATAAATTCCTTTCCTCCGAAACGGTTTTCAACCAATTCTCAGGTACCTTTCTATTGCCGGGAACCCGGCAGGTCCGTTTCTTATCCTTTTTTTTCCATACCTGTTTCTGACTGATATACATTTCGTTGTATCCGGTTCTGCATGGCTAACGTTCCCGATCCGGAATGGTGTTGCACTGTGCCATTTAAAATGGGCCGAAAACGGGACCTGTTTCTCCGCTACTGTTAAAAAAACAGATGAATTAGGTAAAAAACTAATAGGGTCCGGCCGTTAAATGTCCGTTTTTTGTAAAACCACAACATCTGAGATCCATGTCTACGGGTCTCACCTATTCTCTGTTTCTTTTCTGCTATCCGGTTGACTTTCAATTAGTAACATAAAACAATTTATCATGAGAAAAATCGTAACCAGCGTTTTATTGATTTTCTCAGTTTTGTTTTCCTTCGGTGCTTTTGCTCAGAAAACGGTTTCTGGGTTGGTTACTGATGAAAATGGCGAGGCTCTCATCGGAGTCTTCATTTTAGTGGAAGGCTCACAAACTGGAACCACCACCGAACTGGACGGTACCTACCGGATACCCGGTCTGCAGGCCAGTTCGGTTTTAGTATTTTCCTATGCGGGAAAAGAAACCCAAAGCCGGACGGTAGGCGATGCCAATGAGATCAATGTAGTCCTGACCAGCCTGGTACTGGATGAAGTGGTCGTAACGGCACTCGGTATACCCCGGGAAAAACAATCCCTGGGCTACGGCGTCAGCGAAGTAGAAGGGGAGGAGCTGCAAAAAGTCCCCCAGGAAAACGTACTGAATGCCCTGGCCGGCAAAGTGCCCGGCGTAACGATCAACCAGACTTCCGGTCCGGGATCGTCCGTGTACGTACTCATTCGGGGGATGACCTCCCTCACCACCGACAACCAGCCCCTGTTTGTGGTAGACGGGGTACCTATGTCCAACGGTGTTAATAATATCGTACAGAACGGCGACCGGAACCAGGTAGACTACGGCAACGCCATTTCGGACATCAACCCGGATGATATTCAGAATATCTCCGTATTAAAAGGACCGAGTGCAGCGGCCCTCTACGGCTCCCGCGCGGCGAACGGGGTGATCCTGATCACTACCAAATCAGGCGCCTGGACCAAAGGTTTCCGTGCTTCCTTTTCTACCAATAATGTTTTCGAGACGGCCGGCACCCTGCTGGATTATCACTACCTCTACGCAAACGGAGAGCGGAACGCTGTTCTGGATGAAGGTTCGGCCTACTGGGGAGGTCCGCAGATGGATGTCGGCAACACCGCGATCCAGTGGAACAGCCCGGTAGACGCCAACGGCAGTCCGATCCCGACGGAACTGAAGTCCTACCCGAATAACATGAAGGAATTCCTGCAAACGGGCATCACTTCCAATAATAATATCGCCATTAGTGGTGGTAATGAAAACGGGAATTTCCGCCTGTCCTATTCCAATATGTCGCACCGGGGACTCATTCCCAATTCCGACCTGTACCGGAATTCTTTGAGCACTGGTATCGACTACAAATTGAACAGCAAGCTTACCGTTAGTTCCAATATCAATATCGTGCGCTCCGAATCCAACGACCGGCCCAATACCGGTAACCGGGGAGCCAACCCGCTGCAGGCGGTTTACGTCTGGCCGCACGTGGACATCCGCGATCTGCGGGATTACTGGGTGCCCGGTAAAGAGAATATCGAGCAGTTTCGCCCCAGTACGGAAGGCAACAATCCGTATTTTATCGCCTACGCGCTGACCAATAGTTTTTTGCGGGACCGTTTGTACGGAAATGTAAAAGTCAATTACGACCTGACGCCGGAGATCTCCCTGTTTGTACGCCACTCTCTGGATAAGAGCAATGAGAACCGGGAAACTAAGATCCCCTACAGCTACAGCCGCCACAGCAACGGTGGTTATTACCTGAGTGATCTGGCGTATCAGGAAAGTAATACGGACTTTTTGGCTTCGTACTACAAAACGCTGAGTAAGTTCGATTTCAATGTATCGGTCGGCGGGAACTACATGCGCCGGAAGAATACCAGCAACTGGATCGGCTCCACCAACCGCCGGATCGGTCTGACGGTGCCGGGCCTCTACACCGTAGAGAACATCAACCGGGATAACCTGGGCGTAAATAACAGTCTCGCCGAAAAGGCCATCTATAGTGTCTACGGAATGGCTTCTTTCGGATACGACCACAAACTATACGTGGATATCACCGGACGGAACGACTGGTCCAGCACTCTGCCGGCATCCAACCGCTCCTATTTCTATCCTTCGGTTTCCCTGAGCTGGATACTGAGCGAAACGATAGATCTGCCCTCAGCAGTTTCCCTGTTTAAACTGAGAGCCGGCTGGGCTCAGGTAGGTAACGATACGGATCCTTATCGCCTGGAACCGACTCTGGGTACGGGAAATTACAACGACATTACCACCACCAGTGTGCCGGCTACACTACTGAATCCCAACCTGAAGCCGGAGATCGCTACCTCCACGGAATTCGGTCTGGATTTCAGCCTCTGGAACAATCGCCTGCGCCTGGATGCGACCTATTATATTATGGAAAATGAGAACCAGATCTTTTCCACGGCCTTGCCCCAAAGCTCCGGATATTCCGGAAAGCTGATCAATGCGGGTCTGATCGAGAGCTCCGGCTGGGAGATCAGTCTCGGACTGACGCCGGTTCGGAGAACCAATTTCTCCTGGGATGTCAACTTCAATTTCACCAAGAACAAAACGGTACTGAAAGAATTGACCGAAGGCCGGGATTTCATCGATCTGTGGCAGGATAACAACGGTGGCGCCTTCACCTTCGTAGGGGATGAGATCGGGGATATCTACAGTGCCGGTTACGCCCGGGTAACCGACCCCAACTCTCAGTACTACGGCTGGCCGATACTCGATAACAATGGCGGCTGGCAGGAATTGCCGAGCGACCGTGAGAACCGGATCAAGGTCGGTAACTTCAATCCGGACTTTTTGCTGGGCGCTCAGACTTCTCTGAATTTCAAAAGATTTACGCTTTCCGCCAGCTTCGACTGGAGAAACGGCGGACAGTTCCAGTCCTATACGTATCGCTACGGTGAATCCGACTGGAAGTCGTCCCGGCAACTGGAAAACCTTATCCCGGGCGGCAACATGACCCAGCAGGAACTGATCGATCTGTTGCGGTCCAATCCCGATCAGTACATCATTCCTCAAAACGGTAATTTCCCCCGGGTGGGCGGTCATACGCAGGCTACCGGCGGGTTCTATTACGATGACGGTGGGAACGCCGTGGCCGGATACGACGGTGCCTTCATTCCGGGCGTATTCCAGGTGGCCGGTGCCGATACGCCGGACGATTTCTCGGACGATGTTTACGAAGAGCACCTCTATCCGACGGAAGGCACCTTGCACCCGATCACGGATACCTATCCCTGGGACTTCAACCAGGCGATCACCTTCGATGCTTCTTTCGTGAAGCTGCGGGAACTGTCCCTGGCGTATCAGATCCCAAAATTTGCCGGCTTGCGGAATGCTACGGTAGCGGTGTTCACCCGCAACCTGATCCTGTGGACTAAAGCCAAGGTTGGTATCGATCCCGAAAGAGCATTTGAGGCTAATTCAGGTTCGCAGGGAGATACGCGGATGCAATTCCGTCAGGGGCTGGAGCGGCAGAATATCATGCCCTTCACGAATCCGATCGGCTTCAAGCTTTCATTTGATTTTTAACCGAAAAACCACAGCGAAATGAAAATCTCCATATATATGTACAGGGTATTTTCCCTGTGTTTGATCTTACTGACTTTTTCGGCCTGCGAAAAAGAACTGACCGAGCTGAATCAGAATCCCAACGGGATCGATCCGGCTACGGCCAATCCCAATATGATCATGCCGATCGTACTGGGAGGTGCCGCCCAGAATTATCTCGGACTGGGCTACGGCAACATTGCCGGCGTGGTACAACACACGCAGAAAGATGGCTGGTTTGACGGCCACAACCAATACAACTGGAACGCACAGGACTGGACCGGCTGGTTCGGACTGCTGCGGAATAATAAACTGATGTACGAACGGGCGGTAGAACTCGACTGGGAATTTCACCAGGGCGTGGCGCTGACCATGAAATCCTTCATTTTCGGTGCGATCACCGACCTCTGGGGAGATGCGCCCTATTCGGACGCTCTGCAGGGAGACGAAGGCAGTCTACGCTTCGAATACCCGGTATTCGACAGCCAGGAAACGATCTACAACGGCATCATTGAAGACCTGAAAGCGGCTGCTGCACTTTTCGCGAATGCGGATAATACCGGCATCAACAGTTCCAACGACCTGTATTATAACGGTGATATCAAGAACTGGGAGCGTTTTGCCAATTCGCTCTTGCTGCGGTATTACATGCGCATTTCCGGAAAGAATCCATCTCTGGCCCAATCCGGTATTGAGGCGATCTACCAGACCGGTAACTACCTGCAATCCGCGGACCAGGATGCGACCCTGCCCTACACCGGCCAGGGAAGTGATGTCTGGCCAACGGAATATTCCGGTGATTCCGGAAGTAATTTCAGAAGACTGAAACCCTGCCAGACCCTTATCGATCAACTGACATCCACGGCTGATCCGCGACTGGAGGTCTGGATCGATCCGGTACATTGCCAGTGGGTGGAAGACGAAAGTCTGACGGATGAGGTAGATCCTTTTATCCGGAAAAACGGGGTGATCATGGAAGGCATCGCGGCGATGGAAGATGTAGAGTATATCGATGCGATCGCTCAGGGTGATATTTTCACCCGTCGCTACAATCCGAATCTGACTGCCGCCAGTCTGAACGACGCGGTATACGTAGGATTGCCCGCCGGACTACAGCAACCTTCTTCCTACAACCTGAATCCCACGCCGGGGCAGAGTGTGGAGAACCAGCACGTTTCCCAATTGAGTGAAATGTACCGGGAAGGCGGCGGCGACCTGCTGCGGGCCCGCCTCATTTCTGCGGCCGAAGTTCATTTCATTCTGGCCGAAGCGGCGCTGAACGGCTGGTCCGTGGGTGACGCAGCGGCGCATTACCAGAACGGTGTAAAAGCCTCTCTGGAAACCTGGGAAGTTGGCGATCAATACGACGACTTCATCGCCAATGTAAGCTTTGACGGTACGCTGGAGCAGATCATTCAGCAGAAATGGGTAGCGAGCTGGACCGCCGCCACCGAAGCCTGGTTTGATTTTCGCAGAACGGGCCTGCCCGCGCTGACGGCCGGCCCGGCGGCCGCCCAACCAGTATTGCCCGTACGGTTCAACTACGGGACCGACGAATTGAATAATAATGAAACGAATGCTCTGGAAGCGGTAAGCCGCCTGGAAATAACGGATTACTCCGGAGCACGCGGAAAAGATAGCCAGTGGTCGAAGCCGTGGTTGCTGCAAGGCACCGGCAAACCCTGGTAAGCGGATTTATACTGACCGGAGTGTTTTCGGATTTTCCCGAAGCACATTGCGACCAGTAGAAACGGACATTAATGTTGTGGTAAATAGCATAATAGTCGAGGTGGTGAATTTTCACCACCTCTTTTTTTATGCCTGGAAAGATCAATGATCGTGGCCGTGCTCGTGGTCATGATCGTGATTCGGTGACCAGACCTCATTGTTGTCCAGCATGCCGGCGCGTTCATCGAGAAAGCGCGGCTGGGTCCAGGCGTAGAAGGTCTCGAATTGCCCGTCCGCCAGTTGGCGGGTAAAGCTGACCTTTCCCCGGACGTAACCTCCCTCGTAATCGATCGGGAAATCAATCTGAAGATCCGTGCTGGTATGCAGTAAAGCCCCACCATCTCCAAAGAATTCTACCTTGAATCCGGTAGTGCCTTCTGTCGTTTTTTTACCGATGATATAGGGCGATTCCATGGCCTGGCGGGTCCAGTTGGTATCGATCTGGATGACGTAGCGATCCGCACTGTGGTGCACCTCGGCCAGCATGACGCCGTTGGTAGCGTAAAAATTCCCGCGGGCCATGGCCTGGGTGATCGCATCCGGCGTAAGCTCTCCTTCACTGTCGACCATTACCCAGCCGCGACCGGGATTGGAGACATCTTCCGACCAGGTCTGGAACTGGTGGGCATCATCCGAGGACACGCCCAGGATGAGCATACCCGATGTGAGCAGGCTGTCCCATTTTGCTTCTACCGCAATGTGTTGCTCATTACCGAAATTGTATACCGCCGGATGGCCGTTGTACAATTCGAACAGATGCAGGCGCTTCACCGGACGGATATCACCGACCTGAGCGCCGGAAACGAAATTCGGATGATTGAGAATCGGTAATCCTCCGGCGTGTAATACGCTGTCGGTATGCTGTTGAATGACGGAAGTTTTAGTTTCCGGCGGCAGATTTGGATCGTCGGCTGACAGACTGGCGTCGTAGGGATAGCTCGGCTGCCCCTCTACGTAGTGCTGCACATTCATCCCAGTGGTGTGAATGGCCTGACGGCCGGTAACTTCTTCGCCGGGCACCAGGATGAAATCCGTTCGATGACCGGCCGGCAGGTTGACGCTGTCCGGATCGATGAAGTTGTTGTGCTCACTCAGGATGAGGAAATTGTAATCGCGCTCCAGGTACCAGAGCGCTACGCTGTCCGGTGAGGTGTCGGCATGGCCGCACACTACCGTGTGGGCGTGGGTGTTGCCCTTGAACCATACGGTCGGTTCTTCTTCGGCCATTTCCGGTTGGGAGGAACAGGCAAAGAAGAGGGCAGGAATGAGGAAAAAATAAAGCTTTTTCATGGTCTGATTTGATACTGTTTTAGGCGGAATACGTCGCTAAACGAATGATTGGCAGGAAAAACTTCCTGCTTTATTTCTTCTTTTTGCCTTGCCGCTTTTCATTCCTTTGTTTGTAGGCTTTGAACCGGTTCTGGTAAGCCTGTATTTCTTCTTCGGTGAGCCGCTGCTGGTAGCGGGGCGGCAGCTCGATGCGCTCCGCCATCCCTGCCGGAGCGAGATCAAAGAACAGATTATTACCGTTTTTCTTTTTCCGGAGTTCGAAAGCATCGTAAAGCTGGTCGTCTACCGTGTAGGCTTCGAAACGCAACAGATCGCCATCTACCTTGATCAACTGATAAAGCTGGGTGTTGGAAGCGCCGCGTTGCATCCAGTCGTCGAGACCCAGTGTATACATTTTAGGACCGCTGACACTGACCACGTAAATGGGGCCGTCCAGAGAATTCTTTTCCGTTTTGCCGATCGGCAAGTTGGTGCCGCGACCGTAGGTATGATCGTGTCCCTGCAGGACCAGATCCACTTTATAGTCTTCAAAAATGGGCTGCAGCTCTTTTTTCAGAATTTCGTTGTTCCGTCCGGCAGCCGTGGAATAGATGGGGTGGTGCATCGTGACCACCGTCCATTTCTGATCGTTTTCTTCCAGTACCCGTTTGAGCCATTCCGCCTGTGCGGCCGTATGCTCGGGTGATTCGTCGAACATCGGTGAATTCAGGGAAATGATCCGCACATCCTGGTAATCGATGTAGTAAACGGTTTCCTCGTATCCTTCCGGACCGTTTTCCGGTAGCGTAAAGGACGGTTTCCAGTGTTCGGTGAGGGTATACATGCCTTCCGAATTATTGTAGTATTCGTGGTTACCCGGAGTGGCCACGCTGGGCATGGTACCGTAGATCCAGCCGCCGGCGTAGAACCATTCTCCCCATTCCTGGTCCCGGTTGCGGGAGTTGATGAGGTCGCCGGCGTGCAACAGGAAGTCCGCTTTCGGCAGTTGACTGTAAGCGCCCCGGATGGTTCTCGACCAAAGCGATTTAACACTGTTCTGAGCGTCGCCGAAATAGATGAAGGACATGGGCGCCGCGGTGGTATCCGCCGTATCGAAATGGGCCCATTCACTCCAGTGGGTGCTATCACCGACCCGGTAGGCGTATTTGGTATCCGGCCGGAGACTATCCATGACCGCCGAATAGAAATTGGCCGCGTTCAGATCGGTGGTATAAGTGGTTTTAGTTGCCGGAAATACGCGAACGGAATCCAGTAGATCGGGAGAAGGATCGGCTTCGGCAACCTGCACGAATCCCCGCTTTACAAAGACGGCATTACGCCAGGTAACGGCCATGCTTTCCGTCGGATTTTCCGTCAGGTTAAGAATGATGCGGTCGGGAACGACCGAAGGTGGATAATAATCCCGGTCCTGCGCCGAAAGGGTAATACCGAAACATACCAACAGGAAGGATAAAGTGAATGACGATTTCATATAGTATGGTTAATTTATTCCACAAATTAAAAATAAAGATCGGGTCCTATACCTAGTAGGACGGCAGGCGCTGTCGGCCCCATTAATTTTGTTGTTGTGGTAAAACAGACTATATGTGAGTCGGCCTCAAGTTAAGGCATTCTGAATGATCCATAATCATCATAGCCGGAATTTCGGTCCGGCCTGCGGATAGAAAGAGATCCCTCAGGGATGCAGGCCCCGACTGCGCAAAAGATCGATCAGTTCCCGGGGGTTGTCCGTCTGCACCACGTTAGCGCCGAAACGCAGTAGCGAATCCAGGGCATTTTGTTCTCCGGTAGTGCCGATCGCCCGGTCAATCCCGCCAAGGGCATTGATCCAGATGCGGGCGCGGTTTTCCCGGATGAGGCGCACCGTTTCCCGGTCGTAAAAAGAAAAATCAATATGGACGATCTCCGGAGAAAATGCGGTGATGGCGGAATCCGCCATTTCGTATGAATAGGCTCTCGGCATCAGCAGAAGTCCGGGGTCTTCTGCCTGGATATAGTGCAGCGCCTCATAATCACTGTCAAAAAATACCAGTTGGCGTTCTGTGCCGGTGGCTTTGGCCACCGCCAGTATAGGGGCCAGCTGATCCGTTTTCAGATCTACATCGATCAGGACTTTTTTCTTACTGAGCCGCAACGCTTCCTCGAAAGTAGGGATCAGTTGATCGGTGGTGTCTCCCTGGTGAATAAGACGCAGTTGCCGGAGTTCCTGTAGGGTGTATTCCGGTACCCGGCCCGATCCGGTAGTGGTCCGGTCGATGGTGCGATCGTGCATGAGTACGGGAATACCGTCTTTGGTCACCTGAACGTCTAGTTCAATGATATCTACACCCAGATCGATCGCGTGCTGTATGGCGGGAAGGGAATTTTCGGGATGGATCTGGTGCGCAGCCCGGTGAGCGGCCACCAGTACCTGCGTGGCGTTTTCGTCGAGAAAAGTCTTTCGCAATACTCCGGCCGGGGTATTACAGGCAAAGCATACGGCAAGGCCGCAGATGAAGGTAAGGAAAAGGCGGTTGTTCATGAATTGTTCCAGGTGTCAGCGGGGCCGGCCGACGCTGACCCCATTCGTTCGCGTATGCCGCCAAGGTGTAAACAATTCTTCGGAATCACCGCCTCTTCCGGATTATTTTTTTATTAAAAATCCTGGATAAAGGCTCGTCTTTACTGCTGTTCGATGAGGTTCAGCATTTTGATGGTGGCCTTGATGGCCGCGAGCGCCTGGTCCGAATCCAGACCATTGGTCTTAAACTGGCGTCCTTCCATTTCCCAGGTGATGACCGTATGGCAGAGGGCATCCGTTTTTCCACCGGGCGGAATACTCACGGCGTAGTCGATCAGTTGCGGATACGGTTTTTTCAAATGATCGTAGATCCGGTGGAGGGCATTCATAAAGGCATCGTACTGCCCGTCGCCGGAAGCCGTTTCTTCGTACACCCGTCCTTCGATCTCGATGCTGAGCGTCGCTACCGAACGCAGCCCGGCGGCCACACTGAGCGAGTAATTCCGGATCTTAATGTGCTGCTCGATGCTGCCGTTATTGAGCACATCGGAAATGATGTAGGGCAGATCCTCTTTGGTGACCATTTCTTTGCGATCCCCCAGCTCATTGATCCGGCGGGTAAGTTTTTTCATGGATTCCACATCCAGCTCGATGCCCAGTTCTTCCAGGTTCTTCTTGATACTTGCTTTTCCGGCCAGCTTACCCAGCGCGTAGGTGCGCTTACGGTTGAAGCGTTCCGGTTGCAGGGCGTTGTGGTAGAGGTTGGCTTTGTTGTCCCCGTCGGCATGGATACCGCTGGTCTGCGTGAAAACGAATTCGCCGATCAGGGGTTTGTTGGCCGGAATGCGCACGCCGGAAAAGGATTCGATCATTTTACAGACTGAATACAGTTTCTTCTCGTCTACGTTCATCGTGTAGCCCAGGTGATCTTTCGCTACCCCAACCACGCTGGAAAGCGGCACATTACCGGCTCTTTCACCCAATCCGTTGAGGGTGGTGTGGATGCCGTTGATGCCGGCTTTCAGGGCCGCGTAGACGTTAGCGGTAGCCAGGTCGTAATCGTTGTGGGCGTGGAAGTCAAAATGCAGGTCCGGGAACTGGTCGCGCATCTTTTTGCAAAAGTCAAAGCTTTCATCGGGATTTAGGATCCCGAGCGTATCCGGCAACATGAAGCGATTGACATTTTCCGTCCGGAGCCCTTCGATGATCTGAAAAACATAATCCATCGAATCCCGCATGCCGTTCGACCAGTCTTCCAGGTAAATATTAACGATGATGCCCATTTGCCGGGCGGAGGCCAGTACTTCCCGGATATCGGAGAGGTGTTCTTCCGCCGATTTGCGAAGTTGCTGTTCGCAGTGTTTGCGCGAGCCTTTGCACAGCAGATTGATCACCCGGCCTCCGGCTTCTTCGATCCAGCGCAGAGAGCGATCTCCGTCGACAAAGCCCAGAATTTCCAGTTGGTCCAGGTAGCCGTTTTTGGCGGCCCAGTCCGTAATTTTCTTCACAGCTCTGAATTCTCCGGCCGAAACGTGGGCCGAAGCTATTTCTAAACGGTCTACACCCAGCTCTTCGAGGAGCAGGTGAGCGATCTGTAGTTTTTCACTTTCGGTAAAGGATACGCCGGAGGTCTGTTCGCCGTCCCGCAGAGTGGTATCCATGATGGTCACTTGCATAAGTTCATCGATTTGGCGGCAAATCTGGTTGGGCGGGGGCAGGTGTGGAGTTGGGTGCCGGTAGCGACTCTGGTGAAGTCGTTTTACAGTCTCCGGCAAAATGATCTCCTTCCGTTTCCCGAATCAATGCGTTGTCAGGGGGCGGTAAACGGTCGCCGGGCGGCGGCGATATCGAACGGTCGTTTCTCCTTTTGCCCTGCGTTTAGCGAACCACCTGAGTTAGAAGCGCAAAGATAACAATGGTTTAGCAAAATTGGTGAGAATGGACAGCTAACTGACAATTTCCGGCAAATTAACTTTGCCTTAAGTGGGCAGTAACAAAATTTAGGAGAGCATTTCTACGGGAGTATGGGAAAAACATCTATTTTCACCTCCCACTCAAATCATGATTAATGGGAAACTCTACTCAGGGAAAAACCTTTTTCGGCCATCCGCCGGGTTTATTCACACTATTTTTTACGGAAATGTGGGAACGGTTCAGCTACTACGGTATGCGGGCTATTCTCATCCTGTTTATGACGGCAAGTATTGCCGATCAGAACGGCGGACTGGGCCTGGACGCATCTAATGCTGCGGCCATTTACGGTTTGTACACTGCGAGCGTTTACCTGCTCACCCTGCCCGGCGGCTGGCTGGCCGATAACATATTCGGACAGCGAAAAGCCATCTGGTACGGCGGTATCGTGATCATGCTGGGGCACATCTCGCTGGCCATACCCGGTAGTACTACTTTTTTCCTGGGACTGGGACTGGTAGCCATCGGAACGGGTTTGCTGAAAGCGAATATCAGTACCATTGTCGGTGACCTTTATCCCGAAGGCGGTGCCCGCCGCGATGCCGGTTTCTCTTTATTTTACATGGGTATCAACATCGGTTCTTTTGCGGGCCAGATGGTAGTTGGTTATCTCGGGGAATCCGTCGACTGGCACTACGGCTTCGGCGCCGCAGCGGTGGGTATGTTCCTGGGGCTGATCATGTTCCGGCTAACGGAAAACAAATACCTGAAAGAGGTAGGCACGACGCCCAAGGCGAAGGAAGCCCTGGCGGAGAGTGGGGAATCTGGCAATAGCTCGATGTTGGCCCTGGGCCTGGTTGGAGTTCTGGTTGCCTTTATCCTGATCCTGCAGTTTACCGGAGTGATCAATATGAATTCCATCGTCGGTGTCGCGGAGGGCATGGGGTACATCATTGTAGCCATTGCGGCTCTATACTTTGCCTACGTACTGATTGCCGGTGGTTTGAATAAAGCGGAAAAATTACGGGTGGTGGTGATCATCTTCCTGTTTATCGGTGCGGCACTATTCTGGGCCGGATTTGAGCAGGCCGGATCTTCACTCAATCTTTTTGCCGAAAGGCATACGGATCGGTTCTTTGGTCCGGCGGGACTTCCCGCTATCGTCGCCTGGCTGGTTGGTGCGGCGCTGTTGTTGGGGCTGGGATATTACTGGAACGAATATATCCGTAAACGGGATGATCTGATCGATGTGTTGAAAGTTATCACTGCGGTGGTAGTGGTCGGCCTGGCCCTGTTCGGCTGGTGGATCGTAGACAGTATCAGCGGTGGCTGGGAAATGCCGGCCAGTTGGTTACAGTCGGTCAACCCCTTATTCATTATTATCCTGGCTCCCGTATTCGGTGCACTCTGGGTAAAACTGGCGGCCCGCAATATGAACCCGGCGGCGCCCTTCAAATTTGGCTTCGGCCTGATCTGTCTGGGCCTTGGATTCCTGGTCATGGTCTTTGCGGCCCGCCTGGTCGTTGCCGATCTGCCGGAAACGGCGCGGGTATCTACCTTGTGGCTGGTGATGACCTACCTGCTGCATACTACCGGAGAATTGACCCTGAGTCCGGTAGGTCTGAGTATGACCACGAAACTGGCGCCTAAGAAATTTGCCGGACAAATGATGGGTATCTGGTTTATCGGGGCCGCCCTGGGGAACCTGATCGCCGGATTGTTTGCCGGTAACTTCGATGAGGACAATGCGGCGCAAATGCCGGATCTGTTCATGAGCGTCGTGATGACGAGCGTGGGCGCGGGGATCCTGTTCCTGGTGATGAGCCCGTGGATCAAGCGCTGGATGGGTGATGTGGAATAATATAAGGGAGCAGCTCGGTAATTGAGTACTACAAAAAAGGAAAGATCCGTCGGCGCCCGGTTGAAGAACCGGTAAGGGGCGGACGAAATTTGATACTATGATACCGGATCGCACCGCCGGGATGAGGGCGGTCATCCAAAGATGACAACAAAACACAGCTTATGGAAAAATTTGGTGGCTCGGCCGTAAATCAGAAAATGATCTTGGGGCATCCCGTGGGACTGTTTGTGCTCTTCTTCACGGAAATGTGGGAGCGATTCAGTTACTACGGAATGCGTGCACTGCTGGTGATCTTTTTGACTTCTTCGCTGCTGGATGGCGGCTGGGAATGGTCGCGGGCGGATGCTTTGGGATTGTACGGAACGTATACCATGATGGTGTACTTCACGCCCATAATCGGTGGGTTTCTGGCCGACCGGTATCTGGGATACCGGAATTCGGTAGCTCTGGGTGCGTTCATCATGACGCTGGGGCACGCCTGTATGGCTGTGGAAACGCCCGTATTCCTCTACGCCGGTTTGGCTTTTCTGGTGTTGGGTAACGGATTTTTCAAACCGAATATCACTTCCATTATCAGTGAGATCTATAAAGGCCATTCTGAGAAAAAGGACGGTGCTTACACCATTTTTTACATGGGGGTGAACGCCGGGGCTTTCCTCGGGATCATGCTCTGCGGATACATCGGTGAGAAAGTAGGCTGGAGCTGGGGCTTTGGCCTGGCGGGTATCTTCATGTTCTTTGGCATGTTGCAGTTCTGGTTTGCCCAAAAGGTATTCGGTAAGATCGGTCTGACGCCTAAACAGCAGGCCGTTTACGAGCAGCCGGAAGATGAAGTGGTGGAAGCAGACCCGGAGCCGGTACCGGCCAAAGTACAGCGGGACCGCTTCATCGTGATCGGTATCTTCGCTTTCTTCACGATCTTTTTCTGGGCGGCGTTCGAACAGGCCGGCGGGTCGATGACCATTTTTGCCCGGGACTATACCGATCGTATCCTGACGGGTACTTCGGCGAACACCTACAAGATCATCGATACGCTGCTGACCATCGGCCCATTGGTGGTGATCACCTGGGTACTGGCCAAGCTGTTCTCTAAACTTTTCGAACACTATCCACTGTCTAATATTGCGCTGGGTACCAGTTTCCTCATCATCTGGGGGATCGTCATCTGGAAGGTACAACGGGAGTGGGCTGCGGAGACTACAGAAGTGGCGGCCACCTGGTTCGGCATTTTAAACTCCTTCTTTATTATCACCTTTGCGCCGCTTTTCTCCCGGATCTGGGAAAGTAAATACAATCCTCCGGGATCGGTGAAATTCGGAATGGGACTGGTGCTGCTCGGTATCGGTTTCGGCGCACTGGCCTACGGTTCCATGAGTATTCCGCAGGGGGCACAAACCGCATCGGTGAGTATGTTGTGGCTGATCCTGGCTTACCTGTTCCATACCCTCGGCGAACTTTGCCTGTCGCCCGTAGGTCTCTCGTATGTGAGTAAACTGGCACCGGCAAAACTGATCGGTCTGATGTTTGGTCTCTGGTACATCGCCATCGGTATGGGTAATAAACTGGCCGGCTCCATCGGTGGATTGATCGATCAGATCAGTCAGGCGTATTCTTTATCGACCTTCTTCCTGATCTTTACCCTGATCCCGATCTGTGCCGGTATATTACTGGTGGCCCTTACGCCCATCATTAAGAAACTGATGCACGGCATAGAATAACCTGAGTGTGAAAGTTCTGATGTTTGCATGTGTGAACGTGTTAAGTTGGACACTCTCCTTAACACGTTCATACAAAAACATCACAACACTTAAATCCGTTCTTGTATTCACACCGCAGCCCAACAAAACCTCCCAACATCAACATCTCCACACGTTTCCACATTAGTACCTGCAAACCTCAACACCTCAACACCCTCTTGCAATTCCCTCATTTTTTCAATATATTGACCTATCGACCTACTTGAATAGCATTCTACCGAACATATGCTTTCCTACCTCCGTTTCCAAGGAAATTAAAACCCACGATTTGACATTCAAATCTACTTTACCTTAATCCGCGATCAGCACATTGCGGACAATTCGATTTACTATTTTTCTAATCAATAAAAACCCAATTTCATGGCAGTATTAAAAGTCATTGAGATCCTATCCGATTCCACAACGAGCTGGGAAGACGCTACTAAGCAGGCGATTGAAAGAGCTAATGAATCTGTAAGTAATATTCGCTCGGCCTTTGTGCAGCACCAGACTGTAACCGTTAAGAATGGGAAGGTGGATCAATTCCGCGTCAACCTGAAAGTAACCTTTGAAGTAGGAGAGGCAGGCTAATCAGGCCCTAAACCAAAAAAATTAAGTGGAAGGGTGTTCTCATTTGGAGGGCACCCTTCTTACCTTTGTGGCATGCGCGATATCCTGAACTTTTTATCGAAGCTCACCTGGAAGCGGATCTGGAACGCCGGCCTGGTGGTCAGTTCCTACTACCTCTCGCGGTGGACCGGGAAACCCCGCCAGTGGGGGCAGCCGTTCACGATATCCCTGGAGCCGACCACGGCCTGTAATCTGCGCTGCCCGGAATGCCCCAGCGGTTTAAGGGCTTTTAGCCGACCCACCGGCAATCTGAAGGAAGACTTTTTTCGCCAGACCATTGACGAACTGCACCGCGAACTCCTCTACCTGATCTTCTATTTTCAGGGAGAACCCTACATCAATCCGAATTTTCTGGATATGGTGGCCTACGCTCACCGTAAAGGCATCTATACCATTACTTCCACCAACGGTCATTTTCTGAGTCAGGAGAACGCCCGGCGTACCATCGAGTCCGGACTGGACCGCCTCATCATTTCCGTGGACGGGACCACGCAGGATACCTACGAGAGTTACCGAAAGGAAGGAAAACTGGAAGTGGTACTGCAGGGTGCCCGCAATGTAGTGGCCTGGAAAAAACGGATGAGATCCAGTACGCCGCACATTATTTTTCAGTTCCTGGTGGTCAGACCCAATGAACACCAGATCGCAGAGGTCTACCGGCTCGCGGAGGAGATCGGCATCGATGAGGTGAAGTTAAAAACGGCTCAGGTTTACGATTACGAACAGGGGAATGAACTGATCCCGACCAATGATAAATACTCCCGCTACGCCCGGCAGGAAGACGGTACCTACCGGATCAAGAATTACCTGCTGAACCACTGCTGGAAACTGTGGCATTCCTGTGTGATCACCTGGGATGGCCTGGTGGTTCCCTGTTGCTTTGACAAGGATGCCGAATACCGGCTGGGCGATCTGAAAACAAATTCCTTCCGGGATATCTGGCAAAGTGAAGCTTATCAGGGGTTTCGGGAGCAGCTTTTCCGGGGAAGAGATCAGATCGATATCTGCACCAACTGCACGGAAGGATGTAAGGTTTGGGTAAGCGAATAGGGTAGGACCAACATGGAAGTGGGAAGGTGCACATTTTGCCAAAACGAGCTCACCGAACAGCATTCTTCATAGCAATACATTTCCGCAATTTTATGCCATTTCCCAAAGTTTCTTCCTAACATTTTAAATACTGGCGTTGAACCAAATTGGTTTTCTACACTATCCTAAAAACAAAAAAGTAGGCTTGTGAATAACAATCCACAATAGGTGAATAAAAAAAGAAAGGTATAAGCTTGATTTTTAATAGATTAATTAGCACCTTTGTAATTAAGACCCTTATTAAGTCTGGCATATTAGCGCATTTGAATACTACAATATACTATGACAACCGATTAACCAGGTTGCACATCTTTTCATGCGCGACGACGGCCTAGATCAATACGATAGAGTTACGATTGGTTTAGACCCTTAGAGACAGGTTATTTGGACAGAAATTGACCCGCATTTCCTTGTCACTACGCACGACCAAGTTAATAAGTCAAGCAAATCCTGGAACTTCAGTTTCGAAATGGCAGTGAGCAGTAGATTAATTGCCTTTGTACCCCGAGCGGGGGAGCAGAGCTAACGAAGTACCGGCAGTTTTTAACCCGATAGTAATTTAGAACGAACTAATCCAATTGCAAAATAGTGCAGTACGCACCCAATTTACAAAAGAGCTAAAACAGTAGGGCCATGACACACAAGACTATCATCTCGGGAAGACTGGAATTTGGCAGCAGTCGTAGTTATCAAAAGGTATTGAACATGTTCGAGCACCGCAAGGAGAACTATTATCGCTCGGATATTGCCCTTAATGCTGAAGATATCTTTGTGGAAGAGTCATGCTTCCTGGATATCCCCCGGTTCATTACCCAGACTTCGGAAAAGACCTGGAGAAATACCATCAACCTGCTGCAAACCCTCGCCCAGTTTGCCGTAGCCGGTGATCTGAGTGCCTGGATGACCGATAGTGGGCAGCTGCTGCACCACGTGGTTATTGAGCCTAAAGGCGACAAAACGGCTATCCAGCATTTCCTGCGCGGACGCCAACTGATCAACGAGGAAGGCAAGGAGCAGGAAGCCCGCGACGCGCTGAGCCGGGCCATCGATAAATTTGAAAGACACGCCCTGGCGTACGAGCGCCGTGGTTTCGTCAACTATAAACTGGGTAACTTCAAAGATGCACTGTACGACTACAACAAGAGCATCGATGTTAACCCGGATAAAGCCAATCCATATTTCGGTAAAGCGGTTATTTTCAAAGCACAGGAACGCTGGGAAGAAGCCGTAGAACAGTTCACCCTGGTGACCAAGAAAGCAATGCCATTGGAGCCATTGCACTGGATCGCCCGCCGCATGAAGGGAGAATGCCTCCTGGCTATGGGTAAGGTCGAAGCGGCCAGCCTGGAATTCCGCCTGTTCTCCAACCGCAACTTTACCAAGGACAATCCAAACTACAGCCGTCGTCGTCAGGTTTACTTCCTGTACGCGAAGACCCTGCTGGAACTGGGCCGTAAAGCCGAAGCCCTGCAACAACTGGAAAAAGCTTCCTCCACGGCCATTGGCCGCGAATACGTTTCCGACCAGGAACTGGAAAAATTTCGGGAAGAAAATTTTAATCAGGTGGCCCAGCAGGTGTAAACTTCCTTTGTTAATGCTATAGAGGATTGGTGCAACGACTGAGCACTACGAGCTGTCTTTATGGATATAATTTCATAAAACAAGCCTATAGATGTCGTTCAATCCTTTCAATTTCTCTTTTTCAAAAAACGTTTTTTTATTTTTCCTGCTGACACTACCGGTGGCCCCGGTAGTCGGTCAGGACGGAAATCCAGTAGATAGTCTGTACGAGCTGTCTTTGCGGGACCTGTCTGCATTTGCCCATCAGCTGACGTCCGATGATGAACCGGGCCTGGAGCAGGCCGAAACCATCGTCGAATGGTTTGCGCAACACTTCAACTGGACCTACACCGACTACCAACAGCGAACCATCGAGGAAATACTCGCCCGAAAAGGAGGCAATTGCTACGAGCTGGCCAGGGTTTCCCAGGCTTGCCTGGAATTGCTGGAGGTGCCGATCCGCCGGATTCGGGAGATCAATTTGCACCTGCCTACCCCCCGGCGGCAAGTGGATGCCGAAAAGAAAGTACAGGAACTGGGTGCACGTGCCTCCGTTTTTGGGCATCGCCACAACGACCACGTCTGGCTGGAGATCTACGATCGTGTAAGCGATAGCTGGGTGCCGGCCGATCCCTCACTGGGAGTGGTCGGGATGAGAAAATGGCTGGCGGCCCGCTACGGTTTTGGGAAGCGCTACAGCCTGGATCCCACCTCTGCAGATATGATCGCCCCCTTTGCCGTATTTACCCGGGACGGAGAGGAGTGGATCAACCTGACCCGGAAATACGCCATCGACGGTTTTAATGAATTGTATTACGGACAACTGACGGACCTGGAGTCCTGGCCGAAATGGACGGAAGGCGTGGAAGCGCTGGAGGCCAAAGCGCTCGGTGCTTTCCAGAACAAAACCAATCTGCACCAGCATACCGCCGGGATCAAGGTACTTAGCGAGATCTATCAACAACTTAAGGCTGAATTTCTACAAACGGACCTGGGGCAGATCCATACCGGGATCGATAACTTTTCGGCGGCCCTGATCGCGGGAGAATACGATAAGGTCGTGGGCGCTTACACCGAAGACGGAAAGATCTTTCCGAACAACGCTCCAATTCTGGAGGGTAGTGAACTGATCCGAAACTACTGGACTCCGCGGCCGGGGCGCACCAGCCGTACTGTCCACCACCGCATCATTCCGGAAGAGATACGAATACTGGGGCATGAAGCCTACGACTGGGGGTATTACGAAGGTCGTACCCGACTGGAAGACGGTACCGAAGTCCCCTGGCGGGGGAAATACGTTATCGTTTGGAAAAAGTCGGAAGAGGGAGACTGGAAGATCTATCTGGATATTTGGAATGGGGTAGCGGATTGAATTTTGGCAGCGGAAGGGGCCGATAGGGTAGTGTTACCCAATGGTATAAAAACAGAGCAGCATTTGGCGACGCCAAATGCTGCTCTGTCATATGGATTAATCCTGACTGATCGCGTCCGGATCATCCGGAACGATCGGGATAAGATCAGGGACGAATCGGTTTACCCGCGGTTTTCTCCACACCGCCCGGCGGCGTATGTTCCGTAATGTAGTTGGTGATGAGTCCGTACAGGTGCTTGCGGGTATTCTGCCCTTCGTAGATACCGTGCGAGCGGTTGGGGTAGGCCATCATCTGGAACTGTTTGTTGTGGCGGATCAGTTCGTTGATGACCACTTCGGCGTTCTGGTAATGCACGTTGTCATCACCCGTGCCGTGAACGATCAGCAGGTCCCCTTCCAGGTTTTTGGCGTAGGTCACGGGGGAGCCTTCAATGAAGTCCTCCCGGTTCTCACTCGGCAGCCCCATGTAGCGCTCCTGGTAGATATTATCGTACAGCAACTGGTTGCCGACGGGCGCTACGGAAACTCCGGTCTGGTACAATTCCGGATAGCGGAACAGCAGGTTCAGCGTCATGGAACCACCGCCGCTCCAACCCCAGACGGCGATTCGATCCGGATCGACGAAAGGCCATTTCAGGACTTCACGTGTAGCCATGGCCTGATCCCGCGAATTGATAATGCCGATCTTCCGGTAGATACTTTTTCTCCATTCCCGGCCTTTGAGGGAAGGTGTGCCCCGGTTATCCATCGTGATGATGATGTATCCTTTCTGCGCCATCATTCTATCCCAGAGGGAAACCCAGCTATCTCGGGCGGTCTGTCCGGCCGGTTCGCCGTATACATTGAACAGGATCGGGTATTTCTTTTCCGGATCAAAATCCAGAGGTTTGATCATGCGGCCGTCCATATTCACCCCGTCGGCGGTGGTGATGGTAAAGAATTCTACCGGACTCAACTTCAGCTCCGCCATTTGCTGGCGATAGGTTTTATTATCGATCAGGGTGCGCAGTACTTTGTGGTCCGGCAGACTGATGAATTCGGTAGTCGGCGGCGTATTGGCATTGGACCAGCTATGCACTGCGAATTTACCGTTGGGCGAGATCGTATAACTATGCGTACCGGGCTGATCATCCGGAGTGAGTCGTTTTTTCTTACCGTTTTTCATGGCAACCTGGTACAGGTAGCGCTGTGTAGGATTATCCGGGGAGGCATCCAGATACACGTAATTTTCCTTTTCGTTGATCAGGTACACGGAAGCCAGATCATAGTCTCCCGGCGTCAGCAACTGCTCCTTACCGTCCAGGTCAAAGCGGTAGAGGTGTCGCCAGCCATCTTTTTCGGTGTTGAGCACAAATGACTTACCGCCGGCCAGTTCGTACAGTTCTCCCTGGCGTACACTCACCCATGCCTCGTCCTTTTCGGTATAGATATTTTTCGCTTTCCCCGTCAGAGCATCCGTGAGCCAGATCTTTCTTTCGTTCTGCTTGCGGTTGAGTTGCTGAATCAGGAGTTGATGACTTTCGCCTACCCACTGCATTCGTGGCAAATAGTGCTGGTACGGATCACCGGGAATATCCATCCAGGTGATATCACCACTCGCCAGTTCGATATTCCCGATCTTGGCGGAAGAAGGGGTTTCGCCTACTTTGGGGTACTGCACGGGTATGATCTGACTGTAAATGGAGTCCGTATTATTGATCATCAGGAAGTCCTTGATATCGGTGGCATCGATCTGCCAGAAGGCGATGTGCCGGCCGTCGTAGCTCCAGCGGAATCCGTCGCGGCAGCTAAATTCTTCCTCGTAGGCCCAGTCGAAAGTACCATTGATGATATCTTCCGTACCGTCCGTTGTCAGTTGCCGGATGCGGGTATTGCCGGGATCGAGGCTTTCCACGTAGATATTGTGCTTGCTCACGTAGGCTACGGACTTACCATCCGGAGCAAATTTGGCGAACATCAGGGAAGATTCGGGCAGGTCGGCGCCCAGTTGGGTGAGCGTTTGCGCGTCCCGGTCGTATACCCAGTAATCGCCCCGGGTGTTGGCGCGCCAAACCCGTTCGGTATTGGTAAAGATCAGTAATTTGCTCTGGTCCGTTGACCAGTCGTAATCTGCAATATCGAGCGGTTGTTCGCTGCCGGTGGGTACCAGTTGGGCGGAGGCAATAAGCAGTTCTCCTTCGCCGGTGCGGGAGTCATAGCGCATCAGGTCCTGCCCGGCGCCACTGGCGGATCTTTCGAGTTTCGTGTAGGCCTCGCCCTCTTCAAACCATTTGAACGGGCCTAGATAACCGGTACGAAATTCGCCGGAATAGATACGGTCAAGCGTTAATATTCCCGCATCCTCCTGTGCGTGTAAAGCTGCAACAAATAAGATAAAGCAGCAAAGGCTTAAAATTTTTTTAGTCATCTTGGTGATTGTTTTATAATGGAAAGGGGCGAGTTCGAAATCCGGTAGTGAAGATATAGAATGGTGGGCAATTTTACGGTGTTTGCTTCACCAATCCCAGTCTTCACCCAGCTCTTCGGGTTTTATGGTTATGGTAGCTTTGGTATAATTCCTTTGTTTCTGTCTTTCTAAAACGAGACGGGCGATACCGATATTGGCCGGGTCCGGTGCATCGGGCGCTAAGGCGGCCCGTACCAGTTCTTCTTTTACATCCATGCGATACAACAGGCTGAACAAATGCTCCAACCTGAACTCGATCATATAGGCGACCTGATCGGCTAATATTTCAAATAACTTTTGTTCATCCCACTGCTCTTCATCGATTGATCTTTCGATCTCAAAGTCGCGAATGATTATTTCGCCCGCAGCGCGAATTATTGATTGGTCCTGGGAAGGATTTTCCATGCTTCTCATATTGTCCTGCAAAGATAAGTGAATAAATCCTGGTGGGTAAGTGTAACCATAAATTGCTACAAAAAATACATCTTCTACTAAATTCTTATTATCTTGTTGACTAATTATAATAATTGACAAGCCAGTTTTGACTAGAAATCTAGATTCTAAGTTACTACCTTCAAAATAGCTATAATTGCAAAGTCCTCTGATCAGTATCTATTTAATTAGTATGCAAACCTTTATAAATTAAACCCGTACAGAATACTTATCCTCTCTGCACGTTAATAACTTACACGTATTGCAGCAACACCTGGTACAGACATGGTCTGTAATATTTTCTAAACCCATCTTTATAGGCTCCAATCTGGTCAAAATTCGGTACAAGTCTTAATGGCTCTACCTCAGTGGAAGATATTTTCGGTAATGTTTTACTACCGGGAATGCAATTTTTATTATTCGCCACCTGGCGATTTCTTTCACTAAATCATACAATAATGAAGAAAGACAGCAAGAAGAAAAAAGGAAAGAAAAAGAAGGATAAAAAAGCTAAATCAGTATCTCCTGAATTATCCATGCTAAAAGAATTAACGGAAACCGTACAGAGCATGGCCGGTGAGTTAGAGGAGTTGAAAGAAATAAATAAAGAACTGAAATCCGATCTCAAAAAGATCAAAAAAAAGAATAAAAAGAAGAAGGAAAAAGAACCGGAAGTAGTCACCAAGGTTATGGAACCGCAGGTACTGCCACCGGCCAAACCGAAAGCGAAGCGCACCAGAAAAACGACCGCAGCCAAGGCTAAGGCCGCTCCCGCCGCTGCTTCGGAAACCAAAGCCAAACCAGGACCAAAGCCCAAGGCCAGAAGAGGCCGGAAACCCGGAACGACAACGACCCGCAGAAGTGCTCCGAAAAAAGCAGCTACACCGAATCGTCCGGACAGCCCGGAAGACCTGCGCTTTATCCAGGGATTGGGCGCCAAGATCGAAACCCTGCTGAACGAAAAGGGGGTAAAGTCATTTAACGATCTGGCCAAGGCTTCTCAGACCAGCGTTAAGGGTGTGTTGGAGCATGCCGGCCCGAGATTCAAAAACCAGGATCCGAAACCGCTTATAGAACAGGCTAAACTGGTTAAGCAGGAAAAATGGAAAGAACTGGAAGATTTGCAGGCCGAACTGATGAAGGGAAAGAAAAAACCCGGACCGAAAGCAAGTAAATAATTGTACCCGTTATTGAATTTTCATCCCAACAATTATTCAAAGGATAAACACAAAAATTATTTTTTAAGCCACAATGTTGAGTTGTGGCTTTTTTTATGGTATATCACCGCCAAATGATTACCGACCGCGCCTGGCCAATGATCCGGTAAATTATATGAGATCTGAAGTTCGTCAGAATTTGCGGTTAGAAGTTTTTAATTCTTCGTTTAACTGCCGGAAATTAATTTTTCCGTTCTGCTTTTTTAAATGCTCGATCACGACCAGCGCTTTGTGGATCCGCAGGTCGGAGCTCTTTACTTTGCCAACTATATAAAGCAGATTCCTTTGTTTGCCTGGAGTGAGCGCCTGGAAATGATCATTACCTTCGGGATCCGAAGCCAGCACTTCGGCCAGTTCATCCGGCATGGGCAGCCCGTATTCACTTTCATCCTTTTTTAAACGGACGTCAACCGTTATACCCAGCGTAAGTTTAAGTTTATCACGGATACTTTTATTGAGCATAATAAAATAAGTGCCGTCACCTTTCGGCATCAGGGCGCACTGGAATTCCAATTTATTATTGAGCGTGCAAATGACCCGGCGATCTTTTTGTTCGGCAATGATCGCTTCCGATATATCCACCGGCACGGGTAAATAATAATTCCATAAATTACTGTCCAGTTTGTCGAGGGCGGCGGTGAAATGATCCATGCTGGGTGATATCGTATTTTTTATGTTTGGCTACCGGGAATAAAATTACCAATTATTTTCCCAGGTATCCCGTAGTTTTTCTCCATAAATATCAAACCGGAATGCGATCCGGTTCCAGAAATTTCCTCTTTCGAGCAGGCGATCCTGAATATTTCGTGAATTGATAAGTGGAAAATAAAGTCCGAACCGCCCGTCCATTATTTCCAGAGCGAGTCCTCCGCTCCATATGAACTGATCCGCAAAAGTGGCATTATTTCCCGTCGGCATGGCATTGTCAAAATAACCCAGATCCAGATAGGGACGGATAGGCCACTGGTCGCCAAACGGCAGGTCGGCAGTGAAATTGACAGCCAGAATAAAATTATTACTTTTTCCGAGACTGAAAGCTGGGCTGACGGGAGTCCGAAATCCTCCGTCCCGCTGACTTAGCTGTTGGGACAGGAAGCCCTCCCGTTCACTGCGGCCGAAATAAAAATCGTCATAGCGATAGTCCGTTGCGGCCTGATCGATCAGGCTGAAAGCACCGGGGAAAATGGCCCCGGCCCGGCGTCGGGTATTTTGGAAAAAGCCTCCGACAAAAAGTCGTGTACGGATACTTTTATCGATAGCGTAGTGGAAATGACTCTGCCATTCAACCGACCATTTCAAATAGTTTTGTGGATTGCCGAAGACATCATCGTAAGCCTGTTGCTCCAGTGCAAAGCGGAATTCAAAGGGGTTGACTTCCCGCTTGTTTTGACCGGTATAGGATAACTCGTGGATCAGAGATTGGTCTTTTCGCTTTCCGGTAGTTTCCGTATCCGGGCTTTCGGTCGTTAATCCGATCAGGCGGTAAGCCAGCCCGTGGGAGTAAGTGGAGGCCGGGGAGCGTCGGATATTCAGGGAAATACCAGGTTGCCAGCGTTGGTAGCGAAACTGGCCGAAGGTATCTCGCCGATCGTGGAAAGTGCGGTAATTGACCCCCAGTTCGATCTCACTGAACCAGCCCCGCCGGGGATAGATCCGGTAATCGGCATTACCGATGCCATTCAGCGCGCGGGTACGGAAGCCGTACAGAGGGAGCAGATCAAATTCAAATTGTTTGTGCGGCAGGGTACGATTGTGGAGGAGCATACCAAGCTGCAGGCCGTCGTAATGGTTCCAGCCCAAAGTTGGAAGCACATAGAGACTGGTGTAATGCTCGTTTTCGATCTTGGCGATAGGTGCCAGCCGGAATGTAGACAGTTTCTTAAAGGCTCCTTCGGTTTTGATCTGGTTGTTTTTCCGGTTGATGTCCAGCGTTTGGTGGTGATAATCTAGCACAAAACGATCGTATTCCCCCAGGGGGATCGGGATCTGTTTGGTACCGGTAAAACCCTCGAGCCAGGTGAAAAAGGTGACCTCACCTGCTTGCAGTCCGTAAATCGGAACGGGCGCTGGCATGGCTCCCCGGTTCCGGACTTCAATTATAAATGCAGTATCGGTACGGTTGATGTTTTGGATAGCATAATCAAAAGTCGTGTTGGAATACAGCAGCCCGTTGAACAGCCAGTCGAGCGACTCATCGGTAAATTGTTCCAGACTTTGCCGGAAGTCCTTCGGTTGGGGATGCCGGAATTTCCAGCTGGAATAATAATCCCGTAGCGCCCGATCAAATTTTTCCTCACCCCAGTAGTGATACAACCACCACAGGGTCTTGGCCGGTTTGTAGTAGGCTCCCAGCCAGTAATTGGTGTCCGACAGGTGATCGGAGGGAGTGTCCGGAGCCTGATCGAGTTGCCGGCGGGCCTGCAGGAGGTAGATCAGCTCGGACAGGTCCATATCCGATGGGTCCACCAGAAAATCCGGGATCACCATCTGGCGGGCCGGTGGGTAGTAGGTCTGCATGTACCGCTGTTCGTAAAAAGAGTTCAGGCCTTCGTCCATCCAGGCGTGATCACGTTCGTTGGAGGCAAGAATACTGTAGAACCAGTTGTGGCCGACTTCGTGCGTGATCACCTCATCCAGGCTGTAGGAAGTGCCGGCCAGGTCAATCACGGTTATCATGGGATATTCCATACCTCCGCCGGCACTGAGCGCACTTTGTACCGCGGTAGCCTGCGGATACGGATAATCCCCGAGGAGATCCGAGTAAAACTGTACCGAACGATTAACGTAATCTATGGATTTTCGCCACAGCTGTTCTTCGGTCTTGGTAAACATCGTCCAGGTAGATACGGTACGACCATTTCCCAGCTGCACACTGTCGTGTTGTACCCGGAAGCGCTTATCGGCAAACCAGGCGAAATCATGCACCCGGCTTGCGGTGTACCGGATGGTTTTCCTACTTTCGCTGGAAGCCAGGAATTCCTCGAAAACGTAGCCTTCGTTGGGGCGGACCGGCAGCGAATCCAGGTAGGTGCGGGTTTCGGCTGCTCGCTGCTGCAAAAAGGCTTTTTCGGAAGGGGTTTCCAGATTGCCGGTGGCGCCTACTACATAATTGGCCGGCAGCGTGATCTCAACATCAAAACTGCCGAACTCACTGTAAAACTCCCCCTGGTCCAGATAGGGCATCGGATGCCAGCCGTCGGCATCATAGACGGCCGGTTTCGGATACCACTGGGTGATCTGATAGGATTGGCCCAGGTGCCCGAGCCGGGAGAAAGAAAAAGGGATCTTCACCCAAAAGGGCGTGCGGATTCGGATCGAATCTCCGGCAGCCAGCGGATCCGGTAACCAGAGTTTGGCGATATCGGGATTTTCCGGGTCGAATTCCAGTCGCGCCGGGCGGCCGTCCACCGAAAAATCCAGACTGTCGATAGCACCCAATTGGCTATCTTTGGCATAGTAGAAATCCGTACCGGCGATCCGTTTCTGCTGCTCGGCAAAAGCCGTTGTCTGATCGCGATAAGCATTGGGCCACAGGTGGAACCAGATAAAAGGGAGTGCCTCCGGAGCGTGATTGACGTAGGTGAGGTCCAGCGCACCCCGCAGGGTATGGCGGCGATCATCCAAATCTACCCGGATGCGGTAATGCGTTTCCTGCTGGAAATAAGCGGAGGACTGAGCCGGCAATATTCGAATAGATCCGAAAATCACCAATAGCAAAAATAAATATTTCATGAACCTACATTTGCAAGGTACCAAGTTACAATTCCTCCTACGGAAGCTTTTTACCATGGGTATTATTTTCTGCATTTTCCCCGTTTGGGGCCAGACGGAAGGAGATACTTCCCCTAAAGAACCGGTTTCTTTTCCGGAGGGTTGGGTAGGTATCTGGAAGGGAGATCTAAATATTTTCAACCAATACGGCTATCAGCAGTCACTTCCCATGCAATTGCACATCCTGCCGCTGGATTCCGCCGGGCAATATACCTGGACCATCATTTACGGCGCCGACCTGGAATCCGGCCGCCGGCCCTATGTCCTTAATACCATCGATGCCGAGAAAGGGCATTACGAGATCGATGAGCGAAACTCAATCGCCATGGAAGCTTATTTTCTGGATAATAAGCTGTTCAACCGCTTCACCGTCATGGAAAACCTATTACTCTCCTCAACCGAAATGCGGGACGGGCACCTGGTGTTTGAGATCATTTCCGGGAGTCTGGTTCCTGCCAGTCGCACCGGTGATACGGTAGTGGATGGCGAAAAGATACCACCGGTGGCTACCCTGCCGGTGACGGTTTTGCAGCGGGCGGTTTTGACGCGGGAGTGAATTTTGATTGCATTATCGAAAAATATAATGCAACTTGATAGAGAAATCAATTACGCGCTCTGATGGCAAATTCTTACACCCAAATCTACCTGCAGGTAGTATTTGCAGTCTCCGGACGTCAAAACCTGATCAAACAGTCCTGGAAAGATGAATTGTATAAGTACATGACTACCGTGGTTATGAATAACGGTCATTATCTCCTGGCCATTAACGGTATGCCGGATCATATTCATCTCTTCTTCAGGTATCGGCAAACCGAAACCATTCCCAAATTGATCAGTGAGGTAAAAACTTCTTCTTCTCACTTTATCAAAAAGCGTGGTTTTACGCCCCATGCGTTTAACTGGCAAGGTGGTTATGGGGCTTTTTCCTACAGCCAGAGCCAGGTGAGTCGGGTGATTAATTATATCGAAAGGCAGGAGGTACATCACCGTAAGCAGTCGTTTCGGGAAGAATATAAAAGCTTGCTGGAATCTTTTGAGATTGCTTATCGGGATGAATATTTGTTTGATTTCGATGATGTCTATCGCTGGGAATAAGACGATGGATCAATTGCGTTGCGCTGTATGTCTGGATCTATGACGGTGCGCTGCATGTCTGGAACTATGACGGTGCGCTGCACCTGAAAAATGATGATTGGATCGGTTCTGGAGATAGGGCGGTGCGCTGCACCTTACCATTGCAATATTTTTAAGGGTTATAGATACACAGGTATACCGCATATGGCTATTGATCGGAATAAGGGCCGGCGGCCCGCGCTCTCTCCAACCTCATAATCACCAATATGTAATAGGTGCAGCGCACCGTCCTTTTTGATTATGTCCTTTTTGGGTGATGGATCTATTGCGGTGCGCTGCACCTTTCCGTTGAAATATCTTTTAGGATCATAGACAGGTATACCGCATATGGCTATTGACCGGAATAAGGGCCGGCGGCCCGCACTCTCTCCAACCCAATACAAAATCCTTCCCTCTGGTCCCCAAAAGCAGAAAGGGTGGTTTAACAGATCCGGAAGTGACGAACGGCCCGGCCCGCGTCTAAAACATTTCTCATGCGCTCCGAAGTAAATAGCTTATCTTTGCAAAAATTTGAAGTGCATTATTAAACTGTTCGAAATCAAAAGGTAAAACATGTTTGACGATCGGCCATTATCGGATTGGTTGCCCATTACGGCCAAAGAAGTGGAGGCGAGAGGCTGGGAAGAACTGGACGTCATCCTGATCTCCGGGGATTCCTACGTGGATCATCCGGCATTCGGTACCGCGGTAATTGGTCGTATTCTCGAAAGTGAAGGCCTGCGGATCGCCATTGTGCCCCAGCCCAACTGGCAGGACGATCTGCGCGATTTTAAAAAACTGGGCAAACCCCGCCTGTTCTTTGGCGTGACTTCCGGTTGTATGGATTCGATGGTAAACCACTATACCGCGGCGCGGCGCCGTCGGTCAACCGATGCTTATACGGCCGGAGGGGAAGCCGGTTTTCGTCCGGATTACGCCACAACGGTTTACACCAAAGCCCTGAAAAAACTTTTCCCGGATGTGCCCGTGCTGATCGGAGGCATCGAAGCTTCCCTGCGCCGGGTAACCCATTACGATTACTGGGAAGATAAATTGTTTCCCAATATTCTGACCATGAGTGGCGCCGACATGCTGGTGTACGGTATGGGAGAATTGCCGCTCCGGGAAATTGTGCGCCTGCTCAAACGGGGCGTGCCTTTTGAGAATCTGACCACTATTCCGCAGACGGCCGTACTGACCCCTCGCCACGAGGAATTGCCCGTCAATAAGAATTGGGAGGACTTTATTCTCAGTTCCCACGAGCGTTGCCTGCGGGATAAACGTTCTTATGCGGCCAACTTCAAACACATTGAGCAGGAATCCAATAAAGTAAACGCCCGCCGCCTGATCCAGGGAGTAGGGGATCACAATTTGATCGTCAATCCGCCCTATCCACCGATGAGTGAGGAGCAGATCGACTCGTCCTTTGACTTACCGTATACGCGTCTGCCGCATCCGAAATACAAAAAACGCGGCTCTATCCCGGCTTACGAGATGATCCGTTTTTCGGTGAATATGCACCGCGGTTGTTTCGGGGGGTGCAGCTTTTGCACGATTTCTGCCCACCAGGGGAAATTTATTGCCAGCCGCTCGGAGGAATCGATCCTGAAGGAGGTGGATAAGGTGACGAAAATGCCCGATTTCAAAGGATACATCAGTGATCTGGGCGGTCCGTCGGCGAATATGTACCGCATGAAGGGTAAAGTGCAGGAGATCTGTGACCGTTGCGTGAGCCCGTCCTGCATTCATCCGGTCATTTGCAGTAACCTGGATACGAGTCACAAACCGATGACGGAACTTTACCGGAAGGTGGATGCGCATCCGGAAGTGAAAAAGGCCTTTGTGGGTAGCGGGATCCGATATGACCTGTTGGTGGACAGTTATAATAAAAATAACGACGGCAGTCTGGACGAATACATGGAACAGGTGGTGACCTGCCATATCAGCGGCCGCCTGAAAGTTGCGCCGGAACACACTTCGGATAATACCTTGCGCGTGATGCGTAAGCCTTCTTTCAAACACTTCCACGAATTCAAGAAAAAGTACGACTACTACAATAAGAAGCACGGCCTGGATCAACCGCTGATCCCTTATTTTATTTCCAGCCACCCCGGCTCCCAGGCGGAAGACATGGCCAATCTGGCCGCTGAAACCAAGGACATGGGCTTCAAGCTGGAGCAGGTGCAGGATTTTACGCCCACTCCGATGACGGTCGCTACCGTTATTTACCATACCGGGCTGCATCCGTATACCCTGAAACCGGTTTATACCGCAAAAAGTGAAAAGGAGAAAAAGAAACAACACATGTTCTTCTTCTGGCACAAGCGGGAAAACCACCAGCAGATCCGCGACCAGCTCAAAAGCCTGGGACGGGAAGATCTGATCGAGAAACTGATCGGAGATAAAAAGAAATACCAAAAGCAGGAGGCCATTAAGACCCGGAGTAAAGGGCGGGAAAAATTCAACAGCCGGAGACAGAAGAAACGGCGGAAAAAATAGCCCCGGAAACTTACGGGATGTTTTATTTTGACATTCCAATTGTTCGCAGTCGGAAAACTAAGATCAGCACTTGAAACGAATCGCGGAAATACTACTGGTATTTTGTCTGCTTGTTCCGTCCATGATCCATTCGCAGGGCGACACCAGCTGGCCGGTTCTTGAACCTTCCTACATTCATAATTTCAATGATTTTGTATCCTCCAATGTCCGATCTGTCAAAAACTTTTTTGAGGATCGACAGGGAAGAATATGGCTGGATCCCCGCGTCAACGACCAGTTGATCCGATCTTTGCACCTGTTTGTACTGAATGATTACGATTTCATTCCGGTAGATGTAAAACACCCTTTCCTGACGGGAACCATGTCATTTTTGGCGGGACTGAACGAAGCCCAGGAGCTCGTCCTGTACAATTCCGCCAATCACATCTTCAAATTTAATCCGGATAGCAAAGAGGTAAAAGAGATTGCAGCTCTTCCGGCAGACTTGCCGGAAAAAGCCATTAGAAATGTAACCATCGGCAGCAATGGCGATATCTTCGTTTTGGCAACTTACGATCATAAACTGTTGCTGTATCAGGTCGATCGGTCGGGAATAAAAGAGCTGGCCCGGATTGACCAACAAAATGAGCTGCAATTTGCTTTCAAATTCTTCCTGCAACAGTTGCCGTTGCTCGAGAACGAACGCGGTATCTGGTTTGTCGGAAATACGCTTCCCTTATATCATTATGATCTCCAGTCGCAGACTTTACATGCGTATTCTGTTGACGAGCTTGCTGATCGTTCGTTCTCCGGTTACGATAGTGACAACATGGAAGGAGATGCCAGAATAATGGCCTACCAGGACGACCTGATACTCTGTTTTCCTAAACTACAGCACAAACTCTTTAGGTTTGATCTCTCCAACGCCCGCCTGACTCCCTACTTCGATTTTCCGCTCACCTGGGAACCACATGATATAGCTAAGGACCAGTCCGGCAATCTGTTGTTTTTATTCAAAGATCCATCCGAACAATACCGCGCGATCCTGGAAGACCATACTGGTGCCCGTTTTGATTATACCAGCATTTGCCGGCAGGTCGGTAAGGGGGAGATCGTTCAGATGAAAAGCCGGGACTTTTTCCGGGAAGTGATCATCAATCGGGAGAGAGATTTCTTTTCGGCCGGCGTAAGGCAAACAGCGGGCCTCCGCGCATTTCCGGGAGACCGACACTACCTGTTACCGATGAACATTCCCGAACTTCCTCTTCTGGTACAGGATCGCTCTTTTCATTTGCATCGCATTGAACGGGATCGGATGGTGCCGGTCTCGGCCAGCGCCGTAGCCGAAGACTGTCGCCTGTATTATCTGCAAAAAGCTCACTTCCGACACGCCGTAAGTATGCCGTCGGGTGAAGCCTGGGTGCTGCACAAAGGCGAGGAAGAGGGGCTTGTCGTGCTGGATACGGCAATGAATAGTTGTAAGAACTATCCAATGGATCCCATGCCGGAGCGGATAGCCCGGTGGGATGATACCACCTTATTGCTGTACGGTAATCTACAGCTTTCATTTTTCGATACCCGTACCGGCCGACAAAGAGCGGCTCTTGCTCAGGAACTTCAGTTAGAGGTCAATCCTTACCCCTATCAAATAATGGTGGATAAGGATAGTATCCTGTGGTTTTCAAATAGCAACCGGCTACTGAAGATCGATCTGCTGCGGGGCACCCAGAAGGTAATAGGCAGGGAGGATGGATTTGAAGATTTTCGTTTTCATGAGATCTACCAGTCCCGATCAGGAAAGATCTATTTTGGCTCTGCTACACGGGGTGTACAGATCTACGATCCCATCAGCGGTCAGGTGAAGATCGTGGACTACAACCTGGGCCTGGCCGATAATTCCGTCCGTGCCATTCAGGAAGACGATGCCGGCTTCATTTGGGTAGGAACGGTCAACGGGATCAGTTTGCTCGACCCAGAGGGGAACGTGCTGCGGAACTTTTTTGAGGAAGACGGTTTGCCGGATAATGAAATTATCAGAAATGTCGGTTTGAAAACCGAAAGCGGTCAATTACTCTTCTCCACGCGCACGGGGGTAGTGATGATTGAACCGGAAATCCTCAAAGCGTTTCTATACGAAGAAAATGAGGACAAACCTTTCCTCACCCAAATGGCTTACTACGACCCGCGCCAGCAACGTAAAGTAAGTGTCAATATCTATTCTGACCGAACGCAACTGGTAAGCCTTCCGGCAGACCACCGTTATCTCCAGCTAAAATTTGCCATTCCCAATCTGGTGCAACCTACGGCCAACCGGTTTGCCTATATGCTGGAAGGCAAGGATGAAGACTGGACCTTCCTGGGAAGCCAACACGAACTCAATCTCAGTCACCTGCCGGCCGGTAAGTACCGAATGCTGATCAAGGGTGCCGACTATCTCAATAACTGGACCCGTGAATCGCTGGTGGTGCAAATACACGCCCGGGAATTTTTCTACAAGCAAGATTGGTTTTATGCGCTCTGCGGTTTGTTTTTGGCCGGACTGGCCGGCATTTGGATCATCTGGCTGCGATTTGAAAAGCGGCGCCTGGAAAAGGAAGTGGACAAACGGACCACAGAGATCCGAACCGATAAAGAGCTGATCGAACAGCAGGCGGAGGACCTGCAGCGGGCCAATCAGATGCAAAGCCGTTTTTTTACCAATATCTCCCACGAGTTGCGGACGCCCGTTACGCTGATCGGTACGCCGGTGGAACAGATCCTGCAGAAATATGACGGAGCATTACCCCCGGCGCTCATTCGATCGCTGCATATGGTACGCAGCAACACCCAAAAGCTCAACGGTCTGGTAGAGGAGATCCTGGAGTTGACCAAGCTGGAAAGCGGCAATGTGAAATTGAAGGAGACCCCGATACCGATCAGACTATTCATCAGGCAATTATTCAGCGCCTTCGAAAATCAGGCTTCACAGAAGCATCTGGATTATACCTTTATCTCGGATGTTCCGTCGGATCTATACTTATCGCTCGATCGCAGTCGCCTGGCCAAGATCGTTAATAATCTATTGAGTAACGCCCTGAAATTTACCCCCGAAAATGAGACGGTCCAATTGCATCTGTCGGCGGAAAACCAGGGAAGCGTCGTGAATCCGGAGCAGTATCACCTTCGTATTTCGGTGGCAGATTCCGGCCGGGGTATACCACCGGAGGATCTCCCCCGTATTTTTGACCGTTACTTTCAGACCGGGCGATCCTCCTTACCCACAGAAGGAGGTACCGGCATCGGTTTGGCGCTAAGTCGTGAACTGACTCGGGTAATGCGGGGCGAATTGACCGTAAATAGCGACTGGGGAAAAGGAAGTACTTTCACCTTATCCATTCCTGGCCTTGCAAAGGTGGATGCCCCACTGGATCACGGATCGCCTGCACCCAGTCCTGCGGAGGCAGTTAGCAATAATTTACAGCCCGACATACAAAACCAGCAGCAGATCCTGATCGTCGAAGACAATCCCGATATGCAGGAACTTTTGTTGTCCATTCTGAGTGATCACTACCCATGTGAATTAGCTGGTAACGGAGCGGAGGCCTGGAAGATCCTGCAGGATAAAAGACAGGCTGAGGCCATTAAACTGATCATTTCCGACATCATGATGCCCGAAATGGACGGCTATGACCTGCTGGAACGCATCAAAGCGACACCTCACCTGGAAACCATTCCAGTGATCATGCTAACGGCGCGTACGGGAGAAACCGATAAATTGCGGGCCTTACGGATGGGGGTGGATGATTATCTGGGAAAGCCCTTTTCCGTCAGTGAGCTGTTGGTGCGCAGCCAGAATTTGCTTCGTCGTTATCAGTTGCGCCGTCAATATCAACAAGAGGTTACTGTAGAGGAAGATGTTTCCACCCCGCCCGACGCCAATCAAACCTGGCTGCTGGAAATAGAATCCCTGATCCTGGAAGCCATTCACAAAAAGATTGAGCTGAACGTCGCTTACCTTTCCCATCACCTCAACCTGGGGGATCGACAGCTCTTGCGCCGGCTCAAAGCCCTGACCGGTCTCACCGTGAACCAGTATATGCTGGAAATCAAATTACAATACGCCCGCAATTTGCTCGAAGAACGGGCTTTCTCCACCATTGCCGAAACCGCGTATGCCAGCGGATTTAAAACACCGGCTTATTTTTCCCGGACTTATAAAAAGCGCTTCGGTAAGAGTCCGAAGGAGTATTTTGAGGCTTTAGGATAATTTATTCAAGTTGTAATGCAACTTGGTAGAAGGTGTAGAGTAGAGGGACTGCCAATCGTTAAAATGAGCGATTTAGCACTATTCTTCCAGTCTCTGTCTCTCCACGCTCTACCATCTTATCTCTACAATTCAAGTATTGCAACTTGAAGTAATTAAATAATTGATCGTTCGGAAACCTTTTATGCCATTCTCCGGAATGCATAACAGCCTCCACGCTTGGGTACAAATCGCCGTATTATCACATTGCCTAAGTCGTAATTTTCAAAATGTCGGATTCGGGCAAGGATATGTCGGATTTGTGATTTTCGCGCGGCCTATCTTGCCGTCGAATTAGAAAAAACGGAGATACGGCCCCGCAAAACTGCGTTGGGGAATGACAAAGCAGTTTGCCGCTACACCCCACTTTACTCCCCTGTATTCTCCGCCATCCCTTACACTGGTATTGCAATACAACGGTCCCGTTCGCAGCTACGCGAATGGACGGAAAGAACTACGCTTACCCTGAAGCGGCCTGGTGAATGCCAATCCGTTCCGGTCGGTTTGGCGGCAGTTCGGAAAATGAATATGGAACTAATTGAAATTTAATATTATCCACATGAATCGAATCAAGCTCTTTCGGGAAATTTTATGTCTAGGGTGGCTGATTTACTTTGGCCCTCTGCTCTACGGCCAGACTTCGGAAAATTTACAGATTGATGGAAATACCTACAGTTTCGGTTACGATAAAGATGCCAAGTACCGGGATTTTATTATTCCGGAAAATTACGATCCGGGTACCCAATTCAATCAGATCACCTTTTATCTGCGCGGTGGCGACGGTGGCCGTCGTCGGATACCGGGCCTTTGTACCGAACCGGGCGGTAACGGAGCCAAAGTAACCGCCTCTTTTGAGATCGGGACCGGAGCTGGGAAACTGGAACCCGGTGGCATCATCCGCCTGATCGTTGGGCAGGAAGGCGAAAGTAATAAAAGCAACGGGCTATCCGGGGCCGGCGGTGGCGGCGGGACGGCAGTACTCTACCAGGGGCCCGACTACGTCGGAGGGACTGAATGCCGGGCCTATTACTACAATAGTGATGCGAGTGGTTACGGGCCGCAAGCCTCCCCCGATTGGGATGAAGATTGTTGGATCATGCTGGCGGTAGCCGGTGGCGGTGGCGGAGCCTATGCAGCGGGGGGCTGTGCGGAAAACTCCTCCGGAAAGCCCGCTAATGCGGGAGAAAACGGTACTGCGGGAAAAGGGCTTAACGGCTGGCCCGGTGGTGTAGATGGTGGCCGGGGTGGAAGTAATAGCATGGGCGGCGGTGGCGGTGGTTACAAGATCCGCTACACTGAGGGAGCGGATGGCAGCTACGGTGGAGTAGAAGGTGGATCCGGAGGAGATAATGGCACCTTTTACGTTCGCGGCGGTTACGGGTTTGGTGGAGGTGGCCCTGGTTTGCGTGGTTCCGGCCTCTTTGTCTGGGGCGGCGGCGGTGGTGGTTTCTCCGGCGGTGGCGCCGGTGACCAGTACGAAGGTGGTGGCGGTGGCGGCAGCTTTGTCAATGATTATGCCGTGCTTTTTACCAAAACCGATGGCAATGGTACCGACCGCACCCCCAATAACGGAGTGATCACCTACCGCCTGGAAAATAATGTAAACCTGGCGGAAGCTCCGGTGGCCGTCTGTCAGGATGTAACCATTGAGGTCGGGGGCAATGACGCCCGCCTGACGCCCACCCACGCGGATGGCGGTAGTTATGATCCCGATGATCGTCCGCTGGAACTGTTGATCTGCGATCTGGAAGGTAACTGTTCCCGGGGTTGGGGATTTACCTGCCGCGATATCGGTGAAACGCGGTCTTTTACGCTGCAGGCAGACAATGGCATACTGAGCACTAAATGTGACTTTACGGTTGAGATCGTGCAGGGACCTACCGAGACGATGACGTGTCCGGAATCCGTGACGGTGGTTCCCCGGGATTGCGATCCGGTAATCCGGGACGGCGTGTTGTATTCTAGCAACGGCGAATCGGTACGTCCCGATTTTGAACTGGCCAGCGTACCCGCCTGTGATTTTGAGCTAGAATATTACGCGGAACGTCCCGACGGTACCATCGATCTCTATCCACAAACTTTTGTGGCCAGGGAAGGTATGAGGGCGGATACTTTTCAGGTGGGCACCACCAAAATTGTATACACGGCCAGTTACGAAGATGAAAACGCCGTAGATCAGGTGCAGACCTGCTCGTTTACCGTTACCGTAATCAAGGGTGAAAGCCCACTTGAATGTAGGAATGACATTTCGGTGGAGGTGCCACCCGCTAATCCGGACTTCCTGAACGAATGTAAAGTTCATATCTCCCGACGTTCCGACGATCCTTATAACTACAGTTTATCATCCCGATACAGTGAAGATGACTGTGGGATACTGACCTATTCCGTGATCGGGCCGGGAATTGCGCCGACGGTCACTACGGGTAGCGGTAATCTCGACAGATTTGATTTTTCGGTCGGTACCAGCACGGTGGTTTACAAATTAGAGATCATTCCCGGAATTGTGCATACCTGTTCATTTACGGTGAGTATCGACGCGGATACCGAACGGGATCCTATATTTACCCAGTGCCCGACCGAAACCGTCCTGCTCGACATCTATGAAGGCATTTCGGAACAGGAACTCCTGGATCAGATCGATTTTGCCGTGGCCGAAGATGATTGCTCGATCATTATGGATTATGAGTTTTCGGGACTGGATCTGGACTGTTCGGCACTCGGCGATATTCAGAATGGGGTGTCTCTCATTGCTTACAATACTTCCGGCCGAACGGAATATTGTAATTTTTCGGTACAAACCCAAAACGTGCAGGGTGTTTTTTGCCCGAATGACATCACTATATATTTGGAAACGGGAGCGTGCGAGGTCTTACTTGGCGCTGAACAACTCGCGCCGGTCGGAGTGGGCTGTAATGAAGTCTATAATTACGAACTGCTTAATGATCTGGAAGAAATACTGGACTCGGGTGCAGAAAGTTCGCCCGAACAGCTGCTAAGTGCAGGTACTTACGCACTGAGGTACAAATGGACGGAACAGCGTAATAATGGCGGACTCACGGTAGATGTCCCATTGTCCTGTAGTTTTACCATAGAGGTACCGGACGAAGAAAGCCCTATAGCCCAGTGCCAGTCGCAAACCGTCAATCTCAGCTCCATTCCGGCCAATCTGGCGGAACTGGTCGGAGCCAGTTCCACCGATAACTGTGCTATTGCCAGCTTCAGTATTGACCGGGAAAGCTTCGATTGTACTGATGTGGGCAACGTGCCGGTGACTCTCACGGTAACGGATGCGAGCGGTAATAACGATGCATGTTCGGTCAACCTGACCGTAGTGGATGATCTGACCATCACGGCCCAGTGTCAAAATGTCACCGTAACGCTGAATGAAAGTGGAACCGGACTGCTGACGGTAGCTATGGCCGACAATGGTTCCTACACGTCCTGCGATGGAGGAGCGTTGGAATATAGTTTTGATGCCGGCACTCCGGAAACAGAGATCAATTACGCCTGCCATCAGGTCGGTATTCACAATCTGGTATTGAATATAAAAGATGAAAATGGATCAACCGCATCGTGCAATTTCACCGCTACGGTAGTGGATCTTACGCCGCCGGTAATAGCCTGTAACGACATCAGTGTTAATTTGGATGCGAGTGGTGATGCCTCCATTACGCCAGCTGAACTCCTTGGCGCATCTGCCGATAATTGCAGTACCGCTATACCGTTGAGTGCCACCCAAACTGTTTTCGATTGCAATGATCTGGGACTGAATACGGTAACCCTGACGGTAGCGGACGCAGCGGGTAATGAAAATACCTGCGAGGCTACGGTAACGGTATTGGATAATCTGGCACCCACGGCCGTCTGTGTGAATGCGAGCGTCTATCTGGATGCCAATGGTGCCGGTTCGGTCACCCTGGCGGAATTACACGGTGCTTCTACGGATAATTGTAGTCCGGTAAGCCCACTGAGCGCCACCCAAACCAATTTTGACTGTACCGATCTGGGTGCCAATATCGTGACACTAACGGTGGCGGACGCCTTGGGAAATGAAAGCACCTGTGAGGCTACGGTAACTGTGATCGACAACTTAGGTCCAACGGCCGTCTGTATGAATGCAAGCGTTTATTTGGAAACCAACGGTGCCGCTTCGGTGACGCTGGCAGCGCTGCACGGTGCTTCTATGGACAACTGTAGCGCAGTAAGTCCGGTGAGTGCCACCCAAACGGTCTTTGACTGTACTGACCTGGGATCGAATACTGTTACGCTGACGGTTGCGGATGGGCTGGGCAACGAAAGTACCTGTGAGGCTACCGTTACCGTGCTGGATAACGTAGCTCCTGTGGCAGTATGTGCGAATGCCACCGTCTATCTGGATGCTAACGGGACCGGCTCAGTGACTCCGGCGCAAGTGCACGGTGCCTCCACGGATAACTGTGGGGTAGTCAACCCACTGAGTGTCAGTCCGGCAAATTTTGATTGCAATAACCTGGGACTTAATACGGCCACTTTGACCGTTACGGACGTCTCGGGTAATCAAAGCATGTGTGAAGTCATCGTAACGGTGGTGGACGGCATCGCGCCGGTGGCAAAATGCAATTTCACCAGCATCAATCTGGATGCAAACGGATCTGCTTCCCTAACCCTGGAACAACTGCACGGTGCCTCTACGGACAACTGTGGGGGCGTCACTCCGGTGAGTGCCACTCAGACCAATTTTGATTGTACCGATGTGGGCATCGAAAACGTCACACTCACCGTCGAGGATGGTTCGGGCAATCAGAGTACCTGTTTGGCCACCGTGACCGTTTTGGATCCCATCGCCCCAACGGCTGTCTGCCAGGACATCAGTGTGGAACTCGATGCCAACGGTGCGGCTTCCATTACGCTTGACCAGATCCACGGTGCTTCTACGGATAATTGTACGGTCGTTACTCCGGTAAGCGCCACGCAAACCCAATTCGACTGCGCTGATCTGGGTGCCAATACCGTTACACTTACTGTAGAGGATATTACCGGTCTACAGAGCACCTGCGAAGCGATCGTTACGGTGAGTGACCAGATCGCACCGACGGCTATTTGCCGGAATACCAGTGTGTCTCTAGACCAGAATGGAATGGCCATAGTAAATCTGGCCCAACTGCACGGCCCTTCCACGGACAATTGTGACTTTGTGACGCCGGTAAGTGCGACCCAAACGGAGTTTGACTGCAGTGCACTGGGTAACAATACCGTTACCCTCACCGTGGGGGACGGTTCGGGAAATACCGCAACGTGTACTTCCACCGTAGAGGTACTGGACGAACGCTCACCGGTTATCGGGTGTAAGTCCAGATACACAATAAATCTGGACCTGAATGGTCAGGCTACAGTGGCGGCGGAAGATCTTCTATCCAACGTTTCTGACAACTGTACATCAATCGAAACTTTGGTATATAGTCTGTCCAATCCGGACGGTAGTGTATTTGGCAGGACCGTTGATTGCAGACTGCTGGGCGACAATCAGGTCGTGGTGACGGTGGCGGATGGGGCCAATAACGAATCCAGCTGCGAACTTACGGTGGACGTACAGGATAACCTGATCCCTCAGGCCCGCTGCCAGGACGTCATCGTTTCCCTGGAGCAGGACGGGACCGCCCGGATAACAGCCGGAATGATCGATAATGGTTCCAGCGACAACTGTGAAATAGTATCCGTCAGCTTCAGTCCGGACGCCGTGGTGGAAGAACTTTTTTTTGACTGTACCCAGCGGGGCAACCACCTGTCTCCGATCACCGTTACCGACCAATCGGGCAACCAGGCCATCTGCCTGGCCACCATCCGGATCAGAGATGATTTCGATTATTGCGGCGACTGCGAACCGAATCTGACCCTCAGCGGTACGATTGATCCTGGCATCTACCGGTCGGAGGACTGGATCGAAGCCGATGGCGTAGTGGAAGCAAACACATCGGTGAGATTACGGGCTGGAAGTACCGTTCGTTTGCTACCGGGTTTTCGTGCGGAACCCACCAGCGATCTCATCATTCGGATCGAGGACTGCGACCGGCCGGGCATTAATTCCCTGAATATGGCCGATGAAACGCTGGAAGCACCTATTATCCGGGACCAGAGAGGTGATCTACTGGTATATCCTAATCCCTTCAGTGATCAGGTCCGGTTATATTACGAACTGGAAGAGGAAACAGAAATAGAGATCCGTCTGATCAGTGTAGACGGTAGCAACCAAAAACAGGTGCTACGGCCGCAATTACAGGATATAGGTACCTATCAACTGGAATGGAGCGGCCGGGACTTACTTCCTGGACTCTATATCATCCAGATGCGTCAGGGCAATGAATGGAGTAGCCGGAAACTTGTCAAGATGAGGTAAACCGAAGGAGTTTATGTCTTCTATTTGCACTATATAAAACGGTGAAAAATTAAAAAAATCGGGTGGCTCCTGCGGGGGCTACCTTTTTTTTTGGCTACTTACAACCATTCCACCGGGCGCTTTCCGTAACGCATCTCATAAATTTTGGAAAAATATTTAGTCGTATCGAATCCAACGGCGTGAGCCACTTCATTGACCGTGCGGACCTGTCCCGACTCCAGGAGCTCACGAGCTACCTGCAATTTGATCTCCCGAAAATATTTATTCGGCGTAAGTCCGGTGATCTTTTTGATGCGGCGTTGTAGTTGGCTGCGACTGATAAAAAGTCGGGATTCCAACTGGATAAAAGTGAATTCCGGATTGCTGACCTCTTTCCTGAGGATCGTTTCCAGTTCTTCCAGCCACAGTAGATCGGCTGCGGAAACATCCGCTTTAGCCGGCAGTTGCTCCGGCAGTTCTCGCTGGCGATTCTGATAATTCCCCAGAAGATTTTGGACCCGACTCAGCAGTTCATCTTCCACAAATGGTTTGAGCAGATAGTCATCTACACCGATCCGGAGTGCCTTGAGTTTGTCCTGCATTTCGCTCCTTGCGGTCAACATCACAACGGGTATATGGCGGTATTCGTCCGAATCCTTTAGCTTTTTGAGTAATTCGAAACCATCCATTTTCGGCATCATCACGTCGGAGATGATGAGGTGACCGTTCCAATCGGTGAGTTTCCGAATAGCATCTTCTCCGTTGCGGGCCGTCGTCACCCGGTAGCTGTCACTAAGAATGAGCTGCAGGTAATCGCGCAGTTGCTGGTTATCTTCTACCACCATGATCCGGGGAAGATCCAGGGCCGATCCGGCGGCGGGTAGAATGGATTCCAGTCTGACCGGCCGTTCTGCCGATGGGAGGTCCACCATTTCCGAAATTACGCCCATCACCTCCCGGTACGGAAACTCAAAATAGAAGGTACTGCCTTCCCGCCATTCACTTTCCACACGGATATCGGCCCCCATCGCCTCGGCTACTTCTTTACTCAGGGCCAGTCCGATGCCCGAACCACCGGCCTTGTTCTCGCGCTGATCAGCCTGGTAAAATCGATTGAAGAGATGGGGCACGTCCTTTTTCCGGATACCAATACCATTATCCTGCACTTCCAGAACTAATCTCCCGGGATCGGTATTTTTCTTTTCGTACAACGCTACGATGATCCTGCCCGCTTCGGGCGTGTATTTGATGGCATTGGCCAGGAAATTATTAAAAACATGGCTAAATTTGGTTTGGTCCAGCAGGATATTCAGGTCCTTATCCAGCCGGTAGTCAAAGAGGTATTGCTGCTGTTTTTGCTGGGCGAAGCTTTCAAAATTTGCCGCCAGGCGTTTGGTGAATGCATAGAGTGGGGTAGGGGTCTCCTGCAACTGCATCTGCCGGGCGTCAAATTTGGTCAGGTCCAGGATCTCGTTGACGCGCTTCAGTAAAAAACCGGCATTCTCCCGGACGAGCTGCAACTGGGTGCGGAGCGGTCGATCCAGGTGCTCTCTCTTCAGGATACGGTGGACCGGCCCTAAAATAAGGGTGAGCGGCGTACGCAGTTCGTGGGAGATATTCGCAAAGAAGCGGGACTTGAAGGTATCCATTTCCTGCAGGCGCACCCGTTCTTTCTGTTCGAAATTTAGCTTTTGCAGATTGATCTGATGGCTCAGTCGTTCTTGCTCCAGTGCCGCGCTTTTCCGGAAACGCAGGAAGCGGTAGAGTAAAAATAAAGATAGTAGGCTCAAGATCAAGGCACTCCAGAGCATACTTTGCAGACTGCGTTGCTGCCGGATCTCTTCATCCAATTTTCTTTTTTCGGCCAGATTTTGATCTGCTATCTCTTTTTTCTCCTGTTCGAAAGCGTATTGTGCTTCCAGTTGCGCGATCTTTCTGGTGCTTTCTTCGTTGAATAGGGAATCCTGTAGTTCGTGGTGACGTTCCAGGTAAGCTAAGGCTGCCGCCGGTCGGTTTTGCTGCTTAAAAACTTCGTACAAAGCTTGGGTAGCTTCCATTTCTTCCTGTCTCATGCTTTCTATTTTGGACACGGCTACTGCTTCCGTAAAGAGGTCTACCGCCTGGTCCAAATCGCCGCGCTTCCGGGCCACCTTCCCGAGACTGGTCAGCACCAAGGATTTGAGATAGTACTGGTCCAGGCTATCTGCGATCTCGTAGGCGGTTTGCAGGTAAAAGATTGCCGAATCGAGTTGATCCGTCTGTTCGTAGCTATCCCCCAAATTGTAATAGGGATAAGAGATGGTGGTAAGATCACCCGTTTGCCGCCTAAGGGAAATAGATTGCTGAAGCTTATTGCCGGCGGCTTCGAATTGTTTTTGGCGCAACAGGTTTCGCCCCATGGAATTCAGGGCGCTGGCCTGCATCCGGAGGTTTTTCTGCTCAATAGCTATAGCCAGGGCTCTCTCATAGTATTGCTCCGCCGCTTCGAGATTGTCGTTGTCTTGCTGCAATGCCCCTATTTGGTGCACGGTCCTGGCTATGTTAAGTTGATCGCCCCGAGCTTCGTAGATAGAGAGTGCATGCTGCCAGGCTTCCAGACTCTTTATGAAGGAAGCCCGGTTGGCGTAAGCTTTCCCCATATACCTGTAAAAAGTGGCCATCCAGGTAGAGTCCTGCAGGGAGGTAGCTATTTCCAAACCTTTTTCAAACGTAGCTACTTCCTCGTCAGTCTGATTCAGTTTTCGGTAGTTATCTCCCAGGTTGAGGAGGGTAGGTAACTGCGCCCGGCGATTATTGATGGCCAGTTGCAGCGCCAGACTGCTCCGGTAGGCTTGGATTGCTTCCCGAAATTGCTTCATTCGGCTGCGCGCACTTCCTATATTATTGAGCGCATCCATCCAGACCACAGTATCCTGTCGTTCGCTAAGTCGAAGTGCTTGCTGGTACCTTTCCAGCGCTTTTTTAAAATCTTTCCGGTAAAATTCTACATTTCCCAGATTGATCAACAAGCGAGCTTCCCGGAAATGAATACGTCGGGCCAGCCGATAGGAGCGCTCAAAATTATCATCGGCCTCCTCCATGCGCTGCTGCCCGTAATGTACCACGCCTTTGATCCGCCAGAGACTGATCTGCGCCTGCGTATCCCGGATCGTTTCGGCCAGTTGCAGGGCTTCGTCCGCGAGCAGGAGGGCGCTATCCGGTCTACTTGTTCTCAGGGAAAAAGCCCGGTTCCCGAGAGCGTAAACGGTGATCGAGTCGGTCTGATAGCTGTTTTCCTGAGCTTGTAAACCAGATAAGCCGCTAATTATCACCAATGCACTAATAAGAATACTGTTGTTCATGCTGCCTGTAGTACTTCGGTATCAATTTTGATTTTTCGGGTAAGGATCGGTAGGCTGTGGCATTCCCCGCAGACAGGGATCAGCAACCCCTCGTTGCGAAATACCCGCCAAACACCGATTCTGTTCTTTGCGGTAAAATAGCCCCGGATGGAGGGAAAAGATCCGCCATTTTGGAGTACAGAATGGACACTTCACAGAAATTGGGAGCAATGAGGGCTAGAGGTCAGATCTGCAGCTTATCCGAGCGGTTCAAAATAATTTACGGGACGTTTGCCAAAACGTTTTTCGTAGGCCTTGCTAAAATACTTTGGTGTATTGAAGCCACTCGCGTAGGCCACTTCGGCTACCGTGTAAAAAGTCTGTTCTTCGAGTAAGGTACGGGCATACTGCAGTTTAATCTCCTGGATATACTGATTGGTAGTCAGGCCGGTGAGGGATTTAAGGCGCCGTAACAATTGCCGGCCACTTAGATTGAGGTGATGTGTCAGGTAATTGACGTTGAGCTCGATCTTTTTATCTACGGCTTCCAGGATCAGTTGCTCTATCTCCTGGAGCCACCGTTGGTTAGCGGAAGGTGGGGGAGAATCGACGGAGGTTTCCTCCTGATAGTCCAGTCGGTACTGATAGCGGCTGATCAGGTTGTCGATGCGCACCAGCAGTTCACTGGCGGAAAATGGCTTGCCGAGATAGTCGTCAACACCCATGCGCAGTGCGCGCAATTTGTCGGGCTCATCGGTACGTGCGGTAAGCATAATGATCGGAATGGCCTCCAGTTCCGGGCTTGCTTTGATCCGGTCCAGCAAGGCGTAGCCATCCATTTCCGGCATCATTACATCCGAAATGATCAGACGAATGCTACGGGCTGATCCGGTTGGTTGCAGTAGGGCCCAGGCTTCTGCGCCGTTGTTGCACAGGCGGCAGGTATAACGATCTTCCAGTATGGACAGCAAAAGCGTTTGCATGTCCGGATTGTCCTCCACAATCAGGATCTGACCTTCCGTTGCTTTCCTGATTGGCGAAGGTATAGCGGTCGATAGGGTACCGGCCACTGTCGTTCCTGACTCGGCGGCTTGTAAGTCGGTAGCATGTTGTACACCGGGCAGGAACAGGGTGAATGTACTACCCGTTCCCCATTCGCTTGCTACCTGGAGCGAGCCTCCCATCAGATGGGCCAGTTCTTTGCTCAGCGCCAGACCGATACCTGCTCCCCCATCTACCGTGAGATCGGACTGTTTGGTCTGGAAATAGCGTTCGAATATGTGGGGCAGATCTTCGGCGGGGATCCCTCTTCCCGAATCCTGGACCCGGACGGAAACCGTATAAGTGTCTATCTCCGGCCTCCCTTCCTGTTTTTTCGCCGATACATGTAGTTCTACCCGCCCGTTGCCGGGTGTAAATTTCAGGGCGTTTCCCAGCAGATTATTGACAATTTTGGCCAGCCGGCCCCGATCGAGCGACAAAAACAATTCCGGATCTACATCCGAACTGAGTTGGTAATTTATATGCTTGAGTGCGGCCTGACTTTCGAATGAGCTGAACAGTTGCCGGATAAAGAGGTCTAGCGGCACCGGGCTGCGTTTCAGTTCCACCTTCCCGGCTTCCAGTTTTGAGAGTTCCAGTATTTCTTCCACCAGCGCATTGAGTTTTTGCGCGTTATTGCGGACCAGGTTTAGCGAACGGATAATTTGGGGCGACAAACTGGCCCCTTCCATTGCCAGAAGCTGCTCAACCGGGGTGCCGATCAGGGTGATCGGCGTGCGCAACTCGTGGGAAATATTAGTGAAAAACCGACTCTGTAGCTGATTGGATCGCTGCAAGGCTCCCGCCTGCTGTTCGATCAGTTCCTTATCGGTCCGGATCTGCCGCGTCTGCTTGTCCACTTCCCGGGCCAGATGGTGTTTTTCAAATCGCAGACGACGGATCCAGATCCCGGCCAGGAAGACTACTACCAGTGCGATCAGTGCGTGAAACCAGGTCTGCTTATAAAAAAATTCCCGGGCCCGGATAGCAATGACCAGCGGTTCCTCGCTCCAGGTATTGAGATAGTCGGCCCCCCGGATCAATAGGCGATAGCGGCCGGCCGGTAATTGGCGAAGATTGAGTTCGTGCTGAGTGCCGATATAGGTCCATTTTTCGTCCAGCCCCTCTAATTTGTAAGAAAAGCGATTGGCTGTTGGCTGAACGATATTCGGAAGGGCAAACTTCAGCCGTAAATAACGGTTCGCAGCGGCGAGATCGACGGTGTTTTGCGCCTCGTGCCAGGTCTTGACGCTCACTTCCTTTTTTTTCTGCCGGTCGTAGAACGTCATTTCGGTAAGAAAAGGCTTTTCAACTCTCGATTGGCGCAATTGGGCCTTAATGATCTTCGGGTCGATCACCACGGGGCCGTTTACGCACCCAAATATAAGTTGCCCGTTCTCACTGCGGTGGGCAGTACCGAGTTCAAAAGTATTACCGGGTAATCCGTCCTCTACAAAAAAATTACGGAGCACTTCTCCTTCCGGTGAGAGTAGGCTGAGCCCATTCATCGTACCTACCCAGATGTACCCTTCCTGGTCTTCCAGGATCGCCCGCACCCCATTATGGGCCAGGCCCAGGCTGTAATTCACGATCTGGACGTGCCCGCTTATCGGATCGTAAATATGCAGCCCTCGGGTAACCGATCCGAAATACAATCTTCCGGAAGCTCCTTCGTAGATGTCGTGAAATCTGAAATCCAGAAAGCCGTCCTCAGGTCCTATAGTTCTTTTTGTTTCTTTTTCAATATCCACCTGCAGCAAGCCGGAACTACCCGCTATCCACAATTTTTTCCTGGCGTCCAGAAGAAAATCGTAGTTGTATCCCTCGTACTTAAAGAGGGGCTCGTTGCCCAGAGCCGGAGTAACTTTACCCGTCCGGGTATGAAAGTTAAATAACCGCCGTTTTTGGAGAAAGATCAAGGTCGAGTCGTTCAGATAGGCTATCCGGCTGGGAGGGTCCTTCATGGGGAAGATCCGGTAGGACCCTTCGCTGGGATTTACCCCAACCAGTCCTTCCGTGCTGATTATATGCGGAAACCAGGCTTGCCCGGTAGGCGTCTCCTTCGCCAGTCGTAGGGGACTGTTCTTTAGCAGATAGAGCATACTATCCCGGGCAATTTCTTCCGGAGTATAAGCCGTAAAAGCTCCGTTTGTGAATGTATACAAGCGTCTATAGGGCTCCTGAATGAGGAAAGTATTGCGGGCCATGCTCAGAGGGGGAACGATAGCAGGATACACCCGTTTGGCCATGATCCCCGACGGATCCCTGACGCCGGCCGACATAAATTCCTGGGTGCGGTTGATGATAACTTTTTGGGTAAAGTTGCTACTTTTCATCTGTCGGATTTCCCCCTTCCCGCTTAGTTGTGCGAACCTGGAGTAATCCAGTTTTCTGCCATTTGCATCGGTCAAGATAGCCCGATAAGTGTCATTCTGATCGCGGAAGAGTTGCAGCAAATTGCCAACCGTATCGATAGCCAGATACTGCATCCGCCAATCATCAGGATAGCTTTGTTCGGGCAGGAACCGGCATCGGACGGGATCAAAATCAAGTACTTTATTCCTGTAAGCAGGATAATAGAGTTTTAATCGGTCACCATGACGAACCAACTGCGTTTGTACATTAGCTCTGATGTTGTTACGTACCGGCCAATTGGCTACCTGCTCGCCTTTCGGTAAATATTGTTGAACCCGGTGAGTCGACCGGTCGAAATAATGCAGGGGCAACTGATTTCCGGTGAACCACACTCCCCGCTCATCCTCCAGGAGTGGTAATTTTTTCATGCGCCAGCTGTAGAAAATCTCTGCCTCTTCCCGGTAAGCCACCGTAACCAGCCGTTCAATTTGTTGATCCCGTATGGTGAAAAGTTTTAAGCCGTCCCGATCGTAAACCAGTGCAATGAGCGATCCGTCCTTGGCCTGGATCGCATTTTTTACATTGCCTCCGTCGATAAAGGGGCTGAGGTCATACTTCGTTACCTGCCGATCGTGAAGATTTACCGTAAAAACATAATTCCGATCAGGATGATAGCCAATGATCCGATGGCCGGCTACTTCCGTAAATATGGTCAGGTGGCCGGTAATGTCGGGATCATCCAGGTCGACCATTGAAAAATCGTAGCCGTCGAGCACGGCCAAATGAACGACCTGCAGGAGATTTTCATTGGGCCCTGCGTCCAGCCAGATCCGGCCACGCTCATCTTCCAGGAAATCCTTAAAACTGCTGAGCGTATTCCGGGAGTTTTCGGTGAAATTGTACAGGTAGGAAGGTTCCAGGACAGGCAGGATCGTATCTCGCTGGGCGATCCCGGCGGGAGCGAGAACGACAAAAAATACCCATAAAAGCACTGTTAATCTTTTCAAGTTCCAACTTTGGTTTTCTGACTGCAGAATAAACGATAGGGACCAACCGGATGAGTTTTCCCTAATGGAAACACCGCTGAAGTGGAGCTTTTAGTAATAGATCTTAAACTTGACAATTTGTTCAAATATAAGCGCTAAATCGCTCATTATGTTCGTATTTGGCCATTTTGTACCCTAAAATGGCCACTTTGTTCCCTGGCCCGACTACTATATTTGTATCGCCCCTCTGGCAAACTGCCGACCAACCATATATATCATTTTCTGATCTACGGCTGTCCTCATCGCCTAGCCCGTTGGGCAACCCAAAATCATCATTATAACTGGTACTGCTGATCAACAGCAGCATGGATGGTATTGCCTGTGGTCGACAAACACTAATCATACAGAAAAGCTAAAAGAGATTTTCATGAAGCCATTAAATCGCATCATCTTACTATTACTGCTCGGCTGCTGTCTTTCGGGCGGAGTGCTGGTACCTGTGCAGGCACAAAAACTGCTACAGGCCGATGAGCAGACCTACGAGTTTACCTACGATCAGGATGAAAAGGTCCGGGATTTTATCATTCCGGACCTGAATACCAGTGACGGCTACGCACAAATTGACTTCTTTCTGCTCGGCGGCGACGGTGGCCGGCGGCGGATATCGGGTATTTGTACGGAACCGGGCGGGAATGGCGCACGGGTAAATGCCTCTTTCCAGATCGGTAGGGATAGCGGGCAACTGGCACCGGGTGGTACGGTGCGATTCATTGTCGGCCAACAGGGTGGCAGCTTGCGGTCGAGTGGTTTGTCTGGTGCTGGTGGTGGTGGCGGTACGGCTATTTTGTACAGGCCACCGGGAGTAGATGGAGATGGAGAGAGTTGCACGCTTCAGAAAGTTAAACTTAGTTCTGGTACCTACGAATATGTGGCCCATCCAGGTCGAAAATGGAGCGACGATTGCTGGAACTTACTGGCGGTAGCCGGCGGCGGTGGCGGGCCTTATGCCCCTGGCGGATGTGCTGAATCATCTTCCGGTAAACCCGGGAATGCCAGCGAAGATGGATCTGACGGAAAAGGAGTTGGTTCTACAGGTGGTACTGATGGATATTGGGGCGAGGCGGATATCGGTGGAGATGGTGCCGGATATTGGAATCGGGTAAATCTTCTTAGCAACGCTAACGGTCAGGCGGGGCTGATGGGCATAGGTGCCGGTGGGGTGACTAACACCCTTAACGTCAGAGGCGGAGATGGTTACGGGGGGGGCGGGTCCGGTACGCGCGGAGTATATCTTGTGGCCGGTGGTGGTGGCGGTGGCTATTCTGGTGGTGGTGGCGGCGGTAATTATAATGGCGGCGGCGGCGGTGGCAGCTTTGTGAATCCATACGCTTTTTACGAGCTAAAGCGCGATGGCAATGGTACCGATAGGACGCCAAATAATGGTAAGATCACTTACCGTTTCGGTCTTGATCCGGCAGCAGTCGGTGCACCGGTTGCCCGCTGCCAAGATGTGACCATCCTCATTTCCGGCGATCCCGTTGCCCTACGTCCGTCGGATGCAGATGACGGCAGTACGGACCCCAATAACGAACCGCTGCAGTATAGACTTCGCGAAGCAGGGATTGCCGAATGGAATAACGGTACTATCTTCGACTGTAGCCATATCGGTGATGTATATACCTATAGCCTACAGGTAGATAACGGCATCCACGCCAGCGAATGCGAATTTTCGGTAGAAATCGAGCAGGGCCCCTCGGGCACTTTAGCCTGCCCGGCCTCCATCATCGTGCAGCCCGAAGACTGTTTACCGATCATTGGCGAATACCTGATCTATTACTACGAAGGCGAAGCTTATTTCCCCGATTTTGAGCCGCAATCCTATCCGGCCTGCAATACGCAAATCGAAAATTACATCATCCGACCGGATGGCAGTATCGATACGACCCAGATCACGCCCACTAACGAACCACTGGGGCGGGATACCTTCGATTTCGGTATCAGCACCGTGGTCTATACCGCTACCTTTGAAGATGAAAATGCTGTAGAACAGATCCAGAGCTGTGCCTTTACCATCACGGTTGAGGCCGCAACCCTTGCCCCACGCTGTCCGACCATTCCACCGGTCCAGTATCCCGATGGCTGTGGGAAAGAGGTTTCCGGACTGCTGCCGGACTACGAATGCGGCGAACTGGCCTATCGCATTACCGGACCGGAACTGGAAAACCCAACCATTACGGAGGGTACGGGTGAGTTGAACAGCTTTTTCTTCCAGTCCGGTACCAGTACCGTCGAATGGTGGTTGGCCGATATCGGCGAATCGGAAGCCAAATGTTCCTATACGGTGTACGTGGAGGAAAGTTTTTTTATGGATCGGCCTACCTTTACCAACTGCCCCGGTACCACCTATCCCGAAATTTACGAGTATATCAGTCCGGAAGCCATCCTGGCGCAGATTGACTTTGCGGCCACCGACGACTGTGGGGTGGCGTACTACGAGCTCAAGGCGAACGGCGGTAGTGCCCCCGTACTCAGGTGCGATGACATCGGCAACAGTAAACGAATGGAGATCTGGGCGTACGACCACTCCGGAGAGTATACGGTTTGTGATTTTTTCGTCGTGGCACAGGACGCCGACCGGGTAGCCTGCCCGGATGATGTAACGGTAGAAGTTGACAATCAGTGCGATGCAATGGTCAATGTGCCGGCGGCTTCCCTGGCACCCCTATGGACGGGATGTAATGTAAGCCATCGCTACACCTTACTTGACGGTAATGGGGTGCTCCTGGCTAACGGTGACGGTGATATGGCCGGTCAACCCCTGGGCAGGGGGGAATATCTGGCCTCCTATTGGTGGATCGAGAACTCGGGGGTTACAAAAAATTGCTCTTTTACGGTGAAGGTAAAAGGAACGCAAGCGCCGGTAGCCGTCTGTCAGAATCTCGCGGTACAATTAAGTGATGTACCGGAAGACCTGGCCGCCCAGGTTGGGGCCGGCTCTACCGATGATTGTGACAGCCAGCTGGACTACGATTTGGCGCTGGAACTGGACTGCGCTCAACCCGGCCTGAACACGGCCTACCTGACTGTTACGGATCAGGACGGCAACAGCAGTGAATGTGTGACGGTGATCAACGTTATTGATGATCTGCCGCCCATCATCACTTCCTGCCCGCCAGATCGAACGGTGGACCTCCTGGCCGATACCTGTGCCGTTCGGATCCCCGACCTGACCGGCGAGATCACGGGTACGCTGGAATGTGGTGATTTTGCAATTGTACAGTTTCCGGAGGCCGACAGCCTGATCGGTGCAGCTCACGGGGATGTACTGGAGGTGCTGGTGAGCTTGTTTCGCGACAATGGGGTACAGCCGGTTACCCCCTGCACCGTATCGCTAAGCGTGGCGGATACGGATGCCCCCGTAGCGCAGTGTACTGCTCCCAACGATGTGGTCGTCCAACTCAGCGCCATACCCGAGAATCTGGCCGAGACGATCGCCGCCGGTTCGACGGATAACTGCGGGATCGTCAGCTACAGCCTCGAACGGACCACCTTTGACTGTACGGATGTAGGCGACCGGCCGGTAACCGTTACGGTAACCGATGCCGCCGGTAATTCCGACCAGTGTTCTACCTACATTTCCGTGAATGATGATATCCCACCCACGTCGGCCTGCTACGAAACGCTTATCGTAAAACTGAACAGCAGCGGAACGGCCACGTTGACCGCCAAAGACCTGGACAACGGTTCCAGTGACAATTGCAGTACAGCGGAAAACCTTAATTACTATCTTCTGGATGCCAACGACACGCCCTTATCCGGCACGCAAACTTTTGACTGCGATGATATCGGTCAGTTTGCGCTGCAACTACAGGTTGAAGACGAATTTAACAATACGTCAGCATCCTGTACTACGCTGGTCACGGTAGTCGATGTCGAACTACCGCAGATCAATTGCGTAGCAAGCCATACTGCCTCGCTGGATGAGAACGGGCAACTCACCTTATCCGCCACCGGCTTGATCACGGCCGTTGACAATTGTACGCCGACCGAAGCTTTACAGTTGCTCCTGGTACGGGAGCTGGCCGACGGTACCTTTGAATATGCTCCGACTTTATCTTTTGACTGCGAAGACGTAGGTACTCAACTGATCGGGGCCTTCGCACTTGATGCTTACGAGAATGCGCCTATTCCCTGTGAGATCAATCTCACGGTGGAAGACAATACGGCACCCACGGCGGTTTGCCAGGACCTCATTGTCCAATTGGGGGCCAATGGGCAAGCCAATCTTACCGCTGCGGAAGTCGACAAAGGTTCGGCTGATCTTTGCGGACCGGTCAGTCTGTATCTTGACCGAACGTTTTTTGATTGCGATGATATCGGCACCGTGCAGGCCAATTTATTTGTTACCGATGCGAATAATAATAGGTCTTCGTGTCAAACAAATTTACAGGTATTCGATGTTACTGGACCTCAAATTGACTGTTATGTGGATTATACAGTCAGCCTTGGAGCAAACGGACAGGCCATTGTTTTACCCGAAGATGTGATCTTTAACGCCACTGACAACTGTACACCCTACCTCGGGATTCAGTTCAAATTAGTAGTGGATAACGGGGCGGGAGGATTTACGACCGTGGATAGTCTGGAGCTGGATTGTAACGATCTCGGCAACCAGTTGGTAGGGGGATTTGTCGTTGATGCTCATTCCAATACTTCTTCCACCTGCGAAGTCAACCTCACCGTGTATGACCGTGACGGCTTTTGTACGGACTGCGAGTCGACCCTTACTCTTACCGGAGATATGGCTGAAGGTACTTACCGGGCTGCCGACTGGATCGAATCTGACGGTACGGTGCAAACGGGAACGGTGGTACATTTTAGGGCCGGTAATTCCATTCGTCTCGTACCCGGCTTCCACGCCGAAGCGGGCAGCGATTTTACCGCCCGGATTGAAGATTGTGAAACGGCACCTGCGGAAATAGCCGCCGCTAGCGATCCGTCAACCACACTTAAAGAGGCTCAGCCATTAACAGCTACCGCTAACGTTCAATTCGGAGTGTTTCCCAATCCGTTCACGCAACAGTTTACGCTGCAATACGAAGTGGTGGAAGCAACCGAAACGGAAGTTAGAATGATCAGTATGGACGGTAAAATGAGACTGCAATTGTTGCTTCCGCAGCTTCAGTCGTCGGGCAGGCAACGATTGGAGTGGGACGGGAGCAAACTAGTGGCCGGCATTTATATCGTACAGTTGCGATTGGGTGATGTCTGGTATAGTCGGAAAGTGATCAAGATGAAATAGCTGGCTAAGCTACGGTTTCCCCCAAGGCCTCAGAAATTGGTCAATCGATATTCAAATAATCATTGTAAGCGCGTATTGGGAAGTCATTCCTACTAATCAAAAGTAGACAGTTCCTCTTCCGGAGATACCTGCTGAAACAAACAAAAAATCAAATGATAATGCAGCAATTGAAACCTTTATTTTTGCCAGTTGTCCTTTTGCTCTTTATTTTTTTAGCGATAGATGGACGTGCACAAAGTTTGCTCGAAGCGGATACGGAGGTACACCGCGTCAGCTATACCGGTAGCTATAAGGATTACAAAATTCCGGATGCCACTACGCTAGGCGAATTAAATCGTATCGAGTTTTATTTAAAAGGAGCCGATGGTGGCCGCCGCAGACTCTACGGTGGCACGATCGGTAAAGGAGGAGGAGGAGCGAATATCCGGGCAACATTCGATATCGGCACGGGATTACGGCAGCTTGCACCCGGTGGTACCGTGCGCATGGTGGTGGGGCAAAAAGGGAGTGGATTTAATGACATCCAGGATGGCGGGGCCGGTGGCGGCGGTGGTACTGCCGTACTTTACCGGGCTCCGAATAGTAATATTACGTGTAATGATGTCTCTACTGAATTTGAAGATGCAGATAACTGTTGGATCTTGTTAGCAGTAGCTGGCGGCGGCGGCGGTGCCTACGGCACTTTAATAGGGGGCGAACGAGGACGGAGCGGGCAGGCCGGTACTTGCGGTGGCGACGGCAAAGGGCTTTTCGGTGGCAAGGGCGGCTGTAATGGTAATGGGGGAGAAGAAACCTTGATTCAAAATGATGCAGCCGCTGGTGCTGGTGGTGGTGCTTACCAAAGTGGAAACTCGTCTTATGCTGGGGGGAAAAGGGGCAAATTCAATGGAGGAGAAGGTGGTTACAGTAGTTTTAGTACTGCGCCGTTGAACGCTTATATCAGAGGTGGGTTCGGTTACGGTGGCGGTGGTGGCGGATTTGTTACTTCCGCTACTATATACCAATACTATCCTGGCGGTGGTGGTGGCGGCGGTTACTCCGGTGGCGGTTCCGGCAATAATGGCGGCGGCGGTGGCGGCGGAAGCTTCGTCAATGCCGCAGCGGTTGATTCCGCAAAAGAAAATGGCTCGGCTGACGGTACGCCAGATCACGGAAAGGTTACTTACAATTTCGATAGAGAGACAAAACTGCTGGATGCCAAATGTAAGGATGTCACCGTAACCTTGGCCAGCGATGGTACGGCCCAGGTCTTGGCCGGCGATGTCGATAATGGTAGTTACGTAGCGTTCAATCCTGATTTGACGATCGATAGGTACTGCGTTAATACCAGCATAGTAGGTGGTGGATGTCAGTCCTCGCTCACCGTAGACTGCGAAGATATTGGTACTCAAACGATGTATATGGAGGTGTACACCACTACCTTCGCCTTGACGGATCGATGCTACTTCGAACTGACTGTTTTGGAAGACCAACCTCCGGTACCTGATGTCAACCCGAATAATCTGTATTTACCCAACATTTTTACCGATGCATGCACCTACAGTATAACCTCTTTTCCAACGGCGACGGACAATTGCAGTGGTACCGTGGTCGCCACTACCGGAGACCCGACTACCTTTACTGAACCTGGTAGCTATTCCATTTCCTGGACATACGAAGATGCATTCGGTAACTTCACTACTCAACAGCAGGATGTGTTCGTAGGACATGTGCCCCCGTCTTTCACCTGTCAGGAAAGTGTGACCATCGGTTTGTCCAGTCCCACGCTCCAGGCTACGGATCTCGTCAGTGACATTTCGGATAATTGCGCGGCAATCGAAGATATTACCGTTGAGTTCGTCAACCGACTCTCCGGCGCTCCGTTGGGAACAGCATTACTTTTTGATTGTAATGATTTGGGGGTTAACGGATTCCTGGTGAGGGTAAGTAACGGGTTCCGATCGTCTTCCTGCGAAATTCAGGTAACGGTAGTTGATGATCTGGTACCTACTGCTCTGTGCCAGAATTATTTGGTACAATTGGATCAAAGCGGGCAGGGTACCGTCACCGCAGCAGATCTGGACAACGGCTCCTTCGATGCCTGTGGAGTGGTTGATCTGAAAATAAGTCAGACCGATTTTGACTGTAGCTTACTGGGTACAAACGCAGTAGTGCTTACGGTAACGGATCCATTCGGCAATGCTTCAACCTGTAACGCTACCGTGACGGTGGAAGACAACACGCCGCCGGTACTCACTTGCCGGGATAACATTCAACTCTATCTGGACGATCAGGGGCAAACCACCTGGAATCCGGCCGGTATCCTGGTAGGCAGCACGGATAACTGTGGGGTGGCCCTCACCGTACACGATGACCTCCAGTATTTTGACTGTGAAGATATAGGCGACCAATATTTTACGTTATCCCAGCAGGATGCCAGCGGAAACACCAGCAGTTGCACCGCGAAAGTGACGATTGCGGACCCGGTAAGTCCGTTGGTAATTGCGAAAGATATTACCGTTGAATTGGACGCTCAGGGACAGGCTACGATCATGGCCGCAGACATTGACGGTGGTACAACGGATAACTGTACGGACAATGCCGCCCTGACTTTCGGCTTTTTTGACCTGGAACTGCTCGCTGCCACAACCGATAGCCCGGCTCACTATTTCGATTGTAGTAACCTCGGAACGACGAAGCTCTATTTGTCGGCCACCGACGCATCGGGAAATCTGGGTGCAACGCTCGTACCGGCTAACGTGACGGTAATAGATGCCCAGGCTCCCGGTATCACCTGCCCGGCAGCGGTAACCGTTGGCACCGATGCCGGACAATGCACCGCTACGGGTGTAAGTCTCGGCACGCCGGTGACCACCGATAACTGCTCGATAGCCGGGTTGAGTAACGATGCCGCCTCGGCTTTTGCGCTGGGTACCAACACGGTCACCTGGACCGTAAAAGACCCGTCGGGCAACACCAGTACCTGCAAGCAGACCGTCCTGGTAGAAGATCAACAAAAACCTAGTCTAAGCTGTAAAAGTGCCACCCTGGAACTCGATGCCTCGGGCAGTGTGGAGCTTAAACCGGCCGACGTATTCGTCAGCTCCAGTGATAACTGTACCGTATCGGACCCGGTGATCATCAGTCCGTACACGTCCTTCAGTTGCACCGATCTGACGCTCGGCAGTCGGCCGGTGACGCTCAGTGTCTGGGACAATAGCGGGAACCAGGCCACCTGCCAGACTTCGGTATTGATCGTGGATCAAACAGCACCGACGCTTGCTTGTCCGGAAAACCTCTCGTACGCATTGGACGCTGGCGATTGCTCCGCTATCGTGGAGTATATAACGCCCACTCTGGCCGATGCCGACGACAACTGCGAAGCAGTCAGCGTAGTAGCGGAAGGGGCGCTGGGGAGCGGTGCGGCATTCCCCATTGGCGTCACCGTCGAAACTTATCGGGTAACGGATGCCCGCGGAAATACGGCTAGCTGCTCCTTTACCGTCACCCTGACCAGTACGCAAAAAGATAGTGATGAAGACGGTATTACCAACAACTGCGATAATTGCCCGCAGGATGCCAATGCCGATCAGGCCGACTATGATGCGGATGGGGTAGGAGACCTATGCGATGTATGCCCCGGACAGGATGATCGACTGGACGCCGATGGAAACGGCACGCCGGATTGTCTGGAATCCGGTGATCCCTGCGACACCGATGTAATCGTGTTGGATACCGATGCAGATGAGGTAGATGATCGCTGCGATGTTTGTCCGGATACCTTTGATCCGGAGCAGGTCAATACCGATGGCGACGTTTACGGAGATGCCTGCGACAATTGTCCGGAAATACCGAATGATAACCAGAAAGATGAAGACGAAGACGGGGTGGGAGATCAGTGTGATCAATGCCCCGGCGTGGATGACCGTATAGATGACAACGATAACGGTACCCCGGATTGCCTGGAAACGGATCCCTGTGATCCGGCAACGGGTGACCGGGACGGAGACGGTATCGCCGATGGTTGCGACAACTGTTTCAAGGATTACAATCCGGATCAGGCTGATACCGACGGGAACGGCAAAGGCGATGTATGTGATAAAGGCAAAGGCGGCAAGAATGCTTTCACGGTGAACGGCGAAAACGATCAGGCACAACTGCGGGCCTTTCCCAATCCCTACCGTAATGGCTTTAGCCTGATCTACCAATTGAAAAAGCGACAGGAAGTGGAAGTGCAACTGCTCGACCTTTCCGGAAAACTCAAAGAACAGCTATTAACCTCACGGATACAGGATCCGGGAGAACATACCCTACAATGGTCCGATAGGGGTTTGCCAGCAGCCATTTACATTCTCCGCATTCGGACGGGTGATGAATGGAGTACTATGAGAATAGCAAAGGGAAAATAATCCGGAAAGAGGACAATACCGGTGGCCCCTTCGGGGGCTACCTCTCCAATCCGGAGGGGTGCTCTCGGGGCCACTTACCAACGAATGGTGATTAATTACCAAATACTAGCAAAAGACGACGGCTGAATAATTACCTGTTTCAAACCGGCACTTTAAGCCATTAAATTGCCGAATGGAAATATGGACATATGTTAATGCATTAGCGTGCACCTAATCAAAAACCATGGCAAATACAACCTATACCCCGACCCCTGAAGTGAAAGAAAAGCAGCAGCCTGTAGAAGAAAAAAAGAAAACGAGTATCACCCAGATCCTGATCGTGATCGCCTGTCTTTCTTTTTTTCCGCTGCTTTATCTGATCGGCAGTACGATCGTCGCTTTTTTTCAGTAGTCCCAAGACTGATCACCAAACCTATTATTATGAAAACCCTGATTTGTCCGGTTTCTACCAAGCGGGTAGATAGCTCGGTTAGCCGGCTCACCATTTTCTTTATCGTCGTACTACTACTACTGTTTTTGGTCACCAAGGCCCCCATTTTTGCTATCATTGCTGCGGTCGACTACAGCTTCCGCGCCAGCTGGAACGGGCAGTATAGTCCCCTGCGACTGGCATTGGCCGTCCCGATCACAAAAAGTCTGAATGTTCCGGAAAAACTGGTACAGGCTGCCCCCAAAGTTTTTGCTTCCCGTCTGGGATTGCTTTGCGCGTTGGCGGCGGCGATACTATCTTTATTGGGATACCTTACTGCAGCTCAGATCGTTGCCGGTTTCCTGGCCGTTCTGGCCTTTATGGATGCCGCTTTGAATCTATGCATGGGCTGCATGATCTACCATTATCTGGTATTTCCCTTACTGGGAGAGGAAAATTAGTGGATAGGCGAAGGGTCTGGTGCTGGGATCGTATACAGCTTCCCGGCACCAAACCTTTCTTGATCTGTTTTACTCTACCGTCCAGGTAGCACCTTCCTTACCATCCTTCACCTGGATGCCCAGGTCCTTGAGCGAATCGCGGATCAGGTCGGAAGTGGCCCAGTTCTTATTGGCCCGGGCATCCTGGCGGATATTAAGGATCACGTTCATCAGGCCGTTCGTCAGGCCCTGACCGTTATCCGATCCTTCGATCTCATCTTTCAGCCCGAACAGGTCGAAGATGAAGATGCGGAAAGTTTCCTTTAACAGGCTAAGAGTAGGAGTGCTTACCTCCTCGGCCGGCAGGTGACCGTCCTTCAAGCCGTTGATGCGGGTAACCAGTTCGAAAAGACGGGCCAGGGCGCGCGGCGTATTGAAGTCATCGTTCATTTCGGCGTAGGCCTGATCGATGATGTCGTTGATCTCTTTGTCCAGTTCACCGGCACTGGCGTTGGCCGGCGCCTGCAGATCCTGCAGTACGCGGTTGGCCTCCATCAGGCGGCGATAGCCTTTTTCGGCGGCCTGGAGGGCCTCATCGGTCAGGTCCAGGGTACTGCGGTAATGGGATTGCAGCATAAAGAACCGAACGATCATCGGACTGTAACCTTTAGTCACATGGGGGCTGTCGCCGGTAAAGAGTTCCGTCGGAGAGATGGTATTGCCATCACTCTTGGACATCTTTTTACCGTTCATCAGCAGCATGTTGGTGTGCAGCCAGTAATTGGCCGGCGCGTGCCCGCAGGAGCCTACGTTCTGGGCAACTTCGTTTTCGTGGTGCGGGAATTTCAGGTCGTTACCGCCTCCGTGAATATCGAAAGTTTTACCCAGGTACTTGGTACTCATGGCGGAGCATTCCAGGTGCCAGCCGGGGAAACCGACGGACCAGGGAGAGTTCCAGCGCATGATATGTTCGGGAGAAGCCTTCATCCAGATGGCAAAATCCGCCGGATGTTTTTTCTCACTTTGATTTTTCAGATTATCTCTTGATTCGGACAGCAGGTCTTCCACTACCCGCCCGGACAACTGCCCGTAAACATTGTCGTTTTCGGCAATGAACTTCATCGTATCGAAGTAGACCGATCCGTTCTGTTCGTAGCCATAGCCGTTGTCAATGATCTGTTGCACCATCTCGATCTGCTCCAGAATATGCCCGGTGGCCCGGGGTTCGATACTGGGAGGCAGAGCGTTGAAAATGCGCATAATATCGTGGAAACCGTTGGCGTACTTCTGAGCTACCTCCATCGGTTCCAGCTGATTCAGGCGGGCACCTTTGGACATGCGATCTTCACCGTCGTCCAGCAGGTGACCGACATCGGTGATATTGCGGACGTAACGCACCTTGTAGCCCAGGTGCAGCAGGTAGCGGTAGATGACGTCAAAACTTACAAAAGTCCGGCAATTGCCCAGGTGCACATCGCTGTAGACGGTAGGTCCACAGACGTACATTCCTATTCTGCCCTCGTTGATCGGCGTGAAAGTTTCTTTCTCTCTGGTCAGACTATTGTACAGTTTCAGATTCATGTTCTTGTGACGTTTGGCCCAAATCGGGGCCGCAAAAATAAGAAGATATTATAAAGCTTTACAGCAATAAGCAATAAAACGACGGGGGAAGGGAAATAGTTTCAGCTTAAATCCTTCTCTTCCATGATTAAGAGTGTGTTTTGGGGGTTTTTCTTTGTGGCGAAAACAGTCAATTTTTTGTTTAGCCAAAGCTTATTTTGAAGTGCATACCCTGAAGGTACGGACTGAAAAATAGCTGAAGGATAAACGAAAAAGTGGCGTTTGTAGCCCGATTAATAATTCCCAAACACACTCTAGAGCATCATATTTTCCAATTTTCGGTAATTCCGAATGGTGAGCCGGAAAGTTGTTCCTTTTTCACTTTCTATCCGGAGGTCTCCTTCCAGCTTTTCGCGAAAAGTTTCGATCATACTCAGTCCGTAAGATTCAGGAGAACCTTTTTCCTGAAAACCCCGGCCGTCGTCCCGGACCATCAGGATCAGCTGTTCATCCCGTTCTTCCAGAAGCAATTCAATAATTCCCTCCTGCCGTTCGGCAAAGGCGTGCTTAAAAGCATTGGTGATGAGTTCGTTAACGATCAGGCCGATGGGGATCACGGTGTCTACATCCAGCCGAAGGGGGGCAATGGAGGTTTGCAGCTGAATGCGATCAGCAGTGATATTGTAGATCCGGAAAATATCGCGGGCCAGTTTGCCCAGATATTCCGGCATAAAAACCCCCGAAAGATCATTGTCCCGGTAGAGGTCTTCGTGGATCAGGGCCATACTGCGCACCCGGCTTCGGCTTTCCCGGATCGCTTCGCGCGCTTTGCTGTCCGTTACCGAGCGGGACTGGATGCGCAGCAGAGATGCGATGATCTGCAGGTTGTTCTTTACCCGGTGGTGGATCTCCTTCAGCAGTGTTTCCTTTTCCCTGAGGTTCTTCTGGATCAGCCGGTTTTGCAATTTGATGCGCCGGTACAGCCGGTAAATACCGAAAAGCAATCCGGCCAGCAGCAGTGAGCCGATGGATACCAGGAGCAGTTGTCGTTGCCTGGCCCGCAGCAAATTACCCTGTAGCCGGTTTTGGGTATTGAGCTGTTCAATGGTCCTTTCTTTTTGTTCTGTCTCGTATTTTTCGGAAACTTCGGCTACGGCCTGGGCGATATTCTCATTGAGCAGGCTGTCTTTGGCGATAACAAATTCATTCTTGTACTGTAATGCTTTGCGGAAGTCGTTTTGGTCGGCATACCATTTGCTTAGATCGGATGCCACATCTCTGATCCTTTCCTGTTCTCCCTGAGCTTTGGCAGTTTCGTAAGCATTCAAGAGCAGGGGCAGGGCCTGATCGTACTGATCTCTGGCCATATACACCCGGGCCAGTTGGTGTTCCACGATGGCCAGTTGGCGCGGATTATCAAAAGTTTTGCGGATCTCGTAGGATTGCCGGAGATGGTGGTACGCGGAATCGTAGCGGCCGGCCTCCAGGTACCAGTTGCCCAGATTTTCGGTACTATATCCGAGCGCATAGTCATTTCCCTGATCCAGGGCCACCGCCCGCAGGAGATAGGGTTTAGCCTCCTCTATTTGCCCGGTTTCCATCAACAGGTTGCCGAGGTTCATAAGGGCTCTGGATTGTCCGACTATATACTCACGGGTTTTCCAGTGTTGATAAGCCTTTCGGTAGGCAGTAGCGGCTTTGTCGTAAAGCTTGGCCCGGCGGTAGGCGATCCCCAGGCTGTTATAGGCGTAATTAGGTCGGTCCAGCTGGTCGTCAATTTCTGCAGCGACCGTTAAGGCCTGAATGCTTTCCTCCAGTTTGCCGAGGTTGAGCAGACACACGCCGATCTGGAACTGGCTGTTGGCCACATTGGCACTATCGAAAGGTTCGGAATAATGTTCGAGGAAATTTTGAAAATAGGTGAGCGCTTTTTCGGAATCGCCGCTGTTCCGGTAGGCTACTCCCCGGCCGAACTCGTTGCGCCAGATCCCCCGCTCGTAGTTGAGTTCGTGGGCGATCCGGTCGGCGGTATCCAGTTGTTGCAAAGCCAGTTCCAGATTGGTCTGGTTATTGCTCCAGGCGAGCTCGTTGTAGCGGTCCGCTTTCAGGTGCGCCACGGACAGCCGGTCTTTAGGAATATCCGGATAGCGTCGGTCCATCATTTCGAAAAATGTAATGTAGCGCAAAGAAAGCCGGGGCTCACTGCGGGTGGCCCGGATCCGATCGATAATTTTGGCAAAGCCCAGCGAATCCTTCAGCCCGGCTTCCAGTACGATCCGGTCCTGTTGAAAATCAGGAAGCGTATCCCGGTCGGATTGAGCACCGGCATCGCCAATAGTGATCCATAGCAAAGCAATAAAGATCAAGGTACATTTTATCATCCCTAACATAAGATCGAAGCGTACGACGACTTGGTTTTATGGTGCCGGGCGGCTCTACCGTTCAATATAGGCAAAAAATAATGATTACCTACCCGGCTTTTCAGCCCTGCAAGTTAACACAAAACTACCCTTTTGGCAACTGCTGGTCGGTACGTTTAGGATGCCCGCAACAACTGGTTGACGCGGGTAAAGAGCATGGAACGGGAGCTGACATCGAATTTGAGGAACAGGTTCGACAGGTGGGTTTTTACGGTATTGGTGGAAACGTACAGGTCCGAGGCGATCTGTTTGTTGGTCTTTCCCTGCAGCAATTGTTGTAAGGTGGCAAATTCCCGATCCGTCAGCGGGTTGGACAGTTTTTGATTGATCAGCTTAAAACTAAGGTTGGGGCGCTGATCGGCCCACAGCTGGGCGTGATTGTACAGGGCGATCTCGATGGTGGTGATCAGCGTCCGTTCCTCGAACGGTTTAACGAGATACCCCATCGGATTCGTGGATTTTACCTTTTCAATGGTGGCGCGGTCGGCGTAGGAAGTGATAAAAATAAAGGGAAGCTGGTACTGCTCGTTGATAATTTTGGCCAGCTGGATACCGGACAATTCACTGTTAAGCTGAATATCGAGCAGGACGATATCCGGAGTCCGGTTGCGCAATTCTTCGAGCGCTTTTTTACTGTTGTAGGCAATCGCGGACACACTATAATCGGCATCTTCCAGTATGAACTGGATATCTTTTGCGATCAAGGCTTCATCTTCAACGATTAGAACGCGAATGTCGGACATGAAAGGACCAATCTTTTTGATTTGGCCTAAAATAAATAATTGCTCAAATATGTACCGAAACATTTCCGAAAATTAACTGCGGGTAAAAAAAAGCGGAGGCACGATCTAACCGGCCTCCGTTTGAGTGAATAGCTCTGTTTCTTGCTGAATGTCAGTTGCCTGCCTATCGGGTCAACACCATTTGCCGACTGGCGGATACCTGTCCGTCGAGGATCAATCGGTAGGTATACTGCCCGGCGCTCAAGGTTTGTCCCTGTAGTTCCACCTGACCGTGCCCCCGATTATCGATGGCGATTTCCTTAAGTAGTCGCCCACCGGCATCCAGGATCTCCATCCGCGCCCGTTGCACCTGCTCCGGAACGAAGTAGGCGATCCGGGTGGTTTGTGAAAAAGGGTTGGGAGCGTTCTGGGCCAGTTCGGCGCTGGTCAGAGTATGAATGCTGGTAGGATCGGATGCCGGCGCATCGGTGGAGGCCAGGCGGGTTTCCAGTTGGGCCAGCCGTTCCAGCAGCAATTTATTGGTGGCCTGGATCTCCTCGATCTGTTCCTGTTGGGTTTTAATCTGCTCTTCCTGCTCACTGATCTGCTGCTGTTGTTCCTGGATCGCCAGGGTCAGGTGGGGGATAAAGCCGACGTAATTGACACCGGTAAATTTCAGAAAGGCTTCTTCCTGGCCGGCGGCTATTTCTTCTGGACTGGCGAGTGGTTGGGCTACCTCTCGGGTGAGTTCGGGGAATACCTCTTCTACCTCATGCGCCAGAAAGCCGGTTTGTGATCTTTGATCCAATCCCATTTTCTGCTGGTATTTGGATTGGTACCGGTACGTGCTGACCTGCAGTTGGCGCAGGCGATCCAGACTGGAATCCGCTTTGCGAATTCCGCTTTTTAATTTCTGATCGGACGGTAAATAACTGCCGCTGGAAAAAACATCCCCGGCAAAATAACCGGCCCATACCGGTGGTGAAGTAGTGGAATTCCCGCCGGAGGCCTGGGCGTAAATGGCATAACTCTCGGCCCCTCCGATACCGTTAACGGTGCTGTGCACACCATAATTAGTACCGGTCCCAATACCGGCGTAGGCCGAAACCGCGGTCTTGGTCGACCCGGAACTACGCGCACTGACCGCTAAACCGATCTTTTGTCCCTGCGTGGTGATATCTACGCCTTCCGCGGCTCCCGAGACGTAACTGTAAATTCCGTAGCGGGTCCAGATGGAAGGTGCCGGCCGTGTATAAATATCGTAGTTGGTGCCTAAATTGTTCTGATCTCCACCATCTTCATTGTAAACCAGCAATTTTGCGTTGGGTGAAAATTGAGCAGCCGGACCGATCCTGGCCGTTCCGTTGGTTCCGTTCAAACTCAAGATCGAGGTCTCTGCCTGTCCGTCGGAGAAAGAGAAGTTTACCTCCGGATTGACATCCGAACGGGCGCCCAATTGCCAGAAACCGGCCGAATTGGAATTGTTGAATCGCAGCCGGGCAAAGTCTTCGGCGGTCGCTTCCGTTAGTAAAAGTTGGCTGCTGTTAGCGGTAGAATTAGAATAAATACCCACTTGGGCGGAAGCATCGGCGATCCCGATGCCGATGCGGCCATCGGCGAGGATGCGCATGCGTTCTTTGGCGCCTGATGTGGAAAAGATCATGGCTCCGTTGGATTGAAGGTGCAGATCGGAATCTTTACCGGCCTGGTTGCGGAGGTAGAAGTGTTGCCCTTCCCAATTGAGTCCCGCGAGCGTAGTGGAAGTAACATCGACAATATTAAGCCCTCCGGGAAGAAGTTTGGTCTGTACCTGGGCAGATGCCCCACTGATCACGATACACAGGCTGAATACACAGGAAAATAATGCTTTCATATAATACAGGTTTTTTATGGATTAGGACGGTTATGATCGCAGCGTGGCCGTTCGGGGAAGGGGCGTCCCATTCGGCGTATTTTATTGAAAATCAAGATAAGGGGATAAGTAATAGTTTATTTCACCCATTTGGGTGAAATGCGGACGCAGCTTGCCTTGCTCACTGTTCGAGTTCCAGGATACTCATGACCGGATAATGATCCGAGAAATCTTTTTTCAGAACGCGGTAATCCAGCGTACGAAACTCCGGAGAAGACAGAATGTAATCGATCCGCAGGGCCGGCAGGCTACCGTGAAAAGTAGTGCCGAGGCCTTTTCCCTTTTGTTGGAACCCATCCGTCAGCTTATCGCTGATGCGGTGGTAGGCGTAGGAGAGCGGCACATCGTTGAAATCTCCGCAGAGAATGACGGGGTAGGGGCTTTCGTCCAGCAATTTCCGGATCTCCCGGGCCTGATCCGACCTCAGCGCGGCCGAGCGTCGATACCGTCCGATCATGCCTTTGATCTGGAGCCAGGTCTCTTTTTCCCGCAACTGGCCGTTCTGGGCCACATCCTCAGCCATCTGGGAAACGGCATTGGTCTGCAGGTGGATATTAAATAGCCGGATCGTACGGTCACCGTGTTGAATATCGGCGATGAGGTAGCCGTTAATGGCGTTGTGATCCCCGAAATAATGGATCTTCACCCCTTTGACCGGATAGCGGGAAAAAAGGGCCAGTCCGGTCTGGGGTTCGAAATAGGCATTTTTCAGGGCCGTATTGGACTTGATCATTTCGGCGTACTGATCCACGTATTTCGGTACGGTCGTAAATTCCTGCAGGCACCAGATGTCCGGACGGTATTGCTGGTAAAAATCCACGATTTCGGCTTCCGTCCATTTGGCCCGGGCGTCTCTTCCGCCCGCTCCTTCATTAAAGAAGCCAAAAATATTGTAAGACATCACCCGGAGCGAGGTTTCGCCGTCTCCCAGGCGGCCACCCAGGCTCAGACCGACAAAACTGGTGAAGTGATTCCACCCGAGCATAAGGCAGGCAAAGGACAGCAGCGCATAACGTCGTTTGCGCACCAGCCAGAAAATAATAAAAGCGATATTGAGTACCAGCAGTACCGGATAGAACAATCCTAAAACGGCAAAGAACCAGATGGTATCCGGATGAATATAAGGCGAGAGATAGGCAAAAAACGTTAAAAAGATCAGGATGACGTTTGCCCAACGTAATGATCGCTGTAAGCGCCGCACAGGTTATTTTTTACTGGCATTGAATAGAAATTCTTTCTCTTTTTCCGAAAGGCTTTCGTATCCGGATTGTTTGATCTTATCCAGGATCGCGTCCAGTTCTTCCTGGTGGGAAGACGGGCGGGTGTCGGAAGCCGCTTTGCCCCTCGTACGGGTTGCCGTTTTTTTAGTTCGGTTCGGATTTCGATAAGTCACCCTCGGCCCCCGGGATTGCCGTGAGGTCGAAAGGTTATCGAAAAAATGACGGATCTTATCCAGGAAGTTATTGACCGGGATGGACCAATCGGTACCCTGCCGCAACTGATAAACGAAAAACCAGCCGAAAAAGGCACCACCCAGGTGCGCAAAGTGCCCACCGGTATTGATATTACTGGCCATACCGATCAGGTCGATCAGGACCAGTACCGCCACGATATATTTCAGCTTGACGTCTCCCAGGAACAGCAATCGCATGTAATAATCGGGAGAGATGAAACCGGCCGCGACTACAAACGCCATCACCGCACCGGATGCCCCCAGGGCGTAATGGGTGGCGTTGCCGCCGTAGGGCAGGAGATTGACGGAAATAAAGTAGGCCAGTCCGCCGACGATCCCCCCCAGCAAATAGAGCGGAAGAACGCGGTGGTTCCCCAGGAAATCCCCTACGATCCGGCCGAACCAGTAGAGGAAAAGCATATTCCAGAGGATATGCCAGAATCCGTCGTGCAGAAACATACTGGTGATGAATACCCAGGGGTGGGTCAGGTTGTGCAGCCAGTCGGAGGACAACATGAAAAATTGACGGATGGATTCGTAGATGTGCATCCCGTTGTCCGACCAGCCATATCCGATCCGGAGTACTACCCAGATCAGGTTAATGACCACAAATACCGCTACGTTGATGATCACCAGGCGGGTAACCATGTTACCGAAGCTGTATTGTCGTTTTATATCTTCCCAAATTGAACTAACCATCTCTAATATCTATACTATCGTCCTGTATTATCGAAACGTGACCCGAAATTTCGCCAATACAAAATTAACAAGAATCCGGTTAATGCCCCTCCTAAATGCGCAAAGTGAGCGATATTATCCCAAGAAAACTGGTTGACGCCCAGGAATAACTCCACCACCATCAGAATGGGAATGAAGTATTTCGCCTTGATCGGGATGGGCAAAAAGATCAGCATGAGTTCCGCATTCGGGAAATACATGCCGAACGCCAGCAGCAAACCGTAGATCGCACCCGAAGCTCCCACAATGGGAATGTCGACTTTGGCCCGCAGGAATTCGTTCATCCGGAAAACGCCGGCATCCACGGCATCCGCGGAGGGGTTGCGCATCGCTCCCGCCAGCTGTTCAACCGAATTCTGATATTCCGGGTTGAGTTTATCGAGTGGAACATCGTTAAAATAAGCCCAGTAAGTTTCGGGCGAGGGGTTAGCCTGGAATTGGGCAATAGCCTGTTCCATCTGTGAAAAGTCCCACCAGCTGTAACCCAGGTGGAGGACCGCCGCGCCGAAGGCGCAGGCAAAGTAGAAGTACAGGAATTTTTTGGGCCCCCAGAGTGCTTCGAGTGCACTCCCGAACATGACCAGGGCAAACATATTGAAAAACAGGTGCATGAAGCCCCCGTGCATGAAAAAGTGGGTAGCGATCTGGTAGGGGCGAAAATCAGCGGACGTAGGAAAGCGCAGGGCTAACATATTGGTGTCCAGAAAAAATTCACCGGCCAGAAAGACCAGCACGTTTATGATCAACAGATGTTTGACGACTTCCGTAATTCTCAGCATAATTCGGACAGGATTCGCAGAAATGGGGGGATCAGTAGTGTTATCTTGTTTTCATCTGAAAACCCCGTGTCTGTTTTTTATTGAAAACTAAGCCTATTCCGGGCCTATTCCTTGCATTTATCGACCATTGCCCCGGCCTCATGGATAAAAGTCCGCTCCTGCATTAGTCTTTCTCAAAACGTTTGGCAAGCTCATCAAGTTCAAACGTGAGAAAACAGTTGCGACCGGTCGGGCTCTTAAACGGGAGCTGACAGGCGAAAAGCTGATCGATCAAAGTTTGCATTTCCGTGGAGGATAGATTCTGTCCCCGTTTGATGGCATTACTGCGGGCCATGGAGCGGGCGATATTTTCGTTGGTCCCCAGGTGGAGATCCAGATTGTTCTTGTACTGCGCCAGCAGGCTGTCGATGGCGGTTTCTTCCTGCCCTTTGCCCTTGGCGTCTGCCGGTATGCCGTGAACGACGAAGGTGTTACTGCCAAATTCCTTGATGTCATAACCCAGCAGATTGATCTGGGGCAGGATCTCCAGCAACAGGCCCGCATCGGCGGGAGGTAGACTGAAGGTACGCGGGAACAACTGTTTTTGCGTACTGGCCTGCTTATCCTGCAGGGCTTCCAGGTAGCGCTCGTAGAGAATGCGCTCGTGGGCTGCCTGCTGATCGATCAGGATAAAACCCGATTTGATCGGACTGGCAATATAGGTAGCATGGATCTGATACGGCTCCCGCTGGGCCTTCGACATTTCCCCACCGGTATGACTGTCGAGCGTGGGATCGGCAGACCAGCTGCTTTCGATCGTGGTCACTTCCGAACTTTCGGAAGCGGTGGCCGGAGCATCTTCACTTTCGGCGAACTCTTCCAGACCTTCGAATAGTTTTTCCCAGTTTTGCAGGTTATTCCTTTCGCGGCCCGCTTCGCTGCCGTTGGAAAAACCGCCGCCACCCTGTCCGGAAGTGGGCGAACTCGGCGTTCCCTTTTCCCCCGAACGGAAGGTACGGATCGTCGGCCGCGCCGGAGACACCGGTTTCATCCTTACCGAAGAGAAACTACCCTCCTGGTCAAAATCAAGTGTTGGGGTGACCCGGTATTTACCCAGACTGTGGCGGATGGCTACTTTCAGATAATTGTAGATCAGCCGGTCGTCCTCAAATTTGATCTCCTGTTTGGTCGGATGGACGTTGATATCGATCCGTTTGGGGTCAATATCGATGAAAACGACGTAGAGCGGATACGTATCGCTGGGCAGCAGGTCTTCGTAGGCCGTGAGTACCGCGTGGTTGAGATAGGCGCTCCGTATGAAGCGCTGATTAACGAAAAAGAACTGCTCGCCCCGGGTTTTCTTGGCGAATTCCGGTTTGCTCACAAAACCTGTGAGTTTCATCTCATCGGTCTCTTCCTCTACGGGAACCAGCCTTTTGTTATACGGATTGCCGAAAATATTCACGACCCGCTGCCGGAGATTGCTCGGCGGCAGGTGGAAGATCTCAGAATTGTTATGGTGGAGAGAAAAGAAGATGTCGGAATTAGCGAGGGCAATGCGCTGAAATTCGTCGATGATGTGGCGCATTTCCACTGTGTTGGATTTCAGGAAATTGCGCCGTACCGGTATATTGAAGAAAAGATTCTTAACACAAATGTTAGTGCCGGCATCGCACTGGCAGGGCTCCTGCGTCTTGATCTCGGAACCTTCGATGACAATCCTTGTGCCCAGTTCGTCACTGCGGCGACGGGTGCGCAGTTCCATCTGCGCAACGGCGGCGATGGAAGCCATCGCTTCCCCGCGAAAGCCCATGGTGCGAATGGAAAACAGGTCTTCCGCTTCCCGTATCTTGGAGGTAGCGTGCCTTTCCAGCGCCATTCTGGCGTCCGTTTCACTCATACCACAACCGTCATCGATGACCTGTATCAGGGTTTTACCGGCATCCTTGACCACCAGTTTCACCGCCGAACTGCCGGCATCGATCGCATTTTCCATCAACTCTTTCACCACGGAGGCCGGGCGTTGGATTACCTCTCCGGCCGCAATCTTATTGACAATTGCATCGGGCAACAGCTGAATGACATCAGCCATAGATCGTTTTTTTATGATTGACGATTGACGGCTTCAGTTCGCAGGGCCGGATGGCATTTTGTCGCCAAACCTCCCGGACCGTCAACCGCGAAATATTAATTACCTAACAGGTTAGCCAAACTCGGCATGTAGCGGGAAAGGAAGTAGAATGTCAATAAGCCTAAAACGACGAAAGTGATCAGCAAAATGTAATTCGAGCGGGCCACTTGTTTGCGTCGGTATTGTGTATTCCAGGTTCCGTTCCCTTTTCTAAATCCACCCTTTTTAAACCCTCCGGCGATGCGCGACTTTGCGGCATCCACGCTGCCGTTCTTCAGGTCTTCCACCCGCTTCAGGCGCTCGTCCAGGTCTTCTTTTTCAGGGTCCCAGTAGCGCGGTTTGTAGCTATACACACTGTGCTTGGGCAATTTAAAAAATCTTAATCGTAAAGACATAATATTGTGAATTAAGGAGGTGTAAGATACGTATTTTTTTGTTCATCTGATGAACCCGGTCGGGAAGGATCGGATGGTGCAACGGATGCAGCAACACCCACTCTGGAGCCCGGGACGATCATAATAAAGATGATTAATCGGGCAGTTGTGGCGGCACCAAAAAGTTAAAGCCCCGGTAAAGCCTGTTAATTCAGGTTAAATCCGGCTCCATTCGTAGAAAAATACCAACCGTTTTGCCTAATTTTTTATCCCCTTAGCAACGGATGTTTAATCTTTACCGTCAGAAAGGTAATCGCAGGCCAGTAGTTTATCAGCCGGATGAATCCCACAATTCGGGTGGGTCTTACGGCATTGGATGACCGCTCACCTGTGATCATCGACAGATGACTAAAAATCTACCTATGAATCGCACTCTACTACTATCCTTCATTTTTACACTGATCTCCGCTTCCATGGCCTTTGCCGGTGGGGTGAGCGGTTATGTACGCGACAGCGACGGCAATCCGCTGGAGTTTGCCAGCATTTTCGTGCAGGAAACCGGCAGCGGGACTATTACTAACGTGGAAGGTTTCTACGAATTGCGGCTCGACCCCGGAAATTATACGTTGGTGTTTCAGTTCCTGGGTTACGAAAGCAAGGTGGAAAAGATCTCCGTTGGAGACCGGATCCGCGAATTGAACGTCACCATGGAGCAACAGGCCCTAGAGCTCAAGACGGTCGATGTCATAGAGGGGAGTGAAGACCCGGCCTATACCGTAATGAGGAAGGCCATCGCCAAAGCCAGTTACCACCGCCAGCAACTGGATGCCTACAAAGCCCAGGTGTACGTAAAAGGTTCCGGCCGGCTGATCAAAGCGCCATTCTTCCTGAGAAAAGAACTGAAAAAAGAAGGCATCGACAGTACCAAGGCCTTCACCAGTGAATCCGTCAGTATCATCGAATACGAACGGCCGAATACCTTTCGCGAACGGGTGATCTCCATCTACAGCCAGGGAGAGGACAATGGTTCGAGTCCCGGCTCATTCATCAACGGCAGTTTCTACGAGCCGGAGATCGCGGAGGCCATTTCCCCATTATCTCCCAAGGCTTTCGGTTATTACAAATTTAAGCTGGACGGCTTTTTTATGGACCGCGGCTACGGCGTAAACCGCATTCAGGTGATCCCGCGCAGCCGGGGAGAGAATGTATTCGAGGGGACCATCTTCATTGTAGAGGACCTTTGGAGTATCCACAGCCTGTCGCTCAAGACCTATAAATTCGGGATCGGCTTCCTGGTGAACCAGACCTACGCTCCGATCGCCGAGAAAGTATGGTTGCCGGTAAGTCATCGCTTCGACGTAGAGGGCAAGATCCTCGGATTTGCATTTGAATATAAATACCTGGCCACCGTGAGTGATTACGAGATCACGCTCAACCCCGATCTGGATGTGGATTTTGACGTGATCGACGAAAAACTCGAAAAGGAACTGGCCAAAGAGCTGGAAGCGCAGGTAAAAGATAACCCCAGATCTTCCAGCGCACAGGAAAAACTGGCGAGTGGAGAAGAACTTACCCGGAAGGATCTGCGCCGACTCATCCGGGAATACGAAAAAGAAGAGCGCAAGGAAGATCCGGAACCCGAAGTGGTAGTCAACCGGGAATATTCCGTCGATACAATGGCCCGCAAGCGGGACTCTTTATACTGGGCCGAGATTCGGCCAGTACCCCTCACGGCCTACGAGGTGCGCGGCTACGCCGCTGAAGACAGCCTCGCCCGGGCGGACACCGTACAACAGGCCACCAATACCATCGGTGGGAACGGTCGCCGGTCACGGGCGTTCAACATAAGTGATCTTCTGCTGGGTGATTCCTATAAGGTGGGCAAAAAAAGCCGCCTGATCTACGAATCGCCCCTGCTCCACCTGAATTTTAACCCCGCGGAGGGCTTCAATGTCAGCACCAATCTGACCTACGCCAACCGGGCGGAAAAGCCTTTCAAGCTTACTTACACACCCCGCTACGCGTTTGCCCGGAAGAAATTTACGGGCAAGGGAACCATGGAGCTGTCGTACGGCAAACGCTACCAACGAACGACCCTGCAACTGGAGGGCGGTCGTTATATCCAGCAATACAATCAGGAGAAACCAATCAGCGAATTATTCAACACCTTCGCCAATCTGCTGAGTGAGCGAAACTATCTGCGTATCCTCGAAAAGGACTACGGTCGGTTCAGTTTCGAACGGGGACTGGCCGAAAATTTTAAACTGAACGGATACGTGGAATGGGCCCAGCGGTATAAGCTGGAAAATGTGACAACCCAGACCTGGTTCAATCGCGATGATCGCACTTACGCTTCCAATATTCCGGCCAACGAAGAAGTGGACTATCCTTTCCCGGATTCCGAAAAGGCATTTTACTTTTCCCTGGGGCTCGAAGCGCGCCCGTGGCAGAAATATCGTTTGTACAACGGCAAACGGCAGCCGATCGACAATACCTCGCCGCGTCTGGCCCTGAATTACCGCAAGGGAGTCGCCGGATTGCTGGACAGTGAGGTCAATTACGATCTGCTCGATTTCACCATTCAGCACAAATTCCGGGCGGGTGCCCGCGGCCTGATCGATTTTAAGATCAATACGGGGATTTTCCTCAATAACGAAGCGCTGGGTTTTGCCGATTACAAACACTTCAAAGGAAACCAGCTGGTGCTGACTACTTCGGATCCGGTGGGTAGTTTCCGTTTGCTGGAATATTACCGGCACAGTACGGCCGACAAGTATCTGAGCGCCCATGTGCACTACCAGTTCCGGAAATTATTGTTTACCCAGATTCCGGAAGTGTGGCTGATGGGGATCAAGGAAAATGTATTCGTCAATTATCTGGCCGCGCCCACCTCTAAGAACTACTTCGAGTTGGGATATTCCCTGGATAACATTTTCCGCGTTTTCCGCATCGAACTGGCCGCTTCTTTCCAGAACGGGAAGTACCAGGATTGGGGCATTCTCTTTGGGATCGCTTCCAATTTGGGTTTCATTACCATCGAGTAACGTACCTTTGTAGGAAAATTAAACCTACAAGCGTTATCTGATGAAAAAAATTTTACTCTACTCAGTGCTGAGCTTTTTCTGCTCAGCACTGACTGCTCAGGCCGATCTTTTTTATCCCATTTCCCAGATCCCGGACAGCCTGCTGACCTATGCGAACGAGGTGGTCCGGGAAGAGCTGACCGAATTTCGGGTGGAATCCCTGCATTCGGGCAGTCTCACTTACCGCAAAGTAGTGAGTGTACTAAACGATAAAAGCGATGCCCACCGCGAGGTCGTTTTTTACGACGAAGATTCCAAGATCCGCCGTTTTAAAGCCAATCTCTACGATGCACTGGGCAACCTGGTGCGCAAAATAGACAAGGATGAGATCAAGGATTACAGTGCCGTAGCGGATTTCTCCATCTATCAGGACGACCGGATGCAGGTATTGGAGATCCGGCACAGCCAATATCCCTATACGGTAGAGGTAGAATACGAAATGCGGGTGGCCGGTCACCGTTATTGTACCTATCCGACCTGGTATATTCAACAGTTCGGCACCGCCGTCGAGCACGGTAAACTGGTCCTGGACCTGCCCGCCGGGATGGCCTTCCACCAGCAGATCCTGAACATCGACCTGGAAGCCCGGCGGGTGGCGGATAAAAACCGGGAGATCTATACCTGGGAAGTAGAGCAGTTGAAAGCCCTGCGTCCTGAATCCTACCTGCCGCCCAGAACGCAGATCCTGCCGGTAGTGATCACCTCACCGGATAACTTTCAGTGGGGCAAATACGAGGGCAGCATGGCCAGTTGGGAGGCGTACGGCCACTTTATGGGTAACTTGTTTGACGGTCGCGATGAGTTGCCGGAAGCCGCAGTGACGGAGATCCGTGACCTGGCTGCCGGTGCCGGCAGCAGTGTGGAAAAGGTGCAGCGATTGTACCGTTACCTGCAGGAGAATATGCGCTATGTGAGCGTACAATTGGGGATCGGCGGCTGGCAGCCCTTTGATGCCGCCTACGTAAACGAAAAACGTTACGGTGATTGCAAAGCGCTGAGTAACTATATGAAAGCCGTATTGTCCGTAGCCGGGGTAGAGGCCTATCCGGCCCTGATCTACAACGGAGATGCCGACTATGAAGTGCAGGAAGATTTTACGGTTCCCCGCTTCAATCACATGATCCTTTACGTGCCCGGAGATGATCTCTGGCTGGAGTGTACGAGCAACAGTTATCCGCCGGGTTATATCGGTCAGCGGAACTCCGACCGGAATGCGCTGCTGATCACCCCGCAGGGAGGAGCACTAAAACGAACTCCGGTTTTAATGCCGGAAGACAATATCGAGGCCCACCGGGCTACCGTTCAGTTGAGTGAGAACGGGCAGGCATCTCTTGAGGTCAGCAGTCATTTCTACGGTGCGGATCACGAAATTTTCCGTAGCCTGCAGCATCAGCTTTCCCTGGAAGATCAGAAAAAGTGGCTGCTCAGGCAACAGGATGATGCGGGATTCAGCCTCCAGGAATACCAGCTGGATTGTGATAAGGATCGCCCCCGGAGCCAGCTGGCTTATTCGGCCCAGGTGGCCCATTACGCGCAAAAGGCGGGGAAACGACTCTTTGTGCCGATCAAATCTATCAGTCCGGCGCTGAGCATTCCGCCCAATAATGATCACCGGCTCTATCCGGTGGATATTTCCCGCAGTTATACCGAAAGAGATACCGTAGCCATTAGTTTTCCGGAGGGATATACCGTCGAGAGCGCTCCCGAACCGGAGGTGAACGTAACGGCAGATTTTGGTTCCTACCGGCATTCCTTACAGATCGAAGGTGACCGGCTTGTCTATATCCGGGAATTGACCATAAAAGCCTGCCGTCTGCCTGCCGACCGGTATGCGCATTTTCGGGATTTTTATAAAAAGGTGGTGAAGGCGGACGGCGCCCAGATGGTGTTGAAGAAAGAGTAGTAGCGGGTGCCGGGCGGAGAACGAACAATAAGGAGCGATATTTATTGTAATAGCAGCGGGGATGCCGAATTCCCGGACCAAACGTCAAAAATTAAATACCATGTGGAAAGAATCCGACAATAAGTTATCCGCCACCTTTAAGTTTGAAAATTTTGTGCAGGCCTTTGCTTTCATGACCGAAGTAGCTTTTCACGCCGAGCAGCAGGGACACCATCCCAATTGGTCGAATGTGTATAATACCGTAGAGATCCACCTGAATACCCACGATGCGGGGGATGTAGTGACGGATAAGGATCACAAGCTGGCCAGGGCCATTGATAAAGTTTATCAGAAGTTTAATTGAAAATTAGCGAGTCACTTATTAGCTTTGCGGCTTAAATAACGGACAAATGGAACAGACTCAAGATAAAACAAAGACTTACTGGCTGTATACTTTCATTTCTCTGGCCGTGATGATCGGCCTGTTGATCGTTATTCCGGCCTGGTTTTGGTTAGCCCTGCCTTTTTTTCTGACTTATCTGGTATTGGCATTCGGCGCTATGTAATAGCGGCTTCCGGTCGGATGTTTGGTTGAAACCTTTCACCTATCCGACCGGAAGTTATATCAGCTTTTTTTGGAATATCTCTCGAGAATGCTTAAACGGGGGCCAAATCCGCTTGTGGATACACTTATTGGCTGCTGGTCCTGATCTATAACTCCGCCGCCGCCGCTTCGTCCAAAAACCAATCCAACTGACCGGACGAAGGCCGGATATGAGCGGCCGGGAAACTTAACCAGTCACCCTCTTCCCGAATAATCTGTCTGACTTTATCGGTTTTGCTGGCACCCGTCACCAGAAAGGCTACCCGTTTGGCCTGATTGATCACCGGTCCGGTGAGGGTAATGCGCTGTTGTCCGCTTTCCGGATGGGTTGCTACAGCACAGGTGGTTTCAGCGAGTAGTAACTCACTTTCGTGCGGGAAGATAGAGGCCGTATGACCGTCCGAGCCCATCCCCAGAATGATAAGATCAAAGACCGGTACTCCTTTTTTTAGCTCCAGTTCCTCCTCGATGACCTCTCCGTAGCGAACGGCTTCTTCTCTCGGTTCGTCCTCACCGCGCACCCGGTGAATATTAGCGAGAGGAATATCGATATGTTTGAGCAGCAGCTCCTGCGTCATACCGTAATTGCTATCCTCATCGTCGGCAGGTACGCAACGTTCGTCTCCCCAGTACAGTTGCACCTTACTCCAGTCAATAGCATCTTCGTATTGCTCAGCGAGCAGGCGGAAGAGCACTTTCGGCGTGCTGCCGCCCGAAAGGGCAATGGATACTTCGCCCTTACCTTTTAGCCAATTGACCAGCCACTCGGCAAAACCGGCAGCAACAGCATCATTATCGGGGAAAATATGTACCTCAGGTAGCATTACAATTCGCAGTTTTCTTGTGAATTTGAAATTTCTTCGCAGGGATTGCGCCAGCCTTCCTCACCTTCAATCAGGTCCTCTGCGGCGGCCGGACCCCAGGTGCCGGAAGGGTAACCGTGAACGGTAATATCGGGATTATTTTTCCAAGCGTTAATAATCGGGTCGATAAATTTCCAGGCCGCTTCCACACTGTCGCCCATGGCGTAAAGCGTCGGGTCGCCTTTCATACAATCCAGGATCAGGCGCTCGTAGGCTTCGGGCACGTAAGCGTCCGTAAGATCAGAGTAGTGGAAATCCATATCTACCGTCTTCACGTGGAAACCGGCCCCGGGTACTTTCATGCCGAAGTGCAGCGCCAGACCTTCCTGCGGCTGGATCCGGATCACTAACTGATTGGGCGTACTCTGGATCTCGTTGACGTTGAAGAACAGGCGATGGGGTGGTGATTTGAAGGTGACCACTACTTCCGTTACTTTGGTCGGCAACCGTTTGCCGGTACGGAGATAGAAGGGAACCCCGGCCCAGCGCCAGTTGTCGATAAAGAACTTGATGCCCACGTAGGTTTCGGTGCGGGAATCCTCCGGCACGCCTTTCTCTTCGCGGTATCCTTTTACTTCCTTACCGTCCATTTCGGCGGCTATGTACTGTCCACGCACCACGTAATCCGGCACTTCCTCCTCGGAGATGAGCCGGATCGACTGGAACAATTTCAGTTTCTCATTACGGATGGCTTTGGCATCGGCCGTGTTGGGCGGCTCCATACCGATATGGGCTACGATCTGGAGCAGGTGGTTCTGGACCATATCGCGCAGGGCACCGGATTCGTCGTAGTATCCGCCTCGGTTCTCTACCCCAATGCTTTCGGCCGAGGTGATCTGCACGTGCTGGATGTAATTCCGGTTCCAGAGCGGTTCGAAAATACCGTTGGCAAAACGGGTGACCAAGAGGTTCTGCACCGTTTCTTTCCCCAGATAGTGATCGATCCGGTAGATCTGATCTTCCTCGAAATATTGCAGCAGGATCTGGTTGAGTTCCCGGGCGGATTTGCCATCGTAACCAAATGGTTTTTCGATCACCAGCCGCTTCCAGCCGCCGTTCTTGGCGTTCAAATCGTGGCGGTGCAGGTATTCCGGTATCGTTTCGTACAGACTCGGAGGCGTAGACAGGTAGAAGATATAATTGCCCCGGGTATTGTATTTATCATCCATTTCGTGCAGCCGATCCTTCACTTTGGCGTAATCTTCGGGATCGTTGGTATCGATCGGCTGGTAGAACAGGCTCTTGGCAAATTCTTTCAGTTGCTCCTCTTCCCCTTCTTTTTTCTTAAGGTGTTTGTTGTCCGTTGTGACGGCCTCCCGGAATGCTTCATCCGTGAATTCCGTACGACTCACTCCCAGTAAAGCAAAGTCCTTGGGTAGCGAATTGTTTTTATACAATTGGAAAATGGCGGGGATCAGCTTCCGGCGGGTAAGGTCTCCGGAGGCACCGAAAATAACGAATACATGTGGATCCATATAGCTTGTGGGTATTGTTCAACTTCAGTATTTTAGCTCGACGGCACAAGATAAGAATGTTATGTAAGTGCCGATTGTTCTTGTATCCCGATAAAAATTTAAATTAGAAATTATGAAAATTGGCATTGCAGCGGACCACGGAGGCTTTGAATTAAAAAATCAAATGGCGGATTATTTAAGGGAGGCTGGTCACGAGGTCATCGATTTCGGAGCCGAAAGCTACGATGCCAATGATGATTTTCCGGACTTTGTGATCCCGCTCAGCCGGGCCGTGGGCCGGGAAGAAGTGGAGCGCGGACTGGCAATTTGCGGGAGTGGGGTAGGCGCTTCCATCGCCGCGAATAAGGTTCGGAACGTACGGGCTGCACTGATCACTGAAACCTACTCCGCCCACCAGGGTGTAGAACACGACAACCTCAACATGATCTGTCTGGGCGGCCGGGTGATCGGGATCGAACTGGCCAAGGCGATTATCGATGCATTTGTTGGCGCCGATTATGAAGGTAAAGAACGGCAACTGCGCCGCATGGGCAAGGTGGCCGAACTGGAAAAAGACTGGGAATCGTAATGACATGAGCGTAAAGTGCCGCGATAGCGGATCGGACCTGTAAAGCTCTACAGAAATCATCCTCCGGATGTTGTACTCTCCAATCAATAACTATACGTCTTATCACTGAGATTTTATTTTTCAAGTAGACTCTAGACCTATGTTATTGAGATATTGCTATTGTTTTTTACTATTCATTCTATTGGGGTGCGTTGGAACGACTGATCCGTCGGATTGGACGGGTGTAGATACGGTGGCCGAAGTCTGGGAGGTTTATCCCGAAAGGATCCGATCACTGTTTGCCGCTTTGGATACCGACCGGGATGAGCTGGCAGCCGTACAACAACAACTCAGTGAAGGAGACACCCTTGCCGCCGCCGAATCGCTGGTCGCCTATTTCCGGCAATTAGACCGCGATTGGGTAGCGGGAGCTTTAGATCCCATGTCGCAGGCGGAAGCATTTCCAATAGCCCTGACGATGCTGGCCGATTCGGTAAGCATCCACGAAGTGAAGGACCGGATTCCCCGGAACGAAGACGGTGGCTGGCAATGGGATCATACCGGACCCGAGCAGGATGCCGAATTCGCCTATTCCTTGAATACCCAATCTTACCTACCGGCCTTATATATTTATTTTGCGAGTATTGAAGATGCGGAAAGTGTGGCACTATTCGACCGCATCGTCAAGGATTGGGTGGTGCACCATCCTCTTCCGGCCGAGGGCGATTCCATCTATCTGGTATTGCAGACTCCTTCCAATATAGATTACCGGGATATCGGAGAAATGGAATGGCGAACGCTGGATACCGGCCGTCGCCTGGGTTCGGCCTGGCCGCAGTTGTTTTACGCCTTTCAGGGAGTAGATGCGTTTAGCCCGGCGACCCGACTACTGATGCTGTCCAGTATGGCGGAGCAGGCGGCTTACCTGCGCCAGTACCACAAAAGCGGCCATAACTGGACGACCATGGAAATGAACGGTCTGGCGCTGGTTGGACTCGGTTTTCCGGAATTTCGTTCATCCGAAGATTGGGTGGATTACGCGCTGGGAGTAATGTCCGAAGAGATCAACCGGCAGGTATATCCGGACGGCATCCAAACGGAAGTGTCTACCAAAACCCAGTGGGTGGCGCTGCGGCGCTTTGAGACTATTGCTGTCAATCTGGGTAAGGCCGGGCGGGAGGTGTCCGATCAGTATATCAAGCGACTGGAAGAGATGTACAACTATCTGGCCTACGGAATGCGTCCGGACGGCAACCAGCCGCTCAACAATGATTCGGATCTGGAGGACCTGCGCCCCCGCGTGCTTACCGCGGCGGAAAAATTTGCACGGACTGACTGGGTTTACATCGCTACAAATGGGGAAAAGGGCGTCCGACCGGAGGTCGGGCCAACACTTACTTTCCCCTGGGCGGGAATTCACATTATGCGCAACGGCTGGGATGCAAAGGCACACTGGTCGCTCTTCGATACGGGCCCCTACGGCACCGGCCATCAACACCGCGATAAACTGCACCTGTCGGTCACCGCCTTCGGCAAAGACCTGCTGGTGGATGGCGGACGGTATACCCACCGGGATTATTTCAGTTTTGACCCAACGATGTGGCGGGGATATTTCCGCAGTTCATTTTCTCACAATACCATACTGGTAGACGGGAACGGACAAAATGCGGGTGCGCTGCGGGCCGATGCTGCACTTGAATCTGGTACAGATTACATTCACCGGGCGGATCTCGATTACGCCGCGGGAAGTTTCGAGCAAGGTTACGAAAATGTGGAAGGCACGGCGGTGCATAGCCGCTCGGTGCTGTACCTGCGGGATCAATACTGGATCGTATTGGATAAGTTTGCCACCGATCGTCCCCGCGATCTGCAGGTCTTGTGGCACTATGCACCCAGCTGCGAAGTTGTACTGGAAGATCTGCAGGCCGTATCTACCAATGCCGATGGAGCTAATCTGCGGATCGTTCCCGCCGGTAAGGAGAACTGGGCCCCGAAAATTATCAAAGGGCAGGAAAAACCCCATATCCAGGGATGGTATAGTGCCAACTATGGCGAAAAAGTGCCCAATCCGACGCTCGTTTATTCCACAAGTATTGAGCAATCTGCTACATTTGCCTGGGTTTTGGTACCGAAAGACGGTCTGGTAGGGGCTGTAGATGCGAAAATCGAGGAAAAGGCCGAAGTAGTAGTGATCACCGTGACCGAAGCGGGTCACGATCCGGTCGTAATCACCCTGCCCAGAGATAAAGATCTGGATCGACTCAACGTAAGCGGGCAGTGACCTGTTATCAGTAGTCAGTTGTTACATTGACCGATAAGATTACATCAATAGCAATTTCAATGGCAATAACAATCACAATACCTTCCTGCCACTGAAATCGGTGTTGAGATTGATATTAAAACACACATCATGGATACGAACAAATTCGACTTTGGAATGGTGGGCCTCGGGGTAATGGGCCGCAATTTTTTATTGAATGTCGCCGACCACGGTTTTTCGGCCCTGGGCCTGGACCTGGACGCTGAAAAAGCGAAAGCACTCGATGAGGAAGGGGCCGGACGTACGGTAAAGGGGACGACCTCCACGGAAGAATTTGTAGCCGGTCTGAAAACCCCGCGACGGATCATGCTCCTGGTGCCGGCCGGTAAAGTGGTAGATTCGGTGATCAACAGCCTGCTGCCGCACCTGGATCAGGGTGATATGATCATCGATGGTGGGAATTCTCACTTCCCCGATACCGAACGCCGCAATAAAGAACTCCAGGAAAAAGGCTTCTACTTCGTCGGAGCCGGGGTATCGGGCGGTGCAGAAGGCGCCCGCCGCGGACCGAGTATTATGCCGGGTGGAAATCCTAAAGCTTACGAACACATCCGGCCGGTGCTGGAAGCCGTTGCCGCCAAAGTCAATGGAGAACCCTGTGTGGCCCATATGGGCCGCGGTGCCGCCGGCCACTATGTGAAAATGGTGCACAATGGCATAGAATACGGTTTGATGCAACTTATAGCCGAGGCGTACGACCTGTTGAAAAAATTAGGTGGACTGACCAACGAAGAGTTGCACCGCACTTTTGCCCGCTGGAACGAAGGACGCCTGCAGTCCTTCCTGATCGAGATCACCGCAGCCATCTTTGCGCAAAAAGATGATCTGACTGACGGTGATCTGGTGGATGGCATTCTGGATAAGGCCAAGCAAAAAGGCACCGGCAAATGGACTTCCCAAAATGCGATGGACCTGGGTATTCCCATTCCAACCATCGATGCGGCGGTGACCATGCGTGGCCTATCGGCTCTGAAGGACGAACGTTCCCGGGCTGCTGCCCACTATCCTTCCGATCGGAAGATCAAAAGTGTAGAAAAAGGGACCATCGTCAGTGAGGTGGAGCAGGCACTTTACTTTGCCTTTATCATCACTTACGCCCAGGGTTTGAGTCTGCTGGATGATGCCTCCAAAGAGCACGATTATGGTTGCGATATGGAAGCCATTGCCCGTATCTGGCGGGGTGGCTGTATCATCCGGGCGGCTTTGCTGGAAGATATCCGCAAGGTATACCGGGCTCAGCCGGATCTGACCAATATGCTGTTGTCCAATGAATTCAAGGACGAACTGGCCGCCACCGAAGAGGCTACCCGCAGTGTATTGAAAAAAGCTATCGATGCGGGTATTCCGACGCTGACCTTATCTTCTACGCTTAATTATTTTGATGCTTATCGCAGTGAGCGCCTGCCGTTGAATTTAGTGCAGGCCCAGCGGGATTTCTTCGGCTCCCATACCTACGAGCGGCTCGACCGGGAAGGTATTTTTCACACGGAGTGGGGGAGTTGATGATATGATTTGTTGATGATGCGATTATTTGATTTTGGATCAATGATTATTAGGTAATGGCTTATTCTGCTCTGGATCTACGCGACACAATAGTTGCCCTGGCTACACCGCCGGGTGTGGGGGCAATTGGGGTGATCCGCCTGTCGGGCCCGAAGGCGATCGAAATTGTGAATGGTGTTTTCCCTGGAAAGGATTTGCTGCAACAGAAGAGCCATACCGTGCATTTCGGGACTATTCGGGGTGAAGGAGAAAGGATCATTGATGAGGTACTCGTTACTCTCTTCGTCGCTCCGACTTCCTATACCGGAGAAAATGTAGTAGAGGTTTCCTGCCACGGTTCTAACTACATCATTCAGGAACTGATTCGTTTATTCATTAAAAAAGGCGCCCGCCTGGCGCAGGCCGGTGAATTTACCCTGCGGGCTTTTCTGAACGGACGGATGGATCTCAGTCAGGCCGAAGCCGTTGCCGATCTCATTGCTTCGGATTCGGAGCGCTCCCACGATCTGGCGCTGCAGCAAATGCGGGGCGGTATTTCGCAGGAAATTGCCGAACTCCGGCAGCAACTCATCGATTTCGCCAGCCTCATCGAACTGGAACTGGATTTCGCGGAGGAAGATGTCGAATTCGCCAACCGCGGTGAATTGCGGGTACTAGTTGAAAAGATCCAGCGCCTAATCCGCCAACTCCTCGATTCCTTCCGACTGGGGAACGCCATCAAACAGGGCGTCACCACGGTCATTGCCGGTAGACCCAATGCTGGGAAAAGCACCCTGCTCAACGCTCTGCTCAACGAAGAACGGGCCATCGTCAGCGAGATCGCCGGCACTACCCGTGACACCATTGAAGAAGTGCTCAATATCGACGGCGTCCTGTTCCGTATCGTCGATACAGCCGGCATCCGCGATGCCCAGGATCAGATCGAAGCGATCGGGGTGGAAAAAACCCTGGAAAAAGTACGTCAGAGCAGCCTGCTCATCTACGTTTTCGACGTCATCCGCACCTCACCCGAAGAAGTCCGCACCGATCTGGACCGGCTGATCCACAGCAATGTCTATCCCGTTGTTGTTGCCAATAAAATGGATCTGAATCCCTACACCAAACGCGAACATTATTTTCCCGCCAGCGAAGCACGCTTTGCCGACCTTCAGTGGGTGCCTATCGTCGCCAAAGAGAGTATGAATATCCCTCACCTCAAAGAAGTCCTCTACCAGGCCGTACTTTCCGAAAAAGTGGGCTCTGACGAAACCATCATCAGCAACGCCCGCCACTTTGAGGCCTTAGAGAAGGCCTACACTAGCCTCACCGACGTCCTCAACGGAATGAATCAACAGATCACCTCGGATTTTATCGCTATGGATATCCGGCGGGCATTGTCTTATCTCGGGGAAATTACCGGGGAGGTGAGTACGGATGATTTGTTGGGGAATATTTTTAGCAGGTTTTGTATTGGGAAGTAGATTGGTGAAATTGCCAGTGCTCGCCAGTACGATTTGTGATGTTACTCAATTATAAAAAACACGATTTTATCATTTGTGTCATGTCGTTAGATTATTATAGAAAATAAGTTCTCAAAATTTAGATGTGTCTGCACGGTTGTAAAGAAATCTCTTTTTCAAAGATTAAAATTTTTCTATTATATTTCATCTTTATGCATAAAGTTCCTGTGGTCCAAAATTCAATGTTTATTGAAAGCATAATGATTGCTCTTATGGCGAACTTCTATTATGCTAGTTTGATGGATATTCCATAATTACATTCACAATGAAGCTAAGGATTAAAATTGCAGGTTAAAAATTATTGCTAATTGTAAAGCCAAGTTACCTATTATTTATGGAAGTAACGACCTCAGTAAGCACCTTCGATTGGGAAGATATTCTTGACGCACTGCAAGAAGAAAAATGTATTCTATTTCTCGGGCCAGGAGTTTTCCGTACTACTGATGGAAGAATGTTAGAAAGTCAGCTTTACGAAGAATTAGAAGTAAATCACCCGGAACATCCTTACATTCGGACATTTTACGAAGACGATGGTTTTTTTCTTTTCAGAGAAGATCATTTTAAGCGAAAAGTGATTAGGCGAATCAGACGTTTTTTTCAGGAACCACTAATTTTGGCAGATGAAGTACTTGCTAAAATAGCCCGGATTCCATTTCATATCATCTTTACTTTGACTCCTGATGGATTGTTAGCACGGACCTTTGACCAGTTACGATTGCCTTACCAACATGACTTCTATAATAAAAATCAAAAACCTCAGGAGTTTATACAACCCAGTGCTAAACGTCCATTAATTTACAACATGCTAGGATATATTGAGGAGTACGATAGCTTAGTACTTACTCACAATGATCTATTCGATTATCTGAATTCTATTTTTGCAGGGAAAAGTATGCAACCGGAATTGAGGCAACAACTTAAACAGGCCCATAGCTATATTTTCCTAGGACTCCAATACGAAAAATGGTATTTACAATTGTTGTTGCGCGTCCTTTCATTACACGCTCCGGAACTGGTCCGTCTCGAACGCTACGCTAGCCATCCAACAATAAAGATGAAACAGCAGCTTAAAAGGCTTTTTGAACAAGAATTTAATATCGAATTCGTTCCTAACAATCCAATTGGATTTATCAATGAACTACATATGCATTGCAATGCAAAAGGTTTATTACGAATTCTACCGGAAGTGGAATTTTCTAATACGAATTTTCGTGACAAGATACGTAAGGTAAGATCCTTAATCGCAGAAAATAAAATATTGCCAGCTATTGTAAGCTTGAAGGAAATCTTAGAGTCACATGGACCTAAATGTAATCACTTGCGTGATGAACTAATTCTACAAGAACGCAATTTTCGACATCTGAATCAAAAAATAATTGGTAGAATGGCCTCCGAGCAGGATCGTATCGAATTAAACCAAGTTCTATTTGCCCTGATTAGCCTTATTTCTCAAACCGAAAACTGCTTGGGCTCATGAAAAACCGCTACCCTGGAGCACGGCCGTTTACAACTGATCAACAGAATATCTTTTTTGGCCGAAGAGAAGACATTATACTACTTACCCGATTTATTGAATTAGAGCAATTAGTTGTAATCTATGGTAAATCTGGATTGGGGAAAAGTTCTTTAATTAATGCAGGATTAATGCCTATGCTCTCTGCATCGAGTATTTACCAACCACTAATCATCCGATTTGGAGCCTGGACTGAAAGGAGTGTTGTTTCACCTAATGAGGTAGTCTCACGATTTTTGCGTGAAAATCGTTCGAATAATACTATACTGGACAAGATTATTCCTATTGAAGGGTCATTATGGTATCACGCTAAGTCTAGGATGCTAAATGTCACAGCGGAACAATTAGTCCTATTCTTTGACCAGTTCGAGGAGCTATTTAGTTATCCAGAACCACAGGTGCAGGATTTTCAGAAACAAATGGCCGAATTGCTACGAGCTCGCCTGCCGCAGCGTTACGAACAAATGCTAGAAGTGATGGCGCTGCAGGATAACAAATTATTAACGGAGGAAGAAGAGTTACGTATACTTAAACCACTTAGGATCAAAGCTGTCATTGCAATTCGGTCCGACCGCATGCACTTACTAGATCGCCTTTCTAGTTATTTGCCTGCTATACTAAGAAATAACTACGAATTACGGGCACTTAGTCCAGAGTCTGCTAGAGAGGCCATCTTATTACCTGCAGCCGAATTAGGGGATTTTATTAGCCCTCCTTTTTCATATACAGAACTAGCAATGAATCAAATATTGAATTTTCTCAAAGATGATGTCGGAAGAGTTGAGGGAATTCAATTACAAATCTTGTGTCAGGCATTTGAAGAAAAGGTAAGTCGGGAATTTTTAAATGAATTGGATATTCAGGATATAGGAAATCTTAAGCAAATAATTGCCCATTATTATCACGATAAAATAGCTTCAGTAGGTAGCAAATTTGAGCAGCTAGCTGCTCGTAGGCTGATTGAAGAAGGATTAGTATTAGAAGAAGAGCAACAAAGACTAACATTACATGAAGGACAAATAACAGCCCTTTTTAGAGTACCACCTGGCCTTCTTCAAAAACTTGTGGACAGTCATTTGTTGCGTATGGAGCCAGCACCACGAGGTGGCTATACTTATGAATTAAGCCACGATACACTTGTGAATCCAGTATTAGAGTCTAAACAAAAGAGACGAGATGAAGAAAAGAGAGTAGCTGAAGCTAAGGCACTGAAAGCGCAAATGCAAAGATTAGAGGAAGAAGAAAGGAAGAGAAGAAGTGCGTGGTTGTTTGCAACATTCGCAGGAACACTAGCTTTATTAGCACTAGCAGCTTTGCTTTGGGCATTGCGTCAGAAGAAAAATGCGGAAGTAGCAGAAGAAAAAGCCCTAATTTCCCAAACAGAAAGTGATCAAAGAAGAGAAGAAGCAGAAAAGGAAAAAGAAAGAGCAGATGGCCTCTCTATTACTGCAACTTTACAAAGAGATAGTGCCCGGCAGGCCTCCAAACGAGCTAGTCAGGAAAAACGACGGGCAGATAGACAAGCGCTCCGCGCACAATTAGCACTTATTGATGTAAAAAGAACTTCCTCCTTAATAGTTGATAATTTAATAGAAGATGCTGTTGCAGAGATCTTTCGTTTGGATTATGAAACAGCACTTGAAAAATTATATGATGCAACTAAAATGCATGTGCGAGAAAAGTCGGCAGACATAACGGACCAATTGCTAGAAATGGCATATGTGTTTGCAGAATCTGGAAAATTTGATCGAGCTTGGAATATTCTTGATTCAACTCTAAATCTTTCTGAAAGCCATAGTCTATCTTCTTTAAGTGGAATAGATACGTTGAATTGGTTCAGGAATCAGATTAATCGTTTTAAACCAGAGCGATTTGCAGAATTGGAAAGGCGTTATTACCCACAAATGGTTAAAGTAAAAGGTGGTATTTTCTGTTTAGGATTATTGGACGGAGATTGTGATACCTCAAAATATTCATTGGTTACAGTAAACGATTTCTTGATCGCGCGTACAGAAACTACGGCTTGGCAATTTTCTTTATTTGTTGAAGCTACAGGATATCAAATGGAAAAGCCTACTTGGGGAAAATCAGGTAATAATCCGGTAGTAAATGTTAGCTGGTATGATGCTGTAGCGTATGCGAATTGGTTAAGTAAGCAAAGGAGTTTAAAAACGATTTACGGATTAGACAGTATCCCTCAGGACCCTAACGATCTTAATAAGGAGGAGATTGATTGGAATCTTTTACCTAATTGGTCTGCCAATGGATTCCGACTTCCAACAGAAATTGAATGGGAATATGCCTCTAGAGGTGGTATTATGCAAGATTCCTTTAAATACAGTGGAAGCGATTCGTTGGGATTGGTGGGATGGTATAACGGTAATAGTGATAATGTTTTTGGAGTTTATCGAACCCATCCAGTTGGTGAAAAGCTACCTAATTCATTGGGAATATTTGACATGAGTGGCAATGTCCTAGAATGGTGTTGGGGGTGGAGTGAGGCTTACCCTACTGGAGAAATAAACGCTTTTGTTAATTTGGAAAGTGGATTATATCGCATCCTGCGTGGAGGTTCTTGGGGCGACGATAATTATTTCTGTGGAGTGCTAACTCGCTCTGGAGATGTTCCAGATCTTCGACGCGATGCTTATGGCTTCCGTGTTTCTCAAAGTTTACGCTATAGCAATTAAAACGTTTAATCAGAATTTTATGGCTGAAGAAAAATCGGTGGTAATAAATATGTGAGGATAAGGGCAAAAAAATCTGGCAAACGTAAGAGGTAATTATTTTTGAAGCGACGAAACTTTAAAAAGAAGATCTGATGTCCGAGTTGCCAAATAAAGATAGCCAAGAATGGCAAGATTTACTATGGCAAGCAAAATAACAAGTGTAAAAGACTATAGTCGGCAGTTTGTGCTCAACAATAATCATCAAATCATGCAAGATCGACGTGAGATGATCAAGAAAGCGCTGAGCGAGCAGATCAATTTACTAGGTGTATATCGACGAGTATCCCTGATTGTTTTTCGCTATAAAATGTATTACATCCAAAATAATGTATTAATTTCAAGGGATCAACCCTTATTTCGGATCTTTTAATGGGCATGGATTGGGGTTAAGTCTTCTTTAAGATTACCGGAAATAGTGAAAGATACATTAAGGATGTTTGAAATCCCAAACAGCTTTAGCGTTCTTATAGTTCCTTGAGTGGTTATAGCCGGACGTCCTTCGATAAAGAGATCGATAAAATCTGGATACCATTGGATTTCTTTCATAGCGTTTTCGAGAACCAGGGTACCGGTGCGATCCGGTGCTTTAATAGATTCTTGCCAGTTCATATTTTATTTTCCTGGCAGAGGCCTTAAAAATTTCTCTCAGATCAATTCCCAGGAATCATTATCATTAATGGCAAATGAGTGGGTTGCTATTTGACCGTCGACCATTATAGTGCGGGTAAACTAGGAAAGTTAGTAATCGTCGATATTATCTATTTCGACAATTGGATTTTGGGCAATCATTCTTTCTTTAGTATCCGCGATCTAACCAGCGTCTTCTATACCTTCAGCAATTTCCTTCCTTCTTTGTTCCAAATCATCCTTTGGAAATTCCAGTGGGAGAATTTTCTCTCGAGATCTTCAAATTTTTTCCAGTACGGTATAGTAATGTTTTTCATATGTGATTTGGAGTGTGATTTATTGCTAGTAATTATTTCTGGTAAAGAAAGGACTAATAAACATAAGGCTGTACCTCAAGTTAAAATAAGAATACCAACGTGCACAAAAAATTAAAAAAATCGTGCATGTTCTCAAGATATGCACAAAAATCAGGCTATTTTATGCATATCCTGTAGATAATATGAACGATGCTGGGTAACAGCCGCAGAGAATAGATCTGGATACGGTGTGGATATTGCCATAATTCGCAAAATCAAGTCGCGTCTTGGCAGAGTTGAAAGGAGAGAAGAAGACCATTCCCAATGAAGCCATACCGCTCAACACTTATGGAATACAGGAAACAAAAGGCTTTTCCTGAAACTTTTCGATATCGATAATCCCATCATCCTCACCGAACAGCACCCCCCCAAATCCAGTTTTTAAAATAAGACCATTTATATCCTCCAATGCTTAAAAAGATAGTACTAGCCGTATTTTTTGCAATCCTATTCTTTATTGCTTTTTGCTACCTGTCCGTTTCGGGTACAAAAGCAACGGTTTCCCAGTGCGTTATTCCGGAGGCCGAAGACCTTTCCGCCATTGATTTCAAAAGCCATGATTCGGTGTTGGTAGCGGCTTCGCACCTCTACCAGGGCAATCCGTTCAAAAATGTGATGCAGGGTGATCATTACCGGCAGGCCTGGAGCCAGCCGATCAAAGTGCCCGTGCTGTGGCTGGACGATCCCGCTATTGATCTGGATGTGGTGGATGTAGGAGGAGGGACACAGACCCGTTCTTTAAAAGTAGAAGATCCGGAGGGTACGCTTTATACCCTTAGGAGTGTTAATAAAGATCCCAGTAAATATGTGCCGGAATTTCTGCGTCAGCTCGGACTGGAAAACATCGTTATCGACGGTATTTCCGCCCAGCATCCGTACGGTGCCATTGTAGCAGCGGCGCTGGCCGAAGATGCCGGGGTATTGCACACGCATCCGCGGGTCGTTTTTGTACCGCAGCAAGACCGCCTGGATACTTTGAATACCGCTTACGGCAACCGGCTTTTCCTCCTGGAATACGAAACGGAGGGCGAGCGAAACTGGACCCGCATACCGGAAGTAGATCAGATCGTGGAGATTGACGACCTGGTAGAACTTAAAATGGAATTGCGGGAACGCCTTCAGATCGATAAACCGGCGCTGGTGCGGGCCCGCCTGCTGGACTTTCTGATCGGAGACTGGGACCGCCACAACAAACAATGGGGCTGGGCCCTGAAAAAAGACAGCTCCGTACTAACGGCCATTCCCATTGCCGGTGACCGGGATAATGCCTTTTACAAGGTTAGCGGGATCATCCCCAGTATTATCACTTATAAAAGCGTTACTCCCAATTTGCGTCCTTTCGAGGAAAACATTGACTACCTGGAAGGCCTGGTGAAAAAGATGGATACGTATTTCTTACTGAATACGGATGAAACGGTATTTGTAGGAGAAGCGACTCACTTGCAGCAGATTTTGACCGACGAAAAAATTGAAGCTGCACTCAGAAAATGGCCGATTGAACTGTACCAACTGGACGGAGAAGCCATTAAGCAAAAAATAATCGCCCGTAGAAATCATCTGATTGACTACGCCAAACAATTCAAGCAGCTCATCGATAGCCGAAGTTTCAATACGGAAAAATTGTCCGCTATCGACGATATGGAGCTGCCGGATGCGCTGATCGCCTGTTTTGAATGCCAAACCAGCGACCTGCCCTATAAAACCGCCTTTCGTCCCTGACCGGTAAATCTGCTGCCGGCCAGGGACGACCGACCGTCCTTATACTTTCATCTTCACGTTAATAACTTCCTTGCGCTGCATGAACAGAAGCATCCCGCGCACCGTTTCTTCCAGTGACGGATCCGGTGCCCCGTGCTTTGATCTATTCCGGGCTTCCTGATATTCCTGATTGCTGTATAGTTTCAGTTCCATCGCCGAGATGTTTTCCACAGAGCGGATCAGGAAGTCAAGCAATGGGAACAACAGGTCATCTTTGGTACAGCGATCTACGATCTGCGGGACGAATTGCGGAAGTTTCAAATTATTGAATTCCTGATCCGTCAGCTTTGAAATGATATCCGTGATGTCCATCATATTGTTGTAGTTATCACGGACAATGTGGAACGTCTTATTGATCGTATCCGGCAGTGCAGAAATAGCGACGATATTATTGCCCACAACATCTACCGGAGTGAAACTGACCTGGTTGTTGGTATCGACGCCGATACCGTGGTTGATCATAAAGGCCAGCAGGCGGATCGAGATATCAAAGTTGTTACCACCGCCGTGTACGGAAGGTGTGATCAGTGCGGGGCGGAATATCCTGGCCTGGAGGCCGTATTTCATCGCATCCTTTACGATCTCCTCGGACACCCACTTGGTTTGGCTGTAGCCGAAGTCCAGCAGGTCGAGCGAATCGTTGGTATCAGTCTCGTACAGTACGTCCTTGACGGCCCAGCCGAAAATAAAGGTCGTAGAGACGTGGTTCAGAATTTTCGGAATGCCGGCAAACGCAAATTTGATCACCTCATTGGTCCCGCTTACATTGGTCCCCTTCATTTTTTCGTAATTGAAGAGGTAGTTCACCAAAGCGCCGTTGTTGTAAATGGCGTGGATATTTTCGGTGAGGTATTTCCATCTTTTCTCGTCCATTCCCAGCCGCGCTTTATTCATATCTCCCCGCACGGCAATTACCCGATCTTCAAATTCGCCCTGGCATAGCTCATAGATCCCGGCCAGTTTCATACCTTCGATCAATCGCTCCCGGCCCTTCTGATCATTTTCACTTCTGACCAGCACATATATATCATCGTCGGTTTGTTCGAGCAGACTCTTTAGGATGAATGGCCCCAAAAAGCCCGTACCTCCCGTCAGAAGGATCTTACCCGTTGGCTTGTAATTGGAGGCCGGCGGTACCGATTCGGGTTTGAAATTGAGCTTGACATCCCGTAGCATCTGTCGCTGCTCCGCATCCTTATGCTCGCTCTGGAGCTTGGAAATGATATTTTTCAGGCGGTGGATCGCCACCAGCGAAGACGTATCGAATTGCTCGATCAGATCAAAAAACTCGGAAACGCTGATCTCCTGCAACAGCCGGGTATCGATCTCCTTGGCCATTTTTGGTGCACCACTCTTTTTGAGCAGTTCCTTGAGGTCATTCAGCAGGAGCACCAGATCCAGTGAGTCGAGGGCGGAAACCAGGGAGAAGGTTTCTTCGCCGGTGAAACCGTACTTGTGTTTGATCTCATCGAAGGGAGAAGCGGCCTTCCCGTTGGACCTTGCTTCGGATTCGTGGATCAATACACAATTCTTAATCACCTGCAGCCCATCTTCCATCCAGAGCTGCTTCGCTTTCCGGCGCATGATCTTGCCGGAAGAAGTGCGGGGAATGATCTTATTGGGCACAAAGGTGATCGTGTGCGGTAAAATATTCAGCTTCTTCCGGATCTCTTCCGAGATCTTAAACGGATCGGGTATTTTGCTTTTGCTCTTGATTCCGACTACCACGATCAAATGCTCTTCCCCGTTCTCCTTCAGGCCGAAGGCCGCCACATAACCTTCCCGGATCTCCTTGCTGGTCTTTTCCACGATCTTCTCCACATCCTGTGGGTAGTAGTTCAGTCCGCGGATAATGATCATATCCTTGAGTCGGCCACAAACGTAGACTTCTCCTTCGTGGAGCAGGCCCAGGTCGCCGGTGCGCAGGAATTGCTGGCCCGATGCGTCTCCGGGGATTTCCGCTTCAAAGGTTTCCTTGGTCAGGGTCGGTTTATTCCAGTAACCCAGACATTTGGAAGGGCCGGACACCCAGATTTCACCGATGGCGTCTGCTCCCAGGTCCGTACAACTTTCCGGATCTACGATCCTGACCTGGTGGTCTCCGAGCGGTTTGCCGCAGCTCATGATGGACGAGGTCGTATGACCGTTCTGTCCCGGGCTGGCCAGTAGCAAACGGTTTTCCTGCAATTCCTGCCGGTTGACGGCAATGAATTTGCGACCGTGATTGGACAGGGCCAGCGTGTTTTCCGCCAGACCGTAGGCCGTAAAATAATATTGCGGATCAAGTCCATACGGCTTGAAGAACTCGAGGAACCGCTGGTAGGTGGAGACATCTACCGGCTCGGCTGCGGTCATCAACGAACGCAGACAGCTCAGGTCCAGATCGTTGAGGGTCTCTTCCGTAAGTTTGCCAGGTTGGAGGCAGTATTCGTAAGCGAAATTAGGCGCGGAAGACGCCGTTCCCCGGTATTTACTGATGGTCTCGAGCCACAGTGACGGTTTGCGGATAAAGTCGATAGGGGAGAAGCCGTAATTGGTACCTCCCTTGATCGCTAGGAACAGGTAGTAGCCGATCAGGCCCATATCGTGGTACTGGGGTAGCCAGGACACGCCGGTAATGGGATAGTGATCGATCACGATATCGCCGTTGTAGATAATATTTTCGTGGGATACCATCACGCCTTTGGGGCTGCTGGTGGATCCGGACGTATACTGCAGGAACAGAATATCGGCCTGCCGCTCGGGAATATCCGGTACGGAAATGCTCGAGATCTCACTGGTATTTACCCAGGTGATCTGGGACAGGCGGTTCTTTTCCCTGACGTTATTTCGGTTAAGGTTCAGTTTGAGTGACCAGTAATAATCCTGACTGGTAAGCACGCCCACTGCCCCGCAATCCGCCGCGATAAAATCCATTTTGGACATGGAGGACTGGTACCCCAGGCTACTCGGAGGATAGGTCGGCACGGGAATTAGCCCGCTACGCACACAGGCGAAAAAAGCACAGATCATCTCGATACCCGGAGGGTAGGCCAGTAACACCCGGTCGTTTTGCTTGAATTTAAATTCAGACATCAGGTGTGCAGCTATGATTTTGGATCTATCCTCAAATTCCTGGTAGGTATAGTCCTCCTTGATATTCCCATTAACGTCAAGAAATGCGAATAAACGTTGTTCCGGGTTTTTATCAACCCACTCATTGAATCTTTTGATAACAGACTTCATTGGACTTTTTTAAAACTGGTCTCGTTAATTAATTGGTTCTAGACATTTTAGCATTCATTGGTTCTGGCCCGGCCTCGGATCTTCCAGTTGCCCAGGCGCAATGGCCATGAGGGCTGGACGGGGAACTCGTCATTCCCCGTGCTGACGGATCTTCATGATCCTGGATGACTTCCGATATGACGGGCTAACGGGATGCGGCAAAAGTCTTAAGCCGGTTTTCCTAACTTTTTCAACAGTTTCAGATGATGCACGATGGCCTGATACATAGACGGGTTTTCCCGGTAGTCGACCCCATATTCTTCTGCAGTTGCTTTTACAATTTTGGTTAGAGGTGGGTAATGCGTATGAGCTACATGTGGAAAGAGATGGTGGACCACGTGATGATTGAGCCCTCCGCAGATCACGTTGGCTACCCGGCTACGGGTGGCATAATCCGTGGTGGTAGCAAAAATATGATCAACAAAGTCGAGTTCGTTACGGCTTTCGGGGAATTCATTGATGTCGAGCAAATGGGCGATCTGGATGATCCAGGCCGCGATCATGCCCATAATAAAATGCGTGACCACGAATACCAGGAGTACCTGCCACACGGAAAATCCGAGCAACATTACCGGCAGGGCGATCATGTAGAACAGATAAAAGATCTTACTGCCGATGATCACTATGTATTCGCTGGTAGGGATCTTGGTGTCCTGCACGTGTTTGTTGTTTTTTAACAGCAGATATTCCAGGTCTTTGACAAAAAGGAAATCCATAGTAGTGATCCAGTACATGAAAAAGACGTAGATATGCTGGTAACGGTGCATTTTTCGCCAGGGAGCGTGCGGCGTGAAACGGAAAATACCGTGCGCAAATATGCCCTCGTCCTCGCCGTGGATATTCATCACCGAATGGTGCCCTTTGTTGTGCATTACCCGCCACATATAAGAGCTGATCCCACAGGCATCCAGTACATAGCTCAGTATCTTGTTAACCATCCGGTTGTTGGAAATAGCGTTGTGATTGGCGTCGTGGGCGATATTGAGGAACATAAAGATCTGACCCAATCCCATAAAAACATAGAGTAGAAAAAATTGCCAGAAATTTAGCTCCAGCACGAAAAGCAGCAGGTAACTGCCGATCCACCAGACCAGGGCCAGGCTAACCTTTAGGTTCATTTCCCAGTTGGCTTTTCTGGAGCGTTGATTTTCCTTGAAAAAGTTATTTAAACGTTCGAATAACACTTCCTTAAACTCCCGTTGATCCTTGATCTGGGACGGAGAAATTTCCATGAATCCTTGGATTTTGCTTGTTAATAGGAACCCTTTCTCAGGAATCGCAGCCAATTGTTAGTAGGAGCGCAAGCAATATCACTACCCGGTTACAGATCTAAGTCGTACTGACAATTTTCGGCTATTATTCCACGAGAGTTCACCACAAGGTAAAAATTATTAGTAATACGGTGGCCCCCATAGTTTAATTGAGCTGACGAAGATAGCAGGACGTAGCCGTAAAACAGGAAATTTTTTTTGTAAAAAAATAGCAGAATGCCAGAGATTTTCTCCGCCAGGAAGGCCCATTTGGGCCGGATCAGCGGGGGAGAACAGCGGCAACGCAGAACCGATTCCTGCCAGAAGCGCCTTTATTTGAAATTATTTTTTAGAAAAACTCAGGCATGAGCAAACGCGGCAGCCATAAAATAAGGTCGGGTAATAAAACGATCAGCAACAGCACAATAAGCATGGGTACCAACATGATCACGACATCCCTGAGCGCATCGGCTACCCGGATGTTGCCCAGAGAACAACTGATCAGCAGACAAAGCCCGTAGGGAGGAGTGACCAGGCCGAAAGCCAGGGCAACTACCCCAATGATGGCAAAATGGATGGGATGATAACCGGCCGCTTCCGCTACCGGCCAGAGTACTGTTCCCAGAATAATAATGGCCGGAATGGCGTCAATGAACATCCCGATCAGCAGAAAGGCTGCGGCGATCACCATGCCGGTGCCGATAAATCCCAGTGACAGATCCTGCAACTGGCTCACGATGGCTTCCGGGACCTTAAAAAAGGCTAAGAGGAAGGCAAAGGCCGAAGCGGTGCCCACTGCGAACAGCGCAATAGCGGAAAAACGGGCGGATTCGTAAAATACTTCCTTCAGGGCTTTCAGGTCCAGTTTTCGGTATATCAGTCCCCCCAGCAGCAGGGAATAGAGCACTGCGGCCAGTGAAGCTTCCGTCGGCGTAAAGAAACCGCCGGAGATCCCACCTACAATAATGATAGGCGTGAACAGCGCCAGCAGGGCGCTGCCGGCACTATTGAAAAAAGCCCGCCAACCGGCCAGCGGATAGCGCGGATAGTTCCGACGCCGGGCGTAGACATAGACGGTAGCCATCATGGACAGACCGATGGCAATACCCGGAATGATGCCCGCCAGGAATAATCCCCCAATGGAAACCGACATGACCCCGCCCCAGATGATCATCAGGACGCTGGGTGGTATGATCACCCCCATCACGGAAGAACAGGCGGTCACCGTAACGGCCAGGGAGGCATCGTACCCTTCCTTTTTCATGGCGGGGATCATAATGGCTCCGATGCCCGCGGAGTCCGCCGTCGAAGATCCGGAAATGCCGGCAAAAAGCATACTTACCGTGATATTGACGTGGCCGAGCCCACCCGGCAAATGACCGACGATGGCCTTAGCGAAATTCATCAATCGGTCGGTAATGCCGGCGCGATTCATCAGATTGGCGGCCAGCAGGAAAAAGGGGACCGCCAGTAGTAGAAAGGAATTGTAAGCCCGGAACATCTCGGTAAACAGCAGCGTGACCGTCAAGCGGTCGTGCATGAGAAAGATCGGCACGGTGGCCAGCCCAAGTGCAAAGGAAACCGGCACCCGCAACAGGACCAGAACGATGAACAGACTCATTAAAATAACGGCAACTTCTATGGGACCCACGGCTCAGGATTTCTCTTGGTGATTAAAATGCTGGTAGATCTGTTCTACCAAAAATAACATCCAGCTCAGTCCGGCCAGTGGCCAGGCGATATAAATGGTTAGCATCGGCAGACCGGATATCTCCGAAGACTGGGTGAGACCGAACAGTGCGAACTGAAATCCTCCGGCCACAAAAACAATCGCCAACAGTAGCATGAGCATCAGCAGAATGACGCGCAGGTTATGCTCCGTTTTTGGCGAAAACTTCGGCAGGATGTCTACGTGAAAGTGCGACTGATCCCGCACGGCGATACTGGAACCGATCAGAATAATCCAGATGAAGGCAAAGCGGGCAATTTCTTCGGTCCAGATGTAGCGGGGGATAAACGGCAGGAAACGGGACAATACCTGGATCAGTACGGGTACGACCAGGACGCACAGCATGATGGTCAGCAGTCCCTGCAGGAGTTTGAAATATCGATCGATGAAATGAGCCATAGCACTGTTTTTATGGTAAGCTTACTTCAAGGCATTTATGGCATCGAGGATAGCCGATGCTCCGACCTCCCGGGCGTAGGCGGCCTTAACGGGAGCCGCCAGTTTCAGTAACGTATCCCGATTTGCGAATTCGTGTAAACGGACTTTTCCATCGGCCGCCAGTTGCTGCATGAGTGGATCGTCAATGGCAATTTCCAGTTCCCGTTCAAACTGCATCGCCTCCCGTCCCGCTTTGAGGATGGCATCCTGGAGCCCGGCCGGTAGCGCCCGAAATCGCTTGCCGCTGAAGAGCAACGGCCGTACGATAATAGATACGGCAGTTAAGGAAACATCCTGGGCCACTTCGTACCATTTGAAATAATCCAGGGCCGTAGCCGAATTCTCCGCGCCGGAGATCACTCCCGTCTGGATGGCGTTGTAAACTTCATCACCGCTAATGACGGTAGGGTAGGCGCCGAGGGCGGAAAACATCCGCGACTGGATGGGCGATCCCATCACCCGCATATCGAAACCCTGCAGCTCTTCCAGGTTGCGTACGGGCCTGCGACCGAAAATGTGCCGCTTTTCTCCACCACCATACCCGAGGATGCGGACGTCGGCCCGATCGTAAAGCTGCTGTTCCAGATCGGCAAAAACATCCGATTCCATGGCAGCGAGGTAATGCTCCGTATCCTGAAACAGAAAAGGAACATCCATAATGGTGATCATGCGGGAGAAGGTCGAACCGTGCGAAGGAGAAGTAATGGCAAAATCTACCACCGCTCCGATATTCATGTAGCTAAAATACTCTTTTTCCGTACCCAGTTCGCTGTTTTTGTGCAAGACGAATTCCAGCTTTTCCGGCCCGGTGTAATAGGACGCTACCAGCTCGCTAAAGCGCACCAGGGCCCGGGTGTAGGAATGAGAATCGTCAAATTGGGAAGCTCCGTGCAACACAATAGTATTGTGGTCCGGGCGGTAGCGGGCAAATGCGACAAAGGACAGCGCAAACACCAGGGTCAGGCTGCAGACAATAATGGTTTTATACAGTGGAGAAAGAGATTTCATAGTCGGTCGGTCTCCAGTTTTTCGAACGTTCGGGACATGTGTCTTGCTTTTCCAGCGTGCAAAAGAGTTAAGCGTTCTCGGCCCGCTGTGTAGTGGTTAAGATAAGAGAAATATTGTAGAATTTGAGTGGATCATCCGCCCGGCCATCACCGTCGGCTGAAAACCGGGATTTTTTCGGAGCGCCTGGGAGGGATACCCGGATGGCCGGAAAAACAATCTGCGGCGCATCTTCTTATCTGCAACAGGATTTTCTATATTTAGGAAACTCAACACCGCATGCGTTACCTGCTTTTTATTTCTAGCCTTCTTTTTTTGATTTCCTGTAGTCAGAATAACCAAACTTCATCGGAAGAAAATGCCATGCCGGCGGCCTACCTGCTGGAAGACGGCGATCTGCCGGATTACGAAGCCCAACTGGATCACCGGGGGCTGATGGCCAACTGGACCGAGGAGTTTTACCACAAAGGTATGGTCACTTACCGTACGGTATGTTTCAATTGCCACGGCAACGAAGAGCAGCCCGGTTCCATGCCCACGGCGGCCAAATTCTGGAGCGATAAGCTGAAAAATGGATCGGATCCCTACGCAATGTACCAGACGCTGACCAAAGGTTTCGGTCTGATGCCGCCCCAGGTGCGACTGACTCCGCGGGAAAAGTACGAGGTGATCCACTTCATCCGGGAGGAATTCATGAAAGAGCAGAATCCGGATCAATATTTTGAGATTACGGAGAGCTGGCTGGATAGCCTGCCGGTCGGAGATACGCTCGGGCCGGATCCCCAGCCTTACCATCCCTGGGCGGACATGGATTACGGCAACTTTTTAATGCGGACTTATGATCTGTCCAGCACCGGTGATCCGGAACGGGGCATCTCCGGCGGTCGCAGTCCCCTGCCCAACGAAGATTTTCGCGATGTCAACTTCGCCTACAAGGGCATCGCCATTCGGCTGGATCCCGGCGAAGGAGGCATAGCGGCCGGTAATGCATTTGTATTATTTGATCACGATCTGTTGCGGTTCACCGGTTTCTGGACCGGCGAGGGATTCATTGACTACGAAGATATCCTGCTGAATGACCGCCATAATATTTTTCCCCGGACAGTCGGCCAGGTGCGGATCGAAAATCCGATCACCCCGGGCTGGGCCGACCCCGAAGCCGGAAATTTTGACGATCCCCGCTTCGTAGCGGTCGACGGCCGGCCTTTTGGCCCCCTGCCCCGCGAATGGGCCCATTACAAAGGTTTGTACTACCACGGAGATCGGGTCGTGATCCAATATACCGTAGGTGAGGCTGAGATCCTGGAAACTTACGACCTGGAAGCCAATGGCGAAAATCCGGTCATCAGCCGGACGTTGAACGTTGCCACTTCCGACCGCCCTCTGAAGATGAGGGTCGCCCCCGCCGGAACGGCGGTACGGCTGCTTGGCGACGGGGAACTGGTGGAAAAGGATGGCTATCACCAGTTACAATTAAAAGCGGGGCAGCCTGCGAAAGTCAAATTATTGCTGACTCCGAATGCATCCGGCCTGGAAGCGCTTTCTAACCCGACCGGCCCGGAGGACCTGCAGCAGTATACCCAGGGTGGACCAACGCATTATCCGGAGGTACTGAGCAGCCCGATCCTCCGGGCGGAAGACGACGCAGCCTATGTGGAAGATGTATTCGTTTTGCCTTTAGAAAACCCCTGGAAGAGTCGCATGCGTCCTACGGGTATCGATTTTCTGGATGATCCCGATCAGGCGGTGGTTTCGACGATCGACGGCGAGGTGTGGCGCCTGGAAGGCATCACCCAAAAGGAAGGCCTGATCAAATGGCACCGTATCGCCACCGGTTTGTTCCAGCCATTGGGCATCAAATACCACCAAGGTAAGATCTACGTGAGCTGCCGGGACCAGATCGCAGTACTGGAGGACCTGAACGGCGATGGAGAAACGGATTATTACCGAAGCTTCAACAGCGACCATCAGGTGACAGAGCATTTTCACGAATTCGCCATGGGATTGCAGGTGGATGAGGCCGGTAATTTCTACTACGCCAAAAGTGGCCGGCACGCCCGTACGGCGCTGATCCCGCAACACGGCACCCTGATCCGGGTGAGCCCGGATGGGCAGACTTCCGATATCATTGCCCACGGCTTCCGGGCGGCCAATGGGGTTTGTCTCAACCCGGATGGTTCCTTCATCGTGACCGATCAGGAAGGCTACTGGAATCCGATGAACCGCATCAACTGGGTGGAAGAAGGGGGCTTTTATGGCAATATGTACGGCTACGGCGCCCCGGCTGATACTTCGGACGCCGCAATGATCCAGCCGCTGTGCTGGATTGACAGTAAATACGACCGCTCTCCGGCCGAACTCCTGTGGGCGGAGAGTGAAAAGTGGGGCCCATTGAGCGGCAGCCTGCTTAGTTTATCCTACGGTTACGGTAAAATGTTTGCAGTATTGCCCCAGCAGGTGGGGAATACCCGGCAGGGCGGCATCGTCGAATTGCCGGTTCCGCAATTCCCTACGGGTTTGATGCGGGGACGCTTCAATCCGGAAGACGGTCAGTTCTACGGCTGCGGAATGTCGGCCTGGGCCACCAATCAAATGATCCAGGTGGGAGGGCTGTACCGGGTGCGATATACGGGGCAGCCGCTTCACCTACCGGTGGCTATGGCGGCTACCGAAACCGGTATGGAGCTTACCTTTTCGGATCCGCTGGATAAGGCTTCCGCCGAAAATGCCGGCAATTTTCAGATAACGGTATGGGATCTGAAGCGAAGCCACAATTACGGTTCAAAACGCTACAACGTCCGGGAATTATCCATCGAATCGATGCGCCTGGCGGGAAATGGTAAACAACTCACCATTTCCCTCCCGGACATCGAGCCGACCTGGGTGATGGAAATAAAATACCAACTGAAATCGACCGATGGCAAAAAAGTAGAAGGCGCTATTCAGAACACCATCTATGAGCTTGGCAAGGCCGGCGATCAGTCGATCTAGTTTTTTGGGCATTAAGTTTCGTATACTTGGGGTGTGCAGGACTTAGTTCCCAAGGCACTAATTACACCAGGCGCGAGAAACGTGCATTGGAATACGGAAAATCAACACCCATGGCAAAAGCGGTGAAAAGTCCGCCCAGAGCTGCGGCGAGTACTGTATTCCAGGAAAAATCCGGCCGCAGGAAGAACGGTTCAACTGTAATCAGGGTGAAACCGATCCCGATAAGCACGGACAATATTGCCGTCCACTGATACAATCGCAATCCCCGCAGGATGGGCGTTTGTACTTCACCCCGATACGCTTCTTCCACGAAGCGACCCAATCCGGTCAGGATGAGATAAAGGCCAAAAATGAAGGGTGCGGAATAATGATGGTTCCAGAGCCCCAGCAGGATGAAACCGACCAGAAAAAGCCAGAGTATGGCGTAAAGCGGAGTGGGGTGGAGCAGCTCTCCCTTCAGTCCGGAGATCCCACATACCCGGCTTCGCTCGTGAAAATAGCGGATACCTACTTCCGGGTTGTCTACCGGATGACCGTGGCAGCAGCCATTGACCAGGCAGCGCAAACGACCGATAGCCTGGACCCAGGGCATCACCACGGATACCGTTCCGATGATCACCCAGCCGTTGAATCCCAAAAGGCGTACGAGCAGACTACCGAAAATAATACCCACCAGAGCTCCGTAGTAACCAAACGGTCGCTTCAGTTTTTCGGATCCTTCGATCAGTTGCGCCCAGAGCGCGGAAAATACGATCACGGTAAAGGTAAAAGCCAGAATGCCCCAGGCGTAGGCGGCACCGGCGAGGATGCCGGCCAGCAGGATACCGAAAAAAGCACCGAAACCGACATAGAAACCGTGGTTGATCACCCGGATCTTGCCGAATACCCACTCCTGCCAGGAATTGGCCACCAGCTCGGCCTCCATTCTCAAAAATTGCCAGATTCGGTCGGCATTGGTGGCCAGCAGGTAGATCCCGCTATGGACCGCTAATTGCAACAGTATCCACGGACTGACGGTCAGTCGGGTTACGACTAATGCCAGTACGACCACAGCCATTAACCAGCCCGCTGTTCTGGATCGCTGGAATAGCGGCCGTATGGAAAGCAGGAGCAGAAACAGCGGCATGGCCAGCCAGCTTGTACTGCCCGGTTCTAATAAACGCGTGCCGATCCTGGGAAAGACCAGACTAACATAGAGGTATAGCGCCAGGCCCAGCAGCGCTGAAACGCTCCAGACCCGAAGCTGGGTCCGGCTGGTCAGGAGGAAAGGTACCAGCAGTACCAGGAAAATACTCAGGTAATAGGCGGCCTGAGGGAGTGTAGGTACAAGAATAGAAAGATCGAAAAGCGAAGGCGAATGACTGAGTAATAAATGGAGGATCGTATTGACTACCAGCCAAAGTGAACCCACCCAGAACAGACTCGCCAGGCGGTCACGAAGCTGCGGTCGCTCCGGCCCTGCTGCGAGTAGGGCGAGTACCGTACGAATGGATTGCCCCGGGAATCGGACCCGCAGGTCCAGCGCTTCGTAGCCGGTTACCAAAGCGATCATACTGAGGATACTGATGGGCGTGACCAGCCACAATCCACTGGCCGACCCTGTATAGAGGAATAGCCCGATCAAAAAGAAGGCAAATCCCCAATAAATAGGATGGCGAAACAAGCGATATGGGCCACTCCGGACGAATTTTTTGGGTGGATAGGCATTCATTGGCAGTCCTTCTCCGCGAATTTTCAGGGCAGCCATGGCCCAGAGCATCAGACCGACTCCGGCCCCCATCAGTATCCATCCGCCGGCAGTGGATTGCACGGCGGGAAATCCGATTAGATCTTCGGTAGCTCCGGCCCAAAACCACAACCCAAGGGGAATAACCAGCAAAAATAACAGGGCGTAAAGCAGTTTACCGGCGAAGTGATTGTTTGATGTTTTCATGACTTAACTCGCATTTCGTGGAAAAAGATCAGCATGGAAATGAGCAGAAAAATGGCTCCGTATCCAATGCTGTAAATATTTGCACTGGCGGGGGAATAATCCGTAAAGGAGGTAATAATAGCACTCTGCGCGGGATAATAAGCCGGCAGGAACCGGATGATAATCTGATTCTGGGCTTCCGCGTAAAAGAGGGGATTCTGTAGCCAGCCGACGTCGATATTAACCAGGAGCACGATCAGCAGAATCCCTTCCAGTTCTCCACGGATCAAACTGCCCGCCGCCAGTCCGTAACAACCGTATACCAGACCGATGAGCATCAGGCTGAATATAAAAGCAGGAAGATGCTCGACGGGATAAAAGGTATGGGTCAGCAATCCGATATAAAGGGCGATACCAACGATCATGAATGCCAGTGCTCCGAGTATGGCGATCAGTAATTCGAGCGGGTGGTAGCCGCAAATGACCAGGCGTTTATTGACGCCTCTTCCTTTCTGGATGAGATTCAGGGCCAGAAAAGCGACTAAGAACCCGGCGGATGCCACGGCAAAAAAAATGAAGGAGATCCGCTTTTCGCTGATCTCAATGAAGGTCTCCTCATCGAGAGAGGCGAGCCGGAACGGCAAGATCCGCTCCGAAGTGGTAAATTCCACCACGCCCAAAAATACGGCGGGTATGACCAGCATCAGTATGAATACGATCTTCCGGCGTACCAGCGCCCGGAGTACCATGGAAATTCCTATGTAGATCCTTCGGCTTTTCACATCAGTTGTCCGTTTTTCAGGTCATAGATCCGGTCGAATCGCTCCCGTTCACTGAGTAGGTGCGTGACCACGAGTACCGCACAGCCTTGTTGCCGCAGTTGCCCGGTATATTCCCAAAATCGCAGATAGGTATCCCAGTCAAATCCATTGTAGGGCTCATCGAGTACCAGCAGATCCGGTTCGGGAAGGAGGGCCAGCGTGAGGTTGAGCTTTTGTTGCGTGCCACCACTCAGATTGGCGACCTTTTCTTTTTCGTATTTTTTAAAATTGAAATGATCCAGCAGGTGGTCGGCGCGTTTTTTCATAATGTCTTTGGGGATGCCGTAAGCTGCCGCAAAATACCGGAAGTGTTCGGCTACGGTGAGCAGTGGGAAAAGCAGTGCTTCCTGGGGGCAGTAGCCGAGCTTGCCGTTTAGGCTTATGGTGCCGCTATCGGCTTCCCAGGCGCCCACGATTATCTTGAGCAGAGTGCTTTTTCCCGATCCGTTTTCGCCGACAATACCGTACAGCGATCCGGCCTGCAGCTCAAAGGAGATATCCCGCAGGACGTGCTTCCTGCCAAAAGACTTGCTAATATGCCGGGCGGTCAGTAGCATATCATCGGGAGTTGAAGTTTACAAATTCGTGGATCGTCAAACCCGTAGCGATGGGGTCTTTACCCGCCAGCAGTTGGCTATGGCTTAACCACTTGAAATTATCGGCCATCAGGAACTGGAGCGGCATCGCTTTATTGAAGCCAGGTAGAAAAGACAACATCTTTTCCACCACGGTGAAAATATTCTTGTCCGCATTCAGTACGGCCTGCTGGTCCATTTTCAGAGTGAGTTCCCGATCTGGTAGTATGATCCGGTCATCCGTAATGCTGCAGTTATCCTGTCGCTTTCCGTTGAGCCAGAGCCATTGCCGCTTATCCGTTTCCCGGATCTCGATCCATACCATTTGATCCGACTCGCCGCCGAAGCGGCCCCAGCGGAGTTCGTGCATAGGGATTTTCCAGGCGGGGACCGTCATGATCAATTGTTCGGCGTAGCCGCGGCCCGTCATCGTGCGGCCGTTCCATTGCAGGCGTACCTCGGAAGCCGGTTGCAGGCAGTGCCAGTCGAGATAGCCTTCTTCGGACTCAAACAATCTGGCTGTTATCGGATCGGCAAGTCCCTGCCAACTGCCAGCTACGCCAAAGCCGGCGTCCTGCCAACTGATCGTCGAACTTTGCTTTTCCGGCATATGAATACTGCGGTATCGCGATTTTTGCCGAACGCCCGTTTCCGGAGTATAATGTAGCCAACTGGTGTAGGGGACCGTGAGCCCGCGCCAGGTGAGTTTAGCCGCGTAGAAGATCATCGCTTCTCCCTCCGGGCTCACAAAGTCGAGGAACCATTTATCCAGATAAAAATTTGGTTTGGGCATGAGCGAAATATTGAATCCAAAGTTGACAAAAATCAGCGTAGAGGCGATTCGGTGACCAGGAGACGGGGAGAGTGGGAGAGGGCATTGCTTTCCTCTTTTCCTCCGGGTCTTCTAGTCTGCTGCTCTGCGCATTTTGAAGGTAATGTTCAGAGTGTGATTTAAGGTTTTAGGTATTTTTGATCCGGTATTGATCAATGCCTTTTCAAAATGTATGAGTTGAACTGTGGGAAGGCCGGCTTGCGGCTACTCAAGTTTCACAATATCAAACCTTGCATTCCCGCAACACCTGCATAAAGCGTTTCCGCGCCGGGGCTTCGTAAACCAGCGGGAAGGTGGCCCGGGAAAGCAGCGAGAAGCGGCCTTGCGGCAACCGGCGATGGTGTTCTTCCAGCAGGGCTAATCCGGCTTCCGCCTTCCAGCGAAACCAGCGCCGGATAGGCAGGGATGAACTATCGTACAGGTGCGCCCGGGTAATTCCCCATTGGTCGCATTCTTCCCGGGAGATATTCACGTAGCCGGCTGCGATGTCTGCCTCAAAATCTTCGAGATCGAACTGGTACCGGCTGGCCATACCCAGCGGTTCGAGAAAGAGGTACTTATCCGGATCTTCGTTAAAGACTTTCAAGGTCGCCCGGATGGTACCCCGGATATCCATTTTGTGGAAGTGATTGCTCAGTTCCTCGTGGGGGAAGATCTCCAGGTGACCGCGCCGCCGGGCATCGAATAGCAGGGAATTCAGGATATCACTGGTCTCTTCCCGAAAATCGGCGCCGAAGCGATCCGCCACCTCAAAACAGTAGCACATGAGATAATCCACTTCATCCTCCGGATGGAGGGGCAACTTCGAAAATTCGATCTTTTGCAGGATGTAGGAAGCTTCGTCGGGGTATTCGGGAGGCAGCGGAGCGTCCCCGTCCACTACATCATCCAGATAACGCATCAGGGTGTAATAGGATTCCAGAAATTCTCCCCGGGTGGGAGAGAATGCCGCGTATTTGAAAAGCCGGAGATACCGCAAAAAAGCCCGGTATTTCCACCCGCGGGTTTTCAGCATGTGCTGAAATACCCGGGAGCGCATATCCTTCATGCACTTGTCTTCAATGTCCCTGCGGACCGGAGCACCGATTTTCTTAACCATGGGGCTTCTTTTTAGTGAACGGAGAATTGTTTCTAAAACTAGGGATATCTTTCAGGGAGGTCAATGATATAAATCAGCTGTCCGGATAACTTCCGGTAGTGATCAGGTCAAAGAAATTCCCAAAACACTTTGCGTCGAGTATATCTGGTGAACAACTTTCCCGAAAATCCTTTTAACATTCTGTACTGCTGGTTTGCCGTACATTTCAAAATGCCAGCCCGATGAATATACAACTCAAAACACCGGTAAAAGGAGACTATCGCGACGTCATGGCCCGCTTTGACCGGCAGCTTTTCGAAGCCCTTGCACCGAAAGGAGCAAAAATGGAGATCGTAGCATTTACCGGTTCCCAAAAAGGAGATACCGTGCACATCCGCTTTGTGAGCCCGATCCAGGCGGATTGGGTCAGCAAAATAACGGAACACGGCTCCAACGAGAAGGAAGCCTGGTTCGTGGACGAAGGTGTACAACTTCCTTTCCCGCTCGGGTACTGGAAACATCGCCATCTCGTGCGCAAACTTACGGATGATACTTCTTGTATTATTGATGATATCACCTTCCGGGGTACCAACCGGTTCCTGAGCCTGTTACTTTATCCTGCTATTTACCTGGGGTTTTATCCCCGAAAAAAGATCTACCGTCGTTATTTCGGTGCGGCCTAGCGCATTTTTTTCGGAGGAATTCGGCCGTACCACCTATTTGGCGCAATCCCCCCTCGACAAAGGCGTTTTTCCACCGGGGGAAAGCCATATATTTCGTTCATATTTGTACTGCATAAAAAACGAATAGCATGAGAAAGTTAAAATTGCAAGTACAGATATCGGTTGACGGATACATCGCCGGACCGAACGGTGAAATGGACTGGGTGACCTTCGACTGGGATGATGAACTTAAGGAATATGTCACTTCCATTACCGATCCGATCGATACCATCGTGCTGGGCCGGAATCTTGCCGAGGGCTTCATTCCCCACTGGGCCAGTGTTGCGGAAGATCCGGACAATCCGGAACATACTGCCGGTATTAAATTCACCGAAACGCCCAAGATGGTCTTTTCCAGAAAATTGGACGAATCTACCTGGGACAATACCGTGGTCGCCAAGAAAGGACTGGTTGAGGCCATTCAGGAACTTAAGGCACAGGATGGACAGGATATCATCGCTTACGGTGGTGGCGAGTTCGTTTCTTCCCTCATCAAAGAGGGCCTCATCGATGAATTTCACCTGCTGATCAATCCGGTAGCACTCGGCGACGGTATGCCGATCTTCGAAAGTATGGAAGAGCGCCAGCCCCTAAAACTTAAAAAGAGCATCGCCTTCGATTGCGGTATCGTGCTTTTGTGTTACGAACTAAAGTCCTAGGATCGTTGAAACAATTTCCGGACTCAGATTGCTGCGACGCGCCCGCAATCTGAGCCCGGGTCAACGCAATAGGCTCACATCTCCCGCAAATTGCTGCCGGAACTGCTCACCTTGTTCTTCAAAACTTACTTCCAGCATAAAAACGTAGACCGAAGATGGCGCCGGCAATCCGTTGTCCCGACCGTCCCAACCCAAACCGGGAGATTGAGACTGGAACACGAGTCGGCCCCAGCGATTGAATACCTTCAACTGGTAATTCGTGACGTTGTAAGCGGGATCCAGATTGGGAACGAACAGGTCGTTCAAGCCATCTTCATTTGGGGAAAAAACATTGGGTACAAAGACCTGGATCTGGCCGCAGGAAGACGAACTAACGATAACGGAGGCCGTGGTCTCGCAACCGGCCTGTTCCACTATGGCCGTGTACAAGCCGGCCTCACGCACGGTGTATTCCGGATCGGTGGAACCATCCTGCCATCGGATTGATCCGGTGCCGATGTTCGGACGCAGCGTGATGGTTTCGCTCCGGCAGAGTACCAGGCTATCCGCCAGACCCAGATCGAGTGACTCCTGAATGGTTACAGAAATGCTGTCCCGCGTAACGCAGTCCCCAAGGGTCGCTTCCAGCCAGTAAATGCCGGTTTGTTCGGCCAGCAGGGAAAGTCCCATGCTGCCGTCCTGCCAGAATAATTCATCACTTTGGCTGACACTGGCTTCCAGCAGTGCGGACTCACCGGAACAGATCGAAATATCCGCTCCCAGGTCTACCGTCGGCGCGGCCACGGCGGTGATCACCACGGTATCCGCGTAGCGGCAGCCGGCAGCGCTGAGCGCCAGGGTATAGGCTCCTCCTTCCGTAATGGTGTAGTTGGGCGATGTATTGCCGTCCTGCCAGCGGTATTCGTCTCCGAGGCCGCCAAGATCGAAATTAATGGTTTCTTCCGGGCAAAGGTTCCGGTCTGGTCCCAGATCAAAACGGGGCAGCGGAGTGACGGTAATGCTGACATTATCCTGCCCGGTACATCCGTCGGCGGTCACCGAAACGGCGTAATCACCGGATTGATCCACTGTAAAGGAAGAGAGGGTACTACCATCCTGCCAGCGGTAGGTGAAGCCCGCATTTCCGGGAGCAAATAAAGTAGTGGTTTCCCCTTCGCAAAGTGCAAGGTCCGGCCCGAGGTCGACGTCGGGTGTTGGCGAAACGGTGACGTTCAGTTCATCGGTGGTAGAACAACCATTGCGGGTAATGGAAAGAGCATACTGCCCGGATCGGTCAATGTTGTAAACTGGTGCGTCGGAATTGTCTTGCCAGCGGTAGGTGTCACCGACACCGGAAAAGTCGAAAAGCAGGGCTTCTCCACTGCAAAGGGTGGTATCCGGTCCGAGGCTGAACTGTGGTAAAGGCGTGAAGGTCAGGCTGATCTCATCCTGCCCGGTACAGCCGTTGGCGGTCACTGAAACGGCATAACTGCCGGACTGGTCAACGGTGAGAAAGGAGGTGGTACTGCCGTCCTGCCAGCGGTAGGTGTTCCCGGCTGCCATTGGCGCATTGAGGGTCGTGGTTTCCCCTTCGCAGAGGGCGAGATCCGGTCCGAGGTCGACGGTTGGCGTTTCAAAAAAATTGACGTTTATTTCATCGGTAGCAGCGCAGCCGTTGCTGGTGATGGCCAGCGTATACTGTCCGGTCTGATCAATGGTATAGGCCGGTGCGTCGGAATTGTCCTGCCAGCGGTAGGTATCACCGACACCGGAAAAGTCGAAAGCCAGGGTCTCTCCGCTGCAGAGCGAGGTATCCGGTCCGAGACTGAACTGCGGTAAAGGCGTAAAGGTCAGGCTAATCTCATCCTGTCCGGTACAGCCGTTGGCGGTCACGGAAACGGCATAACTGCCGGACTGTTCAACGGTGAGAAAGGAGGTAGTGCTGCCATCCTGCCAGCGGTAGGTATTCCCGGCTCCGGTGGGTGCATTAAGCGTCGTGGTTTCCCCTTCGCAGAGGGCAAGATCCGGTCCGAGATCGACGGTGGGTGTTTGCGATACGCTAACGTTCAATGCATCGGTGGCAGCGCAGCCATTGCGGGTAATGGACAGCATATACTGTCCGGCCTGATCAATGCTGTAGACGGGTGTATCGGCGTTGTCCTGCCAGCGGTAGGTATCGCCGGTACCGGAAAAATCAAAAGCCAGGGTCTCTCCGCTGCAGAGCGTGGTGTCCGGTCCGAGGCTGAACTGCGGTAAAGGGGTGAAGGTCAGCGTGACTTCATCCTGCCCGGTGCAACCATCGCTGGTCACGGAAACTGCGTAGCTGCCGCTCTGGCCCACGGTAAGTTGCGGCTGGTCACTGCCGTCCTGCCAGTTATAGGTCGCTGCGGCGGAAGCAGTGGCATCGAGGGTAAGCGTTTCGCCCGCGCATAAAGTCTGATCCGGCCCCAGATCAACCATTGGGGTGGGAAGGGCAAAAAGCTCAATGGTATCGGAGCTGATACAACCCGACCGGTCGAGATGTACAAAATAGGTGCCGGCCTGGGTGACGGTAAAGGTGGGTTCGGAACTGCCGTCTTGCCAGCGATACGTTATCCCCGCATCGTTGACGGTGGCATCGAGCAACTGGTTTTGGTCTTCGCAGATGCCGACATCCGGCCCGAGGTCGACGGTGGCCGGGTTAATGGTGCTGATGGTAATGCTGTCGATGATCTGACACATGTTACCGAAAGTGACCCGGGCCCAGTACGTATCCGCCTCGGTTACCGGTATGGCTGCTTCGGAGCTGCCGGTTGACCATTCGTACGTTTCTCCCGGACTGTAATTATAGGCGCTCAGACTCAGTACGTCTCCGGTACAGATACTGCGATCTTTCCCAAAAAAACCGACTTCTACAAAATCCGGCCGACTGTCGAAGATCCACCCCTGATTGGAATTGCCGATGTTCGTGCTGTGGGAGCCCGCAAAAAAGGAGGCGCCGCCGGTACCGATCTGGTCCTGCATCTGGATAAAATCTCCGTTGACCACAGCCGCGGCCGGCATGGAAAAGGTTGCTTTTTCGCCGGGTAGGGTAGAAAACAGTTCGATCGGATTGCAGTTGTTGCCGAGTACCAGAAAGTATTCATTGACCGTTTGGGTCACGTGGTGTTCGAAGCGATAGGATTTGCCCGGGGCCAGCAACAGGCTATCGATGTTGTGGTACCCCTTGACATTGGCATCGCCACCGATCTCCAGCAGATTGAAGTTGGCGGGATTGTTGATGTTACTGGAATTCTCCCGGTGGCAGATATTGATCAGGCCTTCCGTTCCGCTGAATACAACATTGTTAAAGTGGAGCCCACCGCTTAACAGCATTCCCGCGTTTGGATGAAGGAGTTCTATGATTGAAGTACCGGGGTTGATGACAGTATTATTTCCGAAAGGTGCTTCGATGCTGTAGTACTCATAAAAGTCTACCACGGTGGGCTCGGATATAGTGATCGTAGAGTTTCCTAAACTTAAAGTGAACAGGTTATCGCTATTGAACATCTCCAACCTGCCCAGTACCAGGCGCTGGTCGTTGGTATTAAGGGCACCGCTCTCCAGTAGTAATTGGTTGGCGGACAGCCCGTCCAGCAGGGTACATTCCCCTTCGTTTTCGATAACCACATCCTGGAAGGATCGCCCATTGGTTAGCAGGGTCTGGGCTCCGGAACCACTCATGTGGAAACCGTAGACCTGATTGACCATGCTGGCGGAGAAGCGCCCCGAACCGTAGACGTAAAGCTGATTGAGCGTAATGGTCGGATTGGGCAAATTATCCGTCCAGGTAATGTCGTGACAATAATGGAAATCCAGTTTTTGTCCGACTACCTGCTGGTTCGGTCCGGTAAAAGAGTTGGTGTCGAAGATCACGTCATCGAGCAGGCTGGGTATACAGGCACCACCGGTGCCACCGCTGGTAAGCGACCAGTGAGCCGGGTCGGCCCAGTCACCGTTCCCGCCTACCCAGTAGAGGGTACGACTGCTGAGTTCGTTGATCGTCCAGCCCTGATTGTTGCCCAGGTCAATACTGTTTTGGGCGGTGAGCTGGCCGCCGCCGGTATTGTGCATGTCTTTCAGGGAGAGGTATTGTAGGTTATGGTCGTTCGGAATATTGAAAAAGGCGGCATTTCCGGCGAAATTCGCCTGCAGGGTGATCAGGCCGTTGCAGTCGCCGGGAGCTGCGATGTTACCGATATTTTGGGTGGTGCCCGATTCAAAAAAGTAGGAGAAGCCGGGGGCGAAGATCACGGTGTTGATGGTGAAATCATCGGAAAAATAAGCTCCATCCGTAAACTCCAGCGAATCGATGATGATATTCGCGCCGGAAGTATAGTGCAACAGATGGCCGCGGTTGCGCGTGAAGAGTACCCGGTGGTAATTGAGGGTTTTGGGGCCAAGGTGTTCAAAAAAACCATTTATCCCCCGGAATTCGATGGTAGAAGTACCCGCGTCCAACTCGAAATTGCCGTTAAGATTAACATTCCAGCGGTCTTTATCCACATCGGGAAAATGCTTGATCACCCAGAGGGAATTACCCAGCTCCAGCCGCCGGAGGATATTGTTTCCGCTGGAGAAGAACTCTTTACACTCCACGTATTGATCGTTAGTGGTCAGGGTACCGGCCTGGAAATCGATATAAGTCTCCACTTTCAAGCTATCCTGGAGTGTCCACTGCCCCCCGGGGCCGTTGAAGGCGAGCGTATTGATCTGGTGGTTAGCGGTAGTGATCGTCTTTCCCGGTTCCGGACTTTCGAAATGCACCTGGCCGAGATAACCGAAATTCATTTCCCTGATCTGGGTCATCGAGCCGTAGATATGCAGCCAGGGCTCATAATCGGATTCCAGGCGCGGGAAAAACTGGGCACCGGACCAGTCTATGTCGCGGCAGAAGGCATTCTCTACCTCGATGCGTACGGTCTGGCCCGGCTGGGTGAAAGAGTTGGCGTCAAAAAACACATTATCGGTACCGGATGGCACGCAGGCACCGCCCGGTCCGCCACTCGTCAGCGACCAGTGAGCGGGATCGTTCCAGTTGCCGGAATCCCCTACCCAGTACAGATTATTTACCGAACGGGCATTGATGACCCAGCCACTGTTCCCGCCCAGGTCCACACTGTTGTTGGCGGTGTAATTGGACGTTCCGGTAGCCGTAATACCTTTCAGATTGACGTAATCAATCTCGATCGCTTCACCGTCCGACCGGAAGATCGTCGGTCCGTCATTGCCGATCCTGGCCTGAATGGTGATCGTACCGAGGCAGTTCCCGTTGGCCGTGATCTGCTGGATATTGTAAGTGTGGGAAGACAGAAAATCGTAAGTTTTTCCGGGAGTTAGGATCAGGTGTTCGGCGCTCATGGTGAAGTCCACCCGGGCACTGCTGTTGAAGCGGATCTCACCGTAGCTGACCGGATCGTAGCCCTGTACCAGAGCTGCCGCTCCGTTAGAATTCGAAAATAAAAAATCGTTGAAGATCAGCGGATCCGTGGATTCGATATCTACCTGTACCTCATTCGATGTACATTCGATCAGGGAATTTCCCGGATCAACGGAAAAGGAGGAGCCATGTACCCGGACCTCCATAACGAAAATGGCGTAAAGATTGTCATTGGTGGCAAAGTACTGGTTGCGGCCATTGAGGGTAATGTGGGAATCCCCAAGGGTCAGGCTGCCGCTATTCTGAATGCGGATGTGCAGAAAATCCGCGGTGAGATCCTGGCTGTTCGTATTCAGATGGCCGTCGTTCATGACTATGGCACTGTCCACCACCACGGTACCGTCCAGTCGCCAGCCGCCACTGCCGTTAAATACCACACTTTTTCCCAGAAAATGATCGGCCGTTTGCACGGGAGTGTCCGGGTTGGCCGAGCGAAAGCGAAATTCTCCCGCAAAATCGAGGACCATGCCGGTAATGAAATGCAGACTGCCGAAAATATTGATCACTTTTCCCGCCGTTCCGCGCAAAACGGGATTGCCCGTGGCACCGGTCCAATCCAGCGCTCGACAAAAGATATTCTCGTTGTTGATGGTCACCACCTGATCGGGGCCGGTAAAGGAATTGCCGTCAAAATAAACATCATCATCCGCAGTGGGCACCTGATCGTGGGTAAGGATACCTCCGGAACTGGTCGCCCAGTGGGAGATATCCGACCAGTTGCCGCTGCCGCCGATCCAGAAGTAATCGGCGGCAGTAAGGCCGGTTGTGAATAGGGTACATAGAGCGGTTAAAAGAATGTTTCTCATACGGAATGTAGTGGTAGATAACATGGTCGAGGGGTAATACAGGGTTCAGTTTTTAATCAGGGTCGTTTAGCGTGATTTGGGAGATCATCCCGCATCCGGCGCAACTCACTCCGGGATCCAGGCGTGATGGGCCCGTTCCGGAAGATCATGGTTACCGATCCGCGCAATAATTTCCCAAAACGCGCTATTGCTAAATTGCAGGAAAAATCATCGCTTCACCTGGAGAAATCTTGCAAATAGTTGGATTTTTCTTCCAGGGTTAAGTATTGCTTGGTTTTTTGGAGTTTTCCTGCGGGTGGCAATAACCGCCGGTAGGAATAAATGGTGCGACAATGATCTATTTCGAATTCACCCGCCAGGACATTAGGTGCTGATCAAAAACAGCGGCCGTTGCCGGTTCCGTGTGAGGGTTATGACTGGCTTCGTCCATCAAGATGTAATCGATGCGTTCGTTGCCGGTGATCAGCTCCTCCCAGGCCCGGTGGGGAATGGCAAAATCAAGCTGCCCGAGTACCAGTAGCGTCGGCACCTTTACCTCCTGCAGTTTATCCCGCATGGCTTGCTTACCCGGCAGGGCGCCGACCAGTTGGCCGAATGCCGCCGGGCACGTTTTCAGATCGCGCAGCAGAGGGGTCGCATCAAATCCGGGGTCGGCCCAGTAAAGGGGCGAATTGTAGTGGTAAGAAACGGCAAAGTGCCGGGGCGCGGGCGTCGTATCCAGTACCGTTGATGCGATCTGGGAATTGATCTTCATCCGGGTTTTACGCTCGTCATCGGCCCCGGCCTCCCAAAGTTCGTTTTTTAAAGTCTGTAGGTCGTCACCGAGATAAGGTACTCCGGCGATCAGAATGAGCTGACTGACATGCTGAGGATAACGCACCGCATAATCCAGGGCGATCTGAGCGTGGATGGAGTGTCCGATCAGACTGATCTTTTTCAGGCCGAGTTGCCGGCGGAACTGCTCCACGTCCTCACTGAAAGTAGCCAGCGTGTAGGCTTCCGTAGCGGGGCAATCTTCCACAAAGTGCCTCGAATCAACGTAGATCATCTCGAATTCCTGTTCCAGTTTTTTAGAAAAAGCCCGGGAGTAATAAGTGGCTGAACCGACCACCAGCAATGGATCGCCGCTTCCCCGGCGGATGTATTGCAGGGGATACCCATCGAGGATGATCTCGCCGGTTTTCTGAATATGCTCCGCATTGGCCTGGGAGGTGGAAACCCGGGCATTGCTACAGGAAAACAGCAGACACAGGACCGGTAACAGAGCGGATAAAAGATGCTTAAGTTTCATAAACGTTTAATTTGAACGAGCTAAATGATCGGGTGGACTTATCTACTGGCTTACTTTCGAGATATGCAGATGCACCGTCTGCCATTTCCCAGCTTCCCAGGCCATGACGGAGGTGTATTTACGCCGGCCATCGACGACCTGGCCGTTCGGAAAGCGATTGGTGCCGGTTTGGTAGCCGGTTACGATGGCGGTATTGCCGTGAAAAGCGACCCGGGGCTCTTCCAGTTGCATGTCAAATTCGAGGCCGTTCTCAAAATCGTCAGTCATTTCGTCCACCGTCATCTCCTGCGTAAAAAGGGTGGGCCCCGTGGGCAGGAAGCGGGTATGGGCCGGGTGGGAATGAGCCAGATAGGCTTCAGCGTTTTTGTCGTTGAGCGCATCCATGGCGCTTTGGACCACGGCAATGACCTGCTCCGGATCATTGGGCGGTTCGCTGGCATTTTGCAAAACTTCCAATAGGTCACTTTGTCCCCATTCCTCGACTATTTTGCCGTTTTCGTAGCGGGAAAGGATCACGCTTTCCCAGGTGATCTTTTTGCCGGTTGGCGGGAAACCCATGATCGTTCCCTGGTGCGTACCGGTATGGATGCGCCGCCAGCCGGTCATATCTCCTTCCGCAATAATGGGATCGATTTTTACCTGCAGATCGGGGAAGATACCGCGTAGATCTTTCGCCATTTTTTTGATCGCTTCCGGACCGGTATCGCGATAATTATCGGTGAATACTTCATCGGCGTAATCGAAATTACCCAGATTGAGCAGCTCTTCGTTGGCCTGGAAGATCAGATCTTTTTGGGCCTGCAGGTCGCTACCGCCCGCCGGTTGGCAGGAGTTGACCACCAGAGCAATAAGCAGACAACAAAGTATAATTGCGTTTTTCATAATCTTGGGTTTTAGGATAGTTGAAAATTAAAATTGGGGGCGAGTGTGGTTCATCCATTTCCAATTACCGTAGATCCCGGGTTTTAAGATTGCTTAGGTAGCAACACCAAATTTGTTTCATGTGAAGGTCGTGAGGCTCTATTGACCTTTGTATTACCGGAGATCTTATTGGCGGTTATATACCGGATGATGGATGTCCCTTACACCCGCTCCCCTGCCGGAGCAAAAGCCTGTGCAGACCAGTGCTTCGGACATTCGCGCTCAGGGCTCAGTCTTTCATCCGAACGGCTTTACCGCCACCGCCGGTCCGTTCGCCTTGCTGGTTCAGGAACCAGAACTCGAGCCGGTCCGGGCTCTGCTGATTTTCCGTTGGGAAGGAGACGCCTTCTCCCCGGTAGTTCTTGGTGTGCAGGTTTTTCCATTTTATGATACTTGGTTCATCGCAGGAAAAGGTACCGGCGGCAGCAGTGATGGCGGCGAAAGCGGTGGCTTTATTTTCGGGGGTACTTAAATCGGTTGGGTGGTCCCAAAAGGTTTTATCCACCAGGATCCATCCAAAATGGCCGTCGGCGATTGCCGCGATACCGTACTGATCGGGCTGCTCATATTGCCAGAATCCGTCGGAGATCTCACAGGACATTTTGGAGGAAGTGGCGAATGTCCCCAACTTGCGGGATCTGCCTTCCGGCCCGCGACTGCCGTCAGCCTGAAGGACCCAGTATTGTTGCTGTTTACCCTGTACGCGGTAATCAAACTGGAAAGACTGGCCGGCATCGGCGGGATCTTTAGTATAGGTATGGGTGATGGTGCCCCGGTTTTCCGAGCATTTTACGTTGCCGACACTTAGTATCAGCCCATCATAAGCCATCGCCATTTCTTCGGTGGTAGGGTTGTCCGCCTGGAAGGAGGCTCTTTCCTTGGGGACGAGGATCCACATGTAGTGATCGTTGTGGCTAAACCAGATGCCTCGCTGGTCGGGCAGGTCATATTCCCATACGCCTTCCAGCTCGGCACAGGTTGGTTTGGGTTGAGCTCCCACCAGGATGGGGAGCAGAAAAAAAGTAGTTAGTAAGGTGTTTTGTACAATCTGTTTCATGGCAGAACACACTTTGTCCGGAAGCTCTTACCGGGATCGGATAGCGCAAAAGAAGGGTAGATACAGTCTCTTAGCGAAGGAAAGAGGGATCTGCCAAATATTCAATTAAGCAGAGCCGCTGCTTCAGTGACCAATTATCGCCTTGATCTTTGCCCGTATACCGATGGTAATACCATCCGGGATGAATCAGAAGCCGAACCGGAGATTAGACTTCCAACGCCAAAAATTGGCTTTCAAAGTGTTGCGTGTTTGCCATCAGAGTGTAGCTGTTGAGTATCGCTGGAGGATTCGTGGTATCGATAAGGGATGAAAACAAGTTGCGGCAACATCCAATCACCGCAACCTGATCTACTAATTATGAAACTTATTAAGTTCGTTGCAGCAAGGTCCATAAACGTTCGGAAACGGCCTTGGACAATTCAATCATACTCTTGGATTTTTCTTGCAGGGTCCGTTAAAACGCTTACTGGTAGCGGACACGGTAGGAAGTTGGGTTCTCTTTGAGTTCTGTGGAGAATACCCGGGAGAAATAGGCCGGATCATTGAAACCGCACTGATAAGCGATCTCCGAAATGGATAATTCGGTATCCTGGAGCAGCTGCCGGGCTTTACTGATCTGGATATTGCGGTAAAATTTGCTGGGGGAGAGACCGGTCAGCGCCATCATTTTGCGGTACAGCTGGGCGCTGCTCATGTAGAGATCGCCCGCGAGACTTTCGATAGAGTAGTCTCCCTTCTCCAGATTTTCCTCGATCAGTTGGCGAACCTCCTGGAGGAAGATCTGCTCCTGCGTGCTGGCCTGCGCTTCTTCCGGCTCGGTCACTGGCATCCCGCTGGCCAGCAGGTAGTGCTGTTGCAAGCGCCGCCGGGATTCCAGCAGGTTCTTGATCCGGATCAGGAGTTCCCGGCTGTTGAACGGTTTGGCCATGTAGGCATCTGCGCCCCGCTCAAAGCCGATGATCTTGGAGGGCAGGTCCGCTTTGGCGGTGAGGAGGATGATCGGGATGTGACTGGTCTTTTGCTCACCTTTTAGCTGTTTCGTAAGTTTATACCCGTTCATCCGGGGCATCAGCACATCGCTGATGATGAGATCGGGGATGTGTTCGGTGGCCCATTCAACGCCCTCAGCTCCATCTCTACATATGTGGCACTGGTAGCGTCCGAGCAGACTTTCGGCCACAAATTCGGCAACATCGGCATTGTCCTCTACGATCAGGATCATCGGTGCATTTTCACTGACCTCATCGCTTTTGGGCGCATCTTTTCCCGACTGCTCCGTTTGCTTGGGAATATAGATCTCCGGGAAACTGACCGGACTGCCGGTTTCTTTTTTAGTCGCGCGGATGGGAAGGATCAGTCGGAAAGAACTGCCTTTCCCCAGGGTGCTTTCCACGAATATATTGCCTTCCATCAGTTCGGCCAGCTTTTTGGACAGGGCCAGACCGATGCCCGATCCGCTGGCTATGGATTCTTCTTTGCCGCTTCCGTTCGGCCGTTCGACCTGATAGAAGCGATCGAATATTTTTTCCAGTGCGTGTTGGGGAATACCGGTACCGGTGTCTTCTACCTTGATGACGAGCTGCGGGACTTCCGGTTCCCGATCGGCGTTCACTCTGACCCGTACTTTTCCGCCACCGGGAGTGAATTTGATGGCGTTGGATACCAGGTTGGACAATATATCCACCAGTTTTTTGGAATCAGTGTCCATGAAAACCGGCTCATCCGGAGCGTGCAGTTTGAGGTCTACCCCCTGGCTTTCTGCGAAGGAGGAAAAGGAGTCGACAATGTACTTCACGGTGGGCAGAATATCCATATAGGTGTAGGCGGGGGCAAGCGCCCCGGCTTCCAGCTTGCTCAGGTGCAGCATCTGGTGGATGAGGTGCAGCAATCGGCGGCAGTTCTGCCGGATCTTTTCGAGATCAGTCCTGCCCAGAACGAATGAAGGCGTGTGCAGGGCTTTATCCACCGGCCCCTGGATCAGCGTAAGCGGCGTGCGAAATTCGTGCGTAATGTTCGTATACAGTTGCGTTTTTACGATATCCAGTTCCCGCAACCGTTCGGTCTCCGCATCGGCCAGCCGGCGATTCAGTTGGAAGCGATACAGGAAATAGATGGCCGATGACAGCCCTAAAATATAGATCAGATAGGCCCACCAGGTCGCGTGCCAGGGCGGGAGGACGACGAATTTCAATCTGGCCGGGGTTTCGCTCGAGATGCCGTCATTATTGGTGGCGGTCACTTCGAAATAATAAGTGCCCGGATCGAGGTTGGTATAGGTGGCTTCGGTCTTCTGTCCTAAATACTGCCATTCATCCTTAAATCCCTCCATTCTGACGGCATATTGGTTTTTTTCGCTGTTAATGAAGCTGAGTCCGGCAAAGTGGATCGTAAAGACATTTTGGTCGTGCCGCAAACGGATGGTTGGCGTCTGGTACAGTGGGACCTGCAGGATCTTATGGTCCGGATCGGGTTGGATGCGTTCGTTGAACAACAGAAATTTGGTGAACACTACCCGGGGGCGGTAGGGGTTGTCCCGAATGCTGTCGGGATGGAAAACCTGGATGCCCTCATCACCACCCAGATAGAGATATCCCTCCTCGTCCTGGTATCCGGAGCGTTCCCAGAATTCTTTTACCACGAGGCCGTCGCTGGTAGTGAAGTTGGTAAAGGTTTTCCGTTTGCGGTCAAATCTGGATAGAGCACTCTTGGAGCCGATCCAGATCTGATCCTGGTGAGCGAAAAGACTTTTGACCACATTATCACCTAGTCCATTCGTTTTGTCGTAATTGTGAATGGAAGGATCAGCGGGGTGAAAATGCATTAAGCCTCCCGCGGAGCCAAGCCAGATCCCGCTTTTATCGCGCAGCATGGTGATGATCCGCTGGTTGTAGATGTGACTGCTGTCTTTGAATAGGCCGGACTGATTAAAGATCATTTCTTTGCGCAGATCGTAGAAACTCAGTCCGGCTTCGCTGGTGCCGATCCACAGACTGTCCGGATGCGTCAGCAGCAGCTGATTGATCCGGTTGCTGCTGAGGCCGGTCGGCCGGTTCGAATCGTGTTGGAAGATCTCCAGCGTATCCAGTTGCGGAATATAGTGGATAAGTCCGTTGTGAGTACCGAACCAAAGACTACCGTCCGGGTCTTCGGCCATACTCATGGTGGCAAAGGAAGAGAACAGTTCGGACCGTCCGGTGAAGTTCGTCAGCTCTTTGCGGGTAAGGTCGTATCGGTAAAATTCAAAATCCGCATCGAAACCCTTGATGACCGCCAGCCACAAGTGCTTATTACGGTCCAGATGAAGCGATGCAAAACGGTCGTGGTTAAAACGGGAAAGAAGCGGGTGTTCCGTCAGAAAATCCTGATGTACCTTTTTCCGTTCCTTGTCAAACTGGAACAGACCTTCATTGGAGCCGATCCAGATCTGATCGCCCCGGCCCGCCAGCGCGGGTACGCCCCGCTTATCCTCCAGAGGTGCTCCGGCCTTTTTTACATAGTAGTGATCGAAAGGTTTTTGCCGGGGAATCAAAACGACCACCCCGTCATTGGTGCCAATCCAGACCACCCCGTCCCGGCTCTCACAAATGGACAGGAATCGGTCTTCTTCCGTGAAAGTATAGGTCGAAAGGCGCAATGGTGCGTTCGGATCATCCAGTTCGACCAGGAAAAGGCCACTGTCCGTACCCACCCAAAGATTGCGGTTGCGGGAAAAGTGCAATTTCCAAATGTAATTTTGGGGTTCGCCGGAAGGCCAGGCCGGGTCGGTGACCGGAGTTCGCAGGGTGTTGGTGGTCGTATCCAGATATCTCAGACCGCCGTTCTGAAAGCCGGTCCAAAGTCGCTGGTGATCATCCCGCGCAATGTCGCGCAGGTGGTGGCCCTGGTCTCCGAGAAAAACCTGCTCCGTAAACACGCTATCGACCGGATCCCACTTGCAAAGTCCAAAATAGCTGCCCAGCCAGAGTTGGCCCTCCGGGTCTTCAAACAGCACGCTGGGGTTACTGCCGACTACTTTGGGTTGCGGAAAATTGCGAAAGCGATCCAACCGGGGTTCGTAAAGCTGCAGCCCTCCTCCGGCGGTCGCTATCCACACCGAGCCATTTTTTTGCACGGTGATGTGATTGATCTTGTTACGTCTGATGGAAAATTCATCCGCAGGATCGTACTGGTAGCGGTGAAAGGTACCGGTTGTGCGATCAAAATAGTGAAGACCGCTGTACATGGTCCCTACCCACAAGTTACCGAGACTGTCTTCCGCTATGGCGGTGATTACATTGCCGGCGAGACTATTGGGATTATTAGGTTCGTGCTGGAAAGTTTCCTGCTGGTGCCCGTCGTAACGGGTCAGACCGTATTCCGTACCGAACCACAGGAAGCCGAATTTATCCTGGATGATATCAAAAACAAGCCCCTGGCCCAGCCGTTCCTGAAACAGGTAATGACGGGTAAAATAATCGTCGGGGTTCGTCTGGGCGAACCCGGAACTAAACAGGAACAAACTTAAAATGACATACCAGTAGCTTTTTTTCACATGCACGTTTGGGTTTTCAAAAAAAGGAAGGCCCTGAGCAAGTGGGCGCTTTCGAGTCGAGTATGTTTAAATATATAGAAAAACCGAGAAATGAAGCGGTTTTTGCAGGAAGGATATCTGTTGCATTACGTTAAAATGATTGACGGGAAGTGTACCCTATGGCGTGATCAGCCCCGCAAACAGCCGGTTTTCCACCCGCCGATTTTATGCAGATCTGCTCACCTTTGTCTTATCATTTTTATCAAAATAATACTATGAAAAAGACAAAGATCATCTACTGGCTGACCACTACGCTCATCTTTCTCTGGGAAGGACTTATGCCCGCGCTTACTTCTCATACCGAACTGGCGGTGGAAGGGGTAAGAAGCCTCGGGTATCCGGATTATTTCCGGGTGCTGCTCACCGTTTTTAAGGTACTGGGCGCCCTGGCCCTGATCCTGCCCATGGTTAAGGGGCGGGTCAAAGAATGGGCTTACGCGGGCATGACCTTTTTATTCATTTCCGCGGCAGTTTCGCACTGGGCCGTTTCCGGTTTTGGTGCATTTGTCCTGATGCCCCTTTTCTTCCTGGGCGTACTGGTGATTTCTTACCTGACCTACCACAAACTGCAGGAAGAACCAACAGGCCATCTGGTTTCCGACCTGACCTGAACCACTAAATACGGTTACTAATCCTTAGCGACCCATCCAGCCGCCGTCTACCAGCATGACCGAACCGCTCATGTAGTCCGAAGCGGCGGAAGCAAGGAAGACCACCGGCCCCTTGAAATCGTCCGGCGTGCCCCAGCGGCCGGCGGGAATGCGGGCTAATATAGACTTACTGCGATCGGGATCCTCGCGCAGCGCTTCGGTATTATCGGTGGCTATATAACCGGGAGCGATCGCATTTACCTGCACGCCCTGGCCGGCCCACTCGTTGGAAAAGGCCATGGTGAGCTGACCGATAGCACCTTTGGACGCCGCGTAGCCGGGTACGGTGATGCCCCCCTGGAAGGTGAGCAGGGAAGCGGTAAAGATCACCTTGCCACTGCCGCGCCGGATCATTTCCCGGCCGATCTCCCGGGTTAGGATAAACTGGGCGTTCTGGTTTACTTCGATCACCTTATCCCAGTACTCGTCGGGGTGTTCGGCGGCCGGTTTACGCAGAATGGTACCGGCATTATTGACGAGAATATCCGGCACCGGGTGGTTGTTCCGGACCGTTTCGATAAAACGGTAAAGCGACTCCCGGTCACTGAAATCACACTGATAGGCGGTGAACTTTCGGCCCAGGCGGGTAACGGCTCCGGCGATGTCCGAGCCTTCCGGTTCCAGCGTAGCGGAAACGCCAATGATATCGGCACCGGCTTCGGCGAGCGCTTCGGCCATAGCATATCCAATGCCGCGTTTGCATCCGGTCACCAGGGCGGTCTGACCGTCGAGTTTGAATTGATCCAGTATCATAATCCTGTTTTATAAAACGTCCTGTAGCGGCACACCGTCCATATCCGAAAAGGATTTGTTCTCTCCGGCCATGCCCCAGATGAATTTGTAATTTGAAGTGCCGGCACCGGCGTGAATGGACCAGGGCGGAGAGATCACTGCCTCTTCGTTCTTAACGGCCAGGTGCCGGGTCTCCTGGGGTTGCCCCATGAAGTGCATCACGATCTGGTCGTTGGGCAGATCGAAATAAAAATACACCTCCATCCGGCGATCGTGCGTGTGCGGCGGGAAGGTATTCCAGATATTACCGGCTTTGAGTTCGGTTACGCCCATTACCAACTGGCAACTTTGAATGCCGTCTTCGTGGATGAACTGATAAATGGTACGCTTGTTGGCAGCTACCTGGGTACCCAGGTCCACGATATTGGCGTCTTCTTTGGTGGCCTTTACCGTTGGGAAGCTTTGGTGGGCGGGACTGGAGTTGAGATAGAACTTAGCAGGGCTATTCGGATCGATACTTTCGAAAGTGATCTCTTTTTTCCCCTTTCCGATGTAGAGCACATCGAGGTTCTGCAGCTCAAATTCCTCTCCGTCTACGGTGACTTTACCTTTCCAGCCGACATTGATGATGCCGAGTTCCCGGCGTTCGAGGAAATAATCTGCCTTGAGGGCGTCGTAATTCGGCAGGCTAAGCGGTTCCCAAACCGGGAATACGCCTCCGTAAATGAACCGGTCGTAATGCGTATACACCAAATTGATCTCTCCCGAGACCATCAGGTTACCACTGTGAAATTCGGCTCTCAGCCTGGCGGTATCGTAGGATTTTACATCCTGCGGGTGGGCTGCGTATCTAATCTCCATATTGATCTGCTTTGGATGGCTATTCGAAATAAAACGCAGTATAATAAGAATTTGCACAAGAGGACGGATTAATCCGGGAGAAGCTGACCGATTTTGGAAATTTGACTTATAACTGATAAACTTCCGAGTCCTGAAGCCGATAGTTTTTACAGCTCCGGGCATCTGGCGAAAAAGGTGACCTTCCGGAAATCTGCAGGTCCGGGAAATTCCGGTAATAATGAGCGACCTAAAGGATACCGTCACCGTAAGGGTACGCACTTTCCCGCATCGTCAGCAGCTTAAAAGCCTGGTCTATGCAAATCAAAACTGTTCTTCCCCTCCTGGCCCTTTCGTTACTGGCCCTGCTGAGCTGTAATACCGAACAGCCGGCCATCGACGGCCCTTACTTCGGCAACGGTTTCCGCAACGGCTGGGCCGATGAGCATTCGGTGGTGATCTGGACGCGCCTGACCACTATTCCCGATGGCCGCGACAGCGATCATCAGTTCCTGGAGATCAGCCGGGAGGAAAGTGACTCACTGGGTAAAATGACGGACGTAGCGGTCCTCAACCGGTCGCAGTTGCCGGAAGGAGTAAGTCTGGAGGAGATCCAGGGGGCCTGCCCGGGGACCGATGGACAGGTGAAACTCCGCTATTACCCGGAAAACCGGGAGAGCGACAGCCGGGAGCTGGATTGGACTTCCGTTGACCCGGCCAGAAATTTTACCGTTCAGTGGAAATTGCAGGACCTCGCACCCGGCACCAGCTACCAGTTGGAATTTCTGGCCCGTAAGGATGCCGGGAGCGCCGTATCCGATACCTTCCACGGAACGTTCCAGACGGCCGGTGGTGCCGAAATGGCCGGCCCGCTGAATTTCAGCATCGTTTCCTGCCACGATTATGATCGTAAGGACCATCCGGACGGGCACAAGATCTACGCCGCCATGCTGGAAGATGATCTGGATTTCTACATCCATACCGGTGATATTGAATATTACGATAAACCCAATCCCTACGCTTTTACCGAAGAGCTGATGCGATTTAAGTGGGATCGCCTGTTTGCGCTACCCCTGCAACGGGATTTTTACGCCCGGACCACGGCCTATTTTATGAAGGACGATCACGATATCTTGTACGATGACGCCTTCCCGGGCATGACCTACGGTCCCGTTACTTTTGAACGCGGTCTGGAGATCTTTGACGAGGAGCAATTTCCCAGCCGGGATACGACCTACACCACGATCCGCTGGGGAAAAGACCTGCAGATCTGGATACTGGAAGGGCGGCGCTACCGGAGCAAAAACACCGATCCGGACAGTCCGGCCAAAACCATCCTGGGGGAAGCGCAAAAGCAATGGCTGTTCAATACCCTGCAGGCCTCGGATGCGACCTTCAAGGTGATCGTTTCGGCTTCTCCGGTGCTCGGGCCGGACCGCCCCCGCGGAAAAAATGACAATCATTCCAATAAAGCCTTTCAGACGGAAGGAGATGAGATCCGGGCCTTCGTTAACCAGTTTGACAATATCTTTTTCTGCAACGGCGATCGCCACTGGCAATACGTTACACACTTTGAAGATACCAATCTATGGGAATTTGGTTGCGGTGCCGGAGCGGACGAGCACGCCGGCGGCTGGAGCCAGGATAACGTCCAGCCCGAGCATCGCTTTCTACGGGTAAAGGGCGGATACCTATTCGGCCAGGTGACGTACGAGAACGATCAGCCCCAACTGCATTTTCAGCACCGCGATGTGGACGGGAAAACCGTCCACGAGGAGGTTTTCGATAGTTCCGGGGCTCCGCTGCAGTAACAGGAGTCGTTCGAATTCGGAGATAAATTTGGGGCCGAAGTGTCTTTAGGCGCAAAGTGAAGGTAGCAAAATGACCATTTCCCGGCTAAGCATGCCGTAGGTATGTCATGTAAAACCATATTGCTACCCCGCAGCGCATCGGAATTCATCCGTGCGTTCCAAATCTAAGCCAGTTCCGGTTCCCGGTAGTATTTATTGCGGTATTCGATCGGGGTGAGCCCGGTGATCCGCTTAAACACCGAGCGGAAGGATTTACTATCGGTATAGCCTACATCGTACATCACTTCGTTGATGTTTTTCCGGCTTTTTTCAAAATCTCTCTTCGCCGCTTCAACTTTCACCCGTTGCATGTATTCCACCACGGTGTTGTTGGTCGCTTTTTTGAATCGCCGTTCCAGGCTCCGGCGACTGATCGCAAACTGATCGGCCAGTTGGTCCACACTGATCTTTTCCTGATAATTGTTCTCCAAAAAATCCTGCACCTGTTTGATCTCCTCGTCGTTGTGATCCTTCTGGCCGTTGAAGATGGTGAATGCCGCCTGGCTTTCCCGATCGATATCGATGGCAAAGTATTTGGCGGCCAGAATGGCCGTATCGCGATCGGTGTACTTTTCCACCAGGTAAAGCAGCAGGTTCCAGTAGGAATTGGCCCCGCCGCTGGTGTAAAGTCCCTGGTCATCGGTAATGATACCGCCGTCCACGAGGTTCACTTCCGGGAAGGTATTGGAAAATTCATTGGAAAATGCCCAGTGGGTGGAACACTGCCGCCCGTCCAGTAGCCCGGTAGACGCCAGCAAAAAGGCACCTACGCAAAGGGACGCGATCTCGGTACCTTTCTGATGGTGCTTAACGATCCAGGGGATGGTATCCCGGTTCAGCTCCACTGCACGCTGCATATCCCCGAATAGGGCGGGGATGAGGATCAGGTCGGTATCGGTGACCTCATCGAGCAGTTTGTCGGTATGTACGGAAAAGGCTCCGCCGTGCAGGCGTATTTCGCGGGTTTGGCCCACCAGTTGGACGTTAAATAATTCCGGCCGGCCGGCGGCCTGAAGGAATTGATTGGCGGCGGTAAAGAGATAGCGCGGATCGGCAACGGCTTCCATCACTGCGGATTCCGGTACGAGTATCGATATGGTTTTCATAACCTAAAGATAGGATATTGTTTTGGCGGGATCAACCCTTAAGACAGCCGTTTTTGCCCCCGCTATCCAAAAAATATAAATCCCAAATTTGTATGGAATTCGTTGACATCGCCCGTCGGAGATCCACTTCCGAAGGCCAGCAACCAGCAGGATGAATATGACCAAATTGATCAGTTACCTAACTTTTGACGGCAATTGCCGGGAAGCCATGGAGTTTTACCAGCATTGCCTGGGCGGCCATCTGGAGATCCAGACCATAGGCGAGTCTCCGCTCGCCGACCGTCTTCCCGATTCCATGAAGCGCTGCATTCTTCACGCTACCCTGGAAAAGGGTTCCCTACAGCTCATGGCTACCGATCTGGTCGGAGATGCCGGTTTTCGGCGCGGCAATTCGATATCCCTGCTGCTGGACTGTTCCGATGAAATGGAATTGACCGATTATTACGATCGGCTGGCCGAAGGAGGGCAAAGGACCCATCCCATCGCGCAGACTTTCTGGGGCGCATTGTTTGGGGAGGTAACGGATCGTTTCGGCACCCACTGGCTGCTGCATCTCGATCAGTAGATGCTGTAGTCTCCAGGTAGTTAGTGGTCCTCATCCCAGGTACATTCCGTTCTGGTAAGGTTTGCAACCCAAAGCTCAATTTTCTTTTTTAAAAAATCCCGGCCCGATGGTATGAAGGATGCCGACCGCTGTAATTTTGGCCGGAGCCCGGGGATTAGAAGCCTCTCCGGGGAATAGGGGGCGGAGTAAGCCCGTACGGGGAACTAACTTTAACGTTTTTATTCATTTTTGCCAGCGAACATCCTTTCCGGCCTCCGGGTTGTCCATATTACACGCCACAATCTGTACCCGAGCCTCATCTATTTCAAATAGAAATTTAAGCCCAATTGCTCATAATCGTTCATTCATCTTCCCGGAAGATGCGGTCGGACTATGTCCTAATCCCAAAAACCAACTTAAATCAGTCTAATGAAAAAACGGAATAACATCAAGGTAGTTTATATCGGCAATTATCCTCCCCGGCAATGCGGTATCGGCACCTTTACCGAAAACCTGGTGAGGTCCATAACGCAGGCGGCGCATCAATCCGATTGTGTGCTGAACACAGAAGTCATCGCTATGAACAACGGGGTTGCCCACACCTATCCGGACATCGTCAGCCGCACTATCCAGGAAGATACCCTGCCGCATTACCTGCAGGCAGCTGATTACATCAACCGGGAAGCGGATGCCTGTATTATCCAGCATGAATACGGCATCTTTGGTGGCGACCACGGTCGCCATATTCTTCGCCTGGTGGACCGCCTGGAGGTGCCCCTGCTGGTGACCCTGCATACCGTTTTGAAACAGCCGTCGGTCACCCAGCGGCAGATCGTTCGTCTGTTGGGTGAGAAGGCCCATCAGTTAGTCGTGATGAGCCAGACCGCTAAACAATTCCTGGTGGATTCCTACGGGGTATCGGCCGGGAAAGTGGCCATTATCGAACACGGTGTGCCCAATTTTCCACTGGGACCAAAAGAAACCCTGCGCCGGGAGCTGGGCTTTACCGATCAGAAGATCCTGCTCACTTTTGGTCTGCTGGGACCGGGCAAGGGCATTGAAACGATGATCCGGGCACTGCCCGCAGTAGTGGAAAAGCACCCGGACGTAGCTTACTGGGTACTCGGCAAAACCCATCCCAACATTGTGAAAGCGGAAGGAGAACGCTACCGCGAATCCCTCATCGCCATGGCGGAGGAACTCGGCGTGGGTGATCACCTGGTCATGAAAAACGAATTTGTGGATGAAGAGACCCTGTTCAACTATCTCCGGGCAACGGATATTTATGTAACCCCATACCCGAATGAGGCTCAGATCACCAGCGGCACCTTATCCTACGCAGTAGGAGCCGGTACGCCGGTGGTCTCCACGCCCTATTGGCACGCTCAGGAATTACTGGCCGATGGAAGAGGCCGGTATTTTGACTTTAGGAATGCGGATCAATTGGCGGAAACCCTGATCGACCTGTTCAATCAGAAGAGCGAACTGACGAAGATCTCGACACTTGCCGCCAGCTATGGGAACACCCTAAAATGGTTCCGGAAAGGGCAGGAATACCTGGATATTATCCAGGATGCCCTGGACCATACTCCCCAGCTTTCGATCCGCCCCGGTCCGAACCGGGAGGGCGTGGAACTGCCTCCGCTTAACTTTGAACACCTGATCAATATGACGGACAGTACCGGGGTGATCCAACACGCCAAATACGCCATTCCCAACTTCCGGGAAGGCTACTGTCTGGATGATAATGCGAGAGCGCTGTTGCTGGGAGCTATGGCTTACCGGCAGGGCAACCGGCAACTGGAAAGTGTGATCCGGTCCTCGCTCAGCTATCTGTATTATGTACAGCGGGAAGATGGCCAGTTTCGGAATTTTGTCAGTTATGACCGCCGTTTCCTGGATGAAACGGGCTCGGAAGATGCTTTCGGACGGGCGATCTGGGCTCTGGGGTACGCGCTGGCCAATCCGCCCGGCGAAGAACACGAACCGCTGATCCGTGAACTGTACTACCGGGCATTCGATCAGATGGAAAATCTGGGTTCGCTTCGGGCCATGGCCTATTCGCTGCTGGGGATCTGTTCCTACCTGGAAAGATATCCGGAAGACGAAAGGAATCTGAGTCAACTCCGGCGTCTGCAACAGCGAATGGTGCGGGAGTACCAAAGTAGCGCAACGGACACCTGGCCCTGGTACGAAACGGTTTTGGCCTACGGGAACGGCCTGCTGCCCCTGGCCCTGATCCGTACGCTGGATTATTCAGATGATCCCGAAGTGCGGGAAGTCGCTTTCCGGTCAATTAATTTTTTAACGGAGATCACTTTGCAGGAAGGTTACCTGCGGCCGGTTGGCTGTAATCCGTTTTACCGCCGGGGAGAGGAACTGTGCTATTACGATCAGCAACCCATCGATGCGATGGCGATGGTCCTCCTGTACGATCGGGCCTACCGGCAAACGCTGCAAACGGCGTTTTTTGACCGGGCCTGGGTCTGTTTCGAATGGTTCACAGGGAAAAATGATCTGGGGCTACCGCTGTATAATGCGAATAACGGAGGGTGCTACGACGGGCTCATGGCGGATGGCATCAACCTCAATCAGGGAGCAGAAAGCACGATCGCCTACCTGATCGCCCGCTTAACGATGGAAGAACTGCAGCGTCAGCGGAAAGTAGAGATCAAAGAAGTGCTCCAACGAAGTGGACATAAACACCTGGAAAATAAAGATGCCGCTCTGGTCCGGATCTACCGGCGGAAGCGCGTGTCGTATATGAAAGATTAAGTATTAATCTCAACAACAAGAACAAATGAAGGTTGCTGTACTTGCTCCCATTGCGTGGCGTACGCCTCCGCGGCGATACGGCCCCTGGGAGCAGGTCGCAGCCAATGTCGCCGATGGTATGGTGGCGGCGGGGCTGGATGTGACCCTGTTTGCCACCGCGGATTCCTTTACCGATGGTAAGTTACAGGCAATCGTCCCCAAAGGCTATGCGGAGACGCCGGAGGCCGATCCGAAAGTTCTGGAATATCAGCACATCAGTTTCGCCATGGAACAGGCTGGTGATTTTGATCTCATCCACAACCATTTCGATTTCATGCCGTTGGCCTATTCCCGCCTTATTTCCACTCCGATCATTACGACAATCCACGGCTTTTCTTCGCCGAAGATCCTGCCCGTTTACCAGCGTTTCAACGATATCGGGCATTATGTATCCATCAGCGGTGCGGACCGGAGTCCGGAACTGGATTATATCGGTACCGTTTACAATGGGATCGATACGGATGATTTTACCTTCAACGCCAAGCCGGAGGATTACCTCCTTTATTTCGGCCGTATACATCCGGACAAAGGGACCTCAGAAGCCGTGCAGATTGCACAGCTCAGCGAAAGGAGGCTGATCATTTCCGGTCTGATTCAGGACCAGGATTATTTTGACCGCCGGATCGCCCCCTATCTGGACGATGAACAGATCATGTACGTCGGAAACTCCGGCCCGGAAAAACGGGATGAACTGCTGTCGGGGGCACTGGCATTGCTCCATCCCATCAGCTTTGAAGAACCGTTCGGACTGAGCGTGGCCGAGGCCATGTGCTGCGGCACGCCCGTGGTGGCTTTTAAAAAAGGATCGATGCCGGAACTGATCGAAAACGGAAAAACCGGCTTTCTGGTAAAAGACGTGGACGCCGCTGTAGCGGTAATCGAAAAGATAGGCGGTATCTCCCGGCATTACACCGCCAAAAGAGCCCGGAAACTTTTTTCCCGTGAGCGGATGATCGAGGATTATCTGCAGCTCTACGAGGAGGTCCTCCGGGCCCGGGTTTTGTACACCTGATCGGGTGATAATCCTTATCCCAAATTCCTGAAATTACACCTAACCTCTCACTAACTTATCCAACAACTGATCCAGCGGTACGCTCATAAAGGTAGATGCGTAATCGGACATCGCATAGGGAACGATCAGTTCGCCGTGTGAGATAATACTGCCGCAGGAATATACCACGTTCGGCACATAGCCTTCCCGCTCTTCCTCATTGGGGTAGAGTAGGGGCTCCTCCAGGCGGGCGATCACCTTGGAAGGATCATCCAGATCCAGGAGGCAGGCGCCGAGAGAATACCGGCGCATCGGACCTACCCCGTGGGTGATCAGCAACCAGCCCTGGTCCGTTTCGATCGGAGAACCGCAGTTCCCAATCTGGACCAGTTCCCAGGGATGTACCGGCGTTTGCAACAGTTTGGGATTTTCCCATACCGTCAGCCGATCCGAGAACATAATGTAATTGTTGGTGCCGTCGATCCGGGCCAGCATAACGTACTGACCGTTGACCTGACGCGGGAACAGCGCCAAATTCTTGTTCTGTGCGCCTTCACCGTATATGGGTTTCACCTTAAAATCGAGGAAGTCTTCGGTATAGATGAGTTTGGGCAGTATGGTATAGCCGTCGTAGGCGGTATACGTGGCGTAGTAGGCGACCCGTCCGTCCGGATACACAAAACGAACGAAGCGGGCATCTTCGATTCCCCGGCTTTCCCAGGCACTGTGGGGAAAGATCACCCGTTCGGAAATATCCGTATCCCGGGAGAATTTCAGTTCGTGGTGGGCTTCGGCCAGCCAGAGGATCTCTTCGGCCTCGGGGCTGTTGTCCACAATATCCGGATAGGTTTCCCGGGTGCGGTGGATCAGGTCCCGCAGCTGGTTATAATTGAAGGTCTCGGGCAATTCATTGATGATCAGTTCGAAGATCTGCTCCGGCAACTGCATCTCCCGCAGCTTGTTGGCGAACGTGGTTTTTTGGTAAATATGTTCCTGGATCACTTCGGCTTCTTCGAGGCGGTTGGCCGGCGGGGCCAGATAAAGCTCGTTGTGCTGATCGATGGTCAGGTGCCGGAACTCAATGGAGGAAATGTGTCCTTCACCGGTAGCGCGCATACTGGCGATGACCCGCAGTTCTCCTTCGGCCAGTCCCGACTGGTCGGGGGACACAATGAGAGAAGGATTGAAAAAAGCCGCGGACTCAATGGAGTACTCGTGGGTGAAATAAGCACCGATGAGCAGCCGCTGTGACTCCGAAAGGGTCTCGACCGATCGCTCCATATCCTTTAGCAGATGACTGACTTTTTTGAAATGACGCTCGAAGATCTCCGTGACATTGCGATGTCTCCAGGCGAAATCGCGGAGTACCTGATTCAGCGTGGTGGCCACCAGGGCATCATCCATGCGTAGTACCTGGGCGATCAGGATGCGGGCTTGTTCATCGTTTTTATAAAAGAAGCGGGCGATCACCCGGGTCATATCGGATGGAATGCGTAGGCTTTTGCGTTTGACCGGTATCTTCATTCGGTTACGGGCTGTTTTGGGTTTATAATTCCTTCATAGAACCCGCATTTTTGGCTGAGGTTTGGTTTTATCAGTAAGAGTGAGCAGATTTTCCACGGGGCGAAATCCGGATCCGGTAGAGGCGGCGGGCCGATCAGTTCGGTATGGGGTAATACACCCTGGTCAAAAATGGAACAAAGTCCTAAATTTGCCCAATGATCAGATATTTTTTTCCGGAAAGTCGGCTGTTGATGATGACGGTACTGTTCCTGTCTGGCATGTTTGGGGGAACGGCCACCCAATTGCTGGCCCAGAAGGTCGAAATGGAAGAACGGGTTTCCGCCGATGAATTCCCGCCGGACGCTCTTCGGGAAGTCCGGGTACGCTATCCGAATGGCCGCCGGATGAAACTCTACCGGGAAAGATCAAACGCCGATTCGCTGACCTACGAGGCCAAACTGCTGGCCGACGGCTACTGGTACAGTGTGGAATTCTTTCCGGACGGCAGCCTGCTGGATATCGAAAAAAAGATAAAGTTCAGCTCTTTACCGACCACTGTGCGGGGGCGTATTCAAACGCGCTGGCAGGAAGATTTCCGAAAATACAAAGTGGTGAAATGCCAAGAGCAGCGTGCGGACGGTACGATCCGTTATGAGATCGAAGTGCGGGGGAAGGGAGCGGAGCGGACGGCCTTCTATCAGTATTTGTTCCGCGCCGACGGGACCTTTGTTCACCTGGAAAAAATAGCATTGCGCCCCAGCGACATGACGCTTTATTAAATGATGAACTGGAAATTGCTTCTGGCCCTCGCGGTTGTACTTCCCGCCTCCTTATCCGCTCAGGATGTTCAGTTGTACGGTACCATTCCGATGGTGTTGGTGAAAAAAGAAGTGAACGAACAGACGGGGTTTTCTACGGCCCTGTCCAGTGAGATTAATGGGATCGATCGACGGATCGCCGATCGCCGGTACACCGCCAAAGTGATGAACCTCAATCTGGAGTCTGCACTGTCTTACGATGCCAATCCCAATTTCAATCTGACCGCCGGCTTGCTTTTCCGCCTGCGTGACCCTTTCAACGGCACTTCCATCGAACTGCGCCCCTGGCAACAGGTGACCGTGATCCACCGGCTGGGAAAATACCGCCTGCGCAATCGCCTGCGGACCGAAGAGCGCTGGACCGGTCGGAACCTGGATTTCGATCTACGACTGCGTTACCGCATTTCCACGGACTTTCCTTTGGAAGGGGAGCGGCTGGACAGCCGGGAGTTCTACCTGAACGTATCCACCGAAGCCCTCATCACGCCTACCGGAATGCGGGCTTTTTATTTCTGGGAAAGCCGCACCTATCTTGGGCTGGGATATCAACTGAACGAGCGCCAGCGGCTGGAACCGGCTTTGGATTTTCGGAGCCGCCGTCGTGATGACCTGGGAAACCGGCGCAATTTCCTCTTCTTCCGGCTGGTTTGGGTGACGAAAGTGGGGGCGTGATTGCTGAAAATGCTTGTATATTGCCGATCCTAAAGCCTGAGCGATGCTAGAAAAAAAACACTTCCAGCGGGATGCGACCAAAGTAATGGAATGGATCGATGATTATTTCGCCCAACTCGAGTCTCTGCCCGTTAAATCCAAAGTTAAACCGAAAGCGATATACGAGCAGATACCAGCTGCTCCTCCCGAAAGTTCGGAGGATCTGGATCAGATCCTGCAGGACCTGAGCGAAGTGATCGTGCCGGGGATCACCCACTGGCAACATCCCAACTTTCACGCCTATTTCCCGGCCAACAGTTCACTTGAATCCGTGCTGGCGGAATTTATCACGGCGGCTATCGGGGCCCAGTGCATGATCTGGGATACTTCACCCGCTGCGGCCGAATTGGAAGAACGGGTCATGGAATGGCTCCGCGATGCCATGGGCCTGCCGGCAAATTTTGAAGGGGTTATTCAGGATACGGCCTCTTCTGCTACTCTGGTGGCCATCCTGACCGCCCGGGAGGTCAAAACGGATTTTCGGGCCAATGAGGATGGCGTTCCGAACAATCTGCGTGTCTATTGCTCAACGGAAACCCACTCCTCCATCGAGAAAGCCGTCGGGATCTCCGGGATCGGAAAGAAAAACCTGGTGAAGATCCCGGTAGACGAAAAAATGCGCCTGCGGGCTGATCTGCTGGAAGCCCGGATCCGGGAAGACCTGGAAAATGGCCTGGTACCCTGTTGTGTGGTAGCTGCTATTGGTACCACCGGTACCGTGGCGGTGGATCCGCTGCCGGAACTGGCCGCGATCTGTGAACAATATGGCGTCTGGCTTCATGTAGACGCCGCCTACGCCGGTACTGCTCTACTGCTGCCGGAATACCAGTGGATGATCGAAGGTATTGATCGCGCGGATAGTTTCGTATTCAATCCCCACAAGTGGATGTTTACCAACTTTGACTGTACCGCTTATTTTGTAAAGGATGTGGACGTACTGATCCGGGCTTTTGAGGTGTTACCGGAATATCTGAAAACCAAAAGCCGGGGGCTGGTGAATGACTACCGGGACTGGGGGATCCCGCTGGGGCGCCGGTTTCGGGCGCTGAAGTTGTGGTTCGTGATCCGGAGTTTCGGTATGGAAGGGCTGCGTAAGAAACTGCGGCACCATATTGCACTGAACGAAAAGTTCGCCGCTGCGATCGGAGAGCACCCGGAATTTGAGTTGGTCATTCCGCCATTTCTCAATTACTGTGCTTTCCGTTGGGTTCCGCAAAACGAAACGGACGAGGCTCGGCTGAATGCGTGCAACGAGCAACTGCTGGATACGATCAATAAAAGCGGAAAACTTTTTCTGTCGCACACCAAGATCGGAGGGAAATATGTGCTGCGGATGGTGATCGGCCAGACCTATGTGGAGGAGCGACACGTACTGCAAGCCCTGGAAATACTCCGGGAAGCCACTAAAATGGTGCCTTTAGGGCGTCCAAACTAGTCATTAAACTGACGAACTTACAATTGAATTAGTCAGATTAAGGACATATATCAATTTTTCAGTAGTTTTGAAATTACACCTGTGCTGTTTAAAATTCGGTCTGTCTGAACGAATATTTGGAAATTGAATTAGTATTTCATGAACCTATGTATACAGTATGATCAGGGTTGTAATTGTGGATGACGAACAGGCTACCCGGAATCTCCTAAAACAGTTGTTTAAGGATTATTTTCCGGATGTTCAATTGATTGGGGAAGCGGACGATGTTGCCAGCGGTGTGGAGTTGTTGAAAAAAGAAACTCCGGACCTGCTGTTATTGGATATTCAAATGCCGGACGGAAGTGGTTTTGATCTGTTGAACCAGTTCCGGAACCCCGGATTTCAACTCATATTCGTTACTGCCTTTGATAAATTTGCCCTCAAGGCATTTGATTACAATGCCATCGATTACCTGTTAAAACCACTGGATCCTAAATCGCTGAGAAAGGCGATCGATAAAATTCACCGAAACTCAGACCGGGCACTGGAGCCACGCCTGAAAGGTATGATGGACATGCTGGAGACGAGGCAGACCCAGCGAATTGCCTTGTCCTCGGCCGAAGGTTATGCTTTTTACAGTCTGGAGGAGATCGTCCGTTTGGAATCCAGTGGTGGCTACACCACCTTTTTTGTTGCCGACGGGCAGCGTACCACGGTGGCCAAAACGATTAAAGATTACGAAGAACTGCTGCCGGAAGATATGTTTTTCCGGGTGCACCAATCCCACATTGTTGCTTTGCAGTATGTCCGCAAATTTCTGAAAGCGGAGAACGGCCAGGCTTTAATGTCGGACGGATGCAAGATCCCGGTAGCTCGTCGGAAGAAAGATAAGTTCATCGAATTATTAACTAAGTATACCTTATAGTTCCTCTTCCATTTTATTTCCAAAAAAAATCATCAATGAGCAAGATACTTACAAGTTGTCGGGGGTGGATGCTTATGCTCTGCCTGATCCTTTCCGGCGGATTTGCCGCTTTTGCGCAGGGCCTGGCGTCCGGCCCGCAGGTGCTGACCTTTCATTCCAGTGTGGACGATACCGAACAGCCCTATGGTCTGTATCTCCCCGAGAATTACGACGCTTCCCGGGCGTATCCGTTCGTGCTGATGCTGCACGGGGCGGGATCCAACCATCGCCTGGCTCTGAAACGGGTTTTCGGCAAAAGCAATACGCCGGGCGAAACGGATGTGGAAGCCAGCCGCTATTTTCAGGACTGGCAACCGGAGGAATATATCGTGGCGGCTCCGCTGGCGCGGGGTACGATGGGCTACCAGGGGATTGCCGAAAAGGATGTGCTGGATGTAGTGGCCGATGTAAAAAATCGATTTCTTATTGATGAGAACCGCATGTACCTGACCGGCCTGTCGATGGGTGGTGGCGGTACGCTCTGGATCGGATTGAGCTATCCGGATATGTGGGCGGCTATCGCTCCGGTTTGTCCGGCTCCTCCGGGGGGAACAGATATTTTGGCCCCCAATGCGATCAATTTTCCGGTCCATATTTTCCAGGGAGGCGCCGATCCGGTAGTGCGTCCGGAAACCGTCCGCGCCTGGGTAGATCGCTTCAAGAAAGAAAGTGTTTCTGTCGGCTACGATGAATTTCCGGGCGTTCAGCACAACAGCTGGGAGAACGCCTATGCGGATCAGGCCATTTTTGACTGGTTCAGTCAGTATGAGCGCAATCCTTTCCCGGATCGGGTGCGTTACGTAACCGACCGGTTTCGGCACGATGGTGCCTACTGGGTTCGTTTTGATCAATTTACTCCGGGGCTGCCTGCTTCCATCGACGCCAAAATGGTCAAAGAAAACCAGGTGGAGATCACCACCGATAAACTCAAGGCTTTTTCTCTGCACCTGACTGGTCACCCTAAATACGTCGGCGGCAAAGCGGTAAGCCTGCGGATCGACGGCCAGTCGGTACGGGCGGATGTGGGAGCGCCTTTAAGTTTCGTACGCAACGGTAGTTTGTGGGCGGTACAAAAAGACCTGGAAACGGACGGACTGATGAAGAAAAAAGGAGCCGAAGGTCCCATGTCGGAAGTGCTATCCGACCGCCATGTCTACGTTTACGGTACTGCCGGCGAACCTTCGGAGGCGGAACTGGCCCAAAGACGCGAGCAGGCCGAAAAGGCGGCGAACTGGGCTTATTACCGTGGGGAATTCCTGGGGCGTGTCATGGTCTTCCCGCGAGTACTGAGCGATAAGCAGGTACGTCCTTCCGATCTGGAAAGTGCCAACCTGGTGCTTTTCGGGGATGCTGCTACCAATACGGTTATCGCCAATCTGCAGGGGGAACTGCCCCTACAATTTTCCGGAGATCCGGCCACTACAGGAATAGCTTATATCTATCCCCATAATGGACATTACGTACTGGTGAATTCCGGCCTATCCATTATGGAGGCACCCGATTCGGAAAAAGCGATCGATGGGCTCACGCGCTTCTCCTCTCCGGCCATGGTGTTTGCGCTGAAAAAATTTGATGATTACGTGATCTTCAGTAAGGATAAGGTCCTGGCCGGCGGTTTATTCGATAATCAGTGGCAGTTGCCGGCCGCGGCGCGAGGGCAGGTACAGGCTACGAAAGCGGTTACGCTGAAATAGCGGACCTATCAGAAGCGCACCAAAAAAGAAATGCATCATCCCGAATAAACGAATGCATTTTGATCTTTTACTGTATATCAATTTGTTGTGAGTTGCGGGTTGGCTAACCCGCAACTCACGATAGAAAAACGCATTATCATAAGAGTCGTGAAGATTTAATATGACTAATGTGAATCAGGAGTTAAAAGTCCTGTAAGGACGAAATATAGGTAGACCGTCCAATGATCCGATAGGTTCAGCGTGCTGTAGGTACGCAATATGGTTTTACACGGTGTACCTACAGCAGGCTAAGCCGGGAAAAGATCATTTTGCTACCTCCATTTTGTGCCTGCCGACACATTTTCGCTGAATTTAATCCCTGATTCGCATGAATAATGTTCCTTGAGCATACTGCACTAACCGATCACCAATACCCAGGGATCGTTTCTCGGAGCAGTAAAGCTGTTCCCGTCCACCGGGAATTTTTCCCCAAACGCACCGGTTTTGGGATTGAACCAGCGGTAGGTCAGATCTCCGGGGACATCTTTGATCTCAATGGTACCACCTTTCGGCAGGTAGCTGACGTAGAATTTTCCCTCCACGGCAAGCAGCGGGTGTTTGTCGCCCGTCAGGTCCGGCCGTTTCTGCATATCGGTAAAGTCCATACCTTCGAATACCTTGCTGACGTAGCCCACGTAGCGGGAACCTTCCATCGCCATGGCTTCTCGCCAGGACTTATTCTGACTGGCCCAGGCGGTCCAGCCGGCTTCGTCGGCGGTGATCTTCCATTGCCATAAGGCTGCTGCACCGTACACCACGCCCATGGTACCTCCGGACATCAGCTGCATCCAGGCTTCCTCTCCCTGCCACCAGCCGAGGCCGTTCTGGCCGTCGTTCATGCCTTCGTAAGTAGGTTCGCCGTTGGCAACGGCTTTGGTCGGTTTGTTGTAGTACATTCTCTCCACCTTGTGGTAGAGGTGGTCGTCACTGTGGCCGGTTTGCGCCCATTGGAAATCCAGCCAGTCTTCGGCCTGCCATTCCTTGTTATAGTGCTCGCAGTGTTTGATGGGGTTATCGACGGCCCAGGGGGCAACGTAATCGTCACAGGGGTTGTAGTGCAGCCCCGTCGGCTGTTGGTAGCAGTCTTCTTTTTCCATCATGATCCCGCTTTCTCTCACGCCGGGATCGCGGCCGCCGTTATCTCCGGCGAGCAGCCAGAATGCCGGCCGGCTACCGTAGCGGGCCAACAGGTACCGGCAGTAGCGCACATATTCGTCGGGATTGACGTAATTGCCCAGTACATCCAGGCCCTTCCAGCCAAAACCGTGGAAAACCGGCTGGTAAACCGGTACGATCTCATGGTCAATAAGGATCTCGATGAGGGTGTCCAGATACTGGTAGTATTCGGGTTGCAGCTCGTTGAGGTGACCGTCCGACAGGTCGGCAAATCCCCGGGCAAATCCCTGATCGGTATTACGGGCGTTGGGGCCTTCGGCCTTCATGTCCGGCTGTACACTCATGAGCAGTGCCGCATTAAATCCTTTTTGCTGCCGGTCGGCGGCATAGGTCTGGACCTGTTCGGCCGTGGCCCGGAAGGGGATGGCCCAGGGCGTGTCGCCCACTACGAGAAATGGGGTTCCGTCCTGATGGACTACGTTGCGTTTTCCCTCCGACATGTGCAGTAAACCGTGGGCCAGCAGTGGATGTTCTCCCGGTTGCTCTGTGGCTTTGATCTTTCCTGTCTGCTGGTGCAGCCCGGCATCATCGGGATTGGAAGCAGTGGTACTCCAACTCCATACCGAATGATCATCCGGTGGTGCAAAGCGGATCTTCCAGGTATTGCCGCCGTCCCAGAATCCGGGCCGGGTGAGTTGCTCACCGGCATCGTTGGTAAAGGTAGCCGTGAGTTCTACCTCAGTATACGGATTGGAATAATCGGAGGTAGCATCAAGCGTGATCTCATAGGTCGACCACTGAGGTACTTCGATCAGATTCGTCGCTTCTTCGGGGGTACAGGCTCCGAGGAGCAACAGACCCAGTAAAGCACATGTTGCGGTTCTCATTTTTTGGTGTGATTTTAACGAATGGCCGGATCAGCGCTTTCGGGAGCGGCCCGGCCATTATGCCTATTTTAATTTTTTGAAATTGCTGAAATTAAACTCAATAAAAGGAGATTCAGGGTCTTAAAAGAATATCATTCCGAAAAAGATGGTATCTTTTTGCCACAAAACGAAAAAACTAACTTTTACAAACATGTTCAAAAAGATCTACTACAGCCTGATGATCATCGCTGCGGTCGGAGTAGCCATGATCATCCCGGATCCCTTTGTTCGCTGGGGCGATTTTGAAACTAAATCCCTGATCGTACCTCTGCTACAGATCATTATGTTCGGGATGGGAACGGCCATCAGCCTCAAAGATTTCAAAGGCGTTATCCAGATGCCGAAGGGCGTTTTCGTCGGTATGGCGTGTCAGTTTACCATCATGCCTTTTGTCGGCTTCGCCATTGCTACCAGTTTTGGTTTTCCTCCCGAGATCGCTGCCGGTATCATCCTGGTGGGGTCTTCGCCCAGTGGACTGGCCTCCAACGTGATGTCCTACCTGTCGCGCGGGAATCTGGCCTTATCCGTTACGCTCACCGCCGTTGCTACCTTAATGGCACCGCTGATGACTCCCTTCCTGATGGAAAGCCTCGCGGGGCAACTCGTTCCCATTGATTTCTGGGCCATGATGTGGAGCATCATCAAGATCGTGATCATTCCGATCATTCTCGGACTGGTATTCAATCACTTTTTTCACGGCAAATTTGCCTGGCTGGATAAAGCTATGCCGATCGTTTCCATGGCGGGTATCGGGATTATCATCACGATCATCACCGCCAACGGGCGGGACAGTCTGCTGCAGGTTGGCGGTCTGCTGATCGTGGCCTGTCTGATCCACAATTCCGCCGGTTACTTCCTGGGGTACTGGGCCTGTCGCTTATTGAAAATGGACGAGCGGGACTGCCGGACCATCGCGCTGGAAGTGGGGATGCAAAACGGTGGCCTGGCGTCGGGTATTGCCGTGGAGATGGGTAAGATCGCGACGGTCGGACTGGCTCCCGCGGTATTCGGTCCCATGATGAACATTACCGGTTCTTCTCTGGCCATGTGGTGGCGCGGACAGGTCGACGCGGAAGAAGGGACGGATACCCCCGAAATGATCACCAGTAGTTAACCGCAAATCCAAAAACACAATATCCCAATTAATAACTTCTAAAGTTCCAACTTCCAAACCTCCAACCATGAAATACTTACCACTACTCATAACGATCTTCGCCTTTTATACTTTACAGGCCCAGGTTCCCGACCGGAAAACCATGGAATTCTATACCCAGGAATACAGCGGTGAGCGCTTTGACGACGGCCGCCCGAAAGTGCCGGATAACCTTTTGCAGCGTATGGAAAAAGTCTCTATCGAAGAAGCCTGGGGCACGCTGCGCAATAAAGGTTTCCACAACCAGTTTGCCGGAGAATGGGAGATCCTGCATCCCGATCAGGTAATGGTCGGCCGGGCCCTGACGGTGCAGTACATGCCCAACCGGCCGGATTTCTCGCAGCGCATGCTGGAAAAAGGCCACGCCGAAGGGCAGGTCGGCGCCATGAATTCCTGGCCGATCGATATGCTGCAAAAAGGCGATATCTACGTAGCGGACGGCTACGGCAAGATCGTGGACGGAACCCTGATCGGCGACAATCTCGGCAACGCCATCTACGCCAAATCCGGTAAAGGGGTGGTTTTCAATGCCAGTTCGCGGGACCTGGAAGGACTGGAGCGGATCGATGGCTTCAACGCCTGGGTCAAGGGCTGGGATCCGAGTTTCCTGCGGGAGAGTATGGTGACCGGCATCAATACCCCGATCCGGATCGGAACGGCTACCGTTTTCCCGGGAGATGTCGTGCTGGCCAAAAAGGAAGGAGTCATCTTTATCCCCGCGCACCTGGTGGAAGAGGTGGTGATCAATGCGGAGTTCATTATGCTGCGGGACGAATTCGGGATCATGCGCCTGAAAGAGGGAAAATATACGCCCGGAGAGATCGACACCCGCTGGACGGAAGCGATCAAGACCGATTTTCTGGGCTGGCTGGATGCGAATCCCGATAAATTGCCGATGACCCGCGCGGAGCTTGATGCTTATTTGAAGGAGCGGAATTGGTAGGAGGTGCCAGGTGTCAGGATTTTAGGTGTGAGGTGTCAGGGGACAGGTGTGAGGTGTCAGGTTTGGTTGAGGATGGCTTTGTTAATGTTCTTGACCAGTGCGGGGCCTTCATAGATCAGACCGCTGTAAACCTGGACCAGACTGGCTCCGGCTTCTAACTTTTCCAGGGCGTCCGCACCGCTGGCGATCCCTCCAACCCCGATAATGGTGATCTTGCCGCCGGATTTTTGGTGCAGGTAGCGAATAACTTCCGTGGAGCGATCCTTAACCGGCTGGCCGCTCAGGCCGCCGGCTCCAATAGTCTCTACCGTATTCTGGTCCGTATCCAGATCGGCGCGGCTGATGGTCGTATTGGTGGCGATCACGCCGTCGATACCGGTATTTTCTACAATCTCGATAATGTCATCGAGCTGGCTGTCGGTGAGGTCGGGCGCAATTTTCAGTAAAATAGGTTTGGGGGCAGTTTTGGCCCGGTTCTTTTCCTGTAGAACGCTCAGCAGTTGAGTGAGCGGTTCCTTGTCCTGAAGTGCCCGCAGATTGGGCGTATTGGGCGAACTGACATTGACTACAAAATAATCCACATAAGGGAACAGCGCTTCAAAGCAGATCACGTAATCGTTGGTAGCTTCCTCGTTGGGCGTCACTTTATTCTTACCGATATTTCCGCCGATGATCAGTCCCTGCGGTTTGCCGCCCTGCTTTAACCGGCTGACCAGCGCGTCTACGCCTTCATTGTTGAATCCCATCCGGTTGATGAGCGCTTCATCCGCCGGCAAGCGGAAAAGTCGAGGTAGGGGATTGCCGTCCTGACCCTTGGGTGTTACCGTACCGACTTCAATAAAACCGAAACCCAGGGCCGACATGGCGCGAAAATGTTTTCCGTCCTTGTCGAAGCCGGCCGCCAAACCTACCGGATTGGGAAATTTCAGGCCGAATACCTCCCTTTCCAGTCGGGTATCCTTAAGCGAAAAAGCCATGCGGAACATATTGCCCACCAGGGGAATGCCCAGCACCATTTTCAATAAAAAAAGGGTGAGATGGTGGGCCCGTTCGGCCGGGAAGAGGAAGAATATGGGTTTGATGATCGACTTGTACACGGAAGTGGGATTGGTGATGGGGCGAAAATAGGGATAAAGCTTTTAAATGTTCAATGAGACTGGGGCATCTTCTTTAGAATAGTTGGAAATTCTTATTGCAGTATACGTCTCCCGTATTTTTTAACACGACTCCGCTGCCGTTAGTTTATCTTCACTACGAGCGGCTGCATCAACGCCAGCAACATGACCGCCAGCGGGGGAATAAGCCAAATAAAATGCCTAACTTACTTTGGCTGTATGTACTCAGCAATCAGTACCGCGTCTATTAACAAAGCAAAAAAAACTACGAGAGCGGCTTTATGACATAAAAGCCTCGAATTAGCCAGCATTCAATGCGTGTGAAATCTTGAAACGGAATTACCATTATGAAAAATTCGCTTTCTCTGCTAAGCCTGGTATTGCTGATCACGTCCTGCCAGGAAAAACCTACCTCTTTTCCGGAAAAACTGGATTATTTCTTTAATCCGCAAGAGACGACTATCGAGTTATCCTTTCCGGATATAGATACCGTCGATTTGTCGCTCAGTCTATGGCAACACATTGAAAGAGGTTACAAACTGGATACGATCATAGAGCCGGCGGCTCACCCCGGGAAGGTCACGAAATCATTGCTTCTGGAAAAACCGCTGCTGGTTGAGGTTACCGTAAACGGATACAGAGATGAGATCTTCCTACTACCCAATAAAGCATATGCTATTGAATATGCTATAGTCGACAATGGATTAAGCGCAAAATTTTCCGATCAACAAGCTGGTAACATCAATCTATACTACGATCAAAAATCATCATTAGTCGACAATCACGACATCAGGTTTTATTACAGTAGCCTGGCTTCGTCCTCAACATTTGAAAAGGTGATCGATAAGTTTGATGCTTTGGAAAGTAGCTTTTTGGATCTGTTGTCAAAATCAAGAGCTGCTTTACAACTGCCGGATTGGTTCGTGGAGTACGAATCAAAAAATATTAAAACCGCTTCCGTAGTCTACGCATTGGGCCTTGCCGGCTATCAGGAGTATTTGGGGGTAGAGAGTGGATCTTCACAAACAGTCGAAAATAGGATCGAGACCATATCCATAGAAGACACGATGGTCATGATGAATAATTTTCATCTCGGGCTGTTGGATATTTATTTATCCGAATCGATCGACAGAGATAAATTAAATGGACCGGCGGAGCTGTATTTGCAGCTGCATCAAAACAGTAGTGAGTTAAAGAGCGAAAGGGTCCGGGATCTTTTTAACGCCAAACTGCTCAGTAACATTAGTAAATCCGGCTACGATTATCCCGAAACATTAAAAGCAAGCATTTTAGCATCCATAAGTCCAAAGAATAGGAATTATGTAGATCAACGGTTTAACACCATAGAAATGGCCGGAGAAAAGGCGCCTTACTTCTATTTAAAAAACACTGAAGCTGAATTTATTGATTCTAAAAGTCTGGAAGGAAATTTAGTATTGCTGAATTTCTGGTCGACGAGTTGTCCTCCGTGTTTTAAGCAATTTCCTTTTGAAAACGAATTATTGGAAGCGCTGAAGGGGGAGCGTTTTGAACTGGTGAAAATTTGCATGGATACGCCGGAAGAAAAATGGAAAACCGTATTAAAAAAACACCAGGTGCAGGGTATTAACCTGATCTCCAATCCCGGATGGGACAAAAAGTTAAATAAAGGATATAATAACCCCGCCTGGTCACAGTATATGCTGATCAGTGCCGAGGGTGAAATATTGATTGAAAAAAGCCTGAAACCGGATGATCCGGAGCTTTTAAAATTGCTTAGGTCTCATCTCTGAATGACAAAAAAATACGCCAGTTGCAAACTCCGGCCAGCGTCGTGAGGCTGACTTTATGTTGACTGTTTACGTAACATCAACTATACACTACAACGCAATTTGCGTTAATAGTTAGAAATGCTTATTGTGGTCTGTGAATATATTTAAAATCCCGCCCATCACTGCCCAGAACCGTTCGTCATATTTTTTTGGCGCTAAATAGTCAAATGGGCTACTTTTCCCGAAAAAAAGATGCGCAAATCAGTTTTATTCACTTTTGGAATATTGTTAGTTTGTAGTATGCAAGGGCAAACGCTGGCAGGTGACTGGCACGGTACGCTGGATTTCAGCGGAATGAAGCTGCGCCTGGTTTTCCACATCGAGGAAGCGGATGGTAATTATACCGCCACGATGGACTCCCCGGATCAGGGAGCCAGTGGTATTCCTGTGGAAAAAGTGTCCCTTACGGATCAGGAAGTCGAGATCAATTTACCCAAGCTGGGGATCTCCTACAAGGGAGAATTGGATGCAGCCGGAAGCCGGATCACCGGGAATTTTCAGCAGGGAGGAGCGGTGATCCCACTCGAGTTGGGACGAGAAGCCCAGGAAAAGCCCGTGATCAAGCGCCCGCAGGAGCCGGAAGGGCCGCTACCTTACCGGGAAGAAGAAGTGACGTACGATAATGCCGAAGCAGAAGGTGTTACGCTGGCCGGCACGCTCAGCCTGCCCGTCGGAGACGGTCCTTTCCCCGCCGTTATCCTGATCAGCGGCTCCGGCCCGCAGGATCGCAATGAGGAATTATTAGGGCACAAGCCTTTCCTGGTGATCGCCGATCATTTTACCCGGACCGGCATCGCCGTACTGCGGTTCGATGACCGGGGTGTGGCCGGATCGACCGGAGATTTTAAGGCTGCGACTTCCCAGGATTTTGCCTCCGACGTGCGGGCGGGCATATCATTTCTCCAAAAACGGACTGAGATCGACCGGCAGCATATCGGTCTGGTCGGACACAGCGAAGGTGGCCTGATCGCACCCATCGTTGCTGCGGATAATCCGGATGTTGATTTTATCGTCATGATGGCCGGCCCGGGTGTGAACGGTACGGAGATCCTGCTCCTGCAGCAACAGCTCATTGCCCGGGCGGAGGGCGCTTCCGAGGAAGAGATCGAACGGACGCGAAAAGCGAGCATGAAGATGTACGAGGATATCCGTAAAACCAAAGATCTGGAGCGCACCAAGAAGGAACTGGTGGAATACGTGAAAAAAGAACTTGATCGCCTGTCCGAGCAGGAAAAATCCGGCTTAGGGGATCTCGACAAGCTGGCGAAACAACAGGTTGAGACCCTGTCGGGGCCCTGGTTCCGTTACTTCCTCAGCTACGATCCACAACCGACACTGAAAAAAGTAAGCTGCCCGGTATTGGCCATCAATGGCAGCAAAGACCTGCAGGTGGACGCGGAGCAGAATATACCGATGATCGAAAAAGCCCTGAAAGCCGGTGGCAATAAGCAGTTCACCACCCGGGTACTTCCCGGTTTGAATCACCTGTTCCAACACTCGGAAACGGGGCGCTCCAGCGAATACGGACAATTAGAGGAAACCTTCGCTCCCGAAGCGCTGGACCTGATGACGGACTGGATCAGGGAGCAGGTAGAATAAGCGGACCTACGGAAAAGGATCCGGCAAGCAGAACAAAATGATGCAAAAAAAACAAAGGCACTTCTGGATGGCTCAAATTGGGGGCTGGTCGCTGGCGACTTTCCTCAATATTGTGATCAATCAACTGCTCCAGCCCTATCCGGGCCTGGTGATGGCCAGCATATTGGCCATGAGCCTGGGGTGCCTGACCACTTTGCTCTACCGAAAGCTGATCCACCGCTGGGGCTGGAGAAACCGGTCTCCCCGCGGCCTGGTGATCCCCGTTTTGTTCAGCGTGCCGGTGATTTCCACCCTTTGGGCCGTATCTTTTGCTCTGGCGGCGAGCCTGTTCGGGGCCTGGCTTGGAATACCGCGGGCGCCTTTTCTGCAGTATTTTCTGGGCGTATTCGTCAGCGGTCAGATGATCATCCTCATTTGGGTGAGCAGTTACTTCGCCTACCATTATTTCACCAAGTTTTCCCAGGCGGAGGTGGAAAAATGGCGTCTGAAAGCTATCGCCAAAGAGGCGCAATTGGGGGCTTTGAAAGCACAGATCAACCCCCATTTCATGTTCAACGCACTGAATAATATCCGGGCGCTGATCCTGGAAGACCAGTCGCGTTCGCGGGAAATGCTGACCCATTTGTCGGAATTGCTGCGGTATAATTTTTCCAGCAACAACCAGCAACTGGTGCCGTTAGATCGGGAAATGGATATCGTCCGGAGTTATCTGGAGCTGGTCTCCATCCAGTACGAAAAGCGCCTGTTTGCCCAGATCGATTACGACCGGACCCTCTCCGAAGTGCTGGTGCCGCCAATGGTGATCCAGCTGTTGGTGGAGAATGCCATCAAACACGGGGTGGCGCTGTCTCCGGATGGCGGGAAGGTCATGATCTACGCCGAACGGGTCGGTCAACTCATTCGGCTGGTGGTTAAAAACACCGGTTATCTGCAGGCGCAGGAGCGACTGGAAGCCCCTTCGGGAGTGGGACTACAAAACATCAGGGAACGCTTGCGCCTGTTGTTCGACGACAAGGCGGATTTCCGGATCGAGGAACGCAACGGCTGGGTGACCGCTTCCGTGCTCTTTCCGATTGAAGAAATGATCTGATCGAAAAACGATGGTATACGATGACGAGCATAATTGTTGAGGATTCGCGCTTAGCCCGGCAGGAACTGAGGAATCTGCTGGAAAAACACGCCGAGATCGAGGTGGTCGGGGAGGCTTCCCACGCGGAAGAAGCCCGGCAACTGATCGAATCCCTGGAGCCCGATCTGCTTTTTCTGGACATTCAGTTGCCGGGAAAGAACGGCTTCGACCTGCTGGAAATGCTGGAAACCAGTCCGATGGTGGTTTTTACCACGGCTTTTGATGAGTATGCCGTCAAATCATTCGAGTACAATACCCTGGACTATCTGTTGAAGCCAATTAGGCCGGAGCGCCTGGCGGCTACCGTCGAACGCCTGCTGGAAAGATGGAACCAACAGGATCATCCGGAACGGGGCCTGATGCAGGCGCACAGCCAGGTATTTGTGCGGGACGGCGAGTCCTGCTGGCTGGTCCGGCTCAGTGAGGTTCGCCTCATGGAAGTGGTGGGCAATTATACCCGGCTTTACTTTGAGGACAACCGTCCGCTGATCCAGCGGTCCCTGAACCAACTGGAATCGCGACTGGATCCCCAGTTGTTCTTCCGGGCCAACCGGCAGCAGATGATCAATCTGCAGTGGATAGAACACATCGATACCTGGTTTAACGGAAAACTCCGGATCCGCCTGCGGGGTGGGGAAGAAGTGGAAGTTTCCCGCCGGCAGGCCGCAAAATTCAAAGACATTTTAAGTTTGTAAATAAGCACCAATGAACAAGAATCAGCCTAAAATCTTACCTCCGAAAAGTTCTCTCCAACAGTTAATGAACAGTCTGGCCCTGGTCGGACTGATCGGATTCGTTATCTTCTTTCTACTCAAATGGCCGGGCTTGCCCGATCCGGTGCCACGCCACTTCAACGGTGCGGGAGAGCCGGATGCCTATGGCAGTAAATACATCATGATGATCCTGCCCCTTCTGGCAATTGGTATGTACCTGTTCTTTAATTTTATATCCAAACGCCCGCACACCTTCAACTATCCCGTTCCGATTACCGAAGAAAATGCGGAGCGGCAGTATACACTGGCTTTGAATATGATGAGTGCACTCTGTGCCGGTATTATTCTCGCCTTCTTTTACATCAGCTGGCGTACCGTCGCGGTGGTGAATCAGGAAGCGTCCGGTCTGGGTTGGTGGTTCATGCCGGTTTTCCTGCTGGTTACTTTTTTACCGATCGGTATCTACCTGGCTAAAGCGAATAAAAAGAGCTAAGCTCGACTTTAGCATTTTATGTTGCGTCGGGTTAAATAGAATAGGAAAACGGACATTCCAGATCAATACATGGCCAGGGCTACGCCCTTCGATGTAAACCCCGTTACTGATCTACAAATATTATCGCAGCTACGCCGCTTACATGGATAAGGGCATCGCCCTGGAGATAAAATGGGGTTCCTCCACCCAGTGAGAGGTTTTCAAACAGTCTTTAAGCGGAATTTGCCCGGCCGGCGGTCTGCCAGTTTGGCAAAACGCCCACTTTCGCTCTGCCAGATAGGGCGATATAACGAAAATGGTATAACATTTGATCCGGAACTGTTTATGAAGCGATCTTCCGAATCTCCATTCCGGTCCCGGTCCAATCAGGCGCTTTGGTTTTTGCTCCTGAGTAGCCTGTTGGCCGTTGCTGCCGAAGCAGCAACACCGGTAACGACCGTGGTGTACGATGAGGTTCCGGAATTGTTGGACCAGCCGGCCGACCTTTCTTCCATAAGCTATGACCTGCCGCTACTTTCCCCGGTCGGCATTTTTCCGTTGCGGGGGAACGTAGCGCCTGGCCGGTCTGCGGTATCCGCCTGGCGGCTGCGGCACTACCAGCATGCGGTTACCTTGCTCATTCAGGATAGTCACCGACACTACCTGCACGCCCGGCCGCTACCGATAGATCGATTAACTTTCCACCATACTTCTCTACCTGATCCACAGGAATTGTAGTTCACCTCCAACGGAATACTTTCATTAACCGGCAGCCAGCATTGCCGCAACTCCGGCCGGTCTGTGCTGCCATCAACTGTGGATCCATGTCTGCTTTCAAAAAAATAAAAAAATCTCCGATCGAGGAAGAGTTCGGGCAATACAGGGTATTACTACCTCAGATCGATCAATATTTTCAATACTATCATCAGGTTCCCGATCATGAATTACAAACCGCTGCGGCCGGTTTGCGGGCCGCAGCAACCGATCACCAGGATCTGGCGCTATTGCTGCCGGACGCATACGGACTGGTGAAGGAAGCCTGTTTCCGGCAATTCGGGCTGCTGGCTTACGACGAACAACTGATCGCGGCCATTGCGCTGCACCACGGTAATATGTTGGAGATGCAGACGGGCGAGGGAAAAACGCTGACGGCGCTGTTCCCGGCCTTCCTGAACGGCCTGTTGGGAAAAGGAGTACACATCCTGACCTTCAACGATTATCTGGCCCGGCGGGACGCCGATTGGAGTCGTCCGCTCTTTACCCGGCTCGGTCTTAGTTCGGACTGTATCCAGCAGGGAATGCCACTAGACGAAAAACGACACGCCTACCGGGCGGACATCACCTACGCTACGGCTAAGGAAGCGGGCTTTGATTATCTGTACTCGGCCATGGCTTACGCACCGGAAGAACTGGTCCAGCGCCCTTTCTTCTTTGCTATCGTGGATGAAGCCGATGCACTGATGATCGATGAAGCCAGGAATCCGCTGGTACTGGCCGGTCGGATGGATCCTACCGAAGTGGATGCGAAAGCGATGGCTGATCTGGCGGCTGGCCTCGAACAGGGAGCGGATTTCGAACTAAACGATTATGCCCGGAATATCTTTCTGACCGAATCCGGCATCCGGAAGCTGGAAATGCAACTGGAGGTCGAAAACCTGATGGCGGATGAGCACCATGCCCTGCTGACTGCCCTTAATCTCGCGCTGCACGCCCGCATGCTCCTGAAGCGGGATATCGACTATGTGGTCAAGAACGGCGCGATCCTGCAGGTGGACGAGTTCACGGGGCGGGTAGTTCCCGATCGAAAATGGCGGAATGGACTACAAACCGCCGTAGAAGCCAAAGAAGGTCTGCCGGTTCGTTCGGAAGGCACTATTCTGAATGCTATTTCGCTGCAGCATTTCCTCTATACCTACCCCAAACTGGCCGGAATGACGGCTACGGCCCGCGCGGCAGCGGAAGAGTTCGAAAATTTCTACAAACTCCGGACCGTCATTGTACCGCCACATTTGCCGGACCGTCGCCAGGACGAGCCCGATCTGGTCTTTGCCGATCTTGCGGCGAAAAACCGCGCCATTGTGGAGGAAGTAAAACGGGTACACCACCGGGGGCAGCCCATTCTGATCGGCACCCTCAACGTAAAAGAATCTGAGCAACTGGCTAATCTGCTGAGCGCAGCCGGGGTCAAGTGCGAAGTACTCAATGCCAAGGAGGACGCCCGGGAAGCCGCGATTGTGGCCCGGGCGGCCCGGCCCGGTCAGGTAACCATATCTACGAATATGGCGGGCCGGGGTACGGATATTACGCTCGGCGGCGGGGACCAGGCGGAGCGGGAACAGGTGATCTCACTGGGCGGCCTGTACATTCTGGGCACCAATCGGCACGAAAGCAGCCGGATCGACCGGCAGTTGCGGGGCCGGGCCGGCCGGCAGGGTGATCCGGGCCAGACGCGTTTTTTTATCAGTTTACAGGATGAGCTGATGGTAAAGTATCGCCTGCAGGAAGCGCTCCCGAAAAAATATCGTCAGCTCAGCGGACCGGAACCGATCACGGAACCCAAAGTCCTGAAGTTCATCGACCACATCCAGCGGGTGATCGAAGGGCAGACCTACGATATGCGCCGCAATCTGCTCCACTATTCCGAACTGGTGGAAAAACAACGCCTGATCATCCAGAGCGAACGCCGGGAGATCCTCCTGGACGATAACTGCTTACTGGAGCGTATCGGATGGGAAGGGACCGAACCTCCTGAGAACACTTTGCTGGATGGATTGAGAAGGCTGGCGCTGGGACTGTACGATCGGTACTGGTCGGATCACCTGGATCAATTACAGCAACTGAAGGAGGGGATCTATCTGGTGCGTTTCGGGGGGCAAAAACCGCTGCGGGAATACCAGCGGCAGTCCGACCGCTGGTTCCGGGAGCTCTGCGAACGGATCGATACGGACCTGGTCCGGAAAGCGGCCCTGCTGATCGAGGATCCTGAACTGGACCTGCGGACGCTCGGAGTGCAAAAGCCGGCATCTACCTGGACGTACCTGATCAATGACAATCCCTTTGGGAATCAGCTGGCCATCATGCTGCTGGACAACAGCAATCTGGGTTTCCAGGCGGATCCGATCTCGGCAGTATTTTTATTCATCGCGGGTTTGTTACAACGAAGAAAGAAGCGCTGAAAAGGAGAGGACGATAAAATATTTCGGGTAATTTAATCATAATCGTCAACTACTGCGTAACTTTGCATTTACCAGTTGGATACAAAAGCTAACTCCATGCTGAAGGTCTCCCGAAGACTTACATCTTTTCTTACTTTTTTTGTGTTAACCGCCGCAGTCGTACTAGCTACGGGTGGCGGGCTACGGGCCCAGGGAGAAGGCAACCCCTTCGACATCAAACCCCGATTGGGGCAGATGCCGGAGAGTACCGGACCGGCGGCAGCGGATGTACCAACGGGCAATCCTTTCGATATCATTGCCCCGGACAGTGCGGATACCCTGGCGGCGGGTGAAAGCCCACAACTGGACCTGGGAGGCCCGGATGTACTGACCGCGCCGGAGCCGCTGGAAGGATTTATTCTCGGCCTGATGTTATTCAGTTTTTTATTGCTGGCCATTCTGGTGACTTTGTTCAGGCCCTATTTCCAGAAAGTGCTGAGTTCGATCGGGAACGACAATTTGTTGTCCCAGGCGCATCGGGAATATCAGCAGGGGCAGCAATTCCCCTACATCGTTCTTTATCTGACTTTCATGATCAATGCGGGCATCTTCCTTTTTCTGCTGATCCGGAGATTTTATGAGCTCCCGGTCGCTTACGGAAACTGGACCCTGCTCCTGTTATGTATCGGAAGTATAGTAGGCATCTTTGTATTCAAACATTTATTGTTGTTTTTCATCGGGCGTGTTTTTCCGGTGCAGAAAGAGATAAATGTGTATAGTTTCACGATTATGGTTTTCGGTATTTTTATCGGTATTGCCCTGTTTTTGGGCAATGTAGCCCTGGGATTGGCCGCCGAAAACCTGCTCAGACCCATACTGTGGGTGATTGCCGGCTTCATCGGATTGGTCTATTTGGTACGATCGGTTCGTGGCTTGTTAATCGGGAGCAGATTTATCCCATTGCACATTTTTCACTTTTTGTTGTATATTTGCACCGCGGAAATTGCCCCGGTGGCAGTGGTGGTTAAACTGATTATGAAACAGTTATAACCCTAAGAGCATTATAAAATTCTGAATGGATGACAGCAAATAGCAAAGCTCAAGTGGAAACGTATAAGAAGGTAAAAACCATCTTGGTGTCCCAGCCAAAACCAGAACGTTCTCCTTATTACGAATTGGAAAAAAAGTACGGCCTACAGATCGACTGGCGTCCTTTTATCCACGTTGAAGGGGTGATCGCGAAGGAGTTTCGCAAACAAAAAGTAAAGCCCGATGAATTTTCGGCCGTGATCTTCACGAGTAAGAATTCAGTCGATCATTTTTTCCGCGTCTGCGAAGAGATGCGCATTAAAATGTCACAGGAAACTAAATATTTCTGTCTGACGGAAGCCATCGCAAACTACCTTCAGAAGTTCATCGTTTACCGGAAACGCAAAGTGTTTGCGGGCAAACGTACCATCCAGGACCTGGCAACAGCCCTGAAGAAACATCGCAATAACGAGACTTTCCTTTTACCGTGCTCCAACCTGGGTGCACAGGCTGTACAGCAGTTTCTGGACAGCAATAATTTCAAGTGGAAAGACGCGATGATGTACCGCACGGTGAGCAGTGACCTGTCGGACCTCAGTGATGTGAAGTACGACGTATTGGTATTTTTCAGTCCTCTGGGTATTAAATCGCTGTATGAAAACTTTCCTGATTTTTCTCAGGACGAAACGCGGATGGCTGTTTTCGGAAACAGCACCTGCCGCGCGGTAGAAGAGCGGGGACTGACGATCAATATCAAGGCACCGGCGCCCGAAACGCCGTCCATGACCATGGCACTCGAAAAGTATCTGCAGCTGTCGAATGCTGAAGATTAGCGGTAGTATCGATGCCCGTTTATTTGCTTCCGGATGACGAGATCCTTTTTCCTCCCCCCCACCTCGCTACGGCCGAAGGTATTTTGGCCGTAGGTGGTGACTTGTCCACAGAGCGACTTTTAAAGGCATATAGAAATGGAATATTCCCCTGGTTCAATCCGGGGGAACCCATTCTCTGGTGGTCACCTGACCCCCGGTTCGTGCTTTATCCGTCCGAATTGCGCATTGCCAAAAGCATGCGCCCGTATTTTAATCAGCAGAAATTTAAAGTGACTTTCGATCAGGCCTTTGATCGGGTGATCAAGGCCTGCCAGGTGCGTGCTTCCGAATCCGACCGCCGCCGGCGGGCTATCGGTAGCTGGATCACCAAAGATATGATTACGGCCTACACCACTTTGCACGAACAGGGATACGCCCATTCCGTCGAAGTGTGGGAAGAAGAACAACTGGTAGGTGGTCTTTACGGACTGGCTATCGGAAAAATATTTTTCGGAGAGTCTATGTTTACCCAGGTGAGCAATGCCTCCAAATTCGGCTTTATCAGTCTGGTAAAATGGCTGGAAGAACGTGGATTCGTACTGGTGGATTGTCAGCAGGAAACCCGTCATCTGGCCAGCCTGGGAGCCAGAAGCATTCCCCGCAGGGAATTTTTGTCCTGGCTGGAGCGATTCGCGGGAGCGGAAGAGCCCGCTCCCGGAAAATGGAAAAATTAGGGATACCGACTTTTAGATCGGGATCATTTTGTCGCTATTAAATATAAATGCACAGTAATCGAGGCCTGTTTCCGAAGCGGGGTGCTGCCGTTGGCCGGCACCGAAACTTCCGGCTTCCGATGAGCTAGTGATAGAGGGGCAGGGAGCGTTTGCGGTGTAATAAGTCATTCATCATGTTGAGATACATTTTTCTCCTGCTTCTGCCGGCGGCTTTGATCAGCCCTGCCGGTTTACTTTCCGCTCAGGATTATTCCGAAGAAATTCAATACCTGGATCAGTATATTCGCAAGACCCAACAGGACTGGAAAGTCCCCGGGCTGGCGATTGCCGTGGTTAAGGACGGTGAGATCATCCTGGCAAAAGGTTACGGGAAAAGGAACCAGGACGCTGACGATCCGGTGGATGCTGAAACCATATTCGGGATTGCCTCCACTACCAAGGCGATGACTGCCGCCGCAATGGGCATGTTGGTAGACGAAGGCAAAGTAAAATGGGACGATCGGGTAGTGGACCACTGGCCGGAATTTCAGTTGTACGATCCCTACATTACCCGCGAACTTCGGGTGCGCGATCTGTTCACCCACAATGCCGGTCTGGGAAATGCGGACTTTTTGTGGTTCGACAGCGACCTTACCTCCGAAGAGATCCTGCAACGGATGCGTTTTTCGAAACCTGCCTACCCTTTCCGGGGTGGGTATACTTACCAGAATATCATGTACCTGGCGGCCGGTGAACTGATCGAAAGACTGAGCGGTAAGTCCTGGGAATTTTTTGTGCAGGAGCGCATCTTCGATCCGCTTAATATGTACGATACCTATCCCAACCAGGAAGAATCAAAAGGGGAAGCCAACCGCTCAACGCCTCATTATAAACAGAACGGTAAGATCCGGACCATACCCGATTCCGATGCGGATGCGATCGCCCCGGCCGGTGCGGTTTGGTCCTCGGTTGCGGATATGGCCGTCTGGACTAAATTTATGCTCGACAGCGCACGTGTCGGCAGACAACAACTGCTGAAACCGCAAACCTATCAGGAATTGCTGAAACCGCAGACCATTGTTCCCAGCGCGCAGTTTTACCCAACCACCCGCCTGACAAAACCGAACTGGACGACCTACGGACTGGGCTGGTTCCAGCACGATTACCGGGGTAAAAAACTGAATTTTCATACGGGGAGCCTGCCGGGTACCACCGCTATCCTGGGCTTCATCCCGGAAGAGAGGGTAGGGGTGTATCTACTGGGCAATCTCGATCACGCGGAACTTCGTCACGCCCTGATGTATAAGGTATTTGATCTGTTTGCATTTAATGATCGAAGTCGGGACTGGAGTACGGAGTTGAAAGCCCTGTACGATGATCTGGAGTTGACTTCCAGGACGCAGCGGGAAAAACGGATGTCGGCCAAAATGCCGGATACTTCCCCCAGCCGCAGTCTGGCGGCCTATGCCGGTACGTACAAGGACCCCTATTACGGACAGGTAGAAGTCGTGTTTCGGGACGATCATCTGGAGTTATCCATCAGTAAAGATATGAACGCGGTGCTCAAGCACTGGCACTACGATACGTTTCTGGCCCAATGGCAGGAAGATTGGAGATGGGAGAGCTTTGTGAGTTTTGACCTGTCGCCGGAGGGGAAGGTGACTGAGATAGCATTTGACGGCCGCGTTCTGAAAAGAAATTAGCGCCGGCTCAATTCTCGGATCGCTGGACCATATTTTTAATGGTCGCCATATTCGTGATCCGACTGCTGTGCAACAAACCGAAAGTGAAGAACTCCAGCATGGTTTTTACCTCTTTGGGGAGTTGTTCGTCCTGACCGTCGAGATCGGTGAGGCGGGGCAGATGCCGGGCAAAATACAGATTGTTGTTGGCCGTCTCCACCAGGGTAGAAGCCAGGGCCCTGGGGTAAGGAAATTTGGGATTGATCTCGGTGATCAGATCGGCAATGCGGCTGCAGAGATTTTTATAGGGTAAAAAGAAACCTTCCTGGTTTTCTTCATCCACCAGTTTGTGGTGATAGCCCTTCGCACCTTCGGTAACCACGATCCGGTGCAGCACTTCCTCGTCGACAAAATGAATGGTGGTATTTCTTTGGGCTGTATCTACGATCACGCTCAGGGCAACGGTGAGCCGTTCGACGGGACTTTTAATGTTCAGGGTATTCAGATCGATACGGATGATCATCCATTCCCAGTACCAGTTCAGGAGGTAGACGAATAACTGGTGTTTGTTTTCAAAATAGCGATAAATAGAAGCCTCCGTTGAGCCGATCACCTCCGCCAGTTTTCTGAACGTAAACTGTTCCAGGCCGATCTCATCAATCAATAGCACACTCTGTTCAATTATCCTTTTACCGAGATCGGTTTTTTGGGGATTCTTGTTGTAAAGATTAGGATTGATGGTCAGGTGCACTAGTAGAGGCTTCATTGACAATCAGTTTAGGCATAAAGAAATCAGGCGGCCATTTCGGTGCTGGCCGATTCCCGGTATAATTTTTTGATCTGTTCCTTCAACTGCCTGCGGGCCATGAATATCCGGCTCTTGATCGTGCCGAGTGGTAGTTCCATCCGGTCGGCGATCTCGTGGTATTTAAACCCCTGGAGCATCATCAAAAATGGTACCCGCATGCCCTCATCGAGATCGTTTACCAGTTGCTCGAGGGCTTCTCCGCTTACTTTTTCCTCGCCTTTGTTCCAGACGGCCTTACTCTCGTTCTCCATCAGATAATTCTCGTCCGTCTGTATGATGACTTTGCTCCACCGCTGCTTGCGCCGAAAATTGTTGATAAAGGTATTTTTCATAATGGTGCTCAGCCAGGCTTTCATGTTCGTGCTTTTCACAAACTTATCCTGATTGTTGAACGCCCGGAGCGCAGTATCCTGAAACAGGTCTTCGGCCAAATGACTGTCACGGGTTAATTTGTAAGCAAATGACCGCAGGTAATGGGATAATGTGTTGAATTTATAGGTGAACTCTGTCTCGCTCATGTTGGTATGTTTTGCATTTGCTTGTAATAGTAATACTATTTTTTGTAAAATAAACACTCTTTTTTGATTATTGTTTTGCCAAATGCTAAAAAAGTGCGACCGGGTGATGATTATCATAACATCCCAGTCCTTTTATGAATAATATTGTAGAGCTATCGGGTTAGCACGGTAGGAGTGGGCTTTGGAATTGGCATGACCAAAAGATGCTGCACATGACACAGGAACAAAACGTCCGGGCACTCATCCGTAAATTACTCCGGGTGAGAAAAGACATTATCGAAAAGGAAATCGCGGTGACCGAAAGGCTTGGAGACCTCAACGAGAACCACCGACACAGCGCCAGTAATCTGGTGCGTTATCTTGCCCTGCGCACTTTTAATTTGCGGAATATCCAGCCGGAATTATCCAATCTGGGGATCTCCTCTATCGGCACCTCCGAGCGGTATACCCTGACCAATCTGGACAACATCCTACACCTGCTGCATTTACTGGTGGGCGAAAAATACTACGGCGAAAAGCTCAATTACCAGCACCGGACGACGGTTTTCAGCAGCTGGGATCGACTGCAGCGCAATGCCGTTAGCTTATTCGGACAAACCTCCAAGCATACTCCCCATATCATGGTCACCATGCCGTCGGACGCAGCGGAACACGCAGAACTGGTGGAACGCTTACTCAACGAAGGCATGACGGTGGCCCGGATCAACTGCGGGCACGATGATGAGGAAGTGTGGCTGGCCATCATCGATCTGGTAAGGACCACGGCCGCGAGACTCAACAAATCCTGTAAGATCTACATGGACCTGGCCGGTCCCAAGATCCGGACCGGGCCGGTGGCAGTGATCCAAAAGAAGAAGAAAAAGAAAAACAAAAAACCGGTAGACTATCTCAGTCTGCATATCGGTGATCCGCTCCGACTCTACCGGACACCACTGATGGGCATGGATGCGGTCTACGATGATCAGGGTAATCTGCTGCAGCCCGCACGGATCGCACTTTCACTGCCGGCCATCTTTGACGATCTGGGGATAGGAGATGCCATCTGGTTTGACGATGGTAAGATCGGTGCCGTAGTACACTCTCTGCATGAGGATTACGCCCTGCTGAAAATCACCCACGCCGGCATTAAAGGTGGCCGCCTGCGGGCGGAAAAAGGCATTAATCTTCCCGGTACGCACCTGAATCTGCCTTCCCTGACGGATGACGATCTGGCTGCCCTGCCTTTCGTTGCGGCCCACGCCGATATTGTCGGATATTCTTTCGTTCGTCACCCGGAAGATGTACATACCCTGCGTCGTCACCTGATCAGTCTCGGCCGGGAAGACATCGGTCTGGTGCTCAAGATCGAGAACCGTACGGCTTTTAAAAACCTGCCAAACCTCTTGCTGGCCGGCATGCAGCACGCCAGTCTCGGAGTCATGCTGGCGCGGGGAGATCTCGCCATAGAGGTAGGCTGGGAGAGGATCTCCGAAGTTCAGGAACAGATCCTCTGGATCTGCGAAGCAGCCCATGTGCCCATTATCTGGGCGACCCAGGTGCTGGAATCGCTGGCCAAACGGGGAACGGCTTCCCGGGCGGAGATCACGGATGCGGCCATGAGCAACCGGGCGGAATGTGTCATGCTGAATAAGGGGCCATTTATCGTCGCTGCGGTGCAGATGCTCGGTGATATCCTCAACCGCATGTACGCCCACCAGTGGAAGAAAAAGGAAACACTGCGGAAATTACAGGTAGCAAAGGATTTTTTCAGGCAGGAGCTGGTTGATCTTTAAAAATTTTCGGGCATTTTAAACGACCGGATACTATCTTTTATCTACATTTATAGATAAAATAATCTGCGTATGCTTGACTTCGGTAAGTTTTTTATCTACATTTATGGATAAAATAACTTTTACCGGATAATAATGCTTAGGAAAAAAGGGAATCATCTGGGCGAATTCGAGGAGATCGTAATGCTGACCATTGCGGCCCTGCAGGACGAAGCCTACGGTCTGGCCATTAAGAAAGAACTGGTGGAGCAGGCGGAACGCAAAGTTTCCATCAGCGCCGTCCATGCCGCCTGCAATCGTTTGGAAGAAAAGGGATTGCTTTCCGCCCACTTCGGGGAAAAATCCGACCAAAGGGGAGGGAAGCGGAAAAAGATCTATACGGTTAGCCTGAAGGGCCAGCAGGCCCTGCACGATGCTCAGGAATTGCGCATGCGACTGTGGCAACGCATTCCGCGTACCAGCTTCGATATCGATATCGCATGGTAGATCCGCGGCCGCCATATCACCCACCTCCGGCCCGCATCATGACGTTTTTGCGCTGGTTCTGTGCCGCTTCCTTCCTCGAAGAGATCGAGGGTGATCTCAATGAACTGTACCAGGAAGAAGTGGAAGAGTACGGTCTGAAACGGGCCCGCCGCCGTTTTCTGTTCACCGCCTTACGGTACATCAATCCCTATTTCTACGGTAAAAAAGACCTGACTGTTTACCTTTCACACCAACCCGATATGTTAAAACATTATTTCAAGATCTCGCTTCGGCAGTTGCTGAAACAGCGATTTTACGCCCTGATCAATATTCTGGGGCTGGCCATTGGTATGGCCTGTTGTATCACCGTTTTGCTTTACGTCTACGATGAAACTTCCTACGATGCTTACCACGCGGATGCCGACCGGATCCACCGGGTATCTCTGCAGGTCGTGGAAATGTCTTCCGGGAATGAATCACCGGTAGCCAATTCGCCCATTTTGTGGGGGCCGGCCCTGAAGAAAGACTACCCGGAAGTGGAGGACTATGCGCGCTTCGTACGCCTGGCCAGTGCGGAGAATCCTTGGGAAATGCAGGTAGGGGAGAACGCATTTATGGAATCGGAGATCCTCTACGCGGACCCCTCCGCGCTAGATCTATTCAACTGGCCACTGCTCCGGGGCAATAAAGAAACAGCCCTGGCGGAGCCCCGTTCGGTGGTGCTCACCGAAGATATGGCCCGGAAGTACTTCGGAGAGGAGAACCCGGTAGGGAAAGCGATCGAGCTCGATCCCCGGCTGCGTGATCGCGAGGGCAAGCTGACGGGAGAAACCTTCGAACATACCGTTACCGGTGTGCTGAAGAATATCCCGCATCGTTCTCATTTCAGGTTAGATTTCCTGCTGCCTTCCCGGGACCTGAACGGCATTTACGGAGGAGACATCACCACCGGCGCCGATATCAACTCCTGGTTTTGGCGGGGTAGAGTAGGGTACACCTATGTCAAGCTGCGCGAAGGCGTACAACCCGAAGTACTGGAAGGCCGGTTCGAAAAATTTATCGATCAGTACGTGGGCGACGGCACTACCTCCCGCGGGTACTACTACGCTCCTTTTTTGCAACCACTGGATAAGATCTATCTGGAGGGAAATATAGAAGCCCAGTTGCAACCCGTGGGCGATATGACCTACATCTACATGTTCTCGGTCATTGCGCTTTTCGTGCTGTTTATCGCCTGTATTAATTTTATGAACCTGGCTACTGCCCGCTCCACCATTCGGGCTAAAGAAGTAGGTCTGCGCAAAGTTGTCGGCGCCCACCGCAGCCAGTTGATCGGTCAGTTCCTGAGCGAATCGGTACTGATCAGCCTCGTTGCTTTTCTGCTGGGGATCGGTTTGGCCCGCCTGGCCCTGCCGGTATTCTACGGCTACCTGGGCAAGGAATGGGTGATCGATTACAGCCGGGAGATCCCGATCCTGCTGAGTTTATTGTCTATAGGACTGATCGTCGGCATAGTTGCCGGAAGTTATCCGGCCTTTGTCCTTTCCCGTTTTCGGCCCGTGCAGGTACTACGTGGACTGCTTCCCAAAAGTATGGGCAGTGCTTATCTGCGAAAGGGACTGGTGGTATTCCAGTTTGTCATTTCGGCCTTTCTAATCATGGCCACCATGACGGTATTCCGCCAACTCAATTTTATGCGGAATCACGACCTGGGGTTTGATCAGGAACGCGTATTAGTACTACCGCCCGAAGTGACGAGACCCGTTTCCGGTCAGTATGAAGCTATTCGTGAACAACTAAGGGGATTGCCGCAGGTTGAAGATGTTACCATCTCCTTCGGAGTACCCGGGCAGGGCGGCAGCGGTGATCTGTACGGAGAAAAAGGCGCGCCGCCGGAAAGTGCCCTTGGCCTTGGAGAGTTTTTTGTGGATCACAACTTTGCCGACATTTACGATCTGCAGATCCTGACCGGCCGGAATTTCGATATCCGGCAGGGTACCGACCAGCCGATAAAGGATGAGGATGGCCGCATCCGGGAAGTCAAAGCGGTGATCAATGAGGAAGCCGTTCGTCGCTTTGGCTGGGCTTCCCCCGAAGAAGCCATCGGTAAGCAGATCATCCGGGACCCCGGCGCGGGGGACTGGACCGCTACCGTCATCGGGGTCATGAAGGATTTCCACGTCCGTTCGCTACAGGAATCGATCGATCCCGGGGCGTTGATCCTGATGCCGCAGTACAGCCATATATCCATTAAACTCCAGCCGGGAGATCCCGGGGAGGCCATTTCCAGTGTGGAAAAGATCGTAGAAGGCTTTGCTCCGGATGTTCCCTTTACTTATAATTTCCTGGATGAGACTTTTCAGCAGCAATACGAGGTAGAACAAAAACTGGGTCGGGTGTTCAGCTACATTTCCTTCCTGGCGATCTTCATTGCCTGTCTGGGATTACTGGGGCTGGCGGCCTTTACCACCAACCGGCGGATCAAGGAGATCGGCATCCGCAAAACTCTGGGAGCGTCCGTTTCGGATATCGTGATGCTGCTTTCCAAAGATTTTACCAAACTGGTCATCATTGCCGTTGTGCTGGCGGTACCCATTGCCATCTGGGCAACCAACCAGTGGCTTGAACTCTTTCCTTACCGCATTGCTTCTAATCTGGTGACCTACATCCTGGCGAGTGTGATCGCCGTTCTGATCGCCTGGCTGACGATCAGTTTTCAGACCATCCGGGCGGCCCGCTCGAATCCGATGGAAAGTTTACAGACAGAATAGCGGGGGCGTGGTGCTGATGTTCGTCCGTCAGCACCATATCCAACTTTATTCTCCTTCAAAGCTGTATAGATAGGGCGCTTTGTGCGCTTTGCCCGAGTAGCGCTTTTCGTGCCGTTTCAGAATGCCCAGGCTGAGCATTTTCCGCTGGAAGGTTGTTCGCCGCAAGGGCGTGCCGAGAATGGCCTCGTATACTTTTTGCAATTCTTTCATCGTGAAACGGGAAGGCAGCAAATTCATTCCAACCAGTTTTCGTTCCAGATTTTCCTGCAGGGTCCGGTGGGCTTTCGCTACAATATCCGCGTGATCCAATATGAGGGGCGGCAGGTCGTTGAGCGGATACCACTTGATCGAATCGGATAATGCATCCGGTTGGGCATTCACCTTATTGTAGTTGATCAATGCGTAATAGGCTACGGAGATGAAGCGATCCAGCATCCAGCGAAAGTCGTCGACGGCAAAGCCATTGGCCTGCAATATCGTTTCCATTACTTCCGGCTGGTAGCGCTCCAGGCTGCCGAAGGTGTAAAACTGTTCGAGGTATATATTGTCCAGTCCGGTCCTTTCCCGAAGTCCGCGGCGAACGGCATCGTTCAGCGGTTCATCCACTCTGACGAAGCCGCCGGGCAGGGCGAACATCCCCGTATTGTGGTATTCCATGATCAGTATTTTCAGTTGTTCTCCCGAAAAACCGAAGATCACGGAGTCATAGGCGATATGTGGTAAAAATCGTTGCTCAGGCACTGATCCCATGTGCTTATCTTGATTAAAATCCAAAAATAGATAGGAATTTCAGAAAAAACTAATTACTATTGTCTCATTATGTGACAATAGCAAATGTCAACAAGCAAGCATCATGAAAAAAATTATCCAATCTGCCATTCTGGTATGTTGTTTCAACCTCATAGCCATGGCTCAGAACCACAACGCCTTCCCCGTCCAGACTACCGTCCGGAACGGGATCATCGAAGGCAATTACGATACGAAGACCGGAGTTCAGAAGTACTTTGGGATCCCATACGCTCAACCCCCGGTAGGCGAACTCCGCTGGAAGGCCCCGCAGGCGCTGGGAAATTGGGAAGGAGTGAAGGAAACCAAGCGTTTTGGACCCCGCGCCGTGCAGGCTCCTGTATTTGGTGATATGAATTTTCGCTCGGACGGGATCAGCGAGGATTGTTTGTATCTCAACGTCTGGACGCCCGCCGACCGGAATACGACCGGCCTGCCGGTACTGGTCTATTTTTACGGTGGGGGCTACGTCGCCGGTGACGGCTCTGAACCCCGCTACGACGGTGAAAGTATGGCCCAGAAGGGTATCGTGGCCGTGACGGTCAACTATCGCCTCGGGATGTTTGGGTTTTACGCTCACCCTGAGCTCAGTGCGGAAGCGCCTTACAAAGCTTCCGGTAACTACGGTTTGCTGGACCAGCAGGCTGCCCTACAGTGGGTACATGATAATATTGCCGCTTTCGGTGGCGATCCCGATAAAGTGACCATTGCGGGCGAATCCGCCGGTTCTATTTCGGTGAGTGTCCAGATGGCTTCGCCTTTGTCCCGGGATCTGATCGCCGGAGCGATCGGTGAAAGTGGTGCGGCCATCAAACCAACCCTGCCGCCGGTAAGCCTGGCCGAGGCCGAACAGATCGGCCTGGATTTTGCCAAAAATGCCGGATACCCCAGTCTGAAAGAACTACGGGCCCTGAGTACCAGGGAAGTTTACGAGATCTACCAGGAGTCTAGACGTTTTGGTTTCCCGATGGTAATCGACAATTATCTGCTGCCAAAAACGCTGCCGGAGATCTTCGCTGCCGGAGAGCAGGCGCAGGTCCCTTTACTGCTGGGCTGGAACTCCGCTGAGATCCCGGGTATGGCCTTCATGCAGGGGCAACCCTACGAAGAGGAAGCTTTTGTAGCCAAAGTGAAAGAGGCTTATCCCGAAGAGCACGCAAAAGTACTGAAACTATATCCACACGGCTCCAAGAAGGAGATCGAATATTCGGCTACAGCACTGGCCTCGGACCGTTTTATCGCCTACAGCACCTGGAAGTGGTTCGATCTGCACCGCAAGAACAGTGAAGCGCCCGTTTACCGTTATCTGTACAGCAAATTACGGCCACCGCTGGTGGATCAGACCCGGACCTCAGCTTTGGCGGGAGGCACCGTAGAAAGAGACCCCAATGCGCCGGAAATGCCCAAACCCATCGGCGCTCCCCACGCCTGTGAGATCGAATACTGCATGGGTAACCTGCATCTGGTAGATGATTACGCCTGGACGAAAGAAGACTATAAGGTATCCCAGATGATGCAGAATTACTTCGCCAATTTTATCAAAACGGGTAACCCCAACGGAGCCGGACTGGTAGAATGGGCGGATGCCAAAGCCCAGGACAGCACGCCTCCGGTGATGATCATCGATACCGAATGCAAAGTTGAAAAGGCCACGAACGACGGCCGCTACGAATTTTTGGATAAAGATTACGGCAATCAGTAACCGCCGTATCAGCAATAAATGTAAGCGGGGCTCTGAATCTTGCGGTAGTGCTACCATAAGATTCAGAGACCCTCAGTAATTGGATGGGGAACCGTCCAGCCCGGGCCGGCCGTTCGATCGGCTGAATAGCTCCATCCAGTTCCGGATCACTTTGTCAAATCAAAACGACTTCCAATCATGAAAAGAACTTCCATCGCTTTAGTGGCGCTGCTTTGCAGTAGCCTAATGGCCTTCGGCCAACTGAAAACCGGAAAAGATATCGCCGTCACGGATACCGAGACAGGCAAAGTTCGCGGTTATATCAGTAATGATATTTTCACCTACAAAGGTATTCCCTACGGTCAGGCAAAACGTTTTGAGACCGCTGCAAAACCGGCAAACTGGGAAGGTGTACGCAGCTCAATGACCTACGGTCCGGTAGCTCCGCTGATCACGCCGACTACAAGTGTTAATGACGAGATCGAATTTGTATTTGATCACGACTGGGGCTACACCAGCGAGGACTGTCTGGTGCTTAATGTCTGGACGCCGGGCATCAACGACGGGAAAAAACGCCCGGTCATGTTCTGGATCCACGGAGGGGGATTCGCTGCCGGCTCTTCGCAGGAGCTGCCGTCCTACCACGGAGAAAACCTGGCCAAGAAAGGGGATGTAGTGGTCGTCTCCATCAATCACCGCCTGAACGTTCTCGGTTTTCTGGATCTTTCGGCCTACGGAGATAAATACCGGAATTCCGCAAACAACAGCATCCTGGATATGAAACTGGCCCTGGAATGGGTGAAAAGCAATATCGCCAACTTTGGCGGCGATCCGGAAAATGTAACCATTTTCGGTCAATCCGGTGGCGGAGCCAAGGTCAATACCTTGATGGCGATGCCGTCGGCCAAAGGCCTGTTCCACAAGGCAGTCAATCAGAGTGGTGCTTTCCGTTCGGAAATGCTGGAAAAAGAAGCCACCCAGGCCATTGCGGCGGAAGTATTGACGCAACTGGATATCAACGCCCGCAATGTGGATGAGATCCAGACCGTACCCTTTGAAAAACTGGCCGCTGCGGGGCAGAAAGCGCTTCAGGTCGTTAGCGACCGGATGAAAGCAGAAGGAAAAGAAATGCCGGCCTTTGGGCTCAGTTGGGGGCCGAGCCGGGATGGAGAAGTATTACCGCATCAGTTGCTGTCCGAAGCGGCACTGGCTATTTCCCGGGATGTTCCCCTTCTGATCGGAACGGTTAAGAATGAATTTATGCCTTCGCTGGGCGGCGGGTTGACCCACGCCAGTGAAAAGGAGATCCTGCAGGTGATCGAAAAACAACAGGGAGACCAGGCTAAGGCTTTCGTAGCGGCTGCCAAAAAGGCCTATCCGGATTATCGCCTGCCGTCGGACCTGATCGATATCGATACGCGTTTCCGTCCCGGATGCGTTTACCAGGCAAATGTTAAATCTGCCCTTCCGGGCGGTGCACCGGTCTATATGTATATGTTTACCTGGCAGTCTCCGGTGATGGACGGCAAATACAAAGCGCTGCATTGTATGGAATTGCCCTTTGTGTTTGACAATGTTGAGCGCAGTCGCCAAATGACCGGAGCCACTGCGGAAGCTCAGGCGCTGGCGGATAAGATGAGTCGCTCCTGGATCAATTTCGCCCGCTTTGGGAATCCCAACATTCAGGGACTTCCGAAATGGGAAGCCTACACGGGGGAAAACGGAACGACCATGTTTTTCGATGATACCTGTAAGATCCGCCACCACCACGACCAGGAACTACTGACCTTGCTGGGACTACTGCCTTAGATCAAGAAATACCCAAAAAAAAAGCCGGTGCGCATGCGCACCGGCCGGGGTTTCCTAATTCTTTTAAATGTGTAATCCCAGATAGTTATAAAAATGCTTACTTCAGTAAGCTAATGTTTCCTTGGGTCTGGACGTCGTCGCCGGTGGGGCAATCCACCCGCATGAAGAATCCGTAAACGTCCGGCGGCAGGTCTCTGCCTTTATAAGTACCGTCCCATCCATCCATCCATCGGGTTTTCCGTTTTGAATACCAGATCTCCCCAACGGTTGTAGATCTGCAACTCAAATCCGGTGATCTTTTCCAGGAAGTTGCTGCGTACCCGCAGGATGTCGTTGATATTATCGCCGTTCGGCGTAAAGGCATTCGGCAGGAAGAAATACTCGGCGGTACAGATCAGTTCCGTTACCATTATCGGAATGGAAAGGGTTTCCATACAACCGTCCTTTTCTACCGTTACGGTATAGGTCACCAGGCCGTCCTCATCCGGAGTGACGGTAACAACGGGGCCGTCGTCCGGGGTGATTTCGCCGGGACCGGTCCAGGTGTAGGTACAATCTTCACAGCCGCTTACCGTGATGGTGGTGGATTCGCCCAGGCAGATATCCTGCGGTTCGGCGCTGATCTCCAGCTGGCTGAGGTCTTCTACCTGAACTGTGGTGCTGAGTACCAGTTCACAACCCTCGGCATTAGTTACCGTTACCGTATACTCTTCGGCCAGTTCCGGATTAACCGAAACGATGGGGCCTTCATCCGGGTCCGTAGCATCAGTCGGCGACCACTGGTAGGTTAACTCCACGGTCGGATCCAGATTGGTAACCATGATGGTAATGCCTTCGGTCGGTTCACAGAAGACCTGGGGCGGTGTGATCTCGGCCAGAATCGGACTAACGATCACCGTCACGGTGTCCTGTTCGGTACAACCCACGGCGTCGCTGGCAACCACCGTATACATGGTGGTATCGCTCGGCGGTGTAACTGTGATCTCGGCGCCTTCGCCTACCGGGTCTCCACTGAGTTCGGGATTGTCGTACCAGGTGAAGGTGACTTCCGCATTTGCAGTAGCCATCAGGGTAACGGGAGTTACTTCACAAAGCGTGGTGTCTCCGCTGGCCATCAGATTGATGGGCGGGCTTACCGCAATGACCACGTCCTTGGTAATAACACATTCGCCCGTGGGGTCGCTCACCGTCACAGTATACGTCATCGTATCGGTACCGGTAAAGATCGGGTTGTGCGGACCGTTAGTGGTCAGGTCCAGATTATCTTCCGAACTCCACTCGTAAGTCAGATCCGGATCTCCGCCGGGATTGATCGGAGTCGGCGTATTGGCACAGACATCGATATTATCATCCGGCAAACTGTCGCTGATATCGTTCACAACTACAGTTACCGTGCTCGTGTCGGAGCAGGCGGTCGTTTCGTCCGTCGCTACGGCCGTATAGGTATAAGTACCGTCCTCGGCCGGCGGATTGATATCCACTGAGGTACCGTTGCCGATCATATTGGTCAGGTCCGCATCATCGTACCAGGTAATGGTAGCCGGGATATCCGTACTGGCACCCAGGGTGAGGGCTGTGCTTACACAAAGGGTCGTATCGCCGGTCGTTTCCAGATTGATCGCCGGAGAAACGATGACCACTACCGAATCAATAGCTTCGCAGGCTACCGTCTGACTGGCATCGGTGATCGTTACGTTAAACACGGTGGTCTGATCACCGGAAAATACCGGGTTAGGAGCATTCGGATCGTCCAATCCTGCTTCCGGGGACCAGGTGTAAGTATAGCCGTCCGTAAAATCCGGATTGATGGCGGTGGGGTCGCCGGCACACACGAAGATCGTGTCCGGCACCGTCGGATCAAACGGTACGGCTGTTACGTCTATGGATATAGTATCTGAGCATTCAAATTGGTTGCTGACAATGGCCTGGAAAGTTACCGTACCTTCCTCAACGACCACGGTTACACTCGGGCCGTCCGTGGCGGATATGATGTTTCCGGCCGGAGACCATTCGTAGGTCAACTCATCCAACTGATCCTGATTAATGATCGTGATTACGGTCTCCTGACCGCTACAGGTGGTTATCGGGCTGAGCGGGTCCGTCATGATATCAACTCCCTGATCGATCACGATCACAGTATCCATTTCGGTACACCCGCCGGCACCTGTTGCGGTAGCGATAATGGTATCTCTCCGCAGCGGGTTGACGGTTACCGAAGTGCCGGTACCCAGGTCGCCCTCACTGGTGCTCATCCACTGAATGGTCACCTCAACATCGGCGGTGAAGGTAATCTCGGCATCTTCGCCACAGGTGATGATATCGTCTCCGAGGTCCAGGTTGATTGCATCCGGCACCATTACCGTGATCTGCTGGGTAACAGCACAGGTATCCGAACCGGCAATGTTCAGCACCGTAAGGGTATACTGCGTAGTTTCGGTCGGTGAGGCAGTCGGACTGGCTGCCGTCGGATCATCCAGGCCGGTGGCCGGTGACCATTGGTAAATGTATTCCGGATTGCCGTCGGGGTTAAGTACTACACTTTCCCCGGGGCAGATAGCCACTTCCGCCGGAAGATCAATGTCCACCAACTGGATATCTATGGTTTGCGTTTCACTTTCTTCGCAGCCATTATCGGACGTGATGGTCAGCGTGACCGTTAGTTCGCCGGCAGCATTGAAAGTAATGGTCGGATTTTGTTCATTGGAAGTCTGACCGTCGCTGAACGTCCAGGACCAGGCCACGGTATTGTTCATGGAATTGAAGGAAGTATCCGTGAACATGATGGTGGCACTCGCGGAGCTACAATCGATCAGGTCATAACTGAAACCTGCGATCAGTTCCGGTTCTCTCACCGTCACCTGCTCGATCTTGGTGCTGACGCAGGAAGCATCGTAGATGGAAGTCAGTTGCACCGTATAGGTGCCGGCTTCGCTGTATACGTGCGTCGGGCTCACCTCGGTACTGGTGGTGCCGTCTCCGAAATCCCAGATGAAGCCAAAGGCTCCGGTGCTGGTATTGTTGAAGATAACGGTTGCGCCGTCACACTGCAATTCGCTTTCAAAATCATAGGTAGCGTCGGCATCCAGGATGGCTACTTCCACCGTGTCGCGGTAAGTACAGCCGAACTGGTTGGTAATGTCGACAAAGACCGTATTGGTTCCCAGTACTTCAATGTAATCGGGCGTAGCCGTATCCGTTCCACCGGCGAAAGCATCGGCCGGGGTCCAGGAGAACGTCAGTACATCGTTGGGATCCTGATTGACGGCAATAAGCTGTAGTTCTTCTCCGGTACAGGCCGCCAGGGTATCCGGTAAGGATACGTTGACGGGGCCTCCACTCAAAGTGAAGGGCGCTTCCTGAATACATCCGGCCGCATCCTGCGCCTGCAGGGTATAATTGATCTCACCCATCAGCGGCAGGGTGATGGTCGTTCCGTTGCCGATGACGTCGCCATTGCTGTCCAGCCAGGTAAAAGTAGCCGGTACATCGCTGGAGGCCGTCAAAGTGGTTTGCGGTTCACAGCCCGACAGGTTACCGCTAACCTGCGGATTGATATCGGTACTTACCACCACGGTTACTTCGTCCTGAATGAAACATTCCGGCGCGTCCAGATCGCTGATGGTAACGGTATAGGTGGTGGTAACGTTCGGGGAGAATACCGGAGTCGGTGAAGTCGGATCATCGATGCCGGTAGCGGGCTCCCAGCTAAAGGCCAGGCCGGTAGCGTCGCCCATGAACGTGATGCCGCCGGTACTGCCGAAACAGACTTCCACTACTTCCGGATAGCTCAGGTCGATGGCGGATTCTACTCCGATGGTCACCGGGAGGACATCCGTACAGCCCTGCATGTCCTGAACGCTCACTTCGTAATCACCAGCCGCCAGACCGGCAAAGATGCCGGAATCCTGGAAGTCTCCTCCGTTCAGAGCGTACTGATAGCCACCCTGGCCACCTGTTGCCGTAGCCATAATAATGCCGTCTTCGGCAGCGTCACAGCTTGCGTTGGTCGTCACTGCTTCGAGGGTCGGTGCTTCGGAAAGCACGATGTTCTGACAGCATACTCTTTCGCAGCCTACCGGGTTGGTAACCGTTACGCAGTATTCACCCTCTACCGTCAGTGGACCGGTGCTGGCTTCCGTACTGCTGAAACCGCCGGGACCGGACCAGGTATAGGTGAAAGTATCGAACGAACCGGATACTTCTACCGAGAGTTCGGTGCTGGCTCCGTCGCAAAGCGTAGTATCTCCAAGGATCTGACAGCTCAGCAGCGGAATATCCGCCCGGGTAACCAGGCTGCTGCTGGCGAACCACCAGGTATTGATCGTATTTTTATCGCCGTAGCCCGTAGTCAGGGCATCCATACGGTCGGCGCAATTATCTACGTTGATATTAAAATTGGTCCAGGTACGGCAGTTGTCCACACCGCATTCGCACCCGCCCCGTCCGTCTTTCGGCTGACCGGTGCCCGAATCTTCAAGGATCGCCCGGTCATCCCAGTACAGGCGGTTTGCGCCGGCATCGCCGCATATCGGGCGAACGGTTTCCACACAAAATCCGTTTTTCAGAAATTCCGCATCATAAACGGCGTAGTGTTGTACCCCGCGGGTATAGGTGAACAGGAGGTCCACCGTATCGCCGAAGGCGACCATGGTACTGTCACCCCGTAAGCCGTTCCAGGGAACACAGGCATTGAGCTCATCCTGAGTAAAGTTATACACGATACTTACATCGGTGCTTTCCGGATCGAACATGCCGTTCTGGTTGAAGTCGATCACGATCTCTACCTGCCCCGGGTCCGATACGGTAACATCCAGGCAAAAGCCGTCGCCATCGGCACAGCTAAAGGTAGTAGCGGAGGTGATACCACCGCAGTCACCATCGGGAAAAACCAAGGGATCGGGTTCGTTCAGGAAAATGCGGTGTTCGGCCGAAAAGGCCGTGGCGTTGAAGCCGGGAATGGACTGGCGATCCTGTTCCAGACTGCCGGTAGTGCCGGGCCCGGTACTGTTGAAGGCTACGTTGAAGGAGAGCCCCTGAAAGCCGGATTCGCTGAAATCGATGCGGGATACGAAACCATCCGTGGTGTAAGAATACAGAACGCCACTGAAGGGGCGGTCCCATTCGCAGTCCGGGAGGATATCCATGTTGGTGGGTGGGGTACGGAAAGCCCAGTTCTTGGACCAGATCCGGCCCGGGATAGGCTGGCCGCCCTGCGTCACCGTAAAGTCCCAGAATGCGATATTTACTTTATTGTCACCGTCGCTGAGTACGTCGGTAAATTCTATATAGTAGTCTCCGGCCTGACCGGGAGCGAATTCGTAGATCGGCAGTCCGTTCTGGGTCCGGCTTACATCGTAATTGCCGAACTGACTTTGGGTCCAGTTATTAACGTTGGCGGTGGAGTTGTCGATCAGGAACGGGCCGTGAACGATATTGCCGTTGCTGTCTACGATCCGAAAACGGTAGCGGCTGCGTCCGAGGTCCAGTTGCCTTCCGGCGTCATTGTACTCACCGGAAAGGCCGATATACAAGATCTCGGTGGGATTGGCGAGTGTAACTACCAGACGGCTGTCGGCCGGTCCTCCGTAGGAAGCGAAATTGCCGAAGTCCGGCCGGTTGGTTTCCAGCATAACGATGGAATCCAGGGGAGTTGGCGCTACCTGTCTGGTCCCTTCTGCCCAGGCAAACTGACTAATCGCGAAGAGTAGGGACAATACGAGCCACTTACTCCGGCGAGGGAGTGATTTTTGGGAAAATTTGCAGTTCATGTTCTTATAATTTTTAAAACCCAGGGACGAATGCTAATTTTTTGAAGCAGTTTTCTCATCAATTTTAATGTTGGTAATCTCTACCCGCCGTTCCAGTGATGCGATAATACTGTAGATCGAATTCTTCAGATCATTCAGGTTCTCACTGACTTTCTGCAGGTCGGCAGTAGATTCACCCAGAGCCTCCTCCTCGAAGGAGAATTGCCCTGATCTCATGTATGTTAAAAAGGCGCCATCATTGTAGCTGTTGAAGTGGTTCTTCACACTGGATATCCGGCGCATACTCAAAATACGGTTGTAGGCACTGGTGGCACGGGGGCTGGCGTAACCCTTGATGCTGATCTTGATGGAATTGCCGTCTCGCAAATAAGTCAGCAGTTCCTCGGAAAAGGCCACCAGTTCCAGCCGGCCGCCTAGTACCTCCCGGTCGAAGAAGTCGATAAAACGTTGACTGGTTAGGAATTTTTCATTGTCGTCCATGCCTTGGGTAAACTCCTTGATGAAGGTGTCCCGTTTCTCATAGTAGGCAATATTTGTCTCAATGTATTTTTTGGTCGTGGTGCGACGCACCGTACGCGGATCGGGATGATCGTTGTCAAAGTACAGCGCCAGCGGGAGGAAATCCCAGGGTGGCTTGCGGTTGAGGCGGATCTCCCGCAGTACGCGGCCGTTGGAGCCTTCGATCTCCTCCGGAGTGAATACGAAATCCTCCTCGATCGGAAGGTAGCCGGGACGGGTAGCTTTTACCCGGTATTTTTTGTTGAGATTCAGCGGGAAGAGGAAATCGTTGCTGTTATTGTTGGTAACGGAGTCGATCCGCACTTCAAAGCCGTCATCGGTCAGTTCGTACAATTCGAGCGTAACATTGGGCAGTGGACTGCCTTCTTCGCCATCGTAAGCCAGGATCTCCAGTTCCTGCGGGAAGTAGAGATTGCGGGTGACGCGATTGACATTCTCAAATTCAGGATCGGTCAGGTCCAGGGTAGTCTGGGTCGGGAAGAAGCCCGGACGATTCCCCTTGATGACGTATTTCTTATTTCTTTTGACGATGAATTCGAAATCATTGCCGGTCTCATTGTCCAGGGTAGAAACCAGTACTTCTTCACCGTTGGGTCCTACTTCGTAGAGAGATACGCTGGCACCGTTCAATTCCGTGGAATCGATGGACATAAACGTGAAAACATCCAGAACCACACCGGGCTCCAGATAGAGATCCTGCTGGATCTGGGTTTTGTCCTTATACTTGGGATCGTTGGTGTCGATGTAGGCGATATCACCGGTAAAGTTCTCTTTAGCGGCCGTGATCCGGTATTTTTTACCACGATCCAGCGGGAAGAGAAAATCGTTACCATCGTAATTGGTTCTCATACCCACCACGCGCTCGGAGCCGTCTTCATTGATCTCGATCAATTCGACCGTTGCTCCCAGTAGTTCGGTTTTGTCCAGGCGGTTGTAGGTCAGAGCCAGCAGTTCCAGCATATCTACTTCCGACCGGTAAATGTCGTGGCAGCAGGCTTCCTGCTCTTCGGTCCAGTAAATCGCGTTGGCCACCTGGCGCTTGGAAGCGAAATAGGCATTTTTACCGTCCGGTGTACGCGTGTAGTAGATATCGGCAAAGCTACTGTTGATCGGCGCTCCGAGGTGCTCGGGGGCATCCCAGCTTTCACCGTTCTTCCGGCTCTGGTAAACGTCAAAATCCCCCAGGGTCTGGTACCCGGTGGAACTGAAATAAAGCGTACGGGTCGGAGAATACCAGGTCGGTGTTACTTCATCGGCAGAGGTATTGATGGCTTCTCCCAGGTTGACGGGATCAGTCATGCTACCGTCCTCTTCGATCATGCTCGACCAGATATCGAGACCACCCTGACCGCCATCGCGATCGGAAACAAAGAAGAGGTACTCATTGCCGTTCACCGCATCGAAGCCGACAAACGGCTGGGTATTGGTGAAATCATCCAGGTTAATATCCAGCTTTTCCGGCTCTGACCAGGCGTTGCTGCTACTCACATTACTGCGGTAGATATCGCAACGGATATTGGTCATGTCGGTATATTCACAGACGGTGTAATAAACCGTTGTATTGCTCTTATTGAAGGCCGAGTGGCCGATGTGTTTTCCTTTCTTGTTGAACTGTTCGGAAAAAGGCAGAGTCACCGAGGTCTGAGCCGTTTCGCCGACCATTTGCGAAGTGAGCAACTGAACGTAGGTGCGTACCGGGTTGGCCGTATCCTTTTCGTAGGTATACCGCAGGGAGGAAAAATAGAGCATATCCCCTTTGAGCACCGGCGCAAAATCAGAATAGGCCGTATTGACATTGGCCCCCACGTTAGCGATCTCCAGGTCTTTTTGATTATCCATGACGCCCTGCGCCCAAACGGCATCGTCCATGCCGCGCTGGGCCAGACGAACGTACTGGGGAGATGCGTCGGGATTATCTTCCAGGTACTGTTCGTAAAGATCCCGTGCCTCCTGGTATTTTCCGAGCCGCTGTTTGACCGCTGCGAGATGGAAAGCCGCCATGGGGTAGCTGGAATTGGTTTCCCCCATCAGCACGTGTTGGTATGCATCCTCCGCCGAGCGGTAAGCGTCGAATTCCCGGGCGGACTCGGCGTATTGGTACCAGAGGTCCGTGCGGGAACTATCGTATTCGATCGCTATGCCATAGTATCGGTACGCCGCGTAATAATCGCCAGTGGTAAATGCCTTATCTCCGGCTTTTATCCATTGGTCCTGGGATTGCGCCTGCAGTTGGGAGGTAAAGCAGCACAACACAAAAAACAGAGCGGCAGACAGGTATTTATTCATAATAATTTGATTGCCTTTCCAGTGAAAAAAAATGCTTTGTTTGTGTTCCATTCCTGTAAGGGAATTCGCTTAAATAAGCGGACAGTGCTTAAAGTAGGGCAGAGGGCGTACCTTACGTAAGATATAGCGAACAGAAAATTCCGGTCCACCGCGACGTTGCGTCGTTACGTTGAAATCGGAAATGTTAATATCGTAACTAAATCCGGCCCGCCACTGACGGTAGTGTACTTCGACATTAGGCATCCAGGCATCACGCGTAGCGGTAAACTGGTCAATCTCATTGAATCGATAGGAAACGCCCAGTTGTACAGCCAACTGGCGGCCCAAACGCCGGCTCAGGTGAACCCGGGCGCCGATCATGCCTAAAAATTCTTTGTAGGGAGCTTGAAATTGTCCAACCAGGTTACCCACGGCATCCAGGTTGCGACCTAACTGTACTACTCCTAGAACGTAAGGAGCGAACCGTAAAGTGAGTGGCGTCTTATAATTATCGTAAAAACTTTGATCCGGCTGGGTAATATGGAAAATACCGACGCCGAAATCCAGCTTGGATCTTTTCTCCAGCCGGTCGATCACCTCGGCGGCATCCAGTCCCTGCAGGCGGAAGTTGATCCCCGCGGCGAAGTCCAGGAAGAACTTGCTGGTGGAACCGAAACTCTCGCCCGAACCGAGGGTGGGGTCGTAGGTTCCGCTGCCGGTGTCGAAGCCGTTGTCAAAGGTTAGGTCATCCACCTGGAAGCGCCGTTGATTGGCCGAGACCATACCGCCCAGGGAAGTAAAGAAGTTGTTGGACAGCTGGTGGGTGTAAGAACCGCTCAGACCGAGATTGGTGAGGTTGAGTTTGGAATATCCGGCCTGATCGTAATTAAAGGATAATCCACCGGAGAAAAAGCCTTTCTTGGCGGTGCGGTTGATGAATTTCATATCCGCAACGGCGGTGAAAGTCCGGTAGTCTACCGGTGTGGAAGCCCACTGGCCGCGGTAATTACCCATAAAACGTACATCGCCGCCAAAAACACCGGTCAGCGCCGGGTTGATGGTTAAAGGTGCGTTGTAGAATTGTGTATAGTGAATGTCCTGTCCATTCACCTGCCCGATACCTAACCAGCCAAGGATCAGGAGGGCGAAAAATTTGTTCAAGCCAGTTCGGTTTAGCGATGTTGGGAAAATAGACCTTCCAGGTTTAATCGGTACAATTTGACTGTTCATGGTAGTTACTCATAGCCGGATAGGCCAAACCATCCGGAAAGTTAGTTAAAATATTGGTGCTTCCGGGGCAAACCGGAGAACAATTTGCTTTTGTAATGTGGTATAGCAGATAGGTCTGTCTCTTATCTTTTCGGATGAGGCTTATGAAGACCTGCTAAATATTGTATTTCCAGCTACGCAGGCCTTATTTTATCATCCTAGGGTCGCAGAGGGGACTGTCTGAAGATCGATGAAATTATCAAATTTATTACAATCTGTAAAGTACTTCTGTTACAATGAAATATGGGTACTCAAGCAATAAATTCGCTTAATATAAAGGTGTTGAACGTGAATCCTTTTAATTGGTTGCATAAAAATAAAAAAAATGTTAGAGGGAAGAAAAAAGATTTTACTTTTTTATTTGACCACTTTTTGACTAATTGTGCCGTTTCCTGCTAAAATGCTACCGTTCCCTAAAAAAGTGCCAATTGAAATGTATTAGCGATTTGAATATATCAAATTGTTTTCCTATTATTGTGACAACGTTTGACACACGTGGTGAAATAAACAAGATTTCACCTTCGTTTTTCACATACTATTAGTCCAATTGCACATCTTACAGACTCATCCCCGTGAGTCATCTTAGTTTTACTTTACCCCGAATACCACAATGCAAATCCCCGGCCCGATGGGCCAAGCCTTAATTTTTTTTCTACAATCCCACAACCATTGCATCAATAGCCTGAGACAGGTCTGTTGATCAAATGCGAAATTTCATTTTGTACCTTTCGTTTTGACGCCATACCAGAGGCGGCAAGGCCCGGATACTTATTGCCCTGCTTTAACGACCGGTCGAGCTACTCTGGATATACCAATAGAGCTTTAAGATGAGTCTGCGATTTTGTCCAACTTCAAAAAAAAGGAAAAGACGTGAGAAAGGGTTTGCTTCTATGGATCATGGTGACGATTTCCCTCTTGCAGCTAGATGCCGCTAGGACTATTTATGTAAAGAATGGAAGTAATGGCAACGGTCAATCTTGGGAAAGTGCATTCGGCGACTTACAGAAAGCGCTGAAGGCCGCGAAAAAAGGCGATCAGATATGGGTCGCAGCGGGTATTTACGTACCCACTTACGATGGTGACCGCAATGTTGCCTTCAATTTGGTGAACGAAGTTTCTTTGTACGGCGGGTTTGCCGGTTTTGAGTCCAGTATTCACGAAAGGGATCTGACCTTAAACCAAACGGTCCTCAGTGGAGAGATCGGCTCGGCGACTAAAGACGACAATTCCTTCACCGTAGTATTTGCAGAAAAAATTTCACCACTTACTATAATCGACGGTTTCATTATCAGCGACGGAAGTGCAAATGGGACCGAAGCAAATGTGCACCGCACTACCTGCGGAGCTGCCTGGTTCAACTCCAACTCTTCACCAACTATCTCAAACTGCATTTTTAAACAGAACGTTGCCCGCCTCGGTGGTGCCATTTATAACTACGCGGGCAAAGGTGGAAATAGCAGTCCGAAGATCAAAGCCTGTACTTTCGTAGAAAATCAGGCTGACCTCGACGGGGGATGCATTTACAATAACGGTGATGAAGGAACCTGCAGCCCACGGATCGAAGAGTGCCATTTCAAGGATAATATTGCAACTTACGGTGCCGGTATCATGAACCGCGCCAAATTTGGAAAGACCCTGGTTACTGTTTTGGGATGTAAATTCATTAATAACAAATCATTAGTAAAGGGTAGCGCCATTTACAATCACCGCGACAACAGCGGTATTTGCCAGGCCAACACCCAGGACTGTATTTTCGAAGACAATTTAGCTTCCATCGGAAGTGATATAAACAACACCCTGAACAACGGGTTAAGTACCGGAGGTAATTAATTCAACAGTCCAGACTATCGTTTACCTCCAATTGCACCTTTAATATTTAGGCACCATTGATCACTAATGGCCGACTGAATCTCAAAGATTCAGTCGGCCAATTTTTTTATGGGTGCTATTCGTATCTTTGTAGCGGCCCTGTAAGCTTTTAAATAAGATCGCTATGAGAATGAGCACTTTTAAATATTCGGGGATCAATCTCCTGGTCCTGACCCTGCCGCTGGTGTTCACCGCCTGTATGGAACGGACGATACCCCAGCCCATCAAGGCCGCCCTGACCGAGATCCAGAAGACCTATGCGCCGGATCGCCGGGTTGCCATATTTGACGTCAAGTCGCATTCCCGGAACGATACGGTTTTCCTGGAAGGGGAGACCAGCCTGCCCGAAGCCTACGCCGCTGTCGTCCAGATGCTGGATCAGAAAGGCGTGGTCTACGTTAATAAGGTGCAACTGTTGCCCGATCCGGCCCTGCCTTCCCGGGGAGTAGTTAATGTATCGGTTGCCAATATCCGCTCCAATCCCAAGCACAGTGGCGAATTGTCTACCCAGGCGCTGCTGGGGATGGGCCTGAAAGTATACAAACAGGAAGGATCCTTCTCTTACGTGCAAACTCCCGACGGATATCTCGGATGGATGGATAGCGGCAGCTTTGTGCTGATGGACGATCAGGCGTACCAGGAGTGGATCACCGCCGAAAAGGTCATCTTTACCCAGGATTACGGATTTGTGCAGGATGCCGCCGCAGACCAGTCCGGACGGGTCGGAGATCTGGTGGCGGGTAATATTCTTTTAAATGAAGGAGAAAATGGCGCATACCGCGCGGTGGCCTTCCCGGACGGACGCAGAGGTTTCGTTCCGGAAGAACAGATATCCGGGCAAACTCCCTGGCTGGAAACCAAACACGATCTCCGTATCCCGCAAATCGTGGGTACCGCGCTTAGTATGATGGGACGGCCCTACCTCTGGGGCGGTACCTCGGGCAAAGGCATGGACTGCAGCGGATTTACCAAAACGGTTTATTTCCTGAACGGTTTCGTGCTGCCGCGGGATGCCTCCCAGCAGGTGCACGCCGGAGTGGATGTCCCTACGGATACTACTTTTAACGCTCTGCGGACCGGAGACTTCCTCTTTTTCGGCGAACGTACGGATGATGACCAGGAAAAAGTACGCCATGTCGGCATTTATCTCGGTGAAGGACAGTTCATCCATTCCGGTGCGGACAATCCTGGCGTGAAGATCGAGAGCCTGTTGCCGGACAGTCCGAATTTCGCGGCCCACCGGCGGGAGACCTTCCTGCGGGCGCGACGTATGGAAGTCGGCAGCCCGGGAGTATTGTCCATTGAGGACCTACCGGATTTTTTCGGTCCGATGCCGGCTCATCAGCTTATCCAATAATACCGATCTCTTTAGCCTTCTGCACCGCCTGAGTGCGCCGCCGGACGTCCAGCTTTCCGAATAGGTTGGAAGAATGGGTCTTTACAGTGTTCAGCGAAATGAACAACAGATCGGCTATCTCCTGATTGGAATGGCCGGCGGCAATGAGTTGCAAAACTTCATACTCACGATCACTGATGTTCAATTTATCCAGTTGGGCGCGGGGAGGCGGCGGCGGTTGTGCCGAAGGAAGGGTTGCTCCGGCCGGTTTCCGGCTACGGGTAAGTTTCAGTCCCATCCAGATACCCAGGGTGGTGAAAAGCATCGCTACCAGGCCGATGTAGAATTCTACACTGAGATCCCGCAGATAATACCGGTATTCCAGACTTTTCAGCAGGGCCACCAGCAGGGCCAGCGCCAGCCCGTATATCCAAATGATGCGTTTCATCTTACAAATTTAAATACGAAGCCGTCCTAAAAAAGGAAAAAGGCCTGTTCAATTGCTTTTGCGCTTGAAATTGTGGTCATATCCCCTTATTTTAGAGGAATGGAACGGTATTTTCGCCAATTAGTTGATGACATTCGGCATGCAAAAGCAAATGTGCCAGAACCCTGGTGGACATTTGTGGATCATGACGAGCAGACACTGAATTGGACGGAAGATCCCAAAACCGCTCCGCGTAAGTCTCTGGAAGAATGGACCGGATTGCAAAAGATCCAACTCCCACCCGCCAGCTATCTTTCCGATAGGCAGGTCCATATTCTTCTGGAAGAGCTGAAAGATATGCTGGGAGAATACAATTGTCACGTCGTCTTTCAGGTTTCCGTGCCGGAGCCCCTACAGTACGAAGTGATCCGTACCCGATTCGACCAGCAAAGCCCCCTCCTGGTGGCTAATATGCACTTTTTTGAATTCTGCGATCCTTCCCAAAAACTAGGTAAATGTCAACTCGGCGATTATTGCCATTGCCGATTCTTTGAAAACCTGTTGGCCGATTACGAAGAAGATGGAATTGACTTCGAAACCGGTCATAACTTTTTATTCGAAGAAGAAAAAACTTACCTGGATGCTTTTGAGACCGATGCTCCCTTCTTCGATGATTTTTACGACAACGACTATGACGACCTTGATGGATTAGATTGGGACGATGAGGAAGAAGATGATGACTGGAACCTTTTCTGAAACTTTTACCAGACAGGCTTCTCCTTGTTAAACGCTCACGGGACTGGATCAGATAATATGTTAAACGATTGAGTAATGACTCATTCATTTATTATATTTGCTGCTAATATGAAGAATCGTTTACCTTTCTTCTTCTAACCCAACGCTTTTACAGAAGCTAACTTATCTTCCCAAACACATTAGATCCTAGATAATCAACTACATGATGCTGACAGTAGCATGCTGCCTGCTGTGCATGTTCCGGTACTGTGCGGTTTGAAGCGCAGGTTCGGGATGGGCTTATGGTGGGCTTCATCCGGACTTCGGGGTCAAAGCAGATCCCACTGCTGCCGGAGACGGTCCGGTAGCCGCAATGACGTCCTTTTAGACGGTCATCCGGCTGTGCTTTTATGCTCTGTCTGGTAACAGTCTCTAAGGATCAACTAGCCCCACCGGAACGGATAGTGGGTATTTTGCCGCTACCGGTCCGGATGTCGTGATTTTTTACCTGTTTCATTCTATACTCGCTCAATTACATCGCCATGAAAAACATTACCTTCGCAATCCGAAAAAAAGCCTTTTTTCTGATGTTCTTTTGTTCAATGGGAGGCTTGCCCGCTCAGGTTGGACAAGGGGGCATCACCGAACAGGAGCGCATGATCACCGGCTTTACGGTGATTGATGTTGATGACGGCATTGATGTATACATCGCTCCCGGCGTCCACGCCAGTGTGCTGGTGAAAGCGGATCATCACCTGGTGGAAAAGTTAAAAACCGAACTCTCCGGCCGCGAACTGAAGATCAGCATGGAGGGCTCCTATCTCAAGCCGCAGAAACTGGAAGTATACATCGAAATTCCGGTACTGGAGGGCATTTCCGCTCGCGGGGGTTCCGATATCTACGCTACGGGAAACTTTCAGCTGGGCGATTTTTACATCCGGCTGCAGGAAGGCAGCGATCTTTGTCTGGCTATGAATGCCCAAAAAGTAAGCTGTGATCTTTCCGGTGGTTCGGATGCCAATCTGGAAGGGAAGGTCAAAATGCTCACCACCGAAGCCCGCGGAGGAAGTGTGCTCAAGGCCAGTGGTCTGGAAGTCCAGAGCTGTAAGTTGAAAACTATCGGCGGTTCGGATGCCTATATCTGGGTCATTGGAGAACTGGAAATGGAAGCGCTGCAATCCAGCGGGATCTTTTACCACGGCAAGCCGCATATCCTCCACCAGAAAGCATCCGATGATTCGGAGATCCGGTCACTCTGAGAGAGCAGACCCGGAGAAACATCAGTCATCCTGAATTTTTTCAGGACTTAAAAATGACCTCGTAGAGGTTAAACATTCGTAGAAAATAGTCGAAAGCGCTTATCCAAGCTAAATTCTACGAATGTTTAACCTCTCTGAGACATACAACGCCTTTTATTAATTCATGTTGATGAAAGCAATTAATAGCCGAATACGCCCGGCAACCAAAGGCTGAGTTCGGGAATATAGGTAACCAGGATCAGGGCGATCAGCATGGCCACAAAAAGGGGTAGCAGGGGTTTGACCACTTTCTGTATAGTCGTTTGCGCCACACTCACCCCGACGAAGAGGATCGAACCTACCGGCGGCGTACACAGACCGATACACAAATTGAGTACCATTACGATACCGAAATGGACCGGATGCATACCGAGTTGGGTAACGATCGGTAGAAAGATCGGTGTGAAAATGAGTACCGCCGGGGTCATATCCATAAAGATCCCCACAAACAGCAGGATCAGGTTGATAATGATCAAAATAACCACCTTACTGTCGCTGATGGAAAGCAGGAAGTCCGTGATAGCCTGTGGAATATTTTCGTAGGCCATGATCCAGGACATACTCATTGAGGTACCGATCAGCAACATGATGATAGCGGTGGTGCCTACGGAATCCAGCAGGATTGTTGGCATATCGCTCAATCGTACTTCCTTGTAGAAATACGTCAATAATAAACAGTAGAGAACCGCAACGGCAGAAGCCTCCGTAGCGGTGAAAATACCGACTACGATACCCCCGATCACCACGATGAGCAGCAGCAGACTGGGCAAGGCGTCAATAAAAGTACGGATCACATCACCGATGCTGTTGCGCTCTCCGACCGGAAATCCCTTGCGTTTGGCCCAGATCGCGGCGACGACCATCAGGAACAATCCCGTAAGAATACCCGGAATATAACCCGCCAGGAAGAGTGCCGCGATGGACGCCCCGCCGCTGGCCAGGGAATAAACGATCAGGATATTACTGGGTGGAATGATCAGACCGGTAGTGGAGGAGGTGATGTTGACCGCCGCCGAATATTCCTTGGAGTAACCTTCCTTCTCCATAGTCGGCCCCATGAAGGTACCAATAGCGGAAGCTGCCGCTGCTGCGGAACCGGCGATGGCCCCGAAAAGCATAGCGGCGATGATATTTACGTGGGCCAGGCCACCGGGTAAACTCCCCACCAGGGTTTTGGCAAAATTGATCAGCCGTCGGGCTATGCCCCCCCGGTTCATAATCTGGCCGGCCAGTATGAAAAACGGGATCGCCAGCAGCGCAAAGCTGTCCAGACCGGTAGCCATTCGTTGGGCTACCGTCGTGAAGGCGGGAATTACGGGAATGCTGACCAGCATGGTTAAGATACTACTGATGCCGATACTCCAGGCGATGGGCACGCCAATGCCGATCAGAATAACAAAAGTCAGTACGAGTACTAATATCTCCATGAGTTATACTTCTTTAGCGAGAATGTCTTGGGTTTTGTAAAAGATGACGAGTAGGCCGCTGAGCGGGACCACACTGTAGACCATGGCCATCGGCACACGCAGCGCCGCCGAGAGTTGCCCCAGGGCCTGGGTGATGTACAACAGGCGCATACCCCCGATAACAAGTACCGTCAGGGCGAAGATCAAAATGAGCAGGTCGATAAAGCGCTGTAATCTTCTTTGTTTGGCCGGTTCCAGTTTAGGCCCCAGCAGGTCGATGGCCAGGTGCATGCGCTGACCGGAAGCATAGGCCGCCCCCAATATACCGATCCAGATGAGTAGAAAGCGGGCCAGTTCTTCGGACCAACTGGCCTGATTTCCCAAAGCGTAACGGGTGAAAACACCCCAAAGTACATCGAGGGTAATGACGCTTAACAGCACCATTAGAATACCTCCGACGATTTTGTCTATTGTTGCTCGCATATTATTCGAGTTGTAAATTTTAAAAGGGTTTTCTGCGCAAAGCGCCGTCCGGAAACTACAGTTTACTCCACGGCCTGAATTTCCCGGATCAGTCCGGAAACAGACGGATCATCTTTGTATTCTTCCAGCACGACCGCCGTTTTTTCCATAAATCCGGTTTTATCCGGGCGGATCACTTCTACGCCGGCTTCCTGAACGGCGGCCAGCGCTTCGGCTTCGGCTTCGGCCCAGAGCACTCTTTGCTTTACCTTGGCCTCGTCTGCGGCCTGCTGCAGCCATTGCTGCTCCTGTTCATCCAGGCTATTCCAGGCAACGGTACCGATCACCAGGATGTCGGGTACGGCGGTATGCTCGTTGAGGGAATAGTATTTGCAAACTTCATAATGCCGGGAAGTATAGAAACTTGGCGGGTTGTTTTCCGCACCGTCCACCACGCCCTGCTGCAGAGCCGTGTAAAGCTCCCCGTAAGAAATGGGAGTGGGCGCTCCTCCGAGGGAGCGTACCAAGTTGATCGCGGTTTTACTTTCCTGCACCCGGATCTTCAGTCCTTCTACATCTTCCGGCTTATTGATCGGGCGATCCTTGGTATAGAACGACCGCATGCCGGCATCGAAGTAGGTCAGGCCGCGCAGCCAGAATTCTTCGCCCTGGATCAGCAAACGCCGTCCGATCTCTCCATCTAGTACATTGTAGGCATGTTCCCGGCTGCGGAAGATGTACGGCAGGCTCATTACGCGGATATTGGGAGCAAAGTTCTCCATAACCGCCGCGGATACTTTGGTCATCGAAAGGCTTCCGATCTGAAGCAGTTCGAGGCACTGGCGTTCGGATCCCAGTTGCTCGCTGGGGTAAATATCGATGGCCATCCGGTTGCCGGATATTTCCTGCAGCCGATCGGCCATAAATACCATGCCCTGGTGTACGGGGTGATCCGTCGGTAGGCCGTGGGCCAGCTTCAGCCTTTTGACCCGGGATTCCGTTCCGCAACTACTGGATAGGGCAATTACAAGTAGCAGGAGTAAAGAGTAAACTGATGTTCTCATAAAAATTCGATCTTATGCTTTGGCTGTAACAGCCGAACGTTCATTAAAAAATTATGCACCATTCGCCCGGGTGATGGCTTCTTCCAGGCCACGCAGTTCCGCCAGTCCACGCAGGCGGCCGATGGCAGAATAGCCGGGATTGCTGTGCTTTTTCAGGTCATCGAGCATACGGTGGCCGTGATCGGGCCGCATGGGGATGCCTTTTTCCCGGTTTTGTTGCTCCCGGCTCAGTGCTTTCATTACGCCGTACATATCGACGTCCCCGTCCAGGTGATCAGCTTCGTGGAAATTGCCTTCGGCGTCTCTTTTCGTACTGCGCAGGTGGATGAAGTGAATGCGGGAACCCAGTCGATCGACCATACCCGACAGATCGTTATCGGCCCGTACTCCGAAAGAGCCGGTACAGAAACACAGGCCGTTGGCCGGATCGTTCACCGCCGAAAAAAGCGTATTGACATCGGCTTCCGTGCTTACCACCCGCGGCAGGCCAAACAGGGAAAATGGCGGATCATCGGGATGAATAGCCAGGCGGATACCCTCCGCAGCCGCTATGGGTACTATTTCCTGCAGGAAATGGATCAGATGCGCCTGTAGTTTGTCGCGAGTGATGTCGCGGTAAGTATCCAGGATCGCCTGGAAATCAGCGGTACTGAATCGACCTTCCGTGGTCGCCCCCGGCAAACCGGCGATGATATTTCGAACGAGTTTTTCCCGCTCGGCTTCACTTTTTCCGCTCAGGTAGCTTTTGGCGGCTTCCCGCACATCCGGCTCGTAGTCTTTTTCCGCTCCGGGGCGATTTAAAATATAGAGATCGAAAGCCGCAAATGCGATCTTTTCGAAACGCAGGGCCGTGGAGCCATCCGGCATCGGATAATCGAGGTCGGTACGGGTCCAGTCCACCACCGGCATAAAATTATAGGTGACGATCCGGATATCGCAGGCGGCCAGATTGCGCATACTTTGTTTATAGTGCTCGATATAGGTCTCATACCGGCCGCTCTGCCGCTTGATATCTTCGTGTACGGGAATGCTTTCCACTACGGACCAGCTCAATCCGGCCGCTTCGACCTCCGCTTTTCTTTTTTGAATTTCTTCAATGGGCCAGATCTCTCCATTGGGAATATGGTGGAGTGCAGTGACAATGCCGGTTGCTCCGGCTTGGCGTGCGTCGGCAAGACTGACAGGATCATTGGGGCCATACCAACGCCAGGTTTGTTCCAGTTTTAGCATTAAGTAGCAATTTGGGTAAAGACGTTCTTATTTTGGGCCTACCCTGAATGATGGCCCTACCAGGCCGGATCCACAAAGTAGGCAAAAACATTGATCCATTTTATTCCTTCCAGCTCACGGCAGCTTCCGATGCGTAGGCCTCCCACATCGCATCCAGTTGGGCTGCGTCCGGCTCACCGTCAAAACTGAGTATCCGGTAAGTGTAGGAATAGGTCTCGCCCGGTACCTGTTCGAAGGCGGCCTCCAGCATGGGCGTCTGCACGAAATAAGGCATACTGGGATGCACCCGCACGGGCTGGGGATGGCGGAAATTGGAGGGATGATCAAACATAGCTACTCCGCTGACCGAGCCGTCGATCTGGCCGTATACTGCCGTCCAGTTCGGCCGGCTGTGATTGGCGCTGTCCCGATTAGTGACTCCTTTACTGGTGAGTACCTGCATGGGGCCGGTATAGCGTGTGCTGTCCACTTCGTTCCACTCAGCGGCCAGGCGGATCCCCATGCCTCCGTAGTGGTATTTATTGATAAACAGCGTATCCTTTCCAATGATCTGCTGCGTAGTGGTGAGGTCGATGACATGGTAGTCGGGGATCGCGTAGGTTTTGACGTCCCAGGTTTCGTCGAGTACCGGTCCGTGCTGCAGACTAATGGCTTCGTGCCGGGACTGAAAGTAAGCAAAAACGGGTCCGCTTTCGCTCGTTGTCAGCTCGCGGAAGGCCACCGTTCCAGTTTCTTTCTGTTGGTTCCAGAAGTCCGTAAAATCCCCCCGGTAGGTCGTATTGACCCAGGCGAAAAAGATGCCGTGCTGGTGGGTATGTCCGGCGGGGAAACCATCCGTAAGCACTTTACCGGAAGGACTGTAAAAAGGATGAATGAAACCGCTACGCTGGTAATAGTCCGGGAGGCCCTCGGGAGGGGAAAGGGTAGCGGTATTGTAGGTCAGCACCGGATGCCCCGCGCTGCTAATATCCAGGCCGGTTTCGGTCTGCTCGGTGTGCAGCCCGGTGGTTTCCGATCCGGATACGGGAACCAGCTCGTATTCCCGGGAAGTGCCGGCAGCCAGCGGAGCGTCCAACAGGAAATAGATCTCTCCGGTAGACGCCTGTTGCAGTTCCAGTTCGTTACCGCTATCCACGGCCTTTAGTTTCATATCTGTACAACATTCGGTGTCCGTCGGAAGAGAAACGGACAATAAGGTCCCGGCGGGAAGATCGGTGTCGTTCTGAACCGTAAAGCTGCCTGCTGCCGGATCGCCGCAACTGAAAAACAGGAGGAACAGGCTGCCCAGCGTACACAGACCGAAAGATTTGTAGAATGGGTTGAAGAGGTGCACTTGCATTAAAGTTGGTATTGGTGATCTGAAGTGCTAAGATATTAAAAGTATGGGGTTGTTGGGGGAGTGAGGTGTCAGGGGGGGAGGTGTCAGGGGCGAGGGAGGGTGTGTAATTGCGGAGCGATGCCAAATACTTGCGGGAGGGACAACTTAGTGCTTGCGGACTTGTTTCAAGTGGGACGAAGTTTTGGATTTAAAAAGAAAACGAGGTATATGGCCGGTATCTGGGATTACATTAAGAACATTTTTAAGGAAGCGGAGGAGAGTTCGCCGTCTAATCCGGCTATTCACGCCATGATCGAACGATCGGAGGAGGAGCGTGCCGCTTTTCAGCAGTGGCAGGATTCGTTGGTGAAACGAAGGCTGGTCGACTGGCTGGATAATCAGTACGCTATTTACCGGGTCACGCCCCACGATATTGACGAGGCCATGGATTTTTTGGATACGCCTTCGTCTAAGGGATTCGTCATTCATTTTTACAAAACGAATTACAACCGTCAGGAGGTAACCCACTTTTTTGATTTCCTGAAGGAGCAGATCAAGGGGTTGAACTACAAAGTGCAAATTTCGGATACCCGGACTTATAACCGGAAAGATTGGGTGGAAACCGTAGAACGGCATTACCTGAAGCCGCGGCCCCAATTTGAAAAAGGAGTGAAAATAGATCAGCGCTTTGGAAACATCACGATCGAGCTGGTCTTACGCAACGATCGGGTTTACCAACTGAAACTACAGGCGACATCCTATCGGGATCATCTTTACGAAGAGGCGGAGGAATTCCGTGATCTGATGCAGGCGATCCTGCGGTAGCACGGCTGGTGTCCTTATTCCTCTTCTTTCCATCTGCCCCAGTCCTGGCGCAAGGTTTCTTTGTTCAAAATAAGCGTGCCGGTAAAAAGAATAAATAGTAAAATAAAATCACTCATGGGTTAATCGGAGTTTACGAAGTACTCTTTACAGAGCCTCCAGTTTTCATTGATGGCTAAGAAGTAGTGAAAATGTGATCTTAAACTTTGGGTCGATTTACTACTAAAGGGGCTGGATGTGCATTCCACTCCACTCAAAGCGAATGCAACACAACACAAGTAAACTTTCGATTGTAAAGGGCTCTTGAGCAGGAACGCTCGATCTTTACTCGCTTTCCATGTTCAACTGCAACAACAAAAGTTGTCAGATGTTCGGTGTCCTGGGCTTAGGACCTGTTCAGCTAGTAATTTTTTTTTAAAGCGTGTCTTGAAAACAAGCAAAATGTAAGGGAATACATTTCTTTGTGCGCCCAAATATATTAGTTTTTTTTTATAAATACTAGTAGGCGGGGCTGCCGATCACCTTTTTGCTGCCGGTTTTCGAGAGGAGGTACAAAATAAGGGGAGACAACGCTCTGGTTGTCTCCCCTTATTCAGCTTTGATCGCCAATATGATCTTCACACTGGGATCCGAAATTCAGATCCTCCCGGATCCGAACTGGATCAGGCGGCCTGCAATTGTCTTTCCCGGCGGTAGAATTCGCGGAAAGAGATCATGCGTTGTTGTTCTTCGTCCCAAAGTTTATGGAACATGCACTTCAGGCTTTCGACGAAACCGACTGTGGTGACATATTTCTGCAGGACAGGATTTTCCTTGGCACAGCGTTTCAGGTTATAGTTGGGAATACCGGAACTCAGGTGATGGATGTGGTGGTAGCCGATGTTACCGGTCAGCCAGTTAAAAACCCGGGGCAATTTGTAGAAGGTACTGCCGCGAATAGCCGACAACAGATAGTCCCAGTTTTTCTGCCATTGCTTGTAGGTGTGTTCGTGCTGGTGCTGTACGTAAAAGAACCAAACCGCGATGGTACCGAACAGTACCGTAACGGGCAATTGCAGCAGCAGGAATTTTTTCCAACCGAGGAACCAGGCGAGGCCTACGTAAAGCACCGCCATAACCAGGTTATTGGGAATCAGATCAATGATCGTCTGTTTCCAGCCCTTAAGCCGGGCGAAGGGCAGGCGGTTTACGATCAGGATATAGTAGATCGGTCCGAGCAGGAACATAACGATCGGCATGCGATAGAGCCGGTAGCCGAAACGCTGCATCGGTGTGTAACTGCGGAACTCTTCCACGGTAGCTACCTTAATGTCACCGATCTCGATATTTTCCAGTTGACCGTTGTGTACGTGGTGGAAATTATGGTTAGTAGCCCAGTAGTGGTAAGGGATAGAGCTGAAAAAGCTGCAAAAGAATCCCACTACATTATTCCATCTTTTGGATTTCAGGAAAGATTGGTGGCCACAGTCGTGTTGAATGATGAAAATGCGAACGAGGAAAAACGCATTCAGCAGGGCCAGCGACAGCGTGATCCAGTAAGACCAGTCCAGTGAAAAATACATCAGTACCCACAATCCGATATAGGGAATAAAAGATGTGAACATCTGATAGACTGCCTTGCGGGTGCTTGGTTTCTGATATTTTCTAATCAGTTGCGGCCATCCTTTGAGCGCTTTTTTGATTTCCTGGTCTTCGGCTAGGATCTTTTCCTGGATAGAAGCGTTGGACGCCTTGCTGTTATAAACCACTTGTCAAAGTTTTAAATCGTTTGAAATAGACGTTGTTGTAGATAGTAGTAGAAGGAACAAACGATAGGTGAAGTTCAACAGCGTCTATTCCTTTCTGGGTTTTACCGTCCACAAAACTACACGACTTTAGCAGAAATAAAAAATGGATATGAATTCATTAACATACTGAATTCCGACGCCTAACCGCCTAAAGGGCTAATTTCCAGCGTTTCGAAAGCCCGGGCCATATTCAAAAGGCGGGTTTGTAACTCCATCGGCGAATCACCCGCTTCGTCGGCAATTAGCCGTAATTGTTCGGCAATTGGGGCCAGTTGGAGCAGGGCTTCTTCCCTGGACATGCGCTGCAGGCGATACCAGCGATGGTGCACGGCAGCGCCCTGAACGAACTGATACATACCCCGGGCCATCAGCAAAAGGTCCCGATATCCACCCACGAACATTTCCCGCTGGTCGGGGCGGAAATCGAGGGTCAGGTATTGTACCTCTTTCTGAATGCGATCCAGCCAGTTGATGGCATTTTCAATAGTCAGCAGGTATTCATCCACCGGACGGGCGGAAATTTCCATCTGCCAGCGCCAGTGCACGGTGGCGCTGAGGGTGTCGGGCTGCTCGGTCTCTTCGGGATAAAGCGGCGTGCCCGGCGGTTCAAAAAGATCATCGATGCCCTTCATAAGTAGTGGCTCCTCCAGGTAATCCCGGTCGAGGAACTGCGGGGGCGGAAAGTGACCGTTGTCCAGCAGGTTGACGGAATTGACGCTGCTCATCGCCTGAATGGCGTCTTCGGCGATCAGCATAATGGAGGTGAGTCGGCTCGGAAAGTCATCTCCGAACATCGCTTCGTTGGCCGCATGTAGGGTGGGTTTCAGGCTTTGCCGCGGATCTTCCAGGAAGCGCATCAGCAACTGGAGGTTGAGACGGTTAAAATTATTGACACTACCCCCCTGATCCCTCTGGAACGCTCGCCCGATGGCGAGTTCTACATCCTGCAGATAGGTTTGTTGGGCCAGGTATTGCCACCAGCGGGGCAGGACAATGGGCAACTGGCCCTGACCCAGAAATTCCGTATCGGTCAGTATATCAACGGCCACCGGGTTGTTATCCAGCCTAGCGGTATCTCCCGGCGCCACGAATCCCCAGAAGGGCATCAGCGTCGTTTCTTCCGGCCAGGTGGCCGGTTCCAGCATCATGATATCCGGATAGCGATTGAAAATTTCGTAGGCTTCCCGGCGGGTTTTATTGGTATGCCAGATACTTTCCGCCGACAGCATACCTTGTAGTCCCAAAACTTTGCAACTTTCGCTAAAGGTCTGCAACAGGGGCGGTAGCCATTCGGAGATGCGGTCCAGATCGGCGGTCGCCAACTCAAAAATATTCCCGTTGCCCCGGCCCATTTTGAGGCTGACTCCCTTCAGCTCGGGCATGGCTGCCTGCAGTGCTTCCAGTATCTTCGGCAGGCTTGCTACGATGGCCGGATCAGCGAGATCCAGTCGGCCGTTTGCATCGAGCCAGTCGGGATGCGCGGCCCGTAGACTGGCGGTATCCTGAACCGGAAATACCGGAAAGGGCAGGGCGTAATAAAAGTTTAGCTCCTGGGCCCGGCAGGCATTATAGGCTTCCAGAACCAATTGCTCCTGGTACTTGCGCTCATCGGCATTCAGGTAAGTCGCAAAAGCCGGATCCAGCTCGGAAAGAAAAGCCACCTGTTTGAGATCGGCACCATCGTAATCCGTCGATACGCCGGCCTGCTGCCGGTAGGCATTTCCCAGGTGGTGAGGACTGTGGTAAATATAGGTCTCCGCTCCCCAGTGCTTAACATCTCTAAACCAGGCATCGGGATTAACGGTGGGAGGGAGCGTACCGTAAATAGCCCGTTCCGGCGGAGTGCCGGGAAATGGTGGTTCGCTGTCCCCACAGCTCAGCATGATTACGGAAAGGATGAAAAAAAAAGCAATTCTTATCATAAAATCGATTCGTTCAAAGGGCATAAAGATGGCTAAAAATTTTTCAGATGCCAGTGATCGGCTTCCAGAATGATCTCCTGTCCGACCTCCAGTATTCCTACACGGAGCGGCACAGATAGTTCAATAAGCTGATCGTGGAGGCTGACCCGAAGCAGATAATGCGTGTTTTCTTTTTTGAGATCGACAATGCGCCCGCTCAGTTGCAAAGATGCTTCGCTAAGGGCTTTTGGCGGATAATATCCGGCGGCATCCTCCAGCAGATGTCCCTCCTGAATGTGCAGGATCCGATCGGCCATGCGGGTGATCTCACTCTGGTCGTGACTGACCAGGATAGTCGTGAGGGCGAACGTCCGGTGAACCCGGAGAATATAGGCCTGCAGGCGATGGCGCATTTCCGGATCGAGGGCAGAAAGGGGTTCATCCAGCAGTAGTAGCTTCGGCTTTCGCACCAGCGCCCGCGCCAGGGCCACCCGCTGTTGCTGACCACCGGAAAGCGTAGCGGGTTTATGGTCGAGCAGGTGTTGCAATTCCATCACTTCGATGAGGTCCTGCAGGTGATCAGCCCGCTGGTCGCGCTCCAGGGCATACGCCAGGTTTTGCCTGACGTTGAAGTGAGGGAAGAGCGCATAATCCTGAAAGACCAGGCCGATATTTCGTTTTTGTGTAGGCCAGTTTATCTTTTTGGAGGTATCGAGCCAGCATTCCTCATCGACCAGGATCTGACCGCTTTCGGGTTGCATAAGGCCGGCCAGCATGCGCAGCAGACTGGTTTTTCCACTTCCGGAGGGGCCACTCAGGGCCAGCAGTTCTCCTTTGGGGATCTCCAGCTGAATGGTCAGATCCATGGGGCCGTGGCCGGAAAGCAGTGATTTGCGCAGATCGATCCGGATCATATCACCACGGATTTAGCCGCACGCCGGTTGATCCCGTACACGAGCAGCAGAATGCCAAAGGTGAAACCGATCAGTACCAGGGCGTATTTATTGGCCATGCCGTAGTTCATGGCCTCCACTTCATCGTAAATAGCGATCGATGCGACCCGGGTCTCGCCCGGTATATTACCGCCGATCATCAAGATGACGCCAAACTCTCCGATCGTATGGGCAAAAGCCAGCACCGTGCCGCTGATCAGAGAAGGTTTGATGTTGGGCAGGATGATCCGGAAAAAAGTCTCGCGTCGGGATTTTCCCAGTACATAGGACGCTTCGGCCAACTGGCGGGGGAAGGCCTCAAAACCGGCCTGGATAGGTTGCACCATAAAGGGCAGACTGTAGATCATGGAACCCAGTACCAGGCCCTCAAAGGTGAAGACCAGCCGAAGTCCCAGCGTCTGATCCAGCCACGCGCCGAAACCGCTGCCGGGGCTGAAGGCCAGCAGCAGATAAAAGCCCAGTACAGTTGGCGGGAGGACAATAGGCATACTGATCACGGCTTCCACCCAGGGTTTGAGCCGGGACTTCATCCGGGAAAGCCGGTAAGCCAGAGGGACTCCGATTACCAACAGGAGTACGGTGGTGATCGCCGCCAGTTTGAAAGTTAACAATAAGGTCGTGCCAAAGCTACTGTCCATGACTTTAAATTAGGGCGCGGGTTCGTATTCGTTGAGGGAAAAAGGATAGGCGTGTCGCTCATCGACCTGGTGGTAGACCGATCGGGTCAACTGCCATTGGTCCCAGTCTATCTCCGGGAAGAACGCATCGCCCTCAAAAGTATGATGAACAATGGTCAGGTAAAGATAGTTGATCCGGGGCATCATCTGCTCAAAGATCGTTTCTCCGCCCAAAATAAAAATTTCGGGTTCGTCTTTTAGTAATTCAATGGCGGCTTCCGGACTGTTGGCGATCTGGGTGTTTTCCGGGAGCGAAAGCGCCTCCTGGGTAGTGATGACCACGTTGCGGTAATCCGAAACGAGCGCATCTTCAGCCTGGAAACTCTTTCGCCCCATTACGAAGGCCTTACCGCGGGTAACGCGGTGAAAATTAGCCCAGTCGTCGGGCAGTTTCCAAAGAAGTTTATTGTCTTTACCGATGGCGCGGTTTTCACTCATGGCGGCAATGGCGGCTATACGTTGCATGCTTTAATGTTGGTATCAGGATTTGTTTGTGATAATGTTTACCATACATCCCGCTGACCCTTGAGCAGGAATAAAAATGGTCCGGATCTCTTAAAAAATAGTTTCAGCTATAAATTTAACAGATTGCCGGGAAATTCGGGACCGAGGCCGGAAAGGCAGCCGTCATTACGGGTTTTACCGGGCTAAATCTACCGATAATAACATTTATCGTATTTTTGCCGCATGGCAGAACAGAACTTTGTTGATTACGTGAAAATATGTTGTCGATCCGGTGCCGGTGGTGCTGGATCGAGTCACTTTTACCGGGCTAAGGGGATCCCAAAAGGCGGTCCTGACGGTGGTGACGGCGGCCGGGGCGGACACATCATTCTGCGGGGCAACCGAAACGTATGGACTTTACTTTCTTTGAAATACCGCAAACACATCATTGCCGGCCGCGGCGTGAACGGTGGGGAGAATAACCGGACCGGAGCTGACGGAGACGATATTATTCTGGATGTACCCCTGGGCACGGTAGCCCGGGATGCGGAAACCGGAGATTTTGAATTTGAGATCACCGAACACGATGAGACCCGCATTTTGTTAGCGGGCGGCCGGGGAGGTTTGGGGAATACCAACTTCAAATCGGCTACCAACCAGGCACCGCGCTACTCCCAGCCCGGCGAACCGGGGCAGGAAGAATGGAAGATCCTGGAGTTGAAAGTACTGGCGGACGTCGGCCTGGTCGGTTTTCCCAATGCGGGAAAATCTACCTTCCTGTCGGTCATTACGGCCGCCAAACCGGAGATCGCTGCTTATCCTTTCACTACGATCACTCCCAACCTAGGGATGGTCCAGTACCGGGACGGCCGCTCCTTTGTGATCGCGGATATTCCCGGGATCATCGAGGATGCGCACAAGGGAAAAGGACTGGGGCATCGCTTCCTGCGCCACATCGAGCGCAATGCCACCCTGCTCTTTATGGTACCCAGTGATGCCGACAGCATCAAGAATAACTATCAGACCCTGCTGCACGAACTGGAGATGTACAATCCGGAGCTACTGGACAAACCCCGGATACTCGCAATCACCAAAAGTGACCTGATCGACGAGGAACTCCAGGAACTGCTGCAGCCGGAGATACCTAAGGATGTACCCCATATTTTTATTTCTTCGGTTACTCAGTACAATATCCAAAAGCTAAAAGATCTGCTCTGGGAGACAATCAACAAATTCCGGGAAGACAAACCCGCCGAACGCGAAGGCTTTTTGGAGTGATTTCCTATCTTGTGCGCTATTGATTAAATGGAAAACTAACTTTATATGAAACTCTTGCGTTTCGGGCCTGTCGGTGAAGAAAAACCCGGCGTATTACTCGGTGACGGCCGAAAAGATTGCTCTGCCCATTTCTCAGACTGGGATCAGGAATTCTTTCAGAGCGGCGGCCTGGAGAAATTACAACAACTCATCGAAACCGAAGGTCATAAACTGCCCAATGTGTCGGCCTCTTCCCGCTGGGCGGCACCGGTAGCCCGTCCTCATACCATTATCTGTGTGGGGCTCAACTATTCGGATCACGCCAAGGAGTCCGGAATGGAGCCGCCGAAAGAACCGGTGGTCTTCATGAAAGCGACCAATACCCTGGTGGGCCCCAACGATACGGTGGAGATCCCGAAAGACAGTACCAAAACGGACTGGGAGGTGGAACTGGGCATCATTCTGAAGAAAGATGCACTGTACCTGGAGGACGAAGCGGCGGCGGCAGACTGTATCGCCGGTTATTGCCTGGTGCACGATGTTTCCGAAAGAGAATTTCAGCTCGAACGCAGCGGCCAGTGGGTGAAAGGTAAATCCTGCCCGGGCTTTAGTCCGGTTGGTCCCTGGCTGGCTACTACCGATGAGGTAGAGGATGTAAGCCAGATGCGCATGCGCCTGTGGGTAAACGGAGACTTGCGCCAGGATGGATCTACGGCCACTATGATCTTCTCTCCGGCTCACATCATTCATCACCTTTCCCAGTTTATGAAACTGGAGGCAGGCGATATCATCTCAACGGGTACGCCTCCGGGTGTAGGCCTGGGGATGAAACCACCCACTTATCTCAAAGCGGGAGATGTGGTAGAACTGGAGATCCCGGGTCTGGGCCGTCAGCGCCAGGAATTTGTAGCCTATCAAGCCTCCTGAAAAGCAGGTCCGGTAGCGCCGGATGCTGAAAAAAGATCAGAATGAAGCAAGTTTTTGATTTAAGTGGTAAAACAGCGATAGTGACCGGTTGCGGGAAAGGCATCGGTGCGGCCATCAGCAGTGCGCTGGCCAGACAGGGCGCTATCGTTTACGGCCTGGATATGGATAATGCCAGCGGAAAAGCTCTCATTGATTCGATCAATGCTGAGGGAGGAAAGGCTCACTATTTCTATTGTGATGTGGCGGACTACGAAACCACGGGAAAAGTATTTGACTATATCGCTGAAACTACGGAGTACGGCCTGGATATTCTGGTCAATAATGCAGGGATCGCCCATATCGGAACGGTGGTGAGCACAACACCCGATGATCTGGACCGACTGTACCAAGTGAACATCAAAGGGGTGTACAACTGTTTGCACTTCGGAGTGAAGCATATGCTGGAGAGCGGCGGCGGCAGTATCGTGAACATGGGTTCCGTGGCCGCATCGGTGGGACTTTCCGACCGATTTGCCTATTCCATGAGCAAAGGTGCCGTTACGACCATGACTTACAGCGTGGCCAAAGACTTTATAAAGGAAAATATTCGTTGTAATGCCATTGCACCGGCGAGAGTGCATACGCCTTTTGTTGATGGATATCTCAAACAGACCTATCCGGGGCGCGAATCGGAGATGTATGACCAACTGGCGGCTACCCAACCCATCGGTCGGATGGGACAACCCGGGGAAATTGCCAATCTGGTGGTGTATCTCTGTTCGGACGAAGCCAGTTTCATCACCGGGACCATTTATCCCATCGATGGCGGCTTTTTGACCTTGAATACCTGAATTGCCGAAAATTAAATGTCTACTATCACTAATAACATTCTGGAAGCGGCCGAAGCCTACGTTGAAAAACATTTTGAAGAACGGATTCCCGAGGAATACGTTTACCACGATCTGCTGCACACCAAATACGTGGTGGAAGCAACCCTGGAGATCGCCGAAGGTTACGAACTGACGGAAAAGGAACAGGAGATCATTCAACTGGCGGGCTGGTTTCACGATAGTGGATACGATAAAGGCGGCAAGAATCACGAACAAAGAGGGAGTGACTATGCGGTCGACTTCCTTCGCCAACACCAGTATCCGGAAGCGGATATTGAAAAAGTTTCACAGTGCATATTGGCCACCAAGTGGCCACAGTATCCAGAAAACCTCCTGGAAGAGATCGTTTGTGATGCGGATCTGAGCCATCTGGGCAATGCCTGGTACTGGGACCGCTGCGGGAAAGTTCGCCAGGAACTTTACCTGATCCACGGGAAAGTACTGTCGGAGCAGGAATGGGTGGATTCCGAACTGCAGTTCATCACGAATCATCACTACCATACGGAAGTGGCCCGGGATCTGTTCGACAAGCGGAAAGAGAAACACATCCGGCAGCTGCTGAAGCAGAAACTGCGACTCAACCCAACGGCAAGCACCGGCACGGAAGCTACAAGAGGAAAGAAGAAAAAGAAAAAAAAGGATACCGCACTCTCTACGGATAGTGCATTGGAATTGAAGCAGCTCAATCTGGGCAGAGGGGTGGAAACGATGTTCCGGACGACTTACCGGACGCACGTCAACCTGAGTTCCATCGCCGATAATAAGGCCAACATCATGTTGAGTATCAATGCCATCATCATCTCGATCGTGGTAGCCAACCTGGTACCTAAATTTGATGGACTGCCCAAATTGATCGTTCCTACGATACTACTGCTGGTGGTTTGTCTGATAGCGCTGGTTTATGCTATTCTGGCAACCCGCCCCAAAGTGACCGAAGGGAAGTTCTCCCGGGAAGATATCGAGCACAAGCGGGCCAATTTGTTATTTTTCGGAAATTTCTACGATATGGATATCGAGGATTTTCACTGGGGAATGACCGAAATGATCAAGGATAGTGATTTTCTGTACAGTTCGATGACCCGTGATCTTTATTATCTCGGAATTGTGCTCGCAAAAAAATATCGCTATCTTGCCATCTGCTATTCTGTTTTCATGTACGGCCTCATCTTATCTGTAATTGTCTTCGCCCTTGCGTTTTTATGATACTCTGACACCCTGATACTGTGAGATTTTGATCCGCATCACGCGAGACAATCACGGTATTCAGACGTTATGGTATTCCAGAAATCACCTTTTCAATTTATCCCAGTACACCATTATCTTTTAGTATGAAATTCGAAGAATTTACCTACGCGCGCCCGGAGATGGAGGTTTTTACCAGTCGCTTCGAGAGCTTATTGGAGCGATTTGAAAAAGCATCCTCATTTGCTGAGCAAAACGAAGTATTTCGAGAGATCAATGAGATGCGTACGCATTTCTTTTCGATGTACAATGTCTGCTACATTCGTCACACGATCAATACCAAGGACGAATTCTACGAAGAGGAAAACAACTTCTTCGATCAGCAAATGCCCAATTTCGAGGCGCTGAACACTCGTTTTTACCGGTCTCTGCTGGAGTCGAAATTCCGGCCCGAACTTGAGCAAAAATGGGGAGGACAGCTTTTTATCATTGCCGAGTTGAGCCTGAAAACTTTTGAACCGGTCATTCTGCAGGATCTGCAGGAGGAAAACCGGCTCAGCAGTGAATATACCAAACTGAAAGCCGGTGCGGCCATCGTGTTTCGCGGCGAGGAATACAACCTGTCTTCGATCCAGATCCCCGAAACGGATACCGATCGGCAAACCCGAAAAGAGGCGGCCGAAGCGAAATGGGCCTTTTTCAGTGAGCGTTCCGAACGTTTCGATGAGCTTTTTGACAAACTAGTGGATGTGCGCCACCGGATCGCCAAAAAGCTCGGTTTTCGAAACTTTGTGGAACTGGGGTACGCCCGGATGATCCGCTCTGATTACAATGCCGAAATGGTGGCGGAGTTCCGCCGCCAGGTACAGGAATACATCGTACCCTTGGCTACGGAGCTGTACAAACGTCAGGCGAAACGTCTCGGGCTGAAAAATCTGAAATATTACGATGAGGATTTTCGATTCCCGAGCGGTAACCCCAAGCCCAAGGGAAAGCCGGAATGGATCGTAGCCAATGCCGGCGAAATGTACCAGGAACTTTCGGCGGAAACGGACGAGTTCTTCTCCTTTATGCAGGACAAGGGGCTGATGGACCTCATCAACCGGCCGGGCAAAGCTACCGGTGGGTATTGCACCTATATCGGTGAGTATAAATCGCCTTTCATTTTTTCCAACTTCAACGGAACCAGCGGGGATATTGATGTGCTGACCCACGAAGCCGGACATGCCTTTCAGGTATATTCCAGCCGGGATATCGGTATCAATGAGTACAACTGGCCAACCTACGAGGCCTGTGAGATCCATTCCATGAGTATGGAGTTCTTCACCTGGCCGTGGATGCAGTTATTCTTCAAGGAGGATACGGATAAGTACCGTTTTGCGCACCTGGGCAATGCCATCTGCTTTTTGCCGTACGGCGTTGCGGTGGATGAATTTCAGCACGAAGTGTACGAGAACCCGGATATGAGCCCGGCGGAAAGACACGCTACCTGGAAGCGGATCGAGCAAAAATACCTGCCCCACCGGGATTATGACGGACTGGAATTTCTGGAGAAGGGTGGATTCTGGCAAAAACAATCGCATATTTTTGCTTCTCCGTTTTATTATATAGATTACGCTTTGGCCCAGATATGTGCATTCCAATTCTGGGCCCGGGACCAGAAAAACCACGAAGAAGCCTGGAATGACTATGTAAAACTTTGTCAGGTAGGCGGCAGTGGTTCTTTTCTGGAATTGGTGAAATTAGCGGGACTGGAATCTCCCTTTCAGCCCGGATGTCTGCAAAAGGTTATGCAACCCATTCGGTCCTGGCTGGAGAACATCGATGATTCCCGGTTTTAAAACTATTCGGGCCGGGCGCGGTATTTGCCGGTTTGGGAACTGCCGCGCCCGGAGCAACTACAACCTAAATTGCGAGTGCCATGGGGCCGATGTTTTCGGTAATATTTGCTTTTGTCACAGCCTTCATCGTGACTTACTTTGCCATACCCTCTATTATCAATATTGCCGAAAAGAAAAACCTGTTTGACGTACCCAATCAGCGCAGTTCCCATACGCGTAAAACTCCTTCTCTGGGTGGTATCGGGATCTTTGCCGGCGCTATATTCTCTATCGTTTTCTGGACGCCTTTTCAGGCATTTGGAAGTTTGCAGTTCATTTTGTGCGGGTTTATCATTCTGTTCCTGGTAGGCGCCAAGGATGATGTACTGCCGATGGACCCGTACAAAAAAATGATCGCCCAGTTTCTGGCGGCGGCAATTATCGTCTTTAAGACCGAAGTGAGGATCAGTAGCCTCTATGGCCTGTTCGGAGTTACGGCGCCCATGCCGGAATGGCTGGTGATCCCCATCTCCATATTCACCGTGCTGGTGATCATCAACGCTTTCAATCTCATCGACGGTATTGACGGCCTGGCGGGCAGCCTCGGGGTGATCATTTGCGGTACCCTGGGGTGTTGGTTTTTTGTGGCCGGCAACTGGGATCTGGCCACCGTCGCCTTCGCTACCGTTGGAGCGATCGTCGCTTTCCTGCGGTACAATTTTTCTCCGGCGAAAATATTCATGGGCGATACCGGTTCGCTAATGATCGGTCTGGCCAGTGCGGTGCTGGTCCTGTCCTTTATTGAGCTCAATTCCAAACTGCCGGTGGGCACGCCCTACAAACTGAACGACGTACCCGTAGTGGGCATCGGGATCATGATCATCCCGCTTTTTGATACGCTGCGGGTTTTTATAACCCGGATCATCCGGGGGAATTCTCCGTTTAAAGCGGATCGCAGGCACATTCACCACCTGCTGATCGATTATGGGTTCAGCCATATGAAGGCAACGGGTATTCTGGTATCCGTCAATGTTTTTTTCATTACCATAGTGCTGGGCTTACAGGATGTTCTGGATATCCACCTGCTGTTGTTGCTGGTGATTCTGATCGCTACCGGCCTGACCTACTTTTTACACAAGGCCAATCTGGAAAAAAAGCAACAGCGGGACAACGATAAGCCTGCCTAGTCGGGAAGGGGATGCAATCAGATTAAATCGGATCTCATGCTGAATTTTTTGTTCGTATTTATCGGTGGCGGCCTCGGAAGTATGTGTCGTTACGGCATTGCCCGGGGAATGGCGCACTACAAGCTCAATTTTCCCCTGGCTACCTTCACGGCCAATGTACTGGCCTGTATTATTCTGGGCTATTTGATCAGCCTCAAAAGCGGTGATCAGGTCAGTGGCAATACGCAATTGCTGATCATGACCGGATTCTGCGGAGGATTTTCCACCTTCTCCACCTTTACCGCCGAGACGCATCTGTTGTTCCAGGAGGGCGCCTACGGGCAGGGGCTGTTTTACGTCGGAGCGAGCCTTGTGGTGTGTCTATTGAGCCTGTATCTGGGTACCCGGCTCGGCCTTCGCTGATGCTCTGGATCACCTATAGCGTATTCCCATTTTATACACTTCTTCGATCTCTTTTTACCTGAATTTCTGCTTTTGTCAGTGCTTATTCTCCGGCCTGACCGAATGGTTCTGCTGCGGGCCAGGGTTTCTTTTTTTAAAAAAAATGGAAAAAAGTATCTGACATTTTTCGGATTTCCCCTCTACCTAATACAGGATGCAATTTTACTTCCTGTATTCCGAATTTAAAATGATCAAAAACTCGAACCATGAGAAACCTCATTCTGCTATTCATGACATTATTCATCAGCTCCATCAATTTACAGGCCCAGTCGAAAGAAGCATCGCTCACCGCAATTCAACCCTACGAAAGTTTTGTTTTTCTGGAAAAGGATACCGTTGGTATGGAAAACCGGCGGTTACTGACAACCATCAACCTCAAGAGTACCAATTATGATGTGCTGCTAAAAAAGGCCGAAAAGGAGGCGCGCCGCCTGGGCGGGAACTGCCTGCTCATCACCAGCCACAAAGCGCCAAATCCGTGGGCGACCCGGCACCGGATCAAGGCGAAGGTCTTTCGGATCGATAACCCGGAATCTTTTGAAAAGGAAATACCCTGGCACCCTTCGAGACCGCTAAAGGTCTGCAATTTCAGAGGGGATCGTGCCGACAATCCGCTGCCTTCCGCAAGTACAACGGCGATCGACATCAATATTTTCTCGGATCCGGAAAGCGGAAAGACCAAAGCGATCATTGAAGCCCGCTTCAAAAATGAAAAATCCTTCTTCACGCCATCGGCCGGTAGCGATGATAGACTGGCCATTGAACAACTGGTTTTCGATCTGACCGAAGTCTACGCCCGAAAGCTGCGAAAAATAATCGTGGAAGAAGTAAGCTCTTCGGACGAGCTGATCGAGATCTGGCAATCCAAAGCCGGGGCACTTTTGCCGGAATGGTACGGCAAGCGGAACGAATTTCTGGAAGAAGTGGCCGAAAATAGCGACGCTCAGGAGCAATGGCGGGAATGGGTAAATGGCGAACTTGATAGTTTGCAGGCTTATAACCAGACCGAGTTTCTGCTGGCCCTGAGATAATCGCCCCGTTCATAAGTAATCAACCTACTCCAAATTGGGGTGCTGCAGAGATGCGGTATCCCATTTTTGCTTGTAACTTCCCATCCACCAGCACCAATAATTGACCGACCAGATATTCCAACATTCCAACATTCCCACGTTAAAACATTTCCACATTTCCACATTTCCACGTTCCAACGTTCCAACGTTCCAACGTTCCAACATTTCCCACCGCACTTTTGCTTTTCCTCGGGAGTTATCAGATATTGTCGAAAAAAATCAAATTCTGGCCGGGGGCCGGACCAAAGTCGAAATTAAAAACACTTTCAGTAGGGAATATTTGAGTAAATTGGACACTGCTTCCATTGATCCATTACCGGGGAAAGTAGCATGCCGGCAATGATCCGTACCGGCCGGGATATCCGGTAAGAGCCCTTCACTGCGATGGAAAATCGCAAAGCCATATTAAAATTCACAAAATCGATCAACAACTATGCGATCTTTGATCTTGGGTTTGTTTATGCTGTTAGGAATTGTGGTAGTGCCCATCCGGATTACGGGAGACTGCGGCCCACTGGATAGTTTTCAGGGGTACACCTTTATCAATCCCTATATCGTTTCGCTCGATCCGAAGATCGCCGGGTTTTTTCTCGATTTTGATATCCTGAGTACCCTGGTGCCCCAGCCGGCAATGGCCCAGATTGAGGGGAATATCGACGAATGGTGGGAGCGCTTTTGCAAAATTCCAGCCAAAGTGGATATCGGCTCGTTGATCTACCAGGCGGATGTCAGCGATCTGCAGGATCTGCGGTCGGCGATCGCCAGCGAAGATGTACCCATTACTTACCTCCGTCCGGCAATTGCCGAAAATTCCTTCGCCCGTTACCTGCACAAACACCAGTGTACGGAAACCCTGGACTACCTCATCTTCGCGAAGCGCTGCGAACCCCACGTAACGGCCCGGAAAAACTGGGATGACCGGGCCCAGGATCGCAATACCATGCGGGACCTGATCGAACTGGGTAAGGTCGATTTCATGGAAACCGAATCCCACTATTTCAAAATTCGGTACGCTTACCAGATCATCCGGTTGGCCCACTATTTGAAGGATTATGAACTCACCCTGGAGTTGTACGACTACCTGATGCCAAAAGTGGATAACGATCCCAGTATCCTGGATTACTGGATCGATGGGCACCGGGCCGGAGCAATGATGTCTCTGGGGCAACGGGTGGAAGCCTCCTACATCTTCTCCCGTATTTTTGAAAAATGCCCGAGCAAACGTACGTCCGCCTACCAGAGTTTTGATATCCGGACGGACGAAGAATGGAAAGCGCTGAACCTGATGTGCGTCAATGACCACGAGCGGGCGGTACTGCATATCCTGCGGGCCAATAGTGAAAACAGCCAGTTGATCGACGAAATGTGGAAGGTGTACCAGTACGAGCCCCAAAACCGGCAACTGGAGTACCTGGCACTGCGGGAGTTGAGGCGTTTGGAGAAAGACCTGCTGGGGCTGGATTTCAATGATAACCGCCAGTTGAATAAACGACTTTTCAATATTCCACGCAGTATCGCCGGGGAGCGCGTCATCGAACTACAGGCCTTTGTACGACGTCTGGTGGAAGCGGATAATACGGCCCGGCCCGCCTACTGGAAATTACTGGAAGGCTATCTGGAACTGCTGGCCGGAGATGAATACTTTGCCCAGAAGACTTTCGCCGATCTGGAAGACGAAACCCGGAACGATACCCTGCTCCACCAGTTAAAAGTATGGCAGACCGTCCTACAGATCCTCAATCTGCAACAACCGGTAGAAGAAGCCGAACTGGAAGCATCTAAAATACAGGATTCGGATCTGTACCGGCAGTATCCAGATATGGCCGACTTTATGCGCGACCGATTTACGGAACTGTACCAGAACGGCGGTAGCGCGGGCAAAGCCTTCATCAGCCAGTACACCCTGGAAGATCTGCAACTCAATCCTCAGATGTCCATTATCGATGATCTCCTGCGGATCGTGCGCAAGGAACGGCGTAACCGTTTCGAAAAACAAATGGTTGAAAAGCCGAACGGAGTGACGATCGAGCCGGAATTACTCGACTTGAAATCCAGTGTGCTGCTCAGTCAGAATTTACCGGAAGCCGCCCTGGAAACCCTGAAAGAAATGGATAGCGCCGAATGGGATAACCTGGATCCCCAACTCTATGCGCCCTTTGTCGACCGGCTAAATGATTGCATCCGCTGCCCGGTCCCGGATTCTCTGACGCGCTACAACAAGGGCGAATTGATCCAGATGCTTCTGGATCTGGATTATCAGGCCCGGGCCGAGCAGAGCCGCAACCAGGCCGCCTACCGATACTACCGGATGGGGCTGGCCTATTACAATATGACCTATTTCGGACCGGCCTGGCAGGTACTGGATGAATACCGAAGCAGCAACAGTATTAAACGCCACGTGCAGGGGCGTGATAATGAAGTGGTACCGGCGGTTGGCTGGGAACTGGGCAACCGCGAATTCTTCGACTGCTCCCGGGCGCGTTATCTGTTCCAGCGGGCCCGTACACTGGCGGACAACGCTGAGTTGGCGGCCCGGGCTACCTTCATGGAAGCTAAGTGCGAACAAAACGAGTTTTTTGTTTTTGGAACGCCGGGAATGGCCCAGCCGCATACTGCTTTTGATGTGCTCATCGATAATTTTTCCGATACGGGCTTCTTTCAGCGCGCTATCCAGGAGTGTCAGTATTTACGGGCTTATATTACGAATTAGAGCAGGCGGGACGTTTTGACTAAAAAGTGATATCCACCAGACGCAGTCTTTTTCTTTTGCCGAATTTGATCTTCTTGTATTTCAGCAACTGGGTGATGCCGAAACCGGTTGCCAGCGCGGAAGCGGTGACGATACCGTCGGATAGGCGGTAGCTGGTCTCGGGATCACCGTCCACGGCCGTTCCGATCAGTGCGAAACCGGACCAGGCAACGCCGAACGTCATTACCTGGATGCCGAGCTTTTGGGAATAAGAGCGGTAGTAGCGAAACGCGTCGATCTTATCCGGTTCCAGGTAGCGATCGGCCAGGATGATCAGGTTTTGTTCGATATTAATTCCCTCCACCACTGCGTATCTCCACGTTTTACTGCCTTTCAGCCGATATTCGATTCCCTCACCGATAAAGATCTTATCCGTTTTGGCTCGCCCGTAATGCTCGATCTGGATGACTTTTTGTGCGCTGCTATCTGTAAGGAAAAGCGTAAAGAAGAGAGAAAAGAGTAGAAAATATCGCATTAGTTGATTTTTCATAAGGACGGTAATTAGGGGGCACGGGTTGGTTTACTTCCTACCTTGTTTTACCTTTTTTATAAATCTGCGGATCATCTGTTGCATCGCTTTTTCGATCGTTTCGTAATCGTGCATTTCCCGGCCGGTGTACAGTACCATGAAGCCGTACTGCTGTTCTTCATCCGGCAGGTCCCGGTAGATCCGGTACTTGTTGAGCCGGTAAGCTTCGCGGATCTTTCGACGTAAAACATTGCGCTGCACGGCTTTTTTGAAGTGGCGCTTGGGCACGCTGAGCCCGAATTGTACGGGGAATTCGCTGCGCCGTTCCTCCATGGGCATCCAGACCAGCCGCAACGGATACTGTCCGAAAGACTCGCCCTGCCGGCTGAACATCGCCTGGATCACCTTCCGGCTTTTTAATCGCTCTGCTTTGCTGAATGTTGCTGCCACAAAAAAAAATTAAAAAATACTGAAGTCAATTTTATGGAAAATAGCCCAATTCCGACTCTTAAGTATAAATAGATTATTTCAAATTCAAACGCAAGATATGATCTCTGATGACAAAAACGCGAAAAAGCCTGCTTACGAACTGCCGCCCATGACTATAAAAGCCTGGGCGGAAGCCGACCGGCCGCGCGAAAAATTATTGATGAAAGGCAAACACAGCTTGTCCGATGCCGAGCTCATCGCCATTCTGTTGGGTTCCGGTTCCCGGCAGCAGACGGCCGTCAGTCTGGCCAAAAGTATCCTGCAGTCGGTAGATAACAACCTCTTTGAGCTGGGAAAATGTTCCATCAAGGAACTCACCAAATTCAATGGGGTGGGGGAGGCCAAGGCCATCACGATTGCCGCGGCGCTGGAGTTGGGCCGGCGCCGGCAGCTCTCGGATATCAAAACGCGGCCCCAGGTGCGCTGCAGTGCAGATTCCTACAAGGCTATCGCTCCCCTGCTGATGGACCTTCCCCACGAAGAATTCTGGATCTTACTCCTGAGCCGGCGGGGTGAGGTCATCGGACGGGAACAGATCAGTCAGGGCGGTATATCCGGTACGGTCGTGGATGCGAAACTTATTTTCAGCCGGGCGCTGGAATTCAAGGCCAGTTCGATCATTCTGTGTCACAACCATCCTTCGGGCAATCCGAATCCCAGTCAGGCAGATAAAAGTCTAACCGCTAAGCTCGTCAAAGCCGGTGAAAACCTGGACATCTTCGTGCTGGATCACCTCATCATTGCGGCGGGCTCGTATTTTAGTTTCGCAGATGAAGGTCTGATCTGAAGGAACGGGCCGCTGTCCGGCTTACCGCAGCAGCTTTACCTCGATGTCCGGATATTCCTGCGCCAAAGCTTCCTGCAAACCGAATACATGGCCGGCGCCGACAATGACGATACTGCGAGTTTCTGTATTCTCCCGGATCTGGTTACCGATATTGCGGGCCATTTCCAGGTTGCGGGCATCCCAGAGCTTCTGACCTTCGGTGCAGGGCGCACAGGCGGTTTCCCGGTAGCGAAAGGAATTGGTGATGTGGTATTTGGTAGTGGCATTTTTGGAGTTGACGTGCATCCCGAGCCGTCCGGTCAGTCCGGCGATAGTTTGCGGTAATTTCAGACTGGAAAGTATCTTTTTCAGATGGACGATCTCCCCGTCTTCGCGATCCATTTTGTTGCAGGCGGCCCAGGCGCGGTGGTAGTCTTGGCGATACCATTGATTATCCATACTGCGCAGGGTTTTCAGGCCGAGGTGGATGGCCAGTTTGGCCGTCAGGTCGCCGTCTTCTTCCTGAGTGGGTTTGGGGGATCCTTTGCGGCCGAACTTGTAGAGATACTTATAGTATGCGGCATTGGCGCGGTCCAGTTGCAGTAGATAATGTTGGCGTAGTATTTCGAAATCTTCCCGCTGCATGGCTTCCAGTGGTTTGCACTGTGCCCGGGCCAGCTTTTCCGGGGTCAACTCCCAGACTTGTTTCAGGCTATCCACCTGATCCAGGAAGCCTGGATAGGTATTGTTCAGGCTTAGGGTATCACTGGCCTGTGGGCTCTCAACGTAGATGGCTTCCGGCTGGTACGCTTTGGCTTTTCTCAGTAAGGGCTTATAGCTGTGTTTTACAATATCCGGTACACTGTGCATCGTACCTATGATAAGTACTTCCTTGCGGGCGGGAGCCTGGGCGTAACTACTGAAGTTCTGCAGTAAAAAGGAGATGATAATAATAACGATCAATGCTATGTCTCTCATGATATACGGTTTTGAAGATTTGTAAAAATTCCCGATCTCAATCGGATGCTACAAATCTAGGGGTGGTTTCGCCCGGTGGGAAATGCGATCGGTAAAGGCGCAGGTTTCCTCGGTAAACCCGCCGGAGGTGCGAGCATTCAGTTGACCGATAAAATGTCGCAGTTGACCGATACTTTACCCGGATAGCCGGTTTGGATTAGGCGTTTTGGCAGTGCTTGCCGTAATTTGGGCGTATGAAAATGAATATCAGATCACTGTTCGTCACCTTCATCAGCTTCTATCTGGTGTACGAACCGCTGCGGATACTTTTGGAGACCGGTGAGATCACGGAAGCTCTGTATGGACTGAAAAGCGGCCTGGAATTTGCGTTTTTCATCACCACCCTGATCTACTTCTGGGTCTACGTTCTGGGGGCCTACGTGGTGTTCTATCGCTATTATCCGGCCGGTAGAAAGGTGTTGGCCTTTTCCCTGCTGGTCCCCGTGGCGTTGCTGGCGATCCTGCTTCGGTATTTGATGCAGGAAACGATGGGCGAACTATTATTCAATGTGCGCAACTACGCGGCCGGCACCACTCTGCAATACTACATTTTTGATAATCTGTACTATGCCATTATCTACATCAGCGTGGGGACGATCTATTTTTTCGTGCAGTATGCTCAGTACAAGGAAGTGCAGCAACGGGAATTATTACTCCAAAACCAGAAAACGGAAATGGCCTTTCTCCGGTCGCAACTGAATCCGCATTTTTTATTCAATATTCTCAACAACATTTATTCGCTGATCTATTATAAATCGGACAATGCCCTGCGGTCGGTAGAAAAGCTGTCGAGTCTCCTGCGCTACGCGCTGTACGAAAAATCGGAAAGGGTGATTTTGAAAAAAGAAGTGGCCCACCTGAATGATTTTATCGATCTCCACCGAATGCGTCTGGATGCGGAACTACCCGTGCAAATGCAGGTGGCCCCGGATGTATTGCAGTTGAAGATTGCGCCCTTTCTACTCATTCCTTTTGTGGAAAATGCGTTTAAACACGGTAATTTGAAAAATCCGCAACGGCCGCTGTTCATCAGTCTGCAGCGCAGGGACGAATATCTGGAATTTACCGTCCAGAACGAAAAACGAATACAGGAGAAGGATGAAGTCGGAGGCATTGGTATTCAAAACGTGCAAAAGCGACTCGCCCTGATCTACGGAGATCAATCCGAACTGGACATCAGCGAGAATGAAAACGAATTTAAGATCAACCTGAAAATAGCTCTTTCCGCATGCTGAACTGCTTAATCATTGATGATGAACCCCTGGCCATCCGATTGCTGTCGGATTATATTGACAAGACGGAGGGTCTGAGTTTGCTGCAATCCTTTACGGATCCGATCGAAGCGCTGCAGTTTGCCGAACGACAGACACCGGACCTCATTTTTCTGGATATTCAGATGCCGGAACTGACGGGTATCCAGTTTATGAAGATCGCTAATGGTAAATACCCCATCATTCTGACTACGGCATACGATCACTACGCCTTGGATAGTTACGAATTTGATGTGATCGACTATCTGCTGAAACCCATCTCCCTGGATCGCTTCATGATCGCTGCCGGCAAGGCCAAAAAGCGATTACTGTCCGGGGGAACGGAACACTCTGCTGCCGTTCCCGCGACCGCAGCACCGACTCAGGATTATATTTTTGTAAAAAGTGACTATAAGACTTTAAAGATCGACCTGGCGGACATCTATTATCTGGAAGGACTGGGAGATTACGTCGCTATCCACCTCAAGGAGAAAAAGATACTGACGCTGGAAAATATGAAACACTTTGAGGCTACGCTCCCCGGGCAGAACTTCATTCGCGTGCACAAGTCGTATCTGGTGGCACTCGACAAGATCTCCTTTATTGAGCGCAACCGGATCGTGATCAAAGAGCAGCGTCTGCCGATCGGCGCTACTTACAAGGATGCCTTTTGGGCAAAGATCGGGAACTGAGTTTGCCCATATCTGAACTGTAGAAACGAGAAGTGGTGCATTTTTACCAAAATGCACCACTTCCTTTACGGTAATGGGAATTCAATGTCGGGCGGCGGATCCGTTTCCGGGCTCCACGCCACCGGGTTTAGTCTTTTTTCAACCATTTAGAGACCAGCCCTTTGCCTTTTTCCAGTTGTTGCGTGTAGAACTGGCGGAAGGCTTCCGGGTTGAGGTTGTGCAGGGTACCGCCGGCATCAAGGTGTTCTTTAAATACCTGACCGATGGCGTAAGTAGAGCTGACCGCAAACAGAGACATCGCGGCACCGCCCAGTACCCAGCCCACCATTGGAATGGTCTTGAGTACGGCCCGGGCGGAGTAGCCCGTGATCCGGGACATCGCCGAGCCGGTAAGGGCCATTACGATCGCCTTGCCTCTTTGTTCATCGTAATCCTCATGGTAGAATTTGCAGAGTTGCTTCACAAGGTCCAGTTGTACGGCGCTGATGGCCACGATGTCCAGCAGCGGTACGGGCATGAAACCCGGAACGGCCGAGAACCAAAGGTGATTATAGATGATATCATCGGCAGTTTCTAAGGTCTTTTTTTCTTCAGCGGGCATAATTTTGGCTTTTGAGCAAAGTAATGAAATTTAATTAACAACCGGCCTGATCCTTCGGTGGCCGCATCTGTAAGCGATCAGTTACAAACTTCGAGTACCGGAAAGTTATATTCCGGCAGACCCATTTTCCGGCCTTCGGAAATGATCGACTTTTTTTCCCGGTGGTGAACGATCGGGCAGTTGGGATTTTTTCCGCGTCTCACCTTCAGGTCACTACAGGGGCAGTCTTCCGGGGCAATACCATCCAGAATAACGATGAAATACTGTCCGTCCAGTTGCTTGAAACCTTTTACGTAAAAAGGGTTGAAGGGGCCCCGTCGTTGTTCCTGATCATTAGACTGAACGCTGTAAGACTGGCCGGATAAGCGAACCTGCAGCGGATCGAATTTAAACAGGAATAAGGCGACGGCCAGCATTCCAATGGGGATCATTAAAATTCTTTGCCAGTGTTTTCGATGTTCCACGGTAGGAAGGGATTTTAGTTCACTACAAAAGTGTGGGTATTCCAGCCAAATTGCAACTAATCCAGACACTTGTTAACAAGAACTCGACAGAAGAATAAAATACTGACCAAGGTCTATGAGTAAGGCTTTTATGAAATTTTATTTTGAAATAAGTTTATCGCTTCGACTCGGGAAAAATTAATACCCAGAAAAATTATCTTTGGAGAGTCGGCAAATGGATCCGGGGGGCGCCGGTCTTATAGCTGGGGACTCAACCTTTCCATAACTCCTTGGAAAAGGATTCAACTACCGTCTACCAAAAAGAAACTACCATCAACTAGTATGAAAAAAACATTTAGGATGAATCGCCTTTTAAGCATGTTAGGGCTTATTGCACTATTGGCAGTAACGCCGCTTTTTGGACAGAAAAAGCAAAAGAAAGCGGAGGCCGAACCGATGAAACCGGCCATCCAGACAGATCACTACCAGGCGCTGCACTGGCGCAATATCGGGCCGTTCCGCGGTGGGCGCTCCAATGCTGTAAGCGGGGTGGTCGGAAACGAAAATCTGTACTACACCGGATATACCGGCGGTGGTGTCTGGAAAACCGAAGATGCCGGCCTGAGCTGGGTCAATATCTCCGACGGCTTTTTTAAAACCGGATCGGTAGGAGATATTGCCGTTTCCGAATCCGACCCCAACGTCATCTACGTGGGAATGGGGGAGCACGCCGTGCGCGGGGTAATGACCTCCGCCGGTGACGGTGTCTATCGTTCTACGGATGCCGGTAAAACCTGGACCCACCTGGGCCTGGATAAAACCCGTCATATCTCGGATGTAGTGATCCACCCGGATGATCCGAATACGGTATGGGTAGCGGCACAGGGAGCGCTGCACGGACCCAATCCGGAACGGGGGATCTACAAATCTACGGACGGCGGCCAGACCTGGAAAAAGACGCTCTACGTGGATGAGAACACCGGAGCGTCCAGCCTGAGTCTGGACATGACCAACCCCCGTATTCTCTACGCGGCCACCTGGCAACACCGCCGGTATCCCTGGACGGTAGAAAGTGGCGGACCGGGATCATCACTCTACAAATCTGTTGATGGCGGGGAGACCTGGGAAAAGATCGTCAGCGGATTACCGAAAGATCTGGGTAAAATCGGCGTTTCCGTATCCCGCGCTAATCCCAATCGGGTATACGCCATCGTGGAAACGGAAAAAGCCAAATCCGGACTGTACCGCTCGGACAACGGTGGGAAAAGCTGGCGTATGCTCTCCACCGATCAGTACCTGTCGGCCCGTTCCTGGTACTACATGGAAGTCTTTGCCGATCCGATCAATGAGGATATCGTTTACGTGCTGAATGCACCGATGATGCGCAGTATTGACGGAGGCAACACCTTCAGTCGCGTGAGTGTAGGGCACGGAGATACGCACGATCTGTGGATCAATCCGGACAACAACCGCAATATGATCCTGGGGGATGACGGTGGCGGCGAGATCACCTTCAATACCGGTGCGAGCTGGTCCACCCTGAACAATCAGCCGACCGCCCAGTTTTACCGGGTGAATGTGGATAACCAGTTCCCCTATAAAGTATACGGTGGCCAGCAGGATAATTCATCGGTGGTGATCAGTAGCCGCAACAACGGACGGGGACTGACCGAATCCGACTGGTTCTCCGGTCCTGGTTGCGAAAGTGCCTATATCGCTTTTGATCCGGACAATCCGGTATTACTCTACGGCGGCTGTTACCAGGGGATTATTGAAGTGCTGGATATCCGTACCCAGGAGTCGAAAGACATTCAGGAGTATCCTTCCATGAATTTCGCGGAAGAACCCAAAGACCTGAAATACCGCTTCAACTGGAACGCTCCGATCATCGCTTCTCCGCACGACCCCAGCGTGATCTACCATACGGCCAATGTCGTTTTCCGCACCACGGACGGTGGCATCAACTGGGAGGTGATCAGTCCGGATCTCACCCGGAACGATACTACCAAGCAGGTAGCCGGCGGCGGACCGTTCACCAACGAAGGTGCCGGTGGCGAAAACTACAATACGATCTATTACCTGATCGAATCTCCGCTGGAACGCGGCGTACTGTATGCGGGAAGTGACTGCGGTCTGGTACACGTGACGCGCGATAACGGAGAGAACTGGCAGAATATCACTCCTCCCGATCTGCCGGAATCCACCGTTCATTCCATAGAGGTATCTCCGCACACGGCGGGTACCGCTTACGTGAGCGCCAACCGTTTTAAGTTCAATGATTTCAAATCCTACACCTATAAAACCACGGATTACGGACAAAACTGGACCCTGATCAACAAGGGGCTGGACGAAGACGATTACCTCCGGGTGATCCGTGAGGACCTGGAAAAACCGGGTTTGTTATACGGCGGTGCGGAACATGGATTTTATGTTTCCTACGACGGTGGTGCCGAATGGAGTCGCCTGCAACTGAATCTGCCGGTAGTGCCCATTACCGACCTGAAGATCCACGATAATGATCTGGTGGCGGCCACCCAGGGCCGGGCATTTTGGATCCTGGATGATCTGGCGGCGATCCAGGGCAAACCGGAAGGCTCCGAAATGGTGCTGTACGAGCCCAAACCGACCGTGCGCATGAGCGGATTTTCTCCGCGCGCCGGCGGATCGATGCCTCCGGGTATCGGACAGAATCCGATGGCGGGCGTGATCCTGACCTATTACCTGCCGGAAAAACCGGATACTACCCTTCACCTGGAGATCGTTGATGCTGCCGGGAAAGTGGTACGGGCCTACAGCAGTGAAAAAGACAGTACGTTTAAGTCTTATCCGGGTGGCCCGCCGGCACCGGAGGTGATCCCGGCCAAAGCGGGACTGAACCGGTTTGCCTGGGATTTCCGTTCGGAAGTGATGCCCGATGTGACCGATGTTTTCATCTTCGGGGATTATCGCGGTCGCCGGTTGGCCCCGGGGCAATACACCGCCCGCCTCAAAATGGGGGATAAAACGGTGGAACAGCCCGTTAGCCTGCTGGCCGATCCGCGCCAGACTACCGTGGGGGATGCCGCTGCCTGGAAAGAACAGCAGGATCTGATGCAGTATACGGCGGATAAGATCGGAGAGATCCACCAGGGCGTGAACATCGTGCGTAAGGTCAGAGACCAGATTAAAGCTTACAACAAAAATCTGGCGGAGCAGGAATCGGCCAAAGCCGTTGTGGAAAAAGGCAAGGACCTGATCAAAATGATCGATGAGTGGGAATCACGGATCGTGGAGACCCGCCAGAAAAATACGCAGGATGTGATCAACTGGCCCAGTAAGCTGAATGCGTCCTACTTCTACCTGCGGGGCTCGATCGATGCCTACGAACCCCAGGTCACCCAGGGCGTAAAAGATCGGCTGCAAGATCTGGATGAACGCTGGGAAAAGGAGAAAAAAGCGCTGAATAATATTCTGGAAACGGAGATCCCGGCCTACAACCGTCTGTTCCGCGAGCAGAATATTCCGGCTTTGGTATACGAGAAATAACCGGATCCAAACCAAACGGCAGGGTTTAGCGCGGAAATATTCTTCGGTAAACCTTGCCGCTGTTTTCGGAAATCCGATACCCGAAACCAAAAAAACGTATTTTTGCAAAAAATCAATATATGAAGCGAGTTTGGCTGTGGCTTATTTTGCTGGGGAGTCTGATCGCCGCCTGCGAGAATGATCCTTCGGAAGTAGCCGAATTACTGGCCAACCTGGAACCTGAGATCGAACGGGCCCAGGAAGTGGAGATCCTGTACAGCGATTCGGCACTGGTTAAAGTGCGGATCCAGGGAGAAACGATGCTGACCTATCTGGATCGGAACGATCCGCGGCAGGAGTTCCCCGATGGCGTACGGGTGGAGTTCTTCGATCCGGACGGCTCTATCGCCAGTGTATTGACGGCAAAGTACGGGGTACGGATCGATAAGAAAAATCAGATCGTCGTGCGGGATAGCGTAGTCTGGCAGAGTGTGGAGCAGGAAAAACTGGAAACCGAAGAACTCATCTGGGATGAGCGTATGGAGAAGGTATACACCCAGAAATTCGTAGTAGTCACCCGTCCGGATGAGATCATCACCGGTCACGGTTTTGAATCGGATCAGAACTTTGAAAACGCCCGCATCAATGCGGTAGACGGTAGAATAAAGATTAGTGATCCCAGCAAATTGAAAGATTAATGTCGATCACTTTTATCATCATATTTCTGGTGCTGTCCGCTCTGTTCTCCGGTACGGAGATCGCCTTTATTTCCGCCAACAAGTTAAAAGTCGAGCTCAAGAAAAAGAAGGGCGCTCTGCGGGGAACCATCATCGCCAATTTTTACGAGAAGCCCTCCGATTTTATCGGAATGCTGCTGGTGGGGAACAATATTGCCCTGGTCGTTTTTTCCTACCTGATGACCCGGCAACTGAGCCCGGTTATCGTGGAACAGTGGGGAATTGAGAACGAATTGGTCATCCTTCTGCTCAATACGATTATCATCACCATTGTGGTACTGATCTTCGGGGAGTTTCTGCCCAAAACGCTCTTTCGCCTGTATGCGGACGAGATCCTTTATTTTTTAGCCTTTCCGTTAAAACTCATCCAGTGGCTGCTGGCTTTGCCTTCCTGGATCATGACCCGCTCTTCCACCGCTTTGCTCCGGTTGTTCATCAAAACGCCGATCGAGGTGAGTGAAAGTACGTTTACCCGGCTTGATCTCGAGAACTTCATCAACGACCCCAGAACGGATTCGGAAGAGGAGATCGATAAAGAATTGTTTGGCAATGCGCTCAACCTGAAAGATACCCGGGTCCGGGACTGTATGGTGCCGCGAACGGAGATCGAAAACATCGACGTCAATTCCTCGGTAGCCGAATTACTGCAATTGTTCAAATCGACCAAATTGTCCCGCATTATCGTCACCGAAGGGGATACGGACAATGTACTGGGCTATGTGCACCACCAGCAATTACTGGATCAGCCCCAGGATATCCGCAGTCAGATCATGGATATTCCCTTCGTTCCCGAAGTGATGAATGCGACCGATCTGATGAACCGCTTCATCAAGGAACGACTGAGTATTGCCTGCGTGGTGGATGAGTTCGGCAGCGTATCGGGCATCATCACCCTGGAGGATATTCTCGAAGAAATATTCGGAGAGATCGAAGATGAATACGATCAGGAAGATTATATCGAACGCCAGATCTCGGAGGATGAATTTCTCTTCTCCGGCCGACTGGAGATCGATCAGTTAAACAACAAATACGACCTCGGTTTCCCGGACGGGGAATACCAGACCCTCTCCGGTTATCTGGTAATGACCACCGAAACCATCCCGGATCAGGGAGCAGTGATCGAACTGGAGGGATATCGCTTTATTTTTGAACAGGTGAGTAATACCAAGATCGAGACCGTCCGGGTGATCCGCCTGCCCAAAGAGGAATAGTTCTTCCGGTTTGTAATGCTTCTGACAGGGAAATTCTTTCAAATTATTGACGATTACTGTACCTTAATGGTATCGCTCGTTATTTAACGCCTAATCTCAATAATTATGAAAAAAACGCTCTTTCTATTGCTGCTTTACGCAGCAAGCACTCATCTGTTGTTGGCACAGTCTACTTTCATTCCCAACGCCAATTTTATTCTCAAAGAAGAAATTCCCTGCCCGTTCAATCCGGATGTCAGCGTCTTGTGGCCTACGGATTGGATGATCTACCAGACGCTGGATGACACCTGGATGGGCACCATCGATTCGACCCGTTGCATTTCGGGAAAGGTCGGACAGAACGGTGTTTTTGTTCTCGACCTGAGCCAGATCGATCCGGATCGTTCATTGTTTGTCCGGCAGACGGTAGCCGAAGAAGACGAGATCATTCTGAAATCCGATTTCGTTTACGAATTGGGTGCCCAGGTCTCCATGGGCAGTAATGATTCCTTACTTGTTGGTAATTTTTGTGAAGACAATATCTGTTCGGGAGTTATTCTGTCGGTCGAGATCCCCAATGAAGCCGGCGATGGTGTCACCCATCGACTCAATACGGCTAATTTTTCGGTACCCGCCGCGAACGGTTTCTCTTTTGCGCAATCCTGTTTTGTAACCGAATACTTTCCGGACGGCAATATCCTGAAAGACATCGTTATGAAATTCAAATTTGATGATGAAGTCCTGGATAGCGATCTTTCAATCTTCATCATCGGCACCAGTACACCTCTGTACGGGATCAACCGGGTGGAGGAACTGGTCTTTCCCCAAAGTACCTTCACGGGAGAAAGCTACAGTGCCAATATCCGGGAAGTGGTGCAGCCGGACAATCCCTCGGATGATGCGCCCTACCTGTTCGTACACGATAGCGAGGTCTATCCCGCTATGGGCAATGTAACCTACATTGAGGGCCGTCCGGAAGTCCCCGTTGACGAACCCGTTCAACTCCGGGCCGTTTTCCACGCGGATCAGAGCATTCATTTTCAGCCCTACACGGAATTGCGCGGCGCACTGGTCGAAGCCGGCGATACGGCCCGGCACCAGCTTACCCTGGTGGGAGATGGCGTGGAATTCTGTTTCCCATCCTTTGTGGAACTGGTGGTAGGGGACGGAGCTGAGATTGAATTCCGCTCCGGCAATATCCATTTCGGTGGACCGAACTCCTGCATCATGTTGCGGGAGGGTGGCCGGATCGGTATCCCGGATAATACGCGCTTTGTGTACGGCAATGGTGTCGGCGCCCTGGGTCTGGATAAAGGCGGGACCATCCGGATCGGATCGGGAAGCGAATTAGTGATCAACAATACCGCTATCCTGCCCAACTACCTGGACGGACCGGATCGTCAGTTCTACATGGAGTTGAATCCCGGCAGCCGGCTCACTTTCGGAGAAGACTCCCGTCTGATCCGGAAAGGGCACGTTGAAGACGGCCACATGCTGTTCAATGTGTATATGAAGGGCGGTATTCTGGATGATAGCCGGCTCAGTGCACGGGATCGTCGCCTGATCAACCGGATCTATCCGGAGGAGACAAAAATGGAGGCCGATTGGCTCCGGATACAGGGCAATCCCTCCCGCACGAATCTGCGCCTCCTGGTGGAGGCCCGTGCATCCGATCCCACGATCGACTGGACCATCCGGGACCTGAACGGCCGGGCGCTGCGCAGCGGCCAGTTCGAACCCCTGCCTGGGATGAACCGGCAGGAGATCAGTCTGGGCTCCCTGAGTGGAGGCATGTATTTGCTGGAAGTGCAGCGTTCGTCGGAGCGCTTGATCCGCAAATTTGTGGTCAGCCGCTAGCGGGAGCTATAAAAAAAGGTCCCACTTCGGCAGGATCTGTTGTCGAAGTGGGACCTTTTTATTCCGGAAGATCCGTCGTTTTTTAGTGATGGTGTCCACCGGCTCCGTGGACATGACGGTGTTCAATCTCACTCGGAGTGGCTGCGCGGACATCTTCGATCTTACCGGAGAAATATAGGTCCGTACCGGCCATGGGGTGATTGAAATCCATGCCCACTTCTTTTTCGCCGATATTCAGAATGGTGCCGTAGATCATATTGCCTTCCTGATCCCGCATGGGAATGGTTTTTCCTTCTACCAGAATATCCGTGGCCATTTTCCCATCAACAATAAAAGTCTCGATTGGGATATTGATCTTGGCTTCTTCTTTGTATTCGCCGTAGGCATCGGCGCTTTTTATGCCGAAAGCAAAGGAATCGCCCGCGCTTTTGCCTTCCAGCTGACGTTCGAATTCCGGGATCATTTGCTCTACGCCATGGAGAAATACCAGCGGATCGGAGCCTGCGGTGTCTTCAATAAGATCTCCGGAAGCGCTACTTTCCTGCAATTTATAGTGTAAGGTAACTACCGTGTGTTTTTCAATTTTCATGATCGTATCATTTGGTAATCCGGCCAAAGTAAGATTTTTTTCGGTATTCGGCACGAGATGCCTTTCAATCCATCACCTTAAGTAAGGGATAGTAGCTAAATTCGCTTTCCTTTCCCGCAAGTAAAGCAAATACGATGTCTGATAGCATACCTTTCTCCGAACTGTCCGACCAACTGGAGGGCGAGCTTTTTACCTCCTCACTCTGGCGTACCCTCTACGCTACCGACGGCTCTGTTTACCGGCAGTTGCCGGATGCCGTGGTGTTGCCGCGATCAACGGAGGATATAAAAGCGGTGATCCGTTTTGCCGGAAAGCATCAACTCCCCATAATTCCCCGGGCGGCGGGTACCTCGCTGGCTGGTCAGGTGGTAGGTGAGGGGATCGTAGTAGATATTTCCCGCCACTTCAACCGTATACTGGAAGTCGATGCAGAAGCCGGATGGGTGCGGGTACAGCCCGGCGTCATCCGGGATGAGCTCAATCAATATCTGCGCCCTTACGGTTTGTTTTTCGGCCCCAATACCTCTACGGCCAACCGCTGCATGATCGGTGGTATGGTCGGTAATAATTCCTGTGGATCTACCAGTATTGTCTATGGCTCTACCCGGGATCATGTCCTGGAACTGAAAACGGTGCTGAGTGATGGTTCGGAAGTGAGCTTTCAGGCACTTTCCGGCGAGGAATTTGCCGAAAAGTGCGAATTGGAGGGGCTGGAAGGCGGGATCTATCGTCAGTTAAAGGACGCCTTGAGCGATCCCGCCCGGCAGGAGTCTATCCGCGAGCAATACCCCAAGGAAGGGATCCGGCGTCGCAATACCGGCTATGCCGTCGATCTGTTACTACACAGCAACATATTTGCGGAGGGTGGTCCGGATTTTAACGCCTGCACCCTGCTTTGCGGCTCGGAGGGAACGCTGGCCTTTACGACTGAGATCAAATTGCACCTCAATCCATTGCCGGCTCCCAAAGAAGTGGTCCTTTGTGCGCACTTCACGAGTATCGACGAGAGCCTGCGGGCGGTACAGATCGCGATGGCCCACCAACCTTCGGCCTGTGAACTCATGGATAAGATCATTCTCGACCTTACCAAAAAAAATATCGAACAGCAGAAGAACCGCTTTTTCGTGGAAGGGGATCCGGCCGCCATCCTGATGATCGAGTTTCGGGGAGCTACACCGGAAGAAGCGGAAACCCGGGCCGACACCCTGATCGATGCTTTCCGCGCAGCCGGTTTCGGCTACGCTTTTCCCAAAGTTTTTGCTCCGGCCACCAAAAGAGTGTGGGATCTGCGAAAAGCCGGTCTGGGTATCCTGGCCAATCTTCCCGGCGATCCCAAGGCGGTGGCCTGTATAGAAGATACGGCAGTAGAGATTGCCGATCTGCCGGAATACATTGCGGAATTCTCGGAAATGATGGCGGAGTTCGGCCAGGAGGCGGTGTATTACGCGCACGCCGGAGCGGGAGAGATCCATTTGCGCCCCATTCTCAATCTGAAGGACCGGAAAGACCGGCAACTCTTTTACGATATCACCTACGCGACGGCTCAGTTGGTAAAAAAATATCGAGGTTCTTTGAGTGGTGAGCACGGAGACGGCCGCGTGCGTGCGCCCTTCCTGTCGGATATGATCGGTGCGGACAATTATCAGCTACTGCGTGAGATCAAAAGCACCTGGGATCCGCAGGGGATCTTTAACCCGGGAAAAATTGTCGATGCTCCGCCGATGAATACGACCCTGCGCTATGAGGAAGGCCAGGAAACGCCCGGATACGATACGGCCTTTGATTTCTCCGGGGTAGGAGGTTTGTTGCGGCTGGCGGAAAAATGCAACGGGTCGGGAGATTGCCGAAAGTTATCCTTTGCGGGAGGAGTCATGTGCCCTTCTTACCGGGCTACCCGGGAAGAAAAGGATACTACCCGGGGACGCGCCAACGTGTTGCGGGAATTTCTGACGCGGAATACCAAAGAAAATCCCTTTGATCATCCGGAGATCGCGACGGCCATGGACCTCTGTATTTCCTGTAAGGGGTGTACGGCCGAATGCCCCAGCAATGTGGATATGTCCACGCTGAAATCCGAGTTTCAATACCAGTACCACAAAAGTCACGGCGCTTCGTTCCGCACCCGCTTCTTCAGCCGGATCAGTCGCTACAATCGCCTGGGCTCGCTTTTCCCGGCACTGAGTAATTTCTTTTTGACGAATACTTTGACCGCAGCCTGGATAAAGTCGATCCTGGGAGTTGCGCCCCAGCGCTCTCTGCCTGCTTTGAGCGATCGAAGCTTGTGGAAATGGTGGAACCGGGAAGGAAAGGATCTGCCGGTCAATGCGCCCCACGGCCGCCAGGTATACCTGTTCTGTGACGAGTTTATCAACTATAATGAAGCGGAGATCGGGGAAAAAACGGTACGCCTGCTTTTGCATCTGGGCTACGAAGTGCGGATGATCGCCCACGCAGAAAGCGGGCGGGCGGCTATTTCCAAAGGTATGCTGGATGATGCCCGGCAACTGGCCCGGGCCAATGTAGAGACCTTTTCCGGCAGGATCGACGAACACACGCCATTGCTGGGTATCGAACCCTCCGCCATCCTGACCTTTCGGGATGAATACCCCAACTTATTGCGCGGACAGGCGCAGGAGCGGGCCCGGCAACTGGCTCCCCATTGTTTGCTGGTAGACGAATTTCTGGCCAGAGAAGCCGCGGCGGGTTTTATCCGGAGCGAACAGTTTCATGATGTCTCGCGTAAGATCCTGCTGCACGGCCACTGTCACCAAAAAGCGCTGGGAGACGTGGCGCAGAGCGCTTTTTTACTGAGCCTCCCGGCTAATTATACCGTAGAGGTCATTCCTTCCGGCTGCTGCGGCATGGCGGGGTCCTTTGGTTACGAAGAAGAACACTACGATCTCAGCATGAAGATCGGGGAACTGGTACTTTTCCCCGCGGTAAGGGAAGCGCCGGCGGATGCGGTTATTGCGGCTCCGGGTACCAGTTGCCGCCACCAGATCCGGGACGGGGCCGAAAGGCAGGCGCTACACCCGGTAGAGGTGCTTTGGGATGCGGTAAAATAAAAAGCCATCCGCTGCTACGGATGGCTCAAATAATTGACTAGTATGAAATAAATAAATAATCCTTGAATGTCTTTTAACTGTGGTTTTTTCCAAAGGGCTGCAAAGATCGAAAAAAGATATCAATCAGGAAATACCCAGGCATAAAGCTTAGATTAATTTCCTGTTAACTTTTGTCTCCCTGATTAAGTTCCCCGATAGTTTTGGTAGTGCTCGACCGTAAAACCCTTATGGGCTGGATTCGCCCGTAAATGCAAGGTCGGTCGTAGTTTCGTGTTGCTGCGAGTGAGGATTTAAGGAATGGACGCAACAATTGTGCGGGAGCCTGACAAGAAAAGTGAAAATTCATGATCAAAATGCGGGAACTTTTTCCAGCCAAATACTATTGCTTCCTGTAAATCAAATTTCTGGATGCGGCCGGAGCCAATTATTGATCCTCCGGTTTGCCACAACAACTGGGTCATGTCTAAAACCGCACATCACTTAAAAACCATTATCGATACCATCCGGCCCCGCCTGCAGGCCCTCACCGATGAACAAGCCGCCCGCCGTCCGACTCCGGATAAGTGGAGTACCAAGGAGATCATCGGACATTTGGTGGATTCGGCTTCCAACAACCACCAGCGTTTTATAAGGGCCCAGTTTACGGATGAACTGATCTTTGATGGCTATCGCCAGGAAGAATGGGTGAAACTGCAGGATTATGCGCGTGCCGACTGGCAGAACCTGGTACAGCTCTGGTACTATTTTAACTGGCAAATGGCCCGGGTTATCGCGCGGGTACCCGATCCGGTGCGGCACCAATTGCGGCCCAGGCACAACCTGGACAAGATCGCAATGCGAAAGGTAATGCCGCTAAAATCCGTCTCCCTCGAATATTTTATGGAAGATTACGTCAAACATCTGGAACACCATTTGCAGCAGATCTTTCCGGATTACGAACCGCAACTCCGGTAGTGATACTGGCATTCACAGACCGATAATGATCGGGGCGATCCGTTTTGTTGCCGACCGCCCCGATCCTGATACCCGCTGGGCTCCGTGAGCTACTGCTGTAGGATATCGGCGCCCAGGTACTTATCCTCTTTGTGGGTATACCACTTCCGCTCTTTGGGAAGCCGGAAATTTTTGATCTTTTCCTCTCCTTTCAGGGTGATGTATTCTCCGTCATTAGTGGCTTCGTCGTGATAGAACCGGTAACCGGTCAGGGCGTAGCTGGACGGGTCGAAGTAGAAATACCAGATATCCGATCCCACTTCCGGGGAGTACGTCACTTTAAGCCGGTAGGCAGCTTTGCCCATGAATTCATCCATTTTTACTTCGTGGAGTATCGTTCCCGGGTCGGTCAGTTTCATGGGTAGTCCCCACAGGTAGGTATAGTAATTGCGCATGGTTTTGGCGCGATCGCAGTTGAGGCGATATTTTTCCAGATCTTCCGGGCTGATATCACTGTTGCCGTTGAGCTCGTAGGTGCAATCATCCATGGCAATATTATAGACCAGTTGATTGCCTTCCCGCATCTGATCCAGCCGGAAGGTTTGCTTTTTGAGATCGATCCCGATGGTGGTAGTCCGGTCGCTGCCGCCGGGGCGGGTTTCTTTAAGATTCAGGGTCATTGGCGTTTTTCCCCACTGACCTTTGGGATCGTGGTATTTTATGCTGCGTTCCAGCAGGGTTTCCGCACTTACAGTTTGAGCCCGCAGACCGGTTGCGGTCACCAGGAGTAATAAAAACAGTTGGATGTACATCTTCATGATCTTGATTATTGTAGTCAGGTGAAAATTTGCGCCGGCCGGATAATTGAAGTATTCCCCTCCGGCAACGCTTTCGTATTATTGAACAGTGAAGAAACGACAGTTTTTTATCAGCATTCTCCATTTCATTTCCAATGATCGTTTAATGTCCTACCCGCAACACTTTCTGATCCTTTTGCCGGATCCATACCAAAGGCAGTACCAACAGCAGAACGCAGGAGATTACCGCCAGGCCGATGGCGATGCCGAAAACCTCCACGGCGGCACCCAGGCCTAAAGCAATGACGGCGGACCAGATCGTTTTGATCTGCGACTGGGCCGACAGCGCACTGGCCAGGATATCTTCCTGTACCTGATCGGCGATAAAGGCAGTGCCCATCGGTTTGCGCAGGTTCTCGATCACAAAAACGCCGATATACAGCAGGACGGCCGGAACGATCAATTCCATCTGATAGGCCATGCCACTGCCCATACCGATCAGCAGGCAGGCGGCCATGGTCCAGTTGATCGGCGCGCGCAATTCTACAAAACGATCGGCAATCCGGCCGGCACTCTGGGAGGCACTGGCCGTCAACAGAAAAATAATAAAATAGGCTATACCGATCAGAATGGCCGACCGGCTTTTTTCGGATAGAGCGGTCAGAAAGGGCAAACTCAGGGCGAGCGTCTGTAAAATAGGTTGTAAATAATCTTTTACGGCTTTAAAAAAAGCACTGGACAGGGACACATTGTTGACGGCCCGCAGGATGGATCGATGGCGAAACGTCATGATGAAGGCGCGCCAGATGGTGCGAAATCTAGCCCGGATCGCCTGGCGGTTCTTCCAGGAGGTTTCCGCGCCGTCCAGGTTTTTGGGGTAGGACCAGATCAGGGCCATATCCAGCAGGTAGGGGATGATGGAGAGCAGAAAAACGGACGTATAGTTTCTACTCCAGACCACGACTACTGCGGCCAGCAGGGAGGACAAAGCCGAACCCCGCTGCGACCAGGCCCGGGTATGGCCGTAATAGTGGACTTTCTGGTCCGACCAGCCCTGTATCTGCAGATAGGTAAAGATCATGGCTTTGTGTACACCGCTTCGAAATGCGTCTCCCATGGCGTAGAAGACCATAGCGAGCAGGAGAAACCCGTAGGCTTCGGCTGCGTAAAAAATAAAGAAGGAAACGATATAGAATAAAAAGGCCAGGATCATGGTACGGCGGCGGCCGAAGGTGTCAGCGAGGAAACCGGAAGGTATTTCCATCAGGTTAATGGCCACTTCCCGGACTGCGTAGAGGGTGCCGATCTGCCAGTAACTCACCCCCTTTTCCAAAAAGAACAACAGCAGGAAGGGCTCAAAGAAACGGAGGTTCTTCAAGAAGCCGTAGGCACAGAATTTCCAGAATTGCCGGTTCTTTTTAAACGTTTGCGGTTTGGGCATGTCTTAGTTACCAGGTGAGTATTGCGCAGTTTTACAAAAAAAATGAAAGGTGGTATATAGCTGATGCATTGCTTCTACGTTTGTTAACACAGGCTGCCGGGAAAGCAGGATCTTGGCGGCGATTACCGTATACCAGGTCAATATACACTTTCTGGAAAATTCTGTAAATCCAAAAATCCTGTAAATTCTGTTCCGGGCTTATTATTTTCGCGAACTCATGATAACCGATCAGCAACTTTGGCAAAAATTAAAGGATGGTCACGAAGATGCCCTGGAGCAAATTTACCGGGAGCATGTGGACGCCCTTTTGCGGTACGGTGGACAATTCTGCCGGGATGCCAGTCTGATCGAAGATTGCCTGCACGATCTCTTCGTGGACCTTTGGCGCAACCGGGAAGGCCTCCGTGATAACGATAATATTCGCCCCTATCTACTGGTGGCCCTGCGCCGGAAACTGATCCGTCAGATCGGGAAATTACAGAAAACCCAGAACGAAAGAGATACCCGGGAGGTCGATTTTCTCGCCGAGCCGGCTATTGACGAGTCGATTATCGGACGGGAGATCTCCGAAGCCAACGCCCGGGCCCTGAAGCAGGCGATGGCGCAATTGAGCAAACGCCAGCGGGAAGTGCTGTACCTAAAGTACTTCGAAGATATGAGTTACGAGGATATTTGTGAAGCGCTGGGCATCAATTATCAGTCGGTCCGAAACCTGGTATCTACCGGGATCAAGGCCCTGAGAAAGTACCTGACGGTGCTCTGGCTAATTTTTTTGAATTTTTTCCTTGCAAATTGAGTACAAAACCGGCCGGCCGGTCTTATACAGATAAAAGCATCTGGATAAGCATGAAATATTTAAAGTTTTTGCTGCTTTGGGGAGGGTTACTGAGCCTGGGGTGTGAGAAGGAAACGACAACGATCGCCAACATCTATATCGACGAAGATCTGGCGCCTTACTTTGAGCGTTTTCAGGAAGAGGGGAGTAGCCGGGGAGTGACGGTAGATTTTGAAATAGCGAATATTTCGGCCTATTTAGAAGATATTCCGGAGGCTAATGTTTCCGGGCAGTGTTATTACAATACCGACGAACCCAACCGCCTGGTGATCGATATGTCCTTCTGGCGGCAGGCGTCGGATATCCGAAAGGAATTTGTCATATTCCACGAACTGGGGCATTGTTTCCTGAAAAGAAGTCATCTGGAAACGACCCTTTCGGATGGCACCTGTGCCAGTATGATGCACAGTGGCCTCAGCGGTTGCCGGAATGCGTACAACAGTGTAACCCGCTCCGGCTATCTGGACGAGTTGTTTTTAGAGTAAACGAAGTTTTAACTTCAGCATATGAAAGATATTTACCAAAACTACGATGCGGTACAGCTCGCGGCGGATGAGGACTTCATTCGCTGGGTGAAGAACGGTACGCCCGAAGCGAACGCTTCCTGGCAAAGCTGGCTCGATCGCCATCCGGAAAAACGGGAGGAGGTGGAAACCGCTCGGGTTTTGGTACAGCGCATCCGGTTTGAGCCCGCAAAACCCGCGGTAGATACCGATCGACTGTGGGCGCGGATCCAGGCGGACAAGGATAAGCCGGCTGTGGTGAAACCCGTCGGTGGACGCCGTCGCTTTTTATTCGGCATGGCGGGAGCAGTGGCGGCGGCCATCGCCCTGATCCTGTTCATCGTGTTCGGTATCGAACGGCCGAATCTGGTAAGTACGGAATACCAGGAACATCTGGCGGTGACGCTGCCGGATCAGTCCCAGGTCCAGCTCAATGCCGCCAGTACCCTGAGCTATGATGATAGCGGTCGCCGGATCGAGCTGGACGGAGAAGCTTTTTTTGCCGTTGAAAAGGGCAGTTCCTTTGTAGTGAAGACGGATCGGGGAACGGTTGAAGTGCTCGGTACGCAGTTTAATGTCTACAGCCGGAACGATCGTTTTCGGGTCAAATGCACCGAGGGGCGCGTGCAGGTAACTGCGCCCGGAGATGCGGACGGGGTGATCCTTACTCCCGGAATGGCCTGCGAACTTGGGGCCGACGGCCGACTGGTGGTGGAAAATCTAAGCGGCCTGGAGGCGGAAGTAGACTGGCTAAAGGATATCTATCGCTTCGACAATCAGCCCCTGCGTGCAGTATTTGAAGAAATAGAACGCCAGTTTGGCGTAAAAATAGAAGCCGATGCATCGATCTCCTCCATCAATCATGTCGGCTTTTTTGAGGGAAATAGCCTGGATTCAGCACTATTCCAGGTCACGCTGCCCCACAATCTGGAATCGTCTATTGAAGGAAAAAAAGTAAGCATTAAGCAAGCAGATACCGAGTAAGGTATGAATACAGGCCTATTACGGTGGATCTTTTTCGCCACGTTTTTGCTGCTCACCCTGGAGAGCAAAGCGCAGTCCACCCTCATGCCTTATCACCTGGAAGTAAAAGCGGGGCAAAGCTTGCTGGATGCTATCCAGCAACTGGCGGAGGATTATCAGATCGATTTTGCCTATGCCCCCGATGTGCTGGCCAAAAAGGTATTGGAACCAACTTCTATCTCAGCGCCGGATATGGAATCATTGCTTCGCCAGTTGCTGGCCACCGAAGCGGTTCAGTACCACAGGGTCTCCGCTGATCGCTTTTTACTGCGGAGCCTGCAACTGAGATCTAGTGATGCCACCGACCAAACCCTCTCCGTTAGCGGACAAATACTGGATGCCGCAACGGGTACTCCCATGGTAAACGTAGCCATCGCACTGGATACGATGAACCTGGGCACTATGACCGACGAACAGGGCCGGTTTGCGTTGAGCTTACCGGCCAATTTAAATGGGAATGCCGTCTGGATCTACCATATCGGGTATAAAACCAAACACATTCCGGTAGCGAAATTCGCCGGCGAACCGCTTATTCGCCTGCAGTCCGATCCTTTGCCGCTGAATGAGATCCTGATCGTTGACCGGCTTCCCGATCTGACGACCTCCCTCTCGGACGGCAGTATTAGCCTTCGGCACGAAGGGATCGACGGCCTGAATGCCTCCACGCTGGCCGGAAATGACATCCTGCGGCGGGTACAGTTGCTGGCCGGAGTAAGTGCGGATGACGATCTGAGCAGCGATATCCGCATCCGGGGCAGTAATGCGGATGAGACCCTGATCATCCTGGACGGTATGCCGCTCTATAAAGTCGACCATTTTTACGGGGTATTCAGTGCTTTGAACAGCAGTTATCTGGAAGAGGTAAAATTGTATAAGAATGTACTGCCGATCCAATACGGGGGGCGTACCGGGGGGATGTTGTTGATGCGGTCTGCCGACGAGATCACTACCTTGTCCGGGCAGGCGGATCTCAATCTCCTGTCTGCGGCGCTTACGATGGATGTACCGCTGAGCAAGCAGATCGGCGTCAGTTTCAGCGCCCGGAGTTCGCATACCAATCTGGCCAACTCCAAATTCTTCGATTGGGTCGACCGGGATGTGGATAATTATTTTGACAGCGAATCGCTCGATAATCGTCCGGATATTCTGACGACGAATCCGGATTTCGGCTTTTCGGACTGGAACGGGAAATTGTTGTTCCGACCCAGCCAGACCTCCCGCCTAGCCGTTAATTTTTTCCAAAGCAAGGACGATTACCTCAATACGTACTACAACCGTTTCGGCAATACCCGGTTCAATCAGGAGCGGGTTGTCTTTGAGGAAGATTTTCGGGATCAGCAAAGCTGGCAAAACACAGGGACCAGTTTGCAGTATTCCAGTCAGTTAGGACAGGACTGGCAATTTGATCTGGAGGGCTTTTACACCCGCTATCAGTTTGAGGAGAAATTAAATGCCGCCCTTAGCCGGACGTCAATGGCCCTGGGGACCCAGACCAATTCTCTGGAAAATAAGCAGTTCAACCTTGTCGAAAATACCGGTGCCAGAAGCCTGCTGACCAAAACCTATGACGATTCCCACAAGCTTGAACTGGGCGGCAGCTGGAACCAATATCGCACCGAGTTCGCCATTGCTTCCGAACTGGATACTCTTCTGAGTAGCGAGCGGCAATCATTCGATGTGCAGGCTTTCGCCAATTATCAATGGTCGCCGGCGCCGGGACTGGAACTTTCCGCCGGAGGACGATTGAATTACTACGATCAAACCGGCGGTTTTTATCTCGCTCCCCGCCTGACGGCCAATTACCGCCTGGAATCCGGATTTGCCCTGAAGGGAGCGTACAGCATCAATTACCAGTTCATTCGCGAACTGACCCATGAGAACCGACTGGGCCAGTCCGTCAATCTGGTCGTATTGAGTGATGACCGTCGTTTTCCGGTCGGCCGGTCTAACAACCTGATGCTCGGCGCTAACTACCAGATCAGGCACTGGTTGTTTGATGTGGAGTTTTATAATAAACAACTGGCAAATGTAATTGACCACTCTTCTCCGGTACCGGGATTCGGCAATGATCCATTGCGCCCGGGCACCCGGCAGAACTACACCATTTTTGTGGGAGAGGGAACCGTCAACGGAGTGGATCTCACGGTGGGCTGGGACTATCCAAAATACCAGGGGCATCTGGCGTACACCCTGAGCAAATCGGTCAATCGTTTTCCCCAGATCCAGCGGGGAGCGCCGATCCCGGCCCGGGATGACCGGCGGCATCAGTTCAAGTGGGTGAATAATTACCGTTGGGGGCGGTTCAATTTTTCGGCTAATTACATCTACAGTTCCGGTCGGCCGTATTACGATCAGCGGATCATTCAGGGAGACCGGAGGAGGGATAATATCCGCTGGCTACCGAGTTATCAGCGGCTCGACGTGGGAGTGGATTACAAGTTCAATATCGGGAGTATGAAAGCTAAAATGGGGCTTTCCGTATTCAATCTTACCGACAACGCCAATGTCAAATATCTGCAGTTTATCTATTCAACCAATTCCGAAGAAACCAATCGGATCACCAACCGCATCATCGGCAGCCAGACCGATCTGCTGGACCGGACGCTCAATTTGAGCTTTGGGCTGGAGTTCTAAAAAAATTACCGCTAAGGTGAAGGAACGGCAGCAACCCAACAGCACCCGCTTTTATCAATAGGGATAATGCGGGCTAGTGGTCTTTTACGCTTTTATTCAGTCACCCCAGCGGTAAAAACAAACCTTACTGAGATTGGACGTGGTCGGTAGATCCAGAGCATGCAGCAAACTCGGTCTTTGGCCTTACAAAAACAGAGCGCCTGCTTTGCTCAGAGATCCGCGAGCAGCCCGGGTCTTTAAAATATGTTCTAATAGTAAAATTGCTCTTGTACGATCTTTCCGTCATTCACTTCGTAAACACAAACTTCGTCCATTTTCATACGGTTACCGTCCTGCATAGTGATGTCCATTCCCATGGTGCAGGCAAAGAAATTTCCCGCTACGATGGGATCGGAAACGTAGCTGTCGTGAAATTCCTTGACCCCTTCCTGAAAAAGTTTGGACCTTTCTTTGATGGCATCCAGCCCCTCGGTATTGGGCTGTTTGGTGTGAGCGGGTTCAACGGTAATGGCGTTCTCTGCGAATAGTTCATCGTAGGCCAGGTCATTTTGGCCGGCACGGCAGATCTCTACCAGTCGGTTGGCGATTTCTTGAGTAGTCATAATTACAGGTGTTTTTGGTTGATTACAGGGAGGCTAAAGATACGGTTTTTTGCTAGTTTTTAAAGTATTTGTTTTTTATTTTTTGGATTGAACTTTTTTGTAGATTTGGGAGAGGTGTCAGGGGAGAGGTTTCAGGTGTCAGGGGAGTAAGGGGTTATTTCTTAATTTCTAAAAATTCGCGCTCATGATTAAAAATTTTAAAAACCTCGAGATCTGGAATCGGTCCAGAGCATTGACCAAAACCATTTATTTACTGACCAAAACTTATCCGCAGGAAGAAAGGTTCGGCCTTGTTTCCCAATTGAATCGGGCCTCCGTTTCTATTCCATCCAATATCGCCGAAGGCTGTGGCCGGAACAGCAGCAAACAGCTCAGACATTTCCTGAATATAGCAATCGGCTCCATCTGTGAAATAGAAACGCAGATCTATCTTAGCTTCGATCTCGGTCTCATCCCAAAAGAAAAAAAGGAATCTTTAGTAGACGAGATCACCCAAATTCGAAAAATGATCATCGGCTACCAAAGATCCCTTTAATTAGCTAAAACCTCGCTCCCCTCGCTCCTGCCCCCTCACTCCTGACACCTCGCTCCTCACCCCTCCTAAGGCTTAATCACCCGAGACCGATCTTCCTGCTTCGGTTCTTCCGGATGGATAGGTCCTTTTTCCTTCACCATTTTCATTACTTCGGCAATGGCCTGTTCCAGTTGCGGGTCGATACCTTTGGCCAGTTTGGTAGGATCCTCTTTTACTTTAATGTCCGGATCTACACCGTGTCCCTCCTTGAACCAGGTACCGTCCGGGTTGTACATCCGGAAAGTAGGCACGGTAACGGTACCGCCATCGATGAGCGTAGGTGCACCGGAAATACCGATCAGGCCACCCCAGGTACGGTCTCCGATGAGGGGACCGAGTCCGGCTTTTTTGAAGTAGTCCGGGAAGGCATCACCGCCCGATCCGGCCCATCCGTTGATCAGCATGGCCATGGAGCCGAAGTTGCCGACTGGCGGCCACTGCCAGTTCTTGCCGTCGCGGACCGACCAGTAGGCCAGCGGTTTGCGGTTTAGTAGTTCGATGAAGCGATCCGGGATCTGTCCGCCGTTGTTGAAGCGTTCGTCCACGATCAGGCCGGGTTTATCCCACTGGCCGTAAAATTGGCGGACCAGTTCGTTCTGGCCATCCACTCCGGTGCTGGGTACGTAGATATAGCCAAGCTGACCGTTGGATGCTTCTTCCACGCGTTTGCGGTTCTGTTCGATCCAGGCGAGGTTGCGCAGACGGGTCTCGTCCGGTATGGTTTTGACCACCACCTGGCGGGTATCATCCCAATTGGGACTCTTGCTGACGGTCAGTTCCACCGTTTCGTTGGAGAGCCCTTCAAATGCCGCCCAGGGATCGGGATAATCTGCAAGTGCCATCCCGTTAACGGCGAGGATATAGTCGCCGGCTTTGATGTTGACGCCCGGTTCGTCCAGTGGAGAGCGGACTTCATTGTCCCATTCGGCTCCCCGGATAATCTCCTTGACCTTGAACTGGCCGTTCTCTTTGGCCCAGTCGACGCCCAGGTATCCGACGGCCTTCCGGTCCGGTGATTCCTGATCCCCACCACCGCGGTAAGTATGGGAGGCATTCAGCTCACCGATCAGCTCTCCGAGGATGAAGTTGACGTCATTGCGGGTGATGGCGTACTGGATCATATCACCGTACTGCTTGCGCATGGCCGGCCAGTCTACACCGTGCATTTTTTTATCGTAGAAAAAGTCCCGCTGGAAACGCCAGGCATCGTTGAAGATCTGGGCCCATTCTTCCCGGGGATTGACCGTCATTTCCATTTTTTTCAGGGAAAGATTGTCTTCCAGCTTTTTGTCGGCGCCGAGGTCGATGATGCCGGAATTATTACCCTGGCGCACCAGTAGCTTTTTCCCATCGGCGCTGAGTTCGTAACCATTCACTTTTTTCATGATGGTCTTTTCTTCCTTTTCCTTCAGGTCGAAATACATAAGCGCATTGTCTTCGCCCGACGTCCCGGTATTGGGATAGCGTTGGAAAACGATCTTGCCCTTGGCCGCAGAGAGGTTGCCCATATTGCCGGCACTGGGCGGCAGAATAACGAGGCGGCGTTCGAAGTTGTCAAAATCGATACCGACGGAAATTTCCTCGTCGTCTTTTTTATCGTCCTTATCGTCCTTTTTTTCTTCCTCGGTTTCCAGTTGAATGGCTACCGTATCGTTCTTGGCCGCCAGGGGTGAAGTCACCTCATCACGGAGCGGAATGGCCGCCAGTTGGGTGGCATTCGGATAGGTCCAGGAATTATCGAAATCACTGTAAACCGGACGGAAGGAACGATTGGTCAGCAGAAAGAGATAATCGCCTTCCCGGTCAAAGGTCGGATTGACATCCGAATAGAAACCGGAAGTGGCCTGGGTCAGTTTATCCGCTTCCGTGTCGTAGATCATGATGGCCCCGTTATTGTTATCCTGGGATTTGCTGTAGGCCAGCCATTTGCTGTCCGCGGACCAGCTCGGGGTCCAGCCGCGTAAACCACCCTCAAAAAGGCTCAGGTCCTGATCGATCTGGCGGATTGAGTTGGTCGCCATATTGTACACATTGATGTGCATGGTCTGATCGACGAAAGCGAGTTTTTTGCTATCCGGAGACCAGTAAAGCTGGTAGCGGTACCCGGGGCCGAGATTGGTCAGTTGCTTCTCCTGGGCCCCTTTGCTCATATCGCGAACGGTGAGCTCGTATTCCCCACTCTTATCGCTCCAGTAGGCAATATAACGGCCATTGGGTGACCAGGCCGGGAAACGCTCGGCTACGCCCGAAGTGCGGGTCAGGTTCTGAATAATTCCTTCTTCTTTAGGCAGCGAGAAGATCTCACCACGGGCTTCCACTATGGCGCGATTACCGTCGGGGGCAATAGCCATGTTCTGTACATAATCCTCCACGCTTTCTTTGCGGGGTTTTACCGTGATCAGATCGGAAACCACCTGGATGTCCACTTCCCGGACGGCTTCGGTGGCGAGATCGAGTAATTGCAGTTTACCGCCGGCTTCAAAGACGATCTCCTTGGGGCCGTCGGCCGGGAAATGCACATCGAATTCCGAAAAATTGGTCAGCTGTTTGCTGCTTTTACTGCGGGTATCGTACATCCAGATATTGAATCGCTGGTTGGGGCCCTGGTCCGACAGGAAATATACTTTGTCGCCTACCCACATCGGCAGTTCGTCGTTAGCCGCATTGTCGGTGATGTTCTCCGATTCCATGGTCTTGAGGTCGAAGAGCCATACGTCTGCGGCCATACCACCGCGGTATCGCTTCCAGGTACGCAGGATGCGGGACCGATCGGTAAAGGCGATCTTTTGTCCGTCGGGGGAAACGCTTCCGAACTCTCCGTAAGCCATCGGCAATTTCTCGGGCAATCCACCGGTAGCGGGGATCTTGTAGAATTGCGAAAAGCGTTGTTTACCGCTCTCCATAGCGGATACATACAGCAGGTGCTTGCCGTCCGGGAACCAGCCCAATAGCCGGTCGGACATCCCGTGGTGGGTCACCCTTTGCGGGATACCGCCCATACTGGGCAGTACGTAAATGTCGGTATTTCCGTCGTAGTTGCCGGAAAAAGCGATCTGGCTGCCGTCCGGCGAAAAGCGGGGAAATGATTCGTTGCCTTTCGGCGAACTGAGCTTGGTAGCTGTTCCCCCGGATTTGGGTACCACCCAGACATCCCCGCCGTAGGCGAAGGTAATGTGGGTATCGGATACGTCGGGGTGTTGAAAGAGTCTGGCATTGATCTGAGCAGACAGGAATGTGGCAGAGAGAACTCCTGCCAGAAGTAAGCATAGCCTCATTGGTAAATCAGTTAGGTGATAAAAAAAACAGTTAGGTGGCAGACCGCTACCAGTCGGTGCAGGATCGGTCGTATTTGAGAGGCTGCTGAAAACTGATAGGCGATTACCAAGTAACTGAGACGTAATTATACTGACGTAAAATTGATTTGGGATTTTCCCAGACCACTTCGCGTCAAGTATAGATTGGCTATGAAATTACGAAGTTTTTCGGACCTGACTGATCCCGGTACTTTGAAATCTACGGACGTATAGCTTTCCTCTATCAATGGTGCAAGGATATTGAGGAAAATCTGGCGGCGCGGAGTTCTGCTCCTCAACAGGCGGGAACCGGATCTGACGGCGGGAAAAGGCCGCCCCGGATACTCTTTGTACCAGTGTGTGCCGAATTCTTTAAATTTACCTGTAAATCAAGATTGAAGTATGAAAGCATTTAAAGTGGCGGTACTCGGATTGGGGCGTATTGGACAGATCCACGCAAAAAATCTGCAGCAATTATTTCCGGATCTGAGCCTGCAGGTGATTACTTCCAGTGACACGGGGCGCAATTTTGCCGAAAAGAACCATTTCCCGGAGATCGGGGATGATTTCGAACGATCACTGCAGGATCCCGGTGTAAAAGCAGTGGTGATCTGTTCGCCCAGCGATACGCATGCGCACTACATCAAACGGAGCGCCGCCGCGGGGAAAGCGATCTTCTGCGAAAAACCACTGGACCTCTCGCTCGAAGTGATCCGGGAGATCGATGAAGCGGTGCGCACGGCCGGAGTACCCCTCATGCTGGGCTTCAATAAACGTTTTGATCCCCATCTGGGAGCTCTGAAAAGATCTCTACAGGCCGGAAAGATCGGGCGGCCGAATATTTTGAGGATCACCAGCCGGGACCCGGCGCCCCCGCCCATTTCCTATATCGAATCTTCCGGAGGTATTTACATGGATATGATCATTCACGATTTCGATACGTCCCGCTTTTTGCTGGAAAGTGAAGTGACCTCCATTTTCACCCGGGCCGCAGTGCGGGTAGATCCGGCTATCGGTGAAGCCGGCGATGTGGATACCTCGGTATCTATTCTCACGTTTGAAAACGGCGTAATGGCCACCATCGACAACAGCCGCCAGGCTGCCTACGGTTACGACCAGCGGGTGGAGATCCTGGGATCAGATGGCATGCTCCAGATGAATAATATTCCGGTAGATACGCACTTGGTATTCGGCCGGCAGGGGGCCAGTCAGCCGCCTTATCTGGATTTTTTCCTGGAGCGTTACGCAGCGGCCTACCGCGAAGAGATGCGGGTTTTTATCGAGGCACTGCGCCAGGGACATGCCATGCCGGTAGGCGTGGAGGATGGTCTGCGGTCTACGGCTATAGCGATTGCCGCCAAACGTTCGCTGGACGAAAACCGTCCGGTGGAAATGAAAGAGATCCTGTAACCCGGGAGCCATAATGCACTTCCGATCAGAAGCGGTAATTTAAAAAGCCTACTGATCCGGATTTTCCCTTTATTTTTAACACAAGTATTTTTCCATAGTAAAAACAGAAACGATGAACCAAAGATCAAACGGCCGGCGCAAGGCACTGGCCAGTCTGGCCGCCATCGGCGGAACTACGCTGCTTTCTTCCACTGCCTACGCCCGGGAAAGACGCCCGGAAGGCTCACCCAAAAAAGATAAGACCTTCACCTTTTGCCTGAATACCAGTACCATTATGGGGCAAAAACAGGGCATCGTCAAGGATATTCAGACGGCGGCCAAAGCCGGATACGACGGCGTGGAGATCTGGATCAACGCCCTGCAGCAATATCTGGAAGATGGCGGAAATCTGCGCGATCTTAAGATGATGAGCGATGACCTGGGCATCAAGATCGAAAATGCGATCGGATTTGCGCCCTGGGTCGTGGATGATGTTACCAAGCGCAAGGCCGGGCTGGAACAGGCCAAAAAGGAAATGGACATGCTCGCGGGTGTCGGCTGCTATCGCCTGGCTGCGCCTCCTGCCGGCGCTACGGATATCGGCGGACTTGATCTGGATGCCGTTGCCGAGCGTTTTTGCGATCTGATCGAAGTGGGGAAAGATTCGGGCGTTATCCCCCAACTGGAAGTGTGGGGTTTTTCCAAGAACCTGAGCCAACTGAAGGAAGTGCTGTACGTGGCGGCCGGTTGCGGCCATAAGGATGTGCGCATTCTACCGGATATTTACCACCTTTACCGCGGCGGCAGTGGTTTTGACAGTCTGCAGCTGATCAGTGGTAAGGCAATCGAAGTATTCCACATGAATGACTATCCGTCCAGTATCGCTGCGGCCAATATCCAGGATAAGGATCGTATCTATCCCGGCGAAGGCAATGCCCCCACCACCCAGGTGATCAAGACCCTGCAGGAGATGGGTGGCCCGAAAGTACTGTCACTGGAGCTTTTCAACCGCGGATACTGGGAACAGGATGCGCTGAAGGTAGCCAAAACCGGACTGAAGAGAATGAAGGATGTAGTGAAGACGGCAACGAAGGCCTGATCCCATCCGGCAGTTTCTATTAAAATAAGACCCAAATGGGTTTTGCGGACGGAGTTCCGTATATGGGCATGGATCATGCAGTCAGGGGTTAAAACTGGAAGGAATGTGCCTTTGGATAGAAAATGGGGTAGCAAAATGACCATTTCCCGGCTTAGCGTGCTGCAGGTACGCAATGTGGTTTCACACGGCGGACCTACGGCACGCTGAGCCTGGCGAATTATTGGAAGGGCTACCTATATTTCGTTCCTTCTGGACTTTTAACTCCTGATTCACGTTCCGTAGCTTACTTTGACAAATGCTGAAACAGCACCTTCAAACAAGCGTATCAATAAAGTAACCGGGGAATGCCGGAGCCGGCTGACCCTCCCGATAAAAATGAAACACTATGGCAGTCATCATTCAACACGTGAAAAGTGATAAGCAGTACATCCTGCTGGGCAGCGGCCTGGGAATGTACGAATCTACCAAACCCAATTGGCTGTTGGGCGATTTGGTCGGGGATACCAGCTCCGGTAGTCTAAAGGCAATCTGCGCTTGTGACCTGGAGGGCAACATCACCTGGCTGATCCCCGAAGAGTTCAGAGTAGTCAGCGTTGACGGAAAATCTCCGGAAGAACTTTTGGGGTGATCGGGCATTCGCGATGGAGGTCAGCCGGTTGCGTTAAATCACAATAATGACATCATTACGAAGTATTAACTACCGTTTCCTCGTAATTTACTACCTTCGCATCGCTAATATCCAAAAACTATCTACTACATCAATTTCCCCTCCATATGATGCTCAAGACGACCTTAAGTGCATCTCTGGCTTTTCTGTTGTGCACATCCCTCATTGCAGCTGATTATTACTGGGTGGGTGGTTCCGGCGACTGGTCGGATATCAGCCACTGGGCAACCACCTCGGGTGGGTCCACCTTTCACAATCAGGCTCCAACTTCCGACGATAATGTTTTTTTCGACGGCAATTCCTTTAATGGTAATGGTCAAACGGTAACGGTTAATACCGACATCGTTTTTTGTCGAAATATGAACTGGACCGGCGCCTCGGGTAATCCGGTCTTTGTCGGCTCACCCCAGCAGGTGCTAAGCGTATACGGTTCCATTATTTTGAATGCCAATATGGACTTCAATTTTCCGGGAGAAATACGCATGTCATCCCTGGAACCGGGGCAATCCATTACCACCAACGGCCATCAACTGGGAAAAACACTCACCTTCGAAGGTGTAGGAGGAGAGTGGGAGTTGCAGGATCCGCTGAATGTGGATAGCCTCATCAACCTGCGCAATGGCGTAGTGCGTACCAACGGCGTAGCCATTACTACCGCTTATCTTGACCTGCAGTCGCCCACAACGGCCACGCTGGAAATGGGCAGTTCCAAAGTCACGGTTACCGGTCTTAATTACAGTATACGCAACCAACCGGTCCCTGCTATCAGGATCCATACCAATAATCTGGTGCTCAATATGGCCAATACGGAGATCGAACTGACCAACGGTCGCGGTGGCGTGACCATATCGGGCAACCAGCCCGTTAACATCGGGAGTTTGGTGTTCAGTGCTTCCGAAGGAACTGCCAAAGTCGAGATCGGGAGCAATACCTCCCTGAATACAGACCGGCTTCGGTTCGGCAATTCGGCGGTGATTACCGGTCAGGTGAACACCGGGGCCCTGGCCCTGGCCGCCGGCAAAGCTTATACTTTTGATAGTGATATTACTTACAATATCGGGAGTCTGTCGGCACCCGGCCAGTGTGAAGCGCCTATCCAGATCTTCGGATCCATTTCGGGTACGCCCGCTTTCTTTTCTTCGGCCAGCGGACCAATCCAGGTGGCCTATGCTTCCATCAAAGATATTCACGGTATCGGTGGCGCCAATTTTACGGCGAATAACAGTGCCGATCTCGGTAATAATGATGGCTGGACGATCAACGCCAGCAGTCAGAACGAACTGTACTGGGTAGGCGGTACCGGCGATTGGGACGATTCTGCCCACTGGTCCTTCACCAGCGGAGGAGCGGGAGGAGCCTGTGTGCCTACCGGAGCGGATAATGTATTTTTTGATGCAAATTCCTTTGGCGCCGCGGGCGAAGTCGTGACCATTAATGTGGAGAATGCGCTTTGCCGCAACATGGACTGGTCCGGAGCCAGCGGCATGCCGGTATTTGCCGGGAATAAAGCCAATAGTCTCCGCATCTACGGATCGTTGCGTTTTATTCCGAATATGATGCTGGATTTTGAAGGAAGTGTTTATTTCGAATCCTCTACCGCCGGCAATACGATTACCACCGGTAATCTGCTGTTCAACCAAAACGTATTTTTCAACGGCAGAGGCGGGGCCTGGAGTTTGAACGATACCCTCCAGGTGGACCGCAATATCCAGCTGATCAGCGGGTTTTTGACGACCAATAATCAGACCGTAGTTTGCGAAAAATTTCTTTCTACGAGTACCTTCGATCGGCAGTTACTGTTGGGCGAATCGCACATCATTATGCGGCAGATCAACCTGTCCAGCGGAGGAGCCCGTACCTGTGAGTTCTGGCTGCAGTCGGACAATCTGGTTTTCGATGCAGGTACTTCCTGGATCGATTTTACCCAGTTCGGATATCTGCGGACGGACGGTAGCGGTACGGTGAACTACTACGAAGTAACCTTCAACTGGTACGGCACCACGCGCAATGATACGCAGGCGACCGTCTATGTGCACAATATGACCTTCTTCCAGGACGGCGCCTTTCTGGACCGTTTCACGGTGGGAACCCTGAACCTGACGCCGGGCTTTGAATATTTTCTGGCCAGTTGGGAAACTTTTACATTCAATAATATCAATGCGGTTGGATCCTGTGATTCCCTGATCTATATCCACTCAATGAACGACAACCAGGAGGCCTTCATCGATAGCCCGAAAGACCAGATCCTGGAATATGTTATCCTCCGGGATGTGCATAATATCAGTGGAGATAATTTCACGGCCAATAACTCCGTCGATCTGGATAACAACATGAACTGGCAGATCAATGATCTGGCGGCCCGTACCCTCTATTGGGTAGGTGGTGACGGCGACTGGTCGGATCAGGCCCACTGGTCACTCAGTTCTGGGGGCTCGGGTGGGGAGTGTATCCCCACTCCCATCGACGATGTATTTTTTGATGAAAACTCTTTCAGCGCGCCCGGCCAACTGGTGAATGACATTATGCCAAAGCACTATTGCCACAACCTAACCTGGCAAAACATCACCACCACACCCCGGCTGGAACTGCTGGATCTGTACATTTTCGGTTCTCTGGAATTCGCGGATGATATGGAAGTCTACGTTTTCAATACCCGTTTTGCGGGAGATGAGGCCGGCCATACGATCAATACGCGGGCGCACGAACTGGTGTATGCCTACATCGCCGGTGAGGGAGACTGGATGCTGCAGGACAGCTTTCTTGCCTATTCGGTAGGCCTGGAACACGGCGGCTGGAATACCAATGGCTATGCCGTCAATCTGGAATATTTCTATGCTTTTCAGGAAGAATTACCCAAACATCTGAAGCTGGGGGGCTCGCACATCACTGTGACCGCCGAGCAACCTTCGTTTCCCTGGTCGGTGTCCGGTAATATCACCCTGGAAGCAGACAGTTCACTGATCGAGCTGACCAGTAATTCCGCTACTTTTTACAACCGGGTACTCAACGGAGGGGAGCTGGTATATAATGAAGTGCTCTTTTCGGCGAAAGCCGGGCGATCCGTCGTCAATTCCGGTAACGGGACCAGCATCCGGGCCAACCACATGCAATTCAATAACAACGGGGTGATTTACGGCTCCAATACCTTCGATACTTTGATCTTTGCTCCGGGCAAAGCCTACCAGTTGCAGGCATTGCAAACCCAGACGATCGTAGATCACTGGCAGATCATCGGAAATAACTGCGTACCGATCCAGCTCTCGTCTACTGAGCCGGGGATTAAATCCACTGCTTTTATGGCCAGCGGCCGGGTAAACGGAGATTTTATCCAGATGAGCGATCAGGAGGCTACGGGCGGTGCCGAATTCTATGCCGGTACGCACAGTACCAACGTCGGGAACAGCAATACCGGCTGGATATTCGATAGTGCGGAAGATTTTGTTGAAACGGGTTTTCTCGGTAAGGACGTGATCCTCTGTAATGACAATACCATCGTGCTGGACGCAGACAATAAAGGTCCGGATGAAACTTACGCCTGGCAGGACGGCAGCACTGAATCCACCTTTACCGTGCCCGGTGCCGGTACTTACTGGGCGGAAGTGAGTTTTACCAATAACTGTACGATACGGGATTCGATCCAGATCATCCCCCAGGATGATTTTATGGCCAATGTCGGCAATGATACCACCTTGTGTACCGGTGCCGACCTGTTGCTGGATGCAACCTTCGATGCGCTGGGCGTCACTTATCTCTGGCACGACGGATCAACTATGCCTACCTTCCTGGTAGACAGCCCGGGAGAATATAAGGTGGAACTGGAACTGAGCGGCTGTACGGTGCGAGATTCCATGGAGGTGACCTATTTTGATCCTCCGGTGCTCGATGTGGCCGAAGACCAGACCCTGTGTTTCGGGACCACGCTGGCTCTGGACGCCAATATTACCGATGCCGTCACCTATACCTGGCAGGACGGCACGGACGGTGCGGTCTACAACGTGGCCACGCCGGGCACTTACTGGGTGGATGTCGACTTTGCCCACTGCGTGCGCCGGGATAGTGTGTTGATCGATTATTACCCCGAGGTGATTGTGGATATCGGATCCGATACCACACTTTGCGAAAATGAGACACTGTTGGTGGATGCCGCCCAGCCGGATGCGGTCTACGCCTGGCAGGACGGTAGTACGGCCGCTTCCTTTACCGTTAGCGAACCCGCCATCTATTGGGTAGATGTTTCGATAAACGGCTGTACGGAGCGCGATAGCCTGGAAGCTTTTTATACCCCTCTACCCGTATTTGACCTGGGGCCCGATCTGCGGCCCTGTGAGGATGATCTGCCGCAGCTAAGTACCAGTGTCGCCGGAGCTACCTACGCCTGGCAGGACGGCAGTACGCAAGCGGATTTCACGGTGAGTTCGGATGGTATCTACTGGCTGGACGTAACCAAAGACGGCTGCTCGGACCGTGATTCGGTGATCGTGGAATACATCATCTTACCGGACATGGTACTCGGGGAAGACCGGACCCTTTGTGAAGGAGAACAGGTGGATTATGATGTCTCATTCCCGGGAGCCAGATACAGCTGGCAGGACGGATCAACCAATCCCCTGTACACCATTACAACCAGCGGCGATTATACTGTAGCCATTTCGGTAGAGCAGTGCAATGTGGAGGACGAAGTCAGTATTCTGTTCAACCCGACACCAACTTTTACCCTGCCGGAGGATACGCTGCTTTGCCAGGGTGACAACCTGAACCTGCGCATCAATACGTTTGCTGACGAATACCGCTGGTCGGACGGTTCTTCGGCGAGTAGTCTGACGGTATCCTATCCCGGGGGCACGATCTGGGGCGAAACGGAACTCGACGGTTGTACTTTCCGGGATGAGATCGTGGTCGCCTACCAGGAACCACCCCAGGTGGATCTCGGTCGGGATACCCTCATTTGTGAAGACTTCAGTGTTATGCTATCGGCCGGAGTAGTGGCGGAAAGTTATCTGTGGCAGGATGGCTCCACGTCCAGAAGTATCGAATCCAGCGGGTCCGGCCTGTACTCCGTTGAGGTTGTCGATGGCCCCTGCATGGTTACGGATTCGGTTTTTGTTGGTACCCGTCCCTGCGTGTACTTTGAAGTTTTTGTACCTAATGCTTTCTCTCCGAACGGGGATGGGATCAATGATGTTTTGCGCCCGATGATCTCCTCTCAGGTGCAGATCTCGAAATACAATTTTAAAGTGTATGATCGTTGGGGAACGGAGGTATTTACCAGCGCCAATCTGGATGACGGCTGGGACGGCATGCTGAAATCGCTACCTCTGCCGATGGGCGTCTATATCTATTTCGTCGAATTCGATTACATGGACGACCGGGGAGGAGGTTCGGATCTGATCACCGGAGATGTGATGTTGATAAGGTGACGGTCTGAAACGGACAGAATAAAGAATTGGAAAGGTCAGGTTATTGGATAGCTGACCTTTCCAATTTTCTATTCAGGCGGAACGATCCGGTACCGGATCTCCCGTTCCAGGGCCATACCGTTGGTGAAATAACCGAAGGTATCCCGGTACACTTTCCCATTTTGCACATTGCGGTAAATAATTGAGTAGGCCCCGTCGGCGACTTGCCGGCTAAGGTCGGCAGTGTAAACTACCGAATCACCCGGCTGTAATTCTACCATTAAGCCCGCGGTATTGGGGTGGACGCTTAAGGAATCTATCGCAAAACCGCTCTGATTCTCTATCAAGATATTAACCCGGTCGGAATGGCCACAGGCGAATAAGCTGGTCAGGATAAGCAGCAAGCAGCAGAGTGATCTCATTGGATTTTTTTATAAGGTTAACCAATTTTATTCTTGGATTCCGTTCTCTGAAATTGATAAATCAAAATTCTTGTTGAGGGTACTTTTCCTCCAAAGGCTTAGCTCGGGCGATTTCATGCCCTATTTGAAAGTGTCGGTAGAATGCAAAAAGGCCCCAGCGGGCTGAATGATCCTGATATATTTGCCGGCCTCAAACCGCGCAGCTTACCGGATAGAGGTGCAATAAGTAGAAAGCAACGGCAGTTTAATAAAAAAAGTTAACCCCAATCAACCGAAACCCAAATGATAAGAGCCCTCAGTTTTTTGCTGCTGATAGCAGCCTGTAGTCCGTCTATTGACGAGCTGTCTTCTCTTGGAAGTTTCCCGTTCGAGATCAGTAAGCTGCTTACCCTTAGCGAATCGCCGGCCCGCGATACCGCCGTTCTGGACCCACTGGGCGAAACGTCTGCGGACCGTTTCCAGCCACCATCCGGATTTCAGCGGGTTACTTACCCGGCCGGCACCTTCGGACACTACCTCCAGCATTTTCCACTACAAGCACACGGAAGAGCGGTTTATCTTTTCGACGGCCGTCTCAAAAACCGGCAGGATGTACACGCCGCTGTGCTGGACATCGATGTAGGCAAGCGGGACCTCCAGCAGTGTGCGGATGCCGTAATGCGATTGCGAGCCGAATATCTGTGGCAGGGAAAGCGCTTTGATGCCATTCATTTCAATTTCACCAACGGTTTTGCCGCGCCCTACAGCCGGTGGCGATCGGGGGAACGCATCCGGGTGACGGGAAATGAAGTAAGCTGGGTAAGGAGTAGCCGCAATTCGGAAACTTACGCTTCCTTTCGCTCCTACCTGACTATGATCTTTGCGTTTTCCGGCACCTTGTCGCTGAGTCGAGACCTGAAGCCGAAACCCTTGCGGGAGATCGAAGCGGGAGATGTATTCATTGAGGGAGGTAGTCCCGGACACGCGGTACTGGTAATGGACAAGGCCGTACATCCGGAAACCGGTGAAATACTGGTACTGTTGGCCCAGAGTTATATGCCTGCTCAGGATATTCATATCCTCAGGAATTTCCGGGACGATGCGATGAGTCCCTGGTACTCGCTGGAAGACTTCTCCGATAAGGTCCGTACTCCCGAATGGCACTTCAGCCCGTCGGATCTGAAAGCGTTTTAGCCCGCCCGGATGGGCAAATGCTCCCTGTTATCCCATGCCTGTTTTCCCGAACTTCCGTTTTTCCAGCCGGGAAAGTTCTGGGTAAATTGCTACCTTAAGCGGCAGCTAGCCGAGAGGCAAATTTCACCCAACGACTATAGCAAAATGAAACAGGAGATCATCCAACACCTCAGCCTGGATCCAAAACTCGGGTCCATCATCGCCACGACCAAAGTCGACTGGCCCGATGTCGGAGATGACATCTATTACAACCTGATCCGGGCGATCGTTTTTCAGCAATTATCGGGAAAAGCGGCGTCCACTATTCACGGACGTTTTATCGGCCTTTTTCCCGAAGCCTACCCTTATCCGGAGCCACTGCTGGCGCTGGATCTGCCCGACCTTCGGGCCGTAGGATTGTCGCGACAGAAAGCTACCTATATTCAAAATGTAGCCGAATTCTTTCAGCAGGAAAACCTGATCGGAAAGGATCTGGCGGATATGGATGACGAAGCGGTGATCCAGTACCTGACCCAGATCAAGGGCGTGGGCCGCTGGACGGTCGAAATGTTGCTCATGTTTACGCTCAACCGGCCTGATGTACTTCCACTGGACGATCTGGGCATTCAGCAGGCGATCCAATTATTATACGGATTTGAGGAAAAGGGTAGGGGACTGAAGCAGCGGATGATGGAAATCGCCGAACCCTGGCGCCCTTATCGCACTTACGCCAGCATGTTCTTGTGGCGGTGGAAGGATGGGAATTGACGATCCTTAACCGGAGTAGAGATACTGACCAAATTCAGCCTCCCGGATAAATCCTAAACAGGGTCTGAATTGTTAACACTGATGCAGGGAAAATTATCTGCCCGGGTGTCGTCGATCCACGATCCGAACCGGGCGGCCCGGATAGGGCTGTTCCGTTCTCAAATTATTGAATATAAAAAATGGCAATTTCAATGGCAATAGCAATTTCAATAACTCAAAATCAGGCGAAAAGGTCAAAATCGGAGCAGAAAGCTGCCTTTTGCTTGCTATTGCTATTGTGTTTGACATTGTAATTGAAAAATTCGCATTGTGTTTTTATAGAACTGAACAGCCCTGGGGTGGCCCGGGGTACGGAAGCACGGACTGTTCGCTTGATCCCCGAAAAATAAGCATTTGGTATATGGAGCGGATTATAGGAAAATTCACCGGACCGGAACGCGGTCCATTATTGATATGTCTGGGAGGGATGCACGGCAACGAACCCGCCGGCATCCTGGCGATGGAAAACCTTTTTCAAATGTTGGCGGTGGAACCGGAAGTCAACCCGGATTTCCACTTTTGCGGTCGTATCATCGGTCTGCGTGGTAACCTGCAGGCGTTGGCGGCCCAACAGCGCTACCTGGAGAAGGACCTGAATCGTCAGTTTACGCTCGCCAATGTAAAAAGAGTTAGATCCACTCCCGAAAGCCAGCTGGCAGCGGAAGACCTGGAACTTCGACAGTTACTGGATATCGTACAACGGGAGATCGAAGAATACGCTCCGGAATGCCTTTATTTTCTGGATCTGCATACCACTACCGCCGAGGGGGGGATATTCGCCATTACTACCGATGATAAAACGAGCATCCGGATCGGAGTGGAACTCCACGCACCCGTGATCACGGGCATGTTGAAGGGATTGAAGGGTACCACGCTGCACTATTTCAATACCCAAAATCTGGGCGTGCCTACAGTCGCCATTACTTTTGAAGCGGGGCAGCACGATGATCCGTTATCCGTCAACCGGACGATAGCGGCTATCGTTAACTGCCTGCGCACAGTCGGCTGTGTCAAAGCGGAACACGTCGAGAACCGGCACGATCAGTTGCTGCAGGATTACGCGCGTTATCTGCCGAAGGTAGCGCACCTCATCAAAGCCCACCGGATCCAGCCCGATGACGGATTCACCATGTTGCCGGGTTATCAGAATTTTCAAAAAGTGAAAAAAGGGGAGACCCTGGCCTACGATCACAAGGGGCCGATCCACGCGGATGTCGATGCGCACGTGTTGATGCCCCATTATCAGCAGAAAGGGGAGGACGGTTTTTTCCTGGTGAAAGAGGTAAAGCGGGTATAAAACATACCATACAGTATTGTTTGGTAATGTAATAATCCATATCTTTGGATTATTCGTTACACCCTCCATATCCATTACCGAACTGTGGCGCGATTAAGTAAAGAAGACTGGTTAGATGAAGGCTTTAAACTGCTGTCCGAGTTTGCGCAGAACAAACTCCGCATTGCCTTCCTGTGTGAGCGCCTGGGAGTGACCCGCGGTTCATTTTATCACCATTTTGACAGTATAGACAATTACGTAGAGGAATTGATGCGAGCCTGGGAAAAGCAGAATACCCTGGATGCCATTGCTGCGGCAGAAGCCGGCATTTCTCCAATGGAACGTATGGAACTGCTCAACCGAAAGGTAGTCCAGTCCAACCAGAAGATTGAAGCGGCTATCCGGTCCTGGAGTTTCTATCAGGACGTTGTAAAACTGCACCTCACGCTTGTGGACGACATCCGCCTGGAATTTCTGGTCCGGATCTTTCGGGATATGGGCATGGAACAGAGCCTGGCCGAAAAACAGGCTAAGCTGGATTACGCCGTACTGATCGGAATGCAGCAACTGTATCCCGATATTTCCGCCCGGGAGATGGAAGAGTTATGGGAAGTCTACCGGCCGGACTGGAGTCGGGACAAGGCTTGACCAAAGGGTAGGAGAGGATAAAATTTTTTTGCCTTTAAAACATACCATACTATATGGTATAAAACTATAAAATATGAAAGCTTACACCCAGCCCATTCCGGAAGGCAGTCTCATCGAAACTGCTTTGGAACGTATCGATTACCAGGATTCCTTTGGCATCCAAACCAGTGCTCAGGTAGACGTAGTGCAATTGCCTCCTTTATTTTTCAAGCTGTTTCCGACCTGGTTCATGGGACTGATGTATTTGCGGGAAGCCATTGCCGGTCTGATCGGATTGAAGACCGGTCGGGGAATAGACGTTCGGGCACAGTTGCGGGATTTCACCGGAACTATTGGCGAGTCCATTGCGCTGTTCCAGGTAATGGGACGTAGTGAGGAAGAGATCCTGACCGGCGAAAATGATCGCCATCTCGATTTCAGGTTGTCCTTTTTTGCACGCCCGTGCGAGCATGGTACCGAATTGATCTTGTCTACTAGCGTGCAGTACAATGGCTGGCTGGGCCGTGCCTATTTTTTGCCGGTAAAACCGGTCCACCGACTGATCGTCCCTATAATTCTGAAGCGTATGGCGCGATATCTGGAGCGGAATGCGACCATGTTTCCTTCCGGAGCCCAGTGAGTCCAGAAAAAAGGATTTGTCGGTGATAGTAATTTTGATCGCTAGAGGGCAGTTCAATCCAATTTAATACTCTCTCCCAGCTGAGGGATTTGCACGTCACCGAAGCCGTTCTCATTCAGCATATCCCGGAATTTCTCCTGCCGTTCGATAGTACCGTGCACCAGGAAAAGCGTCTTGAGTTTGCCTTTCTGGTGTTCGACAAAATCGAGCAGCTCGTTGCGGTCCGCGTGGGCCGAGAAAGAATCCATGATCTCAATGCGGGCCCGGACGGGTTTCATTTCCCCAAAGAGGCGGATTTCTTCGGCGCCGGAACGCAATTTGCCACCCGGAGTTTCCGGAGAGCAATAGCCCACGATGAGTAGGGTGTTCTTATCTTGATCGATGCTGTTGAAGAGGTGATGCTTGACCCGACCGGCATTCATCATACCCGAAGAACTGATAATGATACAGGGTTCGGTGCGGTTGTTGAGTGATTTGGAAACCTCCACTTTTCGCACGTAGGTAAGGCTGTTAAAGCCAAAAGGGTTATCATCGATCAGCAGATATTCGTGCAGCTGCTTGTCGTAGCATTCCGGATGGGTACCGAAGATCATAGTGGCGTTGACGGCCAGCGGGCTATCTACGTAGACCGGGATCTTGGGTAATTTACCGGCCGTTTCGAGCTGGTCCAGCATGTACACGATCTCCTGCGTACGCCCCACACTAAAGGCGGGAATGATCAGTTTACCCTTGCGTTCGACACAGGTCTCCTTGATGATGCGCAGGAAGTGATCCATTTCGGCCGGTGGCGCTTCGTGGTCCTTACCGCCGTAGGTCGATTCACATATGAGGTAGTCTACTTCCGGCATGCGTTGCGGATCGCGCAGGATGGGTCGGTTGGGCCGGCCGACATCGCCGGTAAACCCAAACATTTTAGTCTCCCCGTTCTCCCGGATCCGCAGGGTGACACTGGCACTGCCCAGAATGTGTCCGGCATCCTTAAACAGCACTTCAACGTCTTCATTGATCCGGAACCACTGATTGTAGGGATAGCCCACAAAACGATCCATGGTGACTTCTACATCATCTTTGGTATACAATGGCTCCCGGTACGAGACATCCTTACCTTTCTTGCGCTTTTTGGGCAGGATCCGGGTATTGTAGAATTCCGCATCCTTTTCCTGAATGTGGGCGCTGTCCAGCAGCATGATCGCACAGAGACTGCGGGTAGCGTGGGTGGAGATGATATTGCCTTTGAAACCGTCCTTGACTATTTTGGGCAGGCGACCGCTGTGGTCGATGTGCGCGTGGGAAAGGACGAGGCAGTCGATCTCAGCGGGATCGAACAGCCAATTCTCATTAAAGGATTTATAATCCGAACTGTGGCCCTGGTAAAGACCGCAATCCAGTAGTATTTTATAACCGTTGTCTAGGGTGAGTAAGTGCGCGCTTCCGGTAACTTCTCTCGCTGCTCCACAAAATTTTATCTTCATGTCGTTTTTTTGGCATTTTTACATCAAGGCGGGGAAAAGATAATAACTTAGCGGTATAAACCAGCGTTTTCTCGGGATTTGTTTGATTTGGTAGCCGGCATTCCGCAGCCCGTTACCCGACCGCCGCAGCGATGGGAACCACACCCCGTCGATCGATGGCCTTGACGCATGTAACGTTTTATTTTAACCAGGGATTAATGAGCAAACGATACCAGGAAGATGAGCAGTTACTGCTCCGGATCCGGGAGGGGGACAGATCTTTTTTGAATAGCCTTTTCCAGGAGTACTGGCCCTCTTTTCTAGCTTTTCTGACCAAGTCGTTCGGCATGTCCGAAGACGAGGTGAGGGAGATCTATGTCCGAACGTTCACCACTTTCTTTTACAACATTAAGGACGGCAAATTGTGCCCGCCCTTACAAAGTCGCCTGAAAACCTATTTGTTCGGTATTGGGAAGAACTACGCACTGAAGCAATACGGAAGCGTATACCGGGAACGGATGACCCATACGGACGAAATGGAAACGGTGATCCAGGTCTTTCAGCAGCCGGACGTAGTTGATTACTACGAATACAGCTGGCAACGTCAGCTGGTCCAAAAGTTGCTGGATCGCATCGGTGAACCCTGCCGGGAATTGCTGCTTTTGAGTTTCGTGCGGGAATTTGCCGACGATGCGATCATGTCCGAACTGGATATTCCGAGTACGGTGGCCGTGCGGCAGCGCCGGTTCCGATGCCTGGAAAAGCTAAGAGAAATGGTGAAAAGTGACCCTGATAATCGTTAATAGCAACTATTTACCGAAAATGAAAACGAAGCCATGCAACAGGCAGAATTAATCATCGCATATTTAAAAGGGGAGCTGCAGGGGGAGCAGCGACAGGAGTTCGAGCAGCGTCTCAGCGCGGAGCCCGATCTCAGATCCGCCGTCCGGGATTACCGGATCATCCTGGAGGGATTCAAAGGCCTGCGCCACGAATCTACCCTGCAGGAAATTAGCGGCTGGCCGCTGGAAGCGACCCCGGATGACCAGGAACTGTTGCTGATGGCCTACGTGGAAGGAACCTTGGATACGGATGCCCGCGAAGCTTTCGAGCGCACAATGGACCGGGATCCCGATCTGCGCCAACGTGTGGAAACCCAAATGGCGATCAGCCAGGGATTCAAGGGGCTGCAACACGAAGCATTCGCCCGGGAAGTAAAAGGCTGGGCCGAAGCTCTGCCCGGAGCCGAGACCCCAAAAGAAACGAAGGTGGTCCCTCTGAAGCGAAAAAGCAACACCTGGCGGTACGCCGCTGCCGCCGCCGTGCTGCTGCTGATAGTTGCGGCTTTCTGGCTGATCAATGTACCGGGAGGAGAAGACTTTTCCTACTCGGCCTTCCGTCAGGAAAACTATATTCCACCCGTCGATCTGACGGATCGCGGTAATGGCGAAGAAGTGCTGGCTGCGGCCGCCCGGGATTTTAATCAGGGGAATTACGCCGCATCCGTGGAAAAACTCCGCACCATCACATCCGAAGATTCCCTGTACGTGACCGCCAGATACTGGATGGGGCACGGCTTTTACCAATTGGGACAATACGATCAGGCCGTAGCGGCTTTCGGGCAAAGTCTGGAACCAACCGCCGGTATCACCTATGATCTCCGCAATTTCAGCCGGGATAATGCAGCCTGGACGCGTATCCTCGCCCAGATCGCCCGGGTAGACGGGGAGGAGGATCCGGGATTGCGCCGGGAACTGGAAAATTTTCTGACGGACTTTTTGGAAAATGCCGATCGCTCGGACACCTACTACAATAAAGCACTGGAACTGCAGCGCAATCTCGCGAATGATGATCAATGAAATGGGTCGTTTCCGGACCTCCAAACAGTCTTAATTTGCTTAATCCGCCCTACCTTTAGTTGCGGTGAGCCGAAATCAAAATACCCGCCTGCCGCCATCCCGGCTTTGGGAGGGGTAGACTATTTCTTCGTACGCCGGGCTGCTATTGCCTGGCCTCTCCCCATTTATCTTCCTTTCGGAATTTGCTGTCCCGCACTGGTTTCCCGGCATTGAAAAAAATTAGCATGGCCGGGAAAAAAATCCGCTTACAGATTGTCTAAGGAAAGAATCGACAGAAACTATTTATCTATAGTCTCAAAAAACAATCTGTAAAATGAAAAAGACACTGCAATTATTCTTTTCTCTGGCCATCCTGAGCTTAGCTTCACTTACTACATACGCACAGGGAGGTCCCGGCGGAGGTCGCATGGGCGGCCGCGGCATGATGGATCCCGAGCAGCGCGTGGAGCGTCAGGCAACCATGATGCAGGACAGCCTGGAACTGACGGATGAACTGACCGCCGAGGTGAAAGAAGTACTTTCTGTTTACGCCAAAAAGATGCAGGAAGCACGCGCCGAAGCCAATGGCGACTGGGGCAGCATGCGTACCACCATGCAAACCCTTCGGGAAGAGCAGAACCAGGAACTGGAAGCTGTACTCGGAGAAGAAAAATGGACGCAATGGGAAGCCATTAGTGCCGAAATGATGCAACGTCGTCAGGAAATGCGCGGGGAACGCCGCGGCGAACAGGGTAAGAAAAAGGGAAAGAAAAAAGATACCCGTACGGAATAAAACGATCCCATCCATATTGCCCGTTACCGACACACTTACCGGTAGCGGGCAATTGTCACTCACTACATCGATTAACCAACGCTTATGAAAAACCTTTTCCTGTTACTAGCCTTACTCCTCTCTGTTCCGCTGGCCGCGCAACAATCCGTGATCTTTGGTAAGATCTTCGACGATACGGAAAGTCCCTTGCCCGGGGCCTACGTGAGCATCAGTCAGAACGACACGGAGATCAAAGCGGAAGTCTCCGATGCGGACGGCCGCTTCCGGATCGAGGAAGTGCCCGTCGGTACCTATCTGCTGCGGGTAAAATATCTGGGTTTTAAAGACCTGGAGCAAGAGGTTCAACTGACCGAAAAACCCCTTTACCTGCGTTCGCTGCAGCTGGAAACTAATGCACTGGCCCTGGACGAGGTAGAAGTGGTGGGCGACGTCGTGCGGGCCGTACAAAAGGGCGACACCACGGAGATCAATGCGGATGCCTACAAAGTAATGTCGGACGCCAATGCCGAGGATCTGATCAAGAAGATGCCGACGGTGGTTATCAACAACGGAAAGGTACAGGCACAGGGAGAAGATGTTAAGGAGATCCTGGTAGACGGTAAACCCTTCTTCGGGAATGACCCTACGGCAGCTCTGAAGAACCTGCCGGCGGAAGTGATCCAAAAGATCCAGGTGTACGATCAGCAGAGTGACCAGTCTCAATTTACGGGCTTTGACGACGGCAATACCAGCAAGACGATCAACATCATTACCCGGCCGGGGATGAATGCCGGCCAGTTTGGTAAGATCTACGCTGGCTACGGACCGGATAACTACTACAAGTCCGGCCTGAGCGGAAATATTTTCGACGGCGATCGCCGCATCTCCATCATCGGATTAAGCAACAACATCAATGAGCAAAACTTCTCCGCTGAAGACCTGGTCGGCGTACTGGGCGGCGGCGGTGGTCGCGGTGGTTTCCGTGGCGGTGGCGGCCGGGGTGGTCGCGGCGGCGGTAGCCGTGGCGGCGGCGGATCTGCCGGAGATTTCCTGGTAGACCAGCAGGGAGGGATTGCAAAGACCCATTCCCTGGGCATCAACTATTCGGACGAGTGGGGTAAGAAATTCGATATTTCCGGTAGCTATTTCATCAATCACAGCAATAACGATTCGGATGAATTCCTGAACCGGGAATACTTTGAGAACCGGGGGATCAATCAATTCTACAGCGAGGAAAACTACAGCAACACCAAAAATACCAACCACCGGATGAATTTCCGGATTGAGTACGAGATCGATTCTGTCAACTCCATTATCATGCGGCCCCGCCTGAGTATCCAGCAAAACGTGGGTACTTCGGAAACCTTCGGACAGACCCTGATGGGCAATGATCTGCTGAACCAGACGGACAATTTCTTCCGCTCGGACCTGACGGGACTCAGTTTCAACAATAACCTGCTGTTTCGCCACCGTTTTGCCAAGCCTCGCCGGACCTTCTCCGTGAATGTCTCCGGGGGCTATGCTCCCAAGGAAGGGGAGAGCCTGTTGCAATCGGAAAACCTGTATTTCGGCGATCAGCCGACCACCGAGATGCTGGACCAGAAATCACTTCTGGAAAATAACAACTGGAACCTCTCCACGAGCCTGAATTATACCGAGCCCATCGGAAAAGCCGCCATGTTGATGATGGACTACCAATACAGCTTCCGGCAGGACGAGTCGGACAAGCAGGTACTGGATTTCACCGAAGCTACGGGGGATTACGACCAACTAAATGAACCCCTGACGAATATTTTCTCCAATGACTATGTCACCCATCAGGTCGGTGGAGCGTACAATTACCGGAAAGGAAGGGATTTCATGGTCATGGCCCGGGCTACCCTGCAATTTGCCAGCCTGATCAACGAGGAGACTTTCCCGGATATGGCGACTTACCGGCAGAATTTCACAAACATCCTGCCGTTTGCCATGATCCGCTATGGTTTCTCCCGAAATTCCAATTTGCGACTGTTCTATCGTTCCAGCACGGATCTGCCGTCGATCGATCAATTGCAGGATGTGATCGACAATACGAATCCATTGCAGCTGACGACCGGTAACCCGAATCTGACCCAGGCTTTCCAGCACAGTGTATCTCTGCGTTATTCCAATACCATACCGGAAACTTCCAAGGTGTTCTTTGCTTACATCAGCGCCGGCTTTACGGACAATTATATCGCCAGAAGCACTTACCTGGCCGATAGCGATCATCCGATCTTTGCCGACCTGAACGTGCAGCCGGGAGCGCAGTTGACGATCCCGACCAACCTGGACGGTTACTGGAACGTGCGGTCTTTCCTGACTTACGGTATGCCGCTGCGCTTTATCAAATCGAACCTGAACCTGAACGTATCCGGCTCTTATTCTCAGATACCGGGCCGGATCAACGACGAGGTCAATTATTCCAAGACCCGGTCGTTGGGCTTGGGAGCAGTATTGAGCAGCAACATCAGTGAAAAACTGGACTTTACACTGGCGGTGCGTCCGTCCATGAATCAAACTACCAACACCTTGCAGTCGGGCGTAGACAATGAGTACTACAGCCAGAATTCCAGCTTCCAGCTGGGGTGGGTATTCGGAAAGGGTTTTGTAGTGAGAAGTAATATTGCCCACCAGTTCTACGACGGACTTTCCGAAGGTTTCGATCAGAACTACTGGCTCTGGAGCGGAAGCATCGGTAAAAAGATCCTGAAGAATGATCTAGGTGAGATCTCTATTTCGATGTTCGATATTCTGGGACAAAATCAGAGTATCCAGCGGAATGTCACCGAGATCTATCTGGAAGACGTGCAAACGCAAACCTTGCAGCGATACATCATGCTGAATTTCATCTACCAGTTCCGCAACTTCGGTGCGGCCGGTCAACTAAGTGCACCGGACCAGCGCCGCGGACGCTGGGGAGACGGTCCGCCGCCGAACAGATTTTAAAAATTGAACTCAGTCAGGGGCTACCGTTAGGGTGTTCCTGCAAAATAGCGGAAGGGAAGTTTGTCAAACATTTGGCGGGCTTCCCTTCCGCTATTTACGTATCTTTGGCGCTCGTATCGAAAGGATATTGAAAAAAATGCCTGATCGCTCAGCGAAAAATATCACCATCGTCGAATCGGATATTGATACCTGCGTCCGTCTGTCGCAGTTGATCCCCGAATTTGTCGGTCCGCCCGCTGCCGGGGAATACCACCGCCGCATGGACGGCGTGCCGCATCTGTTGCTGGTCGCCTTTGATGATACCCGGCCGGTAGGCTTCAAAGCCGGCTATCAGCGCGATGGTTATTTTTACTCCTGGATGGGAGGTATTATACCCGAATATCGACAATTGGGCCTGGCGGCTGCCCTGGCGAAGCGGCAGGAAGAATGGGCGCGGGCAGCGGGTTATGACAGCATCACGTTTAAAACTCGGAATCAGCATAAAGCCATGCTTATCTTTGCCCTGAAAAACGGTTTTGATATCATTGGCTTTCGCGAAAAAGAAACAATTGCGACCAACCGTATTTTATTGCGGAAGGCTCTTTAATAGAAAAGATCCCAAACAGGCTTTTTGCTGAGCGGGAGCTGACAGGGTAGTACGCCCGGTTTCCGAAAGGGGCGAAAACCGGCAGCACAAAGGCTGCCGATCTTATGTTTGATTCGTGTCAATAATGATCGGACTGTAAAAATTAAAACAACGAAAGATGATCAGATTAAGCTGTTTGGCGGTACTCCTGAGCTGGAGTATGCTGTTGCCGGCACAAACATTTTCCGGCGGATTTAAATCCGGCCTTAATTTCTCTACCTTCAACGGACCCTCTGAGATGGATGCTGACGGGAATGAACTGGAAGATTTTAAAACCAATACCGGCTTCCATATCGGAGCCACTTTTCGGGTGGCGTTTACGGATTATTTTGGTGTCCGAGCGGAATTACTGTATTCCCAAAAAGGGGTGGATTACATCTACGAGGGCCCCTCTTACTGGACTTTTACCAATACCACGAATCCGGTGTACACCGTTGGCAACCGGGTTTCCACGATCAGTATCAACAATAGTTATATCGATGTGCCTTTGATGGCTTATGTGCGTTTGGGGCGTATCGAGCTATCCGGAGGGGTTAATGCCAGTATCCTACTGGGCTCTTCCGGTACCGGCGATCTTACCTACAGTGGTACTACCAATGGTGGAGCCAGTGTCGGACCTTTTACGCTGGCTCTGGATTACAATTATTTCGGAGACCGCTACCAGGGTTTCAATACTTTTGAAAACCACCAGTTTTCCGTGGGCAACACCACTTTGGAAGTGCCTAAGAACATTGGCGCTTACTACGCCGGGGCCGACAGTGAAGAGCACCTGTTCAGACGTACCGATTTCGGGCTGAACGCGGGTATTTCCTTTTTCCTCAACAAAGGTTTGTATCTCGGATTTCGGGCCAATATGGGAATGACGGATGTGACCAAAATGGCTCAGGACTATTCTCGTTTCAAACTCGATACGGACAACAGCCTTATCCTGAGAGATGACGATGACAAGAATCTTTCTTTCCAGGCATCGATCGGCTTTAGTCTGTAAACCGGACTTTAAGCTATCGATTGTGTGCGAAAACCGTGCGCGCGCCCAGTTTTTCAGACAATTAGTCAGTTTTCAGTAAAAACTGGCCACAAATCCTGAAAAAAATTAGGTCACTTTATCAAAAAATTATTTATTTGCGTTCAATTCGCTTATAAACGATAGAAACGGTTTCGACCGACAAGATATTTAACTTTAGTTTTCATTTGGTTTTTTGGGGTTATACAAGAGGCAATCATTTTAATGATTGCCTCCTTTTATTTTACAGCGAGCTGTTCCGGATCAATTGCAGATAGAATCGAATAGCATCCGCGTATCCCGCCTCACTTACCCGCTCATCCAACCCGTGTATCCGACTGAGGTCCGGCTGATCCAGCACCAATGGCTGAAAACGGTAGATCTGCTCACTTACCTGCTGATAATGCCGGGCATCCGTAGCGCCGATCACCAGGGCCGGAGCCACCACCACTTCCGGAAAAACCTGTTGGATGGTTTTCTGAATGACGCCGAACCCGAAAGTACCCGTACCCGAGATGGCCGACGGATCTTTCTGCCAGCTACCCTTCTCAAAAGACACCCTTACCCGTTCATCATCAATGATCTTTTCCACGTAGTCTCTTACGGATTCGACGGTCTCTCCGGGCAGGATCCGGAAATTGATCTGGGCGGCCGCCTGGGTCGGCAGCACATTGGCCCGCACCCCTCCCTTAATGACAGTTGGTGCCGTAGTCGTACGGATGATGGCATTGGACGCATTGCCCTGACTAAGCTGATCGATCAGCAGCGGCTCGGTGAGCCAGAGGTTGGCGAAGAGGGATTTGTAGAGTGGAGACATCTCCGGTCCGATAAACTCGAATAATCCCCGGGTAGCCCCATCGATCCGGGCGGGTACGGGATGCTGTTGCAACTGGTCGATCGCACGGGCCAGCACCCCGATGGCCGTGGCCGGTGGCGGCATAGAGGAATGCCCGCCCTCTTCCAGCTCAACTTCCAGATCAAGCGTGAGATAGCCTTTTTCGGCAATACCGATCATGGCTAGTGGTGGCTCCAGTCCCGCCAGTGCATTTCTCAGGATCAGCTGGCCTTCGTCCAGCACATATTCAAAGCGAATATTTTGTTCGGCAAAATAATTGGAGATCGCCCGGGCTCCCGCTTCTCCACTCACTTCTTCATCGTGACCGAAGGCGAGATAGATCGTCCGGTTGGGAGCATACCGCTCGCGCAACAATTGTTCTACTGCCTCCAGGATGGCAAAGGCGCTGATCTTATCGTCCAGGGTACCCCGTCCCCAGATATAGCCATCGGCGATCTGCCCGGCAAAGGGCGGATGGCTCCAGTTCTTCTCCGCCTCTGGTTCTACCGGAACGACGTCCAGGTGGGCCAGCAGGAGAATGGGCGCCATGTCCGACTGCTGACCGGGCCAGCGAAATACCTGGCTGTAGGGATTTACCCTGATCCGTTCGAGCGAGCTGTCCACGCCGGGAAAACTCCGTCGAATGAGGGTATCCAGATCCAGAAAAGCGGAGGTGTCAATATGATCCGGGTAGGAAACCGTCGGCAGCTGGACCGCTGCGCTCAGTCGCCCGGAAACGCCCCCATCGATCGCTACCTTTTCGATCGGATCCACTGCGATCTGTCGGGAAGAGAAACGAATGACATTGATCCAGATGATCAGGGCCAGCAATCCCAGGATCAGCAGCAGGGCGAAGAACAGCCTGCGTAGAAAACGGCGGAAAGGGCTTCGAGATTTAGACATATTGAGGCTATTTTGAAATGGCAAGTTACGCAGTCGGTGGTTTCCGGGAAGCCCCGGAAGCGATTAAAATTTAGTTTTATGAATGATATCAGTCATTGTTTTTCGGCGAGAGGGGGCACCAGAACCGGAGCGTAGCAGCGTTACTTGGGAAGGTTGGCAACGACATCTGGCTGCAAAAGAGCCTCCTATTAACGCAAGTATTGGATTTTAACAGCTTCCTGGCAGCTACAAAAATGTTAAAATCAATTCGACAAGTATCAAATTTATCTATATTGCGGCAATTCCTGTAAGGTGTTTACGTGCCAAAGCCAAACAAATTTTCTAATCATCCCTGAAGAACTGCTTCCCAAAACACAGAAGCTGAATGACGAATCTTGCGCCATATTTTGATCACACGACTTTAAAGCCGGACACGACCCTGGCTCAGATAGAGCAATTGTGCAGCGAAGCGAAGAACTACGGTTTCGCTTCGGTTTGCGTACCGCCTTTCTTTGTGAAAAAATCCGTTCAGTTGCTGAAAGACAGCAAAGTGCACGTAGCTACCGTAATCGGTTTTCCCATGGGGTACTCCACTACCGCCGCCAAGGTGGAAGAGATCAAGCGGGCGATAGACGAAGGCGCCCGGGAAGTGGACGTAGTTGTCAACATCTGTGCGGTAAAATCCGGAGACTGGAATTTTGTCCGCCACGATATCGAGCGCATGATCGCCGCTACCCACCTCAAAGGCAAAGTGATCAAAGTGATCCTCGAAACCGGCCTGATGGCGGACGATGAGATCGATAAGCTGGCCGAGATATGCAACGAACTGGGTCCGGATTACGTTAAAACTTCCACGGGCTTCAACGGGTCCGGTGCGAACGAAGCGATCGTCGGCCGGTTGCGCAGCCTGATGAACAAAAAGATAAAGATCAAAGCATCCGGCGGCATCCGCGACCGGGCAGCGGCCGAGGCCATGATCACGGCCGGGGCCGATCGTCTGGGCAGTTCGTCGAGTGTTCTGATTGTAAAGGATTTATAGTATCTTTGTTTTTTGTGGCACATTACAGAGACTGTCTTAAACCTCTCAGGCGCTACACTATAGAAAACACGAAAATATGCGTTGCAAGCTGTTTCTTCCCATTTTGCTGCTGGCCTGTTCCTTTTTTGCTATTGATGCACAGGCCCAGGGTGTGGTCTTCAAAGAAGAACCGGTCATTACCGATATGATGGACCGCTTTGTTCAGATCAACAAAAGCAAAGAGACCGTAGAAGGCTGGCGGATCCAGATCATGGCGACGAACGATCGTCAGAAACTGGAAAGTGCCCGGCAGGCCTTTCAATACCGCTATCCGAACGTGCCTGTAGATTGGGTACATAATCGTCCCTGGTACCAGTTGCGCGCCGGGGCCTTTGCCACCAAACTGGAAGCGCTACGGCTTAAATATATCCTGAGTCAGGACTATACCGGCACCTATCCGGTGAAGGATGATAGTATCCGCCCGCAGGAATTGATCAACGCAGCCTACTAAAGAGACTACCTTCCGTGTCGTTTAAAGATAAGATCCATAATCCGTTTTGGCGTAACCTCGATATCATCACCTTCTGCATCTGCATGGGGCTGGCTCTCATTGGCTGGCTGCTGGTGTACCGGGTAGGTGGTGGCGGCGAGGAAGTGGATGCCGGAGGAAGTTTTCTGGCCACTGTCGCCGGAAAGCAAACGATGTGGATGATCGTAGCTATGGCACTTTTCTGGCTGACGATGCTCTTCGACGCGAAATTTTGGGAAACTTTCGCTTACGGGATCTACGTGGCGGCCATGATCGGCCTGTTCCTCGTTCTGTTCCTGGGGACGAATATCAGGGGGGCCACTTCCTGGTTTTCTATCGGAGGGTTCACCTTTCAGCCTTCGGAGGTGGCGAAGTTTGCCACCTGTCTGGCCGTTTCGGCCTTTCTGGGCCGTTTTAATACCAATATGGAGACCTGGAGGTCCCGTTTCATTGCCTTCGGCCTGATCGCCATTCCTATCGTGCTGATCGTTGCCCAGCCGGACCCCGGTTCGGCCCTGGTCTTTTTCTCCTTTTTGGTGGTCTTTTACCGCGAGGGACTGTCTTCCACTTTTTATCTGGTGGGCGCATTCCTTACGGCCAACCTGATCGCCGGGTTTGTGTTTCCAACCCTGAATATCGGTATGGTCTGGCTTGGCCTGGGAGTATTGATCCTGGGGTACAACCTGAAAGACAAAAAAAATAAGAACCTGATACTGGGCAGCCTTTTGCTCATTCTGGGAGCACTGAGCTACTGGAAATATCAGATGCCGGATCAGCCGTGGGCACTGTACTGTGCTGCGGGCCTGTTTGCGGGTCTGGGCTTTTACGCCTGGTTCAAGGAAAAGCAGGGACGTTTGTTCCGCCTGCTGGCGATGGCCGTTGTGGTGGGGATCGGAGTGGCCTTCACGGCCAATTACACCATCAACAACGTCCTGAAACCGCACCAGCAAACCCGGATCAAACTGTGGCTGACACCGGATGAATGCGACCCGCACGGGGCGCGGTATAATCTGGACCAGTCCAAACTGGCCATCAGCTCCGGCGGATGGGACGGGAAGGGCCTTTTTAAGGGCACCATGACCCGTTTGGACTATGTGCCGCAACAGACTACGGATTTTATTTTTTGTACCGTAGGGGAGGAGCAGGGCTTCGTGGGCAGCGTGAGCGTTATTCTGCTGTACCTGGTGCTTTTATTCCGCCTCACTACTATTGCCGAGCGACAACGAACAACCTTTGCCCGGAGCTATGCGTACTGCGTGGCGGGCATTTTCTTCATACACTTTTTTATCAACATCGGGATGACCATGGGGCTGATGCCCATCATCGGTATTCCCTTGCCTTTCATCAGTAAAGGAGGATCCTCTCTGCTGGGATTTACCATTATGATCGCGGTCTTGCTGCGATTGGACAGTACCCGCAAGCGGAGCCTCGGAAACTTAGCCGGATAGATCATTGTTTACTTTCGACTTACAACATACAGACCCTGCATCCAGTGCCCGGGCCGGATTGATCCAGACGGATCACGGACCCATCGAAACGCCCATCTTTATGCCGGTAGGTACCGCCGGTACGGTCAAAGGGGTACACCAGTATGAACTCAAAAACGATATTGGCGCTCAGATCATCCTGGGCAATACCTATCACCTCTACCTGCGTCCGGGTATGGAGGTGATGGCGAAAGCCGGCGGCCTGCACGGTTTCAACGGCTGGCAGGGACCGATATTGACGGACAGTGGCGGCTACCAGGTCTATTCCCTGAGCGATCGCCGGAAGATCACGGAGGAAGGGGTTACTTTCCGTTCGCATATTGACGGTTCCAAACATACCTTCAGCCCGGAACGCTCGATGGAGATCCAGCGGGTGATCGGTGCGGATATCATTATGGCTTTCGACGAATGCCCGCCTTTTCCCTGCGACTATAAGTACGCCAAGGACTCCATGGACCTTACGCACCGCTGGCTGGCCCGCTGCTGCGAATATGTGGATAATACCGAGGGGCACTATGGTCACGGGCAAACGCTCTTCCCGATCGTGCAGGGCAGTACTTACGACGACCTGCGCCGGGCCTCGGCGGAAGCCATTGCTTCTTTTGACCGGGCCGGAAATGCCATCGGGGGACTTTCGGTGGGCGAACCCGCGGAGGAAATGTACCGCGTCACGGATATGGTGTGTGCCATTCTGCCGAAAGATAAACCGCGTTACCTGATGGGCGTAGGCACACCGGTGAACCTGCTGGAGTGCATCGCGCTGGGCATCGACATGTTCGATTGTGTGCTGCCTACCCGCAATGCCCGTCACGGCATGCTGTATACCGCCGAGGGGATCATCAACATCAAGAATGCCAAGTGGAAAGATGATTTCAGCCCGGTAGATCCGGACAGTAGCTGTCCGAGCAGTCGCTTTTACACCAGGGGATACCTGCGGCACCTGATCCACAGCGGCGAACTGCTGGGCGCCCAGATCGCGAGCCTGCACAACCTGGCCTTTTTCCTCTGGCTGGTCGGCGAAGCACGTAAGCACATCATTGCCGGAGATTTTGCCAGTTGGAAAAATGATATGGTGCCCCGTCTGGAACGGCGGCTGTGATCATAGCCGACAATAAGTATGGCTACGCCCGGCCATCGGGCGTGACGCTTACCTTTACCAACTAATCCAGGCTTTATAAAGTAAGGAAAAGGAGTGGGAGTGTGGGGATCACCTCATCGCCGGATCAAAGCCTCGCGGCAATCCGACTGGCCAGTGCGGCCATCTCTTCATTGGACATTTTTACCGGCTCCCGACCGAAAGTCATATCGGAGATCTGATTGATGGGTACGAGGTGTACGTGGGTGTGCGGTACCTCCAGGCCGATGACGGACAGGCCGATGCGCTTGCAGGTGACTTCGGCTTCAATGGCCTTCGCTACTTTTTTAGCGAAGACCATTAAAGCGGACAATTGGGCATCTTCCAGATCGAATACATAATCAATCTCTTCCTTCGGGATCACGAGGGTATGACCCGCTGCTAAAGGACGGATATCAAGGAATGCCAGAAAATCTGCTGTTTCTGCAATTTTATGACAGGGGATCTCTCCCTGAACGATCTTGGTAAAGATGCTGGCCATGTTATACGGTGATGTTTACAACTTTAAAAGGAATACTGCCGCCGTTCGGCGTCTTAACTTCAGCTAGCTCTCCGACTTTCTTGCCGAGCAAGGCCTGACCCATTGGCGAGCCTACAGATATTTTTTTGGCCTTCAGGTCGGCTTCCGATTCGGAAACGAGCTGATAGGTCATATCTTTTTTGGTCTTTACGTTCTTGATGGTCACTTTGGTGAATACGGTCACTTTGGAAGTGTCGATGGTGCTTTGGTCCAGAATACGGGCACTGGCCATGATCTTCTCCAGATCGTTGATCTTGAGTTCGAGCAGGCCCTGCGCTTCCTTCGCGGCATCGTATTCTGCATTTTCGGAAAGGTCTCCTTTTTCTCTTGCTTCGGCAATGGCTTTGGCTACGTCAGAACGTCCCGTCGTTTTGAGTTCATCCAGTTCGGCTTTCAACTTGTCGTACCCTTCCTGACTCAAATAATTAATTCCAGCCATAATTCTTTGTTTTTTAGATAAAAGCTTCCTTCACTGTCCGGTTACATGCCCGAAACAGCGTTTTTCACACCAGCTTTTTAATGATTGAATGCTTCTGGGGTGTGGAAGGAAAGCGGATCGTAATTACTTAAAAAGCCGGATGATGCACCCGGCCGATTATCCAATAAAAGGCAGGAACGCCTCCATACAGAAAGCGTTCCTGCCTTATTCGAACGGTAAAAATACGGAGATTCCCCAAATTTATCAAGGGGAAGCCGCTATTTTCTTGCCTTTACATATAGGCTATAGCTTGCATGTCTGGTACTTCGGTTGGGGTTGTACACTCGAAATGACCCGCTCCGAAGATGACTGCTAGATACTGATGCGGATCCCGATATTATGGGTGCCGCTCCAGAGCCGGGTGTGCCGGTACGCATAGTCGATCCCGAATTTGGTGTCCCGGTTTTCCTTGCTCAGAGGCACCTGGATGGAAGCGCCCGCACTTAGGCCGGTATAGATGGCCTTCTCGTTGGGATCCGTGGTGGTTGCCAGATCGTGCTTATATCCGGCCCGTACCATAAAACGGTCGTTGAGCGAGTATTCCAGTCCTGCTCCCAGCTGATCACTGGAAAAGGAGTTGGAAGTGAAATTCCCGAGCAGCGTCAGGCGATTGATATCCAGGAAACGAAAATCGTAGGACATGCCGATGTTCAGCACGGAAGGCAGGTCAAAACCGGCCGCGCGCTGGCTCAGCGTGATATCGTGTCCGCTGGTACCCGGCGAATCCGTAAAGGTGGAAAGGCCTTCTCCGCTAAAGGTCATCCGGGAACCGATATTCCGCAGGGAGATCCCGAATTTGAAGTTGTCTTCCGGACCGGTCACATACTGTACACCGGCGTCCAGCGCAAAGCCGAAGGCCGATACATCGGTGATGGACTCGGATACCAGTCGAACGAGTACCCCTACGGAGATCTTATTTTCGAAGATGTGGGAATAACCGAAACCGAGGTTGAAAAAGTTCGGAGAATAGGTAACGCCGGTCCCCTCCGGCTGATCGGTAGTCGTAACTTTGATCTCCCCGAAGTCGATGGACATCAAACTGAAACCGAACGCTCCGTTCTTACCCACTTTTTGCGAAAGCCCCAGCGCGTTCATGCTGATACCGGTACCCTGCAGATACAGAGAATGGCCCAGCACTACTTCCGTTTTGTTGATCCGGCCCATACCGGCCACATTGAGGCGCATGGCTTCTACTCCGTAAATACTGGCGGTATTCATGGCGTGCAGACCGGCCGTGCGGGCGTAGGGCACCATGAGGAGTTCATAAGCTCCGGCTTCCCCCTGGCGATCGGGGTTTCCCGCAAAGAGGCTTTGGTGAAAGCAGGTAAAAGCCAGGGCAAGGATTAGAATGTATGATTTTGACATATTGTTCTTTTTGAATCCCGGGCTTTCTTAAGACTTTCTAGCTTTCCCAGACTTTCTAAGTTTTTAAAACTTAGAAAGTCTGGGAACTAAGAAAGCCCGGGGGGATGCTTTTACAATCCGGTCGGATCAAATTTACGGTTGATACCAAACCATTTCACGGTGCGTTCACCGATGCCGTCCGCTTTGATGTGGATCAGATAGACCCCACTCGCGATCGGAATACCCTTACTGTTTTTCAGGTCCCATTCGAGGTCGGGGGTGATCTGCGTCTGACGGATACCGTATCCTTTCGGATCGGAAGGCCCTTCATCGCGATTGTACTGCCGGATGAATTTACCATCCAGCGAGAAGATCGTGACCACGCACTTGGCGGGCAGGTTGGTGATCTTCACGATGTTCTCGAAAGAAGCCTGTTCGTAATCGGAAAATCCGTAATAAGGGTTCGGTACTACATTGATCTGATCCAGTGCCTGCTCGACTCCCACCTGATCCAGCTCGGATGCTTCGGCATTTTCAACGCTGAAGCGGTAGAGGGGATGGTAGTTGTTCGCTCCCGTACCGGTACGCTGATCTCCGGCCATTGTTGTCGGATCGAGCTCTACGGAAAACGGACTGTTGACCCGCAGCTTGAGCGTTACATCTTCCGGGATCAGCCCGTCGGCGTAAGATTTCATTTCCCGTCCCGGCCGGGGCAGGATCAGACCCGCCCAGGTGATCTCGCTGAGTACACCTACTTTCGACAGAGGGTTTGGCCCCGGACGCATACGCGGAGCGAAACTGGCACAGCCGTCGTACGGCGTCTTGGTCACGTAGATGAAGTGCTGCCCACCGGTGACATAATTGTAAATGCCCAGAAAATCGGCATCAGGGGGGATATCGAAAATCGTGCTTGACGGGTTGAACATCATGTCCCGTCCGTTATTGAACTCCGCGATCAGACTACCGTCATAAGTGGAATTCTCACCGAAGAAAATGTTCAGTCGCTGACCGGTCTCCACATCGATCGCGTATCCCGGGAACCATCCCATGCCTATTTCCGTCGGTGCGGATGGATCGGGTGTCGGCAGTCCGGTATCCGGATTGGCCTCTTTACTTACCGATGGCGCATCCCGTAAGGTCATATGGCCTCCGTTACCCTGCGGTATGAAACCTTGTCGTGGATAATAGCGGTTGGCCGTCTCCACGATAACGCAGCGACTCCAGAGGTCTTTATTAGCCGTCAGGACGATGTCTACGTTGTTGAGATCGGTAAGTTCCATCCGGTTGCGTACGATAGCCTGACCATTGCTGCCTTCCGTCCAGGCCGGCGTCAGATACGGCGGATCCTGCTCGTTTTTACGTTCCCAGTCGGTCAGGTAGTAAGGCATAAAGTAGCCGGGGCCCATCTGGGTCAGCCGGCGGAAGGGATCAAGCTCATTATACTTTTCACCCAATCCCGTAGGAATAAAGTCGTACATCGTATTGTCGAGGAAGGCGATTTCTGCCAGTCCGAGGCGCGTATTATCGGGGATACCGAAAAACCAGGGATCCACCTGATTGCGGTATTCTTCTTCGTAACCGATAGCTCCGTTGGTCCCGGTGGGAGTGGTACCTACATCGGGCACCTGGCCTACCGTAATGGAAAATCCGTAACGGGCAACGATCTGTTCGTTGAGTTGCGCAATTGTGCCTTCGGAGACGACATCCGGTTGCGAGGGATCCGTCAGGTTGCGCAGTACCCAGGTAGTCGGCATATCCAGGTTGTCATTATTCATGTTGGGATCGACAAAGGCCAGTTCGAATTCGCCGTTGGTCACTTCCAGCGGGTTATAGATCTTCACGTCAACCGGCCCTTCTCCCGCGCGGTAGGTAACGATTCCGTCGAAAGCGCTTTCGCCGCGGATATCGGCTTCAATGCGGTCTCTGGTCTCATTGGTGATATCCAGGAAATTCCCGCCGTTACCCTCGCCGTCGGCACGGCTGATGATCAGGCCCTCCCCATACTGGGCGTTGAGGTTCTTATTGACCACCGGACGCGGGAGCACCACATAGTATGGGTTTTCTCCGTCACCGATGTTGCCGTCCCCTTCCAGGTAGGGTTCGCGTTGTCCGATGCCCGTATTGGGATTGAACGGATCGTATTCGTTGTGGGCGTAAGCCACCGCAACAAAATAGTATTTCTTGTGATTGATCAGCGATCGGTCCCCTTCGGCAAACTGGTCTTCCGTAATGCGGAAAGTATGGCGGATGCCCTGGTTCTGGGCTTCTACCTGAAGTTCCGGTACGTAGACTTCCGTCGTTGTGGGCGTCTGGCCGTCTTCCGGACTCAGAGAGCTCCAGTTGAATACGTTGCCGATGCCGTTTTGCAGGTCGACCTGATACACTTCACGTACTTTGGCGGGATCATCCCGATCGGCCAGGGACACATCCGGACCGGCCAACTGGAACAGGCGATAGCCCTCGAAACGGTAAAGACTGTCCTCTTCACCTACCGGGATACGCAGTACCTTTCCGGTATAGCTTTCGTACGGGTTGTTGGAAATACCGGTGGTATCGTTGGAGAATACCGCGATAACTTCCTGGTCGAGTTCCACCCAGTCAATGGAAGGAGCATCGGGACCGCGGGTCAGTTCGAAACAGTTGTCGAATAAACTCTGCGCCACATCATCTGCGTCGAGTAGCTTCCGAATATTCGGGCAGGGATAAACGGCATTGGGTACCCAAACTACGCCGACGATCAGCTCGTTAACGGCTCCGGGTTGCAGAATGAACGGTCCGGAAGCCTGTACGGTCCGGCGGTCACCCACCGGCAGGCCGGCGCTACACATGGACCAGCCGTTCGCGTTGTTCGGGTAACTGGGGAAGGCATAGCGGATCGGTGCACCGTCCTGATAACCGTCGTCCCCGAAAGTGAACTGGCTGCCGTCCTTCCATTTACCGGACAGGTAATTGTAATATTCCTGTACCGTCTGCGGATCACTTGTACCCGGCAGTGGAGTCGGGTCACTACCCGAGTTGTTATAATAGGTAAAGGAAGACATGCCCAGCTCGTTATCATTCTCATCGCGCGGGCCGCGGAAATAGTCAACGCCCAGCAGCGGGATCTCCGTACCGTAGGTATTCACGCCGCCTTCACAAGTGGTACCGGTAGTACCGTCGGCGGCATCCGTATTGTAGACATAAGCCAGACTCCGGGTGGTGTCGCAACCGACATAATCATCGGAAAAACAACCCAGGTCGGGATCAACCCACATCGCAAAGTAAGTATCGTTAATACTCTCAATGGCGCGATTGATAAGTTTATAACGCTGAAAGGTCATGCTGTTGACCTCGTCGTTGGTTTTATACGCAAAAGCCTGCACCTGCACTTCCATGCGGATGGGCAGACCGTCCGATTCGGCGTGAATGTTACCGGCATCATTGTAGATCCAGAAGATCATCTCGTCCGGGAATTGCGGTTCGGCACAGCCCCGGATCTCGATCACCGGGAAATCCCCGTCGATCGGGTCGTAAATACCGTCCTGGTTCTCATCCCAATAGCCGGCAAGACCACGGGCCGCATCGTCCGGCAGGTCAAAACCGTGCATATCGAAGAAGTAGGGGTTGCCGGAAGCGGGCCATCCTTTTACATCATCCGGGATGTCGTCGGGATCGTAAGCCTCGCCGTTGATCTGGGCGGTCCGGAAGTTGGACAGGTGGATCTTGATATTTTCACCGCTGACTACAAAGAAGCGGTCCCAGCGGGCGCAGGTGTCCCGACCGGTAGTACCTCGCTGCGGTCCGTCAAAAATGAGCGGTCCGGGCCAGAAGTCGAAATCGCCCGAACTCCGGCCGAAAGTTTGTGCCGCTACTTTAAAACCGCCGGGCGTAACCCCTCCCAGCCAGACTGCTCCGGCAAAAATGGAAGATACTTCCGGTACACCGGGTGGTACTTTGGGCACAATGTAGCGACCGTCATTGCCATCCCACCAGCTGTCGCCACCGGTAAGCAGACGGGCCCGCACATTATTGATCTCCTGGTCGATCTGGGCCACTGCGTTGTCGCAGGCTTCCCGCAGCGAGAGCTCTTCGGTCGCCTGTGGCTTTTTCACGCGCTTGTTGTGTTCGGGGTTAATGGTAGCTTTTACTTCCGTAAAGGCCAGGACGCCAAGCAGGAGTAGTAAGCTAATTCTTAATTTCCGCATGATGTGATAAATATTTTGCGCATCGGGGCCGGCAGATGCTGGTATTCAGCTTTTCCCGCCTGGCTACCAGCTGCTGGACTCCCGATACCTGAAACCTTTTTAATTAAAAATTCATGATGGCCCCCAGATTGAATCGGCGGGGCAGGCTATAGAAATCGGGGTTAAGCAAAGCCCACTGGTAAGAGGCCAGATACGCATCCAGTTCCCGCAGAGAATTGGAAATATTCGCTTTCTGACTGGCACCACGGGTAGAATCCAGGAATCCGTCATTGGTCGGAGAACCGGTTGCCGAATAGACATTGATCACGTTCCGGCGATCCAGCAGGTTGCTGACCCGCAGGTAAACGTTGATGCCCATCCCGTTACCCAGGCTGAACTGTTTGTCGATCCGGGCGCTCACCAGGAACGTCCAGGGCTTGCGGGCACCGTTGATGGCGCCGGTCAGGCCCGTACCGGTCAGTTCCAGTGGCGTTTGCGTGGCGGTATACGGCCGGCCGGAAACGGCAGTAGCCTGGAAGTTGATCCCGGCATTAGCCAGAATATCCAGACCGCCGATCTTGGGGCCGGTGTAAAAAGCGCCGGTGCCGTAGCGGTAATCCATGACCAGGTTCAGTCGGTGCCTTTCGTCAAAAGTCAGTGGGAACAAAGTACGGATCACCCCGCGGTTGTTGAGGCTTCGCTGGGAGTTGGCGTTCGAACCAGTACCATCCGCCAGCTGCAGAGTATAGTTGGCCTGCAGAGAGATGTTGCCGGTGCGGCGCAGGTCGTAGGCAAAAGAGAAACCCTTTACGGTACCGAAGTCAATATTGCCGTAAGTAGTGTATTCGCCGATGACGGGAACGGGAAAGATGACCCGGGACTGGATCATATCCCGCATTTCTTTATAATAGGCACTGATCTTCAGTGCGGAGGAATTGCTCAGACGTTGCTGGAAACCCACCTCGTAATCGATGGTGCGCTCCGGTCTCAGACGGGGATTGTTCCGAACGGAACTACCGCCTTCGAAGAAATAGAAATAGTTGAGCGGTGTCGCCAGCGTATTGGACGGCGGCCGCTGCACCAGAATATCGTAGTGGGCGAAGAAGTTCGCATCGGCGGAGATCGGGAAAGAGAATGCCAGACGCGGCATGTAGTTAAACTGCACCTCGTAATCCTCAAAGGATACCGCCGGATCAAAATCCGGGCTCTTGATGAAGTTCTCATTGTCACGGACCCGCTCGTCCTGGTACATTGGGAACACCAATCCGCTCCGGATGCCCTCGATCTGGTTGGGACCGTTGCGCGGCGTACCGTCGGCTTCGTACCAGTTGTCGCCGTCCCGGTAAGCCTGTACCACCGGCCGGTCGTAGTTCTGCGCGGCCAGATACACTTTGTAATCGTCGCCGATATTACCGGGGCGTTCACCGCCGAAATCAGCGTGGAACTGGTCCGCACCCATGATCTCATAGAGCGAGTACAGGTCTTTAGGGACCTTGGTATTCGCATCGTAACGGTCTACCCGCAGGCCGACCCGGAAGATGATATCTTTAAACGTGAATTTATCCTGAATGTAGGCAGCCGAATAGATCGGACGGTTGGGAGCCACCGAAAAGTCGCGAATGCCGGTTACCGGATTGGTCCGGAAGAAATCTTCGAAAGTACCGTCGTAGGGATTGCCCAGGTAATCGTAACCGAAATAGCTGAGTACGCCCTGGTCGTTCAATTCCTTGGCGGAGAACATATCAAGACTCAGTTGATCCGGAGACAAGGCATCTACGTTGATGTATTGGTTCAGAGGAATACCACCCAGCGATTCCCGCAGCCGCTGGTAGAATACCTGCTCGGCGTCCGGATTAAGGGTGAGCTCCAGCAGCGGAGTAGGTCCCACACCCGGCAGGTCGAAAACACCGATGGAATCCGCATTTTCCACGTCGATACCCTGAATGTGAATATTGGCCTGCTGACGGGCGATGGTCCAGAGGTTAAATGGTGCTACCGTGTAGCTGCGGCTGATCCGCTGTTCGTACCAAACCCCCAATTGGATATTGTGACGGCCTTTTTCCGAACCGCCCGGCAGGAAGTCGAAGTTCGCGTTGCCGCTGAAAGTGTAAATATCGCTGCCACCTTCCTGGATCAGGTTATAGACCTGTCCGACATTGGTGTGGAAATTCCAGGAAGAACCGTATAGCGCATCGGCCCGGCCGTTGACGGCGTAAAAATCATCCAGGAAAACCGCGGCTACATTATCGGTGATCAGACCGTAATCTCCCAGCGCGCCATTGATGGCATCGCCGCTGGTGAACGGCAGGACGTTATTGTAGTTGGCCAGCACGTTGTTCGCTCCCATGGGTTCGTAACTCCGAAGGATCGGCCGGTATCCAACGTGATTGCCCACGAAGCCGTTGATACTGGTATCGGCGACCACGTCGAAAATAGGAACGTAATCGAAATCAAATTTTCCGATATAGCCGTAATTAAAATAATTTTTTCCGTGCCGGGGGTCGTATACCTCGCTGCTGGTCTTTTCGTAACTCGCCTGCAGGGTATAGGAAGCGTTCTGGATAGAAGAAGCCCGGCGCTCACCCGTGTTGTTGCCGCCGGAATTGCCGAGGCGGTGGCGGATACGGAAATTTCCGCGATAGGTCGTTCCGTAAGAAAACGGGTTATTATGGCTATTGTAAACGCGCCAGCCACCGGGGGTGAACTGGTTCTTGGAATCCAGATAGGTGCCGGTCAACGAGATATCAATGGCATTACTCAGGCGTGCGTCGATCTTGGCGTTCAGGTTGAGGCTGTTGCTGGCCTCGTAGGGATTCGCTTCTCTGGCCTCCACCTGATCGGCACTGGTGAAGTCCGCATTCGTAAAGATACCGGTCCGTCCCTGGTCGTCCGTGATCTGGATCACCGGATTGGCTTCCAGTTCGGCCAGCCTTTCGTCCGATACCCGGTACACATCGATGCCCGGAGGGTTGTCGTCTTCCCGGTACGTATACCGGCCGGAAAGCCGGAACCCGAGAATTGAAGCACCGTCGCCGTTCCGGAGAATGGGACCGCTGAAGTTGAAGCCTACCAGATTGTTATTGTAGGGATCCAGGAAGCGGGATGTTTCCGCTTCGATACCACCCGAAAACTGATTGGAAGGACCTTTGGAAGTGATGGATATGATCCCACCGGTCACGTCACCGTACTGGGCTTCCACACCGCCGGTGATCACCTGCATTTGCTCGATCTCCGATTCCGGGATCAAACTTCCCAGAACGCGGATACCGTCCACGTAATAGTTGGTCGCATTGGAGCGGGACCCCCGCACGGTAGGCGTACTGCCTTCGTCGGTGGTCGCTACCCCGGCCGAAGTGGCCGCAAGTGCGTTGATATTCCGGGTGGGCAGTTTACTGATCTGGTCACTGGTGATGACGGCACCCGAAGTGGTGTTGTCCTGCTCGATCAGCGGATTGCGGTAAGCTTTTACTTCCACGCCGATGTCGAGGGTGACCCCTTCGCCCAGCTGAAGGTCCAGTTTATTGGACCGGCCCGCCAGTACTTTTACATCTGTGGTGCGTATCGTCTGGTAGCCCACCAGACTGGCTTCTACATCGTAGGTGCCGGGATCGATATTGGAAAAACTGTAATTACCGTCAAAATCGGTTTCGGTACCGGCAATGAGCACACCGCTCTTATAGATGGCTACCGTTGTGAACAGCATGGCTTCGCCGGTCTCCTCGTCGGTGATCTTTCCGGCCAGAGACGTCTGCGCGCTACTGATCAGGCTAAAGGAAAAGAACACGACGCAGAACAAGAGTAAAGATCGGATCATAAACGATTGATTATCGGTTTTCAGGTACGTGGGGTGCTGGTTGAAGAAGCGGTTTAAATCTAAAATATCCCATTTAAACGGCTTCTAACACCTCTAACCAGTCTACAATGTTATAAAAAGATAAAGGCTTTTCAAAAGTCAAAATTTGGCCTTGTCTGATGATAGACACAAAGCTAATACATAATAATCTAAAGACAATTGAAACAAATCAGTTATGCTGGTAGTAATCTCAATTAATTCGCCTTAAGGGCAGTATTGCTAGTGAGAAAGGACGGTTGCTACGGCAGTTTTGCCGCAAATATCACTATCTGATAACGAAGAAGAGGTGTTTTATGCTTCCACAAATTTACATAAACCGAAATATTTTGCAAGTTTGTGGCGCAAAATAGTTGTCAATCGTCAGTCATTAGCCGCTTCTGTTCCTGATCTGCTACTCCTTCCGGCCCGGTAAATCTCAATCATATTTCCGGAAGGTAAGCAGGGCCGACAGGCAATTGATAATGTGGAATTTGAATCAATTCTATGCAAACCTATCAACAACATACTTATGGCTTCTGGCCGTATCTCGCCCTATGCCTGTTATTCATCCTTCCTGCCTGCCGGGAAACGGAAAGTACCGAGTCATTGCCCGGCCGTACGAAGATCTTTGCCGACTTCTTTATCCGCTATCTGGCCCCGGAGCAGCAGATGCGCGGGCAGGCCAGCTTTTGGGAAGGCGTAAGCTGGGATGTACAGGACCCGCTGGAACTAAGCGGGATCGTCAGTTTTGAGAATCGTAAAATGGAGGCCAGGCGCCTGCCGGGAGATCAGATCCGCTACGCAGAGACCTTTAAGGAAGCTTACGAAGAAGGTCTGGCGTTTCGCTTTCGCAATACGGACGGTCGCTACCTGCAGTACGAGATCAAGATGACGCCGGTGCGGGATTTTTTCGTCAAGGGAAAGATCAGCAAAAGCGAAGGCGCTACTTTTGTGATCAACGGCGGCATTATGAGTCAGGAAGAAAGCCTGGTCTTTATGTTTACGGACGAAGCTCAGCAGGCCAGAGCGGTAGTGGTGGAAGGCCCCAGCAGTGATATTGAGATTACCATTCCACCGGAAAAATTACAGGGACTCACCACCGGTCCCGGACAATTGTACCTCGTCAAGAAGCAACAACGCGCCGAATCCCACCCTAATCTGGAGCTAACCGCCGCTATCGAATACTATACCGGGCAGCGGGAAGTGACCGTGGAAGAGTGATTAGCAGATCGCTCCAATCAAGGGCAAACAGTATTCAATGTTCAGTTATCAACAATTGCCAGAAATGCTCAAGCTTACCGGCATAGACTTCGGCCTGGTCCGGCTGCTCCGACGCGCCTGACCAAAATACGAAGTGGAAAATCCGATCCGTAGTAGTTTTAGCTCAGGGTCCGGACTTTGTAGGGCCGTTTGTGCTGGGATTCAAAATAGGTACGCATCTGGATCTCGATCACGATGCCGATGGTAATAAACTGCACGCCGGCAATGATCGCCATGAGTCCGAGGATCATCAGGGGTTTTCCCCAGATATCATTACCCAGTATTTTCAGAATGAGCAGATAGAAATTGATCAGCAGACCGACGCCGAACAGGATCACGCCCAGGTTGCCGAACAGGTGCATGGGTTTCTGCATGTAGCGCTTGAAGAACAGCATCAGCAGCAGATCGCTCATTACCTTGAAGGTACGGCCCAGGCCGTATTTGGAAACGCCGAACTTGCGGGCGTGGTGTTTCACCGGTACCTGGGTGATCCGGGCCCCTTCCAGATGCGCCAGCACGGGGATGAAACGGTGCAATTCACCGTACAGCCCCAGATCTTTGGCAATATTCGCCTTGAATACCTTAAGGGCACAGCCGTAGTCCTTGAGATGAACGCCGGAGGAGGTCCGGATGATGTAGTTGGCGATCTTACTGGGGATCTTGCGCAGGACCATTCCGTCCTGGCGGTTGACCCGTTCACCGGCTACCATATCCCAGCCTCCTTCTTCCGCTATTTTGAGCATGGCCGGAATGTCTGAGGGATCGTTCTGAAGGTCACCGTCCATGGTGGCGATGTATTCCCCCTTGGCATGGTCGATACCGGCCATGAGCGCCGGGCTCTGTCCGTAGTTTTTCATTAATTCGACAACCCGTAAATGGGGGTGATCAATGCTTCGGAGTACTTTGACAGTTTGATCCGTAGAACCGTCATCCACATAGACGATCTCGTACGGAATATCTTCCAGGGCCTCGGTTATTGCGGTTACCAGCGGCTGGATGTTTTCCTCTTCGTTATAGACGGTAACTACGACCGATATTTTTGGTTGCATCACGGTGTTAAGTATAGTGTTGTTGCAAAGGTAAAATTTTCTACTGCTTAGCTGGGGGTGGCAGTGGGGGGATTGAACCCCCGGGAAGGCGGTTCAGACACAGGAACAAAGATACACCGGGAAAGGTGTGGTCCGGGACCCTTTTTTTGGAAATAAAAAATAAGATCCGATCAGCCTTCGGAAAGGTTGCGCAACTGCCACGGACCTGTGCAAACCCAATCAGTAATACGTAAGCTTTCCTACATTGATTCGTAAAGTCCCAATTTTATCGGGTGAAGGGGATACTTAGCGGGGGATCCCGACATCATAGTATTTCAGTTCTCCGTGCCGGACCTTGAGTTCATCGACCTTTTGGTATAAACTATCCCCGTAGGTCCGCGGATCGAAAATGTAAGTGCCGGTGGCCAGGGAATCCGGATACAATCGCTGAATGATACCCTGCCGGGCGTTGGTCAGGTAAAAAGACGTCGCCGGCTGGGTTTCGCTGTGTTCGTAGATGTAAAAAGGCTGATCGGCGTACCGGCGGCCCGTATCGATGGCCGACTGGCGCACTGCATCCCCGAAATCGTTGCGGTTGCGGTCCGGGAGGACAAACTGATCGAAATCGATCCGGAGGATAACGAGAAACAGGATCAGCCAGAGTAAGCGCTTCGGTTTATCCCGAAAAAAGTAATACGCGCAGAGTCCCAGACAGAATGCCGGCAACAGCGTCCGTACGTATAACCACGAGAGCCCGGCGGTAGACTCCAGGAACAGCGGGGCCAGCGCCGCGAGGGCAATGACCGGACAAATGAATAGAAAAAGCCCGTTCACCGCCCGGTACTGCCAGCTGTTTTCCGATCGGTGGATACCGTGCAGATAAATGAAAACCGAAAAGATCAGCGGAGCCAGCATCAGCAGATAGCGTGGGTACACTTCCGGAGAACTCCAGTACGGCAGAATATTTGCCAGGAACAGCAGCGCATTGAAGGTGATAAAACTATCCCGGCGGATGAGCTGAACCACGTCTTTCCGGATCAGATAAATGGCCAGCACCGTCCAGGGTAAGAAGTGATAGATCATTTCAAATGGAAAAGAGAGGAGATGGACCATGGTTTCCTTCCAACCGAAACGCACCACGGTCCGTTTGCTGGATTCGGACACCAAAGTCGTGAAAACCCGCTCCAGGGAATTATGCTGGTGGTAGATGAGGTAATAACCGCCAACCAGTACCCCAAAGATCAGCATGCCTACCAGGTGTTGCCAGGAAAATAACTTGCGGAAACGCCCGCGGTAGACAAAGTAAACCAGCAGGCTGATCCCCAGGAAAACAATGGCGGGAAGCCCCTTCAGTAGAAAACCCACTGCCGTCAGAAAATAGGCCAGGCCGAATAAGCGCAGAAAACGCTCCTTGGCAAATTCGTGGTAAATGACCATGAACAGACCGAACATCACCCAGGAAAAACCGGTGTCGATGAGTGCCAGCATGGAATCCCAGAACAAGACCCGGCCGCAGGTAATAAACACCAGGGCGTTGATGAAAGCTACCCGGTCCGAATAGTGTTTCCGGAAAAAGTAAAAGATCGTAGCACCGTAACCCAGCAGGCAGACTACGGTCGGGATCCGGGCGGACCATTCGTTAAAAGAACCGAAGAGCTCAAAAGAGATCAGTAGCAGCCAGTTGTATAGCGGCGGTTTGTTATAGTAGTAAATGCCGTGCAGGGTCGGCGTGATGTAGTTGCCCGACAGTTTCATCTCCAGGGCAACCAGAGATCGGATCCCCTCATCGTCGATAAAGGCCAGCAGGCCCAGGTTGATCAACAGGGCCGGGATCAACAATAGGACGGTAAGCAGACCGACCAAACGAGCCGATGGGACAGGTAATTTTTTCACGGGGCAAAGATAGAAATTGTCCGCTTTTGGTAGGTGTATTGGGTGGCCTCCGTTAGGGCAATCGCATTAAATAAGAATGAGTTGACTGGGTGAAATGATAAAAGAAATCTGCTATCCAGAACGCAAATACCAGGTATTTTACCTAAATCATGTCGATTGGCGGGTGGCCGGC